>NZ_VDCZ01000009.1 GCF_006491645.1 Flavobacterium profundi
TTTTTTTATTACTTAACAATTACTGTTCCTTTTATTCGTAAGGGAACTACACCATTTAATTTATTTACAGCATTACTTTCAACGGTTATAGTTTTACTTATAGGGCCAGGATTCATGTTGTATTTTACTATAATCTTATCTGATTTTCCAGGCATAATAGGTTCTGATGGTTTAGTAGGAACAGTACAACCACAACTCGATTTTACATCAGTTATTATTAATGGAGCATTACCAGTATTGGTAAATTCAAATACACGAATACCATCATCTTCTCCTTTAACAACTTCACCATAATTTATCGTTTCTTGTTTAAATTCAATTTTAGGACCATCTTGACCATAGGAAATGAAACTGATTAATAGAAACGATAAAAATCCAAATAATTTTTTCATTATATTTAATATTAATGATTTATGTAAAAATAATTGTTTTCTTGCAAAGAACAAATAAAATACCTTTTTTTATTTTGGCTGATATCGTTACTTTTGCAATCAGTTAATTACAAAAACAATACCAAACTCAAAATTAACTTAGTTAACTTAAATTTTTTAAAGTTTTTATAGTTCTTTTAGAATTTGGTTTAATACTATGACTAAATAGTGTTAGAAATTTTGAATTTATAATAAATATTTTTTAAATAGAATAAATTAAAAACGATATAAAATAGTACAATAATGGCAATTCCAGCACAGTTTAATCCAAAAGAGGTAGAGAAAAAATGGTATGAGTACTGGATGAAAAATAATTATTTTCATTCTACACCAGATCATAGAGAACCATATACCATTGTAATTCCTCCACCAAACGTCACAGGAGTATTACACATGGGACACATGTTGAACAATACTATTCAAGATGTATTAATTCGTCGTGCTCGTTTAAAAGGGTTTAATGCATGTTGGGTTCCAGGTACAGATCACGCCTCTATTGCAACTGAAGCAAAAGTTGTTGCTAAATTAAAATCAGAAGGTATTGATAAATCAGATTTAACTCGAGAAGAATTTTTAAAGCATGCTTACGATTGGACTGATAAATATGGTGGCACCATACTTGAGCAATTGAAACAATTAGGTTGTTCTTGTGATTGGGATAGAACTAAATTTACTATGGATGAAGATATGAGTGCTTCTGTAATAAAATCTTTCGTTGATTTATATAATAAAGATATGATTTATCGCGGATACCGAATGGTAAATTGGGATCCTGAAGCTAAAACTACATTATCAGATGAAGAAGTAATTTATGAAGAAAGGCAAGGTAAATTATATCATTTACGTTACCAAATTGAAGGTAGCAATGAATATGTAACTATAGCAACGACACGTCCTGAAACTATTTTAGGAGATACGGCAATTTGTATTCATCCAGAAGACGAACGCTATTTCCATTTGAAAGGGAAAAAAGCAATTGTTCCTATTTGTAACCGAGTAATACCAATCATTTTCGACGAATATGTAGATATGGAATTTGGTACAGGATGCTTAAAAGTAACTCCTGCGCATGATGTAAATGATAAGACATTAGGTGAAAAACATGGCTTAGAAATTATCGATATTTTTAATGAAGATGCTACTTTAAACTCTTTTGGATTGCATTATGAAGGTAAAGATCGATTTGATGTTCGTGCAGCAATTGAAAAAGAATTAGAAACTATAGGCGCTTTAGTAAAAGTAGAAAATCACGTGAATAATGTAGGAACTTCTGAAAGAACCAAAGCAGTAATTGAACCAAGGTTGTCAGATCAATGGTTTTTAAGAATGGACGAATTGGTAAAACCAGCTATTAAAGCGGTACTAGAGTCTGATGAGATCAAATTGCACCCGTCTCGTTTTAATAACACGTACCGTCATTGGTTAGAAAATATAAGAGATTGGAATATTTCACGTCAATTATGGTGGGGGCAACAAATACCTGCTTATTATTATGGAGATGGGAAAGAAGATTTTGTAGTTGCAGAAAATAGTGATGATGCTTTACTATTGGCACAAAAGAAAACAGGTAATTTTGAATTAACAAAATCAGATTTACAGCAAGATCCAGATGCTTTAGATACTTGGTTCTCTTCCTGGTTATGGCCCATTTCTGTTTTTGGTGGAATGTTGGATCCCGAAAATGAAGAGTTTAAATATTATTATCCTACTAATGATTTAGTTACTGGTCCCGATATTTTATTCTTTTGGGTAGCCCGAATGATTTTTGCAGGATATGAATATACGGGTAAAAAACCATTTTCTAACGTATATTTAACGGGATTGGTTAGAGACAAACAAGGACGTAAAATGTCTAAGTCATTAGGAAACTCTCCTGAACCTTTAGGATTAATAGAAGCTTTTGGAGCTGATGGAGTAAGAGTTGGATTATTGTTAAGTTCTTCTGCAGGTAATGACATTTTATTTGATGAAGAATTATGTAATCAAGGAAAAGGGTTCGCAAATAAAATTTGGAATGCATTTCGATTAATTGATGGATGGGAAGTTGCTGAAGTTGAGCAACCAGAATCTTCAAAAGTAGCCATTGATTGGTATGAAGCCAAGTTGCAAAAAGCATTGGTGGAAATTGAAGACAATTTTGATAAATACCGTATTTCGGATGCACTAATGACCATTTATAAATTGGTTTGGGATGATTTTTGTTCTTGGTTTTTAGAAATGATAAAGCCAGGATATCAACAACCAATTGATACTATAACTTTCAATAAAGCCATTGAAATGTTTGAAACTAATTTGAAATTGCTGCATCCATTTATGCCGTTTTTAACAGAGGAATTATGGCAGCATATTGCTAAGAGATCTCCTGAAGATGCTCTAATAATTGCAAAATGGCCAGAAATTAAAAGTTACAATGAAGAATTACTAACTAGTTTTGAATTTACAGCTGATGTAATCTCTGGTATTAGAACCATTCGTAAAGATAAAAATATACCTTTTAAAGAAACAATAGATTTAAAGGTGCTTAATAATGAAAAAGTAACAAACTATTTTGATACCATCATAATGAAGTTAGGGAATGTGGCTGATTTAAGTTATATTACAGAACAAGTAAATGGAGCTCTATCGTATCGAGTAAAATCTAATGAATACTTCATACCAGTTGGTGGAAATGTTGATTTAGATGCCGAAATAAATAAACTTGAAGAGGAGTTAAAGTATATGCAAGGTTTCTTGAAAAGTGTTCAGGTGAAATTGTCAAATGAAAAATTTGTTGCCAATGCTAAACCTGAAATTGTAGAAAGTGAACGTAAAAAAGAAGCAGACGCTTTAGCTAAAATTAATACTTTGGAACAGAGCTTGATTAACCTAAAATAAATTGTTTTAAAATTATATTTTGAACCTCACTACAAAGTGAGGTTTTTCTTTTTGTCGATGATTTATGCATTTTATCGATATTTGCAATCATAAAACCAAGAGTGTATTTATTTTAATTATATTAGCAATAACTTAACAAATTATTAATATCTTATGAAAAAAATTACTTTATGGCTTTTATTTTTACTAACTTTTTGGAATGTAAATTCCCAAACTTTAGTAATTGGAACCGCTACAACCACTACATCAAGTACTGATAGTGATCCTATTGATGGTTATTATAATGCTTTTAGATATCAAGTTGTATATACAGCCGCTGAATTGAGCGCATCATTAACTCCTAATGATGAAATAACTGCATTAGGATTTTCAATTGCTGGTGATTATGCAGGTGGAGATTTATTGGGATATACCATAAAAATGGGACATACTTCAGCTACAAATTCAGCTACTCATAACGTAAATGCAACGCAAGTTGTTAAAAACGCGTTCAACTATAATCCAACAGTTACAGCAGAAGGAGTATTCGATATGATAAATTTTGATACTAATTTTGTTTGGAACGGAATTGATAATATTGTTATTGAAATTTGTTCAGATGGTCCTAATCCATATGTAAGTCCGTACGGTCAAGTTAGAACCACTACTTCTGTAACAAATGGATCAAGATATTATAGAGTTGATGGAGGAACAGCTTGTGGTGTGAATACAGGTTCAACAAATAATAACAGACCTAATATTCAATTCAATTATATTGATGGAGTTCCACCAAGTTGTATTGCGCCAAATGCTTTAAACGCTTCTGGGATAACTTCTTCAACTGCCAATTTAAATTGGACAGAAAATGGAACAGCTACAGTTTGGAATGTAGAGTATGGAGTATCTGGGTTTACTTTAGGATCTGGTACAACCAATACAGGTGTTTTAAATGGTCATACTGTTACTGGATTGACTCCAAATACGAATTATCAGTTTTATGTTCAATCTGATTGTGGTGGTTCTCAAAGTTCATGGAGTGGGCCGTATGCTTTCCGTACTGGATGTGCTGCTTTTGCTGTACCATTTACGGAGACTTTTAATTCAGATTCAACTACAGAAGCTTGTTGGACAGTTTTAAATGTAAATGCTGATGCTGATACATGGGATTTGAATTATACTTCGAATCCATTTGAAGGAAATCAATCTGCCATGATATATACAGATTATAACGCTGGGGCAAATAATGATTGGTTAATTTCTCCTGCGATTACATTAACAGGAAATCAAAGATTAAAGTATCATCATAGGGTTCAATCTGATGGTGAGCCAAATGACTATGAATTGTTATTATCAACTACTGATAATAATCCTGCTAGTTTTACAACGGTTTTAGTTCCAAATACAAGTTATAGTAATATTGCTTACGAAGAAGTGAAATTAGATTTATCTGCATATACCGGTAATGTTTATATAGCATGGCATGTTCCTAATGGTGGTTTAGATGGTTGGAGATTGTATGTTGATAATGTAATTGTAGAAGATATTCCTCCTTGTGTGGAACCTGAGATGTTAGTAGCGTCTAATATTACTTCTAATTCTGTCGATGTATCATGGAATGACCCTTCAGGAGTTCAATTTGATTATGAGTATGTTTTACAACCTCAAGGAGCTGGTCAACCAACGGGTTCAGGTGTCTCTGTGGGAGATGTAATGTTCTCAGAAAGTTCATTAACACCAGATACTGCTTACGAAGTTTGGGTTCGTGCGTATTGCTCTCCAACAGAGCAAAGTATTTGGATAGGGCCATTAAATTTTAGAACATTATGTGTAAGTACTACTGATTTTGTACAAGACTTTGAAGCAACAACTGGAAGTACATTTCCATCTTGTTGGGCTAAAGTTGGTACAGCAGGAAGTGCTTACCCTCAGGGAAGTACAGGTATTTCAGGAAGTAGAAACTTATATATGTATGGTAGTGCAACTGCTAAAGCGGTAGTGTCAATGAGACCTGTGAGTAATGCTGATGCGGGTACACATAGAATGAATATGAAAGTAAGAGGTAATTTCACGGCAGGAGAAACAATAGAGTTAGGTTATTTAACTACTCCTGGTGATGCAACTTCTTTTGTGTCTATTTCTTCAATAGTTACAAATAGTACATCAGTTCCTCAAGATTTTATTACAGTACCAAGTGGTATGCCTTCAGGAGATGTTACTTTCGCTTTAAGAGTAGGTAGTGCATTAGCTTATAGTGTACTTATTGATGACATAAGATGGGAAGTTCTTCCTACTACGCCTCCAGCATGTGCAACAAACGTTGCTGCAACGATAGATGCTACTTGTGGTAACTATGCAACCGTATTAAATTGGGATGCTGTTACTGGAGCTGATGGTTATAAAATTACTTTGGGAACCACAACAGGTGGAAACGATATTTTAGATAATGTTGATTTAGGGTCAACTTTAACATATAACTATCAAGGTGATGTTAATACTGCATATTATTTTACAATAACTCCTTACAATGTAGTTGGTGATGCTACTGGTTGTTCTGAAGTAAGTTTTACAACTGTAGCTACTGGATGTTACTGTGTTTCTAACCCTACAAGTAATGATAATTCTGGAATTACTAATGTACAATTAGGAACTACAAACTTCGTTACTCCAGATGTAACGTATTATGATCATACTGCTACTAGTGTAGATATGGCTCAAGGTATTAGTAATAATGTGCAGATAACTTTTGCTACAGGATATACATATAATACTTATATCATGATTGATTTTAATGATGATTTTGATTTCAATGATGCAGGTGAAGTAGTATTTACTGGAGAATCATTATCAGCTAATCCTACAACTTATAACGCTTCATTTGTAATGCCTGGTGCTGCACCTCTTGGTACACATAGAATGAGAATAGTAACAGCTGATGATTTAACTTCAGTTGATCCATGTTATAGTGATACATATGGTGTTACGTTAGATTTTACAATTAATATTGTTGCTGCTAGTTGTACACCTCCAACTTTTGGTGCCGTTACAGTAGTTGAAGATTGTAATGCATCAGAGTATGTTGTTAATGTAGATGTAACTGGTTTAGGTAGTGGTTCACCATCTTTAACTGATGGAGTTGCAACTTGGCCTGTGACTGCTACTGGAGTAGTTCAAGCTGGTCCTTATGCATTCGGTTCATCAGTTACATTAACTTTATTACACGGATCGGATAACGTTTGTGATGTAAGTGTTGGAACATATAACTTCATTGCTTGTCCTCCAGCAAATGATGATTGTGTTAATGCTGAAGTTTTAACACCTGGTGGAGTATTTGCTGATAACGCTGTTGTAGGAACTAACGTTGCTGCTACAGCTTCAAGTGGAGAGACTGCTCCTGGTTGCGCATTTTATCAAGGAGGTGATGTATGGTACCAAGTAACGGTTCCTGCATCTGGAAGTTTAACTTTTGAAAATAATACACAAACTGGTGGAATTACAGATTCAGCAGCTGCAGTTTATAGTGGAACATGTGGTGCATTGGTATTATTGGGTTGTAATGACTCTGCGAGTTCAGCTGGTGATGACCATCCTCTGATTACTGTAACTGGTAGAACGCCTGGAGAAACATTATATTATAGAGTATGGGAATATGGAAATGATAACTTTGGTGAATTCCTAGTGTCAGTATATGACGCAAGTTTAAGCGCTACTGCATTTGATTTGACTAATTTTATGGCTTATCCTAATCCAGTTAAAGATGTTCTTAATTTAGAATATACATCAAATATGACATCTGTTGTCGTTTACAACATGATTGGTCAACAAGTGATTAATCAACAAGTAAATGCTACAGCTGCTAAAATTAATATGACAGAACTAAATAGCGGTACTTATGTGGTTCAAGTAGTAATTGACGGAACAACACAAGTATTAAAAGTAGTTAAAGAATAAAAATATTTTCTATTTATTTTAAAGCTCCGATTTTTTCGGAGCTTTTTTTGTTTGATATGTTTACGGTGCAAATGATGCTATTTCAATTTATAAAAAGATGTATCTTTGTGAAAACTAAAAATTTATGTTAAGTACCCAATCTGATACAACTTTAGAACTTTATTTTAATAAATTTAGAAAGAATATAATTGGTGTGGACCAAGTCTTTTCATTTCCCTATGGAGATAAAAAAATTATTTATACGGATTGGACAGCAAGTGGAAGATTATATAGACCTATTGAAGAGAAAATAATGAACCATTTTGGGCCATTTGTGGCAAATACACACACAGAAACTACCATTTCAGGAACTGCAATGACACTTGCTTATCATAAAGCGAGACATATTATAAAACATCATGTAAATGCAAATACAAATGATATTTTGATTACTGATGGAACAGGTATGACAGGTGTTGTAAATAAATTGCAACGTATTTTAGGATTAAGAATTCCAGAAAACTTAAAAGAATATACACGTTTTCCAGAAGCATTAAAGCCAATTGTTTTTATTTCTCATATGGAACACCATTCTAACCAAACTTCATGGTTAGAAACCATTGCTGATGTTGTAGTTGTTCCTGCTAATGAAGAAGGGTTGTTTTGTTTGGAGAATTTCAAAGCATTACTTGAACAATATAAAGATAGAAGCTTTAAAATTGCATCTATAACTTCTTGTTCTAATGTTACTGGTATAAAAACACCTTATCATGAAGTAGCGAAATTAATGCATCGAAACAACGGAGTGTGTTTTGTTGATTTTGCCTGTTCTGGTCCTTATGTAGCAATTGATATGCATCCTGAAAATGATAAAGAAGCTTATCTAGATGCTATTTTCTTTTCGCCTCATAAATTTTTAGGAGGTCCAGGAACATGTGGGGTAATGGTGTTTAATAAAAATTTATATAAAAATAATGTTCCTGATTGTCCAGGTGGTGGAACGGTTAGATGGACTAACCCTTGGGGAGATCATCAGTATATTGAGAATATTGAAGATAGGGAAGACGGAGGTACTCCAGGATTTCTTCAAGTTATTAAGGCTGCACTAGCCATTCAATTAAAAGAAGAAATGGGAATTCAAAATATTTTAGATCGGGAACATGAGTTAACAGATATTATATTTAATTCCTTAGAAGATGTTCCAAATATTAATATTCTTGCTCCACAACATAAAGATAGGTTAGGGGTTATTTCTTTTTATATAACAGACTTACATTATAACTTGGGTGTTAAAATTTTAAATGATAGATTCGGTATACAAACTAGAGGAGGATGTAGTTGTGCAGGTACTTATGGTCATTATTTATTGCATGTGGATCAGGAAACATCTAATTCTATAGTTTGCCAAATTTCTGCGGGTGATTTAGAAAAAAAACCAGGTTGGATTAGAATGTCAATACATCCTACAACGACTAATGAAGAAATTGAATATGTGTGTAATAGTATAAAGGAATTAGCAGCAAATCATTTGAATTGGAAAAAAGAATATAACTATAATTCTCATACTAATGAATTTACGCACGTGAATGATAGTAAAAGTGAAGAAAAAATGATTGAGACTTGGTTTAAAATATAAAAGCCGACCTGGAGCGATCAGCTTTTACGGTGAATGTGTAACCACATTGCTGTGCATTCGGGAACAAATGTAGTAAAAAATTTTAAAGTTTTAGTATTTATTTTATAATTTAAATTATAGAGAAAATAGAATAAAAATGAATTTTAATATTACTTTCTTAATATATTTAAAAAACTCATTTTAATTCTTATTTTTGCGGAGTTTTCAAAATGAAAAATATTATGGTAAAAGATTTATTTGAAAGAATTCAAAATAATAAAGGACCTTTAGGAAAATGGGCTTCACAAGCGGAAGGATATTATGTTTTTCCAAAATTAGAAGGTGAGTTAGGTCCTAGAATGAAATTTCATGGAAAAGAGATTTTAAATTGGAGTATAAATGATTATTTAGGTCTAGCCAATCATCCTGAAGTAAGAAAAGCGGATGCGGATGCTGCTGCGCAATATGGAGCTGCTTATCCAATGGGTGCTAGAATGATGAGTGGTCATACTGATATCCATGAACAATTAGAGAGAGAATTAGCTGCATTTGTTAATAAAGAAGCGGCTTATTTGTTGAATTTTGGTTACCAAGGAATTATGTCAGCAATTGACGCTTTGGTTACTAAAAACGATATTATTGTATACGATGTAGATGCTCATGCTTGTATCATTGATGGTGTACGTTTGCATATGGGAAAAAGATTTACCTATAAGCACAATGACTTGGAGAGCATGGAGAAAAACTTACAACGTGCTACTAAAATGGCTACTGAAACGGGTGGTGGAATTTTATTTATCACTGAAGGAGTTTTTGGAATGCGTGGTCAGCAAGGTAAGTTAAAAGAAATTGTAGCCATGAAAGAAAAATACAATTTCAGATTATTAGTCGACGATGCGCATGGTTTTGGTACTTTAGGTAAAACAGGTGCTGGAGCAGGTGAAGAACAAGAATGTCAAGATGGAATTGATGTTTATTTTTCAACTTTTGCGAAATCTATGGCTAGTATTGGTGCCTTTTTAGCAGGTGATAAAGACATTATCGATTATTTAAAATACAATCTTCGTTCGCAAATGTTTGCAAAATCATTACCAATGATTCAAACAGTAGGAGCTTTAAAAAGATTGCAACTTTTAAGAGATAATCCTAGTTTAAAAGACAAACTATGGGAAAACGTAAATGCTTTACAAAATGGCTTAAAAGAAAAAGGATTTAACATAGGTGATACGAATACTTGTGTTACTCCAGTGTATCTAGAAGGATCAATTCCTGAAGCGATGGTAATGGTTAATGATTTGAGAGAAAATTACAATATTTTCCTTTCAATTGTAGTGTATCCGGTTATACCAAAGGGAATTATCTTATTACGTATGATTCCAACTGCTTCACATACTATGAGAGATATTGAAGAAACTTTAACTGCTTTTGAAGCCATTCGTGAGAAATTGAATAATGGTACATATAAAAAAGTAGCTGAAGCAAATGTAGTTGATATGGAAAAATAAACAATTATATAATTTTAATTATAAAAAAGAGCTCTTATAAGAGCTCTTTTTTATAATAACCTTACTTATTTTAATATTTATTTATTCTTTTTAGATTCTTCCAATACGGTTATGCTTTCTTCTGTCATAATTTCAGTTGGACTAACTACGTTTCCAATAAAACTTGCAGTATGATAACCATCTTTATCGTTATAAACTACTTCAATTGAAAAAATTCCAAGGGTAGTAGGTTCAATAATAACTGTTTTTTCATTATTGTTGCCAATAATTTTTAAGCTTCCTAAGCTCTTTTTGTTCTTAGTATTGGTTAAATTGTTATTTACATCCCATTGATAAGAATCAAAATCCTGTAAACTGTTTATAGAAAAGGTTGTGCTTTGACCTAAAATAACTGTAAAATAACCTGAAATAGCTCCGTTGTTTGATTGAGAGAAACCCGTAGCGCAAAATCCAATTGCAATTGCTAATGTAAGAATAAGTTTTTTCATTTTTTTGGGGTTTTAGTGTTCCTTTTGGTCTTGAACATTTTGCGACCTCATACTTTTTAAAGTGCTAGTATAAATCCACAATACTTTGAATAAATCTTTAATTTGTTTTTATAAATATAGGAATATAATTTTAAATAATTATGTTTTTTTGTTAAAAAACAAAGATTAAGTGTGTGTTTTTATCGGTAAAAAGCTTAAAAGTCTAATAAAACAAGGGTTTTTGTAATAATATTGTAAAAAAAAAAGACCTCTCAGTAGGAAGAGGTCATTCTAACAAGAAAATTTATTTATAGTTGTTTATTAGTTTATAGTGTTTGTTTGTTGTTTGTCTTACTTATTTGTTTTTTTGTCCTTAACGTAAGTTACCTGAGTTTTTTCAGATAGGATTTCTGTAGGGCTAACAACATTACCCATAAATGATGCAGTGTGATATCCTTTTTCATCCATATAAGATAATTGAAGGGAAAAAGCACCAACAGCAGTTGGTTCTATTACGATACTTTTATTAGTATCAGTACCAACAATCTTTAAGGTACCAATGGTTTGATTGTCAGTTGAAGTATAATGATTGTTTACGTCCCAATCATAGCAATTGTCACATTGCGCATCAGGAGTAGCTGTAAAAGTGGTAGGTTGACCTAAAATTACAGTAAAGTAACCCGTAATTGTTCCGTCGTTGCATTGTGAGTAACCTCCTAGGCTATATAATAAGGCAACTAGTAATGTAAATGTAAAGTTTTTCATTTTTGGGCTATTTTTTGTTCCATATGGTCTTGAACGTTAATGCGACCTCATGTTATTTAATGTGTAAACATGTTTGCACAATGTGTAGGTAAATAATTGGTAACTAATGTTTTAAAAACTTAAGTAAAAGTAAATGATGTTTTTCAATTTTATTTACAACTATTTTGCCGAAAATGTTAAACTTTATGTATAAAAGTGATATTACCGACAAAAGGCTTGTTTGTTCATTAAAAATGTTAACAAAATCTTAATTAAGCGAAGTTTGAATGTTAAAAAAATATACTAAGGGTTTCTAAAAAACTTAAAATGTTTAGATGTTTTATGGAACTCAAATGAGTTTGTTATCTTTGTACTAATATTATTTTATGGAAAAAATATATTTAGATAATGCAGCTACAACTCCTTTAAGAAAAGAGGTTATAGCAGAAATAACATCAGTTTTATCAGAGCATTTTGGTAATCCTTCTTCATCACATAGTTTTGGTAGATCTGCAAAAAATAGCATGGAATCTTCCAGAAAAAAGATTGCGAAGCTACTTGGAGCTTCTGCGTCTGAAATTATTTTTACTTCAAGTGCTACTGAAGGAATAAATTGGATATTAAGAAATGCTATTAAGGATTTAGGGGTAAAAAGGATTATTACTTCTCCTTTAGAACATCATGCTACTTTACATACTGTTGAAGTTTTAGTAAAAGAATATGATGTAACCATTGAATATCTGCCAGTACAAAAAGAGGGTAGTTTGTTGTTTTCTGATTTGGAATCGCTTTTAAAAGATGAGATTGTTACTTTAGTGGCTTTAATGCATGTGAACAATGAAACGGGTGAAATGATTGATATTGAACGTATGGGTCAATTGTGTAAAGAAAACAAAGCTTATTTTCTATGTGACGCGGTACAGTCAATAGGAAAATATCCTTTTGATTTGAATGCCTTGAATCTTGACTTTCTAGTAGGAACTGCTCATAAATTTCATGGCCCAAAAGGAATCGGTTTTACCTACATGAAAAAAAATGCAATATTACAACCCATGATTTATGGTGGCGAACAAGAAAAAGGATTTCGTGCCGGTACAGAAGCCGTTCATCAAATTGCAGGAATGGCAAAAGCTTTAGAAATTTCATATGCTAAGTTAGAAGAAGAAAAAGAATACGTTTCAGATTTAAAAGAGTATTGTGAAGTACAACTCAAAGAAGCTTTTCCTGAGTGTGCCATCATTGGAAAACATACTTTTTATAATATTATCAACGTTGTATTGCCTTTTGATAAAAGTAAAACAGCAATGCTTTTGTTTTCTTTAGATATGAAAGGTATAGCTGTTTCAAGAGGAAGTGCTTGTCAAAGTGGAAGTAGTAAGCCTTCTCATGTTTTAGCTGCTTTTCTATCACCTGAGGAACAACAAAAGCCTAATATTAGAATTTCAATGAGTCATTTCAATACAAAAGAAGAAATTGATTATTTGATTAGTGTTTTAAAAACGATTTAAAAATAGTATTCATAAATAAAAAAGGAGATTCAATTGAATCTCCTTTTTTATTAGTATAAATTTGGATATTTAGAAGGATTGGTTTCGTTCATAATTCCATATATTTTTTCATAAATATCTTCTGCACTTGGTTTGGAGAAATAATCTCCATCGGTTCCATAAGCAGGACGGTGCGGTTGAGCTGTTAAAGTTTGAGGTTCACTATCTAAGTGGAAAAATCCTTTTTGTTTTTCTAAAACTTCTTGTAAAATATAAGCACTTGCGCCTCCAGGTACATCTTCATCTACGATTAATAAACGATTTGTCTTTTCTAAACTTTTCACAATATCCTGATTGATATCGAAAGGTAACAACGTTTGAATGTCGATAATTTCAACATCAATACCTGTTTCTAAAAGTTCTTTAGCAGCTTGTTCTACTAATCGTAAGGTAGAGCCATAAGAAACAACGGTTATGTCTGAGCCTTCTTTAATCGTTTCCACAACTCCAATTGGTGTTTTGAATTCTCCTATGTTTGTAGGTTTCTTTTCTTTTAAACGATAACCATTTAAACATTCAATTAATAATGCTGGTTCGTCAGTTTCTAATAATGTATTGTAAAAGCCAGCTGCTTTAGTCATGTTTCTTGGAACTAACACGTGTATACCTCTAATAGCATTCAAAATCATTCCCATAGGAGAGCCTGCATGCCAAATACCTTCTAATCGATGTCCGCGAGTTCTAATGATTAATGGTGCTTTTTGTTTTCCGTGTGTTCTATATTGTAAAGTGGCTAAATCATCACTCATGATTTGAATGGCATACAATAAATAGTCCAAATATTGAATTTCAGCAATAGGTCTTAAACCTCTCATGGCTAAACCAATACCTTGTCCTAAAATTGTAGCTTCTCTAATTCCAGCATCAGCAACACGCAAGTCCCCGTATTTTTCTTGCATGCCTTCTAAGCCTTGATTTACATCACCAATGTTACCACTATCTTCACCAAAAATTACGGTTTCAGGATACTTTTCAAAAATTGCATCAAAGTTATCCCTTAATATTAAACGCGCATCTACTTCTTCATTATTGTCATCGTAAGTTGGTAAAACCTCATTTACGGAAAACACATTTTTATCAGATTGTGAATATAAGTGTGAACTAAATTTAGGTTGAATTTTTTCTATATACGATGTAATCCAACTCGCTAAAGTATTCCTTGTAGCTTCATTAATAATTAAGCGAAGTACTTTTCTAGCGGTAGTTAAAATGTCTTTACGAATTGGCTCTTTAATAGAGGCTAAATCATTCGCATATTTTTCAATGAAAACTTTATTGGTGCTTTCTTTTGCAATAGATTGAAGTAAAGTAACTAATTCATTTAATTCATTTTTTATAGGATTATTATAAGCTGCCCAAGCTGCTTTTTTTCCTTCCAAAACTTGTTTTTTAGCTAACGAATTAATTTCTTCAATTTCTTCTTCAGTAGCAATATTGTTGCTAATCATCCAAAGTTTCATTTGTTCGATACAATCAAACTCCTTTTCCCATTCTAAGCGGTCTTTGCTTTTATATCTTTCATGACTTCCTGAGGTAGAATGTCCTTGAGGTTGTGTTAATTCATTTACGTGGATTAAAACTGGTACATGCTCTTCTCGTGCTATTTTACCTGCTTTTTCATAAACATCAATCAATGATGGGTAATCCCAACCTTTTACGCGAAGTATTTCGTAGCCTTTATTTTCATCATCTCTTTGAAAACCTTTTAAGATTTCAGAGATGTTTTCTTTTGTTGTTTGATGTCTTGCGTGAACAGAAATTCCATATTCATCATCCCAAACACTCATTACCATTGGAACTTGTAAAACTCCAGCAGCATTTATAGTTTCAAAAAATAGCCCTTCAGAAGTGGAAGCATTTCCAATAGTTCCCCAAGCAACTTCATTTCCTTGTATTGAAAATTGGGTGTGATTTTTTAATTCAGCAACATTTCTAAATAGCTTTGAAGCCTGAGCTAAACCTAATAAACGAGGCATTTGTCCAGCAGTAGGAGAAATATCTGCGCTTGAGTTTTTTTGTTCGGTTAGATTTTTCCAGTTGCCTTTTTCATCTAAACTATGCGTAGCAAAATGACCACCCATTTGTCTTCCAGCACTCATTGGGTCAAAATCAATATCAGTATGACCATACAGACCAGCAAAAAACTGTTCAATAGTCAATTGGTTAATTGCCATCATAAAGGTTTGGTCACGATAATAACCCGATCTAAAATCTCCATTTTTGAAAGCTTTAGCCATAGCTAATTGTGGTACTTCTTTACCATCACCAAAAATACCAAACTTTGCTTTCCCTGTTAATACTTCTCGTCTTCCTAATAAACTACATTCTCTACTGATAATAGCAGTCTTATAGTCTTTTAGGACTTCTGTTTTAAAATCTTGAAAAGATAAAGTTTCTTTTGTGACAGAATTACTCATAGTATTAATTTTGATATTGCCACAAATATAGTTAAACGCGGTCAAAAAAGCAATAGGAGAAGCTTCTAAATATTAATAATTATTATAAATTTATTCTATTTAATATAAATACTGTATTTATTGTCGTTTTTATTCATTGTTTATTGATAATTATTCAATAAATCAACAAATAATTGTTTAAAACCATTTTCTGGTAAATAAAGAAACTAATGTTCTAGGGCTAATTGTAATTATAAATCGAATTTTTTCAGGATAATTTTTATCATTCAATTCAAAACCATTTGAAGATTGCACAGGTAAAAATAATTCAAAATAATCGGGAACTAGATTCAAATGAATTCCAGAATCATATAAGAATTGTGCAGACATACCATTGTTTTTAACCAATCCAATGTCTCCATAGACTTGTACCCAATTCCAGATATTTAAAGAAGCATTGATGGTTGTCATCCAATCATTAGCGTAGCGCGTATCTAATTTCGATTTAAAACCTCCTTCAGAATAAATAAATTGTTGGCTGAATAAACCTACCGATTCACTTCTGCCTAAAAGATTGGTTTGAAAGGTAAGATCTACTGGCTTTTCCAGTCCAAATCGGTGAGAAGTATTGTTAGGATTGGAATAAATAAATTTTCCTGCAAATAAGCGTAAACTGAGTTGACGATTATTTTCAAATAATTTTCTGTAATTGATTTCGGTGCTAATGTTACCAAAATTATTAGAAATTTGGACTTGGTTCGAAATATTGAATGTTTTCGTTATTTCGGATTGTGAATTCGTATAGGAAGCACTAAATACTGAAAAATTGGATTGAGAAGGGTTTTGAACAACTGTCGATGAAACTTCTTTATTAATGAAAAATTGTTTCACTTGTATGTATTCCATTTTATTACTTCTCAAATCTTTGTCTCTAAAAACAAACTGAACAGAAGGAATGATTCGCGTGTATTTAGCGTCAGGAGCATAATGAAGTTGGTTCCCACTTAATCCATAAATAATACGATATAATTTACTGTCATCTCTTACATAATCGTCAACCGATGTAGCAAAATGTCCTATGATGGAATTGGTATTTGTAGAATAAAACGGTGCTACTGTAAAGTTATAGGGTTTGTTCAATAAAGATCGATTATTAAAGCGAACCCCTAACGATAAACCATCATAAAGATTGAAATCAAATTCGGGCATGTAAAAAATTTGATTGTAATTGGGTTCTTCTAAATCTTTGTAAAAATTGAATTTTATAGGTCTGTGATTGAAGAAAAAACCTTTTAAAGATTTCCAATTATTTCTTAAATTGTATTCTGGAACTTCATTCTTATAATTCAATACTACTTTGGTAATATCCTTTTTAGGAAAAGTAATAATCGTATCCGTTTTAATGTTTTTCAACCATTTTTTAGAAATAATACTATCTTCTTTTAACTGATATAATGCAATAGGAACATTTGTCTTCGTTTTGTTTTTTATTTTTAAGGTTACCTGATCCGACTCTTTTTTTAAATGTGTAATCTTAAAATCAATGATAGCTCTACTATCTATTAAAGTTTGGAAAAACCAATTGATGTCTTTTGAAGTATTTTTTTTCAAAATCATTTCAAAATCAGTATCATTGGTTTGAAAATCCTGATTCATCACCATGAATTCTTGAATTGAATTTTCTACAATGTCGTTTTCTAAATAAGCATCTAAGTATTGCAAACTTAAGCCAGCTTTGTATTTATTAGCAATCTGTTCATTAAATTTAATCAATCTGTTTTTGGGAAAACTTAATGGTTGGTCTAAGTTTTTTCTAGCCATTAATAAATACAAATAGTTGTACTGCTGATTAAAATCAAGATTGATAAAATGATAGGATTTTAACAATTTGAGTTTGGCTAAATTTCCAGTCATTTTCATCTCTGGATGAAACTCGTTAATGTATCGCATCATCACAAATACCTGAATTCCATCAATAATCCATTGCTCTTTTCTCTGGTTGATTTGAAGATTATTCTTTAGGAAATTATTGGTGTACGTTTTTAAAAATTGCAATTCGAATATAAAATCATCTGAAAAAGGTCTTAAAAAGGAAGGCAATTGATTTAAGCCATAAAAAGGTTGTTTGGCGTAATCTTCTTTTGAAACAATTATTTTTTGGATACTAGAATTACCAATATTTTCTGATACAAAATGGGTTATTCTATCTACAATTATAGCTTTTTGAAAAGGTTCAATTTTACTTTCTAAATTGGTACTCACCTCTACAATTTCATTCTTGTAGTTAATAAACTCGTCTTTTGGAGTAAGACATAATGTAAAGTCTGTTCTCTTGGAACCTAGAAGTGTGTAGACATCAAAATCTGATTGTGAACTAGTACTTTCCAAATTTAAATCAGAAACTACATTCCATTTTTTTGGAGCTTCAATAGTTATTGCATAATCCGTTGGAGCATTGGCAATATCATCTAAATTTTCATTACTATATTGAACGAATAGTTTGTTTTCAAATCGAGCAGGAGCTAAGAACCAATTTTTTAAATATAATTTTCCGTCATCACCAAACCCATATTTAGTAAATCGTTCATTCGGAATTTTAACGGTATAGGATAAATTTATTGTTGTACTGGCATTAGGAATTAGTGGATTTTCTAACGTTACAACAATTAAATCCAAATGATTTTTAGGTCTTTCCCAATCGATATTCTTAAAAGTAGCATCGGAAATATTGTGAATGGTAGTAGCTCCTCTGTCTTCCTCTTTAGCCAAATGAAAGGCTCTTACATACTCGTCAGAGAAACGCTTGGCTAAATTAGAACTTTTAGAAGAAAAGGCATGGTTCCAATCGTTTAAAACAATAGTGGTTAGGGTTTCGTTACTGGTGTTCACATATTGCAATTGCTGTTGGACCAAAAGTGTTTTTTCCTCTGGATTTACCCGAACAGTAATGGTAGTATTATGTTGAGAAAAACTGAGATATGTAACGAACAATAAAAGTAAACCTTTAATTTTCAAAGCATTTTTATAATAAGATTACAATTTTAGTGAAAAGTTGCGTCATTTTGTAGGTTTTACCCTTAAAATCTCCTTAGATTTTTATGAAACCAGTTTAATGTTAATAAAATCAATGCCTTATCATTAGGGAAGTTAATCTTAATGCCTACATTTGTAAAAAAAAAGAAAATATGATGCTCCGAAAATTACATCTATTATTAGCTCTTTTTTGTATTTCATTGTGTTCTTCACAAATTGTTATCAATGAAATTGATGCTGATAACCCTGGTTCTGATCAATTAGAATTTGTTGAACTAAAATCAAGTTCACCAAACTTTTCTTTAGACGGTTATGTTATAGTTTTTTTTAATGAAACCAATTCTTCCAGTTATTTTACTATTGATTTAGATGGTTATACTACCGATATTAATGGAATAGCTCATTTTGGAAATAGTGCTGTCAATCCTGCTCCAATGGGTATTTTTTATAATGGAGCGATTCAAAATGGTCCAGATGTGGTAGCACTTTATCAAGGTGATGCAACCGATTTTCCTTTTGATGCTGCTACTTCAACAGGAACTTTAGCAACAACAACAAATCTAATAGATGCGTTAGCTTACACCAATTCAACGAGTCAACCCGTTAACTTGATGTCTATTCTAGGAATCACATTATGCACAAGAGAATCTACATCTACTTCTGTACAACGAAAAAACGATGGTACTTATGAGGCAAAACCTCCTACACCAGGTGTGAATAATGATGGTTCTGGTGTTGTAATAAATTATGTTACGATTTCAACTCCAGCTACGTCTTATAATGAAGGGGAAAGTTTTGTGATTACTTTCTCAACAGATACGCCTGTTCAGGACCAACAATTAGTATTTAATTACACATTAGTGAATGGAAACTTTATGGTGAACGATTATGGTTCGGTTAATTTAACAGTTTCCATCCCAATTGGTGAAACTACAGCACAACGTACCGTTCCCATTTTTGATGACACAACTGATGAAGGAGATGAAGAAATGTTAATTAAAGTGCAATCACTACCTTTTGGGTATGCTTCTGCAAATAATAACGTTATTGTAAGGGTTTATGATAATGATTATGTAGTTCAAACTTATGGAACACCATTAAATCCAACTTTTGGATTAGTTTCTCCTACAACTCCTGCAGGTTACTATGATAGTTTAGAGGGACTTTCGGGAAATACTTTAAAACAAGCACTTCAAGACATTATTGCAGATCCTAATGTGGTACATGCTCATAATTATGGCGATATCGAATTTATATTAAAAGAATCGGATAAAAATCCTTTGAATTCGAATCAGGTTTGGCAAATGTATGTGGAAACTCCTAAAGCAATTATAGACTATCAAACTGGATCTAGTAATATTGGAGTTTGGAATAGAGAACATATTTTTCCGCAATCTCGAGGTGGTTTTTCAAACGGAACGTCTTCTACTGCAGATGGAATTAATGTTTGGTTGCCAACGAATGCAGATGATATTGTAGCTGGTCACGGAGACGCACATCATATAAGAGCAGAAGACGGTGCGGAAAATTCAACCAGAAGTAATCGAGATTATGGAGTAGATTATAACGGACCTTCAGGAAGTCAAGGAAGTTGGCATGGAGATGTGGCTAGAGCTTTATTTTATATGGCAGTTCGTTATAACGGATTAAATTTAGTGAATGGGAATCCAGCAGATAATATCGTTGGACAAATGGGAGATTTAGCTACTTTATTAACTTGGAATACACAAGATCCGGCTGATGATTTTGAAATGAACCGAAATAATTACATCTACACTTGGCAATTGAATAGAAATCCGTTTATCGATTATCCTCAGTTAGCTGATTATATATTTGGTTCTAATTTTGGGCAACCATGGTCATTTGCTTTATCCAATGAAAATTTTCAAAATAATCAGGTTAAAGTGTACCCTAATCCTACAACTGATTATTTGATTTTTTCTGGTGTAAAAGGTCAAGCAAGAGTAGAAATAGCCAATTTATCGGGTCAAGTTGTTGTTAAACATCAATTTTACAAAGAATCGCGTTTGGAAATTGATTTACCATCAGGGATATACTTGGTTACAGTTTCGGATCAAGATTCTCAAATACATAAGAAAATTGTAGTACAATAACACTACTGTTATTTTAAATATAATGAAAAGCGGCTTTTTGTCGCTTTTTTTGTTACAAAACTTTTGCTGTGTCGTCTAGCTTTTATAATAACAATAAAACCAGATAATTATGAAAAATTTGTTTTGTACGTTAGTCTTCTTGTGTAGCTTTAATTTATTTTTTGGTCAATCCTTTAAAAAATTTGAAAACAATAAAGAGGTATCTTCTTTTGTAATCAATAAGGATTTATTTTCGGACATAGAAATAAACACTAGTGGAAAGGATCAACAAGAAAAGAAAATTATCGATTTTTTAAAGAAAATTGAATTTGTAAAAGTTTTTTCCACTTCCAATAATGCACTTAGAAGTGATATGAAGGCAGTTGCTAAAAAATATAAGAAGAATAAGAGTTTGGAACAATTAATGAAATACTCAGCTAATGGTAAAGAAGCTAGTTTTTTAATGAAAACCAACAAAAGAGACGAATTAGAAGAATTAATGATTTTTGTGGAAGGATCTGGTAAAAATGATAGTGTTCTAATTCTCTTTTCATTAAGTTAAATAGCGTAGTAAAGAGTTAGTTTTAAGAACCTGTTTCAAAAATAGAAACAGGTTTTTTCTTTAAATAGGAAATCTTACTTTTTAAATTTAGTAATCCTTTATGTAATGCAAATGCCGTTTTGTTCTTAAAAAATGTGTAATTTAGTGTGCTTATAAACAATAAGCATGATACGCATAAAAAAAATAGCTATTTTTTTAATTGGTGGTATTCTGTTCTTAGGAATACTCAATTTCGGTCTTAATTTGTGGATTGAATTTAAATTACCTCAACTACTCGCAGATAAAAATAAATCCGATTACAATATTGCGTATAAAGATATTGATATTTCACTTTGGAATACAACAATAAGAGTAGTTGATGTTTCAATTGCTCCTAAAACGGAAATTGAAAATACGAATAAAAAAATTGGAATATATGCCAAAGTACCTCAAATAAAAGTAGCTCATTTTAGTATCTTGAGTATTTTGTTTGGAGATAAAATTAAAGCAAATCAACTCGTTATTGTTGCACCAGAAATTACACTGCATAAAAACAACGATGAAGTACTTTCTCATTCTAAAAGCATTCAGTCTAAAATAATCGAACCTTTTGAAAAAATTATTGTGGTGAATGCCATTTATTTAAGCGAAGGGAACGTACAAATTGTAAAAGCTGAAAACGACAAACTTTTAGCTTCACTAAAGCAACTTAATTTAAAAATCGAAGGATTACTATTAAATGAAAAGACTTTACAAAAAGAAATTCCTTTCACTTACGAAAATTATAGTATCAATTGTACCCATCTTTTGTATCAGGTTAACGAATTTTACACCTTGAAAGCTTCAAAATTTAATACTACGAATACCAGTTTACAAATTGATGATCTTCAGTTAAAACCAACCTATTCTAGAAAAGTTTTTGTTCAAAAAATACCTAAAGAACGAGATTTGTATACTATAAATACAAAGCAAATTTCCTTGAAAGAAATGCATTGGGGTTTCCAAGAGGATGTTTTCTTTTGTAAAATTCCAGAATTGGTTTTAAATCAACTAGACGCTACTATTTACCGAGGCAAAATGCCAGAAGACGATTTAAGTAAGAAGAAATTATATAACAACTTATTGCGTAATCTTCCTTTTGATTTACAGGTTGATACTATAAAAATGGTACAATCCAAAATTGTTTATGAAGAAGAAAAAACCTTTGAAGAAGGTCCAGGAAAATTAATTTTTGATGCTTTTAACCTAAAAGCAACTTCTATTCAAAGTGGTTTTCATAAAAAGAAAGTACCCGATACAGAAATAAGCATTCAATCTCGATTTATGGAAGAATCTATGTTAGACGTAGATTGGTCTTTTAATGTGTTGGATAGTACAGATGGTTTTAAGATTAAAGGAAAATTAAATCATTTTAATGCTGAAAAATTAATCTATTTTACAAAGCCTTATCTCAATGTTGTAGTGAAAGGTGATTTAGAGAAAGTGTATTTTAATTTCAAAGGAAATGATGTAATGAACCAAGGAGGTTTTGCCTTAAAATACGATGACTTAAAAGTTGAAATCTATCAAAATAATAAACGCTACAAAAAGAATGGACTTTTAACTGCAATAGGAAATTTATTTGTAAAAGATGATTCTGGCGAAGAGTTAAAAGCCGTTTCTGTTAAAGTAGAACGAGTTCCTGAAAAATCCTTCTACAATTTGTTATGGATTAGTGTGGCCGATGGTTTGAAGCAAGTTTTGTTATAATACAACTGAGTGAGAATAAGAAAGCCTGCTTTAATTAATTAAAGCAGGCTTTCTCAATTTAGAATGAAGTATTAATTTTTTTCTTCATTGTTTAATTTATCATCCCAATCGGGTTGTTCACCAATAAATTTTTGAGTATCCACATCATAGTTTTCGTCATTCGTTAAAATATCATCATGATTTCTATATTGATGTTTTCTAGTATCACTACGATGATCGGTTCCCTTTTTGTTTACGCTTTGCGAATTTTGATTTTGTGCTTTCATGTTCTATGTTTTTTAGTTTACTCAAAATTAATTTTTCTAAAGAGAAAAGGAGTTATAAAATTTGCGTCAATAGTTATAAAATTAGAAGTAAAAGAGCATAACAATTAAAAATAAATTCGACAGAAAGTTGTGTTTGTCTTAAAATTTAATTAAGACTTTTAATGTAGTATCAAAATACTTGAATTAGGTCGCTATTTTTTTTAAATTTAAACTACAGTTTAAATCTTTACAAATGAGAAAAATTCTATTGATAGTGGTATTTTTATGCTCACAATGGGGAAATACACAAGTACAAAGTACTTTTGCAGAGTCTACGGGTGATGCTTTATTATATGCACTTCCAATTTCTACTATAGCAACCACTATATTTATAAAAGATTACAAAGGATTGAAACAATTTTCAAAAGGGTTTCTAGTAAATGCGGTCACTACGGAAGCTTTAAAATTAATCATTAAAAAAGAACGTCCCAATCATGCGAATTTTAAATCTTTTCCTTCCGGACATACTTCGATAACTTTTCAAAGTGCCGCTTTTATTCAAAAAAGATACGGTTGGGAATACGGTATTCCAGTCTATGCCTTAGCCGCTTTTACAGGCTATTCGAGAATAGAATCTAAAAATCATTATTTTATTGATGTATTAGCAGGAGCTGCTATTGGTATTTCGAGTTCGTATTTATTTACTACTAAATATGAAAGAAATATAGATGTAAGTTTAGCAATTGACAGTTATGGATCTTCAATTATCTTTGTCTATCAGTTTTAAGGAATAAAAGCTATACAATAAAAAACCCTGTAAAATCAATTGTTTACAGGGTTTTTTGTGGAGTCGGAGAGAATCGAACTATGTTTAAAAATCCTTATATTTACAAGGGGTTTATAAGTTAGTTTATAAATGGTCACCGAATTAGTCCCTTTACGTTTGACGTAAAATGTATCGAAATCGTATAGTCAAATTTACTAAAATTCTTGCTATTAAACAACAAAAAGAGGTTCAAAAAATAAACTAGTAATCAGACTATATGCGGTTCGACATGTTCTACTTTTAAACCGGTATACTCACAGAATTCTATAATGCTAATAAGGCTGTTTTTAGGCTTATTAAAGTCTTTTCTCAGATTGCATAACAATCTAATGCTTTGTCGGTAACTCTTTCCTGTAATGCGCTGTATATCTTTTGGATATATGCATATTCTTTTTACTTCCATTTTCATACTCTATCTATACTTTTGACTAGGCTTTGCCATACATCATTTATATAGCTAAAAATACTATTTTTTTTAATTGGTTTCTAGTGGTTATAGGTTTGTTTATTAATTATTTCTTAGGACTTCTAATGACATTTATTCCATTAGGTGACATCTAGTATAGGTGCTTAATTTTTGCTTCGAATTTTACCTCAATTTTGCTTTATAATCAATCGGGGGTGTTGCAACATGGATTATGATTGAGGGATTTATTCACGTATTTATTAATTAAAATTTTTGATGTTATGGCTAGACAAAAGGGCATAATTAAATTAAAAGGTACTATTGGGGATATTACTTTTTACAAAACTCAAGATGGGCACTTGGCTCGTGAGAAGGGAGGTATTGATGCTAGTAGAATTGCTAGTGATCCTGCGTTTCAAAGAACGCGTGAGAATGGCTCGGAATTTGGTAGGGCAGGTAAGGCAGGTAAGCTTTTGAGAACTGCTTTTAGACCATTGTTATTGAATTCTGCTGATGGTAGAATGGTTAGTCGATTGACGCAAGCAATGGTTAAAGTTATTCAAGCCGATATTACTAGTGACAGAGGATTGCGTAATGTTATTGATGGGGAAACAGAGTTACTATTTGGATTTGAGTTCAATATTAGAGGGAAATTAGGAACTACTTTGTTTGCTCCTTTTGTTGCTTCTATTGACAGAGTTGCTGGTGAAATTAAGGTTGACATTCCTTCATTTATTCCTGCAAATATGATTGCTGGTCCAAGTGGTACCACACATTTTAAAATCATTTCTGGAGGTGCTGAGGTGGATTTTGAAGCTGAAACTTATGTTGTGGCTACTTCTGAGACCGCAATTCTACCATGGGACGGCATTGCAACTGCCTTAATTACGCATACGAATGCAGTAACTGCTAATTCAACAAAGCCTTTGTTTTTAGCTCTTGGTGTTGAGTTTTATCAACAAATTAATGGTCAGATGTACCCGCTTAAAAATGGAGCTTATAATCCATTATCAGTTGCTAAAGTAGATAGTGGTGTATAATGGTTTTGTTTTTAACTAGAACTTATTTCCCTGAAGGAACAAACGGAAAAATTCAATGTGAGGGTAAAGTGATTTGTAATACAATTGAGCTGCCTTGGAAGAAAAATGAAAAGCGAGTTTCTTGTATTCCGGAGGGGAAATATTTTATTAGAAAGCGATATAGTCAGAAATTTAAGTGGCATTTAGAGGTTGTTGATGTAAAAAATAGAAGTTTTATATTGTTCCATCCTGCTAATAATGCTTTGAAAGAATTGAATGGTTGTATTGCTCCTGTGACGAAGCTTTCTGGTCCTGGATTAGGTCTTATGTCGAGAAAAGCATTTGAGAAACTTAAAACGTTTGTTTATGAAGCTTTAGATAGAAAAGAAAGTGTAGAATTGATTGTTAAATAGATTCCCATTTTCATGGGAATGAAAAAATATAAATTATGAAAAAAATATTGAATAGAGCTACAGCTCCTACTCCAAACTTTTTTAAAGTGCTTCGAAATGTTGGTTTAGCTTTGGCTGCTGTTGGTGGAACGATTTTGGCTGCTCCTGTGGCTTTGCCTGCTATTGTTGTAACCATAGGTGGTTATGTTGCTGTAGCTGGAGGAGTTTTGACAGCTGCAAGTCAGTTGACTACAACAAATGACAGCGAATAACCATACTCTGATGGGCACTGCTGGAGGCACGTTTTTGAGTATAGTACCGAATATAAATTCTGAAGATCTAGTTAAAACAATTATTTTAGCTTCTGTTGGAGCGATTGTAAGTTTTATGATTTCGTTACTGCTTAAAAGTTTGCAAAAGAAGCACAAAAAATAAGTTTAACTCTAGTTGTGGTGACCGTTGAGTTAAACAAAATGAAAGCCAAGTCTCACTAGACATGGCTTTTTTTATATCTTTACATATGTAAAGTTTTACTAAATTCAATACATTTAGTACCATCGTTAGTGTTAGAAATTTCTTTGTCTAGTTTATTACAATAGAATGGAAAAATTTGATTGTAACGTAAATTTTTCTGGCTGTTTATACATGCATGACAATTTCTTATGTTAGTTCCTTTTCTTGAATATTTTTTAATTAGTTTTATGTAGCTATCTGTCAACGAAAGAGTTTTAATAATGTCAACTTCATGGACTATGCTATTTTCATTTTCCATTTCTAAAGCAATTTCAGACATCTTTAATTTTCGAATAAGAGCCTCTCCATCTTTGTAAATAGAAAATATTTGAAATAGTTTATTACAATCAGATTTTTGTACATAATTATCTTCTTTATTTTGAAAAATAAAATTATGAAAATCAGCATTTGTTTGATCAAATTGAATCTCTTCTTGCAATAAAAAATTTAAATCACTTTCTGAATTTATATCAAATTCCATTATTCTAACACCACTTTTTAATTTATTAAGCTCGGATCTATGAGTAACGGCAAATTCAATAAAAATGACATCTCCAAATTTACTAGATGCGAGCTTAATATCAGGGATAAAATTTTCATCATATTTTTCAATACTAATTATATCAAAACGTTTAGTTAAATCATAAAGATTTAATTCAGGTTTCAATTCGCACTCAATATTTATATCTCTGCATGATATACACATTCTTTTTGTAGGGTATTTTAAAAAAAAAGGTTTTTTTAATTGCAAACATTCATTATACTTATCAAAAAACATTTTTTTTGATAAAGCATGTAAATAAGTTTCAAAATTACAGTCTGTTTCATTTTTATGAGAAAAATGATGGGCTTTTTTCTCTCCCTTTTTGGGAACTAAATTTTCACTACAATTTATACAAAAATATTTTTCTGAACTTTTTTTGATTACATCCTTTATATCAATCAACTTTCCTTGTTCATTTATTCCATATATATTTTTCATCATGTTTAAGAATAACTCCAACTAAATTAAAAAATATCATGAAATTAATATGTTTTTCAATTTATTTGTTACAATACCTATATAAAATTATTTTTCTGATGTCATTAATTAGATTTAAATTTTCGTTGAAACGTTTTTCGCTTTGTTCTAAAAGCTTTAAAGTTTGCACGTTTTTAAGGTGTTCTTCGTGGTCTTTTATCTCTTGGTTAACTTTTGTTGTAAATTCTTTTCTAACGTCGTTTAAACGCAAAAAAGGGATTACCGAACCACAAAGAAACTGATGCCAGAATTTAGTTTTCCAAAGTGCATAAGCTGTCAAATTGATATTATCAAAATCTTCTTTATTCTCGAAAATGATAACAAAACTATTTCTGAATGGCTCACTGGAAGGCTTTCCACTGTTCAATCCTTTGTTTAAAATGAATAGGTGCGGATTTTTATAAATCGTTCCTTTAGTGTACGTTTTAATAACAAATTTTAACATAACATCGGCTTTTAAAAATGGGTTAGATTTTCATTTTCCGCAGTTTTTCATTTGAAATGCAGGTGTGCCTCGCTATGCTCCGCCCATAAATTTTTTTTCGCCAAATTTTATTTTAAATTGGAAGCAAAGAATATTCATTTCAAAAGAAAAAAAAGAAAGCCGTTCGTCTAGTGGAGGGTTTCAAAAAAGCAGGTTTTTCGGATAAAATACTACCCTTATGAGTCATTAGTAATTAGTGCATTGTGATTAGTCAAATTGAAAATGCGTGGGTGGAGATTTTATCCGAAACCTGAAAGGCTGGAACTTGCTTTTTTGAATACCTGGAACTTATCTTTGCTTCCTTTTTTTTATTTAATTTTTTTTGATTCCAATTTTATATAAAATGTAAGTTTTAAATAAAAAAAAAGTATTACTGAATTATCAATAATACTTAACGTTAATTAGTATTTCTAACGAAATATAAATCATGTTTTTTTAATCAATCATTCTAAATTTTGGATTATTAATTGTGCAATTGAAAATGGATAAAAATCTACATTATCCGGGAGATTTAAAACTTGTGTATCTTTTAAATCATCAATTTCATTTTTCAATAGTTTATAATCATTTTTTGTTAGTTTTATCAAGTGCGACTTTTTAACAACTATCCCATTTGACAAACGGTTTTTATATTCTGCAAGGTTCTTGTTTAGATCAAGTGTAAGTTCATCTGGTTTTAAAAAAAACTTTTTTATAACATCTATATATTCAAGTAAATTAAATTTTCTATTATTATCATATTTGCTTCCATAAAAATAGTTTAACCATTTTTTGAATGTTCTTTGGTTTTGAAAACCTAATTCTTCTCTAGTTTCTTTTATCGTGAATGTAATTTTTTTATTAAATTCTAAAATTAATTGCTCCTTAATTAGCTTTTTATTGAAACCATATTTTTCATTCATTAAATAAGAATAGTCTTCAAAGATCTCATAAACCAATTTCCAAGCTGCAGGATTGTTTTGTACATCACTTAATAATTGATTTTCCAAATTTTCTCTATCTACTACTGATGAAAACGATTGGAAACTCTGGAGATATTTTATTGCCATTTCAAACTGTTCAACTGGAATGTCAGATTGAATTTTTCTTTCTTTCTTTTCAATAAATTCTTCTTCAGATTTACATTCTAAACGTAATTGATTAAAAACTTTTTCAGCCTCTTCAAGAGAACCATATTTTCTACTATAAAAGTTATTAAAAGTAATTACAGCAAAATTATTTAAATCAAAAATTTTATTGTTTTCTACGAGTTTAATTATATCTATCACTGTTATATTTTGTTTAAAAACACAATAGCAATGTTTGTTCCACATTGCTATTAAATCTAAAAATTAAAACTATTCACGAGAATGCCAATATTCATCGTTATTCGGATTTAACTGATTAGAGTGATTGTCTAGATCTGCCTGTGTTTGAGAATTGTTTTTCATAAAATAAAATTTAAAATTAAAAAAAGTTTTCATACCATTAATGGTATTTGAATTTATATGACAAAAATATAACGGTGTATTATAGAAAAAACTAAATTTTGCACGATAACTGACTTTATTTAAAAATTATTAAACTTTTTCCTTTTTATGAGTAATTATTTGGTATAGAATGGTGGAGTTGTTTAAAGGGTATTAAATTGTAAAACAGGATAAATGACCGTAGGCAAAACAAAAAGGATGATTTATCCTGTTTTACAATTTAATACTCTTTATTGGATTTGATTTTTGATGATGCCTTTAAGACAGATGGCAGTAGCAGTGTTCAGGTAGCATAAAATATTCTTCTGGAAAAGGGAAGCATCTTCAAAAAACAATTATTACTAACGTAGTGCGACGGTGCAGTAGCGCGGGCAAAGGTGTGTTTTTTTATTTGCTTAATTTTTTGCTGTGATTGCTTTTATGGTAGCTGGTGCCTTGTTGCAGTGTTCAGTGTTCAATATGCAGTGATATTTTTTTTATTTGTATGGCATGAGCTACCGTGAAAGCAATTTACTACTTTGTTTGTGGCAAATGAAAAACACACTTTTGCTGGGTATTTTGATTTTTGTGAATGCTAACTTTTGAGGGATTAGTAATTAGGGATTAGGGACTAGAGGGTTGATAGGTTTTGGAAAGCATTTACAAAAAAGAATGTAAGTACTTACCTATTTTAACACAAAGTAGCTAAAGACCGGTAGCACTTAAGTTCATGATTAAACAAAAGTAGCGAGGGTTTCTACTAGAAAAGAAACGTGTTTAGGGTAGTGGTGAAGGACGGTTTTTTTTGTAGCAGGGTGATGCGATGGGAGCTACAAAAAATGTTGTCCTGGAGCCACTGCCTCGTGCTAGGGTGAGGGGATGTTTAACATAATGTCATCTTATAGTGCTTGACAAACCCGAATACAATACTGTAGCTGTTATGCACTATAAGACTGCATTATGTTAAACAGCTTGGGAAAAAAAAGGTACTGGCATGAGTTGCGAAGCGTACGTGTTTTTGTTTTGTGCGGTGGACATGCTCTTTGACTGATGGCTTATTAGATTTTCATTTTTAAACTAAACGTTCTAGCCAACAGGCAAAGTGCTTGATTTGTTGTGGGACAAAAACCATGACAGTACTTTTTTTAGGAGCGGTGGGAAGGGGTGGCAACAAATATTTCATCTTTTATTTAAACTAAAGCTGTCATAGTAATAACCAAATATTCAATACCAATCATCAATAACCCTGATGGTAATGACACCTTGTATAATGGACAGCAGGATAATGGTTTACTAGTTATTCCTAAATGATTCGTTCAAAAAGATTATTCATTCATTTTACTATACACTTTTTTCATCATCATTTCTTTTACTAAGTCGCCAAATGATTTATCTTCTAATATTTTTTCAAATATTTCTTGATTTTGATCCATTCTTTCGATTAGTTTTGAAACAAATGATTCTTCAAATGCATATTTAAAGGTATCCATTTTATTCACTTTAGCTTGTACTTGTAATGTTTCATCTTGCATTAATTCGGCTTCTATTTGGTCGAAAAATAATTTGTCTGCTTCTTCAAATTCAGTACCAAATCTATCGTTTAGTATTGTTATTATTTCAGAGAGTAATGCTTCCTCTTCTTTGGCTCTTTTTAAACCTGCTTCTGTGATACCACTTAATTCTCCTGTTTCTCCTTTTACTAAATCTATTGCTCCTTCTTTTATCTTCTGAAGTCTATAGTATTCTAAAGCTATTTCATCTCCTAGTTCTATATTTTCATTAAGGTCTTTCTTTGGTAAACGTATTTGCAATAATTTAGCATAGGCATAAAATTTTTCAAACTCTTGGTCTATAAATGGCATGATTTGCGAGAGAAATGCATATAAATTTGTCCAAGAACGAATGCCTTTTTTAAATTCGTCTTTTTTTTCTTCTTCGTTAATTTCTTTGAATCTTTCTACTGCTGGATCTGTAAAGCTATATAAGTACTTTTGTTCTCTTGCGTTATTTAACTTTGTTGTAGGGTTAAAATAGACATTTGCAAAAAGTTCAATTTCTTGTTCCCAATATATTTTGAATTGATCTAATCTATTTTTTAAATCATATAAATGGTTGATATCTGTTTCTTCTGTTACTGTTGTAACTTCGTAGTAGGGTTGAAATGAATCTAATATTGTTTGCCTGTCATTTACAAAATCTAATACAAATGTATCTTCTTTACCCGGACAAGTTCTATTTAGTCTGGATAGTGTTTGTACTGCTTTGACTCCTGATAATTTTTTATCTACATACATGGTGTGTAGTAGTGGTTGGTCAAAACCTGTTTGGTATTTGTCTGCCACAATTAGTATTTTGTATTCGTCTTGGTCGAAGACATCAGGTAGTTGTTTTTCACCGTATCCAGTAAGTTCCGGTTCTGATACTCCAGTTGGATAGTTATTGTCTGTCACTTTTCCGGAAAATGCAACTAGAACTTTAATTTCGTTTTCATACCCTTTTTCTTTTATATAATTATCAAATTCTTCAAAATATCTTTTAGCATGTAAACGTGAACCGCAAACTACCATTGCTTTTGCCTTTCCTCCAATCCTTTTTGATACTATTTGACGAAAATGTTCTATAATGATTTCTGTTTTTTGTGCTAAGTTATAGGGATGTAGTGATACATATTTGCCGATGGCTTGTGCTGCTTTTTTACGATTTAGTTTTGGGTCATCTTCAATTGCTTTTGTAAGCTTGAAGTATAATTCGTAGGTAGTATAGTTTTTTAGCACATCTAAAATAAAACCTTCTTCAATTGCTTGTCTCATGGCATAAAGATGGAACGGTTGTGGTTTGCCTTCTTCATCTTTATCACCAAAAACTTGGAGTGTCTTATATTTTGGAGTGGCTGTAAATGCAAAGAAAGAGATATTGGTTTGTTTTCCTCTAGCTTCTGCTGATTTTTCAATTTCTTCCCTGATTAAATCTTCTGTTGTAAAGTCGTCTTGCTCATCTTGTTCGGATTCTTCTAATGACTTTAGTGCTAAGACTTCTTTTAATTTTTTACTTGCCTCACCACCTTGTGAACTGTGTGCTTCATCGATTATTACTGCATATTTTCTATCGGGTAATTCTTTTACTTTATCTATTATAAAAGGGAATTTTTGTAATGTTGTAATAATAATATTAGTACCATATCCTATGGCACTTGCTAATTGTGAGCTGTCTTTATCTATTTTTTGTACTACGCCGTTTTTATGTTCAAATTGATAGATTGTATTTTGAAGTTGCTGGTCTAATACTTTTCTGTCTGTAACGACAATAACACTATCAAATATTCGCTCATCTGAAGTATTATGTAAGCTAGATAATCTGTAAGCTAACCATGCTATTGAATTACTTTTACCTGAACCGGCTGAATGTTGGATTAAGTAATTTTTACCCGCTCCGTTATGCCTTGCATCTGCACCTATTTTCCTAACCGCATCTAATTGATGAAATCTAGGAAATATTAGTTTTTCTTTTTTGAAGACTCTTCCTTCAATTTCTATTTCTTCAGTTTGAAGATGCACAAAACTTTGAATTATTTCTAGCCAACTGTCTCGGGTTAAAATATTTTCCCATAAGTATGCTGTTTTATAATTGCCTTCTTCATTTGTTGGGTTTCCTTTTCCTTTGTTGCATCCTTTATTGAACGGTAGCCAAAAAGTTTTTATACCATCTAATTTAGTGGTCATGAATACCTCATCTTGATCAACCGCAAAATGTACGAGCGTTCTTTTCTTAAATGCAAATAATAGTTCTCTATTATCTCTAGTGGTGCTGTATTGTTTTAAAGCATTGGTTACATTTTGACCTGTAAATTGATTTTTGAGTTCTAATGTAGCCACTGGAATACCATTTAATGCTATTACTAAATCAACTGAATTTGTATTTTGCTTGCTGAAATATACTTGACGATGAATTTTTAATTCATTTTTTTCATACAATGCTAAAGCATCTGGGTTTAAGCCTGAAGCTGGTTTAAAATATGCCATTTGAAAGCGTACACCATAATCTGTAAAACCATTACGCAAGACATCTAGTGCACCTCTTAAATCTAATTCTTTATACAAGCGTTGCAATACTCTATTTTCAACTTCTTTTTCATGAATTGCTGTTAGTTTTTCCCATTTTTTAGGTTGAGAGTTTATCAAGAAATGGAGAATGTCTTTTCTAAAGTAGCCTAATTCTGAACTATAATCTGATGGATTGCCTAAAGTATAGCCTCCTTGTTCTAGTAAAGATTCTACTATAGCTGTTTCGAATGTATTTTCTGTGGTGATGCTCATGTTCTAAAGTAAAGATGTAACTAGTAGTGCTACAATTATTGCGGCTCCAAAACTTAATAGTGTGCCTATAAGTATGTATTCTGTTAATTTTCTTTCTGAGGATTCTTTTAAATCTCCAAATCTGAATACAGATTTTGTAGCTAATAAAAAGCCTACTGCTTCCCAGTGTTTTGTTATTATGAATATGAAAATCAATATACGCTCTAAGATTCCAATATACTTTCCTGCGTTTTTAAGTTCTAAGTTTTTTTCATTTGTAAGTGATTCTGTCCACGGTTTTATTAGTGTATTTATAGTAATGGACATTGGTACAGTTAAGAATAAAACTGCTGTTGTAATAAGTATGAAAGTATCTGATATTATCCAAGCTAGTACTTCTGTTTCTTTGTTTAGCCAATAGATTCCCAAAAATGCTATAATTGCAATGTGTGCAATCTGGTCTACTATAAACCAAAGGGTTTTGGTTTGTTCCTTTTGAAAATGTAATTTAATAAAGTCTATTATTAGGTGACTTATCATTATACAAAGTATAAGCTTCGTATATTTAGTATTTGCTAGAAGGAGTGTTGTAATTATACCATGTATTAGAATATGCACATATAATTGCCATGCTTTTAGTTTTTTGTCTTCTTTTGCTTTTACCCATTTTTCTGGCTGTAGTATAAAGTCTCCTATAATATGTGCTAAAATTAGTTTTACTATTAGTATCATTTGCTTAGTTCTTTTACTTTGATTCTATACATTTTTTCAAGTTCTAGTATTTCTTCTACATTTGCTCTTTTATACCTGTCACTTACTGAATTTTGTTCAATTCCTATAATTTCTCCTATTTCAAACTGTTTTTTTTCAGGATTTTCTAAAATAGTACTCCATAATTGAGCTGAATTAATAGACCAGGAGTCCATTTGAATATTTGCTAATTTAAAATACAAATTCATTTCGTCATCAAACTTTGGATTAGTTGATTTTATGGCTAAAGTTGTTTTTTCTTTTTTCAGCGTTTCAAATTTTTCTCCTGAATTTATAAAAGCACTACCGTTACTCTCTGAAATACGTGTAGCTTCGTATTCTTTCTCTCCTAAACCTATTGCCATTCTAACATCTATCGTTGCAATTCTTTTTTTTCCTTTTGAACTATCTGTACTTTTTATTAATGCTTTAATTTGTAGCGCCATTAAAAAAGCATCTTCTGCTTTTTCAATTTCCACTTGAAAATAATCGCCTCTGTATATTTCCCAATTTTTTGGAGTTTGACCCCATTGACTCAAAAGGTTCTTTAATGGATTTATCCAAACTTCTTGATTTGTAAGTTTTCTAGAATTTATAATATCTGCTGTAATAATTGCTATCATAATTCAAATATCGTTAAAAAAAGCGATAAATCAAAAAATCGTTTAAAAAGACGATAAATCAAAAAATCGTGCAATAGGAAATTATGCTAAATCCTCATTGTCTTCAGTTACCACTTGATTATTTATAAATTGTTTGTAAGCCACTTCTTTGAAAACCAATTTTAGCAAATGCTTTTGTTTTTCAGAAATTGTTTCTGACAAATATCCATTTGGATAACAATCTGTAACTAATTCATAATCTGAACCATAAATATCTTCATTGATCAAAGCTATTCTTTCTGGTAAATCAGATTCTAATAACTCTAAAGTATCTGGATTAAAATACCTCACTAACGGTTTATTGACCTCATTATATTCTCTTCCTTGAAAACAAGGCTTTCCTTTACTGGATTCCCAGTAAATGCCAAAAAACTCAGTTCTGTTAGATTTGTATATTTTGGCAATTTGTAAACTACCATCTACTTCTCTTATTTCTTTGTCTAACGATATGTCTCGCAATACTTTTAAAGGTTCCATGTCCAATTTGGCATCTTGTTTGTCTTCTTCATAGAGTAGTTTTCTAAAGCGGTCTTTGGCTTCTTTTTCAACATCTATAGTAGCATCACCAAGAAAGGTATAGAACTTTGTTTTATTATCGTCGTTGGTTACTTCATCAAAAATAAAGCCTTCCACTTCAGAGGAATAAAAAAGATTCCATACTCTAAAAGCACCGTTTTGTCCTTTTTGCCAATCCCAACCACCGAATAAGAATTTTGCACCTGAACGCAATTCATGAATGTCTTCTCCTGGAATTTCTGAAATAATGGTTTTAACCAATTTGGTAAACATTTCTGCCAAAAAATCTAGTACCTCTTCGATTGAAGCTGAAGGAGATTCTAAATATTTATCTAGATGAATAGACGAAATAAAGTTTAATATAAGTGGATACGCTCTTATTGTACTACCTGCAAAACATAATAAACAATCTTTTCGAGGTAATTCAAAAAGTTTGATACCATGTTTCCACTTTTCTCCACCAGTTAAACAACTATCTGTAGCGAAAATTAATTCTTCAGTGTTGTTTGCTTGTCGTATCCATGCTGTACAAAGAGTCATAATTTAATGTTTTAAAGTGTATTGTATTCCTTCTAAATCAAATTCTAGTTCACCAGTGCTTTCATCAAATGTCATGTAAATGTATGCACTCCAAACAGGGCGATAATATCTATTTGCTTTAAATACATCCGAATAAAATATAAAACTTTCATTATTTACCATATCTCTGCATTCAATTTCAAATGAACCTTTAAAATTTTGTCGCAACACATTTACCTCTAGTTCTAAATTAAAATGATGTTTTGTAGGATTTAATTTAGCAAATTGTAAAAATGATTGAACTGCTCTAAATGATGCTGTCAGCTGGTCTCTGTTTAATAAATCACCCATACTTATTCTATTACCTTTACTTTTCCTGTTACTACATCACTAATTAAAGCGGAACGGTATTCGGTTAATAAATCGATTAATTTTTTTGTTTTCATTAACCTAAATTCCATTTGATTAGCATGCAATTCAATATAATTAATTATTGACTCTTGCTCTGAAATTTCAGGTAATGGTACTTGAAAGTTTTTTAAAACTTCAAAATTTAAACCTTCACGACCACTTCCTGTTTGTTCCTTTCTAATTTGCTCCTGACCTATGTTAGAATATAAAATATAATACAAATATTTGGTCAATACTTTATTATTAGGACGCAAAATACTAACGTGTTGGTTTACATTTGCTTCACCTAAAGTTTCATCAACATAAAAACATCTTCCTATCGAAGCACCAGTAATATTTAGTAATACATCCCCAGAATGCACTTTACTATTTTTCATAGAATTATGTATGTCTTCATTAATGTATGCTACATCATCTAACCTTAATCCATCAAAATGGATATTTTGACTACGTAATAGAGGAATTCCAGTTAACTCATAAACACTCGCTCCTCCAGAAGGTGTAACACCACTACCTACTTTTGAAACGATATGTTTAATCTTTTTTACGTTCCAATTTTCAGGTATTTCTCCAATAAATTCGATATTAGAATTTTTAAGATTTTGACTTGATGTTATTCCTTTAGTAATTACTTGATTAATTAATGCTGTTTTTTCTTCTTTGATAAGTTTATATAATTGTTTTTTATCTTCGATGAGTTGGTCTATCTCTTGTGTTTTTTTATTAAGATAGTTTGCTATTAAGGTTTGTTCGTGTGGTGGTGGAATAATTAAGTCAGCATTTTTTATTAATTCTTGATTTAAAATTTTTGCACCGTAAATATTTTCATTTGCATTTTTAATAATTTGCTGTGGTAATGCATAATAAAAAAACTCCAAATTATCTTCGTTATCTGGGTCAATAGAAAAAATTGCTTCATTTGTATAACAATCAATTTCTGTAAATGCTACTTTACCAACCGATAGTTTAAAACTATATAATAAAGACCCTTTAGGAACAATTGTAGGGTTTAAATCCTCAATAGCTTTATCTGTAATTTTATTGGATGAATCTGAAATATATTTACCATCTAAATCACCAATATTTATCCAAACATTATTACCATCATTGTAATATTCACTTTTACCAGAAGGTGGAGTAAAACCTGTTCTAAAAGAAAAATTATATTTGACTTTTGAAATTTTCCAATGTTCCGGAATATCACCTATCCATTCTATATTAGTTGGCTTGTATTTTTCGTATTTTTTCATTCTATATTTTATATGATAGTAATATCTTCAGGATAGATAGTAAACATATCTTTAAAGTTTTCTCGAATCCATTTTGTTGTTTCTTCTTTTGTATATTTTGGTGTTAACCATTCATAATCATATGTAAAATCGCCCTCTTGTTTAATCCATTTATGAATCATGTCATAAGATGTATTGTATGTATAAAATGCATTAAATGATTTTTCAATATTTTCTGATGGAAATTCGTCAAAATGCATTGGATGAATTTCTTTATCTATATCGTCTATGTAAAGTGCTCTATGCTTATCAAAAAGTTCTACTACTTTTTCTAATTCTATTTCTGAACAGCATTCGCTAGTCATACTCTTACCAATCCAGCAAAAGACATTTGGATATTTTAATTTGTCTTGTTGCATTTTTAAATACTTAGAAAAAAACAAACGAATTGGTAAATTATTTGAATTAAAATCCATTTTTTTTTCTTCTTCCATTAATTCTTTAATACTGGATTCTGTTTCAATCCATTTATTTACCGCTTCTATGCCAAAATAAGGAGACAGACAAAAAATAAGGTCACATAATTTTTCACTATTTTTTATGTATTCTTCTGCGGAATAATCTTGAATACAATTTTCCCATGCTGTTTTATCTTTACTTATTGCTTGGCAAAGCATAATAAAACGTATTCCTGGATCATTTGAATAGATAAAACTTTCAAAATGAAATATGTCATGCGGAAAACCTTCAGTAGGGTTTATTGCAATATCACAAACTAATAAAAACAATCCAATTGTAGCATTATTAAAATCTGCTGGAACATTTATTTTTGTAATTTTCAAAAACAAGTCAAATGCTTCAACATATATCCCATTAAGCATTCCACTTTTTTTAAAGTCGTCGTATTTTAATGTGTTTTCAGATGCTATAGTTAAATATTGTAATTGATTGAATCTTGCTTGACCTTCGTAGATGGCTTTTATGCCTAGTGGTGCTATCCCTATTGCTGAATCAATGTAAAAACCATCCACTTTATTTTGTTCTAACTTCTTAAATTCTTCGAGCCATTTTGTTACATTGGGTAAAAATTGATACTCTTTATCTAAACAATGTGCAAGGGTATGAACGGATGTTGTCCATAAGATTCTATAACAATGTCCTACTGAAAGGAAAAACCTTCTATCTTTTACTATTTTATGAATGTTTTTATTGTCATAAGCAAACCACTTTGCATAGAGTAGATCGTGATAATTATTTAAAATACGATTTACTTCATAGTTATCTAATTTCTTATGGGTCTTAAAATAATGATTGTCATACTTAATTATTGGTTTATACCTTTCATTTCTTTCTATAAGTGTTTTCAAATCTCCGTGTACAGCGTGAGAAAGTGCTGGGTAACTTAAACTTAAAATAAAACCAAAATTTGACCCTACATGTTGCCACCAATGGATGTTTTCATGCAGAAATGTTGAAAAAGCCTGAATTTTATTTGGTGATAAATCATCTTCTTTTAATGCCACATGAATATCTTCTCGTAATCTAATTACGAATTGCATTGGATTATAAGTACCTCGAGCATTGGTTGAGTTGAAATTTTCTTCGTCAAATGCATCAGTAAAAAGTAAATTAGAATTTAATTCCATCATTTTTTCCAGATTAATTCTGCCACAGCATAAAGATTTTCAGCTCTTTTATCTATCTCTAATTCTTGCCAATTTTCAATTGCTAAATAGTCTGTAGTTTGTTTTAAAGTAGAGTAGTCTTTTAATTTTGCTCTTTTATTACTCCAACTAGAATCTCTTAATGAGCTGTTTAGTTTTCCTTGTATAAGCGTTAGATTTCCTAATGTAAGTAACTTACCACTGCGTATTTCTTTGGTTATTCCATCTGGTAATGTTTTCCAGTTTTTGTTCCAATTTTTAGGCATCATGTGTTCTACACTAAAACCGCTAAAGTTTAATTTTCGGTTGTCAACATAGGCATGATTTAAATCATGTAATGCAATACAGTATAAAACTTCGCGGCTGTATTTATTGATCAAGTATTTACCAAAAAATGCTTCTTTGAATTCGACATCATCAGGAAACTTATTAGTTACTTCAGCATAACTGTTTAGTTTTTCTAACAAGTTTTTAGCTGTTATGTTTTCCATATCATTTACCTCACTTAATATGGAAATAAATAAATTGTTGTAGTTTTTGGTAGTCAATTTACAAATGGTTCTTCTAGCAATGTAAGATTCTAAAACTCTCAAAATTTTGATTCTCTCTTCAAGGTTTGAAACTTCTTTATAAATTAAAAGTATTAATGGGAATATAGTATTTACATCAAATTCTCGTATTAAGTGGAAGAATCTTTTTTCGTGTTGGTCAAAGCTAATTTCTGCCAAGTTTTCGCCATCAGGCATTTCTTCATATACTTTTGCGTATTCATTAATGTCTTTCGCAAAAGCAATTTTATCTTCGACAGATAAATCTTTTAAATGATTTTTAAACTCTTTAAACAAAGTGTCTAGTTTTACATTTGCTTCTTTTTTTATTACTAAATAACTATATAGAAATAATTCAACAGTAGTTCTTCTAATTCTACCCGATGTTTTTTCTCTATTCCAGAAATCAATTGCATCTTCGTCAGCTTCAAAAACAGATTGCCAATAAGGCTCGTAATATTCCCTGAGTTCAACTGCTGAAAATAAATAATTTTTAAGTAATTCTGCTGTTGTAAGCTTTACACCTAGTGAATTAATTGTATCAAAAATTTGCTGTACATCATCATCAGCATTTAATGCCATGTGAATAACTGGTAATTTTTCAATAACAATATTTATATACTTCCTTACATCATCAATGTTGCATTCGTTTTCAATTTTATGACGATAATAAATATATCCTCCTACAATTCTACTTTCATTTTCAAGTCTCTTTTCTACTTCATCTATTCGTAAATTTTTATATTCTTCCCATAGTTCTTGATTATTGTCTTTATTTTGAATAATAGTTTGAAAATGTTCTCTATCTACCTTGCTATGTTGGATTCTAATTTTTTCGTTACCGTACGAATCTTCAAAAGTTAAAAACTTATTTATCCATGTTTTAGCGCTTATTTCTGGTGTAGCATCATGAAATGCTTTTAGCAAAAGATTTATCGTTGTCATTCGCTGTTGACCATCAATAAGCTCGTATTCAGTGGCTCCAACTTGAGAAGTTAATAGTTGTTTTATAATAATTGTTCCTATAAAATGTTCGCTTTTAGGATTATTATTTATTACTAATTCTTCATATTCTTCTAAAATATTTTCCCATAATTCTGACCAGTTTTCCACTTTCCAAACATAACTTCTTTGAAAAAAAGGGATTATATATTGACTAGAGCCATTTAAGAATGATAATAATTTTTCTTTGCTTGCACTTAACATGTTCTTTCCTTTAGTTTAATATTGTTTTTTCTGCTTCCACTGTTTTTTCTTCCAAAGCTAAAATATCTGCTTTAATATCAGACAATGGTCTCAATGGTTTGAATTCGTAGAAATACTTAGTAAAGTTAATTTCATAACCTGTTTTTGTTTTGCTATGGTCTATCCATGCGTTTGAGACATGTGGTTTAACTTCAGCTTCAAAATAGTCTTCAATTCTTTGTGGTTGTAATTTACCTGTACTGTCTTTTTTTAAGAAAGCGACATTCTCATAATCACGTAATGCAGAAGATGGTTTTATTGTGATTTCTTTATTGTTTTCGATGGTTAGTTTGTTTTCTTCTTGTGTCCATTTTCCTTCTTCGAGATGCATGTTATACAATTGTATAAAATCTTCTTTTGCTTTGTTGAGGTCTTCTGTTGACGCATTGTTTAAGAACTCTACAAATGCCTGTTTATCATGTGCTACTTTTGTCATTACATCTAACCAGTCAGGCTGTTCGATAGTAATTCTTGCATAGCCAAAAAACTCATTAGGATATATTTTACTGAATTCGTTTTCTTCAAAGTTTCCGTATAATTGCGTAATGAATCCAATACCTTTTGTTGTTCCATTTTCAGGAATTTCTTTTCTTTTATTCCCTAAACTACGGTCTTTTTTATTCCAGAATCTATTTATATCTAATTTTCCTTCTTTAACTAATTCTTCATCCTTAACACCTGTAGCGTTAATTAATTGGATTTTTCCTTTTCTAGCTTCACTTTTGTGATTTGTCACTATCCAAATGTATGTTGAAATACCTGTGTTATAGAATAATTGATCCGGTAATGCTACAACAGCTTCCAACCAATCGTTTTCAATTATCCAACGACGAATATTGCTTTCACCGCTTTCAGCAGCACCTGTGAATAATGGAGAACCATTAAAAACTACAGCAATGCGAGTTCCATCAGGTTTCATTTTAGACATCATATGTTGTAAAAACAATAGTGAACCATCATTGATACGTGGTAAACCTGCTCCAAAACGACCCGACATCCCTTTTTTTTCTGCTTCGGCTGTGATTATTTTTTGAGCTTTTTTCCAGTCTACACCAAAAGGAGGGTTGGAAAGCATATAGTCGAATTTTTCATCTTCTAAACCATCGACAGTAAATGTATTTCCAAATTTTATATTAGAGGGGTTTTGTCCTTTGATTAGCATATCTGATTTACAGATAGCATAGGATTCTGGATTGATTTCTTGACCAAAAACTTTTAATTCTGCTTTTGGATTTAGTTCGTTGATGTAGGTTTCTCCAATAGAAAGCATTCCACCAGTTCCACAAGCAGGATCGTATAATGTTTTTACAATCCCTTCTTGTGTAAGTATTGTACGGTCTTCATTGAAAAGAAGATTTACCATTAGTTTAATTACCTCACGAGGTGTAAAATGTTCTCCAGCTGTTTCATTAGATTGTTCTGCAAACTTTCTAATTAATTCTTCAAAAACGTACCCCATTTCCATAGATTCCATATCTGACAAATCTATTTCTTGGAATTTTTTTACCACTCGATATAGAATGTCGGCTTTGGGATCGTCCATTCTATCAATTTGGTCATCGAAGTTAAAGTATTCAATTATTTCTCTAGCACTTGTAGAAAATCCGTTTATGAAATTTCTTAAATTAACAGCAACATTATTAGAGTCTGCTACCAATTTATCGAAGTTGAATTGACTTTTATTATGGAAATTAAATCCCGCTATTTTATTTAAAGCTACATCCTTAGCACTTTCTTTTAGTTTTTCTATTTTGGGTAAATAGTCGAGTACTTTATCTTTTGTAGGAGCTAGAACGCAATCTAATCTTCTTAGTACTGTTAGTGGCAATATTACTTTTCCGTAATCTGATTGTTTGTAGTCACCTCTTAATAAGTCTGCTACTTTCCAGATGAGGTCTGCTTTTTCTTTGAAATTATTCATTGTAAATTTTTTGAAGAAGATTATATGAGAGTTATTTTCTCTTTTTCTAATCTTTTCAAAAGTAAAGTTTACCTGTAAATATTCCTAATGATTTTTTTGACTAAAATGTGCAATTTTTTATTCGGTTTTAATTTGCTTTTTTAACACTTGTTATAGTTTTTATGTATCAAAAGTTAAACTTTTAGTTGTTTGATTTTTGAATAGGTTAAATAATTAAATTTGGTTTAGTAAAGATGTAAAAAAATCTATACTAATGACAATTAGTGTTTTATGAGGAATAATCACTGTCTAATGTCTACTCTTTTTGATTCTTAATTTCGCTCGTTTTTTAATTTTTAATGATTGCTTTATATGCTGTTAACTCGAAGTTCGTGTCTATTCTTAATGCTATTTTTGATAGTAGGATTGAAAAATTTTTCACAAGAATCTAAATTATTTGAAAAATCTACTATTTGGATTAAATCAGATAAAAATCAAAAAGAGAATGCTCTTTTTAATGAAAATCCAACAGTTAAAAAGATTGAGAATTTGGATGATTTAAAAAACAAATTGAGTGGAAAATCTACTTTATTTATAGCTTTTAACACTAATCCAAAATTAGAAACAAAAATTTTGACGTTAGACTATGGAACCAACAAAATTGATATCTCTAATAAGGGAATTTTTAAAAAATTAATTTTGGAGCATAGATTTAAGGATAGCCCTGCAAAAATTATTAGCTATACTTTTAATAATCCTAATCTCTCGATAAAAGCAAAAAATAAATTAATAATTGATTTACTTACAAATCAAAATATCGAGGAAAATCAATTGCTGGAAGTGATTTATTTTCCAGAGGTTTTGAGTGACATAAATATAAGAAAGATAGAAACTTACTTATCTATTAAATATGGAATTTCTTTAGATAAAGAGAAAGACTACATTAGTTTTAAAACAGATACTATTTGGAATGCTAATAGAAATAAAGGTTTTTCTAAAAGAGTTACAGGAATAACTGATACTTATACTATTGATTTTCGTCAGTTAAAATCTGGAAATTCTGAAAAAGATGGCATTTATGTAGCGTTTGATACTTTAAAAATTAAAAAAGAAATTTTACACAATCACTCTAATTATCTCTTATGGGGTGATAATGATAAAGCAACTCTTTTTAAAAGTAATTCTACAGAGAGTGAATTAGAAACATTTGAAAGAAGTTGGAAGTTGCAGTATTCAAAATTTGATTATCAACTTGATTCACTTTTCTATACTTTTTCTATTAATAAAAAAGAATTAAAAATAGAATCTAGTGAAAAAAGCAATAAAAAATTATGGTTAGTGTTTTCTGAAACTGAAGAAGGATTAATAAATATTCACCAAGCTAAATTAATTCCTTTAAAAAAGGAAGATTCTACTTTTGTCACTTTTAAAAATATTTACTTATCAAAGGAAAATTATTTTAGTATAGTTAAACTTCCTGAAATTTTTATCCAATATGAAGTTGTTAAGAATTGTGATATAAACGAATATGTGTATAATTTTACTTTAAATGGAGGTGTTTCCGCTTATAGTATTGAAATTTTAGATAGCCAAAAGCGTTTAATTGAAAAGAAATCTTTGGATGATACTAAATTTTCAAAAACATTTAACAGATCGGGTAATTTTTACATAGTTGTCTCTGATAAAATAGGTAATAGTAGCATTCAAGAAATCATTATAGAAGAGATTCCTAATACTGAGATTTTATTGCCAACAGAGATTTTACTTTCTGAAAATGGCAATCAAAATATAACTCCTGTAATTATTAAAGATGCTAAATCTGATTATAAATTTGAATGGATATTTAATAATGAAGTAATTTCAAATCAGAAAGACATTACTGTTGAACAAACTGGGGACTATATTTTTAAAGTAACTAATAAAGATTGCTCAAAACAATATACTGTAAAAGTAATTGACAAAAATACTAGTAGTGCTAACTCAGAAATTGTTTTAAAGCCTAACCCTATCAAAGCTGGTGAAAAGTTTAGTCTTGTATTTACTTATCCAAAGAGTCAAAATATTGAGATAATTATTCATGATAATAGTGGAAAAATTGTTTTTCAAAAGCAGTTTAAAGAAATTATACATTATGAATTTACTCATTCGTTTCCTGTTTCAGGAGTTTATTTAATATCTGTTCTTAATCAAGAGAAAAAACAAGTTTTCAAACTAATTGTTTTATAATTATCATGAATTATACTCGTACTAAAACCCTAGGTGTTTCCAATAAAATATGGAAAACTATCCATTATTTTATTGTTATTATAATGCTGCAATCAAGTTTTATTGCACCATCTCAAACTATCTACAAAAGATATAATGAGTTGTTTTCTAGTCCAAATGTTTTTCTTCCTCTTCTTACAAGTCCCATTGTTAGTGATTCTTACGCAGAAGATAAGATTAATAATATAGAGCTTGAAAACGAACAAAAAATAGAGTCTAAAAAATCAAATATTGTATATGATAAGGTTAAAACTGAATCAACTATATTTTATTCAGATATTGTTTTAGGTTCTATAGGTTTTGATAACCAAATAGGTTTTGATAATCCGAAAGATAATTTATTTAAGGTTAATTTATCTAAAGCAAATTTAGATGCTAATAAAAAATATATTCTTGAATATGAAGTAAATGGAGTAGATGAAAACTCAGTTATTGGAAAAAGTATTAATGACAATTATGTAACTGGAGGTTATTTAGTAAAATTCAAAAATGAATGGATAAAAAAAATAGAAGAATTAGATTTCAAATGGTTAAAAGAAGACGGAAATGTCATTTTTTTCAATGTTCCAGAAGGAGCTACTTATCAGTATAAAATTAGAAACTTAGTTATCAAAGTTGTTGAAGAACCAACTAAAAAGAATACTAAAATTGTTTTAAATAATCAAAATGTATTTTTAACTAAAGAAGAAAAAATTTATTTGAATGGGTTTATAAAGTTGAATGAAATTTCAAATAAAAAAATTTTTGCGAATAATCAAGTACTAGAGTTGAAGGGAAATCTTTTTGAAGGATATATTAAAGCTAATCAAGATGAGAATATTGTATTTCAGATTAAAGAAAATAATACTATAATTGATGAATTAAAAGTTTCAAAAATTACTACTTCATCAGCAGATGAAAGTTATGCAATTAATACCGATAAAAAATCAATTTCAAAATACTTCGAGAGTAATAAACTGGATTTCTTAGAAATAAACGATGCTAAATTAACTATAAATGATAGTGCGTTACTTGAAAATAAATACATTACAAGTAAGGTGTTAAGAAAAATAGATTTAGCACCATTAGAATCTGGAATGGTCAATGTTACAATGGGAGGGAAAGGCTATCGTTTTTTACCTGATGGAACAGTTTTTAAAAACCCAGTTGCTTTAGAAATACCATATGATTCTACATTAATACCTTTGGGGTTTACAGCTAAAGATATTAAAACTTTTTATTTTGACACTAAAAAGAAAAGTTGGATAGCATTAGAAAGAGATTCGATTGATTATAATCAGCAGCGAATTGTTTCAGCCACTACACATTTTACAGATTATATAAATGGTATAATTCAAACACCTGAAAGTCCCCAAACAAGTGCATTCACGCCCACAATGATGAATGATATAAAAGCAGCAGACCCTTCTAGTGAAATGACTATTATTTCTCCTCCGGAAGTCTCTCAGAAAGGGGATGCAAATATAAGTTATCCTATAAAAATACCTGCGGGTAGAAATGGTATGCAACCTCAATTAGAAATTCAATATAGTAATGAAGCTGGTAATGGATGGTTAGGTGAAGGTTGGTCTATAACGACACCTTCAATTACTATAGATACAAGATGGGGAGTGCCTAATATTAACACGAGTTTTGAAACTGAGCTCTATACTTTGTCTGGAGAACAGTTGATGTATCCGCCTTTATTAAATATCCAAAGTGAACTAGTGGATTGGATGCCTAATAGGCACTATGATGAGGGGGTAGATGGTACAGGAAATCCAATTTTTAATACTACTCCTAGAAATAGAATTGCTGAAAATGAAGCTTTCTTTACTTTTAGGAAACAAGGAAGTTTTGCGAAAATACAACGTTTAGGAAACAATCCTTCTGAGTACAGGTGGAAAGTTCAAAATTCTGATGGAACAATCAGCTGGTATGGCGGAGATCAAAATGGTGTAGTAGAAAATACAGTAATAAGAAACACCTTTAACTACATAGTCCATTGGGGAATTTATAAAACTATAGATGTTCAAGGTAACAATATTATTTACACCTATGACAATCAAATCTTAACAACTTTCACTGGAAATAATCAAAACTTAAATGGAGGTAGACTTTTTTGTATTGACAATATATATTATACTGGATATGGCACCACACAAGGTAAGTATAATGTAAAGTTTTTAAAAGATGTATCTAGTTTAAAACCTAATCAGGATATTGATGCTCGTTTGGGAATAAAGCGAATTGATCCCTATTTGTTAAGTAAAATTAGAGTAAATTATAATACTTCGAGAATTCGAGAATATGGTTTTACCTATTCATTAGGTAGGTTTGGTAAAACACTTTTGACTAGAGCTACTGAATTTGACAAGACAGGAAATGAGTTTTATCATCATGATTTTGAATATTATGACGATATTCTGCAGGATGGTAATGAAGTATATTTTTCCAGTGGAGTTGTAGATACTATTTGCAATGATTTCGTTGCTCCCATCAGTTCATGTTATTCAATTTACGGATTACCCAGTACATTATTTACAACTCCTACGAATGTCTATATAAATAATCAACTTGTTCCTGGTGGACCTTTCAATAGTGGGAATGATTTTTCAACTGCATTAACTACTAGTTTTCCTGAGATTTATTGTGGGTTTTATTTTGGTCAATTACATAATATGGTGATTTTTAACCCCACAATTGCTTATAATAATGTGAGTTTTGTTGATATAAATGGGAATACTGCTTCTTATCCATTTAACAATGATCCAATAGGTTGTACTGCCAGATCAGGGGATATTCAAACTAATAAAATTGCTTTAAGCAATTTGACTGATTTAAGTTCAAAATATACTATTAGCTATTCAAATAGCTCTGTTAGCGGGGATCCAAATTGTCCAAGTTTTACAAATTCTGATTTTTTAATAACAGGTGCTATTCCTTCGTTTAATAGTGCTGGTGCCATTTTGGGTTCGACTGTTTCTGAAAATTATAATATTGGTGGACATCTAGGCTTCGGTGTAGATTTTTCTTGGAATCCTACAACAAAGAATATTACTATTGGAGGTGCTTATAATCATAGTTGGGATGAAAGCAAATCTTTAACTGCACTTATTGATATTAATGGTGATGGTTTAGATGATGTTGTTTTTAAGGCTACTGACGGGAACTTATATTGGAAACAGCATTTTGTTGTTCGGACTTATGCTCCCAACGGAGAGCCTATAATCACCCATAATTTTGGTGTTTATGCACCAATTACTAGTGTAAATAACTATATAACGGACTTTTATAAGTCTTACGGTCAATCATCAAGTTGGAACCTACAAGTTAATTTTGGATTTTCTGGAGGTGGAGGTTTTGCAGGATGGGACACTTCTAAAAATAAGTCTAAAACAAAAGTTTATTTCACTGATGCTAATGCTGATGGCTTAATGGATATTGTGAAAAATGGAACCGTATTCTTTAATCGAATAGATAGTTCTGGATATCCCTACTTTGAACCAGAAAGTAAACAAACAGAAAATATGTTGATACAGGCAGCGCCAGTTTCTGTTACAATTCCTTCTACTGATATTGAGGTTACTACTCCTAATTATGATGTTGTTAAAATGTGGGAAGCACCAATTGATGGGTCAATCACTATTCATAATACCATCACTAATCAGGACCCTACTAAAGAAGTCATTGCAACTATTGAAATGGAAAAGGACACAACTATTCCTTGTGGTAGTAATGTGAATTCTGGTGGAGGTCAAGGTTATCAAGTATTTGAAGTTAATTTAGGAACTGCTACGGGAATTGCGGGTATAAATTATAATGCCCAAAGTGTTCCAGATAAATTTGATATTGTTTGGAATGGTCAAACATACACATCAGGATATAGAGGAGATTCTTCATACAATAATGCATTGCTTAATGCGGGAGTTCCCTTAAGTGAAATTCAAACTGCCAGTCCTTCCAATGGTGTAGGTCAATTAACATTTAATAAAACTAGTGCTTACCCTACGACAGCCCAAATAATTGTCACAGGACCATTAGGAGGAACTGCTTGGTCATTTTCAAGTATATGCCCTGGGCAAGGGCTTAATAAATCGCCTGAAACAGATCATATAGTTGCTGATGTAGAATATAGAAATGATTATGAGCTTGCTATACCATTACATAATTTAAATAATAGTGATTTCTATATTGAAGTTGATGGTTTGTTTTTGAAGGACAAGAAGTTGTACTCTGTACTGTCAATAGATGACTTTGTTACAGATTTTACTGCGATTTATCCGAATACAAAAATCGAAATTAGTAATGATTTGATCCAAATTATTATTAAAGATTCTTTTTTATCCTTTCATGAATTAAAAGTTCTAAATTCTACTTCAGAAAAAATCACATCCTATCCTTTTGAAACAATAGGTGAAAAATTACCAAAAGATAAAGATCTATCAGTGGTAAATCGTTTTAATACTACTAATTGTAGTTTTGAACCTAGTGAAATTTGTATGTTATATGGCGTTAAATTGAACTCCATTACACCATCTGTAAGTGTTTCTATAACAGATGCTAGTACATCATGTAATCCACAAACAACCGCATTAGAAGTTAAAAAAGGGGACAGAATATATTTTAGAGTGCATTCAATTTCTTCAGGAAATCCATCTGTTTATTGGGATCCTAGGGTGTTATATACCAATACTAGCTTAAATTCTATTACAGATCAGAATGGGATAAAGCCTTATAATAGCAGTTATAGTGAGAGCTTTATACTATCTCAAAAAGTTCCTGTTATTTTTCCAGGTAATGGTACCGCTACAGTTGAATGGAATGCATTTAATGTAGTAAATCCTACAGATGAAGTTACTTATGAAATTATCAAAAGAGTTCAAAATGGTTCTAGTTATACAGACACATCAATATTTACAAAAGTTTGTCTTCCTAATGTAACAACTTCTGTGCAAGCAATTGGATTAAGTTCGATTGCAGTTTCAGGAACCTCTAGTAATTCTATCACACAATTCTTTTTTAAAGTACGAGCTACTTCTAATATAAAATGGCTTAGTTCTCAATGGATTCCAAAAATGACCTGCACTACAGTACAACCAATAGTTGGGAGTGGAGGAAACGAAGGCAATGTTACTACTGCAGAAGTTAAATATCCCATAGTGGACTATAGTATTTACAAGAATTTTTTGTGTGGAAATGGTTATAATAGAATAAACGTCAGTACTTATAATGACGGCAGCACAAATTTGATAATAAGTCCTAATATAACAAATTCTAATTTTATATCAACTGATAACGGAACTATTTATTTTGTTGTTAAGAAAAATAATACTTTTGTAGGTAGACGCACTATTACAGTCGTTAATGGAAATGTTAGTATTTCTCCAGGTACAATAAATTTAGGCACTACTAGTGGATTCATAGAAGTAGGTTTTTATACCGACGATAGTAATAGAGTTATTAATAGTCCGACTGATGTTTCTTTGTTGAAGCGATTGCTTGATATTTCAAATCTAGTTAAATTAACTAGAGGCATGTCTTCCTTTTATTTTACGGAAGATATGGTAAATCTTATGCACAAACCTTTTGGACAGTATGGTAATATGTATAGACAATGGGGACAATTTTTATATAATCCTGAAGTAGTAACTGGTGCGACTGTTATTAGTTCACTCGGAGTGAATTTAATTAAAGAAGAAACTTTAACTATTACCGATTCGCAAGCTACTGCATTGCAAAATTCATTATTAAACAGTAATAATCAGATTAATTCAGATTTACAACTTTTGCAAAATATTAATATAAATGATCCGAATTCAGCATCAGTAATTCAATCAACTTTAGTAAATATTCAAAATAATTCTGGAATGAATACTATTCCGTTCTTATTTGCAAATGCTTACAGAGAAAGTGAATCAAATTATGACGATAAATGGATTGGGCTGCATAATGAGAATTACGCAGGTCGATGGACAGCAAGAGCAGCTAAGCTGACACAAGCTATAGATTTTCAAGAAGATAATACTATTTATTCTGGCACTTTCTTTACAGGAGCTTTTGGAATTGATAAACTTACCTACGGAGATGGTCAAAGTGTTTCTGCTGGAGGAGGATTTGGAGGATTTGGAGCGTCTGGAACTACATCATTAGGAGGGGTTTCAAAATCTCTTACTGATTACATCGATATAAATGGCGACAGTTATCCTGATATATTGACTAATAATCAAATTCAATATACTGTAAAAACAGGAGGGTTGGTAGTTCCTTCTTCTAGAGGTGTTTATGGGGGTGATATGTCTATTGATAACAGTAATAATTGGGGTTTTAGTGCATCTGGTACCTTTGGTAAATCGGGTAAGCCAAATGCTGGTAGTGAAGGTGCAAAACCGACACCAAATGGAAAAATGAAGATTGGAAAACCTGCCACAAGTTCATTTGGTGGTGGTAATAATTCAACAGGTATTTCTGGTAATTTTGGACAAGGAGACACAAGTACTTCACGGTTGTGGGCTGATTTTAATGGTGATGGGCTACCAGATATTATCAACAAGAATTCAGTAAACAATACTGTAGATATTCAATTGAACTTAGGAAATACTACTTATGACACCAATAATAGCTGGGGTAGTTTTACATTATCTAAAAGTAAGAGTAAAACTTTTGGAGGTGGACTAGGTTTTAATTATGCTAATGCTAGTATTGAAGCAGGCATATCATTAGGAAGAACCGATTCTGATACAGAAACCACATTGATTGACATCAATGGAGATGGAATGCTTGATAAATTAGTATCTAATTCAAGTAACATTGCGGTCGATATTAGTTTAGGTAATAAATATGATTCTAATATAACTAGTTTATCTCATGATTTTTCATTTTATGACAGTGCGACCACTACAACCTCTGGTTTAAATGCAACAGCCACCTATTCGTTAATCTGGCCTTTGTACTTAGTTTTTGTTGTTATTCCATTAAAGATACCTGATGTTAGTGTGACAGTTTCAGGAGGTAATTCTACCAATAGAACAAAGAAAACAATAGTCGATTTTGATGGTGATGGATTTCCTGATTTAGTTGAAGAAATAAGTTCAAACAGTGTGAGAGTTCATCATTCAAGGATTAGGAGAACTAATATGTTAAAAGCTGTTTATAATCCTATTGGAGGTGATTTTGTGATTGATTATGAGCCTAAAGGAAAGTCTTATAATAATCCTAATTCTAAATGGGTAATGAAAAACATTACTATTAATGATGGTGTTGATTTGGCGGTTAATGGAAGTACTATAAATGATGGGTTTGATTCTTATATAAAATATTTTGAATATGATAATGCTAAATATGATAGGAGAGAGAGAAGCTTTTATGGTTTTGAAACAATAAAAATTATTGATAAAAAAATAAATAGTAACGGCACTATAGGTAATGATTACAGAACTACGCTTAAGAGATTTAATAATACAAGTTACTATTTAAATGGTTTAGAAATTGAAACTTCTATATACAAGGGTGCTTTTGATCCAAATTCTCCTGATGCAAATTTGTATTCAAGAGTACTAAATGATTATGAAGTTTATGAATTAGATAGAAGTAATGGAAATAATAGTATATTATCTAATGCAGGAAATTTAATCTCTCTGCCTTTAAATTTTGATGTAGGAGGGAGTGAAGGTAGAAAACAGGCGATTGTATTGTTGAAGAAAACTAATACTATTGTCAAAGAGTTTACAACAGACTTTATTGAAAGCGAGGTTCAGATTAGTCATGATATATATGGTAGGGTTATTAAATATAATGATTTAGGAGATATACAAAATGGACAAGACGATTATTATTCTGAAATAGAATACCATGTATTAAACAATAATATTTTAAATGTACCAAAAGCATTCAAAGTATTTGAGGGATCGACTTTGAAAAGACATCGAATAACAGAGGTTTTAAATGCTAACACGGGAGATATTACTAAGATTAAAGCATGGATTAGTGGTTCGGATTTTAGTGAAACTAATATGTTGTATGATTCTTACGGTAATCTTAAAAAAATTATTTACCCTCAAAATGCTAGTGGACAATCTATGTTTTATGAATATAATTATGATACAACCTTAAATAAATATATGGTAGGCATTAAGGATGCATTTGGTTATAATTCAAAAGCTACTTATGATTTTAATTTTGATGTTATTTTAAGTACAACAGACTTAGCAGGAAATGTAATGAAGTATTCTTATGATTCTTTTGGTAGAATGGCTAAAATAATCGCTCCAAAAGAGGCAAGCAATACCCAGCCATACACTATTAAATTTGAGTATATGCCTTATCATGGAAATTTAGCTGGATTAGGTTATCAGAATTGTGTAACTCCTTCTGATTTTATTCCAGTAGCAGTCACTAAACATTATGATCCGCAACATCCTACAAATGCTATTGAAACGTATACTTTTATAGATGGTTTAGCCCGACCAATTCAAATTAAGAAAGATATACAAATAAATGTTGGAACATACTCTAGTCCTAATTATAAAGAATTTATGTCGGTTTCGGGAATCACAACTTATGATGAATTTGGTAGAGAAATTAAACAATACCATCCTAAAAAAGAAGAGAAAGCTTGCACTACAAATTTTTTGTTAAATACTATAAATGATCCATTGGCAAATTATTTTTCTGAATATGAGTATGATGAAGTAGATAGAACTGTTAAAACGATTGATGCAGAAGGAAGTGAAAGTCTCTATATTTATACTTTGTCTAATGATGGTTTTGGTAATTTAGCTTTGATGAATAAATCTATTATAGACCAAAATAGTAGTGTTCAAATTATTACTGAAAATTATAAAGATATTAGAGGAAGAGTAACTTCTAATAAAAACGTAGGACCAAATGGAGATATATGGACTAAATTTAATTACAATGCGATTAATGAATTAACTTTATATGTTGATGATGAAGGATTAACTACTTCTTATAAATATGATTATTTAGGAAGAAAAATTTATGTTAATCATCCTGACAATGGAGAAACATTTATTAAGTACGATAAAGCGAGTAATATGATTCGTTTAGCCACAGCGAATCTTACCAGTGGTGGTCTAGGTATTGATTACCTTTATGAATTTAATAGATTACAAGAAATTATTTACCCAAATGTTAATGGTAATCAAAACATTAGTAATGTAACCTATAAATATGGTGGGCCAGGTTCTGGAAATCAAACTGGTAAATTAATTTATCAGCAAGATGCAACGGGGACTCAAGAATTTAAATACGGTACTATGGGTGAAATGGTTTATAATAGTAGAACTATTGTTGCCCCTAATTTGCCTACACGAACTTTTAATACAGAATTTGAATATGATTCTTGGAATAGGATTCAATTGCTTATTTATCCAGACGGAGAAAAAGTAGCTTATAAATATGATTTAGGAGGTAATTTAAATCAAATGACGGGTCAATATAATGGAGATGACTATAATTATATTGAGCGAATAGATTATGATTATTTTGAGCAAAGAACTTATTTATTATATGGTAATAAGACAGAAACATTTTATGATTATACACCAGCTTTAAGACGATTAAATAATCTTAATGCTAAGACTTCTAATGGTGATGCTATGTTTGATAATCATTACCGTTATGATAAAGTAGGAAATATCACTAGATTAGATAATTCGGCACCTTATAACCCTGATAATTTATTGGGGGGTACTTATTCTCATGCGTATACTTATGATAATTTAAATAGATTGACAGATGCAAGAGGTGGTTTTGATGGAGCATCTTCTGGTACTACTATTCAACAATCCACGTATGATTTAAAAATGAAATATAATAATACTCATGGTATTGTGAATAAAACACAATTACATATTCAGAATAACTTAAACAATCCAACCAATACGTATTCAAATGACTATTCTTACTACGTTGGCTCACACAAGGTTAAAGAAATTATTGATCAAAATACTGGCTTTTCAGAAAACTTTGAGTATGATTTAAATGGGAATTTGGTTAATAAGAGCAATTCAGATGGAGGAAATAGAAAATTATTTTGGGATGAAAGCGATAGATTACGTGTTATAGACGTAAATGATCAAATGCAGCATTATATTTACGATGATAAAGGTGAGCGAGTTTTAAAAGCTAGTTCCCATTTAGAACAAGTGTATGAAAATGGTCAACTCGTAAACAGTAGTACCATCACATTCAGTACCTATACCACTTACCCAAGTGCTTTTATAGTGATAGATGCAAACCAACAGTATAGTAAACATTATTATGCTGGAGTACAACGTATTGTAAGCAAGATAGGAGAAGAAGATGTTACTATTTTTGACACAAATTCATTACAAAAAACTAACTTGAAAGATAATAGTAATAATTCGCAATTTTCTTATGAAGTTATTAAGCAAAAGCAGATTACTGATTTGCAAACCATTTTAGATAAAGCAAAAAGGGGGAAAGCGTTATTTAAAGAATATAAAAAGGAAGAAGATGTTATTAATGAAAATGAAAAAGAGACAGTAAGAGCACCACAAGCAGTTGGTATTTACTTCTTTCATCCAGATCATTTAGGTAGTAGTACCTTTTTAACAGATGGTAGTGGGAATCCTTATCAATTTTTTATAAATTTACCTTTTGGAGAGACCATGTATGAACAACATAGTTATACTGAAAACTTTGTAAACCCCTATAAATTTAATGGTAAAGAGCAAGATATAGAAACTGGGTTGTATTATTATGGAGCACGTTACTATGATCCTAAAATGAGCATTTGGCTTAGTGTGGATCCACTGACCGAAAAAATGCCTAATTCGAACCCATACAATTATACGATGCAGAATCCCATTAATTTAACGGATCCGACAGGTATGTATCCTGAAGTAGGAACTGAAAATAAACCACCGTTTAATGAGAAGGATACTGAAAAACTTAATAAAGCAAAAGAGTATATAGGTGGTGTTATTAGCAAAAAAAATGATAGAATTGATCGATTAAATGCTAAAATTAATAAGTTGAAAGATAAACAGGATAAAAAGTTTAAGGAAGGTAGAAAAACAAGAATAGCGAATAAAACTGATAAAATTTCTGAACAAAATAATCAGATAATCAACTTGCAAACTGCTATTAGCAAAATTAACATTTTGATGGATCCATCAAAACATAATTATAGTTTTCAAATAGGGTCTGATGTTGGAAGAGATATGGGGGAAAATATTCAGGAAGCTGGAAATTTGACGTGGGGAAGCACCAATAGAGATATAACTGTTAATACTAATAGTTCTGTAGGTACACTAATACACGAATTAAGTCATTTGTATGATGTTGTATTTAATAAATTTCCTCATACAGCATTTGCTGCTGGAACTAATATTGGTTTTTATAACGAGGGTAGTGAGATTATCGCATATAAATTAACATATTCGTTAGGAGGGAGTTTACCTGCTCCAGTTAAGGGAGGCGTTATGAGTATAAATTCAGAATGGTTTAATGAAAATTTGAGAAAGGTTTATAGTAAAAAAAAATAAGATGAAAATAAGTGTATTTATATTTTTTGTATTTCTTTCTTGTGCTTCTTCTAAAGCACAAAAAGAAGTTGTACTAGGTTGTTATGTAAACAATGACTCAGAATTTTGCTTTAATGATGACGGAACATTTGTTTATTATGATTATTCAATATATAGATCAGATGTGAATATCATATTTTGTAATGAATGGAGTAAAGGAAACTGGAAGCTAATTGACGATTCTATTGAATTAAACTCTGAATTTCATGCAAATCCTATTAATGTTACTATTACAAAGACTAGTGACCGGAATCTAAATAAAAATATTACAATTGATTTTAAAGGATTTAAAGAAAATTATACTTTATTTTTAGCAAAAAAAAATAGTGATGAATCGATTGAAGTTGATTTAGATACGCCAACCTTAGATATTTCTGGAGGAGAATATCACTTCAAGTTATATCCATTTAAAGAAAATCTAGAAAAAAGTATGATTATTAAGAACGAGAATTTTGATTCGGATAACTTCACTATTAAGAATGATGAAAATTATATTATTTCTATAGATTTCCCTCAGAATATATTTGCTTTTCGGACCTTTAATAATTATATGTTAAAAGTCAAAAAAAATAAGATAATATTTGACAAATGGAAATACACTAAAAAGCCTGATGGTTATAAATCTAAATTGTCAAAATTTTACTAAACTTATTTGAGTTACAAAAGAAAGTGTTGTTATCTGCACTTCTTTTGTAACTAAATCTATAAAAGTACTACTTTCTTTTATCTAAACTGTGACTTTCAAAACTTACCAGATTAAACATATTTCTCATTCTAGACCTTAAGCGGTTACCATAATGTTTTTCAATTTCTGAAGCTGAGAGATTTGTGGTAAGATGTGTAATTGAGTTGTTTTCTATGAAATTTTCGTAACGACTTATAAGTATTTCTGCCATTACATTACAATCGTTACCGAAATGTTTTATCTGCTGTTCTGCTCCTAGATCATCGAAACAAAAGCCTGATAATCTAGTTTGATTCATCGCTTTCATGGTGTATGGTTGTAGTGCTTCATAACCTTGTTTTGCAAACTCATAGGATATTTCTCTACAGGTTTTGATTTTGTATTCGTATTTCTGATACATGAACGGTTTAAGTAAATGCATAATTGAAGTTTTACCACAACCTATAGGACCTGATAATAAAATGCCTTTATTGACATCTATACCTAGTTTTAAAGCATTGGTTTTGTCTCTAATAGCATATATTAATAGTTTTAAGATTACTGGTTTGTCTTCTTCTTGAATTTTAAAGCTGTGTCCATAGGTTTGTTTTCCATGGTATTCTAAGTAATTATAGCATTGTATTAAGTCATAAATTTTATAACTTTTTTTGATTTCGAATGTATTTTCTATTTTAAAGTGGTTCTCCATAATTTTTGTGTGTTGAAGTTTGTAAATGTTGTGGTTGTGGTTTTTGTGTTCCTACGAAATTTTGTGTAGGTCTTTTATTAAAGTTTTGACTGTTTAGAAGCCAATTGCGTATGGCTGCTTTCCAATCTTTCATTTTTGTTTTTCCACCTACGAGCCATCCATTACTTTCAAAATGGTTGTAAAATTTCTCTGCTTCAATCTCTGGTGCATTTTTTTCATGGAAATATGTTATTACTTCGTTTTTGTCAGGAGGAATTGATTGCTGTTTTATACCAGTTTGACTAGGCTGCGCGATTACCTTTTTTTCGAGCAACTTTTTTTGGGTCTCTTTTTCATTTGTATCCTCTTCTATTTTAAAATTCAATTTTTCATTTTTTTGAATTTGTTCGTTTGCAAGGTTTATATTGTTTGTATTGTTTATATAAGGTACCTGTTTAATACTTGTTTGGTGCTTGTTTAGAGCTTGTTCATTAAGCTGTTCATTGACTAGGTTGTTTTTTAATAGGGTTGCTTCTTTATTTATGAAGTTTTTAATGTCTTTTTTCACTAGTGGTTTCGTATAAAAATCAAGGCTTAGCACATTGAGCGTTGATCCTTTAAATGGATTGAAAGAAGGGTTGTATTGTATGTATTCTCTTTCTTGCAACTCTTTAATGCATTTGTGATACGTTGCTGTTGATGAAATTTTGCTAATACGCATTAACTCATCTCTTGAAATTGATATAGGGTTTTGAAATCTGTTTTGATTCCATAATTGAAAAATAGCCATGTATAGACTTATGTGTGTAGGGTTGAGGTCGTAATCTGTGGTTACTTTTTCAAAGAATCCTGTGAGGTGTTTTATGTAATTCATTTTGTGAGTTATTAGTTATTCTTTTTTGAGCTTCTCGATACTATTTTTAAAAGAAAAAATTGGCATTTTTACTTTTAAAAATCACTTCCATTGACGTTTTAATTTAATATATTGAAAATCAATTGTTTAAAATATTTTAAAACGTCATTTTATATTCCTTTTTTTAGCGTAAAAATGATACCTCGAAGTGACGATTCATTAGTGCTTACCTACTTAACTTTTATTGGTTTAGCATTTTTTCTATGTCCTCGTGTTTGTAGTACAGTATGCCTCCAATGCGTTTGTAGTTTAAAGTTCCATTTACTCTAAGATTTTGTAAAGTACCTGGAGAGATGCGTAAGAGTTTTTTAACCTCAGCAGATTTTAGCCATTGTGCTGGTTTTTCTACTTTGCTTGTGCTGTTATTAATTTCATTTAGTAGTACATTGCCAAAATTTAGTAGGTCTCTTTTGGTTACTATTTGATGATTTAATAATTCGATGTTTTCGATTTCTGGGAAGAGTTTTTTAGCCTGTAAATTCATAATGAAATTGTTTAAATTGTTACAAGACAAAACAACCTCATTTGAGTGATTTTTATTCCCAAGGTATTCCCAAGTTGGGAACGATTTTTATACAAATGGAAAGAAAGTTAGTAGCCGTGTAGCTTTACAACTTTAGTTGTATTGATGTGATTAGAAGTAATTTCAAAAAGTGATTTTAAAAAGCGTCATAATAGAGAATTCCCAACTTGGTAAGAGGTTGGGAATTACTTTTCTTCTTCATTTATTTTGTGATTGAGTGTGTCTGATAATTGGGTGAGAAATTTGGTTCGATCTATTTTTCTTGCTTTGATATCTAAATAGCTCCTATAAATTGATTCTTCAATTTCGATATTAAACATCTTACTGAAGTATGCAGCTATTTCTTTGATATCTGAATTCCCATTATTAAATGACTTAGTATGATGCAATGAATACACAAGTTCTACTAAGTCCACTTTTGAACCAGACCAGTTTAAAAGGTTGTCATTACTAGGGTGTATAATTGAGCAATTAGTTTCTAATTCTTCAATTCTGTTTTCTAAATATGTGGTTAATGTATCGTAAGCTATCATCGTTGCTATTAAATAATCATGACTAGTTGATAATTTTGAATCATAATTAATATAAATGCAATCATCATGCAGAATGTTTCTACTATTAGATCTAATAAAGTAAAGTTGGTCATTATGAGAGGCTCTAGCTCTATAATATTCAAAAAACTGTTTGTTGCTTTTTGAATGTTTATGAATCTTATTTAAAGACTTCTCATAGTGCTTAATTTTATTTTTCTTTGAAGCTGGTAAATTACTTTCGATATTTAAAATCTCCTTGTAGTAAATTAGTTTAGCAACTATGCTAGGTTTAATTATTTTAAAGAAGTGTATTTCTTCTTCTGGAGTATTAAATTTATATTTTTTTAACCATGAAAATAGTTCTTGTAGTTCTTGCTCTATAAAGGCTATTACTGCATGACATTTTTTAATAATACTACTATTTTTAGATTTAATGCTCTCGAATTCTTTTTCAAACTCGGTAAAAAAGTCATAGGAATAGTTATCCATAATAACAAACTTAAAATGAAACAAACAAACATAATATGTAACAAACAACTTCAAATAAAACTAAAACTTGTTGATTTTATTGTTAAAATGTTTCTAATGTTTTACTAAATTTTATGCGAATATTTAAGACTTTTGTCGATTTTATTATATTTATATTCAAATTTAGCTCTTAGGACCATCATGTCTTCACTTACTTTTTTATCTAAAACTTTTGCATAATGCTGGGTTGTTCTTAAATTTTTATGTCCTAGCATTTTACTTACGCTTTCTATAGGAACACCATTTGTAAGTGTTACAGTTGTAGCAAAAGTATGACGAGCAATGTGAAACGTCAATTCTTTAGGAATTTCACATATGTCTGCAAGTTCTTTTAAATAGGCATTCATTTTTTGGTTGGATAGGATAGGGAGTAAGCGATTCTCATTTAAGCATTGTGGGTGTTTTTCATATTTTTCAATAATCGATTGGGTAACAGGTAATATGGGAATTTTAGAAGCTGATTCTGTTTTTTGACGATGAGTTGAAATCCATTTTTCTCCATCGATTCCGATTATAATATGTGATTTTGTCAAGTTGAAAACATCAATATAAGCTAGTCCGGTAAAGCAACTAAACAAAAACATATCTCTTACTAAATCCAATCTTTTTATTTTGAATTCTTTGTTAAGCAAAGTTTCTATTTCTTCCTGGTCTAGATAAACTCTTTCAACTTCTCTAACTTTTCCTTTGTAATTTAGGAATGGGTCTTTGTCAATCCATCCGTTAAAGTAACATTGTTTGATTATCTTTCCAAAGTTTCTAATGTACTTTATAGTCGAATTATTATTACAATTTTTGGAGTTTCTTAAATAATAATCAAAGTCGTTTATAAAGGCAATATCAACTTGCTTTATTGATATATCATTAATTGAATAGCAGTTTTTTAAAAATTCTTTGGTATGACTCAAGGTCGTTTCATATTTTTTAAAGGTATTAATTGAAAATTCTCTACCGACCAATTCGTTCATTTTTTTGTTATGGTCTTCAAAAATTACAATTAGTTTTCTGGTTTTTTCTTCAATGCCTAAAAGTTTGTTTTTAAAAGTTTGTGCATTGATTTCCTGATTATTATTAATCATCCATTTTTCTGTTTCGTAAGCTTTGTTTCTTAGAATGTCTAGATGACTATTTATTAATCGGGTTTCTTCAGAATTACCTTTCATTTTACCTGCAGCTGTATTCCATTTTGATTTTTCTACAAATCTTGAAATGCTTAATTCTATCCTTGTTCCATTTATGGTTATTCTTTGGTAAATGGGTAATAAGCCGTTTTTGGCTGCTTTAGAACTTTTCACGTAGAAAAGGATTGACATTTTGTGTTTCATTTTGTGGTGACTTATTATAGTTATCAAATTAGTTTTTTATTCTTCTATAGTCAAGATGTTTATCTTTTGAACAGCTTGCTATAATTGGGCTAGCTTAAAATTCGGTTACCCAAGATTTGAATTTTTTAGGGTAACCGATTATAGCACCAGTCTTTTGAGATTTTATGAATAATTTGAATACTATGAAAAACAAAAAAGCCTTTAAATCATATGATTTAAAGGCTTTTAGCTTAAAATGAATTTTAAAAAGTGGAGTCGGAGAGAATCGAACTCTCGTCCAAACAAGCAATCGAAGAGCTTTCTACATGCTTAGTTTCTGCTTGAATTTTCGACAAAAAGCAAGGCCAAAAACAACCACTTCTTGCTTAGCTTTATCAGTGTCAGAAAGGATTTAAAGCATTACCTTTCCTAGGTTTACTTTTACGGTTCACCTGAATCAAACTCCATAAACCAAGGATGTTGAGGTGAATCTAGCTTTCCAACCTTGTTGGAACTAGGCAAATCGTACTAAACTTCGGATTAAGCAGCTAAAGCGTAATTATTTTCGCCGTTTATAAGGTTGTACGATTATGATTTACGAGCCAAAAGTACAATGCTCGGCATGCTTACTTTTCAATTCCACTCGCTGTCAAAACCAGTCGACCCCAAATGAAATTAGAATTTAGAAATCAGAATTTAGAAATGTATAATACAAAAATCATACCTTTTCACTATTCTAAGTAAATGCTTCTAAAAAGTGTGCCAAAATTACATTATTTTTTCCATTAAAAAAAAGTTGTTTTTAGAAATCTATAAAGTTATATTTGTAACATTGCTGACTAAACTTAAGATAAAAATAACAAATGAAATTCGGAATAATAAAGGAACGTAAAAATCCACCAGATCGTCGTGTGGTTTTTTCACCAGATGAATTAGTACAATTTAAAAATCAATTTCCCCAAGCCGATATTACCGTAGAATCTTCTGATATTCGTATTTTTTCTGACGAACGCTATCAGGAAAAAGGTTTTGAAATAGCTCAAGATCTATCTGGTTGTGATGTTTTATTGGGTGTAAAAGAAGTGCCTATTGTCAATTTAATTCCCAATAAAAGTTACTTCTTTTTTTCACATACGATTAAAAAGCAACCTTATAATCGTAAATTATTACAAGCAGTTTTAGATAAAAATATTACATTATACGATCATGAAACGATTGTAGATGAAAAAAATGCGCGTTTAATTGGTTTTGGTCGTTATGCAGGAATTGTTGGTGCATACAACGGAATTAGAACATTTGGAATTAAATTTGAACTGTTCAATTTGCCTAAAGCGGAAACCTTGCCCGATCAAAATGCGTTAATTCAACGCTTGAGAAAATATCCTTTACCTTATATTAAAATTGTTTTAACTGGTAGTGGGAAAGTGGCACATGGCGCTAAAGAAATGTTAGATGCTATGAAAATCAAACAAGTTTCTGTTGAAAATTATTTGACTAAAAAATATACTGAACCTGTCTATACAATGATAGACGTTTTGGATTATAACAAAAGAAAAGACGGACAAAAATTAGATAAATATGATTTTTACACTAATCCAAAAGAATATGAATCTGATTTTGAAAAGTTTGCTGAGGTTTCTGATTTATTCCTAGCAGGTCATTTTCATGGAAATAATGCACCCGTGATTTTATCTAAAGAAATGCTACAATCTCCCAAATGTAGTATAAAAGTTGTGGCCGATATTTCATGTGATATTGATGGACCAGTTGCTTGTACTTTACGACCAAGTACTATTGCAGATCCTGTTTATGGGTATTTACCAAAAGAACATAAAGAGGTATCTTTGACACATCCAGCGGCAATTTGGGTTATGGCAGTTGATAATCTTCCTTGTGAATTACCCAAAGATGCGAGTGAAGGTTTTGGAGAAATGTTTTTAAAATATGTCATTCCAGCTTTTTATAATAACGACGCTAATGGCGTATTGGCTAGAGCCAAAGTTACCGAAAATGGTAAGTTAACACCTCGTTTTGCCTACTTGCAAGATTTTGTAGACGATAAAGAATAATTTTTATTCCCTAATATTTGAAAAATCCTAAAGTAATTTAGGATTTTTTCATTTACAAGAAGTTGTATTATATTTGAGTATAAAATGAGCTGATGAGAACTACTTTCTTTTTTATATTTTTTATACTGCTGCAACCTTTAACTAGTAGAAGTCAGGAAATATTGCCTTTTGTTGAAAATTATTCGAAACAAGATTATGAAGGTGATAACCAAATATGGAGTTTAACTCAAGGAGATGATAATGCGATGTATTTTGCTAACAATAGTTTTTTACTTCGTTTTGATGGTGTAAAATGGGAAAAATATACGTTACCAAATAAATCAATTATTCGTTCGGTTTTTTCTTTCGAAAATAGGATATATACAGGTTCTTATAATGAATTTGGATATTGGGAGAGGAAGGATGGAAAGATGTATTATACTTCTCTTTCTCAATCCAATAATTTTTTTGAGAACAATTCGAAAAGCGAAGAAATTTGGAAAATTTTTGCTGTAGATTCAAAAATCTATTTTCAAACGTTTAACGAGCTTTTTGTTTACAATAAACAAACCATTCATAATATTACTTTTCCTTCCCAAATTTCCTATTGTTTTGTTGTGGATAACCAAATTTACGCAGCTACTGTTAGAAAAGGAATTTACAAATTTGATGGAGAACATTTTTATCAAGACCATTCTTTCGATTTAATTGCAAATAACATCATTTATGGTATTGAAAAAAGTAACACAGATTATTATGTATTTACCCAAAAAAGCGGTGTTTATATAAAAGAGAAGAATAAAGAATTAACCGATTGGAAGCATGAAATTAATGAAAAACTGAAAAAGCAAATCATTATCTCTGCAACTATTTTTGAGAATAAAATGCTAATTGGTACTGCTTTTAATGGTTTGTATGTAATCGATTTAAAACAAAAAGATTATTACAATATCAATCGCTCTAACGCACTTCGCAATAATTCGGTATTAAGTATTTTTATTGATAAGGAAAAGAATTATTGGTTAGGCTTAGATAATGGCATTTCTCATGTGATTCAAAATTCTCCCTATCAAATTTTTTTAGATAATACAGGTCAATTAGGAACGGTATATAGTATTGCTAAATTTAATTCAGGTTACTTATTAGGAACCAATCATGGAGTGTTTAAAGCAATTGATAATCAATTAAGCCTAATTTCCAATTCGCAAGGTCAAGTGTGGAACATAACACCTTCTAATAATGATTATATTATTGGGCATAATGAAGGTACTTTTAAACTATCTAATAATGGAGCTTATTCAAAATTAAATGATTTAGTAGGTGGATGGGAACTAAAACCCGATCTTTTTTCTAAAGGTTATATTCAAGCGAATTATATTGGTTTATATAAAATTGAGGATGATAACTTTGAGACGTATCAAAAGTTAAATGAAAAAATGAAACCTGTAAAAGATTTTATTCAATTAACTAATTCAGTTCTACTTTTTACCGACGGATATAGAGGTTTGTATAAACTTGAATTGGAAAATAATACTTTTAGTAGAGTAATCAGTTTAACCGAAAAAAATAATATTAAAAACGATTATGGCGTGACACTTTTTGAATATAAAGGCACCGAATTGTTTTATATTAATGACATGTGGTATTTTTTAGATAAAGTGAATGATAAACTACTACCACATGCGGTATTTAATGCTAATTTTAAAGACATACAGGAAATTATTCCAATAGATAATAACTCTTTCATGGTAAATAAACAAGGGAGTTTATATATCATTAATCAGTATAAAGAGAACTTCACTTGGATGCCTATTCCTGTTCAATATTATAAAGGTAAATTAATAAATAATGAAACTAAAGTATTTAATATTGATGGGAAATACTTGGTTAATATGGACGATGGTTTTCTTCAAATAGAGTCTTTAGATTATAATTTTGAAAAGCAACAAATTTCTATTGAAGCCTATAATTCTGAAAATAAATTAATTGCAAATAATCAATCCATTCCATTTAAAGAACAAGTAACACTATATATTATTTCAGAATTCTTTGGGAGTAAGAAAGCGATCCTTTATTACCGTATAGATGATGAAACATTGCAAAATGTTGGGAACGGAAGGTTAGAATTGAAAAATTTATCTAGTGGAAATCATATCGTTCAGATTTTTACTGTCGAGAAAGGTAATTATGTAGAAGTGCAACGGTATAAATTTACGGTTTTAAATCCATGGTATTGGTCCCTATGGATGAAGTTAATTTATGTTTTATTGATTGTTTTTATTTTGTTTTTATATTATGCTTGGAATAAAATGAAATACCGACAAAAAATTAAACTTAAAGAAGAAGAATTACGTCATAAAAATGAAATTATCAAACTAGAAATCCAAGCAGAAAATAAATTGAAAATCCAAGAATATGAAAAGCATATTTTAGAAAATCAGGTGAAGACTAAAGCAAATGAACTAGCTGGTAAATCTCTTTCCATAGTAAAGCAAACAGAATTAATAGATAGCATTCAAAAAATTTTAGACTCTGAAACATCTTCTGGATCTTTAAAGTCCAAAATTAATAAAGCGATTAAAATTAACAGTATCAATAAAAATGAATGGAAGTCCTTTGAAGATAATCTTTTAAAAAGTAATGAAGATTTCGTTAAAAAAATAGCACATGAATATCAAAATTTAACGTCAAAGGATATAAAACTGTGTATCTATTTGAAAATGAACTTATCTTCTAAAGAAATAGCACCTTTAATGAATATTGGATACAGAGGTGTTGAATTGCACCGATACAGATTGCGAAAAAAATTAGGTTTAGATTCTACTATAAATTTAAATGTATTTATGAATAATATATTATAAAAGGTTATTTTTTAAGAATATTTTATTTTTTTAATCAAAAAAATATCATTTTAGAACACATCATTTATACATCATTGATTGATTTATATGATGTGTTTTTTATTTTGAATTATTTATTTAAGTTGTTTTAAATCAATATTTTAACTTTATTTAATTTTGTTTTGATGTAGTATTGTAGTGTGAAATTGACTAGTAATTATAACGTTGTAGCTGTACATTTGATACATCAACCTTAACAAAAAATTAATATTTAAAAATGAGAAAAATTTATTTTTTATTAATCACAATAATGTGCTCCATCTTTTCTTTTGCACAAGAAATCAATGGAACTATTGTTGATGAGTTTGGAAACGCTTTACCAGGTGTAAATATTCAAACTTTAAAATCGAATAAATTTGCAACCTCAAATTTTGATGGAAGCTTTACTATTCAAGGAAGTATTGGCGAACAAATTAAATTTTCAATGATAGGAATGGAAGATTTAATTGTGGAAGCTTCTCAAAATATGAACGTTACGATGTTGCAAAGTGTAACCGAATTAGAAACTGTAGTTATGATTGGTTATGGAACAGCTAAAAAACGAGATCTTACTGGATCTATCGTAAGTATCAAAGGGGAAGAAGTTGCAGACAAACCTAATAATAATGTATTAAGTTCTTTACAAGGTAAAGTAGCAGGTTTAAGTGTTGTTAATTCTGGACAACCTGGATCTGAACCAGATGTACGTATTAGAGGTACCATTAGTTTGTATCAAACTAAACCTTTATATGTAATCGATGGTATTTTTTCTGAAACTATGGATTTTGTAAACCCAAACGATATTAAGTCGATAGAAGTGCTTAAAGATCCTTCATCTCTATCTGTTTTTGGTGCTCGTGGAGCGAATGGTGTTATTTTGGTTACTACTAAAAGAGCTAGAAATGGTGAAACTCAAATTAACTATAATACTACTGTTGGTTATAAAAATATCACTGGAAAACCTGATATGACAAACGCTGAAGAATTTAAGTATTTATATGATATGCAACGTGCTAATCAAGGTGCTTCTCCTTATCCTTACTATAATTTGTATAATGCGGATACCGATTGGGTAAATGAAATTGCTAATGATAATGCCTTGTTTTACAATCATAACATTTCCTTTTCAAATGCTTCAGAAAAGAATTCATTTTATGCAGGTTTTGGCTACTCTAATGAAGAAGGACTTATTAAAAATGAATTGTATAAAAAATTTACTGCTTCTTTGAATGACGAATTACAAGTTACAGATTATTTAAAATTGGGGGTTAATGTTAATTTTTTAGATGCTCGATTACCTCGTTTAGGCGGTTTTAATACAGCATTAAATACAACTCCTTTGGTAGCACCTTTTAATAACGAATTAGGTGTATATAATCAGTTGCCAACAGATATGGGTGCAGCTCAATTAGGTAACGCATTGCTAGAAGTAGAAGGTAAAAAAGGAACACAATTAAATAGAAATACCAAAATAGTTGGTAGTGTATTTGCAGAAGTGGCACTACTTAAAAATCTTAAATTTAGAGGTTCCTATTTAGCGAGTTTAGATTATTTAAGAGGAAGAGGATACTTACCTGTTTTTGATGTTTACGCTGCAGAAACTGATGAATTGGTTCATTATTCGGGTAATGTATTAACAAAAGTGAATCAGTTTAGTAACTTTAAACAGAACTTACAGCAAGATTATACTTTAACGTATCAAAAAGAATTCGGTAAACATGATATTACCTTATTAGCAGGTCATACGCGTTATAATGAATATTTAGAAAATATGAGCGGTACGGTTTCTCAGTATGCACCAAGTTATGATGACGATGGAATAGATACGAATCAAATTCCTAATGATCCAAGATGGTGGTATTTGAACGTATTCCCATATGGTGATCCAACCACAAGATTTTCAAATTCAACACAATGGGATAGAGCTACTATGTCAAATTTAGCTCGTATACTTTATAATTACGATGGGAAATATATGTTGAATGCGTCTTTTAGAAATGATGATTCTTCAGAATTAAGAAAAGATCAAAATTTTTGGGCAGTGGGTGCTGCTTGGGAGATTTCAAAAGAAAGTTTTTTCGCTAATAAATATGTTAATTATCTAAAAATTAAAGGTTCAATGGGAGAACAAGGAAATCAATTTTCTGATTTGCATTATCCTACTTATCCATTATATATACCTGGTCAAAGTGCCGTTTTTGGAGAAGAATTGGTACCAGCTTATATCTTGGCATATAGAAATAACCCTAATTTAGAGTGGGAAACGGTTACCTCTAAAGAAATAGGTTTTGAATTGGGTGCTTTTGATAATAAATTGTCTTTAGAAGTAAATTATTATGATAAAACTACTAATGGTTTGATTGCTTTTATAAGAGGAACGGATAACTTTTATGGAAATTTAGGTAAAATTTCTAATAATGGACTTGAATTTGTTGCTTCTTGGAAGAATACTATTAGAGAAGGATTTGATTATACGATTTCTGGGAATCTAACTACATTAAACAATAAAGTTCATTATTTAAATGATGAGGGATATGATTATGTTTCTGACCCAACAAGAACTACTGGAGGACAACCTATTAGTTATTTCTATGGATATGTAGTTGAAGGAGTGTATCAAACGTATGCTGATGTCTTAAATTCACCCATTAGTACGGTAGGAGATTATACCGTTGGAGACTTCAAATATAAGGATGTAAATGGTGATGGACAAATCACTCCGGAAGATAGAACTAATATTGGTAATCCGACTCCTGATTTTACGTACGGTTTTTCTGCAGCTGTTAACTATAATAGTTGGAATTTAGGTGTTGATTTTCAAGGAGTTTATGGAAATGAGGTTTTTAGAAATTGGGGAAACGGATCTTCTTTTGCTCAGTTTAATTTTAGATCAGATCGTCTAGGCGCTTGGACAGGTGAAGGTACCTCTAATTGGGAACCTAGAATGAACGATGCATCAGGATATAATAGATTAACATCATCTTACATGGTTGAAGATGGTAGTTACTTGCGTTTACGTAATGTTCAATTAGGTTACACGTTTAAAAATGAATTTTTAAATAATTTGAAAATTAAGAATTTAAAAATGTTTATCAATGCGCAGAACATGATAACATGGAAAAATAATTCTGGATTTACTCCTGAGTTTGGTGGTAGCCCAACAAGTTTTGGAGTAGATGGTGGTTCTTACCCAGTAGCGGCTATAACTACTTTAGGAATTAATGTAACATTTTAATTAAATTGATTATGAAAAGAATAAGTTTTATAAAAATAGGATCTCTTGCGCTACTTTCAATGGTTGCAATTACTACTTCATGTGAAGATGATTTCTTAGATAAACAGCCCTTAGGTGTTGCAGCTGAAGGTGATTTAGGTGCAGGAGGATTTGAAGAAACAGCTTTTGGGCTATACGGTAAATTAAGAACAGAAGGAGGTATTACTGATTTCTCAAAAGTATGGTTCCAAAGTATACGCTCAGATGATGCAGCAAAAGGGAGTACAGTTACAGATGCAGCTTCTTTGGGAAATATGTTCGATTCTTTTAATTATGATGCAGCAGAAAGTTGGATTACCAAAGGAAATTGGCAAGGACATTATCGACTTATTTATGCTTGTAATGATTTGATTGCAGCAATTGAAGAATCAGGTTTAACTGATGAAGGAACCATGATTAATAAAGCGGAAGCAACTGTTATTCGTGCATTTGCCTACTTTGATTTAAGAAGAGATTTTGGTGAAGTACCTATAATTTTGCACAAAGTTGTTAATCCTTCAGATGAAATTGCACCAAAAGCAACGATAGCAGAAATTGATGCTCAAATTGTAGCAGATTTAACGTTTGCAAAACAATATTTACCCATGACTTGGGCAAACTATCCGGGTAGAGCAACCAAAGGTTTTGCACAAACATTATTAGGAAAATTATATTTATACCAACAAAATTGGGCAATGGCTGCCAATGAATTAGCTGAAGTGATGTCCTATGGTTATAGCTTGTACCCCGAGTTTAATACGCTTTTCTTACAAGAAGGGGATAACTCAAGTGAATCTGTTTTTGAAGTTCAATTTTTACGTTTAGCGGGTGTTAACTATTCTAATAATTATTGGGAAACACAAGGTGTTAGAGGTTCTGGATCATGGGATTTAGGTTGGGGTTTTAATGTACCAACGCAAAATTTAGTGGATGCTTTTGAAACAGGAGATCCAAGAAGAGAGGCTACTATTTTATATTCAGGCCAAACGGATGGTTATGGCTTAACAGTACCAGCAAGTCCACCATTAGCGCAACCTTATTGGAATAAAAAAGCCTATACTTTGCCTAGTGAAAGAACGGAGTACTCAGAAAACAAAAACCATTGGGCAAACATAAAGGTATTGCGTTATGCAGACGTATTACTGATGTATGCAGAAGCACTCAATGAACAAGGACAATCTTCTGCTGCCGTGGATTATATTAATCAAGTTAGAGCAAGAGCTAGAAATGGAAATGCCTCTGTTTTGCCAGATATTGTAGCAACGGATCAAGCTACTGTAAGAACTGCAATCAAGCAAGAAAGAAGAGTAGAGTTTGCAATGGAAGGAGAACGCTTCTATGATTTAGTACGTTGGGGAGATGCGATTTCCGTTTTAGGGCCTTTAGGCTATCAAGCAAGAAATGCGTGGTATCCAATCCCGCAATTCGCTATTGACCAATCAGGAGGAGTTTTGGTTCAAAATCCAAATTATTAATCGGAATTACAATTAAAAAATAAATTTTTAAACGTATGAAAAATAGTTTCAAAAATAATAGTAAAATAAGCTTGTTGCTTATGTATACTCTTTTATTAATTGGGTGTCAAAACATGGATGAACCCGCATTGGGAGATTATCCAAAAGATGAAAATCCTGCTGGAGGACCTTTAAAATTCTATGTACCTTTTAATTTTGATAATGAGAGTAATCTTTTTAATGCTGTAGATGTTATTAGAGCTAAATTTCCAACGGAAAATGGCTTCAATCAAGTTGACGGTGTAAATGGAAAGGCTTTTCACGGTGTTGCAGATGCAAAAATTCAATATGCAAAACCAAATGATTGGGCATCAACAGTAAGTAGTTTTACTGTGGCTTTTTGGGAAAAACATGATGGACAAACGATGAATGGATCAAATCCAGGTGCCGAACATATATTCAGTATTCCTTCTACAAACGGACATTGGTCTAGTTCAACTATGTTTTTAATTTTTGATCAATATTCTGGTTCTTCTACAGCTGCTGCAGTTAAATTTGTTATGATCGATGCCGATATGAGCGATACTTGGATGACTTGGGAAGGAGCTAATTCTATAGAAGGATTACTCGATAATCAATGGCATCATTTTGCTTTTTGCTACGATGCAAACACTTCTACTATGACTTTATTTATTGATGGTCAAGCATATGGTACTAAAACTTGGGGAACTCACGGTGGTTTAACTCTTGATAATTCTAAAGTATCTTCTTTTAGAATTGGTAACGGACCTCAATCTCAAAACTCGACGGGAGACAATTGGTTATATTCTAATTGGAAAGGTGCTTTGGATCAGTTCCGATTATATAATATCGCTTTGTCAGCCTCAGAAGTACAAGAACTTTATACTACTAATCAATAAAAAATACAGCAACCAGACTATAAGAAATAGTCTGGTTGTTTTTAATATCATGAAATTATTACCTCTTATATTTATTTTTACTTTATTCTCATCAGTAAGTTGTACCGATAATTCTACTACTACAACTGAAACGGAACATCCAACGTATACAGATGAAGAATTAATGACTCAAGTACAACAAGATGCATTCAAATATTTTTGGGATTGGGCTAACCCCAATTCTAAATTAGCACGTGAACGATATTTGGTTGAAAATCCAAGTTTTGAAGCCAATATTGTTACTACAGGTGGTTCAGGTTTTGGTTTAATGACAATTTTAGTAGGTGTAGAGAGAGGTTTTGTTTCTCGTGCAGAAGCTGTTTCTAGACTAACTACTGCATTACATTTTCTAGAAACTGCAGATAGATTTCATGGTGCTTGGCCGCATTGGATTAATGGAACAACAGGAGAAGTAATTCCTTTTGGAACAGTAGATAATGGAGGCGATTTAGTTGAAACTGCCTTTTTATGCCAAGGATTGCTGACTGTGAGAGAATATTTTAAAAATGGTGATGCTTCAGAGCAAGCATTAGCTCAAAAAGCAGATGAATTGTGGAAAGGTGTAGAATGGAATTGGTATACCAAAGGTGAAAATGTACTGTATTGGCATTGGTCACCTAATTATGAATGGCAACTCAATCATAAGATTCAAGGATATGATGAATGTTTAATTACGTATATTATGGCTGCTGCGTCACCTACTCATCCAATTACTCCAGAAGTGTATCAACAAGGCTGGGCTAGAAATGGAGCAATAGTAAGCGCTGCGTCTAAGTATGATTTTCCATTGGTATTGAATCATAACGGTGCTCCAGGAAATGTAGGACCAATGTTTTGGGCACATTATTCTTATTTAGGTTTAGATCCAAGAGGGTTAACAGATCAGTATGCAAATTATTGGGATTTAACTAAAAATCATACCGAAATTATGTACAGCTATTGTGTGATTAATCCACAAGGCTGGACCGGTTACAATGAAAAATGTTGGGGTTTAACCGCTAGTTATACTAGAAATTCGGATGGGTCAACAGGTTATGCAGCTCATCAACCCAATAACGATAAAGGTGTCATTTCTCCTACTGCAGCATTGTCTTCGTTTCCTTATAAACCAGATGCTGCAATGCATTTTCTGCGCTTTTTATATGAAGAAAAGAAAAATCAATATGTTGGTTTTGCAGGTCCATATGATGCTTTTTCTCCAAAATTTAACTGGGTAACCCAAAGATATTTAGCTATCGATCAAGGAACAATAGCTCCTATGATTGAAAATCATAGAACTGGACTTTTATGGAATTTATTCATGCAAGCTCCTGAAATACAAAATGGATTACAAAACTTAGGATTTTCATCCACTCAACACGGCTTCTAATGAAAAAAATGATGTATATAGTATGTTTTGTTTTTTGCCAATTCCTTTTGGCACAAACCACACATAAAACTTTTAAAACTAGTGTTCAATTGAAATATGAATATCAATACGCGTTACACAAACCTCAAGGTGATGCAAAAAAACCTTTGCTCATTTTTTTACATGGTTCAGGTGAAAAAGGGACAGATGTAGAATTGGTAAAAGTACACGGACCTTTTAAATACCTTAAAACACACGAATTGGATGCTTATGTTTTAGCACCACAATGCCCAAAAGAGGTGTACTGGGAATCAGAATCTTTGTACCAATTAATTCAAGACGTTATCAAGCAAAATAAAAATATTGATACCAATCGAATCTATCTAACGGGATTAAGTATGGGAGCTTGGGGCGCATGGAATTTAGCCTTTGCACATCCAGAAATGTTTGCTGCATTAGTTCCTATAGCAGGTTTTGTAGATCGTGTACCAATGCTTGAAAATTGTAAAATAAAAGATATTCCAACGCGCATTTTTCATGGTTTAGTGGATGATGTGGTAGATGTGCGCTATTCTATTGATATCTATAAAAAATTGAAAAATTGTAGTACAGATATCGAATTAACCATTTTTGATGATGCCAATCATGATAGTTGGACAAGAGTTTATGATAATGATGCCATTTACAAATGGATGTTCCAACAAAAAAAGCCCAATTAATACTATAAATACGAATTAAAAAATGAAGTTAAAATACTTTATACCTATCCTAACTTTAAGTTTGTTTTTGAGTTGTTCTCAGAAACAAGTTACGAATACAAAGAAAGAGAATACTAGAGAAAAATTTATTGCAGAATTGTTAGCAAAAATGACTCTAGAAGAAAAAATAGGACAATTAAATTTACCAAGTGCTGGTGATTTTACAACAGGTCAAGCTACTAATTCAGACATTGGTAAAAAGATTGAAGAGGGTTTAGTCGGCGGATTATTTAATATCAAATCGGTTGCTAAAATTAAAGATGTACAACGTGTGGCAGTTGAAAAAAGCCGTTTAAAAATTCCTTTGCTTTTTGGAATGGATGTTATACATGGCTATGAAACTACTTTTCCTATTCCATTAGGTACTTCTTGCACATGGAATATGGAACTAACTCAAAAAATGGCTCAAACCGCTGCAAAAGAAGCGAGCGCTGATGGAATCTGCTGGACTTTTTCGCCTATGGTTGATTTATCTAGAGACCCAAGATGGGGTAGAGTTGCAGAAGGTGGAGGTGAAGACCCTTATTTAGGTGGGGCAATAGCTAAAGCTATGGTAAAAGGGTATCAAGGGGAAGATCTATCTGATCCGTATACAATTTTATCTTGTGTAAAGCACTTCGCATTATATGGTGCTTCAGAAGCAGGAAGAGATTATAATACGGTAGATATGAGTCGTACGAGTATGTATAATTATTATTTCAAACCGTATCAAGCTGCAATTGAAGCAGGAGTAGGTTCAGTAATGGCTTCATTTAATGAAATTGATGGTGTTCCTGCAACGGGTAATAAATGGTTAATGACTGAAGTTTTACGTAATCAATGGAATTTTAAAGGCTTTGTTGTTACTGATTATACAGGTGTTAATGAAATGATTGATCATGGAATGGGTGATTTAACTACTGTCTCTGCATTAGCTATAAACGCTGGTATTGACATGGATATGGTAGGAGAAGGGTTTTTAAAAACCCTTAAAAAATCTGTGGAAGAGGGTAAAGTCAGTATCTCCCAATTAGACGCAGCTGTAAAACGTATTCTCGAAGCCAAGTACGATTTAGGATTGTTTGAAAATCCATATAAATATTGTGATGAAGATAGAGCGAAGACAGAGATTTTTACCAAAGAACATAGAGCATTTGCACAACAAGTTGCTACAGAATCTTTTGTATTATTAAAAAATGAAAATCAAGTGTTGCCTTTACAAGCCAATCAAAAAGTAGCTCTAGTAGGTCCTCTAGCTGATGCCAAAGAAAACATGCCAGGAACCTGGAGTGTGGCTACCAAATTTGAAAATGCAATTGCTTTAAAAACAAGTCTTTCAGAAAAATTAGGAACTAATTTGTTATATGCAAAAGGATGTAATTTAGATTATGATTTAGAATTTGAAAAAAGAGTAGGTGTCTTTGGAAAAGCAATTCAACGTGACGGTCGTTCTGATCAAGAATTGCATCAAGAAGCAATGGATGCAGCTAAAAAAGCAGATGTAGTAGTATTTGCTATTGGTGAAGCTGCTGAAATGAGTGGGGAATGTAGTAGTCGTTCTGATATTACAATTCCAAAAGCACAGAAAGATTTGTTAGAAAAATTAAGCACTTTAAATAAACCCATTGTTCTCGTATTGTTTACAGGAAGACCTTTAGCTATTACTGAGGAATCTGATATAGCAAACGCGATTTTGAATGTATGGTTTCCTGGTACGGAAGCAGGACCAGCTATAACAGAAGTTTTGTACGGAGAGGTTAATCCTTCTGGGAAATTATCCATGACTTTTCCGAGAAATTTAGGGCAAGTACCGATCTATTACAATCATAAAAATACAGGAAGACCTTTAAGCCCAGAAAAAACGATAAAAGGGGAATTTGAAAAGTTTAAATCGAATTATTTGGACGTTGCGAATACCCCTTTATATCCTTTCGGTTTTGGGCTTAGCTACACCACTTTTGATTATTCTTCAGTAAAGATTTCAAATGCTAAGTTAACTAAAGGAGGTACTATTAATGCTAGTGTAAAAGTTGCGAACACAGGTAAGTATGATGGAAAAGAAGTTGTACAATTATATATTAGAGATGTAGTTGGTTCTACAACTCGACCAGTAAAAGAATTAAAAGGATTCCAAAAAGTATTTCTTAAAAAAGGGGAAACAAAAAACATAACCTTTACAATTACAGAAGAAGACTTAAAATTTTATGATTTTGATTTGAATTTTGTAGCAGAACCAGGGCAATTTGAAGTTTTTATTGGGACCAATTCAGACACCCAAAATAAGATGTTATTTGAGTTAGTTAATTAACTGTTTTTATTTTTCTTATGCCCTCAAAAGAATCTTTTGAGGGTATTTTTTAATTTTATATCATGACAAACAAATTCTACAACGCAATACTTTTCTTAGTATTTGTAACCTATGGTTTTTCACAACAAAAAACCTTTTGTAACCCTATAAATATTGATTATGGATATACACCTATACCTAATTTATATGCTCAAGGAAAGCATAGAGCTACTGCAGATCCAGTAATTGTAAATTTTAAAGGAAAATACTTTTTATTTTCCACTAATCAATGGGGTTATTGGTGGAGTACCGATATGCTACAATGGAATTTTGTTTCTCGAAAATTTTTAAAAGCAGATGCCAAAGTGTATGACGAATTATGTGCTCCAGCAGCTTTTGTAATGAAAGACGAAATGTATTTAATAGGTTCCACTCATAAACCTTATTTTTCTTTGTTTAAAACTAAAGACGGTACTACAGATGACTGGGAAGTAGCAGTAGAAGATTTTAAAGTAGGTGCTTGGGATCCTGGGTTTTTATATGATGAAGAGCAAGATAAGTTGTATTTGTATTGGGGTTCAAGTAATGAGTTTCCTATTTTGGGAACAGAAATCAATACGAAAACATTGCAATCTGAAGGATTTGTAAAACCGATGATATCTTTACATCCTGAAGATCATGGTTGGGAGCGTTTTGGGGAATATAACGACAATACTTTTTTACAACCTTTTATGGAAGGTGCTTGGATGACAAAACATAATGGGAAATATTATTTACAATATGGAGCTCCAGCTACCGAGTTTAGCGGATATGCTGATGGTGTTTTTACGAGTAAAGATCCTTTAGATGCTTTTGCTTATCAATCACATAATCCGTTTTCTTATAAACCAGGTGGTTTTGCACGAGGTGCGGGTCATGGTGCTACCTATCAAGATAATTTTGGAAATTGGTGGCATATTTCAACACTAATTTTGGGACAAAAAAATAATTTTGAACGACGTATTGGAATTTGGCCTTCAGGTTTTGACCAAGACGATGTGCTGTATTGCAATACCGCTTATGGAGACTACCCTACATTCTTACCAGAATTTGCACAGGGAAAAGACTTTACCAAAGGATTATTTCGTGGTTGGATGTTGCTAAACTACAATAAACCTGTACAAGTTTCTTCAACTTTGGGTGGCTACCAACCTAATTTTGCAGTTGATGAAGATATGAAAACTTATTGGAGTGCTACAACTGGAGATAAAGGAGAATGGTTTCAAACCGATTTAGGTGAAATAGCAACCATAAATGCTATTCAGATTAATTATGCAGATCAAGATGCCACATTTACAGGTAAAAGTTTAGGTGTTTTTCATCAATACAAAATTTATGGCTCTTTAGATGGAAAGAAATGGAAAGTAATTGTTGATAAAAGCAATAATACAACCGATGTTCCTCATGATTATGTAGAATTGGTACAACCTACAACAGCACGCTACCTTAAATTAGAAAACATAAAAATGCCTACCGGAAAATTTGCGTTAAGTGGTTTTCGAGTTTTTGGTAAAGGAAATGGAGTTGCTCCTAAAAAAGTAGAAAACTTTATGGTACTTCGAGCAGATAAGAATAAATTTGGAGAAAGAAGAAGTTCGTGGATTCGTTGGCAACAAAATGAGGGAGCTGATGGTTATGTTATTTATTTTGGTAAAAGTCCAGATAAATTATATGGAAGTATTATGGTTTATGGAAAAAACGATTATTTCTTTACAGGAATGGATCGAACAGACACCTATTATTTCCAAATTGAAGCCTTCAATGTGAATGGAATAAGTGAAAGGACAGAAACAATAAAAGTAGAATAAATGAAATTTTTTGTAACGCTTTTTGTAACACTAGTAAGCCATTTTATCATGGCACAAACAGAAATGAATGTAATGAGTTATAACATTCGTTTGGGTTCAGCTAAAGATGGAGCAAATAATTGGGAAACCAGAAAAGAGAAACTAGTCGCTTTATTAGACTATTATGAAGCAGATTTTATTGGTTTGCAAGAAGTTCAAAAATTTCAATTGGATTATATAACTACTCATTTGACTAATTATAAAGTTATTGGTTTACCAAGAGAAGAAGGAGAATTTGCTGAATATTCCTGTATTTTATACCATGAAAAACGCTATACAGTGGAAGAGCAGCATACGCTTTGGTTGTCCGAAACTCCAGAAAAAATGTCTAAAGGTTGGGACGCAGCTTGTCATCGAATAGTAACTTATGGAAGATTTAAAGATAAAAAAGACAAAAAACAATATTGGATAGCCAATACGCATTTGGATCATCAAGGTTTAGAAGCGAGAGAAAAATCAGCTGAATTGTTAGTAAAACTTGCAAATGAATTGAACCATCAACAAGCAATTCCTTTTGTTTTAACTGGAGATTTTAATGCGGCTCCAGAAGAAAAAACAATTACTCTTTTGAAAGCCAACTTATGGGATACATACGAAAAGGCAATTAAAAAACCGTATGGACCAAAAGGAACTTGGAATGCGTTTCATTTTCAAGAAAAGATTACCAATAGAATCGATTATATTTTCTATTCGAAAGTAAATGACTTGCAAGTCCAAAAAATTGCAATTATAGATGATTTTTATGATTTTAAGTACCCAAGTGATCATTTACCTGTTTTGGTTACTTTTAAAAAAGAAAAATCCTGATTACATAAGCGTAATCAGGATTTTTTTTAATTCCAAAGGGTGCCATCTAAACCTAAGACAGTTCCTATCCAAAGAAAGAAAAGGAGAATCAAAGCACTACTTAAGAATAAAAGTAAATTCAAAAATTTTGATTTTGTTTTCTTCGTATTTATAAAATAAAAACAAACACCACCAATTGAAGTGATAAAAGGCGTAATAATTAAAGGTTTGATGAACCAAAAATTGCCCCATGCTGGATTTGGATTGGGTACCGTAAATACTAACATGGAAATTAATACTAAAGCTAAAACAGGTCCAGCAATTGCAAATTGTATAGCATTGGAAAAATGTAGCCTATTCATATTCTTACATTTTAATTGTTATTCCAATCAATCTTTCTAGAAAAATACATTACGGCTCCTAAAATTAAGAATAATCCAATACTTCCTACTAATAAGGCATAGTTTTCTAATTGTATAATCACAAAAATAAAGCTATATAAAACGGTTAAGGATGCTGCGATAAATAAAGGAAATTTTTTCTCTTTTAAAACCGAAATAGAGTAGAGTAAAAGCATGATTATAACGGCACTAGCTGCTATAGTATACGCTATTGTAAAGCTGGAGTGTTCTGTTATTGATATTAATAGCGTATAAAACATAATTAAAGCTAAACCAATCATCGTATACTGAAAAATATGAATGCTTTTTTTACTAATGGTTTGTATTAAAAAAAAGATTAAAAAGGTAAGTCCAATCACTAAGAAACCATATTTTGAAGCACGTTCGTTTTGTTGGTATTGATCAACGGTTTCAATCAATTTAACGCCATAAGAATAATTGTTTAAATCTGGGATTTTCGTATCATATTGTTGTGAAAAAGGACGATTAATATGTAAAATCTTCCAATCGGCATGAAAGTTTTTGGAAGTAATTTGCTTTGTGGTATCATTGGCAGCAAAACTACCTATAAAACTCGGTGAATCCCAATTAGCGTTGATACTTGTAGTAGTCGTTTTCCCAACAGGCACAAATTGAATGTTATCACTACCATTATATTTCATGTCAAAATTAAAAGCAATCATTTGATTGGGGACATATGTAAAAGTTTCGGTTTCCAATGTACCAAAGTAGTTGTCTTCATCGGGTTTCGATTCCAAGCTGAACTTCTTTTTATTTAGCGTAATTTTTAAATCACTTTTTATGCTTTTCAAATTGGTGGTTTTTATTAAAACAGTTGCTTTATCCCAAAGCACATCTTCTGTTTTAATATTTAATTTATCAAGCGCTGCATTTTCAAAATTTCCGTTGAACTGCATATTGGCTTTAAATACAATTGGATTATAAATTCCTCTTTTAATGTCATCTACTTTAGTAACTTCCGTTTTATTTTCTAAAGTGTTCGGAAAGAAATAAGCATATTGGATAGAGGCACTTTTTTGAATGATGGTTTCCCGACTTTTTTCATCAACAATAGCTGTTTCGGAATAGGTTTTGTATGGAATTTTTAATATTGGTCCATAAAAATGAATGTTTTCACCCCAAGTTTCGGTCACTTCTTGCGTGACATCATTTTTACGTTCAGAGCGTTCTCTAATTAAGTTTTGTACTAAATTAAGAGGAATTAATAAAAAAAGGGTTAGCATACCTACCATAATCATTTTAGCTGTATTGCTTTGTAAAAAGGAAGGTTTTGGAGCGTTGCTAGGTTTGTGTAATTCGATTGGGTTTTCCATAAGATAAGATTTTAATTGTTTTAAAAATGAATATTGAAATTGATAGAAACTAAATACATATAGAACAAGGTAATAGGTATATTAAGTAGCATAAATAAAATATTTCCTAATTGAAATAAAATGCGTTGTCTGCAGATTGTGAGATTATAGATGAGTTTGAAGAATACAATCGCATTTAAAAATAAAGCTGTAATTACATAGAGAAAGCCAATAAAAAAGATCACATCAACATTTGTTATTTTGTAAAGCAATAAGATTATAGTTCCAATTATAAATGAAATTAGAGCGACTATTCTTGCTAGCTTACCATCTTTAACTGTTATTTCTAAAGTCTCTTCCATACATTTAAATGGTATTAAGTACGACATAAGCATATAAGAATGCTATGGGAATATTAGATAACAAAATCAGAATTCTTATAGTAAGATCTTCTACATTCGTTTCTTTAGAGAACAGGTATACCAAATAAAAAAAAGTAAGGGTATTAATTAGTATTGCTATTAATAAGTAGATATATCCAATAACCAGAATTGGAAAATAATTTGGGAAAATAAAATGTGTAACAAATAGAATAGTTCCAAAACCAAATGAGACAATAGCTAATTGTGTCGAAAAAGGTAAATCTTTGAATTGATAATTAGTTTCCATAAAATTGATTTTTAATTTGATAGGTGAGGTAAATAAAACTGCCATATAAAACTGAAAAAAGGACCGCTTCAGTTGATAGTAACGATTGAAAAGCATCTATTACCAATTGGAAAGGATGGGTTAAAATAGTCCAACTATTAAATCGAAGGAAACGACCTAAATAAATACCAAAACCACATAATATGCTGATTATAGGGATGCTAGTTTGAATGAACTTCGAACAATGAAATAGTAAGTAGTAATTTTTAAATTCTTGGATGGCCAATAAACCAAATAAAAAGCCTAAGCTCGCAAACGAAAACAACAAAATTAGATCGAACCAAAATAATTCAGGATTGCCTTTTGGTAAATGAACAAAATCGGTTACTATGTAAAAGGAATTGGGTAAAAATAACAGCCAACAGACAAATAACAATAGTCTTATTTTTCCATTTTCGAAAAGTTGAATCTTTTGTTTTGCAACTTGTAAAAGTAAATAGGGAATGGCAGCTAAAAAGAGATTCCATACCAAGAAAAAATAGAAAATAGATTGTGTTATTTTAACACGGAAAAGTAACAAAAGAGCACAATAAAAGCTCAAAATAAGTAAGACACTATTCGTTTTTTTGTTGGATAAATACAGGTTGATTATCGCTTGCATAGTATTAAATATTAAAGGTTTGTTGAATGTTTATGACAGGAATAGTTAGCATTTTATAAAAATCTAGATAATAGAATTGATGTGCTTTTTTGCCTCTTTTGTAACTAGAATAAAAGCTTTTATAGGCTTTTGGATAAAATAAAATTCCTGTCAGTATTACAATAAAAACAAACGGACTTCTTTTTCCGTTTCCTAATAAATAGAATTGCAAATCCACTTCTTCTTTTACAGTAGTACCAATTTTTGTTAGTACATGAAACACATCATGTTCTTCCAAACTATCTTGTACTTCATAATGATTGGTTTTTAAAAAAGTGCCCAATTCATATCCTAAACTATCCGCTTCAAAACATAAGAGTTGGTCCACATTTAAACCCCAAGGTTGCGTATTTTTAAAAAAATACTCGTAAGGAACTTTAATGGTTTTGTATAAAAATTCGATTATTTTATCTTTCATCTGGTGAGATTTTATTTTTAGCGGTCACATATGTTATCCCTTTTTTTATTCGTGTGGGCATTTGTAATCTTATTATTTGTTGTGATTTCATAATAATAATTAAAAGTACTTTGTATTTCAAAGTTAGTAGATAAAAAAATAGCTTTAACTTTTGGATATTAATTTTTCGAGTGCTTCAATATGTTCTTGGAACGCTTTTTTTCCCTCTTTGGTAGCAATGTATTTGGTGTTTGGTTTTCTACCAATAAATTGTTTTTCAACCGTAATATAATTTTCACTTTCTAAAGCTTTGGCATGACTGGCTAAGTTACCATCGGTAACACCTAGCAATTCTTTTAGAGTAGAAAAATCAGCATTTTCATTTACCATTAAAACCGACATGATTCCCAAACGAATTCGGTGATCAAAGGCTTTATTAATATTTTGAATAATGTTTTTCACAATAATTGATTTTTATTACTATCCGATTGCAATTTTTGGACCTAAAAATTTTGGTTTCACCTTAAAAAGGAGATCTATAAAAACTTTTGTACGTGCTAAGTATTCTCTAACGTGTACTTTAAAACCATATCTTTTAGAGACATCTTTTGCATTGTATGCAATCACATTCATATTGTTTTTTGAAGCGATATATAACGCTCGTTCATTATGAAATTCTTGCGAAATTAGAGTAAAATTGGTTAATCCAAAAACTTCTTTTGCTCTAATTACAGAATCCAATGTTCTAAAACCAGCATAGTCTAAAACAATTTTATCTTCTGGTATCCCTTGCGCAATCAATTCATTTTTAAAATCGGTAGGTTCATCATAATCGAAACGGCTATTATCACCGCTAACTAAAATATATTCAATTTTGCATTCTTTATATAAAGTTACAGCTGCTTCTATACGGTACTTAAAATAAAGATTCAAAGTTCCATTTTTTAAATATTTTCCGGTTCCTAAGACTACACCAACTTTATTATTTGGAAGTAAGTTTGCATCAGAAAATGTTTTGTTTTTAGCGCCATTTTTAATTTTTGTATGCGCAACAGAAATAAAAAATAGAATGAAGATGCTTATTGGAAATAAAAATTTTCGCATTTTATTTTGTATTAGATGTTTCTATCATATTTATAATACATCATACTTCCATATAAAATATGACACAAACCAAATCCAATTACCCAAAAATACAAACCATAGCCTGAAAATTCAACGGCAATTAATCCTAAAATAATTTGAGTGATACCTAAATAACGTACATCTCTTAAAGTGTATTTACTGGCATTTAAACATGCCAAACCATAAAATAATAAGGTAACTGGGGCAATTAAACCATAATGTTTGTTTTTTAGTAAAAGCAAAGCAAAAATCCCACCTGTGATTAAAGGAATTAAAAAATTAATTAAGACTCTTCTTGAAGTAGGATTCCAAATTTTTTCTCCTGCTTTTTTAGCTTTTTTAGCGGTTAACAAATAGGCAGTTCCTAATGAAAGTACAAGTACAATAAAAGCGGTTAAAAGAATTAGCTTAAAAGTCTTACTCTCCAAAGTGATATAACGCCCATAATGAGAATTGATTAAATAATTTACATATGCTGCACCAACTAGAGCATAGATTCCTGCTAAAATTCCAGATAAACCACTTAAAGAAATGAATTGAGTGGATTTACTCATCATTTCTTTAATATCTTGTATGTCTTTTAAATATTTACTTGCTTCCATTTTAAAGTACTTTGAAATACAAAGTAAATTAATATTTTTCTATTGACCAAATTTTTTTTTGTTAAATAATTCCCATTTCAAGAAGCAGTAACCGTAAAGTAAAATAATTGTAATATTTTTATACTTTAATACATTTAATTCTTTCAGTAATGCGATTTTCTTTTGTTTTAGTCTTAGGTCTTTGGACTACTTTTTCTTTGAATGCACAATCCAATGATGAAAAAATGCTACGATCCATCTATGATGAAGCCTTAACCCATTCACAATGTTATGATTGGTTAGACTATTTATCGAATACGATAGGAGCAAGATTATCGGGCTCTTCTTCAGCAGAAAAAGCGGTTCAGTATACACAATCGGAACTGGAACAATTGGGCTTAGATCGTGTTTTTTTACAAGAAGTAATGGTCCCACATTGGGTAAGAGGGGAAAAAGAAAAAGCCTATTTTGAAAACAATGGTAAAAAGGTAGAGGTTCCTATTTGTGCCCTAGGTAGTTCGGTTGCAACCCCTAAAAACGGACTTAAAGCTCCTATAATTGAAGTAATGGGGATTGATGAAATGATTGCTTTAGGTGCTGAAAAAATTAAAGGAAAGATTGTCTTTTTTAATAGACCAATGACACCCATTCATATTCGCACCTTTGAAGCCTATGGTGGGTGTATTGACCAACGTTCTTCTGGAGCTCGTGAAGCAGCAAAATTAGGAGCTGTAGGCGTTATTGTACGATCGATGAACTTAAGATTAGATGATTTTCCACATACAGGGAATACAAATTATGGTGATTTGCCAAAAGAAAAGTATATACCAGCCGCAGCAATAAGTACGAATGGCGCTAATTTATTGAGCGATTCACTTAAAAGTAACCCAAACCTTGAATTTTTCTTTAAGCAATCCTGTGAAACTTTACCAGATGTAGTGTCTTATAATGTGGTGGGTGAAATAAAAGGTACAGAAAAACCAGATGAAATTATGGTGATAGGTGGCCATCTAGATTCTTGGGACTTAGGAGATGGTTCTCATGATGATGGAGCAGGAGTGGTTCAAAGTATGGAAATTCTTTCTATATTTAAAAGATTAGGTTATAAACCAAAGCACACGATTAGGGTGGTTTTATTTATGAATGAAGAGAATGGTAATAGAGGTGGTAAAAAGTATGCAGCATTAGCAGAAAGTAATAAAGAAAACCACATTTTTGCATTAGAAAGTGTTGCTGGTGGTTTTTCACCTAGAGGCTTTTCATTTGAAGCTGATTCCGCCAATTTTTCAAAAATTAGTAATTGGAAAACCTTATTTGAGCCTTATTTAATCCACATTTTCGTGGAAGGTCACACTGGAGTTGATATCGGACCATTACAATCCAAACATATTGTTAAAGCAGGATTACAACCGGATTCCCAACGTTATTTTGATTATCATCATGCTGCCAATGATACTTTTGATGCTGTTAATAAAAGAGAATTGGAACTTGGAGCGGCCACAATGGCTTCGTTAGTTTATTTGATGGATCAATATGGGATTAATTAATACTTACAATTGCAAATGAAAGTTGTTTTTGGATATTTCATACAAATTATATCTATATTATTATTTTTATTATTAATATTAAATTTTATTGGAAACTTACTTTATAAGGAACACTATCAACAAGAGACCTCTTTTATAATAGTATATTACTTCGGATTTTTAGTTGGTTCATCACTTTATTATTGGTTAGTGTATAAATTATTTAAATTCGGAAAGAAGTTGATAAAAAGCACAATAACAAATAATGAAATAAGTGAAATTGGGAACGAATGAAACCTGCAGAAGAATATATCTTTAGACAGCCAGAAATGTATCGTGAAATACTACTGCATATTATTACAGTGGTAGAACATGAATTGAGAGATACCGAATTACTTTTCAAATGGGGAATTCCTTATTTTTATTATAAGAAAAAGCCTTTTTGTTATTTGGCACCCAATCACAAACGTAAATTTGTTGATGTTGGTTTTGCTAAAGGCTTTCAATTGCTTAAAAACCAAGAATCTTTGGTTGATGAAAAGAGGAATACAGTAAAATCTCTACGATATACTACTTTAGAGGGTATAGATAATAGTATTTTAAAATCGGTTATAGAAGAAGCAAAAACATTATATATTTAAATAAAAAAAGCACTTCTTGAAGTGCTTTTTTTATTTGTATTAATTCAACATTTAAATTCTAAAAATGCCTCCTACAGCAATAATACGTTGAAAGAACCAAAAATCTTGCGAAGCTTTATCAGCTGAATTGTTTGTCGTACGAATATCATTCATATTAATATAACCCCCTTTTACTTCAGCTTGAATGAAAAAGTGTTTGAAAAAGGTAAAGTTTAATCCTGCTTTTGCAGATAAACCATAACCTGCTAAATGAAATTCATCATATCTTTCTTTACCGAGTAAGGTGGTATTGGTTTTGGGAAGTAATACTCCTGCACCAAAACCTTCGGTTACATTAATTTGAAATTTGTCCGTATTGGGTAAACCAATAAATTTTGAAAGATCATCTACTCTTGATAATTCAGTATGTATGTAATTCAAACCATCTGTGTGTTCAAACAATAAGAAATCTTCTGTGAGAGTTAGTTGATCGCTTGAAGGTAATTCTCCATAGTTTCCTGCATTGGGATAATAACCCGAATAATTTGATCTAACATTATTATACATGACATATTTCATATGATCAACTCCTATGGCGATTGAATAATGGTCACTTAAAAAATATCCAATCCTTAAATTGGTTTGTGGAATTGTCATTCTTCCCGGGTTTACATAATCAACATGCCAACCTTTAGGTTTATCATGTGCTGCTACATCATATAAGGTGAAATCGTAGTTCTCTCCTTGAAAATGAATATCAGATCTCGTAAAAGACTCTCTGTTTCCACCCCAAAAGATAAAGAATTTACCTTTGTTATGACTGGTGTATTTTTCAGGTGTTTCAACTGTTTCTTGCGAAAAGGTGTACTGTGAAAAAACACAAAAAGATAGTACAACCATTAGAAATGATTGTTTCATTGGGTTAATTTAAGTAATTTAAAATTGATTTACAGTTTTTCGGATAGCGACTAATTTGGTCATTAAATCTTCAAAATAATCCAAGTGTAACATATTCGCTCCATCGCTTTTAGCATTTGCAGGGTCAAAATGAGTTTCTATAAAGATACCATCCACACCTACAGCAATACCAGCTTTAGCTACAGTTTCAATCATATCGGGTCTTCCACCTGTTACACCAACGGTTTGATTGGGTTGTTGTAATGAATGGGTAACGTCTAAAACTGTAGTAGCATATTGTTGCATGGTTGGAATTCCTCGATAATCTACAATCATATCTTGATAACCAAACATGGTTCCTCTATCGGTTACCATTACGTTTTCATTTTTACAGTCTAATACTTTTTGTACCGCATGTTTCATGCTTTCTGGACTCATAAATTGTCCTTTTTTCAAATTAACGGTTTTACCAGTTTCAGCAGCAGCCATTACTAAATCGGTTTGACGTACTAAAAAAGCGGGAATTTGTAAAACATCAACATAAGCTGCTGCCATTGCTGCATCTTCATTGGTATGTATATCTGTCACAGTTGGAATACCAAATTCTTTTGATACTTTAGCTAATATTTTTAAAGCTTTTTCGTCACCTATTCCTGTAAAACTGTCTATCCTAGAACGATTTGCTTTTTTAAAAGACCCTTTAAATACATAAGGGATTTCTAATTTATCAGTGATAGTTACGATTTTTTCTGCAATTCGCAAGGCCATTTCTTCACCTTCAATGGCGCAAGGGCCTGATAATAAAAAGAAATTACCGCTTTGTGTATGTTTTATTTGAGGTATGTTTTTTAAGTTCATTTTGTAGTTATTTTTCGAGTGCAAAGATAAAAATAAAAACCTTTTAAAATACGCTTTAAAAGGTTCATTAAGATAGAATTAAGATTTTTGATTTTTTTTAAGTCAAAAATTATTGTTTTTTTATATTTAGGCCTTTCGGACATACAATTTGTCCTTTTTCATAGATATTGAAATATAAACTTATCTTTTTTGAAGTTCCTTCTAATTCAACTTCATAAATGGATAAAGTTCCGGCACCAATCCCATGAGTGTCTGAAGGGAAAGGACAACAGGTTGCTGTTTTTTGATAGACTAATTTTTCTCCTTTTGGTCCTTCTAAAGCATTTAAGAAATAAGCAATGTTTTGTTCTTCTTGCTTGTCATATAGAGGGCCTAAATTAATTGGGTAATCAGCATCATAACCATATTGTGAATCTTTGGCATATTCAGTAATCACAAATGCATTATGTACTACCTTAGGACGAATAGCATTGGGATCGATATTCTTAAGGGTTGATTTTGTACTGGTACAAGAATATAGAAGTAGTAGTAAAAACAAAGTGGTAAGTGCTTTCATTTTTTAATTGTTTTTGGTTCGTATAAAATAACTAACTACCGCAGAAATCACAACTCCAAAAGATAATCTATCAAAAACACTATTGGAAATAGCGGTATTCAGATTATAACGAGCGGTTGCTTTTTCTAAAGATAATCCTTCTGCTACAGAAGCATTAATGGCATTGTCAAAGAAACCTGGAGAAATATAGTGATGTGTAATATACAAAGCAACCGGATTTAAAACCGTAATCAATACAGAAAGAATAATTCCAGAGGTAAATCCTTTTTTCCAATCCATTTCATTTTTGTAATGGTTTCTTTTTTTGTCAAAAAGAGCTAAACCAATAAGAAAAATACTTATGGGTAAAAATAAAAGATTATACAAAGGTTCTAATAATACTTTACTATCATGCCAACCCATTTTACTTTCAAAGTACATCCATAACGTGTAAGCAATAGTGTAAATAATGGCCCATTTGATTTCAATTCTGAAATTTTGTAACATATTGTATAATTTGTATTCAAAATTAATATAAAATATTATAATTGGAATTAAACGTTGCTATTTTTTATATTTGCCAAAAATAATTGTATGGAGATACTTTATGGTACTTGGCACTGGTCTATTTCAGGTTTTTTAATTGGAGTTACCATGTTGCTTCTAATTTATTTTGGAAAAACTTTTGGAATGTCTTCTAACTTGAGAACGTTATGTACGATTTTAGGAGCAAAAAATAGATCCAATTATTTTAATTTTGATTGGAGAGAGCAAAAATGGAATTTAGCTGTGGTCTTAGGTGCTATTTTAGGTGGTTATTTTGCGACACATTTTTTAAACGGTACTGATATTGTTCAATTGAACCCCAAGACATTGCAACAATTACATGCACTTCATATAGATTTACCTAATGGGAAAATGGTTCCTGATGCCATTTTTAGTCTCGATGCCATGCTCACTCTTAAAGGCTTTTTGATTCTGTTACTAGGTGGATTTCTAATAGGTTTTGGAACGCCTTATGCTGGTGGTTGTACTTCAGGTCATGCTATAACAGGGTTGAGTAATTTACAATTACCTTCTTTGATAGCAGTAATTGGTTTCTTTATAGGAGGTTTAATCGCGTCTTATTTTTTAATTCCATTAATTTTTTAAAAATGAAATTATTACGTTTTGTATTGGTTGGTTTTATATTTGGTGTAGTTTTAACCAAATCAGAAGCGATTTCTTGGTATCGAATTTATGAAATGTTTCAATTTCAATCGTTTCATATGTACGGAATTATTTTTACAGCTATTGTTACAGGAGTTGTAGGTATTCGTATTTTTAAAAAGAAAGAAATTAAAGATTATAAAGGTTTACCAATAGAGATTTTAGATAAAGAAAAAGCACGTTTTCGATATATCGTAGGAGGAATTATGTTTGGAGTAGGTTGGGGAATTGTAGGCTGTTGCCCTGGTCCGATATTTGTACTTTTAGGAACAGGAGTTGCTACCATCGCAGTAGTACTTGTTGGTGCTTTAATTGGAAATTATATTTATGGAATTTTCAAAGATAAAATTCCTCATTAATCTCATTTACTGATTATTAAATTCATATTTTTTTTACCTTAAAAAATTAATTTTTTAATTTTTTAATTGGAGTTTTAATAATTTCATTATTCTACATCGTTTTCTTAAAAAATATTTTTAAAATTAATTTTTTTATTGTTTTTTTGGTATAAACTTAACAAATAAAACTATTAATTATGAAAAAATTAGCAATTGCTTTGGTTTCAGTATTGGCGTTAGGAACTGTAATGTCATCGTTTCGTAATGTAACTTCTAATGAAGTATCTCTTGTTGGAAAATGGAAGTACTATCAAGAAGGAAAAAGAATGAGTAAGGCTGAACTTTTATTTTCTTATGAACATGAAGAAAATTGTGGTAATGATTATGTAGAATTTTTTGAAGATGGTAAAGTAAATGATGTTTTTTACTATGGTTCAGGAAATTGTGAAATGTCTGTTGATAGCGGTACTTGGAAAAAAGAGGAGAATCATCTAATTATTAATTTTCCTTATGCTGGTGAAGAAACAGGTGAAATTTTACTATTAGATGCGACTACTTTAAAAGTGAAAGCCGAAGTAGAAGGAAAAGAAGTGATTTATATTTATAAGAAATTATAAGAAATAATAATATTAAAATAAAAAAATCCCGATTCAATCGGGATTTTTTATTTATTGTATTTCCGCACTCAAACCAGCGTCTAGTAAAGCAGAACATTGTGGTTTTAATTCATCATAGCTTCCCGTCTTAACAGCACATTGTCCTTTGTAATGTACAAGTAAAGCACATTGTTCCGCTTGTAATGCTTCATGATTGCAAACGCGTATTAGTGTTTCTATAACATGATCAAATGTATTCACATCATCATTATATAAAACAATTTCATTGTTTAAACTCACTAATTCTTCAACTAAAACTTCTTCTTTATTTTTTTCTATCGTGCTCATTTTTAGCTTTTTAAATTTTAAACAAAAATAATTATTGTTTTACATATTTCAAAGCAACCCAATTGTTTCTTTCGAATTTTTTAACATAAGTCAGTCCTTTTTCAGTACAACAAGAATCTATAACAGAAATATCTTCTGTGTAAAAGCCACTTAAAAATAAAATTCCGTTTTCGTTTAAACAATCTACATACTGTTGCATGTCGTTTAAAAGGATGTTTCTGTTAATGTTTGCAATGATAACATCATACTCTTTACCTTTTAAGAGTGAAGCATCACCTTCGTAAACACTAATATTTTCACAATTATTTCGAGCTGCATTTTCAATAGAGTTTAAGTAGCACCAGTTATCAATATCAATAGCATCAATTGGTTTTGCTCCTTTCATTTCAGCTAAAATGGCTAAAATTGCCGTTCCACAACCCATATCTAAGGTCTTTTTATCAGTAACATCTGTCTCTAATAAATGTTGAATCATCATGTGTGTCGTTTCATGATGTCCTGTACCAAAACTCATTTTAGGTTCAATAACAATATCAAATTCTGCATTCGTCTTTTCATGGAAAGGTGCTCTTACATGGCATTTTCCATCAACATCAATTGCTTCAAAATTCTTTTCCCATTCTTCATTCCAATTCACTTGTTCAATTTCTTCGAAAGTATAGGATATTTTAAATTCTTCATTATTTAAAATATATATGTCTTCCAATATGTTTTCATTCCAAAGATCTTTTTGTACATAAGCAGCAAGACCTGTTTCTGTTTCAACAAAGCTTTCAAATGCAGTTTCTCCCAATTCAGCTAATAAAATTTCCGAACCTAATTCTCTAGGTTCAATAGTAAAATAATAGCCTATATAAATATTTGACATGATGTAATTTTTTGCAAAGGTAAATAAAGCAAAAGATATTCTTTAAAATATTTTATTTTTGCGGGCAATTCAACACAACTACATTTTAATGAAAAAAATAATAATTCTATTAATACTAGCTCTTTGCCAGTATTCATTTGCGCAATTCAAAAAAGATTCCTTACATAATAACGATATAAAATTAGCGGCTTTACCTTATTACAGTTACGGAAAGGGTTTGGGAGTTACTTCTCCAGATAGTATTTTTCAATTGAATATTCGTTTTAGAATGCAAAACAGAGTAACTTATATTAATGAAGAAAATGAAGCTAATCGATATGAAGCACAAATTAGAAGGCTGCGTTTGCGTTTTGATGGTTATGTAGGTGATCCAAAGTTTTTATATGTTATCCAACTTTCTTTTGCACCTGGTGATGTGGGTGTAATCGAAGATGGAGAAAACATAAATATTATTAGAGATGCGGCTGTTTTTTACAGACCTAATAAAAATTGGAATTTTATTTTTGGACAAACTAAATTACCAGGAAATAGACAAAGAGTGAATTCTTCTGGAGCGTTGCAACTCACCGATAGAACCATTAATAACGCAAAATTTACTATTGACAGAGATTTTGGTGTACAAGCGTATTATTTAAACGAAAAGAAAGATGCTTTTTCCTATAATATAAAAACTGCGATTTCCACTGGTGAAGGAAGAAATTGGACAAAAACATCAGACGATGGGGTCGCTTTGACGGGTAAAATCGAATTGTTTCCTTTTGGGACTTTTAAAAAGAACGGTATTTATTTTGAAGGCGATATTTTACGAGAAGAAAGTCCTAAATTACTTCTATCAGGTGCTTTTCAACAAAATAATAGAGCCATGAGAACACAAGGACAATTAGGTAAGGAACTTTTTCAACCAAGAACCCTTCGTTCCACATTTTTTGATGCCCTTTTAAAATACAATGGCTGGAGTTTTATGAGTGCTTACATGAATCGAAAAGCTAAAGATATAATTACTTATGATGCAAATGATGTAACCAATTTTAATTATGTTTTTGCAGGAGAAGGTTTTGATTACCAAATGAGTTATGTGTTTCCATCCAATTATGAAATAATCGGAAGGTTTTCAACCCAACATGTAGCCAATGAAATAAAGGATTTGGCACCTAGTTCTAAGCAATATAGTATTGGATTAACGCGCTATTTATGGGAACACACTTTTAAATTGCAAGCGGAACTCAGCTATAATGAATTAGATTATAATTGGAGTTCTTCATCTTCAAATTGGTATGCTCGTTTTCAGATTGAAATAGGAATTTAATTTTTTTACGATGCATTTAATTACCTTTGCAGCATAATTCAATTTAAATATGTTACAGATAGGTCAATATAATACCTTAAAAATATTAAGAAATACAAAAGTCGGATTGTTTTTAGGTGATGGAGTTGAGGAACAAAATGATGTTTTATTACCTAATAAATATGTTCCAAGAGAATATGCTATAGGCGATGAATTAACTGTGTTTGTATATTTAGATCACGAAGAACGTCCCGTTGCAACTACTTTAAAGCCTTACATTAAATTAAATGAATTTGCTCATTTAAAAGTGAATTATATTAATAAGTTTGGTGCTTTTATGAATTGGGGACTGGAAAAAGACTTGTTTGTTCCATTTAAAGAACAAGCCCGACCCATGGAAGAAGGGAAACGATATTTAGTATATTGTTTTATGGATGAAAAAACCAATAGATTAGTAGGTTCTAGTAAAACGCAGCAATTTCTAAGTAATGAAGAGGTAGATCTTGAAAATGGAGAAGAAGTAAATGTTATTGTATCTCATATAACTGAAGCTGGTATCAATGTTATTATAAACGAAAAATACAGAGGTTTGGCTTACAAAAACGAAGTTTTTGAAGACGTTAAGCCTGGTTTGAAGATGAAAGCTTACATCAAAAATGTGAGACCTGATGGTAAAATTGATGTGTCACTGCGAAAAGTAGGAGTTGAAGCTATTGAGCCTTCTGCCCAACAAATTTTAGACGAACTGAAATCTAATAGAGGTTTTTTAGGTTTGAATGATAATTCGAACCCAGAAGATATTCGAACTGTTTTGAAAATGAGTAAAAAAGTTTTTAAGAAAGCAGTAGGTAATTTATACCGTCAGAAATTGATTGAAATCAAAGAGGATGGAATTTATTTAATTGGTAAATGAATTGAATAATGCCATTACTTGATTATTCCTCATACAACGAATCAGTTTCTTTACTATATAAACATAAGCATGTCTCAACAATCTATGCAGGCATGTTTAAAAAATTTCCAAGTCCTGTTTATCAAAGAGAAATTTTGGAATTAAATGATGGGGATTTTTTAGTAGTTGATTTTAACCTGAAAAATAAAAGAAAAGCCGTTGTTTTATGTCATGGTCTAGAAGGGAATTCACAGCGGACTTACATGAATAGTTGTGCAACTTACTTTTTAAATCAAGGTTTTTCAGTTTTTGCTTGGAATAATAGAAGTTGTAGTGGAGATATGAATCGATTGCCTAGATTATACCACCATGCCACTATTGAAGATTTAGATGCTGTGATACAATTTGTTTTAACTCAAGTAGAAGAAGTTTATTTAATAGGTTATTCTATGGGTGGTGCACAAACCTTAAATTATTTGGGTAGAATGCAACCAGTAGATTCCAGAATTAAAGCTGGAGTAGCTATATCTGTTCCCGTAGAAATTAAATCGAGTGCAGAATCTTTAAAAAAAGGGTTTAATCGAGTTTATATGAAGAACTTTATGTACGATTTAACCAAAAAACTAAAAATAAAAGCCAAACAGTTTCCAGATTTAATGGATTGGAGTAAAATTAAAAACATCGACAGTTTCGATTATTTAGATGACCATTTTACAGCACCCTTGCACGGTTTTAAAGATAGAGAAGATTATTACTATCAAGTTTCTCCAGCAAGAAGTATTACCAATATAACATTACCCGTTCTTATCTTAAATGCTCTAGATGATCCCTTTTTAGGACCAGATTGTTATCCAAAAGAATTGGCTTCTAAAAGTAATCTCATACATTTGGAAACTCCTAAATATGGTGGACATTGTGCTTTTCCTCTTAAAAACAATACATTCTCTTATGCAGAAATAAGAGCTTTTTCGTTTATTAAAGAATTATCACAAAAATAAATATTTTAACAGATTATTAAACATAGTATTATTTGTTAAAATCAAAAAATGATTTACATTTGTCCTCTGTATGATAAGAAAGACGGTGAAATATTTTTTCCTTACTTTAGTAACCTTACTTGTTGGTTACACCCAATTATTTGCTGGTGCAAATGATTGTAACTCCTTATCTACATTAGATTCTCAAAATACTTCTAGAGAAGTTTTAGTTGAAAATGAGTTAATTAATAATCTGTTTTTTTATGATTATATTCATAATGTAGGAGATATTGAAGCTCATAAAATTCACGGAATTGACGTTGAAATAGAAGAAGACGAAATTTCTTCTTCTAAAAAAACTCTTGATTCAGTTTCTTTTTTTCATAAATTTCTTTGTAGTTCCAAACAAAAAATCCTTTTATCAGAACAAAAGGGAAAACTTTTTTTAGGAGAAGTTACTTCTCATATTTCAATAAAAAAATTATTTATCGTATTCAGAGTCTTTAGAATATGATTTAAAATGTAGCAGGCATTTTCATGTACTGCTTTTCTCCATTTAAGTTACCACACTTAACAATTTAAAGGAACTTTACAATAATAAACTTTTTTTATTATTCACTGCTCCATTAATCACACTCATTTTATTTAAATATATATTATTATGAAAAAAGTTCTCATTTTTATGAGTATCTGCACGTTGTTATTAAACACAAGTTGCAAAAAAGAAGTTGAAAAAAAAGAGGAAAATACCCATTTTCTGGTTACTAACCCAATAAAAAAAGATACTTTAATTACGAAAGATTATGTATCCCAAATTCAATCGAGTAGACACATTGAGTTAAGAGCTCAAGAAAGAGGTTATTTACAAAAAATCTTTATTGATGAAGGTCAATTTGTAAAACAAGGTCAAATATTATTCCAAATTATGCCTAAATTATATGAAGCAGAAATGGAAAAAGCAAGGGCAGAAGCTAGCTTTGCTGAGATCGAATACAAAAACACAAAACGTTTGGCGGATAGTGATGTTGTTGCACCAAATGAATTAGCAATGGCAAAAGCGAAACTAGATAAAGCGAATGCTGAGTTAGCTTTAGCGCAAGTACATTTACAATTTACGCAAATTAGAGCTCCTTTTGATGGTATAGTGGATAAATTCCATGTTCGTTTAGGAAGTTTAGTGGAAGAAGGAGATTTATTAACCAATCTTTCTGATAATAGTAAAATGTGGGTGTATTATAATGTACCTGAAGCTGAATATTTAGATTTTAAAGCGGAACAACAAGGAAGCGTAAAGCCAACGGTTAATTTATTGATGGCAAATAATAAATATTTTGAATATCCAGGAGTTGTTGAAACAATTGAAGCTGATTTTAACAATGAAACCGGAAATATCTCTTTTAGAGCAACTTTCCCAAATCCAAAGAGTTTATTACGTCATGGAGAAACTGGAAATATCCATGTTACTTTACCTTATAAAGATGCAATGTTAATTCCTCAGAAAGCTACTTTCGAAGTATTAGATAAGAAATATGTTTATGTAATTGATAAAGAAAATAAAGTAGTTTCTAGAGAAATTAAATTAGCTGCTGAATTACCGCATTTATTTATTGTAAGCGAAGGTTTATCAGAAGATGATAAAATTCTTTTAGAAGGATTGCGATTGGTTAAAGAAAATGAAAAGATTGAATATAAGTTAGAAAAGCCTGAAACTGTTTTAGAGCATTTAGAACTTTATGCTGAATAATTGAAATTATAAAAAGATAAAAACATGTTTAGTAAATTTATACAAAGACCCGTTTTTGCAATTGTAATTTCAATTATGATTGTCTTTATGGGAACGCTCTCTATCTTAAAATTGCCTACTTCGCAATTTCCAGATATTGCGCCCACAACAGTTAATATTTTTATTGCTTATCCTGGAGCGAGTGCTGATGTATTAGTAAAATCAACGTTAATTACACTTGAAAACTCTATTAATGGGGTACAAGGTATGCGTTATATGGCTACAGATGCAACGAGTGCAGGTGAAGCAACCTTAAGAATTATTTTTGAACCAGGTACAGATCCTAACCAAGCAGTAATTAGGGTAAAAACTAGGGTAGACCAAGTAATGCCCTTATTACCTGAACTGGTTCAAAGAGAAGGAGTTGTTATTACGCCTATTCAACCGAGTATGTTGATGTATGTCAATTTATATGCTACTGGTAAGAATATGGATGAAAAATTCCTATACAACTATGCGAATGTGAAAATGCTCCCTGAAATTAATCGTATTAAAGGAGTAGCGAGATCTCAAATTTTAGGAAGTAGAACGTATGCGATGCGTATTTGGTTGAATCCAGACCGTATGAGAGCTTATAATGTTTCTACAGATGAAGTTATGGATGCTTTGGCAGAACAAAGTATTGTAGGACGTCCAGGTCGTATCGGTCAAAGTTCAGGTATAGAAGCGCAATCTTTGGAATATGTGTTAACTTACAAAGGTAGGTTTAGTGAGCCTGAACAATATGAAAATGTCATTATTAGAGCCAATGCAGATGGAGAAAGTATTCGTTTGAAAGATATTGGTCGCGCAGAATTAGGAAGTGAATTCTTTGATATTTATTCTAATTTGGATGGACATCCATCGGCTTCTATTGTATTAAAACAAAACTATGGAAGTAATGCCAATGACGTAATCGAACAAGTAAAAGAAAAATTAGAGGAAATGAAGGAAACTTTTCCTCCAGGTTTGGATTACAAAATTAGTTATGACGTTTCTAAATTCTTAGATGCTTCAATTGAACAAGTAATCGATACCTTACGAGATGCTTTTATATTAGTAGCACTTGTGGTTTTCATATTCTTAGGGGATTGGCGTTCGACATTGATTCCTATTTTGGCAGTACCCGTTTCCTTAATTGGAGCCTTTTTTGTGATTCAATTTTTTGGTATAACCATCAATTTGGTAACACTTTTTGCATTGGTATTAGCAATTGGTATTGTGGTAGATGATGCCATAGTCGTCGTCGAGGCTGTGCATGCAAAGTTTGAGGAATTTCCGCATATTACACCTTATTTAGCGGTTAAAAAAGTATTAGGAGAAATTAGTGGTGCAATTATAGCAATTACAGCGGTAATGGTATCGGTATTTGTACCTATTTCATTCATGTCAGGACCTGTAGGAACTTTTTATCGTCAGTTTTCAATTACAATGGCAAGTTCGATAGTTATTTCTGCGATTATTGCCTTGACTTTAACTCCTGTTTTATGTGCCATGTTGCTTAAAAATCATCATGGTAAAGAAAAGAAAAAGAATATTTTAACAAAATCTCTTGATAAGTTTAATAGTGTTTTTGACAAATTAACTGGAAAGTATGTAAGATTATTAAAATCGATTGTAAGTAGAAGATGGTTAACTTTCTTTGTGTTAATCGCATTTTGTGCTGGAACATTTTTTGTAAGTAAAATACTTCCATCTGGGTTCATTCCTAGTGAGGATCAAGGAACTATCTATGCGATTATTCAGACACCTCCAGGTTCTACCTTAGAAACTACCAATCAAGTATCGCAAAGACTTCAAAAAATTTGTGAAGACGTGGAAGGAGTGGAGTCTGTATCTTCTTTGGCAGGTTATGAAATTATGACGGAAGGTCGTGGTTCAAATGCTGGTACTTGTTTGATCAACTTAAAGCCATGGTCTGAAAGAGAGCATAAAGTAACTGAGATTATGGAAGAATTGGAAGAAAAATCGAAAGATTTAGGAGCAAAAATTGAGTTTTTTGAACCACCAGCAATTCCAGGATTTGGTTCATCAGGAGGTTTTTCTATGCGTCTTTTGGATAAAAGTACCACAGTAGATTATAAAGATTTTGATGAAATCAATAAGAAATTCATGGAGAATTTGGAAAAACGTAAAGAGTTAGCGGGTCTTTTCTCATTCTTTGCGGCAAACTATCCTCAATATGAATTAGAAATCGATAACCAATTAGCGATGCAAAAAGGTGTGTCTATTGGTAAAGCAATGGAAAACCTAGATATTTTAATTGGTAGTACCTATGAACAAGGTTTTATTCGATTTGAACGTTTCTTCAAGGTATATGTTCAATCTGATCCTAAATTCAGAAGATTACCTTCTGATATATTGAATTTATACATTAAAAACGATCATGGTGAAATGGTACCTTATTCAGCTTTTATGAAATTGAAAAAGACACAAGGACCAAATGAGATTACTCGTTTTAATATGTACAATTCTGCTGCTATTCAAGGTTTACCAGCAAAAGGATATACCACAGCTGAAGCAATTGATGCTGTTAGAGAAGTTGCCAAAGAAACTTTGCCAAAAGGTTATGATATCGCTTGGGAAGGACTTTCGTATGATGAAGCGAGTAGAGGAAATGAGTCTATTTACATCTTCTTAATTGTATTAGTATTCGTATATTTTGTGTTATCTGCACAATATGAAAGTTTTATCATTCCTTTATCGGTAGTATTTTCATTGCCAGTCGGAGTTTTTGGTACGTTCTTCTTATTAGAATTAATGGGACTTCAAAATGATATTTATGCGCAAATTGGTTTGATTATGTTAGTAGGATTACTCGGTAAAAATGCCGTGTTAATTGTAGAATTTGCAGTACAAAAACATCATGAAGGGCTTACAATATTAGAAGCAGCGATTGAAGGTGCTAAGGTGCGTTTCCGACCAATTTTAATGACGTCTTTTGCGTTTATTGCAGGATTAATTCCATTAATGGTCGCTTCTGGAGCAGGTGCTATTGGAAACAGAACCTTAGGTTCTGCTGCTTTAGGTGGAATGCTATTTGGAACCATATTTGGAGTTATAATTGTACCAGGATTGTACTTTATTTTTGGTTCATTGGCTAGCGGAAGAAAATTAATTGATGTAGAAGATGATAGTTCATTAAGTGAAGATTTTGTGCATCAATTGGATCGTTTTCCAGAAGAAGAGGAGGAAGAATAAAATGAATTTAAAAATAAAACATATGCTTCGTAAAAAGTATTATATACCTGTAACGGCTTTTATAATTATATTGAGTTTAGCAGGCTGTAAAACAGGTAATTTGGCACAAAAAGAAGCCAATACTACAGTTCCAGAAAGTTATTCCGCTAGTAAGGACACTCTTAATTCTGGAATTATGAATTGGAAAGACTATTTTGTTGATGCTCATTTAAATTCTTTGATTGAGACAGCATTACAAAATAATCAGGAACTAAATATTACATTACAAGAAATTGAAATTTCTAAAAATGAAATTAGAGCACGTAAAGGAGAATACCTTCCTTTTATTGGATTAAAAGGTGGTGCTGGCGTTGAAAAAGTGGGAAGATATACTAGTCAAGGGGCTAATGACGCGAATACAGAGATTAAACCAGGTGTAGAAACTCCTGAACCGTTACAAGATTATATGGTTGGTGCCTACGCAACTTGGGAAATTGATATTTGGAATAAATTGCACAATGCAAAAAAATCAGCTATTAGTAATTATTTAGCTACTGTAGAAGGTAAGAATTTCATGGTCACTAATTTAATTTCTGAAATAGCAAATTCGTATTATGAATTGTTGGCTCTAGATAACCAATTACTTATTGTAAAAAACAATATTGAGATTCAAGAAAATGCGCTTAAGATTGTTAAGTTACAAAAAGAATCTGCTCGTGCTACAGAATTAGCGGTAAAACGTTTTGAAGCACAAGTTTTTGATACAAAAGGGTTAGAATTTGAAATTCAGCAAAAGATAATTGAAACTGAAAATAGAATTAATTTCTTAGTAGGACGTTTTCCACAAAAAGTAGACAGAAGTACAGATACTTTTATAGAGATGGTTCCTAATGCAATTCATGCTGGAATTCCTTCACAATTGTTAGAAAATAGACCCGATGTAAAACAAGCAGAATTAGAGCTAGCAGCTGCTAAATTAGATATTAAAGTGGCTAAAGCAAGATTTTATCCTTCTTTAGGTATTTCAGCAGGTATTGGTTTAAGAGCTTTTGATTCTAAGTACTTATTTACTACTCCAGAATCTTTATTGTATTCTATTGCTGGAGATTTAGTGGCGCCTTTAATTAATAGAAATGCGATTAAAGCAACTTATAATACAGCAAATGCCAAACAAATTCAAGCAGTTTATAATTATGAAAAAACAATTTTAAATGCTTATGTTGAAGTAGCAAATCAATTGGCTAAAATTGAAAACATGAAAAATATTTATGAGTTAAAGTCAAAGCAAGTGGATGCTTTAAATCAGTCGGTAACTATTTCCAATGATTTATTCCGTTCTGCTAGAGCAGATTATATGGAAGTTCTTTTAACTCAAAGAGATGCTTTAGAATCGAAATTTGACTTGGTAGAAGCCAAAATGCAACAAATGAATGCAATGGTAAGTATCTATCATGCGCTTGGTGGCGGTTGGAAATAGATTTTATAGTTGTTAATTTTTTTTAGTAGAATGTCCCAAGCATTAAAAATGTTTGGGACTTTTTTTATAGTTCCATTTTATTTTGCTTGAGATGCAATCACATATTGTATAAACTAAGTTAAAATTATGATAATTTTTTGTAGGTGTTTTTTTAAAAGCTATTTTTGATATTCTAAACGTTATTAACTATTTGAAAATTAATTTTTTAAATTAATTTTCTTTAAAATTATGCAATTTAAAACTAAAACATATTACCCTTTATTATTTCTATATTTCCTATTTATAGTAAGTTGTAGAATAGAAGCTCAAAATGAAACTAATAATTGGCTTTTTGGAGGAAATTCTGGAATTAATTTTGATCAGGATGTAGTTTCTCCAATAAACGGAAGTATGAACACTCCTGCAGGTTGTTCTAGTATTTCCGATGAAAATGGAGATTTATTGTTTTATACTAATGGACATACTATTTGGAATAAAAATCATCTGATTATGGATAATGGTGATGATTTAGAAGGTGATTTAGAAGGAATTCAAACTTCTATAATTGTTCCAAAACCAAATGATCCCACTACCTATTATGTTTTTTATACAAGAGAGTTTAATGCTAGTACACCACGTATTTATGTAAGAGGAATTTTTTACTCAGAAGTAAAATTTTCATCTCAAAATCCACTAGGAGAAGTAGTAATTAAAAATGAAAGGATTGCAAACACTGCTACTGCAAGATTAGCCGCTCTTTACCATTATGAAAGTAATTCTTACCGATTAATAACTTTAACTAATTCCGATACTCCAATTTATGGTACGGGAGGAGTACGATTGGATGTAGCTTTTAGAGTTTTTATAATTAGTTCAAATGGAATCAATATTACTCCAGTTGTTCAATCTATTGATCAAGAGTTTGTAGATTTTGGAGCCATGAAAATATCTCCTGATGGGAAATATGTAGCCGTGGCTGATCATACACTTAAAAAAGTGTTCTTTTATGAATTTGACAATTTAGTAGTAAGTTTTAATCATTACTTTACATTACCTACAGTCCCTGCGTTTGGTCTTTTTATTAGTCCTTACAGTATTGAATTTTCAAAAGATTCAAAAAACTTTTATTATTCTGGAGGTAATTATGTAGTTCAGTTTCCTTTTACTCAAATAGGAGGGATGGAACCTGCTGAATCGTATATCATGGATTGTCCAAATGCAAAATCAATCCAATTAGCTCGAAACGGAAAAATCTATATTGCTAGTGATGATACTACTAATCAAAATCATTTTATAAGTGTTATTCATAAGCCTGAAAAAGAAGGAGTAGCGTGTCTATATGAAAATAATGCCATAAACTTAGGTACGGGAATTGCTAAAAAAGGACTTCCTATTTTTGTATCATCTTTTTTAAGAAATAGAATTATAGCTTCAGATACTACTTGTGTAAATGCAGCTTTTAATTTTAGTTTAGATGCTTATGCTCCCATTGAATCTGTACAATGGGATTTTGCTGACGGTAATTTATCAAATGACTTGGAGCCTGAACATGTTTTTTTAAATTCAGGGAGTTATAAAGTAAAAGCTACAATAACAATACAAGGTTCTGTTAGAAACCTATTTAAAACCATTGAAGTTTATCCATTGCCAGTACTTCCAATGAATACAATACTAACTCAATGTGATACGGATAATGATGGACAATCAATTTTTAATTTAGAGAACATCAAAGATTTTTTAGTTCGTTATACACCTGAGTTTCAATTTTATTTTTACAGAAGTCTTGATGATGCTACAAACGATTTGAATGGGATAGAAAATTATCAAAATTATATCAATTCATCCAATTTGGAAGAGATTTTTGTTAAGATTATAAGTGATAAAGGTTGCTCCGGAATAAGTAGTTTTTTTATTGAAAATATACAAACAGCTCCTCAAGAAATAGCTCCTATTTATGTTTGTGAAAATTCAGATAATATTGATGGAAATACTCAAGGTAAATTTGATTTAGTAAGAAAGAAGCAACAAATAGCTACGGAGCTAAATTTACCAGCCAATTATTCCATAAATTTTTACGCAAGTTTAATAGATGCACAAACTAAATTGAATGGATTAGATCGTTATTATCTTGCTGCATCTTCTACAATATGGGTTAGAATTGAAGATGATAATTTTAATTGTTTTGGGATTATAACATTTCAGGCAATTGTTAATTCAGAAATTGTTTTAAATATTGATGATGAATACATCATTTGTGAAAGCCCAACAAATGCTTTAGTTTTAGATGGAGGTGTTACCAATGATACTTGGCAATGGAAAAGTGGGAACGGTACTGTTTTATCCAATGATCGTTTTTTTGAAATAAATCAAATTGGTTTTTATATTCTAGAGGTTACTAAAGAAGAGAATGGAAAAACTTGTACACGAAGTAAAGATTTCCGTGTTTTAAGTACAGAAACACCTACTATTAAAACTGTTGAAGTTGATAATGGTCAATTAAGTGTGACAATGAATGGTTTGGGAAACTTTACCTATTCTGTAAATGGAGTTGATTTTTATGGCAATGGAACCTATCATGTATTCAATAATTTAGAACCAGATGTGTATACATTATTTATTAAAGACGATAAAGATTGTAATACCATTATAATTGAAAATATTTTAATACTCAATTATCCAGCATTTTTTACTCCAAATCAAGATGGTATAAATGATAAATGGAGAATTAAAGGTCCTTTAGAGCGACTTTATACAACTGCACAAGTTTCTATTTTTGATCGATACGGAAAAATTATCTATTCATTCGATTTGTTAGATTCTCAATCTGGTTGGGATGGGAACTATAACAATTTACCATTGCCTTCATCAGATTATTGGTATTCCCTTATTTTAATTTCTACAGAAGGAATCGCTACTCAAAAAAGAGGTCATTTTACACTAAAACGGTAATTTTTTTAACTCTTATTTATATTAAAATTATATTTTTAAATTATATTTGTATATACAAATGTTGGTTTTGAATAGACTTAATTTTATTAAAATAATTACTGGAAGTATCATCATGTCAAATATCAATTCTTTTTATAATTGGTCAAATTCCTTATTGGAAACAGATCAGAAAATGCCTGTCTTATTTATAGGTCACGGTTCGCCTATGAATGCTATTGAAGATAATGAGTTTACAAAACGTTGGCAAAAAATGGGTCAAGAAATACCTAAACCGAGAGCAGTAGTTGTGGTTTCGGCTCATTGGTTAACCAAAGGAACAGCTGTAACTGCCATGTCTCAGCCTAAAACAATTCACGATTTTGGAGGTTTTCCACAAGCTTTGTTTGATGTGCAATATCCTGCACCAGGTGATCCAAATTTAGCTACTGAGATTCAAAAATTAGTTACGAATCCATCCTTAGTTTTAGATCATGAATGGGGTTTAGATCATGGAACTTGGTCCGTGGTAAAGCATATGTATCCCAATGCTGATATTCCGGTGTTACAACTCAGTATCGATTATCATAAACCCGCAAAATATCATTATGAATTGGCAAAACAATTATTGTCTTTACGAAAAAAAGGGGTGTTAATTATTGGTAGTGGTAATATGGTTCACAACTTGAGAATGGTAGCTTGGAACAAATTAAGCGAACCAGAATTCGGTTATGATTGGGCTTTGGAAATGAATGCCATTTTTAAGGAAAAAATTAGTACTAGAAATCATTCCGACTTAATTGTCTATGAAAAACTCAATAAAGCCGCTAGTTTAGCTATTCCAACACCAGATCATTATTATCCATTATTGTATATTTTAGCTTTACAAACCGATACTGATGAAGTTGAATTTTTTAATGATAAAGCAGTAGGTGGTTCTTTAACCATGACATCGGTAAAAATTGGTTAAATAAACTAGTATTTATTATTGTTGCGTACCAATGGCCCAATAATTTCCTGCAAAATCATAAAAGGAACCTCTCAAATCTGAATCTCCTTCTTTACGAATAGGTGCTTCAATGCTTTGACAACCTTGAGCTATTGCTTTTTGATAGGTGTCTATAGTATTTGGAACATACACATGTAACATAGTGGTATGTGCTTTATAAGTTTCTGTACTGTTACTAATCATGAGCACACTATCTTCTATTTGTAATTCAATATGAGCGATAGTACCATTTTCATGATCAAAACGTCTTAAAGTGGTAGCGTTAAATACAATTTTTAGCAAATCCACTAATTTTTGAGCCTCATCTACAATTAAATAAGGGGATAAAGAATTGTAATTTTCAGGTTTATAAGTTTTCATATGATACTATTTTCTTATAAAAATACGATTTTATTCTTCATCTTCAATAGTAAATGGATAATCACCAAATAAACTCGATAAGCGTTTGATTTGGTATACTTTACTGGTATATTTATTCGATAAAGCTATCATGGTAACCGTATCTTTTTTCAAGGTGATATAAGACGTTTTATTTCCATGCCACCACCCGTTATGATAAAACATAGTGGTACCATCTTCCCATTCCCTTAATCGAATGCCTAAACCGTAATTATTAACACCTTTTCTTTCGTAACTATAGCCTTTGTAAGCCTTTGATTTGATTTCTTTACTTAAAAAATCATCAGAATAAGTGGCCAAATCGAGCTTTAAAATGTCTCTTGGAGTAGAATAAATATTTTTATCTCCATAAACACCATCTTGAAAGTTACACGGAATTTCTTCCCAAGTACTTTTATAATTTTTACCAACATTATCTTTTTGCTTTTCAATTTCAAATACAAAAGTATCTTTCATTTGTAACGGTTCAAATAATAAGGTTCTCATCGCTTCAGGAAATGGAAGTTGGGTTACTTTTTCCACAATTAAAGCCAAAAGCGCATAGTTGGTATTATTATAACTAAATTTAGTATTTGGGATAAAATCCAAAGCTACTTTTTTAGAAGAAATTATATTTAGTATATCCTTGTTTGTTAACGTTTTAGATTTGTCCCAAATGGTATCATTATCTGTAAAATAAAGATAATTGGGCAAACCACTTCGATGGGTTAATAAAGAAGTTACGGTAATATCTTTATAAGGAAATTTAGGATAAAAACTGGTTAAAGTGGTTTCTAAAGTTAATTTTTTAGCATCAACTAATCGCAAAATAAGGGTTGCGGTCATTACTTTGCTTATAGAAGCCAAATGAATTGAAGAAGATGCTGTTATTTTTTCTTTTGTACTGTAATTGGAATAACCTGAATATTTTTCAAATAAAATTTGACCATTTTTAGCTACTAAAAAGGAACCACTAAAATCATCAATAGCAATGTTTTCCTCGTAAAAATTGGAAATAGCCTTTTTTTTATTTTTGATGTAGGAAGCATCTAAAGGATTAAATTGAGGTAAAACAAGGGAATCTTTTTTAATTTCTCTTTTTTCGGAAATAGGAGGTGTAATTTCTTTTTTACAAGATAAAATGGGAAGTGTTAACAGAAATAAAAAGAGTCTATAATTCATTCTTAGTAGGTATAATTTTAATATTTGGATTTGATTTTTGTAGGATTTCTAAAAATTCAACTTGATTTTCAGGTGAAATATAAATTTCGTCATAAGTATTATAACTTATAATTAGTCCTTCATGACTTAACGCTAATTTTAACATTACAGGTACCAAAACACCTTTATGATGACTAATTTTTTGAATGGAAGCTATTGCAATCTTTTTTTGAAATGGACCAGACTTACAATATAAATGCGTTTTATCGATACTATATTCAGTGTCAAATAGAATCCAAGCCAAGAAGAATAAGGCTGCTAAATTAATAGAAACTACTACTATAAAAGAAGTTAAATCATTACAATAGAAGATAGGAATAGTTGCTAAGATGAGTATAAAAAAAACAAAACCAAAAATGATTTTATTGGCGGTACTAATGCATGATTTGTAAATCATTTTATAAACCTAAATTCTTTTTAGTCTTTTTATCAATTCCATCCTTATGAAGTAATACTGAAATGGCTTTTAATTTTAGGTACGCTTGACTCATATAAACAAAACCTCCATTTTTAACTTTCTTTTCATCAGTTCCCCAAGAATTTTTAACTTTATAATACAAAGTACCATTTTGATCTTTCATAATTCCAACAATATGCATTAAATGATCATCGGTAGTATTGTAGTTTTCAAATTCTTCTTGGCGAAATTGAGGGGTTATTTTCTTTTCAGTAACGAGTTCTTTAAGTCCTTTTTCTTTATCTTCTGTTTTTTCAGGTACAAAGGCAATTCCATTTTTTGCAGAAAATGTGCTTTCTGAAACATCACAATCTAAGGCTAAAGTATATCCTTTTTCTAAAGCATAATTTATAGCTGCAATCCATTCGTCTAAAGGTAAATTATACATGCTACCATTAGAAAAATTGTCGGGAATATTTAAAATAAAGGATGTGTAATAAGGTTGGTGTGTAAATGAAGTTAAAGTAACATAATTGGAAGGTTCTATTTTAGTCATTTCCATAAAACTCTTAGGCGTATATGTTTGTCCTTCATAAGTAAAAGAGTTTGGAATTTCACCTAAATAAACATCTAAAACTGCATCAATAGCACTTTTCCAGTGATTCGAAAGCTGTTTTCCGGGATTAGATACATAAGTGTTTACCATTCCTTCCAATACAGCTACTAATTCTGCATGATTGTGTATTTTTTCTTCTTCAGATAAACCACTATATACAGCTACGGGTACTAATCCATTTGAGGCAACACTTTTTATGACATCATGGCTTAAGCCTCCTTCACTAAATTGAGCTTTACCTTGTCTCATTATAAAGTTTTCCGCTTTTTTAGGATAGGTAGTTCGTACCTGATACATTTCAGATAAGTCAATTTTCTTTCCAGTTAAACGAATAATCTCAGATTCCAAAAATGAAGAGGTAGAAAAACTCCAACAAGTTCCTGTTTTATCTTGAGAGATTACAGGCAAGCAATCAATACTGATAACCTCTTGAAATTCATGGTTTTGAGCGTGAACGGTTAAGGCCCCTATACTTAAAAGGATTCCTAAGTATAATTTTTTCATGATAGTATTTGTTTTGTTAGTGCAATATAATGCAAAAAATGAATTATTTTTACCTGAAATTAGATAAAATTGAAAGGAAAAATAAACTTCTACTTGGTTTTTATAAAATAACAAATACAATAAATTATTAGAAATGAGTACTATAAACTGGAAAACAGCTTTAGAATTTGAAGATATTACGTATAAAAAATGTGATGGAGTAGCTCGTATCGCCTTCAATAGACCTGATGTACGTAATGCTTTTCGCCCCAAAACAACGAAAGAACTAATTCAAGCCTTTTATGATGCACAAGAAGATACTTCTATTGGGGTGGTTTTACTTTCTGCTGAAGGTCCTAGTTCTAAAGATGGTATTTGGTCCTTTTGTAGTGGTGGAGATCAAAAAGCACGCGGTCATCAAGGGTATGTTGGTGAAGATGGATATCATCGTTTGAATATTTTAGAAGTACAACGAATGATTCGCTTTATGCCAAAGGCTGTTATTTGTGTGGTTCCTGGTTGGGCTGTAGGTGGAGGTCATTCCTTGCATGTAGTCTGCGATTTAACTTTAGCCAGTAAAGAACACGCTATTTTTAAACAAACGGATGCTGATGTAACCAGTTTTGATGGCGGTTATGGCTCTGCTTATTTAGCTAAAATGGTAGGTCAAAAGAAAGCAAGAGAAATTTTCTTTTTAGGAAGAAATTATTCAGCACAAGAGGCTTTTGAAATGGGAATGGTAAATGCAGTTGTTCCACATGCTGAATTAGAAGATACGGCCTATGAATGGGCACAAGAAATATTAGCAAAATCACCAACATCTATAAAAATGCTAAAATTTGCCATGAATTTAACGGATGATGGTATGGTGGGCCAACAAGTATTTGCCGGTGAAGCGACTCGTTTAGCCTATATGACTGATGAAGCAAAAGAAGGTAGAGATGCTTTCTTAGAAAAACGTAAACCAAATTTTGAAAAGAAATATTTGCCATAAAAAGGGACTATTTTAAAACACTTTTGAGAATTTTAGAAAGGAATGTTACTTTAAATTACTATGGAAGATTTTACAAATAAAACACTAAATATTTCCGCTTTACCTAAATTTGAAGAAACCCAATTGCAACCTTTAGAAAAAAAGTACTTTTTTGTAATGGTATTGCAAAGAAGTTTATTTTACATGATGTTATTAGGAGTGTTGTTGGTTATTTATTTTATGAATTCTAAAGACTCATTTTTAGAGGATAAATTGATGTATTTTTTAGGGATTTGGAGTTTTTTAGTTTTATTTGGGATTCTCTATTTAAGAATAAGTTTTACCAAAAAAGGTTTTGCATTACGCGAACATGATGTAATTTTTAAATCGGGTGTTGTAAGCGAAACTACAGTTATAGTAACCAATAATAGAGTGCAACATGTAGCTTTGCATCAAGGATTGCTCTCTAGGTATTTCGGATTGGCCTCTATAGAATTATTTACCGCAGGAGGAAGTTCTAGTGATTTAAAAATTAATGGTTTGTTATTGGAAGATGCTAAAAAAATAAAAGAAAGTGTTTCAGAAAAAATTATTGAAATAACTGAAGAATTCAAAGAAGAAGCTCCAACTTACGATTCTTTAACAAATGAAGCATTACAATTAGAAGGTGATAATAAAGAGGATAATGAAACAAAGGAATTTTGATTTTTCTAAGCCTCAACGGCAATCTTTAATAGGAGTTGTAGTCTTGTTTGTAAATACACTACAAAAATCAGTTCGAGCTTTATGGCCAATTATTTTGGTTTATTTGTTTCGAAATAAGACAACAACCAGTTTGTTAGAAATCTATTCAGGAATTTTTGGAATTGTTTTTTGTATTGTCCTTATTGCTTTTTTGCGCTATTGGTTTTTTCAATTTTATATTGATTATTCCCAAAACGAATTTGTTATCGAAAGTGGAATTTTTAATAAGACAAAAACTACTATTCCTTTCCATAAAATACAAAAAGTCACTATCGATCAAAGTTTAATCCAAAGAATTTTTAAGGTTTATAAATTAGAGTTAGATACTGCAGGTAGTGATAAAAAAGAAGCTTCAATAAAAGCAATTTCTGAGGAAATGGCTTTGGAATTAAAAAGTAGTTTAGTTCAAAATGATCCTAAGAAAACTTTTGTAGAAGAGAATCAATACCAAGAAGTTGGTTCACCTAAATCACTTATTTCAATTTCAATTGCAAGTTTGTTAAAAATTGGTATAACAGCCAATTATCTCGCTAGTTTTGCGTATCTTATTTTAGTTTTTTCAACTATTTCTGAAAATTTAAAACAAATAGGTAGAGAAGATGTAATAGAAAACAATATGAGCCAATTGGAAAAACTACCCATCTCAAGTTTGTTTTTTGGCTTTTTGTTTTTCATCATAACAGCTGTGTTAGTTATAAATTTAGTACTTACTTTAGTAAAATATTTTAATTTCAATATTCGAAAGGATGGAAAATCATTTGTACTAAATTATGGTTTGCTAAATGTCAAAAATACCATAATAAGCCCTGAAAAAGTGCAAATTGTAAAATGGACGCAAAACTTTTTTCAAAAGAAATTAAATGTCAATACGATTGAGATTTTTCAAGCTTCTAGTGAAATGAAAAGAGCTAGTGCTAAAGATAAAACTAAAATTCCAGGTTGTAATTTAAATGAAAAAGAAAAAATTATTGCTTTGTTATTAGATAAAATACCTTCTTTTGATAAGGTTTTGTATCCCAATATCAGAAAATTAATTGTTGGAATATTCTTTTTTGTCTTATTACCTGTTGTATTAGGCTTTGTAATCAATGGAATAGTGCAACGATTTTCTCTAAGCACAATGATTGTTATCCTCCTTTTGTATGTTTTTTTTATGGGAGTTATTTTGCTTTTTTCTTATAAAAATTATCGATTATTTGTAAGTGATGACTTTATTATGAAACAAAGCGGTGCTTGGGATATTGATCGCGAAATTATTGAACCCTATAAAATTCAAGCCGTAAAGACACATCAATTTTTTTGGCAAAAATGGACCGATATTGGTTCTGTAGTTTTATATACTGCTGGTGGAAGAATTTCTTTTTCTACAACAAATTATACCGCCATAAAAAAAGAAGTGAATGTTTGGTTGTATCAAGTAGAAACTTCAAAACGAAACTGGATGTAATTCAAACTATAATATGATACTAATAGCAAAATATAGCATTTTTATTTTCGCTTTGTTTTTAATTTACGCAGCGTATTTAATGTTTTTTAAGCCTTATAAAACAAAAGAAATAATTGCAAAAGCAGGAAGTACTTATCTCATTAATTATGGAGAACTAGGCATACGATTCCTCATAGGAATTGCCTTTGTTTGGGCTTCTGAAATTAGTAAGTATTCGTTTTCTTTTAAAATTATCGGCTATTTTTTAATGGCATCCGCTTTAGTATTGATGGCTTTACCCATTCAAAAACACAATCAATTTTCTAAAAAAGCAGCAGCAAGTTTACAGCCTAATCATTTAAAAGTATGTGCTTTGTTTTCTGTTTTATTTGGAATAGTATTATTAACAGCTTTTTAAAAACTAATTTAAACATGAAACATTGGATTCAGGCAGCTAGATTAAGAACATTACCTTTATCGTTATCCGGAATTATTGTTGGTAGTGCGTATGCTTATTATCAAGGTTTTGCTAATTACACAATTCTGACACTTGCATTCTTTACAACATTAGGATTACAAATTTTATCCAACTATGCCAATGATTATGGAGATGGTGTAAAAGGGACAGATGTAAATAGGATAGGAGAAAAGCGTATGGTAGCTGCTGGTGTTATTTCAGCCAAGCAAATGAAGAGAGGAGTTATAAGTTTGGCTATATTGACATTATTTTTAGCTGTATCTTTAATTTATGTTGCTTTTGGAAAAGAGAATTTTGCTTTAAGTATGATTTTTATTCTTTTAGGAATTAGTGCAATTGTAGCAGCTATAAAATATACAGTAGGAAGTAATGCTTATGGATATAATGGGTTAGGAGATCTATTTGTTTTTATCTTTTTTGGTTTTGTTTCTGTTCTTGGATCTAATTTTTTGTTTACCAAAATGATAGATTGGAAATTGTTTTTGCCAGCAACTTCTATTGGTTTGTTAAGTGTAGCCGTATTGAATTTAAACAATATGCGGGATATTGAAAACGATAGAAAAGCGGGAAAAATTACCTTGGTGGTTAAAATGGGATTGGCTAACGCCAAAAAATATCATAATGCTTTATTGGTAATTGCTTCCATCAGTTTTATGATTTTTAATTTACTAACGAAAACTTCTTTAATTCCGATTCTATTGGTTAATATTTCAATTATTATGCATATTAATAAAGTAAATAAAGCAAAATCTTATGAAGACTTCGATCCCGAATTAAAAAAAGTAGCTTTAAGTACATTTGCATTAAGTGTATTATTTTGGTTAACTTTAGTTTTTTTAAAATAGTTTGTAAACAACTCAATCTAAAATAACATGAAAATAACATTTTACGGGCATGCTTGCCTAGGAATAGAAGTCGGTGAGGTTTCTATTCTCGTAGATCCTTTTATTACAGGTAATCCTAAAGCTTCACATATTAATATTGATACGCTGAAAGCTGATTTTATTTTACTAACACATGCGCATCAAGATCATGTTTTGGATGTTGAAGCTATTGCGAAACGTACCGATGCAGTTATTGTTTCTAATTTTGAAATTGCCTCTTACTATGGGAATAAAGGCTTTTCGTATCATCCCATGAATCATGGAGGTAGTTGGGATTTTGAATTTGGCACCGTTAAGTACGTAAATGCTTTGCATACATCTTCTTTTCCAGATGGAACTTATGGCGGACAACCAGGGGGATTTGTAATAGAAGGCGAAAGAAAGAATATTTACATTGCAGGTGATACTGCTTTAACAATGGATATGAAATTAATCCCGATGCGTACACAGTTGGATTTAGCCATTCTTCCTATAGGAAGTAACTTCACGATGGATGTTGAAGATGCTATTATTGCTTCCGATTTTGTACAATGTGATAAAATTTTAGGATATCATTTTGATACTTTTGGGTATATTGAAATCAATCATGATGATGCAAAGCGCAAGTTTTTCGATAAAAATAAAGATTTGATGCTGTTAGAAATAGGAGAGTCTATTGAACTTTAAAAAACAATGTCAATATCAATGTCAATATCAATGTCAATATCAATATCAACGTCAATATCAACGTCAACGTCAAGATTAAATTTATTATAAACATTGAGTTTGATAGTGTAATTCAATATGAAAGCAATCTATAAAAAGCATATACTTACTTTTAAGAGACCCAGCAGTACGTCTCGAGGTGTTTTAACAGAAAAAGAGACTTGGTTTCTTATTTTGAAGGAAAACGATAGAATAGGCATCGGTGAGTGTGGTATTCTCAGAACGCTTTCAGTAGATGATCGACCCGACTATGAACAAAAACTCCAATGGGTTTGTGAAAACATCCATTTAGGTAAAGACCAATTATGGGATGCTTTACTAGAATTCCCTTCCATTCAATTTGGTGTAGAAATGGCTTTTTTGTCTCTAGCTTCCAAAACACCGTTTGAATTATTTCCTTCTGAATTTACGTTAGGGTTAAAAAAAATGGAAATTAACGGCCTAGTTTGGATGGGGGAAGAAGCTTTTATGAAAGCTCAAATTGAAGAAAAACTAACTCAGGGTTTTCGCTGTATAAAATTAAAAATTGGGGCTATTGATTTTCAAAAAGAATTGGGTTTATTAGCCTTTATTCGAAACCATTTTGATGATAAAACGGTTGAAATTAGAGTGGATGCTAATGGTGCTTTTAGTTTAAATGATGCTTTAAGTAAGTTAAATCAATTAGCTGAATACGAATTACATAGCATTGAACAACCGATTGCAAAAAACAATACTGACAGTATGTCAGAGTTATGTAAAACAACTCCTTTAGACATTGCTCTAGATGAAGAGTTAATTGGCGTATTTGGAATAGCTGCTAAAACGAATTTACTAAAAAAAATCCAACCCCAATATATTATTTTAAAGCCTAGTTTAATCGGTGGATTCAAAGGTACTTTAGAATGGATTGCAATAGCAGAAGAAATGAATATAAAATGGTGGATTACTTCTGCATTAGAAAGTAATATTGGTTTAAATGCGATTACACAATTTACCTATACTTTACAAAACCCTTTACCACAAGGATTAGGAACTGGGGGTTTGTATACTAATAACTTTGATTGTCCTTTAGAGATTACTCAAGGTTGTATTCGCTATAATGTTGATAAGAATTGGCAACTCAATGGAATACTATTATAAAAAGAGCCCGTAACTAGTTACGGGCTCTTTTTAATTATTTCGCATTGTAATAGTTTATACTATTTTATTTATTTGTTTTCTGTGTCAATGTCAACTTCTGTTTTTTTCTCTCCATCTTTAGTTGAGAACTCAACACCATCATTACTGATACTTAATGAAGTTCCATCATTTTCTTCCGGTTGTTTCTCTTTTTCGATTACAACGGTTTCCGTCTTTTCCACCACTTGTGGCTCTTCGTTTTGCTCTTTACAACTTACACTTGCTAAAATAACTAAGGAAGCTATAATTACTGTTACTTTTTTCATTACTATTTGTTTTTAAAATTATAGGTGCAAGATACCTTGGTTTTGGTTCTTAGCCCTTACTTCATTTTTTTTGATTGTTATATAATTCCCATTTTACTCGTATTGTTGATGTTAAGAAAACTTATATGATTTAAAAGATTAATTAGAATAATGTATTTTTGTACTCCAAATACAAAACCATGTTTCGATTAAAATTACCAACCGACCCAAGATGGGCTAATATAGCTGAAGGAAATTTAGAGGAAATTCTAACGGATCATGCGTGGTGCGAACAAAAAGCAGCTTCTAATGCAATTATGTTGATTACCATGTTGCCAGAATTTACTGAAATTACAACTGAACTGACCAAAATTGCAAAAGAAGAATTGGATCATTTTGAACAGGTTCACGAAATTATAAAGGCAAGAGGTTGGGTTTTAGGTCGCGAAAGAAAAGACAGTTATGTGAACGATTTATTCAAATTCATGAAACCAGGTAATCGGAAACATATCATAGTGGAACGGATGCTTTTTGCAGCCATGATTGAAGCTAGAAGTTGTGAACGATTTAAAGTATTGTCTGAAAATATCAAAGATCAAGAACTAGCAACTTTTTACAGGGAATTAATGATTTCTGAAGCCAATCATTATACTGCATTTTTACAATTTGCACATGATCTAGCAGAAAAAGGCTACGATGTAAAAAAACGTTGGGAAGAATGGTTGGAACACGAAGCGAAAGTAATTGCTAGTTATGGAACAGGTGAAGCGATACATGGGTAGTTTATAGCTAACGGTTCTCAGTTTACAGTTTTTTAACTTAGCTTGCACCAACAACCGACAACTAATCTCTAATTCCCATTCTTCAACGCAATCCACTTGCTCATGTACTTGGTGCTTTGCAAAGTTTGATGTTGGAATACTTGTCCTAAAAAATTTTGAAGGCGATGTTGTTTCAGATGTTGATTCAAGTGATTGACTTTGGTTATACAATCGGTTTCAAATAAAGTTTTTGTGAATCTTTGGTTAATAATTGCAATTCCGTTGAGTTGTGCTTGTTTCCAAATGACCTCATTTTGATATAAAGCAATGGCTTTCTGTACAAACTCTTCTTCGGTTTGGGTAATAAATCCGTTCCAATTTAAATTTCCATGCATTCCTTCAGCGCCTATTTCAGTTGTAAGATTGGGTAAACCGAATTGCATACTTTCTAATAATTTGCCTTTCAAACCCGCACCATAAGGAATTGGAGCCAATAAAACTTTACTCGAATTAAAAACTGTAGCAACATCTAAAGCTCGTCCTTTTATTAAAAATCCTTCTTTTTCGTTATGCAATTGTTGGGCTTTTTGGGTTGCGTACGAACCGTAAACATGTAATTCAGCTTCAGGAAGGGCTTTTTTAATCGATTTCCAGCATTTTTTGAGTTGGAGCACTGTTTGCCAATTCGGCTCGTGTAAAAAGTTGCCTATACTTATAAAATGACTTCTTTGTGAAAATGGAGGTATTTCATTTGTAAAGTTTTCTGAAATGGGTTCCACCAAAAAAGGCAAGTACTGTAAAATAGAAGTGTTAACTTGAAAGGTTTCAGTAAGTAATTCCATTTCGTATTCGGAAATAATCAAATTCAAATCGCAACGATGCATCGCTGCAAATTCTCTTTTAAAAACATCTGAGAGGTAATCTTCAAAAACCAATTCCCGATTTTGTTTGTATGCTGTTTCTCTGGCTTTTCTTAAAAAATGTACATCTTCCGTATCTAAAATTCGCAAAGCATCAGGACACTGTTCGGCTACTCGCCAACCGTATTGTTCTTCCATCATAAAGCGATCAAAAAGTATAATAGAAGGTTGTAAGGTTTGGATTAAGGTATCAAAGCTATCCTCATTCAATTCAATCGAATAACAATCAATATCTTGCGATTCTAATGGGGAACTAAACTCTGATTTTTTTGCAGAAGATAAAAAACTGATGCTATAATTGTCTTTTTGAAACAAAGCAATGAGTTGTAGCATTCGGCTTCCTGCAGCCGTTGAATTCGGTTCAGGCCAAACGGTTCCTATAATGACAAGGTGTTTTTGCATAAGGCAAATTTAAAATTTAGAACCTAGAATTTAGAAGGAAATGAATATTTTTTTGTGATTCGTAATTCGTAATTGATAATTCGTAATTTTGGAACTATAATTTATTTCCATGTCATTTTTTACTTATTGTCCGAATTGCAAATCCACGCATTTTACTTTTGAAAACAACTTTAGATTTCAATGTCACGCTTGTGATTTTGTTTATTATCATAATATTGCTGCTGCAGTTGCTGTTATTTTTACATTTGAAGACTCGGTTTTGTTTACGATTCGAAATGTAGATCCAGATAAAGGCAAACTCGATTTACCAGGAGGTTTTATCGACCCTAAAGAAACAGCGGAAGAAGCGGCTTGTAGAGAAATTAAAGAAGAATTGGGAATCACAGTAGCACCAAACGATTTAAAATACATTACCACGTCACCCAACGATTATTTGTATAAGAATGTACCGTATCGTACGATGGATATCTTTTACGAATGTCCCTTAGTCTCCAAAACGGTTTCTGTCACTGCTAAAGATGAAATCCAAGATTTAATTTGGATCAATAGAAAACAAATTGACTTAGAAAAAATTGCTTTTACTTCTATTCGAAAGGTGATTGAAAGCTATTACATTTATTAATTAACCGAATCTTTTTTCTGTGTCACAACAGGTTTTGGTTGGGCAACAGGTTGGGTTACTGCTGGTTTTGTAGTTCCAACTGTACTTATAACAGGAATTAAAATTTCAGTAATAAATTCAGAAGGTTGACTGGTAACAGCACGACCTTTTTTATGTATTTCTGTAATAGAATAGTTTTTATCCAATTGATACACTTCGTTTTCCGCAATAAAGTCGAGGGCTTTTTTCCAAGCTTCTTTTCTATGGTAATAACTGCCTTGTAGTGTAATTTTTAAAGCTTGGTATTCTTCTTGAAAATGTCCGGTAATATCACTTAAAGGCGTGGTTAAAATTTCATCTTCTATAGGAATACAAGCAGCAAAATACAAAGGTTCGCTTTCTAAATTCCAAGAGTTAAATTGGATAAACGGCTCTCCATTCTTTACAATGTCATTTTGTTTTACAAATTGTTGTACTTTGTTCAAAGCATCATTCGTTTTAATGGAAAATTCAGCTAAACTAGAAGAATCTTTGTGTTGAATATAATAACTGGCTTGAACTTGAATAACACCGTTCAATAAAATGTTATAACTGCTTAGTTCGTTTACTAAAAAGTCATTAATATCTTCTAAACCTTGTTCTATTTTTGAAGTGTAGATAAATTCATTCCCACCTTTTAAAAAACTAAAAAACTTTTCTTTAAAAGATAAATCTCCTTTAATGCCCCAAGTAACTTTGGTAGCTCCATTTACTTCTTCAAATTTCCAATATAAGTCGTATTTTTTGTCATTTTCTGCTCTAGACTGAAAAATAGAATCTAAAGGAAAAACTCTTGTGGTAGTAATTTTAGAAGTATTCCAAGATAAACTGGCACCTTCTCCAAAACTAATTTCAGAAATACTAACTTTTGATTTAGAAGTTAAATCGGGATGCCAACTCGGCCAATTTTTATAATCGTTGATGTATTGGTAAACCGTGTTTCTCGGACTTGCAATGGTTTTTTCGCTATGGTAATTAAATTGATTGGGTTGGGTAGCGATAAAGACAATAAAGGCAATAGATAGTAGTAATAAAAGTAGAAAAATATATTTTGCTATTCTCATTGTTAGGGAAGATTTGTGGTTTTCCAAATATATAAAATTAATCTTTCAAATAGAATTTTATAAAAAATAATAAACCTATAAACAGCAAAAAGCCAAATAATATCCAGTAAATACCTCTGTAGTGTGATTTTAATTCTTTTACATCTTTACGATACACATAAATCATGGTTGCAATGAAGACAATTACAAAAAATAAAGCAAAATACCATTGACCTGTTGAAAACATAATTATAAATTTTTTACAAAAGTAAGAAATGAAAAAAGCAATTAAATACATTTACCAAAATAAAATGGAATAAAAATGAAAAAACAATTAGACGCTGTGGCTTTATTTCACACTACTTATGGTTTAGGTGTTAGTAACGAATTGAAAGCTGATCTAGGCGAGAAAAAAAACCAATTGCGCTTCGAATTAATGAAAGAAGAAAATGAAGAATATTTAGAAGCGGTTCAAAATAATGATATAGTTGAAATTGCCGATGCACTAGGCGATATGTTATACATACTTTGTGGTACCATTTTGGAACATGGTTTGCAACATAAAATCGAAGAAGTCTTTGACGAAATTCAAAGAAGTAATATGAGTAAACTAGGTGAAGATGGTAAACCCATTTATAGAGAAGATGGTAAAGTAATGAAAGGACCTAATTACTTTAAACCAAATTTCGAACCTATTTTGAAATAATTAGGTTTATTTAGGAGCACTTATTTTGCATTTATAAGAAAACTCTACCCGCTATCCGTTGTATCTTTTTTATTTTTCTTTTGCAACTAATTTATTATCCATGTAAAAGAAAAATAAAAAAGGATGCCACTACTATCGGGGCTCAATTGACGATTTGTTTTAAAGTTGCTATTTTTACCAAGGACCATTCTTCGTCACTGGAATAAAAGTTCCATTTTCCAATCGGGAAGCACCACCAAATCCTACCAACCATAATCTTTCTTTTTGATCTTTGTAAATTTCAAAAGGAACAGGTCTTTTAATACCTTCTTCTTCTTTTTGCTCAAATTCTTTCAGTTCTTTACCATCATAGGTATATAAAAAATGTTGGTTGGCAACAATCCAAATCGTTCCGTCTTTAGCTTCAGCAACACTTCCTATTCCTTTGCCAATTTCAATTTTTACACGAGTTAGATTTTGGGCAACACCCTCTTTTGCAACATACAAACCTTCTTTGGTAGAAATCCATAAATTACCTTTACTATCTTCAAAAAGCTTAGTTACAAAAGGCGTTGTAATACCGAATTGTTTCGATTCGTTTACCAATTGATTATCGGTATAAGAAAAAAGACCTGCATTGGAAGCAATCCATATTTTTCCGTTATGATCTTCTAAAATAGCATGAATCATTTTGGTACTGGAAATACCAACAGAAGTATCTTTCACACCTTCAGGCAATTCTAACGTAGTAAATGTTGTACCATCAAAAATACAAAGGCCATCAATCGTTCCAATCCATATTTTATCTTGCGCATCAACCGCAATACACCAAGTATCAGTACTTATCAAACCATCCGATTTGTAATAATTATGAACCGTTTCTCCTTTAATACTACTAATGCCGTCCGTATGTGCTATCCAAATCGTACCGTCTTTTGCTTCAGAAAACGCTTTAACCGTAACTCCTTTTCCAGTTTCACTTTGAATGCCAGCCATAGACAGTAACAGGTTATTGTCGAATTTAAAAGCACCGCCTTCACCACCAAACCAAAGTATCCCTTTGCTATCTTGAAAAATGGTGCGTACCACTTGACTAATAGGACCGTTGCTTACAAAAGAAAAAGGAGCCGTATTATTTGGCGTAACTAGTTGTTCTTTTTTTATGGAATCTGTTGCAGTGGTTTTATTTACCGACTCCTTTTTATGCTGTCCTGTACATGATTGCAAAAGAAAGGTAAGAAGGAAAGTGTATAAGAGAATATTTTTGGTCATATAAATTGAATTAATGCGATTTTACTTTTTATATTTTATAAATAGTATAGACGAAATCACAGTTAAAATAAAGATTGCGATGGTTCCAAAAAGAATTAAATCAATCCAAAACATAACATTGTTAAACTCTGGAGCAACTTTCTTTAATAAGTTTTCAGATCCAAAGAATAAGGTAACTGTTAAAACAAGAAATATTAAAAAATGAATTGCAATTATTTTTCTTTTTTTCATTTTCTCTGATGTATAGCAATAGAACAAAACATTCTGAATAAAAATATAAATTCCGTAAATATAGTTTTTAAACGATCATCTTATATGCTGTTAAATATGTGTTACTTATTCCATTCGTTGATGTCTGGAAGAAATATATTTTTCACCGTCAAAAAACAATAGTGCATCCCACATGACATCTGTTTCTGGTTCAACAAAACCTGCCAAAATATAAGGGTAATTGTTTTTAGTTACAGGTAAAATTTTTAAACTAATTATGTTTTCTGGATATTCATTTTTATAAAGGATTTTAAAAGCCTTGTTTTCGGATAACACAATATAAGCATAATCATTTGAATTAACTACTGAAATTGTTGTGTTATTTTCCAATTGAATATGTACATTTTGTTGATTATAGAATGCATCTAAACTAGTATTAAGTTCATTTAGAATTTTTTGTGTAAAAGTTGTATCCTTAAAGACGGTAAATTTAGATTTTTGTAAAATTTCATTATAATTACTAATGCAATAATAATCCTCTGATTCTATTTTCTTTTCTGTTTGATACACCGCAATAAAACAAGGCGAAATGTTTTTATTTAAATATTCTACATGTAAGAATGTTGCATCAGAAATAAAATGATGTTCGTTGTCATATATTTTAAGTTTTGAAAGTCCACTAAGATCGAAGTTATTATTAGAATGACGAGCTGAGAACACTAACCTGTTCGTATCATCATCTTGATAAATTAAAGAGTCAGCTAATTTTTCAATTTTTGTATATTCGTTATAATCAATGCTGTCTTTATGAAAATAGAGTTCAATATAAATTTCATTTTCATTTTCATTTGAAAAATTAAATTGCTTTACAAAACCTATGTAATGTTTGTTTTCATTTAAAGTATTTGAAATGGGTGTGTTATTTTGATTATCAGAATTAATTGAACTGGTTGTATTTGTTGAGATTTTTCTTTCTGTTTTTATCGAATCTGTTATAATTGATTTGGGTATAGAAGAATTCCTTTTATTTTCTTTACAAGATTGCAAAAGAAAGGGGATAAGGAGAATGTATAAGAGAATATTTTTAATCATGATAAATAAATTTAATCTTTATTAGTCCAGCCAATTGGTGTGTTGAAGTTGCAATTTATAGAAATTCTTATAGAATTATTTTCATAAAATATTTTTCTAAATCGATAATCGTAAATGGAACCACTGGTTTCTCTCATTTGATAAGCAATGCTATGACCATTCTTATCTTCATAAATAGTTAAATCTTTCCAACGATTTATTGCACCATTTTTGGAAAGTGCAAATGAGATATTATAAATAACAAGGAGTAAATAAGGAATAAGAAGTAGTATAGTAACACTTAATAAGATTGCGTTTATTTTTCCAGGTTTTAATTTTTTTAAGCGAATAAAAAGGAAACAAAAGAGTAAAACAATGGAAAGCGAAACACAACCTCTTGCTATTCTTTCAGAAGTATACTCTTTGAACTCAATTGGAAATCCAATGAATAATAATACAATTAAGATTATGAGAATAATGGATAGGATAGGAAAAGGTTTGTGCATTAAATTGTATCGTTTAAAGAAGTTAGATTTTGGTGAGTTGTTCATTACCATAACCACAACTGGCGCAATATTTTGCTTGAGGTGTTCTAAAGGGTTTAGTACAGTTTGGACAATCCATACCATGCTGACTACTTACATGGTGAAAAATGGCATTTGGATTGGGTTCATATACACCTGTTAGTAAACGATACATTTCAACAAAGTATCTAAATTTTTCAAATGTCTCCAAATGTTCTAGCCATATATAATTTGTATAATTTCTTTTAATTAATTCTTCTTCAACAACTTTTTTTCCACCAAATAAAGCTGCTTGACACAAACTGAATTCGGCATCAGAAAGCATTTTGACTTTCGTATTGCAACGCCAACAAAATTTTTCTTCCATATAAAATTTTACTCCGTTTTTTTAATAATTACATTCTGATACTTATAAGGAATTTCAATGTTTTCATGATCAAAACGTTCTTTTATGGAACGCAACAAATCACAATACATGGTAAAACCATTAAGCATATGATCGGAATAAGCCCAAACACTCAACTTTACAGCCGAATTTTCTAAAGCGGTTACTCTAGAAACGACTTCCGGTACATTGTTTTCTTTTTCTTCTGGTGTACGAATGTCAATGTGTAAAGGGTGTTTCAAAACTTCTTCTTCCATTATTTGTAAGGCTTTGCCGATATCGGCCGTGTAACCAATTCCAATTTCAATGATTTTACAAACCTTCGAATCATTTAAGTTGGAATTCACAATCACATTGGAACTAATAACCGAATTGGGAACCACAATTCTATTGTTTTCAATATCTCTGAGAACCACTTGTCTTAAATTAATTTCTTCCACAATACCCGTATAGGTATCATTAAAGGTAATTCGATCGTTCAACTTAAAAGGTTTGAACAAAACAATTAAAAAACCGCTCATAATATTACTTAAGGCTTGTTGGGATGCCAAACCCGCAATAAGGGATAAAATTCCTGCTCCTGCTAATATCGAATGGCCTAAAATTTTCATTTCAGGTATTTGTACCAAAGCAAAGGAAATTCCAATAATAAAAATAATAGCAGTGATTAATTTGGTCGCAAAAAGATAACTCGTAGGATCGATATGCTTGGTTGCAATCAGCCGATTGATTTTTCTTCGCGATATAAACTTAAATAATAAGGCAAAACAAGTGGTTAAACCCACAATAATTCCAATAATTACTAGGGTTTTAAAATCCGAAAAGAGGGATTGTATCATAAGTGCTGGTACCAATAGTTGTATGTTCAATTTAATAAACGATTACTTGTATTCATCTTTACTTTCAAAGATAATCGTTTTAGTCTTTCTTACAAAGTAAAGAGAAGTAATATCAAAAAGGATGGTTTAGTTTACTAAATGTATCGAATTAAAGGATTTTAAGACACGATTTATTTTTATTTTGCCTTAGTAAGCGCCATTTTAACTGCAAGTCCCGTTAAGACCGAAGCCATAAACCATTTTTGAAGGCGTAACCAAATTGGTTTTTTAGCAAACCAATTTGCCATTTTTGCAGCAGAAATGACAATCAAAAAATTGATACTGAAACTTATTATGATCTGAACGATTCCTAATTGAAAACTCTGACTTAAGATGGAACCGTATTCAGGTTTTATAAATTGAGGAAAAAAAGAAAGGTAAAAGACCGCCATTTTAGGATTCAAAACATTGGTCATAAGTCCCATTTGAAATAATTGTAGGGGTTTGTCTGATTTCAATTTTGAGTTAGGTTCAAACATTTTACTACCCGATTTTACAGATTGATAAGCTAAATAGAGTAGATAAACTACACCAAGAATCTTAATTATTGTAAAAACATAAGGAATAGCAAAAAAGATAGCCGTTAATCCAAAAGATACCATAAAAATATGAAATAAAAAACCACAAATTACTCCCATAAGCGAAATAATGCCAGCATTTCTGCCTTGAGATAAGGATCTGGAAAGTAAGTAAATCATGTTTGGGCCAGGTGTAAGTACCATTAGTAAGGCAGCAAATCCGAATAAAAGTAAGTCGCTAAAAGGGATCATGTTTGTGAGTTTAGGTTTGACTATTTAATTCCTACTATTCTTTTATAAAACACCATAATTTTGGTAAAGCTTACTCTTTTAAGAAGTTTGCTTAATACCATCTTGAATGGCTGTTTTAAGTACCTCCAAATTTATATCTTGAAGTTTTTTAAATTTAATACAATAACCCGTTATAGTGGCTTTACCTAGAGTGTTTTTGTAAGTTTCAGCTAAATATTTTTTGTCTTCAAGTCCCATAATGTAAACGGAAATTCCAGTAGAGTTTGCACTAATTCCAGCTTGGTAAAAATCTTTGGTTGTACCATTCGCATAGTGTATCGTTAAATGTCCGTAACCAATATTAGGATTCGTAACGATTTTCCCTGTTGCATCTTTTCCATCTAAAAACCATAATGAACTGTCTTTTGGAAAAACGTGTAGTATGTTTTCGTGCAAAATTACCATATCATCCCGTTTGGTTTCCGGTAAAGAAGCTAAATATTCTTTGATTTGATTGGTAACTGTCATTTTTGAAGCATCCAATAATTGTTTGTTTTATTCTTCTGATTGATTTGAGAGCATTTTTTCCCAAGCTTCCATAGTCATTACCACAAATTGATCCGATTTACAATCCCATAGGGAAACATATTTTTTTGAAATGACAATATTAGACTCCCAATCCGTAAATTTTTCATACAACATCGTGGTACAAATATCTGTGGCGGTCATTATTTCTAAATATTCAGGTAAATGGGTATGCATAGCTGCTGTTGTTTTACTATTTGCATCACCATTAAAATTTTCATACTCAAGACGAATCATACCTGCATGAAGCTTTGTTGTTTTTTTAAAAGTACCTTTTTTATCAAAAATTAATAAATAATCATTTCCAAAAATAACCACACCATTCTTTGTTGATCCTGTTAAAACATATACTTTTTTTTCTCCATTACTAATAAGTGGCACTAAATTAAAATTGGTGTCTGGATAATATTTAAAAATGGTATCTGAATTAATGGCAACTAAAGCATTTTTTCGAAGGGTATATAAATCCTGTTCCAAAGATGTAAAACCTCTTTCTACTAAATCAAGATTTGCATTTTTAACAGCAAATGTCTTATCAAAGGTAATGGTTCCTATGACTTTCGGTTTTTCATCTTTTGAAAAGAAAATACATTTGGTTACTTCCTTATCTGAATAAGAAAAATAACCACCCATAGATTCTCTTGTAGGATAATTCTCCATAAAAATATCAGTACCATACCATGATGCCATTTCAGATTCATAGAGTTTTTTACCTTCCATGAGCGTTGCGTCTCTAAGTTTATCAATCTTACTTTGTGAAAAAGAGTATATACTAGTTAGTAGTAAAAAGGAAGTGTAGAATAGTTTTTTCATGGGAAGTAGGTTCTTTATTTTTTAATATTGATTCTTTACTAAAAATAAAAAGTTGTTAATTGATCTATTTTATAGTTAACTTATGCGTTAGTTTTTTTAATTTTTTATTAATCTTAATAAACTTTATCAAGTGTATAGATTTTCAAATATAAACTATTTTTAATAGTCAGAAATGAATAAGCAACCTTAAAAAACTAAAAAGAATCCCAATCTATTCCAGTTTCTAGAACTTCTTTTGGAGGTATCATTTGAAAAGTTCTAATAAGTACTTCTTTTTTCTTTGAAATCGGTACATGCTATTAAATGAAGGATCAAAATTAGTATAACAAATACAGTTCTATTTTTCATTTTAACATATGAGTTTTATCTATTTTAAAAGTTTCACGATTGCTTTATTTTCTCTTGATTCAGCTAAAGATAGAGCAGTATAACCTTCAGCTTGTATGCTTTTATCAGCTCCATGTTCTAACAATAGGACTACTATTTCTTCATGTCCCATTTCGGCTGCTCTATGTAGCGCTGTAAACCCTCTATTATCTTTTGCATTTACTTCAGCATTTGCATCTAATAATGTCATTGTATGTTTTATTTTATTAGATTGTACTGCATTCATAATAGGTGTTGCACCTTGTATGGATCTAACATTTGGATCAGCTCCCAATTCTAATAATTTTTGTATGACTTCTATACGTTCTGATGCAATAGCCCAATGTAACGTAGCTAATCCGTCTCCAGCTAAAGAATTAATATGAATTCCATTATTGACTTGATTTTCAATTTCTTCTAAATTGGATTGAGCTACTGCAATATGTAACAAAGAATGCGTACGTAGTGCACTGTTAGTTTGAGCTATAAAATTATCATCGAATATGCCCAAGTTAGCCATATTTCCGTAACTAGAAAACGCCCAGTATCCAGCATTCTTAGTATTATTAATTAATGTTTTTGGTAAAGGAGCAGGAACAACTTCTCCTATAGAGTGACTTATAAGAAGAAAATTTAAAAAGGAATTGGTAAATGCACTGGTTTCATCCTCAGTAAATTCTCCTGTAATATTTTCAATAATCAACTGGTTCTTTGCTTGTGAAGTTTTAGCAATTACGAATACTTCTCTGAGCCAACTACGTACAAATATCAAATATTCACCATCATAATAAATGGCCCATTTATGCTCCATAGTATTAGGTGTAAATAATACTCCTGGAGCTAGGTAGCCATCAATTGTAAAAGTTAGATTGGATGCAATAGTTCTATCACTTTCAGGTTTTATATCCCAAAAATTTCTTCCATTTTCTGTACCATAAGACACCGCGTTTTTTGCCATTTGTTGATTTTGAGAAGTAGAAATCATGGTTTGACTTATGGGTCTTAAATCTAGCAATTTAACATTCCATGGATTTTCAGAAGCAGCAATCCAAGGTAAATCATTTTCAGAAGTGTCGGTTTGTTGTTTTTTATTATTGCTAAAAAATTTTTTAAAAAATGACATATGTTCTAATTTTTAATAATTCGTATTTACTCCATTCTATTTTAAAAATCACTCACTTCTAGGTTTTTAAATAAAGCTTGAAATAAATCAAGTGCTTCGAGTTTTGGTTTTAAATCGGCTGAAGTTATTATTCTAATATGAATCATATCATTTCCTTCTTCACCATCATAAGCAAGTGACAGGCTTATATTTTTTAATTTTCCATTTAATTGATAAGTTGTCCATAGGCCTTTTTCATCATTTGTTCCTCTAATTTCTTGCTTTAGATACTCTATTTCTTCTAAGGTAAGCTTACTTTCAACTAACGCAGAAAGCATAGTAATAATAGCAATCAATTTATTACTCAAAAACCAAAATCGGTACTCAATTTCTGTATCAGTCATTTCAATATTTTTTAATTTTAATTTTCTAATTCCGAAAATAACTGTTTGTTTGTGGGTTGTATGTCTGTCAATTCATAGCGTTTTCTGTCCAATTCCTTACATTCAATCAGACTCAAGTAAACGTTTACCACTTTTCGATCAATCCAAATTTTTCCGCCACCGTTTTTATGTCTGTCTGAACCATCTTTTTTAACTCCTGAAACCCAGTATTCATCTCCATTTTCCATATCATAATAATTACCTGCAATTCCACGGCCCTTTGAACTTTTAAGTGCTTTGCCATTAAAATAAATGGTTCGTCCCGATTTTGAAAACTCTACCATTCCAATCCAAGCGGGACCATTGTTAGCATAACCACTTTTGAGTTCGATATATTTTAATTCAGATTTCATTTTTTTGAGCCTATTTTTCCAATAGTGAAATTGGGTTTCCAATCTTTTAAAGCATCAATTTTAGCTTCAGTTATACGTTCCATTACAATTCCCAAATTTGAAGAAGCTACATTACATCTTCTGCCCACATCAATTTCTTTAATTTTTTACTCCAATAATTGTTCGTTACAACCAAATAGATATAGTCTCCAATAGTAATTTCACGTTCTAAAACAATTTAATAAAAACAATTCTTATTCATCATCAATTTTCAATAAATTATTCGTTCTAAAATCTATTAAACTTCCCTTTTTAGTAGCATAATTGCCTCTTATAGTTGTTGTTTTATGGGTTGTAAGGTTGGTTATTTTGATTCCAATTTCGGATGTGTCTTCAACAGCATAATAAGTGTCATAGATTACATATTGATAATTACCATTGGTAAAAGTAACATAATTTAAATCCATTCCTTCATTTTGAATACCACCTCCACGTGAATAATACGAGTAGGTAAATTTACTCCAACTTTCCTTGGTTGTATTGGGATACTCCAATTCAATAATAGTGGCTGTACCAAAGCGATAGATGAGGTATTGATTGTTTTTATCTTTCGCCAAAACAAGCTTTTTGCCTTTTTGAGTTTCAAAACTGTAGACTAATACTTCATTGGGTAAAATATAGTTTTGTGCAAAAAGAAGCGAAGACGAAAACAGCAGAAGTAAAGTAATTAAAAAGGTATGTTTCTTTGGATTCATAAATTAGATTTATAGTGAAATTGGATTTTTGGATTGCATTACTTCTATGAGTTATTTTTTTAAATACAACGCTTCAGCTTCTTTTCGACTTCTTTCAAAGATATCAGTTCCAAATTTTTTAAATACGATTTCTTTCATAGTTTTTGAATAACATTGCGAGTATTCTGTAATTACACAACTCCCATTTCGAGTAATTATACCATATTTTTTTTCACGATACTCATTTATAAATTTGTCTAATTCTGGATTGGTTTCAAAAATAAGCCCATATGACAAACACTCATAAATTCCCTTTTCAGCGTCAATTTTTGCATCTTCAACACCTTTTTCACAAGTTATTAATGTCCAAACAAGTGAATCCTTTTTAGTTTCATGCTTTTCTTGAGCATTAACGAATCCAAGTGATATTAGAAATAGGAAGGTTAAAAAAGTTTTCATTAGGTATGTTATGTAATTTTATTTGAAACGGTAGGATGTATTTATTTCATCCGTTCAGCTTTAAATCTCAGGTTAGTTAAAGATATAATTTCTTGCGAAATACTTACTACCAACTCATTTTTATTTATCAAACAGCCCACGTGCAGTGAATACTCCTTTTTTCTTTTCGTTAAACAACTTTTCAATGCTTTCACCATGGCTTCCTTTCCAAGTTCCGTTTTTTGTTTTTAGCACAGGATCAAATTGGTATTTCTGATGATAGAAATATCCTTTTTCCTTGTTTAAAGAAAGGTATAAGAGTACGTAGTCATAGTTTTCAAATCTAGGTCGTCCAGAATGATCATAAGCCATAAATTCAATAGTGTCAGTTTTTAAGTCATTAAATACATTTTGCACCACCTTGTATTTATTTTTAAAACCATAATCCATAACATAGGATGCCTTTCGTATGGTATCTCCAGTGATTGAGTCTATTTCAATTTCCGTATTATTTTCATTGGGATCAAACTCCTTTACAGCAATTTTCTCTCCAATAAAAGCATAAAGATTGACAGAATCATCGTTTTGTTGAAACTCAGATTTTTCTAACTTTTGATTCGATTTACAACTCATCAGAAGGAGTAAGATTCCGAGAACGGTATAGGTATGATTCGTATTTTTAAATGTCATGAAATTATTTAGAGGGTTAGTAATAGGGAAATTAGTATTACTTATTGAAACAAAACGCTGTTGTAAGCTGTTTTTTTATTCAAAGACTATTTCACATTCACTATCAAATATTTTTGAATTTCTACATCTCAAAAGTATTTTTTCGCTATTTTTTAGCTGAATTATTATTTGACAATTTTCCTCATTTGGTTCGCAATAAATTTTAGATATTTCCTTGTTTTTTATATTAAATTTGTTTGAATAATCCTTCAATATAAAGTCTTCATCATCTTCAATATTTTCCAAATCTAAATAATTTATTGTTTCAGTATCTTCCCAAAATCCGGCTCCAGAATCAAGAAAATATTTTTGCCAATTCTTTTCATAAATTTTCAGATAAACAAATATTACAGATTTGTCTTTTAAATTTTCACAAATTAATATTTTATCTATTTTGTAATTTTCAAAACCCTCAACTATAAAATTGCGAAGAAAATAAAATTGATTTTCTAATTCTTCATTCATATTTTTATTTCTATTTCTATTTATCTCAGTGTTCTGTCGCTCTAAAACAGCATTTAACCGTTCGCGCCTATAAGTAGTGGCGATAAACCAAAAACTCTCAATAACAAATATAAACTTATTTTAGAAAATTGGGAGACACGGGCACAAAGTGCGAACTGGCGTAAGTGAAATTCCGAATACAAGCCAAGCCAATGTTAAAAACCATTATTGTGGTGCGTTTTTAATTAGTTAAATTTTAATTTTATTTTTCCCATAAATCTGAAATTTTGTCAACTGGTATATAATTCCACCAACTATAATTTACAAATTTTTCTTCAATTTTTAATGTATTGTTTTGTTCATTTATTAATTCAAAAGGATATTCCGCAATCATACTATATTTTGGATTCTCTTTGTCATAAACAATAACAACTAATTTTTCTTTAGAATATTTACCTCCTTGTCTACCTTGAAATATAATATCGTTAACTTGATATTCGTATCTTGAATATTGGTAGTTATTTTTTCCAGATTGAAAATTAGCTACTATTTTTCCATAAGTATATCCTGTGTTTTTTTTAAGTCCACTAAAAGTCGAATAATTCCAAGCGAATATACCTCCGTATATCAATAAAATTCCGATTATGATTAAATATAAATTTCGTTTTTTATTACTCATTTCTAAAATGCGCTACTTTATAAAGCCAATCTATCCATTTTGGGAGGTATGTGCAAATCTTTGTTGTGCTTTTATTGTATTTCAAATATAACGTTACTAATTGCTACTTACAATAGGTGAAATTACTTAGCTGAGTGGAGAAGCCATTTCTCAAAACCACTGTTATTTGCCGTTAATAATTAGTTTTTTTTAAATCTAAAAATGGTACTAGAATATTTTCATGAAATATCCTCATTTTGCCAGTTTTTTTATCAATTGATACCGCTTTCAAAGCTATTGAATCTCTTTCTTTTAAATCTAATTTTGAATATTCAAAACCTACGATGTAATCTGTATCCTGTTTTTTGAAATAGACAGCTTTTGAATTTAATCGTCCCTTGCGCTTTTTTAATATTTCATCAAGATTGTCTGGGTCAACAATATCCACATTAAATTGTTTTTTGTCAAACTTAAACTCTTCGTTTGTGTACCCATTTTGTTTTATATAGTTTTCTGCTTTTTCAATGATTTTCTTTTCTTTGGTCGTTTGAGAAAACCCCAAATTTAAATTTAAAGTAAGTAGCAATAAGAAAATTTTTTTCATCTAAGTTGAGTTTACGTCGAGTTTTGTTTAATGGCAGATAACTTTCCACCACCTTTGTGAAGGCTTTTTTTTATTACTGATTTTTACAAATATACCGAAAAGATTGAAAGGAAAATTTTATAAAAAGGAGAGAGGTGTAAACACTAGTTCACCCCGATGCAAATCCTAACCCCGCTTTCACAAAACCGCTTTTATACAGCGTTTTTCTAACTTCTAAGAATTTCTATATTATATAAGTTCTTTTTTTCACTTTCAGTTAAATTTTTAAAGTCATATTTCATTTCCATCATTTGACTTGGGTGTGAAAAACAATAAAAGACAATTTTTTTCTTAAAAAAGCCGTTTTCTATTTTTTTAAAAAATACATTGAAATTGATTTCTGAATCTGGTTCTTTTATTTGTTTTAATGATTCATCTAACATTGCTTTTAATTTATTAGAAATATTTTCAATTACAGAATCATTTAAATTGTTATCAAATATGTGAATTTTTTCAACTAATTCAGGATAAGAGTATATTTCACGGTATATATATCCATTTTTTTTAAATTCATTGATAACTTCTGTTTTTCTTTCGTCCTGCTTGTCAGAAACTTTAACTTCAAACATTAAGCGATTTTTCATGTCATGATAAAGAAATCCCGAAAATATATTTATTTCTTTAAGACAATCCGTGCAGATTTTACTATTGAGTGTTCCGTTTAAGACTTTATCTTTTAAATTAGGATCCGCAGTGATATTTACTGTTTGATAATATTCAATTTCTTGGATTGAATTACAATGTGGACAATTCTCGCTAATAGTTGTAGATAAACTCATATTTATGTAATGTTTTTTTAAAATGTTGTATAACGTTCCTGCGCTTGGCAAGGTTGCGAGCTTCGGAACCTATTGATTTCAATCAAAGATATAATTTCTTGCGAAATGTAAACTGTGTTTACCACAAAATTCCAATGTTGCCAAATGCCAGTTAGCGGTAGTTTTTATTTCCTTCTTGTTTTTACTTTTCATGTTGTGGTTTACAACAAAGTTTGTTTAAATGTCGTATAACGTTTTCCAAATAGGCAAAGTCGCCTTTTCAAATTTAATCTTTTTGGCACTTTTGCTTATTTGGTGTTAGCACGCATTTATTTTTTTCTTATCCATTGAATGTATTTTGTCCACCATGTTGTCTCCTTCTGCACAATTACCAATGCTTCTGGAAACCACCAATCTTTAAATTCATATTTATATTCTTTGTCTCGATCATCGATTATACTGGAAGTACAGGTGTAAGGATTTTCCATGTTCTCTGGCGCAAATGAACAAATCCTGCTTTTTGATAGATCAAATTCGATTGTCAACTTTGCCTCTTTAATCAAATCCAAATCAGAATTTGAATCTTTAATGAGTAAAGGGAACCATTTTATATAGCTATCAATTGATTTTTGTATTGGCTCAGTTAATAATTCTATTGGTTTTATTTCATTTTTCAGGATGTCAATCTCTAATTTGTTCAGTCCAGTCAAAATCATTTGTTTTTGAATATGTCCAAGAGTATAATCCTCCTTATAAAAATTCATAAGACTTAAAAAAGAATGTACAAAATTGTGTGTTACACTTTTTAGTGTTTTATATTGTGCCATTTTCGGGTGTCTACTTTATGAGTGCTAACGCTTTGCTGCTTGTAGCAGTTGTGTAAATTTATACCAAAAGAGTACAAGTACAAAACTCCTAGTGGAATTTTCGTAGACCCGAGCACAAAGTGCGAACTGACGAAGTAAAATTCCGAATACTAACCATGCTTGGCAATTGTTACAAACCGCTGCTACCAGCAGTTTTTAATAATACTTTCCGTTTTCACATTTATGTATGTTCCAACGTTTTACAAGAAAGTCCAAAAAGATTGTATTATTTTTTAGATTTTCACTTGAAGTATATTCTCCACCATATGGATTTTCACTTTTACACATTAACATTGTTGATCCTCTTAATGCGTATTTTGTATTTTCCTCATACATAATAATTTTCATTTCTCCTGGATCCACACCGCCACGACAAATTAAAACATAGGGTAAAGTTATTTCAGAAATTCCATTGTTATTAACATCAGTAATTGTTGTTGCTTTTGGTATAAAACCAGTAAACCAATCAACACCATAACATTTATTAAAATCATAAACTTTCCAAACTCTAACAAATTCACTTTCGGAGTTTGTCTTTCTGAATAGATAAGCGTAAAGTTCTGATTTATCTTGTAACATATAGCTTTTCGAATTCTCTTCATAATCTTTCCAATTAAAATGACCTGTAACTGTTTGAATAAGAATATTTTCACCCAAAACATCCTTCCATTTTAAAGCTTCAACTACAGTTCCTTTAAAATCTAAATTTTTTGGAATTTCGTCATAAAAAAGTGTATCTATTTTTAAAGCGCTTTCTGAATTTTGTTTGTCCCAAATACCTAACCAAACATCAGGCTCAAGTTTTCTGAACTTTTCAGAATGATTCTTACTTTGCCCAAATCCAATGCTAAAAGCAATTAAAAATATATTTAAAATGTAGTTTTTCATATAATTACAACTAACGTTCTTATGCTTAGCGAGGTTGCAAACTTCTGAACCAATTATTTTTAGTTAAAGATAAAATTTCTTGCGAAATATAAACTGTGTTTACCACAAAATTCCCAATTGCGAGAAACGCCTGTTGTGCGATGTTTTTTATTTCACGAATTGTTTTTCATTAATTTCTCCATTAATCTCATTTGAAAATATACTTGATTTTGAAGCAAATGATTCATATTTAAGTCGAAGTTTGGTTTTAAAATTTCCGCCATATTTTTGCATTGCACAAATGACAATATTGTTCGGTGGACAATAAAAATCTACAATTCCATTTCCACACTCAAATCTCATTCTTTCTTGAATTGGTTGCCATTCTCCATTTCTATTTTTCGCTTCAATAATTATAGGTAAATATTCTGCATAACCAATAGTTAAAGTATCATTACTAATGTTTTTTATAAAAATTGGATTTGCAATTTTATCATTTCTTTTTTCTGTTTTAGAATATTCATATAATCCCATTGGAATTCCAATTATTCTTGTTGTGTCAATAAATATTTCTAATGAGTTTTGTATTGGAAATTTATATTTTTTTAAAGCTTTATTTTTTTCAACCGTTTTGTAATTCTGATACGATATTTTCACTTCTTTAGATATTTTGCCAATATATAATGGAGATATTTCTGCAACGGTTAACTTATCTGCATAATCTAATTTTAGTTTATTTGTAAATTTATCTTTTATTTCAATTTCACTATATTCTATTTTGTCATTTTCTGGGTTTTTATTGTTACAATTTGAAAAACAAATAAAGAGAAAAATTAAAACTAAAATTTGGGTTATTTTCATTTTTACGTTTTTTAGGTAAAATACTGCACAACGTTTTCGGGCTTTGCGTTCGGGCGGGTTTCCGAGCAAAAAGGTTCAATTTATTACTAAAGTTCAATAGAAGCACAAAGTTTCAAGTTTGCACGTCAGCACGCATGACGCAAGACCCGTGTTGGGCGTTCGTTTTTTATTCTTTAACTTGTTTTGCGTTACTCATTGCTTCCTCAACATATTTTACAGCTTCTTGAACAGTAATAGAAAATATTCCACCTTTATTATTGTCAAATGCTTCTTTCCAATTGTTATAACCTTCTTTATAGTCAGGTAATTTATTGTTTTCAGAAACTAGGGTCGTTACACTTTTCAATACAGCATCTTTTGATAAAGGTAAGTGTCCGATTTCGTCCGAAAAACCTGTTGGTTTGTGTGGATTTTTAACTTTAAGTCCATTAACATAAATGTGTATTACAATTCCATCTTTCTCATATTTTTCAACTTTCAAAATTGTAATTGTTGAATTTTCTTCTCCAATCCTCGTATTATATTTCCATACTTGTCCTGCTTTAAATTTGTCGTCTTGAAAGTTGGTTTTATCAGATTGCTGTTCTTTGAAACCTGTCAGCCAAGAAAATAGTCCTGCCATAATTATAAATATTTTTATTTTGTCCATTTTGTATTTCGATATCGGGTATGTATTTAAAATGACGCCTAACTAGTATATACGCACTACTTTATAACGCCAATCTACCCATTTTGGGAATTATATGCGAATGTTTGTTGTGCTTTATTGTCCTTCAAATATAACGTTTCTAATTGCTACTTACAACAGGTAAAATTACTCAACTGCGCAAAGTTCGAAACTTCAGACTTTGCTGTTAGGCGAGAACAAGCAATTATTTATAGCCATTGTTGTGTGTTCGTTTTTATTTTTCGTTCAATTTACTCAGCGTATCTAAAAGCCAATTTTCATTAACTTTTTTTGATACTTTATTCTCAATAATTTTTTTCTCCAACAAAGGAATGAAATCTTGATCATTAAATACTTCAATAGATTCTAAAATCAACAAACCATTTTGGTCAATGTTTTCAAGTTCGGTTTTTAAAATGTTTTTTACTTTTTTGTCTTTCCTTTTTGCTAATCCTGAAATTGCTTCTAATTTGGTAGCTTCGTCATTGTCTGTGACTCTATTCCACAGTGCATTTCTGATTTCTTTACTATCGTTATTTAGTTGCGTTCCGATTCCGAAAGTTGCCCAATTTCGAATATCAGAGTCTTTGTCATTAGATAATTCAATTAAAGTTTTTATTGCATTCTCATTTTCTAAACAAGAAAGAGCAAGAGTTAATTCAAACTTGACATTTACAAACTTGTGAGTTTTGAATTCAATTAACTTTAAAATCTGTTTCTCATTTAAATTCTCATTATTATGACTTATAGATGACAAAATTGCTGAAATCACTTTTGGTGACTTCTCATTTTCTAATAATTTAAAATATAAATCTACTGTTTTATCCTGTTGAAATCTTGGGTCAAAACCTAATTGAGCCAAAACATAAATTCCAATAATTTTCTCCTTTTCAATTTCAGAACTCGCGAGTTTGAACGCTTTATCATAAACGTCTTTATTTGGACGGTTTCTTAATTCTCGAATGTTTTCCCAAAAAGTTTTTTGCGTTCTATTATTCAACAGTCGAGTGAATATTTTTTCAGATGTCCATTTTTTTCGACTCATTTTTCTTTTTCGAGCTTTTTCTTAAATGACACACAACTAGCATATTTACGCTACTTTATAGCGCCAATCTACTCATTTTGGAGGTATATGCGAATTGTTTGTTGTGCTTTTATTATGCTTCAAATATAACATTTCTAATGGCTACTTACAATAGGTAAAATTACTCCGCTGTACAAAGTCTCCCGACTTTGAGCTAAATTATAAAAATCATTGATATAACGATTTTATAAATGATTTTTTTGAGTTTGTAAATTAACTAAAAGCCCTATTAACTCAACCTCAAAGTCATGAGACTTTGCGGAGCTGGGGAACAATCAATTACTAATAGCCATTGTTGTGGTTAGTGTTTTTATTCTTTTAAATTAAATCCTTTTATCTCAAAATAGCAGTTTTCGCAAACCAATTTAATCTTTGCAAATTTCATTGATTCGTCATTCCAACCGTCTGTTTTAAGTCGTTCTTTTTCGCATTTAGAGCACCAAGCTTGAAAATCGTCTTCCTCGTCTAATTCCATTCCTCTATATGTCTCAAATGCTTCTTCAAATCCAGTTTTGGTTTGATTATTCAAATGTTGACATATAAATGCTTTTCTTAATTTTCCATGAATTCCACATTCAATTAATTCGCTTTCTATTTTCTGAACTTCTTCTTTTGAGATTTGTTCTGTGAGTAAAAAGTATTTTTCTAATTGGTCAGATATAACTCGATAAGTTCCAATTCCACCAATTATTTCAAAAGCAATAGAAGTCAATTCCCAACCTGTGTATGTATCTCCTTCAAAATGTGCGTTGGTCAGGTTTTCATATTTTTTCTTTTCTCCAAACTCCTTAACTTGTAAAGTCTTGAATTTTCTTGGTTCAACAGAATATTCGTTTGCCCAAGCCCACACCCAAGTATTTGTCTTTTGAGAAAAAGTTCCAACAGGTATATATTTGAAATAAATTTCTTTGTCGTCTGAATACAGCCTTAATGTTTCGCTAGATTGATTGTAGAACCAATTTGCATAATTGTCAAGGTCATATTCGGCTCTGAACTCGTTTTGAAATTCAATCAGCTTTTGACAAATTTTGTCCGCATATTTTTCGTATTTCAGTGTTCTAAATATCAATTGAGTTAGTTTTTTTACATTGACCACAACGTTCTCACACTTTGTTTGGTTACGTGCTTCGTAACTGATTATTTTCTGATAAAGATAAAATTTCTAGCTGAAAAGAACAGTAAATAAATCACATAATTAGCAATTGTTATAAACGGTGATTAGCAGTAGTATTTTTAATACATCCTACTGAATTTCGTGACTTCGTCCAATTTCCAATTTTCGTTTTCTTTTTTAATGTAGACTAAAAAATGTTTTGCTGTATAAATATTTCCTTCAGAAAAAATACAGTTAAAGGCTCCAAACTTTTTTTCACTATCAAAGATAATTTTGGAAAATAGTAAAACTCCAGAGAGTGCATTTTTTGAACTCCAAAAGCTCTTTTTTATGGAATCTTTACTGATAGATAATTTGGATAAATATGTAAAACCGGCTTTTTTCTCTAATTTAGTTAGATCTATCTTTTGAGTAATAGTTTCATTAATAGTATCTACATAGAAATTTTTAATTGTCTTAAATTTGGAATGGAATTGAACGTATCCGGGTTTGTCAAAGATAAGACTATCATAAATGACTATAGTCTTATCTTTAAGATCATCAGTAATAGTTGTATTTTCTTTTGATTTCAAATAAACAGAATCAACCACCTGATTAAAAACAGCATTCATGGCTTTTAGTTCAGTTTCGAGAAGGCTTTCTTCTATTACATCTTTTGCCTCTTTTATTTCTTTTACTTCTTTCTTTTGACAACCTGTAAAAGTGATACTACAGAATAGGAGTAAGAATACGATTTTAATTTGTTTCATTGTGATTATATCGATATGATTTTTTTAAATTTAATTTATTACGCACAATTACTATTCTAGATTAGAGTATACGGTTTACAACTTTCCAATATTTTTTCCATTTCTTCTAAAAGATGATTCAAATCTAATATTTCTTCTCTAAATTGAAGAGTATTATTAAATGAATTATACCCACGATGTGTATTTAGATCCAATCCTGAAAATGATGGATTCATGGCTAAATCTATATAAACAGCACTAGGTTGATTGTTAAACCATTCCTCTATTCTTGAATCGTAATGTTCAAAATGGTTTCGAAATTTTCGGTTTGATAAAATATTGTCTTTATCTATTTTAAGTAGTTCTCTTAATCTTTCTCCTCTTGATTTATATTTATTATCAGAAGGCCAAAGAATTTTTGAAACATTTCCAGCAGTTACAAGAATAGATTGAATAGAACCCCAAACTTCAATTTTGTCAAAAGTAGTTTTGGTAGTTTCTAATAGCTCAACCGCTTTTCTAGCAATTTTAACTTGAAGAACAATCTCATCTAAAAAAAGTAAATCTTCAAAATTTTTCATCCTATTAATCTTTTAAATTAATAATACCAATTACAACTCAAAATTACCTTTAGCATACGCAATCTTTTTACGTAGTATTAAAATAGGCTATATTTAATATAAAGTTTTAGGGCTTTATTTTTAATAGTTTTGTGTCAAATATTTTTAAAAATAAGCTCAAAATATAAAAGTCTTTAGATATAGTTTATAAATTGTAATTTCAAAAAAAGCTTATTCTTTGAGGCGACCAGTTTCTTCAAATGCATTTACCAATTTTGGATAATCGGTCAAATCTGTAAGTATGGGGTTCCAATTTTCATAATCTGGATTTTGTCGGATTACAAATGTTGTATCTGTTTTTTGAAAGTTTTCATTATTATGATTGTAGCCAATGTAATTCCAACTGTAAATAACACTTGAAAAATTATACCTGAAATAACCAGTCAAAACAGGTTCGCCATTTACACAAATTGCAAATTGATTTCTACCAAGTTTCAAATTTGAAATTCTTTTTTTAGCGTTATCAGATAAAATCAACTCACTTTTTTTTAGGTTTAATCCTAAAATATCAGCATCTACAATTAAAGGCAGTCTTTGTAAGTTTTCATTTTTAACTACAAATTTACCACCTTGTATGTATTGTTTTTTTATAGAATCATAGTTCCAATTTAGTTGATTAGCTTTTGAACTGTCGATTACACTATTCATTTTTTTAAGCTTTAAATATTCTATAACAGGTATTCCTTCAATACTTTGAATGTTTTGTTGTAACAAATAAATCTCAATTTTAGCTTCTTTTTTTGTGCAAGAATAGACCAAAACTACTAAAGTAAATATTGAAATGATTTTTTTCATTGTTATTGCATAAGTATGATCTTAAGGTGAAATGACTTGAAAACGAAGTAGCCATTGATGCAAACTCTGTTATGGTTTGGTTTTATTAAAAGCTTTTATTGAGTTTATTATTTTTTCAACTTTTTCAATTTCGGCTTCTTTTAGCTTTGTATTATTTTCTAGGTTCAATACGAATGAACAAACAAACATTTTATTTTTATGAAATAATTGCCAATAATACATTAAACCGTCCTGAGATTTTTCTAAATACTTAAATCCAGTGTAACCATTTTGAGTAATAATTTTTTCGGCGTTTGTCAATCTTATATATTCCTTTTCAATATAATTGTCATCAATGTTTCTATCTAATTCAATTACAGTAATTCTTAAATTACCAGTCCAATTTTCTGTGTCAAAGAATGCATTTAAATTTTCTTCGTCTTCGTATTCTGCCCATTTTTCTGGAAGTATTATTGAGTATCCAAATTCGGAAGTAAAAATATTATTCTTTGGTTGAGAATTACAACTCATAAATAAAAACGACATTAAAAGAATTGTGTATTTCATTTCTGTATTAAACTTGTTCATAACGTTCCGGTACCCAGCATCGCAAAGTCTCCCGACTTTGAGCTAAATTATAAAAAACATTCATATAACGATTTATAAATGTTTTTTTTGTGTTAGTAAATTATAACTAAAAGTGCTATTAACTCAACCTCAAAGTCAGGAGACTTTGCGGAGCGGAGTTGTTAACAGTAATCTTTTAATTTTTTAGATAGTTTTTATTGAATTCAATAACACTCTCAAAATAACTTTTTAAATCCAAGAACTCCTCTTCACCTGGACGCCAAGATGCAAAAGTCCAATACCTCCAATTATCATCTTTTTCTTTAGGTGGAATAAGTAGAAAATATTGTTCTTCCTCTTTTCCGCCAATAAGAATACTTCTTTCTAAACATTGACCTATTTTCCAAATTTCAGGACCTGACCAAACTTCAACAAGAAAGGGATCAATAATTTTTAAGTAATCGATATCCTCAACTTTCATAAAAGAAGGTTGAACATCATTTGTGACTGATAAACCATTTGTAATATTTAAAAAATCAATGTAATCTTTAGGAAAATCAACACTAAGTCTTTTTTCGGCAGCTTGGATTTGATTATTAGTTGCCGGTTCAAACCCAATCCATTTTTCATGCAATTGCTTTTCTGAATAAGCAACGTCACCCAGTTCTATGGAAACAAGTGATAAAGTTAAAAGGATTTCTTTCATAGAGAATAGGTTAATAAGCTTATTGTTTTGGTTTAGTGATTGAAATAGTTTCTAATGATTTTTAAAGATAAAATTTATCGCGAAAAATAAACGTGAATTTACTACAAAATTAACAATCTTGCCAAACGCTTGTTACCGGCTGGCATTCTTGTCTTAACCTCTGTCAATATGCTAGTTCCCAACATCTACTAAGTGCGTTAAAGCAGTATATTAAGTCAGTTTCAAATTGTTGTTGAGTAATATTTTCTCCAACGTGTTTAGCTAATTGTTTTTTCTTTTTTCCTGTAATTATCTTTTCACCATTCTCATTTACAGCGTCAAGGTCTGCCTGAGTTTTTCTCCAATTTCCATAGATTGTGTCGGGCTGGTTCGGGTAACACTGTTCAATGTCTCTTGCAGGAAGTTGGAAGAATTGATTGTTTTGTTGTAAATTGTTGTGCGTCTGTAAAAATTGTGTCACACCGCCTTGTGTCTGTTCACTTGGTTGGTCGATAAAAATTACAGTCTTGTCTCTGTAAATACTTGCACCCAAAGGTATGAATGCTTTTTCAATAGCATTAATTGTTCTTACAACTTGGTCAATATCTCCATTTGCCTTTATTATTTGAATTGGCGGTCGGTCTGCGTAAAACCTTCTAATTACTCTTGTCAACAGTTCAAATTCACTTTGACCTTCAACAATTAAAAAGTTGCGCGGAAGTAACAAATCTGCTGGACTGCCACCAAGTAATTCAAAAACCACATAAGGCTTTTCAAAGTCTGAAACTTGGGTTATTAAAGTAGCTCCGTTGTTTTTTTCTACTTTAAAAATTGTTTGATGAGGGTAATTGTCAGCTACAAAAACAGATGAATGCGTATTTATAAAGACTTGGTCAGTATGTGTCGAAAGTTGATGAAGCACATTTTTTAAATTCCTTTGGGCTGTGGGATGTAAATGCAACTCAGCTTCATCAATGAAAAAAATAAAAGATTTCCCTAAATCTTCATTAGTTTTTCTAAAGTCTGCATATGCCTGAATTATAGCAAGCATTAAAGCCCTCTGCATTCCATCACCTTTTTCTTCTGCTGAAGTTTCTATACCATCGTCAACCGTGGTTTCAAAGTTTTTTAAAAGGTCATCAAAAACAGGTGCGGAAACTTCAAACTTTACTTTTGTGCAATCAGGGAATTGTTTTTCTAAATGGATTTTAACTCGGTTTCCTATGTTTTCAAATTCTGTTTTTATTTGAGAGTCATCATCTTCAAATAGCTCTCTAAATTTTTCCTGAAACTGTTGGTATTGTTCATTATCTTCTAATATTGCTGTTAATACTCCTGATAGCATTATTCCTATAGGTGTAGACTTTCCATACTTTGCAACACTGTCATAATATTGCTTTGTATTTACATATTCAAATTTAGGAAGGAAATCATTCAATGCAGCATCAAATCCTGTTCCTGGATTGACCTCTTGCCCATTTACAAAAATCTTTCTTTTTGTCGGGTTAGAACTTGAACGCCTCACAGTCACTACGTCATTTCCACTCAACACATTCTCAATTTTCGTTCTATTTCCTTCGTGTTGCATTTGGGCAGCACCGTGCAACGCTTCAGTAAAAGTCAATTCAACCAAGATTTCTCTATCGGCTTCACGTTTGAATCTAAGATCATTTATATTACCTCCACGTCCAATGCCATTGAAAAAGAATTCAATTGCTTCAAAGAAATTTGTTTTACCACAATTATTTTGTCCAACACAGATATTAAAGTCTGTCGGGTCAAATGTTGTTGTCTCAATTGAACGAAAATTTTCTATTCTTATGTTTGATATTTTCATTAGTGTCGTTTTTTATGCTTGCCGGTAACTAGTATATATACACTACTTTATAACGCCAATTTGTACATTTTTGAATGTATATATAAATGTTTCTCTCACATTCATCATTTTTCCAAATCTAACCCATATCAACCACAAAAAAACAGGTATTTCTACCTATTTTTATCTTATAAGTAACAATCACTCCCCAAGATAAGAAAACAAACCCTACAAACGCTTTTCCATCTACTCAGAGGGTCTAACTCCTACTCAGACGGTCTACTCCCGTACTCAGATGGCATTTTCACCTACTCAGACGGCGTTGCTCGTACTCAGATGGTGTTTCCCCTTACTCAGATGGCGTTTTCACCTACTCAGACGGCGTTGCCCGTACTCAGATTCTGTTTTCCCTTACTCAGATGGCGTTTCCCGAACTCTAATGGGGTTTTAACCTCCTAAAAACAGGGGTGTAGTTGCTGAAAAAGTAATTTTTAAAGCGAAATACCCTAAATTTTTAAGTAAACCCCCATTTTCCTAATAATTGTATGAAAATGGTACTGTTTACCAAAAAGAAACCCTGCCTTTACTGTGGGTACAGTAAGCGCAGGGTGGCTATAAGGTATTGGAAATGAGGAACTAAAAACCTAGTATTAGATTTTTACCGTCCATCCAAAAGTATCTTCTTCTAATTTATATTGAATGTTATTCAATTTTTCTTTTAATGCTAAAGCAACGGGTTGGTCTAACTTTGGTAACTCATAATAGGTACCTTGGTATTCAAATCCTACAATTGGGTTAACCACAGCTGCTGTTCCCGCTCCAAAAATCTCTTGTAAGGTGCCGTTTTGTGCCGCTTCAACTAATTCAGTTACTAAAACCGGACGTACTTCTACGTTGATGTTTTCTCGTTTTGCAAGGTCAATCAAACTCTTACGGGTCACACCATCTAAAATACGCTCGCTCGTAGGTGCTGTATATAAGGTATCGTTAATTCTAAAGAATACGTTCATCGTACCGGCTTCTTCTAATTTGGTATGCGTCGCATCATCGGTCCAAATGATTTGTTGGTAGCCTTTCTCATTGGCTAATTTGGTTGGGTAAAACTGCGCAGAATAGTTACCTGCTGCCTTAGCCGCTCCAATTCCTCCATTTGCGGCACGACTAAAATGCTCAGCAATCAATACTTTTACCTCTCCTGAATAATAGGATTTAGCAGGTGATAAAATAATCATAAAGCGATAGAAGACGGCTGGTGCAGCAACCACACCTTTACCCGTTGCAATCATAAAAGGGCGTATGTATAACGAACTTCCTTTTCCTTTTTTAACCCAGTCTTTTTCAATTTCTAATAATTGCTTCAAACCGCCCATAAAAACGTCCTCAGGAACTTCTGGCATAGCCATTCTTACAGCACTTTTGTTAAAACGCTCGTAATTTTGGTCGGGTCTAAAAAGCCACACATCATCTTGCTCGTCTTTGTAGGCTTTCATTCCTTCAAAAATTGCTTGACCGTAATGAAATACTTTAGCAGAAGGATCAATCATAAAAGGAGCATAGGGCTCTATCGATGGTTTTTTCCAAACGCCATTTTCATAATCGCAAACCAACATATGATCGGTAAAAACATTTCCAAAACTTAGGGTTTCAAAATCAACATCCTTAATCTTTGATACAGAAGCCAATTTAATATCGATATCTGCTATAGTTTTAATTTCCATATTTTAGTTGTTTATTTAGTTTTATTAAAAAAAAATCAACGGAATTTCTCCCTCGCCGATTTTCATTGCAAATTTAGCAAAAAAAGATTTGTTCTTTTAACATGGCAAAGAAAATAAATAGTGGTATTATCAACAAAAAATACTTATTTTTAAACAATTAATTTATTTTTGTAGTAAATAAAACAACGAATTCCATGAAAAAAATAATGCTAGTGGCTGTATGTGCCGCTTTTTACTTCAGTTGCCAAGAGAAAAAACAAGAAGAAACAACAGTTGCTGAAACCACTAATGAAAGTAACTATGCTTCTTTTGGAGCAACCATCAATGAGGAAGGGGCTTTGTCTTCTGAAGAGATGATGCAAAAATTCAACGGTTTAAAAGAAGGGGATACCATCGATGTAAAATTCAAATCAACCATTCATAATGTATGTCAGAAAAAAGGATGTTGGATGACCTTAGACTTGGCAGACGATAAAGAGACGTTTGTAAAATTTAAAGATTACGGTTTCTTTGTACCCATGAACGCTACCGATAAAGAAGTTATCGTTAACGGTAAAGCCTTTGTAAGTGTAGAAAGTGTAGAAGATTTACAGCATTATGCAAAAGACGCTGGGAAATCGCAAGAAGCCATTGATAGTATCACCGAGCCAAAAGTGACGTATTCTTTTATGGCTGATGGGGTTTTAATTGCGAAATAATGAAACAGTTGTACTTAGGAATACTGGTTCTTTTTTTAAGTAGTTGTAACCAAAAGGAAGCGGCTACTGAAAAGCAAGAAGAGGAAGCATTCAAAATGTATGAGTTTTCCGAAATGGCCGGATTGATGGAACAGTTTTATGCAGAAAACAACAAACTGAAACAACAAATTACTAACGGTGACGCGTTGGGGTCTTTTCCTTCTTATTTTGCAAGCATTCATACCGCTGATTTAACAACGGCTTCCGATAGAGATGCCTTCTTTAACGAACAAGCGCAAAAATTCATTGAAGCGGAACAATTGATCTTTACCGATTCTTTGAACCGAAAAGAACATTTCAATGCAGCTATTGATGCGTGCATTGCTTGTCATCAGCAAAAGTGTTTGGGACCTATTCCAAGAATTAAGAAACTATATATTCAATAAAGAGTAAGAGTTTAAGGTTATCTTAAACTCTTTTCTTTTGAAAGGCTAGCTATGAAAAGAGAAATTATTATGACAGAGGATGGCTCCACCAGCATTCATTTACCCGAATGGAATGAAAGTTATCATTCAAAACACGGAGCCATTCAAGAAGCCAAGCACGTTTTTATCAAAAATGGTTTGGATCTTTTTAAAGAGCAATCTGCAATTGCAATATTGGAAATTGGTTTTGGTACCGGTTTAAATGCTTTGATTACCTTATTGGAAGCCGAACAAAGAAAACAACACATAGACTACACCGGTATTGAAGCGTATCCGGTTGCGTTTTCGGAAATCCAACAATTGAATTATGCGGACCAATTACAGGCAACGGAGCAAACACAACAGTTTCATGTCATGCACCAATCCGATTGGGAACAAAAGGAAATGCTGTCGGAGTATTTTGGGTTAACCAAAAGAAAACAATTCTTTGATACCATTAACGATGAAAATGCTTTTGATTTAATCTATTTTGATGCGTTTGGTTTTCGTGTCCAACCCGAATTATGGTCGGAAAGTATCTTTACTAAGATGTTCCAAGCCTTAAAAGCAGAAGGAGTTTTGGTCACTTATGCTTGCCGAACCAGTATTAAAAATGCCATGAAAGCCAGTGGTTTTACAGTAGAAAAGCTTCCAGGAGCTCCAGGCAAGCGTGAAATGCTTCGTGCGATTAAAAAATAATAAACTGATTTATAGTTTGTTACTTATTTTTTTTGAAATTTTAGCATAATATTAGCATTATTTTTAAATGCTATAACGTTATAGTTTAGAAAAAAAGGGTATATTTACATACGTTCTTATCCCAAAGTCTAACAAACATCAATTGAATTACAATGGCAAGATCAATGTTTTCTTATTCAAAATCTATACTTGAAAGAGTTAGTTTTGACCCAAAACTGTTTTGTAAAGAGTTAGAAAAAGCAATAAAAGTATTATTGCCTTATGAAATTGACCAATTACGAGATTGGTTATTACAATTTACCAAAGAAAAACCTGAATTAAGGCAATGTTTAACGTATATAAACTAAAAAAAGGAGCAATTTGCTCCTTTTTTATTTTGCAGCCTTCGGACTGATAATCTCTACGTCATGAAATGCAATCGCACCTCGTACGACACCTGAAATAGTATCGCGTAGTGCATTGATAATATGAATTTTTAATTCGTTTTTCGGATAAATCAAACTTACTTCTCGAGAAGGTTTCGGATTTTTAAACTGTCGCAACTTGACTTTATTTTTTTCGTTTAAATCCAAGCTGTGCAAATAGGGTAAAAGGGTAGTGCCTAAACCTTCATCTGCTAATTTAATTAAGGTTTCAAAACTACCACTCTCAATTTGAAAATGATTCTCATTAATATAGGCATTGTTTTTACAAAGATTAAGAATTCCATTCTTGAAACAGTGTCCGTCTTGTAATAAAAGAATGCGGTCTAAATCTAAATCACTTACTTCAATTTCCTTTTTGTCAAAGCTTTTATGCGTATCCGGAATATACGCTACAAAAGGTTCGTAATACAACACAATTTCTTTAATGTTTTCCTCTTCTAAAGGAGTAGCTGCAATAGCACAATCCAAATGACCGTTTTTCAGTTTTTGGATAATCTCTTCCGTTGTATTTTCTTCAATAACTAAATTCACCTTTGGGTATTTAGAGATGAAATTGGTTAAAAACATAGGTAATAGGGTAGGCATAATCGTTGGAATGATACCCACTTTAAATTCCCCACCAATGTATCCTTTTTGCTGGTCGACAATATCTTTAATTCGTCCCGCTTCATTCACAATATTTTTCGCTTGATTTACAATTTTTTGTCCAACTTCCGTTAAAAGAATTGGTTTTTTGCTTCGATCGAAAATCAAAACGTCTAATTCGTCTTCCAATTTTTGTATTTGCATGCTTAAAGTCGGTTGGGTTACAAAGCATTTTTCCGCTGCAAGGGTAAAATTTTTGTGTTCCGCAACTGCTAAAACATAATATAATTGTGTAATTGTCATTGTATAAATATTTTTGATAAAAATATAAAAACTATCAATTTGATTTATAATAAAAACCACATTTTTTTGAAATAATTTTGTGTATAAATTAATAAAAACAAAGTGTTATGAAAATCAATGTCTTAGGTTTATCCGTTCAAGAATCAGAAGTTATCATAGAAAAATTAAATGTATTGCTTTCTAACTTTCAAGTGTATTACCAAAATTTGAGAGGCTTACATTGGAACATTAGAGGGAAACGTTTTTTCGATTTACATGTTAAGTTTGAAGAACTATATAATGACAGTCAGTTAAAAATCGATTTAATAGCAGAGCGTGTGCTTACTTTAGGCGGAAAACCCATGCATACTTTTACTGAATATTTAGCGAATAATAGTTTAAAAATAGGGAAAGATATTTCCAAAGATACAGAAGCGGTACAATTGGTTATCGATTCGTTAACCGAACTATTAAAAATTGAAAGAGTGATTCTAGAAGCAGCAGCTTCACATAATGATGAAGGAACCAATGCTATGATGAGCGACTTTATCAAAGAGCAGGAAAAAACCATTTGGATGATGCAAGCTTGGATGGAAGAGGAGTAAAAACCTATTAAAAAAATAAAGCAAAATAGTCTTATCCTACATAAAATCACTTTATATTTGTGATATGAAGTTTTTATGTCAGTTAAGTCTCGTCTTTTTTTTAGCGTTTTTAGCGACACCTACAATTATTAGTTTAGTTGAAGAGAAATCTTCTTTGGCATCTTTTTACGAATTAAATGAAGAAGAGGAAAGCGGTTCTGATATTTCTTTTGATGAAATAAAACTCATTACACAAAATGAAACGCTACAATTTACTCTTCCTTCTTTTGAATTTCAATTACCTCGTTTTGCTTTAATGGATGATGCACTGCTGTGTCGGTACAAGGCTTCTATTTTTATTCCACCACCTGATTTCGTTTAAAAAAATATGTTGAATTAGTACTATTTTTTTAAAATGAATTTTTATGTTTAAATATTTAAAAAATGATATTCCTGCGAGTATCGTTGTCTTTTTTGTAGCATTACCCTTATGTTTAGGTATTGCCTTAGCGAGTGATGCACCTCCTTTATCTGGATTAATAGCGGGTATAATTGGAGGAATTGTTGTAGGATCTATAAGTGGATCCAAAATTGGAGTGAGTGGACCAGCAGCGGGTTTAGCGGCTATTGTGGCTGGAGCAATTGCTTCTTTAGGTAGCTTTGAAATATTTTTATCAGCTGTTGTTTTAGCAGGTGTGATCCAACTTCTATTTGGTATACTAAAAATGGGGGTTATTGGATATTATTTTCCGAATAGTGTTATCAAAGGCATGTTGACTGGAATTGGTATCATTATTATTTTGAAACAAATACCTCACTTTTTTGGTTACGATTTAGAAGCAGAAGGTGCAGATAGTTTTTTAGAACAATCAGGAGAGAATACTTTTTCAGCAATCGCTCATGTAATTGATAATATTACATTAGGTTCTTTAATTATTGGTGTTTTAGGTTTAGTCTTGATTTTATTTTGGGACACTATTTTATCAAAAAAACATGCCATTTTTAAAATCATACAAGGATCTTTAGTAGCCGTTTTAATTGGCACCATTTTACAAATACTCTTTAGTAAGACCCAAGGTCTTGCAATTGAAGGCAAGCATTTGGTTCAAATACCTGTTCCAGAAAACCTTTCAGAATTTGGGAGCTTATTGCGTTTTCCTAATTTTGAACAAGTTTTTACAATGGATGTATTTGTAGTTGCGTTTACCTTGGCTTTGGTTGCCAGTTTAGAAACCTTATTGAGTGTGGAAGCTACTGATAAATTGGATCCCGATAAAAATATCACACCACCCAATCGAGAATTATTTGCACAAGGAGTTGGAAATATGGTTTCGGGTTTGATAGGAGGTTTACCTGTAACCCAAGTAATTGTGCGTAGTTCTGCCAATGTGCAATCCAATGCTAAAACAAAATTATCGGCAATACTGCATGGTATCCTGTTGTTAGTGGCTGTGATAGCCATTCCTAATGTATTGAATCATATTCCAAAATCGGTTTTAGCAGCCGTTTTAATCTTAGTAGGATTTAAGTTGGCCAAGCCTTCTTTGTTCAAAAAGATGTTCGCTTTGGGGTGGACCCAATTTGTTCCTTTTATAGTTACCGTAATCGTAATTATTTTTACAAACTTATTGATTGGAATTTTTACTGGTTTAGCCATTGGAGTAATTGTAATTTTGGTAAAAAGTTATCAAAATTCGATGTTTTTAAATAAGAAAGAATCGGAAACCGATAATATCATCGAAATGACCTTTGCTGAGGAAATAACTTTCTTAAATAAGGCTTCCATTCAAAAAGAATTGTTTAATTTGCCTGAGAATTCACGTTTGGAATTAGACATTAGGAAGACTACTTTTTTAGATTATGATATTGTAGAAATTTTAGAGGATTTTGTGGTACAAGCTAAGAATAAAAACATTTTTGTACATTTAAAATCAGAGCGAGGAATAGTAGATAATCCAGCAAGTTTTATCGAATTTTTTAAATTAAAAAAACAATCAACATAAATAATTAGAAAAAATAGTATGGCAGAATTTTATAAAAAAATACTAGAGAACAATAAGAAATGGGTAGAAGATAAACTAAAAATAAGCCCTGATTATTTTAATCATTTAGCGGAAGGCCAGCAACCACCACTTCTTTGGATTGGATGTTCAGATAGTCGCGTTCCTGCAAATGAAATTATTGGTGCTGAGCCAGGAGAAGTTTTTGTACATAGAAACATTGCAAACATGGTAGTACATAGCGATATGAATATGTTGAGTGTTTTGGATTACGCTGTAAATGCTTTAAAAGTGACACATGTTATTGTTTGTGGCCATTATGGATGTGGTGGTGTAAAAGCGGCGATGGGAAATAGTTCCATTGGCGTAATTGACAATTGGATTCGTCATATTAAAGATGTGTATCGTTTTCACCAACAAGAATTAGATGCTATTACAGATGAAAAAGACCGATTCAATCGTTTTGTAGAGTTAAATGTTAAAGAACAAGTATATGATTTGGCCAAAACCTCAATTGTTCAAGGCGCTTGGAAAAATGGGCAAAAATTATTTTTACACGGTTGGGTGTACGGTTTAAATTCGGGTTATGTAACCGATTTAGGGGTAAATATTACTTCAAACGAAGATTTGGATGAAGTATACCAATTAAAATTTTAAATAACTTAGTCTTCTTCTAAGTTTTCATTAAAAGCAGAAGGTAAGAGTTGCGGAATATACTTTACTAAAATAGGTAATAAGATACCGCCACCAGGAAGTAAAAAGATAGTTAACGATGGTATGGTTTTACAAATATCGAGTAACTGTTTTTTTACTTTCTTTTTTTCATCTTTATCCAATTCTTTCGTGGTCGATTTTGCTAAAAGCACCATTAATTCTTTGCTTTCTGAAATTTCCTTAATCAGTCTTTTTTTATTGCGTGTAATTAATTTGGTAACCGTTTTGTTTGTTTGATCGTAGAAATGCTTTACTGGATTTGAAAAATTGAAATACGATATTTCATCTTTATAAGTAGTAATGAAATGTTCAATAGCAAGTAAACTAGTTTCTAAATACACTTTTTTTAAGTTTAATTTGTCAACCAATACGTGTAATAAATCCAGTTCCTTAGCTTCTAATTTTTGATCACTCCACATCGCCATTTCGACTACATCCAAAAGATATAATTTTTCAATTATAGATTCGAATCGTTTGAAATTAATTTCTTCTAGCGTTAACTCTTCAATATTTTGAAACTTAGTGTACCGCAATGAGTTTTCAAATAACTTCACTAAAAGTTCATCGTATTTTGATTTATTTACCTTGGTTTTAAAAGCGATTGAAACGACTTTCATGCAACTCGATTCAAAATCTTTTAAATATTTATCTGAAAAATCAGGATTATTTATAAAATTAGCATAGCCTAAAACGTCTACGAAAAGCATGGCATTGATAACAATGTGTGAAAAACTTTTCGTAATGATATTTTGATTGGTTTGAATACGATCGTTAATGATACTTTCTAATTGCGAACTTTTAGAAGCTGTAGGAAGTAGTTTGGTTAGAAATGTATAATTTTCATTTTGTACTGATTTATAGAAAGAATTAATACTTTTTAGAAATACGGAAGTATCTGTATCATTTGTTTTGAGACAAAAAGTAGCATACAACGTATTTAAAAAAGCAATTTTTGTAATTTCGTCTAACGAAAGTCCAGAAAGGTCAATCGGTTTTTTTAAAATGATGCTTACGGGATGTCCATAAATGAAGCCAGAATTTCTTAAATCTTGATAAAAAGATTCATAATCAAAATAAGCTTTAAAATTACTTTGATTTTCTGTAAAAAATTTGTCAATCCAACCGTTAATTGAAGGGTTTATCATTTTAAAAATATTGAAGCAAAGTTAAAAATTTCTTGTTTCTATACTGTTAAATTTGCAAAGTATTTATATCTTGCTAAAAAATATTCTTGTATGAATTTTGCCATAATTATAACTATCTGTGTCTTACTGTTATTGGCTTATGCGTTTACGATAAGTTCCTCTAAAACTAAAATTCCTTCAGTAATTTTATTGTTGCTATTGGGTTGGTTAGTAAAACAAATTACAGATGTTTTTCATATTGTTATTCCCGATTTGAATTCCTTATTACCCTTTTTTGGAACATTAGGATTAGTGTTGATTGTTTTAGAAGGTTCCTTAGAGTTAGAATTAAATAAAAAGAAGCTTCCTTTTGTAGGGAAAACATTGGTTACGGCAATTATTCCTTTATTTGTAACCGCTTTTGTCATTGGACATTTCTTTTATTATTTTTTAGATTCCAGTTATAAAGACGGTTTAATCAATGCGGTACCGTTGTGTATTATAAGTAGTGCAATTGCGATTTCCAGTGTAGGACATTTAAATGCATTCAATAAAGAATTTGCAATTTACGAAAGTAGTCTTTCCGATATTATTGGAGTATTGTTTTTTAACTTTATTGCGTTAAACTCGGTAATTAATTTAGATACATTAGGGCATTTTGGTTTACAAATTTTATTGATGTTATTGATTTCGTTTATTGCATCCGCATTCTTGGCATTTTTATTAAGTCGAATAGACCATCATATTAAGTTTGCACCCATTGTACTTTTAATTATTTTAATCTTTGCTATTTCTGAAATTTATCATTTGCCAGCTTTAATCTTTATTATGCTATTTGGTTTGTTTATTGGAAATTTTGATGAGTTAGAGCGCTTTAGAGCCATTCAATATTTAAAACCACGTTCGTTAGATAAAGAGGTTAAAAAATTTAAAGAATTAATTATTGAAGCAGCCTTTTTAGTACGTTCACTTTTCTTTTTATTGTTTGGTTTTCTAATGAAAACAGAAGATATTTTAAATCCACATACTTTGGAGTTAGCGATAGGAATTGTGATTTTAATTTATTTAGTAAGAGCCATTCAATTAAAAATATTTAAAGTAAAGTTAATGCCTTTATTGTACATTGCTCCAAGAGGATTAATTACCATTTTATTATTTTTAAGCATTCCAGACGATAGTAAAATTCCTTTGGTTAATAAAGCTTTAATTATTCAAGTTATTGTTTTAACAGCTTTAATTATGATGTTTGGTTTAATCTTTAATAAGAAAGAAGATCCAAAAGAAGGTGGAAAAGGAGAGAACCTAACCATTGATATGGATGTTCCAATATAGGTGACTAAAAATTAAAGAATAAAAAAAATCCACTTTATAAAAGTGGATTTTTAAACAAACTAAACCAAAAAATTACAGTTGTTTTTTAGTAGCAATATTTATTTTCGCTAATTAATTTTGCTGCAATTTTTTCTCTTAAACCAATTACGTTAGGCATATTGGTATATTTTGTAAAACGCTTAAGACCCATTAACATCATGCGTTGTTCGTCACCTTCAGCAAAAGAAACAATTCCTTCTTTTCCTTTTTGGTTCACGGTATCAACCGCATGGTATAAGTATAATTGAGCCATAGCAATTTGTTCTTGTACTTTAGCAGCACCTTCTTTCTTAGCTAATTTCTCAGTTCTAAGAATCGTGCTTTCTGCCATATAAATTTCGATTAAAATATCAGAAGCAGCCATTAATAATTGTTGGTGTGACTCTAATTCTGGTCCGAATTTTTGAACAGCAGCACCAGCAACCATTAAGAATACTTTTTTCAATTTAGCAATCATTTCTTTTTCTTCAGCAAATAATTCTGAATAATCAGGCACATCAAAAGATGGAATACCCATTAATTCTTCAGCTACAGCCATTGCAGGACCTAATAAATCAACATGACCTTTCATAGCTTTTTTCACTAACATACCTACAGAAAGCATTCTGTTGATTTCATTAGTTCCTTCATAGATACGAGCAATACGTGCATCTCTCCATGCACTTTCCATTGGAGCATCTTCAGAGAATCCCATACCTCCAAAAATTTGGATTCCTTCATCTGTACAGCTTTGTACATCTTCTGAAACCGCTACTTTTAAGATAGAACACTCAATTGCAAATTCTTCAACACCTTTTAATTCTGCTTCTTGGTGCGAGTTTCCTTCATTTACTCTAATATCAATTCTTTTTTCAATGTCATTAGCTGCTCTATAAGTAGCACTTTCTCCAGCATAAGCATTGGTTGCCATTTCAGCTAATTTAGATTGGATAGCACCAAAGTTAGCAATAGGGGTTTTAAACTGAATTCTTTCATTTGCATAGTTCACTGCGCCAGAAATTGTTCTTCTTTGCGCTTCTAAACAAGCTGCAGCTAATTTAATACGTCCTACGTTTAAAGCATTCATAGCAATTTTAAATCCTTCACCACGACCTGCTAACATATTTTCTACAGGAACTTTGGTTTCGTTGAAGAAAACCTGACGCGTAGAAGAGGAGCGAATCCCTAATTTGTGCTCTTCGTCTCCTAAAGAAATTCCGTTTGAAGGGTCGTTTTCAACGATAAAACCAGTAATGTTTTTATCATCTTCAATACGTGCAAAAACGATGAAAACCGAACAGAAACCTGCATTCGAAATCCACATTTTTCCACCTGTAATTTTATAATGAGTCCCGTCTTCAGATAAAACCGCTTTTGTTTTACCAGAATTAGCATCAGAACCTGCTCCTGGTTCTGTTAAACAGTAGGCACCAAACCACTCCCCAGAAGCTAATTTAGGAACATATTTTTGTTTTTGCTCTTCCGTTCCATATAAAGTAATTGGCATTGTTCCAATTCCTGTATGAGCTCCAAAAGCTGTTGAAAAAGATCCGGTTGCTCCAGAAATATAGTCACAAACTAAAACGGTATTGGTGAACCCCATTTCCATTCCTCCATATGCTTCAGGAACTGCAACACTTAAATAACCTAATTCTCCTGCTTTACGCATTACTTCTTCAGTAAGTGCATAATCTTTTTTCTCAAAACGCTCTTTATTTGGCCATAATTCTTTATCTACGAATTCGATAACAGAATCACGCATCATAACTTGCTCTTCTGAGAAATCTTCAGGTGTGAAGATGTCCTCACATTTTGTTTCTTTAACTAGGAATTGACCTCCTCTGATAATATCTGACATATTTTATTTTTTTTAGAGAAAAGAAGAAAGAAACAAGAAAAAAGATTATTCCAATCTACTGATAAAACCAGTTGTCATTTTTTGGAATTCAATAATCTTATTTTCTATTTCAGTCGTTTTTTCTTGAGTTATATAATTGTTTTGTAATGCTATTAATAATTGAGTTTGTAATTCGAAAGAAGAGCCTAAACTAATATTTAGAAAATGTTTAAAATGAGTATTTTCTCTATTTGATCCTTCAGCAATATTAGACGGTATTGAAACCGAAGCCCTTTTCATTTGATTGGTTAAACCATAAACTTCATTATTTGGAAAATCTAAACTTATACTATGAATATCATGTGCAATCTCCATTGCTAAAATCCATATTTTAAGATTTTTAAAGTTATGCTTCATCAGTCTTTTATCTTTCTTCTTGCCTCTTTTTTCTGTTTTTTATTTTAAAAACTCATAAATTCCTGCAGTACCTTGTCCGGTTCCTACACACATAGTTACCATTCCGTATTTTGCATTACCACGTTTGCGCATTTCGTCAAACAATTGAACGGATAATTTTGCACCTGTACAACCTAGAGGATGTCCTAAGGAAATGGCACCACCATTTACATTGATAATCTCAGGGTTAAGATTTAACTCACGAATTACTGCCAATGATTGTGAAGCGAAAGCTTCATTTAATTCAATTAAATCGATATCTGATTGTTTTAAACCAGCTTGTTTTAAGGCTTTTGGAATAGCCTTTACAGGTCCGATACCCATAATTCTTGGTTCTACACCAGCTGAAGCAAAATTTACCAAACGAGCAATAGGTTCTAAATTTAATTCTTTTACCATTTCTTCACTCATGACTAAAACAAAAGCAGCCCCATCACTCATTTGAGATGAGTTACCCGCTGTAACACTTCCGTCTGCAGCAAATACAGGTCTTAATTTTGATAAAGCTTCAACTGAAGTTCCTGCTCTAGGACCTTCGTCTTTTGTTACTACGTAAGAACGTGTTTCTTTCTTTCCATTTTCATTTACAAAAGTTTCTTCTACTGTAATCGGTACGATTTGGTCATCAAATCGTCCTTCTGCTTGTGCTTTTAAAGCTTTCATGTGAGAATGATACGCAAACTCATCTTGATCTTCACGAGAAACATTAAATTGTTTTGCAACAGCTTCTGCTGTTAATCCCATTCCCCAGTAGTAATCTTCATGCCCTTCTTTAGACAATTTATAATCTGGAGTGGGTTTATAACCACCCATTGGAATATAACTCATACTTTCTGCACCACCTGCGATAATACAGTCGGCCATTCCAGCTTGAATTTTGGCTGTGGCCATTCCAATTGTTTCAATTCCAGAAGCACAATATCTGTTTACAGTTACACCAGGAACATCTTCTACTTTTAATCCCATTAATGAAATTAAACGACCTACATTTAATCCTTGTTCTGCTTCTGGCATTGCATTACCTACCATTACATCATCGATACGTGTTTTATCGAAATTAGGTAATTCTTTCATCATGTGTTCTATAGTTTCTGCAGCCAATTCATCTGGTCTTTTGAAACGAAAAACACCTTTAGGTGCTTTACCTACTGCAGTTCTATACGCTTTTACTATATATGCTGTTTTCATAATTTTTATTTTTAGAGGAAAGAAGAAAGAGAAAAGAGAAAAGAGAGTTACTTTTTCTTGCTTCTTTTTTCTTGTTTCTAATTTCTAAGAGGTTTCCCTTTCGTTAACATGTATTGAATTCTCTCTAAAGATTTTCTTTCACCAGTTAAGGATAGGAAAGCTTCTCTTTCAAGGTCTAATAAATATTGTTCCGTAACTAGAGTTGGTTCAGATAAATCACCACCAGCCATTACGTAAGCTAATTTATTGGCTATCTTCTTATCATGTTCTGAGATGTATTTTCCAGCTTCCATACTGTCAGTACCAACTAAAAACATACCTAAAGCTTGCTTCCCTAATACTTTAATGTCTTTTCTTCTAGGAGCTTGCGTATAACCTTGTTCTGCCATTTGTAAAGCCACTTGTTTCGCAGTAGCAATTTGACGATCTTTGTTTACAACAACCATATCTCTTCCTTTAAGAAGAACTCCTGTATCAAATCCTTCATAAGCAGAAGTAGCCACTTTAGCCATACCTACAGTTAAGAAGTATTCTTGTAAAACATTTAATTCCACATCATTTTTACGGAACAAGTCAGAAGCTCTTAAAGCCATTTCTTTAGAACCACCACCACCAGGGATGACACCTACACCAAATTCTACTAAACCAATGTATGTTTCTGCAGCTGCAACAGCGCGGTCAGCATGCATTGTTAATTCACAACCACCACCTAATGTCATGCCATGAGGAGCAGCAATAACTGGAATTGCAGAATAGCGACAACGCATCATGGTGTCTTGGAACATTTTAATAGCCATGTTCAATTCGTCATATTCTTGTTCTACAGCCATCATGAAAATCATTCCTAAATTAGCTCCAACAGAGAAATTCGCTCCTTGGTTACCAATAACTAAACCGTTATATTCTTTTTCAGCTATATCAATTGCTTTATTAATACCTTGAAGTACACCAGCACCAATAGAATTCATTTTTGAAGTAAATTCTAAGTTGATGATTCCATCTCCTAAATCCGTAATAATAGAGTCGCTATTATTCCATATTTTTTTGCTTTCGCGAATGTTATTTAAGATAATAAAAGCATCTTGTCCTGGAATTTTTTCTGCTTTTTTAGACTGAATATTGTAGTAATAAGTTGCTCCATCTTTAACAGAATAAAAAGAAGTGTTTCCTGAAGCAATCATTTCAGTAACCCAAGCAGCTGGTTCATAACCTTCTGCTTTCATTAATTCAATACCTTTTTCAACACCGATGGCATCCCAAATTTCAAAAGGACCATTTTCCCAACCGAAACCAGCTTTCATTGCATCGTCGATTTTGTAGAAATCTTCTGTTATTTCAGGAACTCGGTTAGAACAATATTGGAACATTGCTGAAAAATTCTTTCTGTAAAATTCTCCCGCTTTATCTTTACCTTTTACTAATACTTTAAAACGATCAATCGGTTTATCGATAGTTTTAGTCAATTCTAAAGTAGCAAAAGAAGCTTTTTTATTAGGTCTGTACTCTAATGTATCTAAATCTAAAGTGAGAATATCTTTTCCTTCTTTTTTATAGAAACCTTGTCCTGTTTTACTTCCTAACCAATTGTTATCCATCATGGTTTGTACGAAAGCAGGTAATTTGAATAATTCGTGAGATTCATCATTCGGGCAGTTCTCATAAATACCGTTAGCCACATGTACTAATGTATCCAAACCAACCACATCAACTGTTCTGAAAGTAGCTGATTTTGGTCTACCAATCACTGGCCCCGTTAATTTATCTACTTCTTCAACAGTTAATCCCATTTCTTTTACTTGGTGGAATAAACTTTGAATTCCGAAAATTCCAATTCTGTTACCAATAAAAGCAGGAGTGTCTTTTGCAACAACTGAAGTTTTTCCTAAGAATTTTTCACCATAAGCGTTTAAGAAATCTAATACTTCTTGTGACGTTTTTGGTCCAGGAATAATTTCGAATAATTTTAAGTAACGCGCAGGGTTAAAGAAGTGTGTGCCACAGAAGTGTTTTTGGAAATCTTCACTTCTTCCTTCGCTCATAAAATGAATAGGAATACCAGAAGTGTTAGACGTAATTAAGGTACCTGGTTTTCTGTATTTTTCAACTTGTTCAAAGACTAATTTTTTAATATCTAATCTTTCAACAACTACTTCAATTACCCAGTCAGAATCTGCTATTTTTGGCATGTCATCAGTAGTATTACCCGTAGTAATTCTGTTGGCAAAGCTTGGATGGTAAATAGGAGAGGGTTTCGATTTTAAAGCGTTTGCTAGATGTTCATTTACTAAACGATTTCTAACCACTTTACTTTCTAAAGTTAATCCTTTTTTCTGTTCAGCTTCTGTTAATTCTCTTGGAACGATGTCTAATAATAATACTTCTACACCGATGTTTGCAAAATGGCAAGCAATTCCACTTCCCATAATTCCAGAACCAATAACAGCAACTTTTTTAATATTACGTTTCATATACTTGGTTATAATTTGTTTTCAAATTCCTTTTCTGAATAAATTTTCTTATCCGCAATTAATTCATTAATCACTTCTGCCACTTGCATAAAATGAATCAGTTTTTCTTCTGAAACATGTTCTTTAATGGTTTCATTGAATTTTAATACGGTATTTTTAGAAAGTTCTCTTTTTTCTTGACCTTCTTTTGTGAGTTCTATAATTACACCTCTACCATCTGAAGGATTTTTTTTACGAGTAATTAACCCTTTTTCTTCCATAGATTTTAGGGTTCTAGTTAAGCTTGTAGCTTCCATTCCCATTTTTGGACCTAGCATAGTAGAAGGAGTTCCTTTTTCTTTATCAATACTTAGTAAAGCAAAACCAGTAGCCATTGTTGCTCCATATTTAGAAGCTTCTTCGTTATACATTCTTGCTACTGCTTGCCATGTATATCTTAAAATATAATCGATTGTTTTATCTTGCATTTCGAAAACGTTTTAGCAAATATAAAAAAAAATACTATGCATGCATAGTATTTTTTAATTTATTTTAAATATTTTTTTGATTAGTCTAAACTAACTATTCCTAATGCGGTTTCTGAGCCAGCAGTAACTTGAACATTTGTAATAATTTCAGGTAATAGAGGCGATTCCGGTGTTATTGTAACGGTGTATGTACCTGCATTTAATCCTACCAATTGAAAAGCTCCATTTTCATTTACTACTGTTGTATATGTTGCTCCTGTAGTAGATTCAGCTGTAATGGTTGCATTAACAGCGGTAACAGATAAAGAACCACTTATTGAACCTTGAATGTCTGACTCAACCATTCTTAAAACTGGTTTTAATGAGTAGGTTCCGTTTCCTTCTTCAACTACTGATTGATGTGCATCAAAATCTATTAATAAAGTATTCGCTACATTTGCTTCTAACTGTTGATTTACATTGATTTTTAAACCTGATTGTTGTGCACTAGGAGTGCTCAAAGGATAGGTTTGACCGTCAACTACTACTGAGTTATTTGTACCTAATATTAATCGTACTTGATTTACATTTGGAGTTTCTACCATGTCTGAGGCAATTTCTATGCTTACACCATTAGATAAATCTAATAAGTTGTAAACTTGTGCTTCAGTATCTAATGTCATGGTTGTACCATTTGAACCAATAACTTCAACGCCTCTTACATCAATATATACTGCATCATATGGGCCAGGAGCATCTGTCATTCTTACTTTATAACTATATTGCGCATTTGAACTTGAATCATCGTCGTTACAAGATGCTAAAAATAAGGATGCTGCTGCTGTAAATAATAAAAAAATCTTTTTCATTGCAATTTGTTTTTAAATGTTAATGATACAAAGGTCATTTAATTTGCAACAAATTGCCTTACAGTATTTTTATCAATGTTTATATAATTCTAATAACAAAAAAATTAATTTCCGTATATCTTAGTATATAAATCTTTATATTTCTCAATAATTATTTTTCTCTTTAATTTCATAGTTGGTGTTAAATGACCTCCTTCAATAGACCACACATCTGGAGTTAATTCGAAACGTTTTACTTTTTCCCAATTTCCAAATTTTTCATTCGCATGATCAATTTCTTCTTGTATTCTTTGAATTACATTTTCGTTAGAAGCAATTTCTGCATCTGTAGCACCAATGGAAATATTTTTTCTATTTGCCCAATCTTTAATGAATTCAAAATTTGGTTGAATAAAAGCAGCTGGCATTTTTTCACCTTCACCAATAACCATTATTTGTTCAATAAAACGAGATTGTTTAAAAGCATTCTCTAAAATTTGAGGGGCTACATATTTTCCACCCGAAGTTTTGAACATTTCTTTCTTACGATCTGTAATTTTTAAAAAGCCATCTTGGTCTATTTCTCCAATATCTCCCGTATGGAAGTAGCCATTTTCTAGTACTTCATTGGTTTTCTCCTCATCTTTATAATATCCCATCATTACATTAGGGCCTTTGCATAAAATTTCACCGTCTTCTGCTATTTTCACCTCAACACCATCGAGTACTTTTCCGACAGTTCCAACTCTAAAACCATGATTTCTCATATCATTAACTGATATTACTGGAGAGGTTTCTGTTAAACCATATCCTTCCATAACAGGAATGTTGGCAGCGCAAAAAACTTTGGATAATCGCGTTTGTAAAGCGGCACTTCCGCACACTAATAATTCTAAACGACCTCCTAATCCTTCTTGCCACTTAGAAAAAATAAGTTTTCGGGCAACTTTTAATTTTAGTTCATATAAGAATCCATTCTCACCATAAGGTTTGTAATCCATACCTAAATCTAAAGCCCAGAAGAAAAGTTTTTTCTTAATTCCAGTTAAATCAGCTCCTTTAGCATAGATTTTATCATATACTTTCTCTAAAAGTCTGGGAACAACCGACATTACATGGGGTTTCACCTCTTTTAAATTATCGCTTATTTTTTCGATACTTTCTGCAAAATAGATGGATATACCATGATGTTGGTACAAATAAGTAAGCATTCTTTCAAAAATATGACAGATAGGTAAAAAACTTAATGCTATTGAATTTCCCGAATGTAAAGGTACCCTAGAAGAACTTAGTAATACATCTGAAACAATATTTTGATGGGATAACATAACACCTTTTGGTCTACCAGTAGTTCCAGAAGTATAAATAATAGTAGCTAAGTCTGTAGTAACAACATTATTTTTTCTATCTTCAACAACATCTTGATTCGATTCATCTTTACCTAACTCTAATAATTCATTCCAATTTTTACAGCCAGGAATAGTATTAAAAGAATAAATTTCTTTTAAAGTAGGAACATTGTTCTTAATTGACTTTACTTTTTCAAAAACTTCTTCATCAGAAACCAAACAGTAAGATGAACCAGAATGATTTAAGATATATTCATAATCTTCAGAAGTAATAGTAGGGTAAATAGGAACATTTTGAGCACCAGTTTGTAAAATACCAATATCACAAATATGCCATTCTGTTCTATTGTTAGAAGAAATAACAGCAATTTTATCATTTTTTTGAACTCCTAAACGCAGGAAAGCCCTAGAAATGGTATTGGCTTTAACTAAATATTCTTTTGTAGAAGTTTTGATCCATTCTTCACCATATTTTGTTACTAATGCATCCGATAAATTATATTTTTCAAGTTGATGATAAGGGAAATCAAACAAGCGGGTAATGGTAGACATAAATTTACATTTTTAATAGTATGCAAATTATAAAATTATTATTAATTAACCAATTATTTATGAATATGTTAAATATTTTAATTAATTATTTGATAGTTAATATATTATGCATGCATAGTATTTTTGATAAATTTATTTTGTACCCTATTTTTAAAATAAAAAACTATAAAAAAATCATTTTAATGAAAAAATTAGGGTCATTTTATGCAATTGTAACAATACAGATTATTTTATTTTAGCTTTCATTCCTACGTTTTAAAATTTTAAATACTACGTTAAATGTATCAGTAACTTCATTATATATTATTATTTTTGCATTAAATTAAGATTAAATAATTAATGAAGTCATTTTTTAGATTAGAGGAATACAAAGTAGTATTATATCGAGTAGGATTAGTATATTTATTTTATTTTATTGCCCGAATTTTATTTTATATTTATAATGCAAACATTGTTGAAGTAGATTCAATAGGAGAGTTTTTAAAAATTGCCTATCATGGTTTGGCATTTGATACTACTGCAATTTTATATATAAACGGACTTTTTATTCTACTCTCGATTTTTCCTTTTTTTATAAATACCAAAGCCAGTTACCAAAACTTTTTATTTTGGTTTTACTTCATCACAAATCTTGTTTTTTATGCTTTGAATTTTATTGACTTTATTTATTACAAGTATAATTTTGCAAGATTAACATTAGCTGCTTGGGACATTATTAAACACGAAGAAGGAAAAGGAAGTATGCTTTTTAGGTTTTTAATTACGTATTGGCATGTATTTTTACTATATGTTGCAATGGCTGTATTATGGATTTTCCTTTACAAAAAAGTTAAGATAAAACATAACTTGAGAGAGGATTCTAAAGTGAAATACATTATGAAATCTGTAATTGGTGTTTTAATCATTACGACTTTATGTGTTGGAGGTATTCGTGGAGACTTTAAAAAAAGTACGCGTCCTATTAATTTAGTGGATGCCAACCGACATGTTAAGAAAATTAAGCAAGCGGATTTAGTATTAAATTCTCCTTTTACTTTTTTGCGAACCATTAGAGTAAAATCATTCAAAAAGCAAGATTTTAATATTGCTCAAAATGTGATTGAAGAAAATTTTAAACCTATTAAATTCTATCATTCTAATTCGCCTTCAAAACCTAATATTGTTCTGATTATAACTGAAAGTATGGGGAGAGAATATATTGGAGCTTTTAATAAAAATGCAGGGATTAAGGATTATGTGAGTTATACACCTTTCTTAGATTCTTTAGCACAGCATAGTATGATTTTTACTAATGCATATTCTAATGGATATAAATCCATTCATGGTATGTCTTCTATTATTTCTGGAATACCCTCATTTAAAGATGCTTTTACCTCTTCACCTTTTGCACAGCAAAAAATTGAGTCGATGGTTTCTTGTTTGAATAGTAAAGGCTATGATACTTCTTTTTTTCATGGTGCACCAAATGGTTCTATGGGCTTTTTAGGATACAGTAATATTCTAGGTTTTGATCATTATTACGGCAAAACAGAATATGGGAATGATGCCGATTTTGATGGTTCTTGGGGAATTTGGGACGAACCTTTTTTACAGTTCATGAATGCTACTTTAAGTAAAAAACAGCAACCATTTTTTGGTACCGTTTTTACAGTTACTTCTCATGAACCTTATGTTATTCCTAAAGAATTTGAAGGAAAGTTTCCAAAAGGGAATGTACAAATGCATCAATGTGTTGGATATACCGATTACGCTTTTAAGAAATTCTTTGAAGCCGCTAAGAAAGAGCCATGGTTTTCTAACACTATTTTTATTATTACTGCAGATCATTGTAACCAAGTAAGTTATAAAGAGCATTTTTACGATAATATTATGAATCGAAACGCAATTCCGATATTAATTTATAAACCAAATAGTGATTTTGTTGGAGAAAGTAATGAAATTGCACAACATATCGATATTTACCCAACAGTAATGGATATGATTGGTTACGATAAACCTTTTAGAAGTTGGGGCAGAAGTTTGTTAACTACTGAGGACGATATTGAACCTTATTTAATTAATTTCAATTCAAACATTTATTATTTTATGAAAGATGGATATATTTGTTTGTTTGATGGAACTAATGCTATTGGTTTTTATGAGGTACAAGATGTTACTTTATCTCATAATCTCATTAATCAAAGAAATGAAAAAATGAATCGTTTAGAGCAACAATGTAAAGCATTTATTCAAGATTATTTTGATCGAATTTTAGATAAAAACTTAACAACTCAAAAATAAAAATGAAAAAGAAAATAATAATTTTAGTAATTGTAGTAGCTGCCATTTTTGGTGGGAAATACTATTATGATATGCATATTAATCATAATTTTGAGACAATTACTGAAGGGAAAGTATATAAGAGTGGGGTTATTCCACCTGATGAATTACCAAAATATATTAAAGAACATCACATTAAAAGTGTGGTGGATTTACGTTTTCCTGGTACTGGTGATGATGTGAATAATCCTGAAATTCCAGAAGAATTAACTGCCGAAAAAGAAGCCATTGCAAAACTAGATGGTGTTCAATATTTTAATAATGGTTCAGACCAAGTACCACAAGAACATAATTTAAAAATGTTTTTTGAAATTATGGATAACCCAGATAATTATCCTGTTTTAATACACTGTTACCATGGAGTAGGTAGAGCGGAAATGTATTCTGCTATTTATCGAATTGAATATGAAGGAATGGACCCAAATGAAGCAAGACAAAGTACACGTTTTTTAACCAAATGGAGTTCGTTTGATTTAGGAAAACCTAAAGGCGATTATTTATTCAATTATACCAAAAGAAAAGATAGCGTAAAGTAAATTATCTTTTTGCGATTTTGTTATTTGAAATCTGTCTTTGTCGGGTACATTTAAATCTGCCTTCTTCAAAATTTCTTAATTTTTGATGTTTGGTTTTACGATTGGTAACTCTTTTTCTCCACAATTCATAGCTAGAACGTTTTAATTCTTTGCGCATTAATGCTTTGGTTTCCATTTCGGTTATACCAAATTGAAATGTAATGGCTTCAAAAGGAGTTCGGTCTTCCCAAGCCATTTCTATAATACGATCAATTTGTTCAGGTGTTAGAGATATTGACATAATCAGATTGAATGAATTGTTCTTTTAAACGTAAAATCTTCGCTAAAAAACTATAGTTTTTTCTTACATATTGATTGTTTCTAAATTTGATGAACATGCCATCTGCGTGAATGCTTAGTGTTTCAGATTGAAAAAGAGCAAGTTTGAAATAAGGAATGATCCAAGAGTAATTTTGTAAGCCTTTATTAATATGCAAAATGATGCCTTTGGGTCTTAGTTCAATATTTGCATAATTAATATCTGAATTGGTATTTAACACATTCCTAAAATGAGGACTCACTTCTTCAATCATCATTCGATGCGAACCAGTCCCTTTTAATTGTATCGCTTTTAAAAAAGAGTAAGGTTTACCTAATAAGGTATTGATTTCTCTTGTTATAGCATTATCTACATAAGTGGTATTAAACAACATAATTCTTAAAGTTATTAATTTGAATTGCATTTGCTTTTATGTCATGCATTAAATTATATAAGCCAAAAAAGGTTCTATTGATATAAATAAAATGTTTAGAACCTCGATTTCCATTCATGTTTCTTATTTCTGTACTTTTAGAATAACGTTCACCTAATTCGGCAATTTGACCAAAAAAAGTTTCGTCAGCAAAATCAAATGTTTCTTGATGGAAAGGCTGTGTAAAGAGACTCAACATTTCATGGAAAAGTTCGGAAAAGAATTTTTTCTCTTTAGCTGTATCTTCTGGTTTTAAAATTTCAAGTTGGTATAGTTTTTCTTCAAAAACAACGGGATTATCTATATTTTCTTTTTTAGCCAATTCAAAATAAGGGATGTAAAAGTCATTAGGAACCGTTTTCATACAGCCAAAATCGAGAACAATTAATTTTCCTTCTTCAGATACCAAAAAATTTCCTGGATGAGGATCAGCATGTACTTTTCTAAGTATGTGTATTTGGTACATATAAAAATCCCATAAAGCTTGTCCGATAGTATTTGCTAATTCTGAATTCGTATTTGAAATACTAAACTCTGAAAGGTGTTTGCCACTCATCCAATCCATAGTTATGATTCGTTCCGAAGACCATTTCTCATAATAATTTGGAAATTGAAGATTGGGTAAATGTTGACATGCTCCTACTATTTCTTTACTTTGCTTTACTTCGTTGATATAATCGGTTTCTTCAATAAGTTTTTCTTCCACTTCTTTGAAATACTTATCAGAATCTTTTCCCTTAATATTGAACATTTTAATTGCAATCGGTTTTACCAAAGCTAAATCGGAGGAAATACTTTCAGCAACACCAGGATATTGAATTTTTACAGCTAATTTTTTTCCATTTAATGTTGCTTGATGTACTTGACCAATGCTAGCAGCATTAATGGCTTCTAAATTAAATGCATCAAAAATTTCATTTGGACTTTTACCAAAATACTTTTTGAAAGTCTTTAAAACTAGTGGAGCGGAAAGAGGAGGTACAGAAAATTGAGATAATGAAAACTTCTCTACATAAGCTCTAGGTAAGATGCTTTTTTCCATACTGAGCATTTGTGCCACTTTTAAAGCACTTCCTTTCATTTGTTTCAAGCTGTCATAAATATCTTCCGCATTAGAAAGGTTTAAATTCTCTTTAGCTTCTTCTTCTGTTTTTGTTAGTTTATCACCATAATATTTCAAATAATTCACACCAACTTTTGCTCCGGTTTGAATTAATTTTGAGGCACGTTGTATTTTGGAAGTTGGTATACTATCGATAGATTTCATAAAGGCTATTTTTGAAATTACGTTTTAAAAAATTAAACGAGTGAAATAAATGAAGTTGTTATATGGAAACCTTTTCTTTCCAGAGGAATTTTCCGAAATCAATAATGTTTTTCAACGGCGTCATATCGATAAGGTCAAAACTGGCATGAATTGATTTTTCAATAAACACATCCGTTTTTTCAAAAGAAGGTGAGGTGTCGTCTATCCAAAATTTTAAAGTCATTAAAAATTGAATCCAACTCAATTCCGAAATGCTTTTTTGTTGGAATTTTTCAAGGGTTTCTTGCGGTATTTTTAAAGTTTCAATACCCAATGCATCCACAAAATTTTTAAACTGAATTCTAAGAAGACTTAATTTCTTAAGATTTTTTAACTGGTTTTTATCTTCATGAAGTAACTGCATTACAAAACTTCTATTAGCAGTCATTTGTTCAAAATAAGTATAATAGAAACTTAATAATTTAGTTTTTGCATCATAAGTTGCATATTCTTCACTGGCTTCCAAAAGAGATAAAGTGGAATCAAAAAAAGTGGTAAAAACAGCTGCTTCTAATTGGTCAAAATTGGTAAAAAAGCTATAAAATTTACTTTCATCAACTTTAAGATATTCACAGAACTGATAAATAGAACTTGGTTTTTTTCCTTCAGTTAATACAAACTTTGAATATTCTGAAAGAATGCGTTCTTTGGTGAGATTTAATTTCTTTGCCATAACCGATATTTTATCTCAAAGATACGAAATAATTGTTTAAGTGTAATTTAAAAACAGTTAAACAAAGTATAAATTTTGTAGATAAAAAAAGCCCAGATTGCAATCTGAGCTTTGAATTTATAAATAGAAAGAATTTTATTCCATAGTTTCTTGCATCGTATGATATACATTCATCACATCATCATCTTCTTCGATCTTTTCTAATAATTTTTCCACATCGGCAACTTGTTCAGCTGTAAGTTCTTTGGTAACTTGAGGAATACGTTCAAAACCAGAAGATAAAATTTCTAAACCTCTATTTTCTAATTCTTTTTGGATAGCCCCAAAACTTTCAAAAGGAGCATACATTACAATGCCATCTTCATCAGCAAAAATTTCTTCTACACCGAAGTCAATCATTTCTAATTCTAGTTCCTCTACATCTTGACCTTCAGCTGGTATTCTAAAATTACAAGTGTGATCAAACATAAATTCAACGGAACCTTGAGTTCCCATAGTTCCATTGCATTTATTGAAGTAACTTCTAATATTTGCTACAGTTCTATTATTATTATCGGTTGCTGTTTCAATTAAAATGGCAATTCCATGAGGTGCATAGCCTTCAAACAATACTTCTTTATAGTTAGCAGTATCTTTATCAGATGCCTTTTTGATAGCACGTTCAACATTATCTTTAGGCATATTTGCAGCCTTAGCATTTTGTATAACGGCTCTTAGTCTAGCATTCGTTTCTGGATTTGGACCACCTTCTTTTACAGCAATAACTATATCTTTTCCGATTCGAGTAAACGTTTTAGCCATTGCAGACCAACGTTTCATTTTACGTGCTTTTCTAAATTCAAATGCTCTTCCCATTTCTAAATTGTTTTAATCGCAGCAAAAATAATTTTTTTACTGTCAATATCAAAATAAGTTAAAAAATAAAGCATGTTTGGATACTTTTAAGGTAATTTGAAAGAAAGTTATTCTAATTCAATAATAGATTAAATGCAAATAATCCATTTTTTTTAAATAATTTTATACTATTGGCAAATAATTTCGATAAATAAAAAATGAATGGGTAAAAATATTTACAATTTAATCAATTGGTTTTTTAGAAAACCAAGAGCTTCGGGTTTAATCGTTTTTATTAGTTTATCTCTTATTTTTAGCTATATCGCTTTTCAACAATATAAAATCGATAAAGAGAATAGACGAGTAGAAATGACAAATACGTTGCATGCGATTACTCAAAATATTGATCAAACCCTCAAAAATTGTTACACTACCACATTAACATTAGCTTTAACGATTGATAGTAATGGAATTCCTAAAGATTTTGATGTAATTGGAAGAAAGCTTTTAGCATCAAATAGTAGTATTAATGCGGTACAAATGGTTCCTAATGGTATCATTAAATACACTTATCCTTTAGCAGGTAATGAAAAAGCTACAGGATTGGATATCTTAAAATCAGATTACTTACAAGAGGAAGCCTTAAAATCTATTGAAACTCAAAAAATGTATTTTGCTGGACCTTTTGAACTCAAACAAGGTGGTCAAGGCATTGTAGGAAGGCTGCCTGTATATATAAAAGATAAATTTTGGGGTTTTTCTGCTGTAATTATTAAAATGGATAGGCTACTTGAAACTTCAGGGATTAATGCTATCAATAGTCAGAATTTTAGTTTTCAATTGTCTAAAATTAATCCTAAAACGGAAGAAGAAGTCTTTTTTTTACAGCAAAGCGTTCCTTTCAAAAAAGACAATTATGTGAGTAGTTTTGTTCCTGATGGCGATTGGAATTTATACATTTTGGATAAGAAAGCTAATATGTTGTTTTACCGTTTTTTGTTAAAAATTGCATTAGGTGTTTTACTGGCATTAACGTTTACTTTTTTTATCATTTTATTATTGAAAAAACCTGAGCAATTGGAACAATTGGTAAAAGAACAGGCCAATAAATTAGTAAGTAGTGAACTGCGCTTTAAGACTATTTTTGAACAAGCTGCATTAGGAATTGCAAATGTTGATGGAGCAACTGGTAAATTTATTGAAATTAATGATAAATTTTGCAAAATAGTGGGTTATACTGAAAGTGAAATGAAAGAAAAGAGCTTTCAAGAAATAACGCATCCTGATGACTTACCTAAAGATTTAGAATTACTTGAGAAAGTAAATAAAAGAATAATCAAACAATATTCTCTAGAAAAAAGATATTTTGATAGTGAAGGAAAAATTGTTTGGGTAAATCTGACCGTGACTCCTTTATTAATTGATAATGATTCAAATACTTTTACATTAATTTCAATTGTTGAAGACATAACCCTTAAAAAAGAAACAGAAGAATTAATAAAAAAGAGCGAGAATCACTTTAAAAGTCTTTTTGAGGATTCTCCTTTACCCTTAAGAGAAGAAAATTTTTCGCAAGTAAAAAAGTATTTGAAAAATTTAGAATTATTAGGAAAGGATGTCGATTTTGTGAATAACTATTTAGAAAAGAATAAAAAAGTGGTAGAAGAAGCTTATGCTTTAATTCGATTGAATAATGTAAATCAGGCGTGTTTAAACTTATATCAAGTGAAGACGATTCAAGAACTTATTTCCTATAAACCCGCTTTGTTTAATAAAAGAGCTTTTACCGATTTTAAAAATCAATTGATAGCGATTACTCAAAATAAAAAACAATTTGTACTAGACACAATAATTAAAAATGCTCAAGGGGAATTAAGATATATCGATTTAAGATGGAATGTAATTCGGGGTTATGAAGACTCTCTAAATAGAATTATTGTATCAACTGAAGATATTACAGATAGAAAGTCTAATGAACAAATTATATTAAATTCCCAACAACGTATTGCATCTTTAATTAATACAATTGATGGTATTGTTTGGGAATGTGATGCAATGACTTTTGAATTTACGTTTATTAGCAAAAAAGTAGAGCATATTTTAGGCTATACAGCAGAAGAATGGTTGTCTGAAAAAGATTTTTGGAAAAATCATATTCATGAAGAGGATAGAGCAACCGTCATTAATTTTTGTTCAGAACAAACCAAAAATAATTTAGATCATGATTTTGAATACCGAATGATAGCCAAAGACGGTTCGGTTGTTTGGTTGCGAGATATTATTAATGTCGTTTCTGAAAATAATAACGTAGTGAGTTTAAGAGGGATTATGATTAACATTACCAAAAACAAAGAAATAGAGAAAGATTTGCATAATTCCTTTAATTTGGTCTCGGAACAAAATAAAAGACTTTTAAATTTTTCGTATATTGTTTCTCATAATTTAAGATCACACACGAGTAATATAACTTCTTTGATAGGATTAATTGAAGTTACAGAAGATGAAAAGGAAAAAGAAGAAATGTTAGGAATGCTAAAAACGGTTTCGGATTCCTTAAATGAGACGATGGTTAATTTAAATGAAGTGGTTAATATTCAGACAAATATTAGTTTGACTATTGAAAAAATTAATCTTTTAGATTATATAGAGGCAACTTTGCAATTGTTAGCGCCATTAATTAAAGAGAAAAAAGTAAGTGTAATACACGAAATTAGTCCGCATATTGAAGTAAATTATAATTCGGCTTACATGGAAAGTATACTTTATAATATTCTTTCCAATGCTATTCGTTACAGTCATCCAGACCGTAAACCAACAATTACAATACGATATTATCTAGAGAATGAGTTTAAAATAATTGAGATTTCAGATAATGGAATTGGAATTGATTTAGTAAAAAATAAAGACAAAATCTTTGGGATGTATAAAACATTTAGTCATTATACAGATTCAAAAGGGATAGGTTTGTTTATTACAAAAAATCAAGTGGAAGCAATGGGAGGGAACATTACTGTTGATAGTGAGCTAGACAAAGGAACTACCTTTAAAATCTATATTCTATGAAAAAAAAATCAATATGGATAATTGATGATGATGCCATCTATAAATTTGTCATTCAAAAGCTAATTGCAAAATCGGACTTATTTGATGATGTAAAAACATTTTCAAATGGAGAAGAGGCTTCAAATGCTCTTAAAAATGAAGGAAACGAAAATACGTTGTTACCAGATATTATTCTTCTCGATATTGAAATGCCGCGAATGGATGGATGGGAATTTCTATCAGAAATTGAAGCTTTTCTAAAAATGGAGGCTCAAAAAAATATTAAAATTTTTATGTCTAGTTCTTCTATAGCTTTTGAAGACAAAGTAAAAGTAGATAACAATCCCAATATTAATGGCTATTTAACAAAACCTATTTCCTACAATGATTTGTTGCAAATAGCGATGTAAGTAAGACAAAAACCTTATTTTTTAATAAGATCATCTAAGATTGTTAAAGCTTCCGAAATAAGGGCACTTGATAGGATTTCTTCTTTTTGTTTTTCAGAAAATTTTTCCAAGAAACTACTTTCTAAAGATGATTTTTTTAAATCATAAGAGTTTTTTGCAATTGTAAAAGGAAATTTTTGTTTATATAAAGTAGTCACTTTTTCAAATATAAAAGAAGACTCATTAATATCATCAAAAACCCCATCAAAAGTAAGGGGAATCATTTTTTCTTTTTTATTAATGAGATAAAAATCAATATCTTTATTAATGCTGTTTACAGTATTAAAATAAGTACTTTTTAAAATTCTTTTTTTACTTTCATTTACAATATAGGAAAAATCATTATTGTATATTTTATACCTAGTTTGAGGTTTAATTTCGTCATTGAGAAGCACCGTTTTAAATTCTTTTTCACGAGAAACAATTTGCTCGAATAAGTTAGGTACTTCTATGTCTGGAATAATTCCAGTAGCTTGGTGACTTTTGCCTGTAATTCTATAAAATTTTTGCACAGTTAAATTAACAAAGTCTTTATTCCATTCTGTATCTTCAACAGGAACAATGCTTTGCATGGTTGCTTTTCCATAGGACGGATTGCCTAAAATTAAAGCTCTTTTGTAATCTTGTAATGCATTGGCAAAAAGTTCACTTGCTGAAGCCGAAAACCCATTGACTAATAATATGATAGGTTCTTCAAAAAGCACGCCTTTATTGTAATCTTTTAAAACTGTTTGATTTTTTTCATTATCAACTGCAATAGTAACGGGTCCGGAATCGATAAATAATCCAGCGAGTTTAATTGCTTCGTCAACATTTCCCCCACCATTATATTGTAGATCGATGATAAGCCCTTTTACATTATCAATTTTGAGTTTGATAATTTCCTTAGCAACGTCATTAGATAAGGTGTTTAAACCATAGTCTGAAGAATAAAAACTAGGAATTTTAATATAACCAAAATTGTTTTTTAAATGTAAAACATAACTGTAAGCAGAATTTTCAAATGCTTTCATGACTTTCTTTTCTAGAAGTACATTAAAAATTTCCCCATCTTTCTTTCTAAACGTAAATTCTAATTCTTTATAATTATCAGAGTAAATGAGGTTTGAAATAAGCTCTATAGAGCTGCAACTCACAGGATGTTCTTCCTCTTTGTATTTAATTTTTAATACTTGATCTCCTGCTTCAATGGTTTCATTTTCAAATGCAGAACTTCCAGGAATAATATCGCTTACAAAAATTTCATCGTTTTCATTAGCATCAAAAAGAATTCCAAACGAACTGTTTACCGCATTTACACTCGATAAAAAATTTGATTTTTCGTCATACGAAAAGTAATCAGTATGTGGATCAAAGTAATTGCAAAATGATTTGAAGAAAATAGTTTTGATTTCTTCTTGAAAAGATTTTTCATCTTGCAATTGATTCTTAATCCTGCATTTAAAAATATCAAATGTTTTTAATTTTTCTTTATTGGATAATGCTACAAAATGTTGTTGTAAAGAATCCTTATTTTTACTCATAAAAGCTATATTTCGCAAAGCTTCATAAGTAATTAATTTTTTTAAGATTTTTTTAATTCCTTTTTCATCAGGGTAAAAACTGTTTTCGTTTTTTGTGAAAAATAACGTGTCATTTGTGTTTAATCCTATATTTTCAGTTTCTAAAATTTCAATATTTTTTAATTTTCGTATTAATCCTTTTTTGTAATATAAAGCAATTTCATCTAAAAAAGAACAATCCTGATTTACAATATAATTATCAATTTGATATTGATGTTTTGCTAGTATATCATATTCCGATTGTAAAAAAACATTTTTTTCTCGATCTAGTTTCTCAATAATAGTTTTAAAAACATAAGAAGAAAGACTATCATCAACCAATTTGGGTTGGCAATGATAGACTTGTATTAATGTATTTATTTTTGAAATAGTGGCGCAATTTTCTTGTTTACTTTGTGAAAAAATAAAATGTAGTGTAAGTAAAAAAAAAGAGACCTTTATTTTCATGTTATTTTTTATAAAATGGCAATTTTACCACTTTTGCTTTTACATCTTTATTGCGAATACGAATGAAAATCTCCGAATCAATACTAGATAAAGCAGTGGGTACATAACCTAATCCAATAGCAATTCCTAAAGAAGGTGATTGTGTTCCAGAAGTTACGATTCCTATAATATTTCCATTTGCATCTGCAATTTCATAATCATGTCTTGGAATACCTCTTTCAATCATTTCAAAAGCGACTAATTTGCGCGTAACACCTTCTTCTTTTTGTTTTTTAAGATTTTCTGAGTTGGTAAAATCTTTCGTAAATTTAGTAATCCATCCTAATCCTGCCTCTAAAGGGGAAGTAGTATCATTAATATCATTTCCATAAAGGCAAAACCCCATTTCTAAACGTAAAGTATCTCTAGCAGCTAATCCAATAGGTTTAATTCCAAAAGCAGCACCTGCTTCAAATACTTTGTTCCAAATTTGTTCTACTTGGTCATTTTTACAATAAATTTCAAAACCACCAGAACCAGTATATCCAGTTGCCGAAATAATTACGTGTTCAAATCCAGCAAAATCAGCTACTTCAAAATGATAGTATTTAATGGCAGCCAAATCTATTGAACTTAAGGATTGCATAGCTTCTACAGCTTTCGGTCCTTGAATAGCAAGTAAAGAATAGTCATCTGAAAGATTTTTCATTTCAACATCTAAATCATTATGAACGGAAATCCATTCCCAATCTTTTTCAATGTTGGAAGCGTTAACTACTAATAAATATTGTTCTTCTTTAATTCGATATACAATTAAATCATCTACAATTCCTCCTTCATTGTTTGGCAAACAAGAATATTGAGCTCTTCCAATTTCTAAAACTGAAGCGTCATTAGAGGTTACTTTTTGGATTAAGGCCAAAGCATTTTTACCCGTTAATAAAAATTCTCCCATGTGTGAAACATCAAAAACGCCTACTGCATTTCTAACGGTTTCGTGTTCTATATTTACACCTTCATATTGAACAGGCATATTGAATCCTGCAAAAGGTACCATTTTTGCTCCTAAACTTTCGTGAATGTGAGATAAAGCTGTGTTTTTCATCGTTTAAATTTTGTGGTGCTAAATTAATTAAATTTACGTGATATAAAAATGTCTGGCAAACATATTATTTGCCAGACATTGTAGAGATCAGTAGTTTAATTTTTCTTTTTCTTTTGCAATTTTAGCCTTGTTGGGCTTGATACTCATCTCGTATTTTTTCTTCTTTTTTAATATCCTCTAAATGAGGTGTAAGAACAGTTTCTAATTCTTCTTCTGTTATTTTTAGTGCTTCAGGATCATTCTTTAAAGCAAACCAAGGTTTTGGTGCATTAAAATCATATTTACCAAATATAATAACAGGTGTACCTTTAATTTTTACTTTATCATCATTCTCTAATACCCATTGCTCTGCAAAATCAAAAAGCATTTTAGCATCTTTTTCTCTTAAACGCATACAGGAATGAGAAGCTGGAAATCCAGGTAATTCATATTGGTGAAAACCAACTCCCAAATTATTAGCCACATTGAAGTTCCATTTTAATAACCATTCATCATTTACCGTACTAGTTGTTTCTTCTGCTTTCCAATTTGTATAGAATAAACCGGTAGGTGTTATTGCTGTTTCTTTACCCATGTTTGTAGGGCCTACATGTGTTAAAATTCCATATTCATACGTAGCAAAACTTTCGCTTGGATACGAAAAAAAGATTATTTTTTTAATTGAATCCAATGCTTTTACTTCAAAAGGGAATGGTAAATAGAATTCTAAATCGCCTGTTAAATCAGTAGGAACTAAAATAGAATCTGTTTTTTTAAGATGCGTTTCATCCATTCTATTCACTGCTAAAAGAATGTCCATTTCCTTAGTTCCTAAAGAATCTAAATTCATTTCTTTGGTATTCAAATAGGAATAGGTATAATTTTTAGGTTTGGTTCTTTCTGGTAACGCTCTTTTTAAGGTAGGTTGTTCTGTTGTATTTTCTTTATTACAAGATGTAAATGCAATAAAAAATAAAAATAATAAGCCAGTAATTCGTTTCATAGTAATTCATTTTTTTCAATACTTCTGTAAAGACAAAAAGTATTGTTTTTAACATTTGGTAAAATTGAAAAAAATACTGGCCTATTGCTTTATATCATTTTGAATAAAATTTATACAATTATCAGAATTTGCTTGTAATTTATTTTGAAAGGTACTCTTTTAAAGCTGCATATTCTTTTATGGGAATACTTTTTTTGTGTTTATTTAAAACGGTTTGTATCTGTTTTGGTATTTTTAATGTGACCGATAAAGTAGGTTCTACGATGTCTAAAAATTTTATTGGATGAGCCGTTTCTAAAAAGAAACCGATACTTTCAGGTTGTAATGCTAATGCTCTTTGTAAGCCCAAATAGCCAACAGCTCCATGTGGCTCTGCAATATAATGGGAATTAGAATAAATCGATTGCATGATTTCTTTGGTTGCTTCATCGGAATACGAATAAGAGGAGAAATCTTTTTCAAACGCCTTTAAATCATTTGTATACATTTCTTGAATTCTAACAAAATTACTTGGATTTCCCACGTCCATTGCATTAGAAATAGTCGCTATAGATGGTTTGGGTTGGTAAACACCATCTCTTAAAAATCTTGGCACCGTATCATTTGCATTAGTAGTGGCTACAAAATGGTGAATGGGTAATCCCATTTTTTTAGCTAAAATACCTGCGCAGATATTTCCAAAATTACCGCTCGGACAAGATGTAATAATAGGTTTGTTGTATTTTTTTAATTCTTTGTAGGCAAAAAAGAAATAAAACATTTGTGGTAGCCAACGTGCGATATTAATTGAATTAGCCGAAGTGAGTTTTTTATGTTTTAAATCTGGATCTAAAAAGGCCTTTTTTACCATATCCTGACAATCATCGAAAACACCATCAACTTCTAAAGCCGTTATGTTTTGACCTAATGTAGTAAGCTGTCTTTCTTGAATATCACTCACTTTTTTGGAAGGGTAGAGGATAACAACATCCACACCTTTAACGCCTAAGAAACCACTCGCAACGGCTCCTCCAGTATCTCCAGAAGTGGCTACTAGCACAGTGTTGTTAGTATCCTTGTCTTTATTGAAATAGCCTAAGCAACGCGACATAAATCGAGCACCAACGTCTTTAAATGCCATAGTTGGTCCGTGAAATAATTCTAATGAAAAGACATTGTTTTCAATTTGTACTAAAGGAAATTTAAAAGATAAAGTTTCCGATATAATTTTTTTCAATTCTTTTTCAGGAATTTCATTTCCAATATAAGGTTGTATTACTTCAAAAGCAATTTCTTCATGTGATAGACTTTCGATAGAATCAAAAAAAGAAGCTTCTAATTTTGGGATTTCTTTTGGAAAATAGAGCCCTTTATCGGGAGCTAAACCATTGGTTACGGCTTCTTGAAATGAAACCAGATGTTCTTTATTATTTAAACTATAGTATTGCATGGTAAATGGATATTGCTTGTTAGATTTATAGTAGTGTAACTCCTTTATCATTTATTTTGGAAAGGTAAATATCAAAAGGGATTCGTGTTTTAGAGTATTGTGTATGCATTGCTTCTGCAACTGTTTCTGCTATTTTTTTGCCTTCACATAAAGCAAAAATGGAAGGTCCAGCACCCGAAATACCAGATCCTAAAGCACCGTTTTGGACTGCTATATTTTTTACTTTTTCAAAATGTGGAATTAAATGTTTTCTAAAAGGTTCTACAACGACATCTTGTAATGATCGACTTATTAAGGCATAATCCTGAGTGTATAAACCAGCAATCAAACCGCCTAAATTTCCCCATTGTGTAATGGCTTTATGAAAAGGTATAGAGGGCTCTAAAACCGCTCTGGCATCAACCGTTTTAACTTCTATATGAGGATGTAAAACAACAGCATAGATTTTTTCAGGACTGGTTATTTTAATCACATCTAAAGGATGGTAACCTCTCACTAAGGTAAAACCACCCAATAAACAGGGTGCCACATTATCGGCATGTTCGCTACCACTAGCTAAAGCTTCTCCCTTCATAGCAAATTCTATTAATTCAGATTTAGAAAAAGGTTTTCCTAGTAATTCATTTACACCAAAAACAGCACCAGCAGCACTTGCTGAGGAGCTACCAATACCGCTACCTGCTTTTATTTTTTTGTGAATTTCTATGGCTATACCAAAATCAATGTCTCTGTTTTCAATTACAGCTAAAGCTGCAACACCGGCTACGTTTTTTGACACTTCATAAGGCAAATCCGCTCCCGTTATTTTCGTAATTTGTATCCCTTTTGTAGTGGTTTTTCTGAATATCATTTCATCACCAATGTTTTCCAAACACAAACCCATTACATCAAACCCACAATTTAAATTGGCTATAGTTGCTGGACAAAATACACGTACTTCCATAAAATCATTTTTAAAAGTTACCAATTCGAATTACATCAGCAAATATTCCAGAAGCAGTTACTGCTGCACCAGCACCAGCACCCTTAATTAAAAGAGGTTGGTCTACATAGCGATCCGTATAAAACTGAACAATATTATCTTTACCTTCTAAATTATAAAACGGACTATCAGATGGAATGAATTCTAATCCAACACTTGCTTTTCCATTTTCAAAAGAAGCTACGAATTTGAGTCGACTGTTTTTTTCTTTGGCTTGAGCCAATAAATTTTCAAAATGCGCATTATGCTTCACTAAAGAGGCAAAGAAAGCTTCATTAGTTGTGGTATTCATACATTCTTCTGGAAGAAAGGAATTGTTTTCAATGTCTTCAATTTCCATTTCGTAACCACTTTCTCTAATTAAAATAAGTATTTTTCGAGCCACATCGATTCCACTTAAATCAATTTTAGGATCTGGTTCTGTAAAACCTTGTACTCCAGCTTCTTTAACTACATCATGGAAGGAATAGGTTTCACTAAAATTATTAAAAATAAAGTTTAAACTTCCCGATAAAACAGCTTGGATTTTATGAACTTTATCACCTGAAACAATAAGATGTTTTAAAGTATCAATAATTGGTAAACCTGCACCAACATTGGTTTCAAAAAGAAATGGAGCATTGTATTTACGCGATAAATTTTTTAAATTTTTGTAATTGTCATATTCAGAAGCAGCAGCAATTTTGTTACAAGTTACTACCGCTATATTTTCTTTCAAAAATTGGTCATAAATAGTTGCTACCTCACTATTAGCCGTTATATCAACAAAAATACTATTTCTGTAATTGAATGCTTTTACCTTTTCAATAAAGAATTTCATATTTGCATCTTCACCTTCATTTAAACAAGTTTTCCATTCTTTTAGAGGAATTCCTTCCGAATCGAAAAACATTTTTCTAGAATTTGACAAAGCGATAACACGAACGTTTAGTTTTAAATGCTCTTTTAAAAATTTCTTTTGTTGGTATATTTGATCAATAAATTTTTCACCCACATTACCTACACCCATAACGAAAAGGTTCAACTGTTTCGTATTGTCTTCAAAGAAGCGTTCGTGTAAGGTGTTTAAAGCTTTTCGTACGTCTTTTTTAGCAATAACTACCGATATATTTCTTTCAGAAGCTCCTTGTGCAATAGCGCGAATATTTACATTGTTTTTGCCTAAAGTACTAAACATTTTACCACTTAAGCCTTGATGGTTTTTCATGTTTTCACCAACTAAAGCCACGATGCATAAATCTTCTTCAACGATACAAGCCTCAATTTTATGTTGTGCAATTTCAATTTCAAAAGTTGCATCAATCGCCTGTTTTGCAAGTTCAGCATCTTGATTTTGAATACCAATACAAATCGAGTGTTCTGAAGAGGCTTGCGTAATGAAAATGACATTAATGTTATGATTTGAAAGTGTTTCAAACAAACGTTTAGATGATCCTGAAACGCCAATCATGCCAGAACCTTCTAGAGTTATCAATGCAATAGATTCAATATGAGAAATTCCTTTTATTGGATTCCCATTTGATTTGGATTGATTTGAAATTAAGGTGCCAAATGCATCGGGTTCAAAAGTATTTTTAATCCAGATAGGAATATTTAAATCCAAAACGGGTTGGATGGTTGGAGGATACAATACTTTAGCTCCAAAATGAGATAATTCCATCGCTTCTTGATAGCTAATTGAAGCAATTGGTTGCGCTTGTTTTACAATTTTTGGATTTGCTGTATACATGCCATTCACATCGGTCCATATTTCTAAAGTAGAAGCTTGTAAAGCTGCCGCTAGTATTGCTGCTGTATAATCAGAACCACCACGACCTAAAGTGGTAGTGTTTCCATTTGCAGAAGAAGCAATAAATCCCGGAAAAACGAGAACTGTAGCTTGTTTTGTTTTAAAAAAAGTTTTAATAAATGCATTGGTAGTTTTGAAATCTACTGTAGCTTTACCAAAATTTGTATTTGTTTTAATAACTTCTCGACTATCTTTAAATTCCGTTGATGGAATTACTTTTTGAAGAGCAACTGCAATAATTTGTGAAGATAATAATTCACCAAAACTTAAAATACGGTCTGCCGTTTTAGGAGTTAATTCTCCCAATAAAAAACAACCATCTAATAAGGTTTGTAATTGTTTGAATTCTGTTGTTAATAAGCTAATTACCTGCTCTTTTTTATCTTTTTCAAGGAGATTTTCAACTACTTCGTAATGTTTGTTTTGAATTTGTTGCAAGATATTTTTATACTGCTCTTCTTTTGCTGCTGCGGTGTTAGAAGCTAGAAGTAATAAGTCGGTTACGCCACTAAATGCAGAAACTACTATTGCTAAATTATTATTGCTTTCTTTTGATTTACTTGAAATAATTTCAATTACTTTTTTAATGTTTTGGTCATTGGCAACAGAGGTACCACCAAATTTTAATACATTCATGATTGTTTGCTTAAATATGTATACTTAGAATTTTATCTTTCGAACGAAAAATATATAATATGGGATTATATGTAATTGATTATACCCCTACGGGGTAATAGTTGTCATAGCAATAGTGCCAACCGTAGTGCCGGTTGTGATAGAAGTACTATATGTTTTTTCGCTATGTAACATAGTTTCAAATATAAATACTATTTTTTTGCAAAAAAAATTAAGAAACAATTTTTACGAATACTTTATTTTAGGCTTCATAAAAATCACTAAAAAGCAATATTGATAAATTTGATATATAATGATTATCAATATGATAATAAAATAGTAGTTAAAAATGTTGTTTTTTAACAATTGTTTGCAGAATTTTGGACTTTTAAATGCAAAAAATGGAGACAATACATTATATAAGTTCTGATTTACTTTCGATTGACCAAATAGAAAGCATTGTTATACAAGACTTAAAATTAGAATTATCTGAAGAAGCAAGAGCCAATATTGTAAAATGTAGAATGTATTTGGATGACAAATTAAAGTCTAATGAAAAACCAATTTATGGAATTAATACAGGTTTCGGTTCTTTATGTAATGTAAAAATTTCAAATGAAAATTTATCAAAGTTGCAAGAAAACTTGGTAAAATCACATGCTTGTGGAACTGGAGAAGAAGTGCCACAAGAGATAGTGAAAATTATGTTATTATTAAAGATTCAATCTTTGAGTTATGGTCATTCTGGTGTACAACTAGAAACTGTTGAACGTTTGATTGATTTTTACAATAATGGTATTTTTCCTGTAATATATAACCAAGGTTCGTTAGGTGCAAGTGGAGATTTAGCACCATTAGCACATTTATCATTACCACTTTTAGGAGAAGGGGAAGTGTATTGTGATGGTTTTAGACAACCTGCCAATAAAGTTTTAGAGAAGATGGGTTGGGAACCTATTACATTGCAATCTAAAGAAGGTTTGGCATTATTAAATGGCACTCAATTTATGAGCGCATATGGTGTTTATATCCTAATTAAGTCTTGTAAGCTTTCTTATTTAGCAGATGTAATAAGTGCTATTTCGTTAGAAGGTTTTGACGGTAGAATAGAGCCTTTTACGGATTTAATACATTTGGTACGACCTCATAAAGGTCAGGTTCAAACTGCTGAACGAATGCGAGACCTATTGGAAGGAAGTGAAATAATAGCGCAAGAGAAAAAACATGTACAAGATCCTTATTCTTTTAGATGTATACCTCAAGTACATGGAGCCAGTAAAGACACTATAGATTATGTTAAAAGAGTGTTTCGTACTGAAATTAATTCGGTAACGGATAACCCAAATATTTTTGTTTCTGAAGATATGATTGTTTCTGGTGGAAATTTTCATGGACAGCCTTTAGCATTGGCACTTGACTTTTTAGGCATTGCGTTAGCTGAATTTGGTAGTATTTCTGAAAGAAGAACGTATCAATTGATTTCTGGGTTAAGAGAATTACCTGCTTTTTTAGTAAGCGATCCAGGATTGAATTCTGGTTTTATGATTCCTCAATATACGGCAGCAAGTATTGTAAGTCAGAATAAACAATTAGCAACTCCAGCAAGTGTAGATAGTATAGTGTCTAGTAATGGACAGGAAGATCATGTAAGTATGGGAGCAAATGCAGCTACTAAAACGTTACGAATTGTAGATAATTTAGAGCGAATTTTAGCAATTGAATTGTTAAATGCATCACAAGCTATTGAGTTTAGAAGACCATTAAAATCGAGTGATTTTATCGAAATGTTTCTAAAATCGTATCGTGAAGAAGTACCTTCAGTAGAAGAAGACAGAATTTTGCATTATGATATTGAAAAGACCATAGCTTTTTTACAAAGCTTTCAAGTAGAACATGAAGTTTTGTAAGCATAAATATCCTATAAAAAAAGCGTAATTTTTTAATTACGCTTTTTTTATTTTATTGATTAAAGGAATAGGATAGTAGCTAATCCTAGAAGAGCAGGAATTCCTTGTACATAAAATATTCTTTTACTTACCGAATAAGCTCCATATAAACCAGCAATTAAAACACAACTTAAGAAGAAAATGGCAATATTTTTACTCCAAGTAACATCGGAAACTAATAAGGACCAAACCAATCCGGCTACTAAAAAGCCATTATAAAGCCCTTGGTTCGCTGCTAGTGTTTTAGTTTTAGGAAATAAATCTTTCGGAAAGTTTCTAAAAACTTTAGGAGCTTTGGTTGTCCATGCAAACATTTCTAACCATAAGAAATAAGTGTGTAATAAGGCTACAATAGCAATAATTATTTGTGAAAATATATTCATTTTTTTTTATGTTTTTAGTGTTCTATTGATTTTTCGATTCTTGTATCTGGAATAATCCACATGATGGCTACAATTACAAAGATAAAAGGCGCTAACCCATATATAAATTGTAAGGATAGTAAAGCGATTAGATAAAGTACTACTGAAATTTTGCCTTTGAAATCTTTACCAATAGCCCTTAATAAAAGGGAATCATTTCCATCTGCAGCAATGATTCTATTGGTTAATATCCAATACGATATACCTGCCATCAAAAGATTAAAACCATATAAGGACATAGGGTCACATTCAGTAATGTGTTCTCCTAACCATGAAGTGGTAAATGGGATAAGTGACAGCCAAAATAATAAATTCATATTGGCCCATAAAATACCAGATGTAATTTTAGTAACAGTATGCATTAAATGATGGTGATTGTTCCAATAGATGGCCAAATAGATAAAACTTAAAACATAACTTAAAAACTTTGGTGCTAAAGATTTTAAATCTTCAATTTCAAAACCTTCAGGTGCTTTTAATTCTAAGACCATTATGGTAATGATAATGGCTAAAACACCATCACTAAAGGCTTCAAGTCTATTTTTTTTCATGTTTTATCAATTTAAATGATTATTTCCATTTAAAGTTTTTTTCGATAGCCTTAATCATTTCTCCCGCAATATCTTTATTTGTCGCGCCTTCAATTCCTTCTAAACCAGGAGACGAATTTACTTCTAGTAATAACGGACCTTTACTAGAACGGATAATATCAACACCTGCTACTTTTAAATCCATAGCTTTAGCTGCTTTAATGGCAATTTTCTTTTCTTCTGGGGTTACTTTTACCACTGAAGCAGAACCTCCCATATGAATATTAGCTCTAAATTCACCTGGAGCAGCTTCTCTTTGCATCGCAGCAACGACTTTACCATCTACAACAAACAAGCGTAAATCCTTACCATTAGCTTCTTTTATAAATTCTTGTACTAAAATATTTGCATTTAAACTTTTGAAAGCATTAATTACCGATTCTGCAGCTTTTTTAGTTTCTGCTAAAACCACTCCTTTACCTTGCGTGCCTTCTAATAGCTTAACAATCAGTGGAGAACCACCTACCATTTTAATTAAATCGTCTGTGTCTAAAGGCGAATTTGCAAAACCAGTTGTAGGAATATCTACTCCATTATTAAGAAGTAATTGTAACGAAAATAACTTATCTCGAGATTGTGTTATGGCAGCAGCATTGTTTAAGGCAAATACTTTTAAGGCTTCAAATTGACGTGTTAAAGCACAGCCATAATAGGTCATACTAGGTCTAATTCTAGGAATAACAGCATCAAAATCGTTTAAAATTTTTCCACCTCTATAATGAATTTCAGGATTGTCTGCATCCAATTTCATATAGCAATATTTCAGATTTAAGAAGTGCATTTCATGACCTCTTAATTCACCTGCTTCCATAATTCTTCTATTGCTATAGAGTTCCGGATTACTAGCTAACACACCAATGCGCAAACCTTTCTTTTCTTTGGAATTGTCAAAATAGAATTCTTTTAATTTTTCATTAGAAGGTTGGCCCAAGACATATTTCTTTTCAGGATCAACTAATATTCTACCCGACATAGCTTCTCTTCCCAATAGCATTCGAAATCCCATAGAATCTCTATTGGTTAAAGTAAGTTCTACTTCCCATTTCTTACCTCCAATTTCTAAAATGGTTTTAATAACAAATCTTCTTTCACGGTAACCGCTGGAGCTTTTTACGATTCTTTGATCGACTAATTCTGCTTCACAATGAATGATTGTTTTTGCATTATTTTGGATAGGATTAATGTCAAATTTTACCCAATCAACACCATCTTTTTGAAAGGTTTTTAAGTTGGTAGCATGTAGAGCAGAAGTTTTAGCTCCTGAATCGACTCTTGCTTTAATCGTAGGAATTCCTAAAGTAGGGAAGGAGCACCATTCTTCACTACCAACAATTACTTTGTCTTGCATTCTATTTTTAATTTATTTCTAAAGTAGTATTTTTTTTTGATATACAATTTTTTGAAGCGAAAAAAAACCTACTATTTAGTAGGTTTTTCTGATTTCTTAATTTTAATGGTTAACTCGTTACTCGACTCGTCTAAATCCATAAAAATTTGATCTCCTTCATGTATTTTGGAAGTAATAATTTCTTCTGCTAATGCATCTTCCACATATTTTTGAATCGCTCTTTTTAAGGGTCTTGCTCCAAATTGCTTATCAAAACCTTTTTCAGCAATGTAATCTTTCGCCTTTTCAGATAATTTTAAATCATATCCTAGGTCTTTAATTCTTAGATATAATTTATCCATTTCAATATCAATAATTAAATCAATATCTGCTTTTTCTAAAGCATTGAATACAATTACATCGTCAATACGGTTTAAGAATTCAGGAGCAAAAGCTTTCTTCAAAGCGTTTTCAATGATTCCTTTCGAATGCTCATCTGCTTGAAGTGTTTTTGCAGAAGTACCAAAACCTACTCCTTGTCCAAAATCTTTTAATTGACGTGCACCCACATTTGAAGTCATTATGATGATAGTGTTCCTAAAGTCGATTTTTCGGCCTAAACTATCCGTTAAATGACCATCATCTAAAACTTGAAGCATCATATTAAATACGTCTGGATGTGCTTTTTCAATTTCATCTAAAAGAACAACACAGTATGGTTTTCTTCTCACTTTTTCAGTCAATTGACCGCCTTCTTCATAACCTACATATCCTGGAGGAGCACCTACTAATCTTGAAATAGCAAATTTCTCCATATATTCACTCATGTCAATACGAATTAAAGCATCTTCAGAATCAAAAAGTTCTTTGGCGAGCACTTTGGCTAATTGGGTTTTACCCACACCTGTTTGACCTAAAAAGATAAAGGAACCAATTGGTTTATTAGGATCTTTTAATCCCGCTCTATTTCTTTGAATGGCTTTTGCTATTTTTTCAACAGCATCATTTTGGCCAATTACTTTACCTTTTATTAATTCAGGAAGTTTTGCTAGTTTATTACTTTCCGTTTGTGCAATTCTATTTACAGGAATTCCAGTCATCATAGAAACCACATCAGCCACATTGTCTTCAGTTACGGTAACACGGTTGTTTTTAGCATCTTCCTCCCATTGTTCTTGAGCAATGGCTAATTCTTTTTCAATTCGTTTTTCGTCATCTCTTAACTTAGCTGCTTCCTCGTATTTTTGTTTTTTGACCACGGTATTTTTCAATTCCCTTACATCTTCTAATTGTTTTTCTAATTCAAGAATTTGTTTCGGAACATCAATATTTACGATATGAACTCGTGAACCTGCTTCATCTAAAGCATCAATAGCCTTGTCTGGTAAAAAACGATCCGTCATGTAACGATTCGTTAACTTAACACAAGCTTCTACAGCTTCATTTGTATAGGTTACATTATGATGGTCTTCGTATTTACCTTTAATGTTATTCAAAATAGTGATGGTTTCTTCCACAGATGTTGGTTCCACAATTACTTTTTGAAAGCGTCTTTCCAATGCACCATCTTTCTCTATATACTGACGGTATTCATCTAAAGTTGTAGCTCCTACACATTGGATTTCACCTCTTGCTAAAGCAGGTTTGAACATGTTAGAGGCATCTAATGATCCTGTAGCGCCACCTGCACCTACAATAGTATGAATTTCATCAATAAAAAGAATAATATCATCATTCTTTTCTAATTCATTCATCACCGCTTTCATACGCTCTTCAAATTGACCTCTATATTTAGTACCAGCAACAAGGCTCGCTAAATCAAGAGTTACCACTCTTTTATTAAAGAGAATACGAGAAACTTTTTTCTTTACAATTCGCAAAGCTAATCCTTCTGCAATTGCTGATTTACCAACACCTGGTTCACCAATTAAAAGCGGATTGTTTTTCTTTCTTCGGCTTAAAATTTGGGAAACCCTTTCAATTTCTTTTTCACGACCAACTACAGGATCTAATTTTCCTTCTTCTGCCATTTCTGTCAGGTCGCGACCAAAATTATCTAAAACGGGTGTTTTCGATTTTTTATTTGTTTTGTTCCCAGAAGTAGGGTTATTAAAACCACTATCTCTAGCACCATCCTCTTGTCCAGATTCATCATTGAATTCGGCTTTCGGAAGGTCTTCTGAATATTCGTTTTCGTTTGTTATCATAGCTGTATATTGATCTTTAATCAATTCGTAATCTAATTTTAATTTGTTTAATAACTTCGTTGTTGGGTCATTTTCATTGCGTAAAATGCACAACAGCAAATGTGCTGTACTAATAGTTGCACTATTGTAAAGCTTGGCTTCTAAAAAAGTAGTTTTTAAGGCTCTTTCTGCTTGTCGGGTTAAATGAAGATTTTTTTTATCATTATTTTGATTCGATACAGAACTAGCAGGACTTAATACTTCAACTTTTTTTCTTAGATAATCAAAATCTACGGCAAGATTATTTAAGATAGCCATTGCTTTTCCTTGTCCTTCTCTAAGCAGACCAAGAATAAGATGCTCCGTTCCAATAAAGTCGTGCCCTAATCGTAAGGCTTCTTCTTTACTAAAAGAAATAACATCTTTAACTCTTGGTGAAAAATTATCGTCCATATGTTAGAAATTGTAATGTAAATATACTAAGATATCAAGTAATAAGCAAAAAATATGCCTTTTATAGAATCAATAGCTAATTGACAAAAAAAAAATGACAAAAAAAAATTCTTGTCAGTTCTTTTGATATGTTTTTTTAAGAATTCATTGTTAATAAATCATTTAAATTTATATTTTAAATCAAGGTTAAAGATGAGAAAAAGCTGTATATTGGCACGTTAAAGAAAAATATAATTTTAATATAAATGTTTATGTCTGAAGGAGAAAAATTAATTCCTATTAACATTGAAGATGAAATGAAATCAGCCTACATTGATTATTCAATGTCGGTTATTGTATCAAGAGCACTTCCAGATGTTAGAGACGGTTTAAAACCGGTACATCGAAGAGTTTTATTTGGTATGCATGAATTAGGAATTAGATCAAATAGTGCTTATAAAAAATCTGCAAGAATTGTTGGAGAAGTATTAGGTAAGTACCACCCTCATGGAGATACATCTGTATATGACGCTATGGTGCGTATGGCTCAAGAATGGAGTTTACGTTATTTAATGGTTGATGGGCAAGGTAACTTTGGTTCTGTTGATGGTGATAGCCCAGCAGCAATGCGTTATACTGAAGCTAGAATGCGTAAAATTTCAGAAGACATGTTGGCAGATATTGAAAAAGAAACTGTTGACTTTCAATTGAATTTTGATGACTCATTAGAAGAGCCAAAAGTATTACCAACTAAAGTTCCTACCTTATTAATAAACGGTGCATCTGGTATTGCCGTAGGTATGGCAACAAATATGCCTCCGCACAATATTTCAGAAGTTATTGACGGTACATTAGCCTATATCGACAATAACGATATTGAAATTGATGAATTAATGCAATATGTTAAAGCACCAGATTTTCCAACGGGAGGAATTATCTATGGATATGAAGGTGTACGAGAGGCTTTTAAAACAGGTAGAGGTCGTATCGTTATGCGTGCCAAAGCTAATTTTGAAGAATCGAATAATAGAGAAGCCATTATTGTAACTGAAATTCCTTACCAAGTGAATAAAGCAGATATGATTAAAAAAACTGCAGACTTGGTAAATGAAAAGAAAATTGAGGGAATTTCTGCCATTCGTGATGAATCGGATCGAAATGGGATGCGTATTGTGTATGAACTAAAACGAGATGCGGTTCCAAATGTAGTATTAAATACGTTATATAAATATACCCAACTACAATCTTCTTTTAGTGTAAATAATATTGCTTTGGTTAACGGAAGACCCGAAATGTTGAATCTTAAAGATTTGATTCATCATTTTGTGGAACATCGTCATGAAGTTGTTGTTAGAAGAGCACAATATGAATTAAGAAAAGCAGAAGAAAGAGCACATATCTTAGAAGGATTAATTATTGCATCGGATAATATTGATGAAGTAATTGCTTTAATTCGTGCTTCTAAAGATGGTGAAGAAGCAAGAGCTAAATTAATAGATCGCTTTAAGTTAACTGAAATCCAAGCACGTGCTATTGTTGAGATGCGTTTGCGTCAATTAACAGGTCTGGAACAAGATAAATTAAGAGCGGAATATGAAGAAATCATGAAGTTAATTAATGGTTTAAAAGAGTTGTTAGCAAGCAAAGACTTGAGAATGGAACTTATTAAGACCGAATTAACTGAAATGAAAGAGAAATATGGGGATGAAAGACGTTCAATAATTGAATATTCGGGTGGTGATGTAAGTATTGAAGATTTAATTGCTGACGAGCAAGTTGTGGTTACAATTTCTCATGCAGGATATATCAAACGTACTTCCTTAACGGAATATAAAACTCAAAATAGAGGAGGAGTTGGTCAAAAAAGTGCAGCTACAAGAGATCAAGATTTCTTAGAACACTTATTTGTGGCTACAAATCATCAGTATTTGATGTATTTTACTCAAAAAGGAAAATGCTACTGGATGCGTGTTTTTGAAATTCCAGAAGGAACTAAAGCAAGTAAAGGTAGAGCGATTCAAAATCTAATCAATATTGAACCAGATGATAAAGTGAAAGCTTTCATTTGTACTCAAGATTTAAAAGATGAAGAATACATCAACAGTCATTTTGTCATTATGGCTACCAAAAAAGGTCAGGTTAAGAAAACACCTTTAGAACAATATTCGAGACCGCGTCAAAATGGTATTAATGCGATTACTATTAAAGAAGACGATGAACTGTTAGAAGCAAAATTGACTACTGGAAACAGTCAGGTTTTAATTGCTGTTAAATCAGGTAAGTTAGTGCGTTTTGAAGAAAGCAAAACTAGACCAATGGGAAGAACCGCTTCTGGAGTGAGAGGGATTACTTTAGCTGATGATAAAGATGAGGTAATAGGTATGGTGTCTATTGATCAAAGTCATATTAATGATTCACAAATTTTAGTGGTGACTGAAAATGGTTATGGTAAACGTACCAAATTAGTCGATGATGATGGAGAAGATGTTTACAGAATTACCAACCGTGGAGGAAAGGGAGTTAAGACGTTAAATATTACTGAAAAAACAGGAGCTCTTATTGCTATTAATGCAGTAACAGACGAGGATGATTTAATGATTATTAACAAATCAGGATTGACCATTCGAATGGAAATTTCGGACCTTAGAGTTATGGGAAGAGCCACACAAGGGGTTCGATTAATCAACTTAAAAGGAAATGATTCTATTGCTGCTGTAACTAAGGTTTTACGAGAAGAGGAAGCCGAAATTGATGCCGAAATCGACGAAGCCGAAAATTCTGGTACAGAATTTGATGCTTCTGAAACAAATGAATAAATAAGTAAAGCCCAAAAGAAATTTTGGGCTTTATAATAAAAATAAACTATAAAAAGAATTAGAAAAATGAAACAATTATTTTTAGGCTTAACTGCCTTAATTTCAATGACTGCCTTTAGCCAAAAAGAAGAATTGAAAACATTAAAAAAGCTTTATGGAAAAGAAACACTTTCAGCTGATGAATTAAAAGAATATAAAGAAGCATCTGACAAATTAAATGTAAATGCAGCTTCAGAATCAGATAAAGTATATGCCAAATTGTTCAAAACCATTTACCCTGCTTTAGAATATGATTCAAAAGGTGTTAATGCCACTATAGCTGATAAAACAAAGTTAATGAATCCAGATTTTTTAGCAGAATACGGAATAGTCTTAGATAAAACTATTGCTTTCGAAGAAAAATCAGGAAAAAAGATGCTTTCTGATGCTTTGAAAAAAGAAAAAGATGAATTTAGAGATTTTTTATATGGATCTGCTACTCAATTGTTTAAAGATTCTAGTTATAGAGAAGCGTCATTAATGTTTCATAATTTATATGTTTTTGATCCAAAAAATGAGGGTATTGCACTTAATAATTCTGCGGAATTAGCTGTTCAAGCTCAAGACTATCTTTTAGCTGAAAAGTTTTATGAAGATTTGAAAGAGAGTGATTATTTAAAAAGTGGTTATAATTACTATGCTGTACCAAAAACGAGTTCACAAGAAATTTTGTATCCAAGTAAAGAAGATAGAGATAGACAAGTGAAGTTAGGTGTTGCTGACAATCCTAGAGATATGAAAATGTCAGTTAAGAAACCTGATGTTTACAAAATGATTGCGAGATTAGCTTTCCAAAATAAAGATTATCAAAAAACTAAAAAAGCATTAGAAGAAGCAAAACCTTTAAACCCAAATGATGCTGATTTACTAGAAACTGAATTCCAATTGAATTTTACATTAGGATATGACTTTTTAAAAGAGGATAATAAATTGGTAGATGAAATTAATAAAAGTGTTGCAGATAAAGTAAAATATGATGAATTAATGGAAAAGAGAAAGAAAACATTTAAAGCTTCTTTACCTTATCTTGAAAAAGCGTATCAATTAAAACCATCGGATAATAATACAAAAATTTTATTGCGCTCTGCTTATGAAATTCTAGATATGAAAGATAAAGCGGCAACAATTAATTAAGAATTAAAATTTCAATTGTTATAAAAAAAG
>NZ_VDCZ01000010.1 GCF_006491645.1 Flavobacterium profundi
ACAACGAAAGAATTAAATCAAATCTAAACAAAATGAGCCCGATAAAATATCGAGCTCATTATTATCAAAATTAAGTTTAAATTTGTCTAACTTTTTGGGTGCAGTCTAAAACGAACCCTTTTTTTATTTTTTAACACTTATTAAATTAAATTAACTGTTCGATTTTAATTATAAGCTTTTGATAATATCTAATTTATTTTTTTATGATAATGCTGATTTAAAAATTCAAATTTTTATCGCTTTTGCTTATACCTATCATTATTTAAATTGGTTCTCCAAAACAACTGTAATAGGTTGGCATAAAAAAATTACACAAAAAAATCAATCCTAATTGGAATGTTATGGCTCGTTTCAGTTGGTTTGTATTTTTACAATTATAGTATCGGCCTTGCGGTATTATTATTTCTGAGCTTATTGCATGTAGTAATGGAATTCCCATTAAATATCATGACCATAAAAGAAATAATAAAAAAGACTCCTTAAAAGAGGAGCCTTTAAATCAGAATGAATTATTAATACAAATTTTACTCAATAGCTGTCAAACCTTATATTGATTTTGAACTACAATTCATCTAATATCGATTCTTTATTAAAATCCATCACAAAGAATCCATGATTCACAACCAAAAGGTGGTAGTATTGAAGAGTCTTCTTTTAGACAACATAAATCCCACTCTTTTGTTTTTCCTCCGCCAATTACTTTTAATTCATCATTGGAAAGTAATTCTGTTTTTTCTATTCTTAAGATTGCTCTTTTCATAAAATTGCTTTTTATTTTTCCACACAAGGAGGATAACCTGGCTTACCACATATATCTGGATGCGGCGTCCCATTATGAGCACCTTGAATGTTTACTTGTTGTTTTTTACTAAGCGTTTGCAAACCCTCTAAATTTAAAATTGATTTCTTCATGATTATAATTATTTAAGATTAACAATAAGAAGGAACATAACCGCAACACCCAGTAGATTTGTTATAAATCCCTTGAAATTCATCCATACATTGTTCTCTTGTTATTCCACACGCTTGTAACCAACAACCGTTTGCTCCACCGTTAATTGCTTTTTGAGCAACTAAAGATAATTTTTGAACACCTTTCAAATTTAAAATTGATTTTTTCATAATTTTTGCTTTTAATCGTCTCAAACATTTTATGTCAATTGAAACTTTTGACACTATAATGGCCATTATATTTTAAGGAATTATATCATTCATTATAAGACAAATGATGCAATAACCTCAAAACAAAATTGTCAGAAAAAAATGGTTTTTAAAAGCCATTATGTATAGGATTTATAAAAAAAGGGACTGCAATTTTTAAATTATAGACTACAAAAAGTAAGCATATGACACACAATAATTTTTAATTCATTTATTGTCAAAACCTTATAATGTAAATAGAGAAATTCCAGAAACTAATACTTAAAAATTGAACACTCCTACTTAGTAAAATAGTATTGGAAATAATATATTCTATATTAGCTAGACCGCAATACAAATGATGATAAATCATTTATAAATAGCATGCCAAAAAACCTATAAAAAAGAAAAGAGACATAAATTATGTCTCTTTTCTTTTTTTTATCTTATTTATATATTGAAAAGGAGTTAATCCCGTTTTCTTTTTGAAAGAAATGGTAAAGGAATCAGCATTTTTAAAACCCGCACTTTCCGCAATAGCCTGTGTGGTATATTCTCTAAATTTTGGATTCGTCTCTATTTCATCAATAATATATTTTATTCTCAAATCATTCAAATAACTACTAAAGGATTGTTCAAAATACTTATTCACTACATAAGATAAATAAGCGGTATTCGTTTTAATTTTCTTAGCCACAAATTGTTGGGTAAAATTTGGATTTAAAAATTGTTTCTTCTCTATTAATTGTTCCAATTTTTGAATAATTTCATTTTCATTTTCTTGGCTTATGACTACTGATTCAGATTTACCAGATTTATACTTCCTAGGAGAAAAATTGCCATTATTCCTTTGTGCATCTAAAAAATAGGGAGTCATTACCAATCCATAATAACCTAATGCCATAACAAATACAGCTAAAAATGCTACGGTTATCTCAGTAACATTTAATAATATAGTACACCACGTTATTCCTATTCCAAAAATTAATAATCGAAGCCATTTTAATTTGCTTTGTTGCTTATTGTTTGAAAATTGAAGCGATTCATAGTTATTAACTAATCGCAACGAAAACCCTACACTACTAAAACCAGACAACAGAACTAACAAAAAGTAAACTACACCCCATGAAGTAACCTTATTAAACTGAAGAATTTCATTTAATTCTTCAACAACAAGTAAATAACCTAATCCTAACAAGCAAATTATAAGAGGAGCAGTCAGCAAAATTAAAACTTCTTTCCTACTAGAAATGCCTAACATATTTTTGGTATATAAAAACAATAAAGGACCATGTAGAAAAGGAAAAGGCACATTCAAAACATTCAGGAAAAAATTGTCGTGCTCTTTAAAATAGTAAAGAAATAAATCTATAGTCAAAACCAGTAACCAAACAATTAAAATATAATCTGATTTTGTTTTTTGTTTATGCCATAAAATAAACAGTAAAAAAAGAGAAAGAAAACTACCTAATATATAAATCATGTTGCTTGTTTTAAGCAAATTTATCTAGATTAGTAGTAAAAAAATTCAAAAATTATGCTAATTTTTCAAAATTAAAAAAGCTACTTATTATTGGATAAGTAGCTTCCTTTTATAAAACGAATGAAACGATTTAGCAGATATAATTGTTTTGAGCCGGAATATAACAACATACCTTCTCACCATTCACATAAATATAACTACCATCGCCTCCGCAACGTTTTGGAACTAAAGCTCCACCATTAATTTCTTTTTGTTCCTTTTTAGTTAATTCTTGAGCGCCACTTAACTTTAAGATCTTTTTTAACATAATTAAAAGTTTTAAAAATTTATACTTATTTATTTGTTTAAGACATTTAAACAATTGTCTCCTATAGTAAAGATCAATATTGATTTTTTTTTAATCAACATTGAATCACAAAGTGGTTTATAGTAGTAAAAATCTCGAGAAGTTGCTACAAAATATCTTGTAACGAGTCTAAAGTAGTATTAATTTTCGAATTATAAAAATATTTTTTATGTACAAAAAAAAGGACTACTCTTATATGTTTAAAAAATATAACATTTGTTCGTTGATTTGTTAAAAATCTTTATTTACTTTTGTTTTATTATTTTAACATAGCTGTGAGGCAAACTAGCACTTAATAACTTATATATGAAACCAGACTTATTTCAAGCTCCCGATTATTATCAATTGGATGATTTATTAAATGACGAACACAAATTGGTACGTGATTCAGCACGTGCTTGGGTAAAAAGAGAAGTTTCTCCAATTATTGAAGAATACGCTCAAAAAGCTGAATTTCCAAAACAAATTGTGAAAGGTTTAGCGGAAATAGGTGGTTTTGGACCTTATATTCCAGTAGAATATGGTGGTGCAGGTTTAGACCAAATTTCATACGGTTTAATTATGCAAGAAATTGAAAGAGGTGATAGTGGCGTACGTTCTACATCTTCTGTACAATCTTCATTAGTAATGTATCCTATATGGAAATATGGAAATGAAGAACAACGCATGAAATATTTACCAAAATTAGCTACAGGTGAATTCATTGGTTGTTTTGGTCTTACAGAACCTGATCATGGTTCAAATCCAGCAGGAATGGTAACTAATTTTAAAGATATGGGCGACCATTATCTATTAAATGGTGCTAAAATGTGGATTTCAAATGCTCCATTTGCTGACATCGCAGTGGTTTGGGCTAAAAATGAAGAAGGAAGAATACATGGTTTAATTGTAGAAAGAGGTATGGAAGGTTTTACAACTCCAGAAACGCATAATAAATGGTCACTCCGCGCTTCTGCTACAGGAGAATTGATTTTTGATAATGTTAAAGTACCAAAAGAAAACTTATTACCGAACAAATCTGGCCTAGGAGCTCCTCTTGGATGCTTGGATTCTGCTCGTTATGGAATCGCTTGGGGTGCAATTGGTGCTGCTATGGATTGTTATGACACTGCCTTACGTTATTCGAAAGAACGTATTCAATTTGACAAACCTATTGGAGCTACGCAATTACAACAGAAAAAATTAGCTGAAATGATTACTGAAATCACTAAAGCGCAATTATTAACATGGAGATTGGGTGTTTTAAGAAACGAAGGAAGAGCTACTTCTGCTCAAATTTCTATGGCAAAGAGAAACAATGTAGACATGGCGTTAACCATTGCTAGAGATGCGCGTCAAATGTTAGGCGGAATGGGAATTACAGGTGAATATTCAATCATGAGACACATGATGAATTTAGAATCTGTAGTAACGTATGAAGGCACACATGATATCCATTTATTAATCACTGGATTAGATATTACAGGATTAAATGCATTTAAATAATAGCATAATAGATAAAAAAAATCAAAAATGCTTCGCTTTTTAGTGAAGCATTTTTAATTTTGGAACATTATTTGCAATCTATTCTCTAATATGTTACGTATATAATTTTAAAAACCAGCATTATGAATACCCAAATTGTTAACCAAAAAATCTTAGCTTATAAAGAACAATTACTCCAGCATTCATTATATAATGAAATCAAAACCGTTGAAGATTTAAATTGTTTTTTAGAACATCATGTTTTTGCTGTATGGGACTTCATGTCTCTTTTAAAAGCATTACAAGCTAAATTAACCTGCACTACAACACCTTGGCTACCAGTAGGAAATCCTGAAATTCGTTATTTAATTAATGAAATTGTAGTGGCAGAAGAAACCGACGTGGATAAAAATGGCAACAGAAAAAGCCATTATGAATTATACTTAGACGCTATGGAGGCTTTAGGCGCTGATACACTTCCTATTCAAAATTTTCTAAGCGATGTAGAAACAACAAAAAATATTTTTGTTTCTATTAAACATAGTGACCTACATCCAAATGTGAAAGCTTTTTTAGATTTTACATTTCGAGTTATTGAAGAAGGAGATTCACACCAAATAGCTGCTGCTTTTACTTTCGGAAGAGAAGATTTAATTCCTGAAATGTTTACCGCCATATTAAAGAAATTTCAAGCTAACTTCCCTGATAAAGATTTATCTAAATTAATTTATTATTTCGAAAGACATATCGAATTAGATACTGATGAACACGGACCAATGGCGATGAAAATGATTGAAGAATTATGTGATAATGATGCTAAAAAATGGCAAGAAGTAGAAGAGGTTTCAATTGTTGCGCTTCAAAAAAGAATTGGCTTATGGAACGCTATTGAAGAGGCCATTACTAAAAAAATGGAATTCATTTAAAGCTTTTCGCGCTATCCGATTCAAGAAATCGTTTCCAAATTACATTACTACATAAAAAAAGGAGCTTCTTTACAGTTGCTCTTTTTTTATAAGTAAAGTTATCATTTGGAAACAATTTGCTTTCCACTGCTATCACGGCTAAATTATCTAGTATGCAAACTAGTATTTCCATTAAAATAACCTATTTTTGATAAGAATAAATACAATTAAAGCTTGAAAAAATGTCTTCTCAAGATCGATTAAATAAAGCCTATAAAGAAGCCAAACGGATTGCGTTTACCAATACTGATAAATTTATTTTATTTAGCGATTGCCACCGTGGCGACAGTAGTTTTGCAGATGACTTTGCTAATAATCGAAACATCTATTTTCATGCCATGAGTCATTATTTTAAAGAAGGTTATACCTATATCGAATTAGGAGATGGTGATGAATTATGGGAAAATATGTTTTTTAAAACGATTTTCGAAGCGAATAAAAACGTATATCAATTACTCCAACAATTCTATATGACCAATAGGTTACATCTCATTTATGGCAATCACGATATGGTGTATCGAAACCAAAATGTAGTCAAAAAAAATCTACATGAGTATTTCGACCAGAGAAAAGGTGAAAACGTGCCTTTATTTCCGGGTATTGAATTTAACGAAGCCATTGTATTAGAAAACAGAGACAATCACAATCAAGAATTGTTTTTAACACACGGTCATCAAGCTGATTTCATGAATTATGTAGGCTGGAAAATCAATCGGTTTTTGGTACGAATTTTATGGAAACCTTTACAAGTTTGGGGTATTAAAGACCCAACAAGCCCTGCAAAAAATTATGTTGAATTAATTAAAGTAGAAAGACGTATTAAAAAATGGATAGCCGATAACAACAACAAAATAACCATTACAGGTCACACGCACCGCCCTCGATTTCCAAGTCCTATTGAAAATGCACTCCATTATTTCAATGATGGCAGTTGCGTGCACCCTAGAAGCATTACAGGAATCGAAATTGTAAATGGCACTATCGCTTTAATCAAATGGTTTATAGATACTAAAGAAGATGGCACCCTACAAATTAAAAAAGAGTTTTTAGAAGGACCTTGTCGTTTAGAGGATTATAAATAAAAATACACCATTTAAAAAAGCAATACCATAAATTTTAACAATTATTACAGAAAAACTGTAATATCGTTTTAAAACTTTCATTTACATTTGGTTCGGATGCATTAACCAAAACTTCCACACAATTTATTAAAATATCTTTGGCCAAAGATGAGTTTGGTATAACTATAAAATACTATGATTAAGTCGCTCGAACGTCCAAGACTTTAATGGGACAATTAAAAAAAATCAAAAATGAGTTTTAAAAAAGTTGTATTAATAGCTTTATTAGCTACTGGTTCATTTACTTTTGCAAATGAAACAAAAGTCACCAATAAAGAAAAAACTATAGAGGTGACCGATACTATAATAAATGTTGTAGAAAACACATCTTCATCTGAAGATACATGTACAATTACTATTACAGTTTATAGAACAACACGAACTTCTACATCAACCACAGTTGAAATATTTGACGCTACAGGTACAGGGGAAACTTGTGAAGAAGCAGAAGCAGATGCTAGAGCAACATTAGCAAGTTAACGTAAAAAAAATTAATAATTTAAAAACATGAAAAAAATAATAATATGTCTGCTATTAGCCGCATCATTTCAATTACAAGCTAAAGGAAAAGACAAGAAAGAATTAAAAAAGGAAGATTCGGGAACATGTACTGTTACAATTGGTTATGCAGATAACGAAGGTAATGTATATAGCTCTTCTGCCACAGCGGAAACTTGCTCAGCAGCTAGAGCTGAAGCTCAAAAAAAATTAGATTTACAAAAAAACGCATCTATTCAATAATTTTTTTTAACTAACCCTTCAAAAAAGGGTTAGTTTTATTATGAAAAAACAAAAAGACTAACTATAATTTTAATAATGAAATTTTTATTTTTAATATTTTTTTTAAGTTATAACATATTAGTAGCACAATATAAAATTGAATATGATTATAATATTTATGTTGAATTTCCAGGTAATATTAGTTCAGTAACTACTAAAAGTTTTCTAATAACAGATGGATTTAACCAATCACGATATGTAAAGAATAGAGTTGTTAATGGAAATCTAGAAACAAATTATAAAAATTCCATTAAAGAAATGGAAGATAATGACAACAGTAAAAAAAATCATATAAAAGGTGATAGTATTGGTTATGTAATCATAAAAAAAATCCAAAAAGATTCAATTTATATGCGAATGATTGACTCAAAAGGTCATTACTGTATGATACCAAGAAAATTAGTAAAATTTGATTATACCATTTTCGATGAATATAAAGAAATTTTAGGTTATAATTGCCAAAAAGCAATTTTTTCTTATGAAGAAAGAAATTTTGAAATTTGGTTTACATCAGAAATACCAATTAATGATGGTCCATGGATTTTACAAGGTTTACCGGGCATAATTCTTCAGGCAAAAACTACTGATGGATTTCATGAATTTATTGCTACATCAATCAAAAAAATTCCTTCGATTAAAGAATCATTCTTTTCTTTTCCTTATAAATATTTAACGGATTTGACAACTTATCAAAATGAGTATATTAAAAACAAAGAAAAACAGTTTAAATACAATAAATCACAGGAAGGTGATGCAAAAATAACATTAAAAATAAACAATTTAGACATACCTTTAACCTTCTTCGAATAATGAAACAGAAAATTTTAATATTGCTCTTTATAACTAATTTTTCTTATTCTCAATATAAAATATTATATGATTATGTAAATGAAAGTTTCGACAGTTATGGCACAAGCAAAACAATATCGAAGTGTTATCTTTATACAGATAATATACAATCCAAATTTATAAAAGACCGAGTAATTAATGGAGAATTAGAACAAGAGTTTGACTACCCTAAAGAAGACTTAGAGAAAAAAATTAAAGAGCTACATAAACAAGATGTTTTTGGTGACAGTATTGGTTACGTTGTTACAAAATTCTTATTAAAAGACTCTATTTATACTAGAACTGTAGTTAATGCACTATTTAAAGAAAGATCAGAACACAAGGAATATAAAATAATTGAGGAGTATAAAACTATACTCAATTTTACTTGTCAAAAAGCAATTACTGAAATATACGGTAGAGAGTTTACTGTATGGTTCACTACGGAAATCCCTGTGAACGATGGTCCTTGGAAATTATATGGCTTGCCTGGTTTAATATTAGAAGCGCATAGTGCTGATAAATTTCATAATTTTTATGCCACATCTATAAAAAAAATTAATAATACCTCTTTTATATACAAACCTGTGCCATATGAAATCCTTGCAGATAGAGAAAAAAGCTGGAAAGAAGCCTTTGAAACATCAGAAAAGAATTTCAAATATAGAAAATCAAAAAGACCCGAAGCCAAATTAAAAGTCACAATTAACAGCTTAGACATGCCTTTAATCGTTTTTGAATAACTATGTTCTTATCCCATAAATTCTTATTATTTTTTTCTTTTTTTACAACATTCTTTTTGTGTCAGGGTCAAACTATAAAAGGAAAGATAACCTCTATAGACCATTTTCCTCTAGAAGCTGTTACGCTTATTGTTAAAGATTCAGCTAATGCAAAAGGAATTAAAGAATTTACGATAGCTAGAAACGGTTCTTATGAGATTGCTTTAAAAAAAAACTATGCTTCTATTTATATTGAAGCAAGTGCTGTTTCTTATGAAAAAAATGGTTTTTTAATTTTAAACCCAGAAAAAAATAAAACCTATATACATGATTTTGTCTTAGAAAAAGATTTAAGTTTCAATCTAAAAGAGGTAGAGGTTGTCGCCAAAAAAAAACCGTACCAACAACTTAAAGACACCGTTAACTTTAATGTGGCATCATATACCGATGGATCAGACAGAAAGATACAAGATGTAATTAAAAAACTTCCTGGCATGGAAGTAAATGACGATACTGGGGAAATTTCATATAAAGGCAAACCCGTTGAAACTGTACAACTAGACGGTGACGATTTATTTAGCGGCAATTATACCATTGGCACAAAAAACATTAATGTGGATATGATTGAACAAGTACAAGCTATAGAAAATTTTTCCAGTAATAAGCTTTTAAAAGGTTTAGAAGCTGGCGGAAAAGTTGCCTTAAATTTAAAATTAAGGAAAAATATTACCGATATTTCAGGAAGCATCAATTCGTCATTAGGTGCTTTCCAAGAAAAAGAATTAGCTACAGATTCTGATTTTAATTTTCTTACTGTTTCGTCTAAAATAAAATCATTTGGAACCTTAAGTTTTAATAATGTTGCTATAAACTATACTCCTTTTAATTATTTTGGTAGTTCAATGACAAGAAATGAATCCAATCTTAGAAAATTTAAGAACTATAAAATTATTCCAGAATTTAATTTTTTAAACACATTAGATAACAAAAGAACGGTCTTAAATAATTCTATTTTTGGCAACTATAATATTTCATTTAAGCAAAGTACCAAAACCAATCTTAAATCTAACATATATTGGGTAAAAGACGCTATTTCATCTTTAACTTCAAACGAAACTAACAATACAATAAATAATCAAAGTTTTACAACTAGCGATAATAGTGCTTCCAACAAGAAACCTAATTTATTGCGAGCGGATTTTGAAATGAAGCATTTCCTTTCAAATGTTTCATCTATTGATTACAATTTTTTAGTAAGTAATGAAAAAATCACCTCTTCTTCTACTCTGTTACAAAACAATACTCAACGTTTCGATACTCATTTACTTTCTGAAGATTTCTTTTTAAAGTCGGCTTTTTTATATACACAACGATTATCAAACAAGCAAGCCTTTCAGCTTTCTTCAAATCAAACATTTGATAATCTAAATCAAGATTTTTTAATTTATCCAAACAATAATTTAGGATCTTCATTAAATACCAATCAAATAAATCAATCTAAAAAGATAACTTTTGATCTTCACAATAGTATTATTGGGAAACTTAGTAGAATAAAATACCGAACAGATGTTGGAATGGCATTCAATACGAATTTAATGACTACAAATTGGTTTGACAACAATCAAAGCGCTTTAAATATAAGTAAAAACGATATTAACTATACGCAGTCTAAATTGTTTTTTGAAAATGATTTGGATTATGATTGGGGCAATTGGAAAATCTTTTCTTCTTTAAATTTCACTTTTTTAAATCAATATTTAAAGGATTTTGAAAATCAAAACAAAAAAAGAAGTGATGATTTTATAATTGAACCTAGCATTAATTTTATTTATAAGATTAATAGAATTACCAATTTAAGCTTAGGACTAGGTTCAAAAACATCTATTATTTCTGATAAACATTTATTATCTAATTCGATATTAATTAGCAATAGAACCTCAACAAGCAATCAACCTGATTTTAATTTACAAAAAACATCAAATTACTCTATAAACTATAACATTTATGATTTATCTAGGCAATTTCAACTCAATTTTGGTGTAAATTATAATGAAAACTTTGGGAATTTCTTTTCAGATATAACTATTAATCAAAATGCAAGTCAAATTCAATATTTCTTTTTAAATGAAAAATATTCTAGTAAAGGAGTTAATTTTCTTTTTGAAAAATACATCCATTTTATTGAATCGACTTTGCGTTTTAAAACCTATTATGGTATTTCAAACTATAAAAACTTTATAAATAGTTCAAATATTCGAAACAATGAAAGCGATTATTGTTTTTCAGAAGTATATGCAAAAACAGCTTTTGATGGGAAATTTAATTTTCAAAACATTTTAAAATATAATTACACTAAAAACAAGAGTAACAATAGTAATGGCTTTTCAAATACTCAGTATAATAATTCTTTTAAAATTCTTTGTAAGTTGAATAAAAAATGGTTTGCTGACGTTGCTTATGATTTTTATGCTACAGGAAAAAATACGGAATATAATTTTATTGATTTCTTTGTGAAATTTATTCCAAATGACAAACGTTTTATTTTTAGTCTTACTGGAAAAAATTTATTAAACAATGAAAACTTTTTAGAGATTAATACATCCGATTATTATACGAGTGTATATTCAAGTAATATTATTCCAAGAACTTTTTTAATAACATGCAACTATAGTTTTTAGTAGTACAATTATTTTAACTTTTAAAAAATTACCACTTTAAATATCATTCAAAAAATAAATACTCAATATTGTAAAATATTAAAAAAAGTAGTAGGTTTATATAGCTATAACCAAATGAAGTAAAATGCTAAGAAAAAAAGACCTCTTTTTTTTAATTACTTTTTTATGCTGTCTTTATTTATATGGACAAAAAGATTATAATGCTACCATTGACCATTATGTTTCGCGTTTTCAATATGATTCTGCCTACTATTTTACTCAAAAAGGAATCAAAGAAAATAAAGAAGATAACCATATAAAAGCGAGTTATTATATTCGATATGCTAAAATTTTAAAATCGCTTTCTAAAGCTGATAGCTGTTTTTATTTTTTAGACAAAGCCGAAAACTACTTTAAAAAAGAAAATAACACGAATGAGCTTTTTAATATTTTAACCATTCGATCTGAAATTTCAAGATATTTGGTAAAGAATAATTTAGCCAATACCTATATCTATGAAGCTGAAAAATTATTTGATAAAAATACCAACCTAGAGTACAAATACTATTACTTAAACAGAAGGATGGCAATCCTTGCAGAATATTACAATACAACACCAGATTCTCTTACTAAAGTTAAAGAAATTGGCCATCAAATTCTAGAAAATGCATCTGAAATTAAGGACAAATCTATTATCGTTTATACCTTAAATGAAATCGGATATTTGGATTTTAATAGAAATCCTGAAAATGCATTGCCTTATTTTCTAAAAGCATATGCAATTGCGAAAGAATATAATGTAAAAATTGCGTTTATTGATGTATGCATCAATTTAGGACGATTTTATCAACAAAAAAACAACGATATAACAACAGCCAAAAAGTTTTATAAAGAAGCGGTAAATCAAGCTAAAATTATAAACAACTTATGGCAAATTCAACAATGTTACAATGAATTAAAGAACATTAACACGTTAGACAACAACTTTAAAGAAGCGATGTTTTATGGTGATTCGTTAAATGAAATAAATAGTAAAATTTCCTTTTATTCCAGCAATAAAAGATATGAATTATTAGAAAATAAAATTATAATTGAATTGAATGAAAAACAATTAAAAGCCTCTAAAAAAAACATCTATTATCTAATTACAGTTTTATTTATATCCCTTTTAGGAGTTTTTATACTCATATCCTACAGCAAAAAAATTCAACAAAAAAACAAGTTGTTGGAGAAACTATCCGAGGAAAATGAATTTTTAATTAGCGAAACCAATCATCGCGTAAACAACAATTTACAATTAATTACTTTATTAATTGCCGACACACTTAGAAAAAAAGAAAATGAAGAACATCGGAATGATTTCTTACGAATATTATCCAAAATTGAAACCATAGCATCGCTTCACCGCCATTTGTATAAAAATAAAAACAAAAACGAAATCGCTTTAAAAGATTATTTGACAGAAATTAAAAACAACTTCAATGAAATTGCTGAAGATAAAAATGTAGTACTTACTTTTACTATTGATGATTTCAAAATTGAATCTGAAAACGCCATGTATCTAGGATTATTAATCACCGAACTGATAATAAATTCTATCAAATATGCCTTTACAGCAACGCAAGATAAAATAATTACTACTACTATAACCAAAGAAACTCAAGGCTATTCTTTCAATTATCAAGACAATGGAAAAACAAGTATTAACGAAAACATACAACCGAAGTTAATTCACCAACTTTGTTTACAACTAGACGTAAACTATACCATCAACACTTCTAATGGATTTCAACTCTCATTTGTAAAAAAATAAATCTATTATTACCCTATGCCTAAAATTTTAATCGTAGAAGATCAAGTACTCATTGCGAATCATATTAAAGAGATTCTTGTTGAAAATAAGTATCTCGATATCGAATTAGCCTACAAATTGAATCAAGCCTCGGAAAAATTAAATGATTTTCATCCAAACCTTATTTTATTAGACATCAATGTAGAAGGTAAAGATTCTGGAATTATTTGGTCTCAAGAAAACCTACATCAAGAAAGAGTAATTTTCATTACTGGTCAAACCGAAATTGAAACCCTAAAAAAAGCATTAACTATTAAACCAGTTGCTTATTTAACCAAGCCCATTAAACCAATTGATTTAATTGCGGCTATTGAATTAGCAAGCGAACAAACCAAACTCAATTTTATTACCATTAAAGAAGGTTATGAGGAAATCAAATTAGCTTTTGATGACATTTTATTCATTAAAAGTGATAAAAACTACATCGATATTCAAACCTCAATAAAAATTATTACCATTCGCCATTCTTTAGATCATTTTCATCAAGAACTAGATCAAAATCAATTTATTAGAGTACATCGTTCTTATGTTGTAAATAAAAATAAAATAACGAGTAAAAGCACAACTTCTCTTAAAATTAATCAATTTGAAGTACCCGTTTCCAGAACATTATCATTCAAACTCTAGTTTTATATACAAACTTTTACCATTCGTCCCAAAAAAAGATAAGAGATAGGTATTTGATTTACTTTTGTACCATAATTCTAAATCTCATTTTATGAAACAAAAATACTTTTTAACTTTCTTAGTCTCGTTTGGTTTTATTCTAACTTTTGGACAAAACAATGCGATTAATTTAACTGGAAATAATGGGTTTTCTTTTTCTGGCCCAAATGGAACTACTAATTATGCATTAAACGCAACTAATTTTACTGTAGAATATGATTTCTATTTAAACGCTCCTGCTTATCAAAATGCAAGATTTTCTTCTGTTGCAGCGGGTAATTCTTTTGTTCCAAAGCCTATAGAATTTTATATCGATGGTACAGGAAATTCTATATTAACACTAGGAGATGGTACCAATACCGAAACCATTCCTGGAACACCTTCTTTTTCGGTTGGACAATGGTATCATGTGGCATTTGCCGTAAACAATACGGCAACAAAAAATATTAAAATGTATGTGAACGGAGTTCCAGTGGTTGATTATAATTTTACTGTGTCTTTAGTTGGTAACAGTACTAGTTTCTCTATTGGCTTTGGAGCTTATCCCTCTACAATGGATTGTAAATTTGACAATTTACGCATTTGGTCAAGTCTAAGAACAGATACTGAAATTGCGACTAATTACAATAGTTGTTTAAATAATAACGAACCCAACTTGGATTATTATTTTAATTTTGAAAGAAGCAACAATGCTATAATTAAGAACCAAGTAATCAATCAAAGTTGTAAAATCGGTGTCACTAGTGCGAATTCTACCTATTCTACTGGAACAGGTTGCACGATTCCTTATGTTCATGCACCCATTACCGTAACTGGTGATTATGCAGGTATTTATTATTACGTGGATGATGTAAACGGTAAACCCCATTATACAACAGATGATTTCGAGTGTAGCTGTATAAATGCAGAGAGTCTATGTGATTTTGCTAATAGTAATAATAATAATGCTATCTATGAAATTTATTGGGATAACACCCAATGGGTTTTAGTTCCTGGAGATTGTGTTTGGCTCTTCACTTCTTGTGCAAATATTACGGACTTCGAGCCAAGTTTATTAGCTACTAATACTACCGATTCTCCTTTAGCTCCATGTACCGGATGGGTTTTTGATCAAGCAACAGCAAGTGGCACTTTTACTTCAGATGATTGTCCGGCTTTAAGTAATACCAGTTTTAATAGCGAAGGCTTTACCTTGTATCCAAATCCATCTAAAGGTATTTTCTTAATTACGAGTAATGAAGCATTAAGCCTTGAAGTTTTTGATTTAATAGGAAACACCATTTTAGATCAAAAAATGGATGCCCCAACGACTTCTTTTGATCTATCTAAAAATGCAAAAGGAGTTTACATACTAAAAGTTACTGATAAAAACGGAAATGCTAGCTTTCAAAGAATCATAAAAGAATAAGAAATTAATTTAACAGTGAAATTTGATAATATTTGCGTTAGGTATGCTTAAAAATCTATTTTTAGAATATAAGTTTGTTTTACTTTCAGCAATTCTTTCAGCTTTAGCATGTACTGAAATGAATATTCTATTAATTTTTATTGCCTGGACACCATTAATTTATAGTCTTATAAAAATTGATAACTTCAAAAAAGCATTGCTTTCTGGGTTTGTTTTTGGTTTTTTTAATGGGTTATTACTGTTTAATTGGATTTATACTTCTTTAAGTGATTACTCTACAAATGCTTTTTTAGGATTTTTTGTAATTATAGGACTTTCCATTATAAATAGTCTTCTTTTTTTAGTTTTTACTAGTTTAGTTCTTATTTACAAAAAATATTTCAATTCAAAACTTCAAATACTTAATTTAATTGCATTAGCTTCAGTTTTAACTTTGTTTGAAGAATTAGTTTCTTATATTTTTATTGGAATTCCTTTTTTAAATGTAAGAACCGGATTTACTTTAGGGAAAAGTTTGTATTTAACTCAGTTTAGTGTCTTTGGGGGAGTTGCAACACTTAGTTATATTGTTTTTTTTGTAAATATTTGTTTTGCAGAATATTTTTTTTCAAAATCAAAAATTTATTTAAAATTTTTAATTTTTACATTACCCACTATTTTTTACATAGGATATTTATTGCATTCTAAAAACCCGGTTGGTAATTCTAATGAAATAAAAGTAAGCGTAGTAACTGCAAATATTAACCCGAAAATTAGTTGGAATTCATCAAATGGAAATCAATTAGCTCAAAATTTCTTTGAACTCTGTTCTAAAGCAACAAAAAATAATCCCGATTTTATAGTTTGGCCAGAATCTACAATACCATGGGTTTTAGAAGAAAATGATGACTTTTTAAAAGAACTTAAAAAAATTAATGCAGAAAAATCTATACAAGTTATTGGGATTAATAAACCATATAATAAAGATAAAGTTTTAAACGCTGCATTATTTTTTGTTCCAAAGAATATGTCACAATATTATTCAAAAAATATCCTGTTAGAAGGATTTGAAAAACCTCTTTTAAAATCGATTCAAATACCATTTTACATTAACTTACAATATAAATATGCAACTGAAAATAAAATACAACCTGTTAAAACTAAACATGGAAAAGCTGGTGTACTTATATGTAATGAATCTATTGAAGACGTCCTTGTTAGAAACCAAGTTAACAATGGAGCAAATTTCTTTTTCATCATGAGTAACGATGGTTGGTTTAAAGATTCTTACATTAGTTTATATCATTTTTACATTGCAAGAATAATGGCTGTTGCCTACAAAAAAGATTTTGCCATTAGTAGCAATTGCGGATATTCTGGATTTATTAATAGTAATGGCGATATTCTAAAAGTTAGTCAATCAAATTCAGTATTTGAAAGTACACACAAAATATTTTCAAATGATACAAAAACATTTTATTCAAATTATCCATATGCATTCTTAATGCTACTGGTTATTATATTACTAACTAATTTATTCACCCTAAAATTTTTTAAACCATGAGTAAAAAAATTACTTTATTTTTATTATTGCTTAGCAATTATTTATGTTTTGCTTCTGCAAATCAAAACTCCTATCGTTGGCGAAATGATGATGGAACTGAAACTTCGGCTTCTTGGAAAGCAGAATTAAATACAATATCAACATCTAATTCTCAAGATCAACCGTTTAGATTAAGAATATCATTAAATGAAACGTCAGGATATTCAGAAACTTCATATGATGTTTCAAGATTAGAATATTCAAAAGATGGAAATAATTGGGTATTGATTAATAACAATACAACTAATGATTTTTATTTTATTAATAGTTCAAATGTTGTAAATCATTCAGCTACTACGCAACAAATTACTAGTGGACCCTTTTCTCCAGGAATTTTTAAATCAAATGCAGATCCTTATGAAGTTACTATTTCAACATCCACAATTACAGAAGTGGAATATAGTATAGCAAGATCTGCAAGTTACGATGAAACTGCAATTTACCAATTTAGAATTGCTTCTGTTGAGGGTTATAGTCAATATCCATTATTAAAAACACAACCTGCAACACATTTAAATTTTGATGGTAATGACGATTATATTCAATTGACTCATTTTGAAAAACCAAATGAATTTACCATTGAAGCATGGGTAAAAAACGATTATAATACTGGTAACATTATATGTTGGGGAAAAAACTCTAATGATACGAGCCATACCAAATTACGTGTAGATGATGGCGATGTAGATTTTTACATTTATGACTATGTGAATGATATTAATAATACAATTTCTTCTTCTATCAGTATTAATAGTAATTGGCATCATATAGCTGTAGTTAAAAATGCGAATGCAACTAACAATTTAGAAATTTATATTGATGGGGTTTTAGGTGCGACGGGTACTGCAACTATCAATATTACGTCAGACAATTTACTTATTGGTGGAAGATCTTATAATAATTTAGCTCCTTTTGAACTATATGAAGGAAATTTAGATGAAGTTAGAATTTGGAATACTGCAAAAACTGCTACTGAAATTAATGATTCTAAAAATTGTGAGTTACTTGGAAATGAAACTGGCTTGCTGGCTTATTATACCTTTAATCAAGGTTACGATCAAGTAAATAACGATGGAGTTACTACTCTAACGAATTCAGTTTCTGGAGGTTCAAATGGTGTGTTGAATAATTTCAATCTCTATGGAACAACCTCAAATTGGTTATCTGGCTCACCAGTGGCTTCTGGAGTTACTTGTGCAAGCTTAGCAACTAGTTCTTTTATAAACTCTGAAGACTTGTTATTATATCCAAATCCAACTTCAGGAATTTTTAACATTGGTACAGAAAAAGAAAGTATAATTACTGTTTATGATGTTTTAGGAAAAGAAATTATCTTACAAAATAACAACTCAAAAACGATTGATATTTCGCATTATCCAAATGGTATGTATTTTATTAAAATTACAACCATTAGTGGAGAAAGCAGCTTACATAAATTAGTAAAAAAATAATGAAACTATTTAATAAATATAAAGTAGAAATGCTATTAACCCTCCTATATATTGCATTAGTTTTTCTAGCAGTTTATATTTATCATATGTAAAAAAAGGGCTGTTTTTAAACAGCCCTTTTTAATTAAATAAAATTGTTTACTAAGTAAGAAACAATTTTTCAACTAAAAAAAATAACAAAAAATCTAAATGAATAAGATGCATTTTTAATGACTTTATTTTTATTAAAAATGGGTTGTATTATTCGGTTGGTATACAAATTTAAAAGTATAATAACGAGAAACAGATGTCATATCTGGATTAGCAGGAGCATCTTGATAATAACTTAAAATTTCAAACTTAGCATACTTTCCATCATGTGTTTTTACCACATATATTGTACCTGCTTTTGGAGTTATAATATGTGTAGTTCCATTATAATCATACCAAGGTTCAGCAAAAGCATAAGTTCCCGAACCATCTTGAGCAAAAGAAGCAGCATCAGGAATGGTAGTAACAGTATTAAAAGTACCTACAACTTTACTTACTGCACCATCACCTGTTCGAGTGGGTTCATCGGTTAAACCTATAGCTTCTCCTCCATTTACTATAAGCGTCGTGCCTCGAAAAGCAATGTCCCAATTGTCTGAAGCTACAATTTGATTTTCTGAAAAACTGAATTTAGTAAAAGCTCCAGCCGTTGGTTGTCCTTGTCCTCCGGTTTGCGGTGCATACAAATTAGTTACCGTTTTTGTTTCTAAACTGACTGGAGTTACTGTTACTGCATCGTCGTCATTAGTACAAGAAGTAAAAAAAATAAATAATGAAAAAATGGACAATTGAATTAATTTGGTATTCATATTATATGTATTTAAGTTAATTTGTTACAAGTTAAATTGTATTCTAGCAAATAATTGTCGGCCAGAAATAGCACTAATTTGGTCTGGGTTTTTAAAATTGAATAGATTATTACTCCCAATTTGCACACTCATTTTTTGATTAAATGTCTTGGTAATTGAAAGGTTTGTTAAAAAATAATCTTTGACAAAAACATCGTATTGATCTAGAATTTGATTGTTATTTGAATCTACAATTCCATACTTACTTCTGTAGAAAACTCTTAAATTAAAGGTGGTTTTAAGTTTTGAAATCGTATATAATACTTTAAAATTTGCAGTGTGTTTTGAGCGATTAAAAAGTCCGAAATAGTCCGTTTTTTTCAATTGAAAAGATTCCAAAGTATTCGCATCTCTTGCAAAAACAGTTCCGCTGTCTAATTCTTGTAAAACCGTTTTGTCTTTTGCAATAAGATATTGGTAACCCAAAGAAAACTTCAAATTGGAATGAAAAGAATAATGGAAGTTATTTTCAAAACCATAGGTGAAAATTTCGTCTATATTAAAATAACTGAATACATTTTGACCGTTTGTTTTCTGAGCTATTACTTTGGTATCAATTAAATTAGAAATCGCATTGTAAAACACATTGGTATCCCATTTAAAATTATGTTTCTCATAAAAACTACCCAGATTAAGATTCACTGAGCTTTCTGGTTTTAATTCACTTGAAAAATCGATTCCATTCGTTCGAAATAAAACTTGTCCTTGATTGTCTAAAGCATTCAATCTTTCTTCAGCCACATTATAACCAAAAACCGCATAACCAATAGCCGAATTGGTAAAATCGAAATACAATTGTCTGAAATCTGGAGCTTTATAACCATAACCAATTGAAGATTTTAAGGATAAATGTGTATTTAATTTATAATTTGCTGCAATTTTAGGACTCCATTGTGATTGATACTGATTGTGATTATCTAATCGAAATCCTGTCAAAATATTCCATTTTTTAGAAGGATTGTAATCGTATTGTAAATAAACATACTGGGAATTAAAAACTACTTCTGAAGCGAAATACGTTCTATCCAATGTTTCATGATTTAAACCAAGACCTGTTGTTATTTTGCTTTTTGGAAATGAAAAAGTAGTTCGTATTTCTGGTCGAAAAACCCATTGGTTATAAAAACTGTTTTCAAAAGCAAAACCCTGAGAATCATTTAAAAATTCATCCGTTTTATAATTTGTAGCATATAATTCATACTCTGAGTCAATAGACGCATTCCATTTTTGCGATACTTTTATTTGAGTATCCCATTCCATTATTTTAGAAAGTCCCTTATATCTTTCCGAATCTATTGTGGCTTTATAATCTTGCTCTTGATGGTAAAATCGCGTACCTAAAACTAATTGCAATCTTTTTGAAAAATCATAATAGAATTTAGGTTGAATCGTAACATTTTGATACGCTTCGACTGTTTTTTCTGGAGTAGCTTCATTTAAATCATAACCATCAGTTGCAAAGTAATTGGTAAAAACACTGCCTGAAAATGCTTTTTTCTTCCATACAAAATCAAGATTAGCATCTTGCGTTTCAAAAGTAGCATAGCGATAAGTACCCGTTCCAGAAAACACATCTTCTTTAGGTTTTTTAGTAATAATATTAATCACGCCAGCTAAAGCATCAGAACCATATAACGAGGATGAAGCTCCTTTTACAATTTCTATACTACTAATATTTCCCACACTAATACGAGACAGATCTAAAGTTCCAGCACTTCTCCCTATCAAAGGCACACCATCTAATAAAATAAGCGTGTAAGCAGCATCCAAACCTTGCATTTGTATTCCTTCAGCACCACCAAAATCGGGAATCGTAATTAAACCCGTTTGCTCGGCTATAATATCGCTCAAACGAGTTACTCCAGCTTTAGATATGGCGTCTGCAGTAATAATAGCACTTGGCAATGGCAACGAGGACAAACTCCTTTCTGTTCTTGTAGCGGTAACTATTACTTCTTCTAATGCTTTTGATTGTAGAGAGTCAGTCACTTTTTCTTGTGAATAAGTAACATAGATACTGTAAAAGAATAGCATGAAAAAAATTCTTTTTTTCATTATTTATATTTAGACTTAATAAAATTATTATTGCAAATATATTTCTTATTTTTATTTATTCTAAATTAATTTAATATTTTTGTGAAAGAAATTTATACTAAAAACTTATAATCATGAAAAAAACAATTTACATTTTAATTTTAAGTATTTTATATACAATCAGTTATGCACAAGAGAAAGAAAAAGACATCGCATCGATAAAAAAAATGTGTGGTTGTTATGAAGTGAAATTCAATTTTACCGAGACATTTCAAACCGTATCAGATTCAACACATAACCCTTCCCCAACAAAAAAAGATTACGGTTTAGAATGGGTAGAACTAGTAGAAGAAACACCTAACAAATTAGTTTTACAACATTTGTTACTTGTGAATAATCAAATGATTATTAAGCATTGGAGACAAGATTGGCTATATGAGAATACTGATTTCCATCAGTTTTACAAAGACAAAACATGGAAATATGTGGCTTTACAACCAAAAGAGGTAAAAGGACAGTGGACGCAAAAAGTATATCAAGTAGATGATAGTCCGCGTTATGAAGGCTCCGCATCTTGGATACATAAAGATGGTAAAGACTATTGGATGAATACAACTGATGCACCTCTACCGAGAAGAGAACATACTATTCGTAAAGATTATAATGTATTAGAGCGTAGAAACATTCATGAAATAACAGATTATGGTTGGTTACACGAACAAGACAATAGAAAACTCTTGCGCGATGACAAAGGAAATGATATTGAAATTGCGCAAGAAAAAGGCTTGGATTTATATGTTAAAGTAGACAATTCAAAATGTTTAGCAGCACAAAACTGGTGGAAAGCAAACCAAAAACTATGGAAAAATGTAAGAGAAAAATGGCAAACCATTTTTAACAAAAAACAAGATATACAATTAGAAAATACGGTAGATAACAAGCCTTTATTTTCGCATTTATTTGATTTAGAGCCAACAACTACCAAAGAAGAAACGGATAAAATTATTGATTCATTTGTAAAATAAATAATACTATGTGCCATCATTTTAAATACCTGACCAAAAATAAAAATGGTTTTTTGATTTATTGTTATAAGTCGAAAGCCTATCAGTTGTCTTATAAAAACTTAAATTTTAATCTATCAGATTATGAATTAAACAGTTTGGTTAGGTATTTAAAAGCCATCGATTGTACCTATTGGGAAAAAGAATATGAAAATTCGATTTATGAGAAAAAAATTCCTATTCCTACCTTACAAAATAATTTTATGATTCTTTTAGAACCTCATGAAGTTGCGGAATTACTATCCTTACTCGATTTTAATAGAAAATCCGGATTTCTTTCCTATAACGATATTAATTATCCCATGAATTTAAATTAAAAAAAGCGAGATTGAATCTCGCTTTTTATTTTTTATTGTTCTGGTGCAATCTCTATTTCCAAACCATCCAAATCTTCTGTGAGGTGTATTTGACAGCCCAAGCGACTATTTTCTTTTACATGATAGGCTTCTGAAAGCATTGCCTCTTCATCGTCATTGCGTTCCGTTTTTAAAACATCATTCAAAACATAACACTGACAAGAAGCGCACATGGCCATTCCTCCACAAATACCAATAGTTCCTTCTTCCGCTAATTCATAAGAACGAATTAGCTCCATAACATTCATATTCATATCAGTAGGAGCTTGTACTTCATGAAGCACTCCATTTCTATCTGTGATTTTTATGGTAATATCTGTCATTAATCTATCGATTTTACAACTGCTTTTTCAGCTTCTTTACGCGTTCCATCAAAACCATCTACACCAGAAACAGTTGTATATTTTAATACATATCTTTTCCCAGGATTTAAACGATTATATACACTTTGACACATTAAAGTCGCTTCATGAAAACCGCATAAAATCAGTTTCAACTTACCTGGATAAGTATTGACATCACCAATGGCATAAATTCCTTCAATATTCGTTTGGTAATCAAGTGCATTATTAACTTTAATGGCATTTTTTTCGATTTCCAAGCCCCAATTTGCAATAGGTCCTAATTTTGGGGTTAACCCAAATAATGGAATAAAATAATCAGTTTCAACATGCATACGCGCTCCATTGATTTCAACATCTAAAGATTCGATGCGTTCGCTTCCTTTAAAACCAACAACCTCAGCAGGAGTTATTAATTTAATTTTTCCTTCCGATTTTAATTCCTGTACCTTTTCAACTGAGTCTAAAGCGCCTCTAAATTCATTTCTCCGGTGTACCAAAGTAACAGATTTAGCAACATTAGAAAGAAAAATACTCCAATCTAAAGCAGAATCTCCTCCACCAGCAATTACAATGTTTTTATCGCGATATTTTTCAGGATCTTTTACAAAATAATCGACACCTCTATTTTCTTGCTCATAAAACTCAATGTCTTTTAAAAGTGGTTTTCTAGGTTCAAAAGTACCTAATCCACCCGCAATTGCAATGGCTTTGGCTTTATGCTGTGTACCTTCTTTTGTGGTAACAATAAAAGTTCCGTCTTCTTGCTTTTCAATTGTTTCAGCAGTTTCCCCTAAAGTAAAACCAGGTTGAAACTGTTTGATTTGTTCCATTAAATTGGTTACCAAATCTCCAGCCAATACTTCTGGATAACCTGGAATATCGAAAATTGGTTTTTTAGGATATAATTCTGCCAATTGTCCTCCTGGTTGAGGCAAAGCATCAATAATATGACATTTTAATTTAAGTAATCCTGCTTCAAAGACCGCAAAAAGTCCTGTAGGACCAGCTCCTATGATTAATATATCTGTTTCTATCATGTATTCAAAAGTTTAAAATCAAACAATAAATAAGTCCAAATTTCTATGATTTAAACTACTTATTCTATGATTTTTATCATCTTATTAAGCAATATTTTCTACTGTTTCAATTTGAGGAACATACTTTTTAATCGTAGTTTCTACACCTGCTTTCATGGTACTAATACTTAAACTACAACTGGTACAAGCTCCTTCTAAACGAACTTTAACATGCTTATCATCAACAATATCCACTAATGAAATATCTCCTCCATCTGAATTCAAAAAAGGGCGAATTTCATTTAATGCTTTTTCGATGTTTTCTATGATTTCTTCTTTATTCATCTTATTTTCCTTTAACAGCAGCACAACCTGCCATTGTCGTTATTTTTATTGCTTCAGTTGCTGGTAAATTTTCATTTCTGTTCACCGTTTCCTGAACCACATTTCTTGCCAATTCTTCAAAAGCTTTTTCTAATGGGGTTGCCGTTTGTAAAGCCGCAGGACGACCATAATCTCCTGCCTCTCTAATACTTTGCACCAAAGGAATCTCACCTAAGAAAGGTACATTTAAGTCTTCTGCTAAATTTCTAGCACCTTCTTTACCAAAGATATAATATTTATTATTTGGCAACTCTTCCGGAGTAAAGTAAGACATATTTTCAATAATTCCTAAAACAGGAACATTAATGCTTTCATTGGTAAACATAGAAACACCTTTTTTAGCATCTGCAAGAGCAACTGCTTGAGGTGTACTAACGACTACTGCGCCAGTAATAGGTAAGGACTGCATGATAGACAAATGAATATCTCCTGTACCAGGTGGTAAATCGATTAACATAAAATCGATTTCCCCCCAATTGGCATCAAAAATCATTTGATTTAAAGCTTTAGCAGCCATAGGTCCTCGCCATATCACCGCTTGATCTGGTTTCGTAAAGAAGCCTATCGAAAGTAACTCCACACCATAACTTTGTACGGGTTGCATTTTGGATTTACCATCTACTTCTATTGAAATAGGTTTAGCACTTTCAACATCAAACATGATGGGCATAGAAGGTCCGTAAATATCTGCATCTAAAACACCAACTTTAAAGCCCATATTCGCTAAGGTAACCGCTAAATTAGCTGTAATTGTAGACTTTCCTACACCACCTTTACCTGATGATACCGCAATAATATTACTGATACCTGGTATGGCTTTCCCTTTTATTTCATTCGGCTGATCTTCTTTTTTAGAAGCTTCTACTTTAATGTTTACTTTTACTTTCGCTTTTTCATATACCTTATCATGAATAACCTTCATAATATCTACTTCCGCTCTTTTCTTAATATGTAATGCGGGCGTGCTTAACAATACGTCCACTACAACTTCATCTCCAAAAGTGATTACATTTTGAATGGCTCCACTTTCAACCATATTCTTACCTTCACCTGCAACCGTAATGCTTTCAAGAGCCTTTAGAATTTCTTTTCTATCTAATTTCATCTCGTTAAGAGTTTATTTTTGGTATTCCAAAGCATTACAAATAAGACTACTTTGAAACAAAATGTTATTATAATTATAAAAATCAAATTCTTATTAAGACTGAATTTGAATTGCAAAGATAGTCAGAAGTTTAAAAGTGTAAAAATATTACAGATTAAAGTTTTCTTATAATTGTATCAGAAAAAACTATAGGTTCGTTTGAGTAGAAAACATCAAAAATTGGGTTCCCAAAAATACTTCTCAAAATCAACTATTTGATTGTCTTTCACTTTTATGCCTTCATTTTCTAAAAGTTGTTGCATAAGATTGGTTCCTTCAAAATGATGTTTTCCAGAAAGCAATCCTTTTCTATTGACCACTCTATGAGCAGGAACATCTTCCATATTGTGACTTGCGTTCATTGCCCAACCTACCATTCTTGCTGACCGAGCAGCCCCAAGTGCTTTTGCAATGGCACCATAGGAAGTAACTTTCCCTTCAGGAATTAAACGAACAATTTCATATACACGTTCAAAAAAATTATCGGTATGGGTTTCTTTTTTACTCAATTTTAAGAAGCAACTAATTTATATAAAGAAGAAATCGCTACAATACCTGTTATTGCAGCAATTATAAAATTAATGTTTTTTATTAAAAACCCAACTTTATCTTCTATTTTTCTAAAAACAGCTGCATAAATATAAAAAACCAATAAAGTTCCTAATCCAGCTCCAATCACAAAACAGAAATTCGCAAGAGGAGAAAAATCAAAAATATTTTTAGAGGATAATGTTAAACTAGCAAAAACATAATATGGAATGGCAAACATATTAAAAGAAGACAGTACTACACCATATAAAAATCTATTTTTTTTGCTCTTTATAGTTACTTCTTCTTTGGGAGGTTTTGGTTTTTTTAAGCCATTATAAATAAAAACAACGGTTAAAATGATAAAGATAAATACTGCAAACTTTTTAAGATTCTCACTTACTACAGGGTGACTTTCTAAAAACTTTGCAAAATACAAGCCCACAAAACATTGTACCATTACAATAAATGCAGCACCATATCCAAATAAGAGCCCTGCTTTTTTGGTTTCATTTACACTAAGCTTTGCAACCATCATGTTCAACATTCCAGGTGGAATAATTCCAATGAAAGCAATAAAAAAGCCTAATAATAAAGAGATCAAATATTCCATTTATGGTTTAATCTTGAATTGAATATAGGTAATGGGTTTGTTTTGTTCTAAATACTGACTCTCATAAAAGGTTTGAATTTTTGTAACTTCGTGAGGAGCTCCTTCATTTTTGTACACATTATGATTGGCATACAACACATCATGACCTTCTCCATGCAATAATCCTAAAGTATATCCATGCATAAACTCACTATCTGTTTTAAGGTGCATTATGCCATTCGGTTTTAAAATCTTTTTATATCGTTTTAAAAACTCAGAATTGGTCATTCTATGCTTGGTCCGTTTATATTTGATTTGCGGATCTGGAAACGTTATCCAAATTTCATCCACTTCATTTTCATTGAAACAATGTTCAATTAATTCAATTTGTGTTCTTAAAAAACAAACATTATTCATTCCTGATTCTACCGCAGTTTTTGCACCTCTCCAAAAACGTGCTCCTTTAATATCGATACCAATAAAATTCTTATTCGGGTATTGTTCTGCCAAACCTACAGAATATTCACCTTTACCACAACCTAATTCTAAAACTATTGGATTTGTATTTTTAAAAAAATCAGTATTCCATTTTCCTTTTAAAGCAAAGCTATTAGAAACCACTTCCTCTCTTGTTGGCTGAAAAACATTTGCAAAAGTTTCATTCTCTTTAAATCGCTTCAGTTTATTTTTACTTCCCACTTTATAATTTAATTTATTGGCAAAATTAATGAAATAAAGTTTTGATAATGATTGATTAACTTTAATTAAAGTTAAAATTTCTTCTTTTGTAGGATATAATCTGTATTGAAATAAAAAGTAAATCACTTTTATTCAGCAATATAGATACTATTTATTGTGAAAATATGAAGAAGCGAAAAGTAGAACTTGTTGTCATTTCTGATGTTCATCTTGGCACCTATGGCTGTCATGCTAAAGAACTATTAGAATATTTAGGCTCCATTAAACCTAAAACATTAATTTTAAATGGAGATATTATTGATATTTGGCAATTTAGAAAATCCTATTTTCCGGCAAGTCATCTTAAAGTCATCAAAAAAATTATTTCTTTAAGTTCCAATGGTACAAAAGTGTATTACTTAACCGGGAATCATGATGAATTTTTAAGAAAATTTACAGATTTGCATCTAGGAAATCTTCATTTATTAAATAAATTAGTTCTTGAGTTGGATGGTGAAAAAGCATGGATTTTTCATGGCGATGTTTTCGACTCATCCATTACTCATGCCAAATGGTTAGCTAAATTAGGTGGTTGGGGTTACGATTTATTAATCTTAATTAATCGTTTTTTAAATTGGATTTTAGTAAAATTAAATCGCGAACCTTATTCGCTTTCAAAAAAAATCAAAAACAATGTAAAATCGGCTGTAAAGTTTATTACTAATTTTGAAAACGTCTGTACCGAATTAGCCATTGAAAACCAATATAAATATGTAATTTGCGGTCACATTCATGAACCAAAGATTGAAACAATTGCGAATGCAAAAGGTTCCACTACCTATCTTAATTCAGGAGATTGGATAGAAAACCTGACTGCTTTAGAATACAATAAGAAAAAGTGGAAACTGTATAAATACAAACCTCAATATGAATATCTCACAGATGATGTTTATTTTGATTATGAAAATCAATTGGCCGAACAATTTATTTCGGTTTTAAAAAAATAATACAACAAATAAATGCCTAAAAGAATTCTTATCGCTCCGCTCAATTGGGGTCTCGGCCATGCAACGAGATGCATCCCTATTATAAGAGCCTTAGAAAAGAATAATTTTGAACCTATTATTGCTTCAGATGGTGTTTCTCTTGAATTATTAAGAAAAGAGTTTCCTCATTTGAACAGCATCCCACTTCCATCTTACAACATTACCTATGCTGAAAAAGGGAAAAATTTTAAATTAAAATTAATTTCCCAGCTACCTCATATTTTTAAAGCGATTAAGGAAGAAAGAAAAATTACTCAAAAAATAGTTGAAAAATATGATATTGAAGGAATTATCTCTGACAATCGTTTAGGTGTTTATGCTACAAAAATACCTTCTGTTTTTATCACACACCAACTGAATGTTTTAACAGGAAACACTACTTGGTTAACTACTAAATTGCATCATTATTTTGTAAAAAAATTTAATGAATGTTGGGTTCCTGATAAAGAAAAAGGACCTAATTTATCTGGAGATTTAGGACATTTAGAAGAACCTTTTAAAAACATCAAATACATTGGACCCCTAAGTCGATTGTATAAAAAAAACACGCCAAACAAATACGATTTGATGATTATACTCTCTGGGCCTGAACCTCAAAGAACGTTACTGGAAGAAAAGTTAATCCTAGAATTAAAAAAATCTAAAGACAAGATTCTTTTTATTAAGGGAATTGTTGAATCAGAACAAAAAATAGAAGAAGTAAAAAACATTACGTACTATAATTTTATGACAAGCGAACAAATTGAAACTGCTTTTAATGAAAGTGATAAAATTTTAGCGCGATCTGGATATACTACTGTAATGGATTTAGCGCAATTAGAAAAGAAAGCTTTTTTTATTCCTACTCCAGGACAATATGAGCAAGAATATTTAGCTAAAAAATTTAAAAAAGAAGGCATTGCACCCAGTTGTAAACAAGAAAATTTTGATCTTTCCAAACTAAACAAAATCGACTTGTATAGAGGATTTAGCAATTATACCACAGATGTTAGTTGGAAGAAATTATTTCGTCTTTTCTAGAGTAAATGAAAATTCGGAACCAATTCCGTACTGACTTTCAACATAAATTTTTTCTTTATGTCCCTCAATAATGTGCTTTACGATTGCTAAGCCTAGACCAGAACCTCCTTCACTTCGTGCACCACTTTTATCCACTCTATAAAATCTTTCAAACAGTCTTGGAATATGTTGTTTTTCAATTCCTTCGCCATTATCTGTAATTCGCACTATTACTTTGTTATTTACTAAATCTTCAATACTCACTTCAGTAGTTCCTCCTTGTTTTCCATACTTAATAGAGTTCATTACAAGGTTAGTAACCACTTGTTGTATTTTTTCTTGATCTGCAATTACTTTAACAGGTTTGTAAAGGGCGTCAAAAGTGAGTGATATATTCTTTTTAGAAGCCCGCATTTCTAATAATTCAAATACATTTTGAATTACTTCTACAATATTGAATTCTGTAAGTTCTAAATTTAAATCACCTGTTTCTAATTTGGTAATCATATCCAAATCTTTCACAATGTAAATTAATCGTTCTACACCTTTTTCGGCTCTTTGCAAATATTTTTTACGAATATTTTTATCGTCCATTGCGCCATCTAGCAAAGTAAGTAAATAACCTTGAACAGTAAAAAGAGGTGTTTTCAATTCATGAGACACATTTCCTAAAAATTCTCTTCGGTATTCTTCCCTAATTTTTAAAGTTTCAATTTCTAATTTTTTGTCTCTAGCAAATTTCTGAACTTCTCTGGTTAGTGTTGCCATATCTGTAGTTACAGGCTGATTTCTAAACGAAGCATTCTCAAGAAGCGACACATCATCGTATATTTTTTTTACTCTTCTATAAATAAAACGTTCTACACGATACTGTAATACAAAAAAGGAGAAAAAGAATAGTATAATAGCGAAAAACAGTACAAATAACGGATTGCTTTTTAATAAAAAATGATTAAAAAGAAATAAGATTCCAGATGAAAAGAGTGTGATATAAGTCGAAGACTTAATCGCAAATTTGTATGATTTTTTAAAATTTATAACCATTAAAATTCTACCTTATACCCAACACCTTTGATTGTTTTGAAAAAATCATCACCAATTTTTTCTCTTAATTTACGAATATGTACATCTATCGTTCTACCACCCACAACCACTTCATTACCCCAAACCTTATCCAAAATCTCTTCTCTTGTAAAGACTTTTCCAGGTTTTGTAGCTAATAAATAAAAAAGTTCAAATTCTTTTCTTGGCAATACAATCTCTTCATCCTGACGGATAATTTTATATTCTTCACGATTAATCTCTATATTCCCTAAACGTAACGTATCTGTAGCATTAGAATCGTCTTTTAATCTTCTTAAAAGTGCTTTTACTTTGCTTACTAAAATTTTTGGTTTGATAGGTTTTGCAATATAATCATCCGCACCTGCATCGAAACCCGCTACTTGAGAATAATCTTCTGAACGAGCCGTTAAAAATGTGATGATGGTATGCTCTAATTCTGGAAATTTTCGGATGTTCTCACAAGCTTCAATTCCATCCATTTCTGGCATCATGACATCCATTATAATCAAATGAGGTAATTCTTTTTTTGCCTTGGTTATAGCTTCTTTACCATTGGTAGCTGTAACAATTTGATAGCCTTCTTGGGACAAGTTGTAACCCACTATCTCTAAGATATCTGGTTCATCATCAACTAATAATATCTTAATTTCCTTTTTTTTCATAAAAAATTTGCTTGTTTCGTAGTCGTAAAGGTAAAGATAATATAAAAAGATTCAAGCGCTTAACAATAATTTAATGAGTTAACAATTTCCTAACTCTTAAAAAACAAATTGATAACACCCGAATAACACTAAAGTAATCTACTTGGGGTTTATTTGCACCAAAATTCAACAACACAATGAGAAATTACTTTTTATTAACTTTTTTAATAATAACATCTTTAGCATTTAGTCAGAACGGAACAGTCTCTGGAGTTATATCTGACAAAGAATACAACAACGAACCTTTACCTTATGCAAACGTATTAATCAAAGACACTAAAACAGGAACATCAACAGATTTTGACGGAAAATATTCATTAAGTTTAGAAGCTGGAAATTACACTTTAATTATCGGCTATTTAGGTTATGAGACAGTTGAAATTCCTTTCACTTTATCACCTGGTGAAAAAAAGGTTATTAATTACACATTAGCAGCTAGTGGAGTACAACTTCAAGATGTAGTTGTAGAAACAACTGTAAGTAAAGAAAAAGAATCAGCGTTATTACAAGAACAACAAAAAGCTGTAGAAATCAAACAAGCTATTGGAGCGCAAGAATTATCTAGAAAGGGTATTAGTGATGCGGCTACTGCTGTAACGAAAACTTCTGGTGTAACAAAACAAGAAGGAGTGAAAAATGTATTTGTTAGAGGTTTAGGAGATCGTTATAATTCGACTTCTCTTAACGGATTACCACTACCTTCTGAAGACCCAGAATATAAAAACATCTCTTTAAAGTTCTTCCCTACTAATATTATCAAGAACATTAACATTAATAAAACATTTTCATCTAATGTATATGGTGATGTAGCTGGAGCCAACATTGATATCGCATCAAAAGAACTAGAGAAGAAGAAATATTTAAATATTTCTTTAGGAACCGGTTATAACTCAACTGCAATAAATTCTAATTTTCAAATTGCAGATGGTTATAATTATTTTGGATTCTTAGAAAATGGAGATAACGTATTACCAAATAGAAGTTTAACCACATATGATTTTGATACTAGTTTTAAAACTAACACTAAAAACAATATTGTAAACAGTAATTTTTCTATTGCTGCTGGAAGAAAATTTGATTTAAAAGACAACCAATCCTTAAGTGTTTTTGGTGTAGTTCAATCAAGCAGTGAATATACCTATAAAGAAGGAAAAGTTGGTCAAGTTAATGCAACTGGTGGAAATATTCAAGATTTAGATTTCAATAAATCAGAATATAATTCAGGCCAGTCTATTTTAGGAAATGTGAAGTACAAAATGGATTACGGGAAAAGCATCTCTTTTAATACGCTTTACATTCACGATAATGTACAATCAGTGGGTGACTATAATGGTTTTACTAGAAGTGTAAACGATAACCCTGAAGCTGACAACTCTTTTATCAGAAGACAACAAACTAATAATAATAATTTATTTACGAATCAACTTATTTTTGATTACCAGTTTTCTGAAAAAATAAAGACAAACATTAGCCTAGGATATAACTTAATTAATGGCTCTGAACCTGACAGAAGAACAAATTCATATGATTTCAGCACAAGCTTAAATAGTTATGTAATTGCCACAAATAGCTCTTCACTTAACAACCGTTTCTTTTCTAAATTAAAAGAAGATGATTTTGTAGGAAAGGCAGAAGTAACATATTCATTTAACAAAGAAGAAGACGAATTGCTTAAAAAGATTACTGTAGGTGTTGATGCTAGAAAAACGGACAGAAGATTTGATTTCACGCAATATAATTTCCGTTTTGGGTCTAATGATAATGTTATCGAAATTGACAATCCAGATGCAGTATTCAATCAACAAAATTTAGATAACGGAGTTTTCTTTATAGAAACAAGTAGAGGGTTTAATCCAAGTACAGCTTTTAATCCTTATTTTTATACAGGTGAGAAAAAATTAATTGCTGGTTATTTACAAGGAACCTACTCTGTTAATGAAAAATTAATTGTACAACCAGGTATTCGATTTGAAAAAATTGATCAAATTGTAGAATGGGATACAAACTTATCAAGTAGTGTAAATAATTTAACAATAGACCCATCTAAAATTAACAACAACTACTTCCTTCCAAGTTTAAATGTTAAGTATACTCTTTCTGAAAAAAATGCAATCCGTTTATCAGCAGGTCAAACTTATACTTATCCTCAATTTAAAGAAACTGCAGTTTTCGTATATGAAGGCATCAACTATACAAGTTATGGAAATCCATACTTAACTGCTTCAAAAAACACAAACTTTGATATTAAATACGATTGGTATATTTCAAATAAAGAAATATTATCTGTTACAGGTTTTTACAAAAACATTCAAGACCCAATCAACAGAGTAAAAGTAGCGTCAGCAGGTAATGATTTTTCATATGCAAATACTGATAAAGCATTTGTAACTGGAATTGAAATAGAAGCTAGAAAATATTTATTACAAATTGAAAGTGATTCAAGATCTAAAGATGTTTCTATTGGAGTAAATGCTTCTTACTTATATTCAGAACAAGAATTAAAAGACAATCCAAACGATAAGCTAACGATTTTATTTACAAATAAAAAAGACAAATTAGAAGGTGCAACTCCATTAGTTATAAATTCTGATATCAGTTACAATTTCGACAATGCTGAAAATGCTTTAACATCTACTGTAGTTTTCAATTACTTCTATGATAAAATATTTTCTTTAGGTACTTCTGACAATCAAAACATTGTTGAAAAAAGTATTCCTACTTTAGATTTTGTAAACAAATTCGAAATAAAAAAATACAATTTAAATCTTAATTTATCATTAAAAAACCTTCTTAATCCAAATATTAAATTAACACAAGAGTCTACAGATAATGGTATAACAACAGAAAATGTTGTTAGCAGTTACAAAAAAGGAGTCTTTGTTAGTTTTGGAGCAAGTTTGAATTTTTAATTCCTATTAATATTACTAACTATTAAATAAATTTTAAAACGATGAACACAATTAAAAAATTTCTTTTCTTGAGCGCTTTATCAGCTGCAATAATTAGCTGCAGTAAAGACGACAACAACAATTCAGGTTCAGACAAAGACGGAATTATTACTTCTTTAACAGATTCAGATTATAATGCAAATGCGTTAAAAGGAAAAATTGGCGCTAATATTACGTTACCAGTTGGAGAATACATCTTAGACGGTGCTTTAGTAGTAAGTAGCCCTTATACATTAACAATTATGCCTGGTACAACTTTCAAAGCTAGACCTGGTGGAACTGATGTTTATGTTGCTGTTGAGCAAGGTGCAAAAATTAATGCTGCAGGTACTGCTGCTGCTCCAATTAAATTTACTTCAAATTCAGGAAATCCAAGATCAGGTGACTGGGGTGGTATTTTAATTATGGGTAAAGCTCCAATAAGTGGAGGTGGTTCAGCTACTACAGAAGTTGTAGACTTTACATTTGGCGGTAGTGATGCTGCTGACAACTCTGGAACACTTACTTATGTAGTTGTAGAATATACTGGAGCAAGAATTAACAGTGACAAAGAATTTAATGGGTTTACTTTTTATGGTGTAGGCTCAGGCACTACAGTAAATAACATTGTTTCTAAATATGGAGATGATGATGCTATCGAGTTTTTTGGTGGAACTGTAAATGTTACAAACTTATTAGTAGTAAATGCTAAAGATGACATGTTTGATTATACTCAAGGTTATTCTGGAACAATCGATAATGCATATGGAATAAGAGAATTTGGATACAATGATGCATCAAATGACCCAAGAGGAATTGAAGGAGATGGAAATTTTGATGGATTATCTCCAACTCAATCAGGTCAATCAAACCCTACAATGACAAATATCACTATTGTATCTAACTCAGTAGTTTCATTATCTGATGTTGTAAAAGTAAGAAGAAACAGTAAAGGTACTTTTACAAATATTTTTGTTTCATTGGGTGCTAGTGCTCCTGCTCCTAATGATTTTGTAGATTGTACAGACGGTGCTGGTGATGCAGACGGTGCTACAACAATCACAATTATTGGTACTGGAACAAATTTAGATATCAATGACAACAAAGCTGGTGTAAACAATGCAACTATCAACGCTTCATCTGGAACAAGTGGTGGTGCAAACATTACAGCTTTTGGATGGACTGGTTATTTTATATAATAATTTTTCTATAATAAAAGTTAAAAATCCCTCAATTGAGGGATTTTTTTTGCTTTTTTTAATCCAACACAACCTTACATAAAATTAAAGATTTAGAGTTTAATTGAATTAATAAAAAGAAGTTTAATCACAATTTATCAGTATAAACAACTTTTATATTATTTAATTTTAAAAATTAAAATCATTTAATAACGCAAAATTAACCCCGTAAAAACATTGCTTAATTAATTAAGATTTACTTTTAAACAACATAAATAACCAAAATATCATGAAAAAAATTATTTTATTTGTACTTCTTAATTTCAGCTTTTCTGTATGGTCTCAAACCTCAAGCTATAGATATCATGAACTAGAAGATTTAGGAATCTATATAGAAAATGCAATTTCAATTCATTGTGCCCAAACATATGCCCCCTATCGTATTTTGGAAGTAAATTTTAGGCAAAATTATACACTAGAGGTCGGAAAAATTTATAAAGCTGACTTAGGCTTAAGCTATGGAAATTTTGGAACACGATATTACAGAGTAAAATATGCAGCTGGTTACGGTGTTGATAGAGGTGATGAAGTTGATACCCCTGTGAATTTTGGTAATCCAATAGATGTATGTAATGCCTTATCATGGAAATACATAAGACCTATATTATTAGGTTCTACATTACAAGAAGCTAAGGATAACTATTGCTCTGGACAAACTGCAAATACAGTTAGAGAAAAGGTTAATATCAAAATAGATATTCCATTGACAATAGGTGACGTGTATTTAATGGATTTTGGTTTAGGAAGCAATTATTATATTATTGATGGTTCAAATGTTGAAAAAGGAGATTCAGATTATGATTTAGACACTACAAGTAGCACAGCTGTTTTTTCATACATTTCTGAAGCAACAATTGATTGCCCAAAACCAGATTTACAAGCAAATTATGTTTCACTAAGTGGCAGTACAAATGTCCCTGCTGGCTCTTCTAAAACAGCAAATTATCAAATCACAAATATTGGCGGTTATGCAGATGCTTCACAATGCCAATTTTACCTTTCCAAAGACGATAATGTTTTAAGTTCAAATGATGTTTTAATAAAACAAATAAATATTACAGCATTAAACACCAATGAAATTAGAACTGGTTCAACTACATTAACTATTCCATCAAATACTGGAATCGGGAATTACTATATTATTATGAAAGTAAATAATAATTTAGAAATAAATCTAAATAATAATATCTCAACATTTTCATTTTCAGTTACTGCTCCAACAGGTTTTGCAGATTTAATTTTAGACATAAATAATTCGACTGCTAAATCTTCAGGATCAATTTTATCTCCACAAGCCCTATCTAGTAACGCTTCACATACTCTTTATAATAATGATTCAGAATTAGAATTATTATTAAATGTAAAAAATATTGGACAAGCAAATTCTGGAGTAATGAAAGTTGGTTTTTATTATACTCAAGGAACTGCATATACTAATCCAATACTCTTAAAACAAATTGATTTTACTGAAATATCTAGTAATAACTTTCAATCACAAGGTGAACATATTGAAAGAAACATTATTAGCGGATACATCGCCCCAGAAACTTCAGGTTACATACATATAGTTCTTGATATAAATAATAATGTTAATGAAGGCACAACAGGAGGTGAAAATAATAATATTTATTCGTCTATATTAGTTTATGTTTCAAGCAGTAATAGACCTAATGGAAGCAAGATGAGTATTGAAAAAAAACAACTTGTACTTCAAGATAATTTTATTACAAAATCATATAATATGAACATCTATGATTTTTCAGGAACTTTAATTAAATCATCTACAGTAAATTCCCTTAAACATGAAGATGAAATTATAGCTACACTTCCAACTGGTTTATATATTATAAAGACTCCAACAGAAACTAGAAAAATATCAAGATAGCTTATAAAGATTAGAATTTTTCTATAATAAAAGTTAAAAATCCCTCAATTGAGGGATTTTTTATTTGGCATTGTTATTGCATTAAAAAAAATGTTTATATTTACTTTTTTAAAATAATGCGAGTGATAAAAAAATACTTTTATATAATTCTTTTTAGTACCCTTTTATTTTCTGTAGATAGTATCTCACAGAACAACAAACCTTCTGCTTCAAGTACTACTTCAACTCAAGACCCAAATATTGAGGGACTTACTATTTATCCTAATCCAGTGAATAATGGAAAAATTTACATTACTTCTAAATTAGGTTTAGAAAAGAAAGTCGAAATTTTTGACGTATTAGGTAAAAAAGTGTTTGAAGCCGTTGTAACTACAAAAGAAGTAAATATTAGCGCGCTAAATACGGGTGTGTATATCGTAAAAGTCAAAGAAGGCGAAGCTTCTGCTACTCGAAAGTTAATTATCAACTAATTAACAAAAATTCTCTCTTTTTATTTAACTGTAATTTTACATTGGCTATTTTCATAAAACAGAAAATACTTGCTATATTTGTAAACATTTAAAAACTTAAAAAATGAAAAAACTTTACTTTTTATTTACTTTATTTATTGGTATTTCTTCGTACAGTCAAGTGCTTCTACAAGACGACTTTAATTATACCGATAATGCTTTGTTAACAGATAATGCATGGGCAGCAGTTAGTGGTGCAGGAACTAATCCAATCACTGTAGGAGCAGCTAATGGATTAACTTATTCAGGATATTCTGGAACAACAGGTATTCTTGCTGTAACTGAAGGTAATGCAGCAATGATAGACAACAATGGTGAAGACATTATTAAAACTTTCAACCCAACAACAGGTGATATTTACATGTCATTTATGTTAAATGTAGCAAACTCCGCTACAGGTTATTTCATGGGACTAGGAAATGGAAGTACAACTTATACCGCAAGAGTTTTTGTTCAAAATGGCTCTACTGCTGGGACTTTCAAAATAGGTTTATCTAATAGTAGTACAGCGACATACGGAACAACAGATTTTAACTTAAACCAAACTTATTTAGTAATCGTAAAATACAACACTACTTCTCAAGCAGCAAGTTTATGGTGTATTGGTTCTGGTGTACCAGCAAATGAAGTTGCTGCAGGAACTGCTGAAGTAACAGCTAGCGGTTCGGGACAGTCAACAGTACAAAATGTATTTTTAAGACAATACAATGCATCTCAAAATCAAACAGTAGATGGTTTATTAGTAGCTCAAAATTGGCCAGGTGCTACTGCATGTAGCTTATCTTTCACAAGTTCAAATGCTGTTTGTGATGCCGTTACTTTGAGTTTAGATACTTACACTGCATCTATTGATTTTACTGGTGGAGGTTCAGGAACTTATAATTTATCTACTTCATCTGGATCAATTAGTGGCGACGATCCCTCATCTGTTGCAACTGGTACGATTGTAATTTCTGGTGTTACTGAAGGAGTTAATGTTACTTTAACTGTAACAGGAACTTGTAATATTAACAATGTTGTTACAGCTCCAGAGTGTAAACCAATCAATTCACTTCCTTTTGTAGAGCCTTTTAACTATACAGTTGGTAATTCTTTAGGATTAGAACAAACTTGGGCAAATGTAAATACAGGTGATGACATCTTAGTTACTGCTGGCAACTTAACATATGGTACTTACACAGGTACAGGAAACTCAATTAGTTTTGATGGAGCTGGTATTGATTGTTTCACACCTTTCACAACTACTACAAGCGGAACTCTTTATGCTGGTTTTATGTTCAATGTAACAGATTTATCAGTAATGACTGATAACAATGAAACATATTTTGCAGTTTTAACAGATGCTACTCAATCCTTTTTAATTAGACTTTTCCTTAAAAAAGTTGGTTCACAATACCAAATTGGATTTGACTCTGCATCAACAACCACTAACTATGACGCTACTTTAAGAAACACAGGAGAAGTTGTTTATGTAGTTATGGGATATGATTTCGGAGGAACAGATATTAAAGCTTGGATAAACCCTGATTTATCAACTTTCAGCTCAGCAACTCCTGCAACTTTAACAAACACTCCAGCTGCTCCAATTACTGAATTAGCAGGGCTTTTATTAAGACAACAATCTGATACAAATACACCTTCAATCACAATTGATGAATTAAAAATATCTACAGCAACTATTGACTTCTTAGGCACTAAATCTTTCAATGCTATTGATGGTTTAAAAATGTATCCAAACCCATTAACAGGTAACATCTTAAACTTCTCATCAAATACTAACACCGCAATGACTGTTCAAGTATATGATGTATTAGGTAAAGAAGTAGTAAAAGGAAACGTTACAAATAACACTTTTAATACAGGTAACCTAAAAGCTGGTATTTATATTGTAAAAATTACAGAAGAAGGAAAAACAGCTACTAGAAAATTAGTTGTTAAATAATTCCTTAAAAAATATTTTTTTAAAAGCACTAACATAATGTTGGTGCTTTTTTTATTTTATACTTTTGCATGTATTCGAAACAGAAATAGTTTCAGCAATTCATTATGATTCATACAGAAGATATATTTACCATTTCAAGCAAGAGAGACTTTGAAAAACTTACCTTAAAAGTTTTTCGTTACCAATATGACAACAATAAAGTTTATCAAGAATTTTGTAATTATCTCAATAAGGACAAGTCTAATGTAAAAACAATTCTAGACATTCCTTTTTTACCCATACAGTTTTTTAAAAGTCATGAAATTGTCAGTACAACAAACCCTGTTCAAGAAACTTTTACCAGTAGCGGAACAACTGGTTTGCAAACTAGCAAGCATTTAGTAACCGATATTTCGTTATACGAACAAAGTTACCGTAAGGGTTTTTCAGAATTTTATGGCAATATTGAAGATTATTGCATTTTAGCTTTACTTCCTTCTTATTTAGAACGCGAAGGGTCTTCCTTAATTTATATGGTTCAGGATTTAATCCAAAGTAGCAACCACCCAGATTCTGGATTTTACTTGAATAATTATGATGATTTGATTACCAAATTGATTGCCTTAGATCAATCGGGTCAAAATGTAATTTTAATTGGAGTGACTTACGCTTTATTAGATTTAATAGAAAGACATACTTTTCAATTGAAAAACACCATCATTATGGAAACGGGTGGTATGAAAGGAAAACGAAAAGAAATGATTCGAGAAGAATTACACGCTATTTTAAGCCACGGTTTTGGTGTACCTGTTATACATTCCGAATACGGCATGACCGAGTTGCTATCGCAAGCCTATTCACTTGGAAATGGCGTTTTCGAATGTCCTCCTTGGATGCAAATCCTAACCAGAGACACAGAAGATGCTTTGTCCTATGTTTCAAATGGAAAAACAGGAGGAATTAACGTTATTGATTTAGCCAATGTAAATTCGTGTTCGTTTATTGCCACACAAGATTTGGGAAAAAAATATCCCAACCATTCTTTCGAAGTGCTGGGACGTTTTGATCATTCTGATATTAGAGGTTGTAATTTAATGATAGATAACACACTATTTTAATTGATAATATAACCTTTGTCTTTCTACCAAAAAATAGACCTTACTACAAATTTCACTTTGGTTTTAAACCTTAGAATTTTAAAATATGAAGAATATTGATTTAAAACAAAAAACAAGAACTTTAATCGATAAGAACGAAGTCTTTTAAAATAAAAATTCAGGTTCTCATTAATCGTATTTTGGATTAAAGCATCCTCAAAAAAATGCGATTCCTTTTGAAAAAGTTCAAATTTATGAAGTGCTACTATAATTTTTTTCAATTCATTGTGCCTTTCAACTTGCTCTACTCGCAACCCTTTTTTTAGATATTTCAATTCTTCTTCATCACAAACCAAACCAAAAGTATTCACATATTTTAACTGTATGGATTGTTTCACTTTTTCATAATCCACAGCAATAGTATGACTAATATTGTTATCGTGTAATCTATACTTTATTAAAGGTTTTTGAATATTATAAAGTTTATGCTTCATAATGATTCTAGTCCATAATTCGTAGTCTTCCATAGGTACAAAATCAGGATTAAAAACAGCAGTAGAAAAAACTTTTTTTCGCGCTAAAACGGTGGAATTTCCTATATAATTTTCGTAAATGAACGCTAATTTCAGTTCTTCATTTGTTTCTTTAATATAAGCTTGTTCATAATCAACATTTTTTCCAAATCGCAACCAAAATCCGCCACATAAATCCACATTAGAATTTGTCTTAAAAAAATTAACTTGAACTTCTAGTCGGTCGTGAAAACAAATATCATCTGCATCGATGAAACCAATGAAATCTCCTGTTGCTTTGGAAATACCAAAATTCCTAACAATAGCTGGTTTTTGATTTTGGTCAAAACTAAAAACTTTTATCCTAGCATCTCTTTTTTGATAGGTTTCTAAAATAGCTAAACTACCGTCATTGGAATTGTCATTTATGGCAAGTAATTCCCAGTTTGTATAGGTTTGATTTAGAATGCTATCTATAGTTTCTTCTAAAAAATTTTCAGCATTATAAATGGGCATTATCAATGTTACCAACTCACTCATTTTACTTCATTTAACCCAATTATACTATTGAATTTTTTATTTACAGTTTACAACAAAATAGTTTTTCTTCCCTTTTTGCACCAATACAAATTGATTGCCAATTAAATCACTCTTTTGCAAAACAAAGGCTTCCGTAACTTTTTCTTTATTAATTGAAATAGAATTTTCTTTCAATGACCTTCTTGCTTCTCCATTCGAAGACAAAAAACCTGTTTTTTCATTTAATAAGGATACAATATCAATTCCTTCTTCTAATTCTGAAAGGGCAACTTCAGCCATTGGAATCCCTTCAAAAACTTCTAATAAGGCTTTTTCAGAAAGTGTTTTCAAATCGGTCATGTCTTTACTAAAGAATGCTCCCGAGGCAAAAATGGCACTCTCTAAATCCTCTTTGGAATGCACTAACAACATCAATTCTTCAGCCAAACGCTTTTGTAGCACTCTTAAATGGGGAGCCTCATGATGTTCAGCAATTAATTTTTCAACTGTTTCTTGATCTAGAAACGTAAAAATTTTGATATATTTTTCTGCATCAATATCTGTTGTGTTTAACCAAAATTGGTAAAATTTATATGGTGATGTTTTATCCGCGTCCAACCACACATTCCCTCCTTCAGATTTTCCAAATTTAGAACCATCAGCTTTGGTGATTAAAGGACAGGTCATGGCATACGCTTTGGAACGCTCCTCATTATCCACGTTCATTCTACGTACCAATTCGGTACCTGTAGTAATATTTCCCCATTGATCGCTTCCTCCCATTTGTAACAAACAATTGTATTCTTTATTCAAATGATAAAAATCGTAGCCTTGAATCAATTGGTAGGTAAACTCTGTAAAACTCATTCCTTCACTACCTTCGTCACCACTTAAACGTTTCTTTACAGAATCTTTAGCCATCATGTAGTTAACCGTAATACGTTTCCCCACATCTCGTGCGAAATTAATGAATGAAAAATCTTTCATCCAATCATAGTTATTGACTAATATAGGAGCAGCAGCATCAGTTGCATTGAAATCTAAAAAGCGAGACAAAACACGTTTAATACCTTCTACATTATGATTTAATGTAGCTTCATCTAACAAATTGCGCTCATTTGATTTTCCAGAAGGATCACCAATCATCCCTGTGGCACCACCTACTAAAGCAATAGGCTTATGACCAAAATTTCTCAAATGCATTAGTAAAATGATAGGCACTAAACTCCCTATGTGTAAAGAATCTGAGGTAGGATCAAAGCCAATATAAACAGTGGTAGACTCTTTAACCAGTTGTTCTTCAGTTCCAGGCATCATATCATGAATAAGGCCTCTCCATCTTAATTCTTCTACTAAATTCTTCATTTTTGTAATTAATTTTCGCAAATATATCAATTTTAGAAACCAAACTTCCTATTCCAAATTCCAAATTTTAGCAATTTTTAAAAAAATATTCTGAAAGTCATCCTATCAAAAGTCAAACAATCTCTTTATATTTACCCTATGATTCTAGTTACAGGTGCAACGGGCTTAGTAGGCTCTCATTTATTACTTCAACTGCTTTCAAAAAATGAAACAGTAAAAGCGTTATACCGAGATAAAAGTAAAATTGAAACGGTTAAACAACTCTTTCTATCCAAAAACCAAATAGTACTCTTCGAACAAATTAATTGGATTAAGGGTGATATAACTGATATTCCATCTCTTGAAAAAGCTTTTGAAAATATAACTTCAGTTTATCATTGTGCCGCATTAATATCGTTTGACCCAAAAGATGAAGAAGATCTTCGTAAAATTAATATTGAGGGTACTGCCAATGTAATTAACTGTTGTATTGACAAAAAAGTAAACCAACTTTGTTACGTAAGTTCGATAGCCGCGTTAGGAGATGCAAAAGAAAATGAATTCCTCATTACTGAAGAAACCGAGTGGAATCCAGAAAAACTGCATAGTGATTACGCTATTTCCAAATATGGTGCTGAAATGGAAGTTTGGAGAGGACAACAAGAAGGCTTAAATTGTATCGTGGTAAATCCGGGAATTATTTTTGGTAGCGGTTTTCCAGAACAAGAAAGCAATCGTTTTTTTGCTGCAGTAAAAAAAGGCATTTCTTTTTTTACAAAAGGAAAAATCGGAATAATTGCTGTTGAAGATGTGGTTTCAATTATGTATTCGTTAATGATGCAAAAACAATTTAACCAACGTTTTATTCTTGTAGCAGAAAATACAACCTTTGAACAACTTTTGTTTTGGATTGCAGATGCGATGCAAGTAAAAAAACCATTTATTCACGCTAATAAAACTCTTACAAACTTAGCTTGGAAAATGGATTGGTTGATTTCAAAACTAACCGGAAGAAAAAGAAAGTTTACAAAACTTACAGCTATTGCTTCTCATAATAAAAAAGAATACAGCAATGCTAAAATTAATTCGGTTTTGAACTATTCTTTTATTGAGATGAAAGACTATCTAATTCCTTTATCGAAGGCTTATTAAATTCTCTTTTTTTATCGGTTGATTTTTCAGGTACATTACGATTTTCTTGAGCAATTAAAGTATCCAATTCGGTTTTTCTTTGCTGTAAACGATCGGATACCTTTTTATACATCCTTTTATATTTTTTAAAATCTGCAGCATAATACCTTTGATTTTGATAATACGTTGTACTGTCTAAATCGTACTTTGTATAAATATAATTTTTAATTCGTATTTTGTTTTCTGTTAGTTTATTTGGCAAATAAGCTTCAGAAGCCTGTAATAATGCTGTATCATATAAAATATCCACCATTGTTTCTTCAGACAACAAACGGTCTGGTTTAGGCACAGGATTTTCTGCACATGAAAACAAAACTAAAAAAGCTAATACCACTATTCTTTTCATTTTACTTCTCTTTCAAATAACAATCTTTTCCCCACTTTAATTTCCTTATTCCGTCCATTTGCATAAACCAATCGCCCATTTACAAAAGTATGTGTAACTCTAGATTTAAAAGTAGCACCCTCAAATGGAGACCAACCACAATGGTATAAAATATTTTCTTTTTTTACATTCCAAGGCAAGTGCGGATTAACAATTGCTAAATCTGCATAATACCCTTCTTTAATAAAACCTCTTTTTTCAATCTTGAAAATTTTAGCAGGATTATGACACATTTTCTCTACAATTTTTTCTACTGAAATTTTACCTTTATGAAAAGCTTCAAACATAGCAACGACAGCATGTTGCACTAAAGGTCCTCCTGAAGGACAAGTCGTGTAAGGATTGATTTTTTCTTCTAAAGTATGTGGCGCATGATCCGTAGCTATTACATCAATTTTATCATCCAATAAAGCATACCATAAAGCTTCTCTATCTTCTTTTGTTTTTACCGCTGGATTCCATTTAATCAAGGAACCCTTTGTCTCATAATCTTCATCACTAAACCATAAATGATGCACACAAACTTCAGCAGTAATTTGTTTTTGTTCTAATGGAATTTTATTTGTAAATAATTCCATTTCTTTTGCGGTTGACAAATGAAAAACATGCAATCTTGCACCTGTTTTTTTTGCCAACTCAATCGCTTTTGAAGAAGAAATATAACACGCTTCTGCACTTCTTATTAATGGATGATATTGCATTGGAATATCCTCTCCAAATTCTTCTTTATATTTTTCTAAATTAGCTTTAATTGTTCCTTCATCTTCACAATGAACCGCAATTAGCATTTTTGTAGAAGAAAAAATCTTTTCTAACACATCTTGTTTATCAACCAACATATTTCCGGTAGAAGAACCTAAAAACAGCTTAATTCCAGCCACATTTCTAGGATTGGTTTTTAATACTTCTTCTAAATTATCATTGGTACCACCCATCATAAAAGAATAGTTCGCATAAGAAGTAGCTGCAGCTATTTCATATTTTTGTTCTAAGAGTTCTTGAGTAACTGCATTGGGTACAGTATTTGGCTGTTCGATAAAAGACGTTATTCCTCCTGCAACAGCTGCTCTACTCTCCGATTCAATATTTCCTTTGTGGGTTAATCCTGGCTCTCTAAAATGCACTTGATCATCTATAGCTCCAGGTATTAAATAACTTCCTTCAGCATCAATAATAATACAATCTGAAGATTTTAAACTGATTTGTTCTGCAATTTCTTTGATGAATTCATTTTCAATTAATACATCTCCTTCAAAGACCACACCTTCATTTACAATTTTAGCATTTTTAATTAAAAAGGTACTCATTATAGTTGGTTAAAAATTTTTCTTATTCGTAATAAAACAACTCCAAAAACAGCTTCTCTTATAATAGATCCGCTCATTTTAGATTGCCCTTTAGTTCTATCAGTAAAAATAATAGGTACTTCTACTATTTTAAATTTTTGGACATAAGCCCTGTATTTCATTTCTATTTGAAACGCATAACCTATGAATTTTATTCTATCTAAATTAATTTTTTCCAAAACATTTTTTTTGTAACAAATAAAACCCGCCGTAGCATCATGAATTTTCATTCCTGTAATTAATTTCACATATACAGAAGCAAAATAAGACATTAGTACTCGATTTAATGGCCAATTTACCACATTAACACCAGTTGAATAACGAGACCCAATGGCAACATCAGCCTGTTGCTTCTCACAAGCAAATAATAAACGTTCTAAATCTTGAGGGTTATGAGAAAAATCGGCATCCATTTCAAAAATATATTCATACCCTTGTAATAAAGCCCATTTAAAACCATGAACATAAGCCGTTCCTAAACCCGATTTCTTAGTTCTTACGGATAGAAAAAGCTTATCTTTATATTGATGTTGTAATTCTTCAACTCTTTTTGATGTTCCATCTGGTGAATTATCGTCTACAATTAAAATATGAAATTCAGTTTGCAAAGAAAATACTGCCTGTATGATTTGATCAATATTTTCTATTTCATTGTATGTTGGTATTACTACTATTGCCTTCAACATCCCTTAAATTAATTTTCGATTACAAAAATAAACTATTTATTAAGTTTATCTCTTAATAAATTTATAATAATTATTTGTAGTTAATTTTTGTAAATTTGCCACAAATGATAGCAATTCAATTTCACGAAAGAGTGATTCACTTTAAGGACTGGGCAACAATTTTATTTGTCCTAAGCTTTCTTGTTATTGGTGTAAACAAAAATGTTTTTCAAGCTCGTTTTACCGAGTTTATCAAATTAGCAGTTTCTGACAAGTATACTAAAATTTATAAAGATACCAGTAATTTAAGAAGTGGTTTTACGATTTCTATGTTTTTTATTCAACTGGTTTCTTTAACTTTTTTCATCCTTTTATATTTGAAACAATTTCAATATTCCAAAGCTCCTGAAGGTATCCTTTTTTTACAAATTTTTACTTTTCTAGCCGTTTTTATTTTATCGAAATATTTAATTGAAAAAATTATCGCTACCACATTTAAAATTGAAGAATTTAACGAACAATTCAATTTATTAAAAGTAAGTTACAGAACCTATTTTGGTTTTTTACTTTTACCTGTAAACATTATTCTTTTTTACAATCCTGAATGGAATAAAAACTGGTTATATTACATCATTATTATTATTCTCTTTTTAGCCAATTTAACGACCTACATTGTTGCTTTAAAAATCTATCAAAATTTAGTATTACGTAAAATATTTTATTTTATTTTATATCTTTGCACCCTTGAAATAGCACCTTACTATTTTATCTATTATTTTATTACAAAAAATTAGAACAAAGCGTATGTCAAATTTAAAAGTGAAAACAATTTTGGTTTCACAACCAGAGCCTAAAGTAGAGAATTCTCCCTATTTTGAGTTACAAAACAAACTTAAAGTTAAAGTTGACTTCAGACCTTTTATCCACGTAGAAGGAGTTCCTGCCAAAGAAATAAGAGCACAAAAAATAGATTTAAACAATTTTACTGCGATTATTTTAACAAGTAGAAATTCTGTTGATCATTTTTTTAGAGTTGCTGAAGAAATGCGCTTTAAAGTTCCTGAAGATATGAGGTACTTTTGTCAATCGGAAGCAGTCGCTTTTTACTTACAACGTTATGTAGTGTATCGAAAAAGGAAAATTTATGTGGGACAAAAAGATTTTGTCGATTTAGCACCACTAATTAAAAAATACAAAGACGAAAAGTTTTTATTACCTGCTTCTGATCAATTAAATTATGACATCCCTCAAACTTTAGATAGTTTGAAAATATCATGGACACCAGCTATTTTTTACAGAACAGTTATGAGTGACTTATCTGATTTGAAAGATGTATATTATGATGTTTTGGCTTTTTTTAGTCCAACAGGAATTAAGTCTCTTTTTAAAAATTTTCCAGATTTCAAACAAAACAACACTAGAATTGCAGTTTTTGGAACAACCACACAAAAAGAAGCAATTGATAGCGGTTTACGAGTTGATATTATGGCTCCATCACCAGGAACACCTTCAATGACTGGAGCATTAGAAAAATATATAATTGAAGCAAACAAAGGAAAATAATAATAAACATTTTTATTATAAAAACATAAAAAAGGGTTCTAAAATAATTTAGAACCCTTTTTAGTTAGTATTTGATATTTTCTATAAAGTAGGGCCTGCATTTACTAATTGCTTTCCTTCCTCATTATCTGTATATTGCTCAAAGTTTTTAACAAATCTAGAAGCTAAATCCTTAGCTTTCACTTCCCATTTAGAAACATCTTCATACGTTTCTCTTGGATCTAAAATAGACGAATCTACATCATGCAAAGCAACAGGAACGTTAAAATTGAATACTGGAATAACTTTAGTTTCCGCTTTTTCGATTGAACCGTCTAAAATAGCATCTATAATCGCACGAGTATCTTTTATAGAAATCCTTTTACCAGTTCCATTCCATCCTGTGTTAACCATATAAGCAGTAGCATTGTGCTCCTCCATTTTCTTAACCAATTCTTCACCATATTTAGTAGGGTGCAAAGATAAAAATGCTTTCCCAAAACAAGCTGAAAAAGTAGGTTGTGGTTCTGTAACTCCTCTCTCAGTTCCTGCTAATTTAGCCGTAAAACCAGATAAGAAGTAATACTTTGTTTGTTCAGGTGTTAATTTAGATACTGGAGGCATTACCCCAAAAGCATCAGCCGTAAGAAAAATTACCTTTGTAGCATGACCCGCTTTAGACACTGGTTTAACTATATTCTCTATATGTTCAATTGGATAAGATACGCGCGTATTTTGAGTTACTGATCCATCAGCAAAATCAATTTTACCATTTGCATCTAAGGTTACATTCTCTAATAAAGCATTTTTCTTAATCGCTTTAAAAATATCTGGTTCGTTTGCTGCACTTAAATCAATGGTTTTTGCATAACAACCTCCTTCAAAATTAAAGACACCATCATTATCCCACCCATGCTCATCATCACCAATTAATTCTCTCTTAGGATCTGTTGAAAGTGTCGTTTTACCTGTTCCAGACAAACCAAAGAAAACAGCTACATCACCATCTTTCCCTTTATTTGCAGAACAGTGCATGGAAGCAATTCCTTGAAGTGGCAAATAGTAATTCATCATGGAGAACATTCCTTTCTTCATTTCTCCACCATACCATGTACCTCCAATTAACTGAATTTTTTCAGTTAGATTAAAAGCCACGTATACTTCAGAATTTAAATTATGTTGTTCAAAATCTTTAAAAGAAGCTTTTGACGCATTCATTACAATAAAATCGGGCTCACCAAAATTTTCTAATTCAGCTTCTGTAGGTCGGATAAACATATTTTTAACAAAATGTGCTTGCCAAGCCACTTCCATGATAAAACGCACTTTTAAACGCGTATCTTCATTAGCACCACAAAATGCATCAACTACATATAATTTTTTTCCTGATAACTGATTTACTGTGGTCTCTTTAAGCGCATTCCAAGTCTCAGTAGAAATAGGCTTATTATCATTTACCGCTTTATCGGAAGTCCACCAAATAGAATCTTTGGTTACCTCATCTTTTACAATATACTTGTCTTTTGGAGATCGGCCTGTAAATTCTCCTGTCATAACATTCACTGCTCCAAGTTCTGACAATTGACCTCTTTCAAATCCTTTTAAATCTTCACTTAATTCTTCTTGGTATAAAAACTCATACGAAGGATTGTAAATAATTTGTGAAGCGTTTCTAATTCCATATTTTTCCAACGAAATCGTTTTCGTAATTTGGGCGTAGCTATTCATAAAAAATGAGTTATGTTGTATGTTTTTAAAGTGCAAAATTATAAATTTAATTTTAGAAAGAAGAACGAATTGTTATTTTTTAGCGAAAACACAATAAAAAACATATAACCATGAAGCAATTAGCAACAAACCTCCTATAGGTGTTAAGGGGCCAATAAGCTTTGTTTTTAATGCCGTTAAACTAGCCGTCGAGAGCAGGTAAATTGACCCAGAAAATAAAGTTATTCCTATTACAACTAAATACAAAACTATTCCTTTTTCTTTTGACGTTACAATCGCATTGTTTGCTACAAACAGTAAAAATAAGGCATGGTAAATTTGATATCGCACGCCTACTTCAAAAGTATTCAATTGATCTACAGTGAGCACTTTCTTTAAACCATGAGCACCAAAAGCACCTAACATGATTGCTATTGCGCCCATTATTAGCGCAATTAAAAGAATTTTTTTATCCATATCTTTTTTTAGTAAAAATAGTAACTAATACAGAAATTACAATTTAAAAAAAAATTAAATAAAATAAATAGACAATTAAAACTAAACTCATCAAATTAGAATTCAATTTTATTTATTCTCATCTTAAAACTTAAAATGTTAAATCTTATCTATTTTTAAATATATTTGAAACTAAAATTTTTATAAATATAACATTTTGCTATCTTCGTGTGATATTTTTGTAAAATTAGTCATGAGAAACATATTAGTTATTGGTGCGGGAAGAAGTGCATCGTCACTTATTAAATATTTATTAGAAAAGTCTGAACAAGAGAAATTACACATAACTATTGCTGATTTATCTCTTGAATTAGCACAAAGAAAAACCCAGAATCATCCTAATGCAAGACCTATTGCTTTTGACATATTGGATGCGGAACAACGAAAAACTGAAATTCAAAAATCCGATATTGTAGTATCAATGCTTCCCGCTTTCATGCATATAGAGGTTGCCAAAGACTGCTTATTCTACAACAAACATATGGTTACTGCGTCTTACATTAGTCCTGCTATGCAAGAATTAGACAAAGAAGCTAAAGAAAAAGGATTGGTTTTCATGAATGAAATTGGACTTGATCCTGGAATTGATCATATGAGTGCCATGAAAGTGATTGATCAAATTAGAGAAAGAGGCGGAAAAATAATTTTATTTGAGTCTTTTTGTGGTGGATTAGTAGCCCCAGAAAGCGATACCAATTTATGGAATTACAAATTTACTTGGAATCCGAGAAATGTAGTATTAGCTGGTCAAGGTGGTGCTGCCAAATTTATTCAAGAAGGCACCTATAAATACATTCCATATAATAAATTATTTAGAAGAACTGAATTTCTAGAAGTAGAAGGTTTTGGAAGATTTGAGGCTTATGCGAACCGAGATTCATTAAAATATAGAGAAGTATATGGTTTAGAAAACGCATTAACTGTCTATAGAGGTACCATTCGAAGAGTAGGCTATTCTCGAGCATGGGATATTTTAGTGCAATTAGGGATGACTGATGATTCCTATACTATTGATAATTCCGAAGAAATGACCTATAGAGAATTTACAAATTCCTTCCTTCCCTATCATCCAACAGATACTGTTGAAATTAAATTGAGACATGCACAAAAAATAGATCAAGATGATATTATTTGGGATAAATTACTTGAATTGGATTTGTTCAATGGGACTAAAAAAGTGGGTTTAAAAAATGCTACTCCTGCTCAAATACTTGAGAAAATACTTTCTGAAAAATGGACCTTAGAACCTCAAGACAAAGATATGATAGTTATGTATCATAAATTTGGATACGAATTAAACGGAAATCAACATCAAATTGACGCAACGATGGTTTGCATAGGAGATGATCAAACCTATACGGCTATGGCTAAAACAGTAGGTTTACCTGTAGCCATTGCAACAGTAAAAATATTAAATGGCGAAATTACTACAGCTGGTGTACAACTGCCTATTTCTAAAGAAATTTACACTCCTATTCTTAACGAATTAGAAGAGTATGGAGTGATTTTCAAAGAAATTGAAGTAGATTACTTGGGTTACAATCCATTAAATGTGAGCAGCTAATAAAAGTAACGATTTAAAATAAAAATCTACATTTTATTTACTAAATTAGTGCATTTACAAACTATTACTTACAAACAAAACAAACATGAAGATTAATCAATTACAAATTGAAATTGATGGTATTGACAAAGAGATTTTACGCGATTTAATGGAAGACGCCAGAAAACCTATTTTACAAATTGCAAAAAAAATTGGTATATCTGGAGCAGCCATCCATCAAAGACTTAGAAAACTAGAACAAGCTGGTGTGATATCAGGATCCAAATTCACAGTAGATATTAAGGTGTTAGGCTATTCTACAATGGCTTTTGTAGGTGTTTATTTAGAAAAAGCTTCTAGCAATTCTGACGCAGTAAGAGAATTGAGAAAAATACCTGAAGTTCTAGAATGTCATTATACAACAGGAAACTGGAGTATTTTAATTAAAATTATTTGTAAAGATAACGAACACCTAATGCAGTTATTAAATAAAAAAATTCAGGCAATTAAAGGAGTTTCTAGAACTGAAACTTTTATTTCTCTAGAACAACAAATAGACCGACAAATACAGCTTTAAATCCGCATAATTAAGAAAATAAAAACCCTATTTCAATACTGATTTAGGGTTTTTACTTTTATAAATATTTTTCTTTTTTAGTCTCTAGAGCCCAATATTCTATACGCCCAATATAAAAGCGACGCTAACGCTCCAAGTGCAGCTACCACATAAGTTCTTGCTGCCCACTTTAAAGAATCTTCTGCGCCAGCATATTCTTGTTGGGTTAACATATTCTTATTTTTTAACCAACTTAAAGCTCTGTTACTTGCGTCGTATTCAACAGGCAATGTAATAAAACTGAACGTAGTTGCTATTGCCATTAAAATTAAACCGGCCACAGCTACATAAAAACCTATACTTGTTTTCGAAGCAAATCCTAAAATCAACCCTCCCATAATTAACCATTGCGATAAACTAGAAGAGACATTTACGACAGGAACCATTTTAGAACGCATGGTTAACCAACTGTAAGCTTGAGCATGTTGAACAGCATGACCACATTCATGAGCAGCCACGGCTGCAGCCGCAGCATTTCTTTGGTTATAAACTGCTTCACTTAAATTCACCGTTTTATTCATAGGATTATAGTGATCAGTTAACTGACCTGGTGTTGAAATTACTTTTACATCATAAATTCCATTATCAGACAACATTTTTTCAGCAATTTCAGCTCCACTCATCCCATTACGTAAATGCACCTTAGAATAGTAGGCAAATTTGCTTTTTAATCGCGCACTAACCAACCAACTAAAAAGGGCAATTCCTCCAATTAATATTAAATAAGTAAAATCCATATTTCAATCTTTTTTAAACTTTAAAACATGGATTAAACAGCAAAATACATTCCATTTTTAAAAAATGACACTTTGACATTATTGGCTCTCATAATCAACGCATTCGTTTTGATTAATCTTACTATAATTTAAAAATTAAAGGACTGCATTTTATAAAAGCTATGGGAATTCATTTTTTAGACATAAAAAAACAATTGAATTTTACAACGTCATAAGCATCAAAAATAATTCAAATTTAAAATCAAATCATCATGAAACATTTATTCTTTATAAGTATCGTATTTTGCTTTTTGAATTGCAATCCAATAAAAAATGCAGATCGATTAGCCGAAAAAAATAAAAAAACAATAATATATCCCGAATTCAATTTCAGCACTGAAGTTGCAAAAAAACAATTGGAAAAAGGAGATGGATTAATTAAAGGCTTATTATATAAATCTACCAATAAGTTATCTGTTACTGGAGCAAAATCTTTTGGAAGAGGGATAAAAGTAGATTTATATCCTGTTACGGATTATTTTATGGCTTGGTATCAATTAAGAGAAAAGAAGGAAAACAAAAAAACGGTTGTTTACTTATCTGATGAAGCCTATGCCATGCGATTGGAAACCTATACAGATGATTACGGCCGTTTTGAATTCAAGGAAATGAAACCAGGGAAATATTTCTTACAAGCCTTCATGTCTACTTCCAAAACCTATTCTAGAGATGTAGTCGTTGGAACAAACTCCTATGGAACTCAATTTTACCAAAAAGAAAATTACAATGTGGTAGACCATCATCGCGTTGAAAAATTTGTAGAAATTTCCAAATCAGGTGACATTATTGAAGTAAAATTAAATTAAACTAATCTAAAACTATAAAAATGAACAAAATCCTAAGAAACTTTATCTTTCTTTTTAGCTTCATCACTATTTCGTGTAGTAAAGATGATTCGCCATCTTCGAGTTCAAAAAGTATAAAATATGAACTTAGCGGCACTTATTCAGGCACCTTAATCGTAGTATATACAAATCCAGATGGTATTAACCAAATTGAAGACAACATCAGCTTACCTTGGTTAAAAGAAATTACACTTACTAATCCAAGCGCTACAACTGCGATAGTTTTAACCGCAGGCTCGGAAGTAAGTGGAGCTGGACAGGCTAATGAAATAGTCACTGGAAAAATCTTTATTGGTTCATATCTTAAAAAAACAGCTACTGTCAATACCACTAGCATTGGCTATGCCAGTTTAGACATTGCTACTTTATACGAATAAAAAACTCCAATAAATTATAAACAAAAGTCAAAAACGCAATTGACTAAAATGGTTTGCGTACCTAAATTTTAAAACAAATAATCATGGAAAATTTCAAAAAATTCGCATTAACAAATGAAGAAGGCTCAACAATTAAAGGTTCTGGAAGAGTATCATACAGTACTTCTGTAGATAATGGTGATGGTACCACCACAATAACCTATGTAAGTTTTGTTGATACAAATGGGAATTACACTTGGGACGCAGGTGAAGATGGAAGTACTGCTGTAGTAATTTGCCCAAAAGGAACAAGACAAATCACGAACCAACAACTTTAAAAAAAATAATAGTTCATAATTGAAACTATTATAATTTGTTTTGTTAAAAATGGGGCTTTTGGCCCCATTTTTCATATTCTTAATTCGTTGGTGATTGTGTTTTATTCACGTCCATTACAGGTAATAATCCATTAGACGGCACATAAATAATTTGTGGCAAATCGCCTTTATCAGCTAATTTTTCCAAGGTACGAATGAACAAATATTGATTGTAGGTTTCACTCAACGTTCCATTTTCTACGCGCATCGCTTCTGCCATCCCTTTTGCTCTTTCAATTTCTGCTTGCGCATTCAATTTCTCCGCTTCTAATTTGGCTTTCGCTTCTTCCACCAAAATTCTTCGGTTTTGTTCTGCTTTTGCCATTTCCGCTTTTCCAGCCATTTCTTGTTGCCAAACGTTATATCTTGGTAAACCAAACATTAATAAGGCTACGAAAAGAAGTATAAAAAATAAAGCTCCGACAATTACTTTTCCTGCATTTCTTTTTTCCATTTTTTTAAAGTTTTTAGTTACTTATTATACGCAAAAAATGAAAAATGTTACAAAAAAAGGATGAAAGCAACTTCGGAAATTTTAAGAAACGTTTTTTAGTTCTTTGTTTTTCTTGGCTTCTTCAAATAATTGTCTTCGTAAACTTTGTTCTCTTTCGATACAAACTCTTCGGTAGGATTCATATTCTTCTTCTAAATCCTTTAATACTGTTTTAGAATGACTGGTTACTGCATTAGCCGTTTTAAATTTGTAAAATAAAATACCCGCCACTGCAAGTGTACCTAAAAATAAGGTCCACATCGTAACCGAATAACTATCTTTACTAACTAACATTCCTAAAAAAGAAATGCTTGCCTTCTCTTCTGTCAAAACGGCATTATTCTGCTTTAATTCCTGAATTTCATTTTGAAGCAACAAAATACTTTTTTTATTTTCAGCAATTTCTTTATTTAATGTATTTTGAATTTGCTCTTGTTCTTTAATAAAAGCGTTTAAACTGTTTTGAAAACCATAAATAGCATTTTTTTCGATTACTTTGTAGTTTTGGTAACTGGAAGATTTAGTAATTAAAGTGTTTAAATCAGTTGCAATTTTTGGTTCGTTTTCCTGTGCAACAGACACAGACAAGGAAGCACTAAAACACAATAGTGCTACCATCATTTTTTTAGATAGTTTAGTCATGATAGATTGGTTTGATAATTTAAAAAGGGCATATTTCTACTTCAAGAAATAAATCCTTTATTGTTTGTTTATTACAATAAATGAAAAAAAAATGAATTTATTGTGTAAAAATCTAATTTTAAGGTTTTTTTTAGATATTTCATGCCTTTTTATAAGAATTTTCAATAAAAAAATCCCAAACAGACATTTTTTGTCTATTTGGGATGTACTATAAAAGATAAAAAATCTATCCTACTAAATTGATAATTTTTCCTGGAACGATAATTACTTTATTAGGTGTTCTTCCTTGTAATTGATTTTGCGTTCTTTCATCTGCCATTACAATTTCTTCAATTTGTTCCTTGGTTAAATCCAATGGCAATTTCATCGTAAAACGCATTTTTCCATTAAAAGAAACCGGATATTCTTTTTCGCTTTCCACCAAATATTTTTCTTCAAAAATTGGAAACGGTACTTTCGCAATCGAACCAGCATAACCTAAAGCGCTCCATAATTCTTCTGCAATATGAGGTGCATAAGGAGACAACACAACTGCTAATGGTTCTAAAATAGCACGATGGTGACATTTTTGTTGGGCCAACTCATTCACGCATATCATAAATTGGGAAACCGAAGTATTGAAAGAAAAGTTCTCGATATCTTCTGTGGCTTTTTTAATCGTTTTATGCAGCGATTTGTACATTTCTGCTGTGGGTTCGTCATTGGTAACTATTAAACCATTGTCATCAAAATACAAACGCCATAATTTTTTAAGGAAACCATATACCCCTGTAATTCCGGCTGTATTCCATGGTTTTGCTTGTTCCAATGGTCCTAAGAACATTTCATACAAACGTAAGGTATCGGCACCATATTCTTCACAAATATCATCTGGATTGACAACGTTGTACCATCTTTTAGACATTTTTTCTACTTCTCGGCCAACAATATATCTACCATTTTCAGTTATGAATTCAGCAGTTTTAAATTCTGGAATCCAATTTCTTAGTTTGTCCAAATCAATCTCATCAGAAGCATTTACAATATTTACATCAACTCTAATTTCTTCTACTTCATAATCCGATTTTAGGTTTTTTGAGACATATTTATTTGTTCCTGATATACGATAAACAATTGCACTCATTCCCAAAATCATTCCTTGATTGATTAATTTTTTGAACGGTTCTTCAGTTGGTGCGAAACCTCTATCTTTTAAGAATTTGTTCCAAAAACGAGAATACAATAAATGTCCGGTTGCGTGCTCACTTCCTCCTATATATAAATCTACATTTTCCCAATACGCTAATGCTTCCTTACTTGCAAATTCATTTTCATTGTGTGCATCCATATAACGCATCCAATACCAAGACGAACCGGCCCAACCTGGCATGGTATTTAATTCTAGAGGGAAAACAGTTTTGTTCTCGTCTCTCGACTCCGCTCGAGATGACAAAAACTCATTACTGACAACCGAATTGGTTTTGGTATCCCAAGCCCAAACGGTTGCGTTTCCTAAAGGTGGTTGACCGTCTTCTGTAGGTAAATATTTTTCCACTTCGGGTAACACAATAGGTAAATGTTTCAAATCGATCATTTGTGGTAAACCATTTACGTAGTAAACAGGGAAAGGTTCGCCCCAATAACGTTGTCTTGAAAATACGGCATCACGCAAACGATAATTGGTTTTTCCTTTGCCTTGACCCATTTTTTCAAGAGCTTCAATTACTTTTTTCGTAGCTTCTTTATAACCTAAACCATTTAAGAAATCCGAATCCACTAATTCAAACCCTTCTTTCGCTCCAAAAGCGGCTTCCGAAATATCTTGATTGAAAATATTTTTAATTTCAGGCATACCTTTCGTGCCTTTAAAGAAATTGGCAAACGCATAATCGCGTTCGTCTCCGCAAGGAACCGCCATAACTGCACCTGTTCCATAACCTGCCAAAACATAATCTCCAATCCAAACCGGAATCGGTTCTTTAGTAAACGGATGTTCAGCATACGCACCTGTAAATACTCCAGAAATCGTTTTCACATCAGCCATACGCTCTCTTTCCGAACGCTTTGAAGTGGCTTCAATATAGGCTTCAACCGCTTCTTTTTGTTCTGGTGTTGTAATTTTAGCAACTAAATCGTGTTCTGGTGCTAAGGTCATAAACGTAACTCCAAAAATCGTATCAGGACGTGTGGTAAACACATCGATTTGAAGAGGCTTCTCGACTCCGCTCGAAGTGACATTAAAAGAAACCATTGCACCAACTGATTTTCCAATCCAGTTGCGTTGCGATTCTTTTAAAGATTCAGTCCAATCGATGGTTTCCAAACCTTGTAATAAGCGTTCGGCATACGCAGAAATACGCATGGACCACTGTGTCATTTTTTTACGGATAACAGGGTGACCGCCACGTTCTGAAACACCATTTACAATTTCGTCATTGGCCAAAACCGTTCCTAATGCGGGACACCAGTTTACTTCTGTTTCAGCTAAATAGGTTAATCGGTATTGCAATAGTATTCTTTGTTGCTGCTCTGACGAAAATGCGTTCCATTCGCTTGACGAAAAAACAGTAATCCCTTCATCACAAACCGCATTAACCGTAGCATTTCCTTCTTTTTCAAAAAGAGCAATTAAAGTGGCTATATCTTCTGCTTTATTGGTATCGTTATTGTACCACGAATTGAATAATTGGATAAAAATCCATTGCGTCCATTTGTAATAATCAGCATTTGAAGTGCGTACTTCTCTACTCCAGTCAAAAGAAAAACCGATTTTATCTAATTGTTCACGATAACGTGCAATATTTTCTTTGGTCGTTTTATCTGGATGTTGCCCCGTTTGAATCGCATATTGTTCTGCGGGTAAACCAAAAGAATCATATCCTTGTGGATGCAACACGTTAAAACCTTTATGTCTTTTATATCTTGCTACGATATCAGAAGCGATATATCCTAGTGGATGACCCACGTGTAAACCAGCGCCTGATGGATAAGGAAACATGTCTAATACATAATATTTTGGTTTTCCTGAGGCTTCAGTAGGGTTTTCTGCAGCGAAAGTTTGGTTGTCTGCCCAATATTTACGCCATTTGGCTTCGATTTCGTTATGAAAATATTTCATTTGTAAGTGTAAATTTTAAAATTTTAGAGTCCTTTTTTACTCCTTAAAAAAACAGCTACAAAAATACATTTTAAAATATTAAAGTTAAAACTTTGTTGTTATATTCTACATAAACAAAATTTCTTTACTATTTTTACCTCATATTTCTAAATTTTATGGCATCTTCATTTGAAAATTATAACAAAAGACGTTTAATTTCATCTTATTTTTCGGTTGTATTAAGTATTTTTTTAGTCCTTTTCTTGTTGGGAACTTTAGGGTTATTTGTAATCAATTCTAAAAAACTAACCAATGATTTTAAAGAAAACATTCCAATGACTGTTTTTTTTAAGAATGAAGCTAAGGACAGTGTTTTGAATGCATTTGATACGCAATTGAAAAATTCTAGATTTATCAAAGAATATGCTTTTGTTCATAAAGACAGTGCTGCCAAACATAATGTAGATATTGTAGGAAAAGATTTTATGTCTTTCCTAGGCTTTAATCCGTTGCAAAACTCCTTTGATATTAATTTAAAAGGTGAATATGTAGTAGCAGATAGCATTAAAAAAATTGAGCACGAGATTAAAAAAAATGAAATGGTTTCAGAAATCATTTATGACAAGCAATTGGTAGATTTAGTAAATGATAACATTAAAAAAATCAGTTTATGGATGCTTATTGCTATTGGTTTTTTAGCGGTGATTGCGATGCTTTTAATCAATAGTTCATTACGATTGTCTATTTATTCGCATCGATTTACCATTAAAACCATGCAAATGGTAGGCGCAACCAAATCGTTTATTAGAAAACCATTTATTTGGAGAAGTATTAAATTAGGATTAATTGGTTCTGGTTTAGCAATTTTGGCACTTTTTGGCTTGTTATATTATGTAGACCAATATTTGCCAAGTTTAAAACTATTAAAAGATTATACCTCTTTAACTATAGTATTCATGGGTGTATTACTTGTAGGGATTATTATTACTTCGATTAGTACCTTTTTTGCAACCCAACGCTTTTTAAATTTAAGAACAGACGATTTGTATTAGTTTGAATTCATTTAGAAAGCAAAATAAACGTATATTTAATAATAAATTATAGATATGAAAAACAAACACGAAGAAAATCAGCAAGAGTTTTTATTTGGTAAAACCAACTATACTTTTTTATTAATTGGTGTAGTCGTAATTGCTTTAGGATTTCTATTAATGAGTGGTGGTGGAAGTGAAGATCCGAACGTTTGGAATCCAGAAATTTTTAGCTTTAGAAGAATTCGTTTGGCACCAACAACAGTATTGATTGGCTTTGGAATTGTAATTTATTCTATTTTCAAGAAAGACAAAAACAACTAAAAAAGAAAACACCCTTAAATCAGCATAGGTGTTTAAAGGTGTTTCTTAATTTACAATTGCCCAATTGTTGTTGTTTGTTTCTTGTTTGTTTACTCACTTGTATTGACAAAGAAAGCGTTATTTTATAATCTTTATACCCCTTTTTTCAGGGGTGTTGTTGTTTTTTAAACTAATTTGTTATTAAAAGAAGAATGCTATAAAAAGAAAATACCCCTTTAAATAAGCATAGGCATTTAAAGAGGTATCACTTAATTTAATTTACAGTCGCCGAATTGTTGTTTGTTTATTTCTTGTTTGTTTATTCGTTTGTTAAAGCAAAGTAACCTCTTTTTTCACTACTAGAAACCCCTGAAAAAAGGGGTATTGTTTTTTTATCAAAAAACTCGCTTGTAAAAGAAAATACCCTTACATCAGGATAAGTGATTAAGGGTATTTCTTAATTTAATTTACAGTTGCCCAACTTTGTTTGTTTGTTGATTTGTTTTGTTATTGTTTGTGTTACAAAGAAAATACAAATCTTCAAACCATAAACCCCTGTAAAAAGGGGTCAACTTATTTTTTTTAAATCAAATTGATTTTCATTGCATATTTTATTAAGCCAACTACATTAGTTGCTCCTGTCTTATAAAGCAAATTTTTACGATAGCCTTCTACAGTATAATTAGAAATATTTAAAATTTCAGCAATTTCACTTGTTGTCTTTTCCTCTATAATAAGTTTCAAAACATCAATTTCTCTAGGTGTAATTTCATTGGATTTATCCGATTTTAATTTGAAATTTTTAATATAATCGTCATAAATATCGGTTTGAAAAAAAGAATCTCCTTGGACAATTTTTTGAATTCCGTTCAACAAATCGATACTAGAAACATTTTTATTTAAAAATCCATTTACACCTAATTGCATTAACTTGTGAATTGTAGATTGATTTGTTAAACTACTTAATACCAAAATTTTCACATCAATTCCTTTACTTTTTATAGTTTTAATTAAGAAAAACCCATCTTGATCGGGTAATTGTAAATCCGTGATTAATACATCTGGGGAAAATGTCGTTATAATTTGCAATGCTTTCTCTACAGATGACACTTCCATTACTTCGTATTTATTTCTTAAAACAGAAGCAATACTTTCTGCAAAAACTTTGTGGTCATCTACTATTAAGACTTTATGTAACATTTATATGGGTAATTTTATATCTAAAGTTGTTCCTTGATCTGAAGTAATGAGATAGAATTTTCCTTTTAGTGTTTCAATTCTTTTTTCAATATTTTTTAAACCAATTCCAGATTTTGAGCTGTTTTTTGAAAAACCTACACCATTATCTTTGATTATAAGAAAAATTTCTGATTCTGACTGAATAATATCCAATTGTATTTCAGAAGCATAAGCATGTTTTAAAATGTTGTTTATTGCTTCTTGAATAATTCTGTAAATATTCAATAGAATTGAATCGTCTAAGGTATTAATTTTTTCGTCTATTAATATATTTTTATGAATCTTTATTCCTTTTTTCTCTGGAATTAAACACAAACTATGAATCAATTGCGAAAATTCGATATCTAATATTTTATCTGAATTTAAATCGTGTGACCAATCTCGCACTTCATTATACAGTTTATCTATTTTGTCCACGACTGAATTAATAGCATTGGCATCCAAGACCTTCTCATTTGTTAACGCCACTTTTAAAGCTCCAATTTCATTTGCAATACCATCATGCAATTCTAAGGATAGTCGAGAACGTTCTTCTGATTTTGCTTTAATTTTTTCTTTTATAATTTCGGTACGTTGATTTTCCAACATCGATTTCAATTGTTCTTCATGAAGTAATTTTTGGTTGTTTCTAAGCTTCTTTTGTGTTTTTATTTTATTAAAATACACCCCTATTAAAGTTACTAATAACACCAAAAGAATCCCAAAACCAATTACAAATTGAGATTTAATTTTCTGCTCTTTTTGAATGATTTTTTCTTTTAAGGCTAATTCTTTTTTGTTTTCTCTCAATTGAAATCGAGATTCTAAATCACTTCCTAACTTTGCTTTTTCAACGTTAAAAATACTATCGTTAATCTTATTAAATAAAGCCAAGCTTTCATTTTCATTTAAAAAATCTCCCTGACTGGAATAGTAATCTTTATAAGCCAAATAAATATCTTTTAATACTAAAATATTTCCTTGATTAAATTCTAAAGCTTTATCTAAATTAAATTTGATTAAGCGTTCATTCTTTTCGATTCTTGCCAAATGAGACAAATTCAAATACGTACTCGACAATAAGCTTGAAAAGCCATTCTTTCGCTGATAATGCAACGATTCGTATAGACATTGATTGGAGTTTTCTATATCTCCTAATAAAAGGTATACATAACCTAATTTATTTAAAAACAAAGGATAATCATACACATCTTTTTCGTCAAAGAGTGCAAAACCTGTCAACAAATTTTCTTTCGCATTCAAGTAATCTCCTTTTTTAAGAGCCACTTCACTCTTTCGTAAATAATATTCTTGTTCGGAAGATTTACCTCGAATAAGACGGAAAGATTTATCTAAATATTCGTTTGCTTTTTCTAATTGCTTTTCTCTTAAAAACAAATCTCCCATTAACATATACATCAACCCTTTTTGTTGTGGAAATTGAGATTCGTTTATTTTAAGTAACGCTTGGGTTAACTCTTCAATTAATACATTGCTATCCACATAATTAATTCCCCATGTCGCATAATCAATAACCGATTGATAATAGGGTTCTTTTGCCAAGAAGTGTTCTTTTGAAAATTGCAATTGTTTTTGGTAAAAATAACGTGCCGAATCCACGTTACCAGAGTAATCGTGTATATAACCTAAATAACGATACGCAATAATTTTTTGATCATTTGTTTTAGCCAATTTATAAAGTTGATACGCCTCATTTTTTGCTTTTAAAGGTGCATTTATATATTGCGCAACAACTTTTTCTTTAATCAAATCAAATTCTGTATTGGAAGAATTTTGAGCAATTAAAGTTTGAAACATACAAACTAATAAAAAGGCAATCTTTCTTTTCATTTCAGTAATAGCTGAGTAATTTTAGTGAAATCAAACTTACTAAACTACAAAAAAACAACTAAAACTATTATAAAAAAACATATTTTTGTAAAATTATGAATACACTACAAGCAATTATACTTGCAATTATTGAAGGTATAACCGAATTTTTACCTGTATCTTCTACAGGCCACATGATTATTGCCTCTTCTTTTTTTGGTATCGCAGGGGACGATTTTACCAAACTTTTTACGATTGTCATTCAATTAGGAACTATACTTTCTGTTGTGGTTCTCTATTTCAAACGTTTTTTTCAAAGTATTAATTTTTATTACAAATTATTTGTAGCGTTTCTTCCAGCTGTAGTATTTGGTTTATTATTAAATGACATCATTGATAGTTTATTAGAAAACCCAATTGTAGTTGCCATTTCCTTAATTATAGGAGGCTTCATACTCTTAAAAGTAGATGATTGGTTTGGAAATTCTGAAAACACAGAAATATCCTATGTAACCGCATTAAAAATTGGTTTTTTTCAATGTTTAGCAATGATTCCTGGTGTTTCTAGAAGTGGAGCAAGTATTGTAGGTGGAATGAGTCAAAAGTTATCACGAACAGCCGCAGCTGAATTTTCATTTTTTCTAGCCATTCCAACTATGTTAGGTGCAACAGTTAAAAAATTATATGATTATTATAAAGCAGGATTTGAATTAACACAAGACCAAACCCAATTGTTACTTATTGGAAATGTAGTTGGCTTTATAGTAGCCTTAATCGCTATAACATCATTCATTGGCTACCTAACTAAGCATGGTTTTAAAGTATTTGGTTACTACCGAATAGTTGCTGGTATAGCAATACTAATTATTCATTTTTTTATTAAAGAATTAACTATTATATAATGACAGCTGAAGATTTCTTGAATGGTCAAATTCTATTAATCGACAAACCTTTAACTTGGTCTTCTTTTCAAGCGGTTAATAAATTGAAATACATTTTAAAAAAACGCTATGATTTGCCTAAAAAATTTAAAATTGGCCATGCAGGAACACTAGATCCACTTGCTTCTGGTTTATTGATTATTTGTACTGGTAAGTTTACCAAAAAAATAACCGAAATTCAATCTCAAGAAAAAGAATACACTGGTACAATTACCGTTGGAGCCACAACACCTTCTTATGATTTAGAAACGGATATTGACGCTACTTTCCCAATAGAACATATTACTGACGCTTTAATTAATGAGACTACCAATCAGTTTTTAGGCGAAATTGATCAAAAGCCACCTGTTTTTTCCGCAATTAAAAAAGACGGAAAACGTTTATATGAACATGCAAGAGCTGGAGAAGAAGTAGAAATTAAAGCCCGAAAAACCACTATCTATGAATTTGAAATTACACGCATTCAGCTTCCAGAAATCGACTTTAGAATCAAATGTAGTAAAGGAACTTACATAAGATCTATTGCATATGATTTTGGTATAGCTCTTCAATCTGGCGGACATTTAACGGCTTTGAGAAGAACAAAGATTGGTGATTACGATGTAAACAATGCGGTTGACCCTGTAAGTTTTGAAAAAAATATAGTACATGAAATTTAAAGCCTTATTTTTCATTGTTTTCGTGTACCAATTCAATTTTGGTCAAGTAGAAACTATTATTAATGAAAATCAAACCCCTACAGAAAAATTTACTTACACTCAATTTGATATTGCTGTTCCCTTAAAAGGAAACAAAAACAGAGGAGCCTATTATTCTGATGGATCACGAGATGATAATTGGTTTGTTCCAGACGGTTTAGGTGCCAAATTTGGTTATGGGGTTCACTATAAAAAATGGATTGGCTTAAGCGCAAATTCAGGTATCGATTTTTACGGAAGTTATAAATTAGTAACCGTTCCTGTATTTACAAATTTAAGAATCAGCCCAAGAATAGGTGACGAATCTAGGATAACCTTACAATATGGTATAGGAAAATCTTTTGCTGTTGGAAGAGGTCATTTACAAGGTAGTTATCAGAAAATTAGTATTGGGCTCGAATTTGAAGGTATCTGTTTGTTTATTGAAGGCAATAATCATGGATATACGGTTGGCAATTCTATAGATGAAGTCTATAGCATTAATCTTGGTTTTTGTTTGTTTAGTTTTTAATCCCACTTTTCTTTTAAAATAAGATAATAAAAAACGCTCTGTTTCTCACCCCTATTTATGGGGGTTAATGTTACTATAAGAATACCTTCTTTTGTAGCCAACTAACTTTCTAAATACAGAGCAAATGAGGAACCAAGTTATAACGAGAAGAGCGCTCATTCGTAAATTATTTACGAACCCAAAGGTTAGTACGCTTCAAAAAGATCCTTTATTTGAAAAATATTCTAGGAAAGTTTTTAATGGAAGAAGAACTTTAGCCCCAAATTCTACCGTAGCTTCAACTAAAAATTCCGAACTAGAACGAGTTAATCCAGTAACATCTGGTTTAGAAACCTACAGTGGCTCATGGACTGAAAGAGAAGCAATTCATTTACTCAAAAGAACGGGTTTTGGATTTAAAAAATCTGATTTGGATACCATTTCAAATGTATCTATGACAGAAGCAGTCAATTTAATTTTGTCAATTGACACAACTTCTCCATCGCCACCCATAAATAATTATGAATTGGATGAACCCGATGAAAATAATTTACCTTATGGAGCGGATTGGACTATAGACCCATTTATAACCAATAATACTGGAAATACCACTGATAGAAAGCGAATGAATAGCCTAACTTCTTGGATGACGAACTTAGCTATCAATCAGGATATTTCAATAAGAGAAAAAATGGTCTTGTTTTGGTATCATTTTATCCCAGTTGATTTTGATTTTATTAAAGCCAGCTCAAACCAATATATATCAGGAAATACAGCTCGAGTTTGTTATTTATATATTAAGAATTTAAGAGACTACTCTGGTGGCAATTTTAAAGCTTTAATAAGAAGTATTGCTACACAGCCTGCCATGATGTATTATTTAAATAATCAAGCGAATACCAATACTGCTCCAGATGAAAATTTTGCAAGAGAAATCATGGAATTATTTACATTAGGAAAAGGTTCTAACAGTCAATATTCGCAACCGGATGTTATTGAAGCAGCAAAAGTACTTACAGGTTGGCGTGTTCAAAATTTAAACACACCTAATCCTACTACAGAATTTGTTCCTAACAAACATGATGAAAGCACCAAACAGTTTTCTCCTTTTTTTAATAATACAACCATAAACAGTGGTGGTGCACAAGAATTAGACGACTTTATTGATATGATTTTTTCTAAATCTGAAGTTGTTTCCCAATATATCTGCAGAAGATTATATCGCTTTTTTGTCTATTATGATATTGATCCATATATTGAAACCAATGTAATTGAACCATTAGCTCAACATTTTGTTGCTAATAATTGGGATATTTTACCTGTTTTAGATAAGTTATTTAAAAGCCAACATTTTTATGACATGGCAAACCGAGGAGTTTATATTAAATCTCCATTGGATTTATTTATCGGGTTTTTAAGAACATTTAATATTAACACTACTATTAGTGATCCAACTAATTATGATGCTCAATATTATATATGGCAACGTTTCGATAATCTTTTAGCTGATATGGAGCAAAGCATGGGTAGCATTCCCAATGTTGCCGGATGGCAAGCTTTTTATCAAAATCCTTCTTTTCATGAATATTGGATTAATTCGAATACCATTCAAAAACGTTTCGCCTATATTTCCTATGCTTTCTATGGTATTACATTTACACGAAATGGTTTAACCACAAAAATAAAAGCAGATACTTTAGAATTTGTATCCCAATTTTCAAATTCTATTTGTGCTGATCCAAATCTTTTGGTTGATGAATGTATTAAATATCTATTACCAATTGATTTGAGTATGGAACAAAAAAGCATCCTGAAAACTCAAAATTTACTTTCAGGTCAAGCTACCGATTATTATTGGACACAAGCTTGGAATAGCTATATTCAGGATCCAACAAATGAAACCAAGAAACTAGCGGTAAGCAGTCGTTTGAATAGTTTATTCCTTACGCTTATACAATTAGCTGAATTTCAATTAATGTAATCTGAAATAACATGAAAAGAAGAAAATTTATACAAACCTCAGCTTTAGTTGCCGCTCCTTTATTATTCAATAAAATTCCGGTTTTAGCTTCTTCACATTTGGAAAGCACTAATTTAGAAATGTTAGCCAATGCTGCCTTATCCTGTGGTAAAATACTAGTTATTGTACAAATGAGTGGTGGTAATGATGGTTTAAATATGGTTTTTCCAAGAGATAAATGGAGTGAATTATCTAATGCAAGACCTAACATTCTCTTAAATGAAAATGACGTATTAACTTTGAATAACAACCCCACAACTGGTTTACATCCTTCTATGGTGGAAATGCAAAACTTATACAATCAAGGTGAATTGATGATTGTTCAAGGAGTTTCTTATCCAAATCCTAGTTATAGTCATTTTCGTGCAACAGATATTTGGTTTACAGGTTCTCAAAGTGATGAAACTTTAAATACAGGATGGATAGGCAGAGCTTTAGATGCCATTTACCCCAATTATCCAGAAGCGTATCCAAATAGTGATATGAGAGACCCTTTAGCAGTACAAATAGGTTCAACGCTTCCTTTTTCTCTTCAAGGTCCTAATATCAATATGGGTTATAGTGCACCCGATCCCAATCAGTTACTCAATGTCATCAATGAAACAACTGATCCAGCTCCAAATACAGATTATGGTTTAGAACTTACCTTCCTTCGATTGATGAAGGATCAAAGTAACGCTTATAAGGAAACCATTCAAACAGCTTATAATGTACCCCAAGAACAAACTACAGCATATCCTGATGATAAATTAGCTGCCCAATTAAAAATCGTGGCACGTTTAATTAATGGTGGACTACAAACCCCAATTTATATCGTGAACCACCACAAAAGTTTCGATACCCATGAAAATCAAATTATGGAGTCGGACAGAAAATTAGGAAGACAACCTGAAAATTTAACCATCCTTTCCAAAGCCATTGGAGCATTCCAAGCCGATTTAAAAAAAATGGGCAAAGCGGATAAAGTTACCGGAATGACATTTAGTGAATTTGGAAGACGAATTAAAAGCAATGACAGTTTAGGTACCGACCACGGTTCGAGTGCTCCCGTACTTTTCTTCGGAAGCTCATTAAATACTGGTGTTGCCAATGTTATCGGAACCAGCCAACCTGTATCAGGAATGATTGGTTCATCACCCGATTTGCCCCAAAATGCCGCTGTAAATCAACAAGTACCTATGCAATTTGATTTCAGACAACTCTATGCTACTATTATGAAAGACTGGCTTTGTATGACAGATGATCAAACAAGAGCTGTGCTAGGAAATAGTTTTGAAACCTTACCTATTTTCAGAAACAATTCTTTTGATCCACCAGTCGATAACGATTTCATCCTTCTTTTCCCCAACCCGATTAGTAATAATCAAATTAACGTAGCGTTCAAAAAGTTTATCAATACAGAAGTAAAAGTGAGTGTTCATGCTGTATCTGGTAAACTTATTTACGCTAACAAACATTTTGTACTAGGTGATACCCTAACCTTTTCACCTAGTACAATTCTTTCTAAAGGAGTTTATATTTTAGAAATAACCTACCACACTAGCGTGCTTCAGAAGAAATTTTTAGTGTAATATTTCTTCTGAATTACTTTTTCTTTCATGCAAATAAGAAGCAATTAAATCATAAATTTCTTCTTGAGTGGTAATTCCTTTGTCTTGTAAATACCATTTTTGAAGTTCAATTTTTGCGGTTTCATCAATAACTCCATGTAATGCTTTATAATCTGCAATTAGTTTTTTAGCCGGTAAGGGTCTTGGACCCCAATCACCAATTACTTCTTTCGTCGTTGCATCCCATAAAATGAGTTTTGGTATGGAACGACTACCATTCGTTAAAAAAACATTCATAAGTGCTTCATTATCATCTCTCAATACAATTTTCAAATCAATTTTCGAAGAGAATTCCGCCATCTTATTCATAATTGGCAATAATTGTGCTGCATCACCACACCATCCTTCTGAAATTACCAGCCAAGTTAAAGAAATTGGCAACTCCTTTATTTTTTTTTGAATAGCATCTGTAATCGCAATAGTTTTATCCAAACGTTTCATTCTGGTTTCGTTCAATTGCGAATAATGTAATAATGCTTCACTCTGAGTATGTCCTGTAACTTTTCCTTCTTCCATAAGTTTAGCAACTATCGTTTTATAGGTTTCGTAAGTAACCGCATTTGAAAGTGCTTTTTCAATTATATTTTTCATATCGCTTTCCTTTATTTTACAAATTTAAAGCTAAATTTGGACATAAAATGTTCGTTAAGTTACATAACGAAATTTTAGAAACAGAAACTATTACAAGCAAACAAAAAACACCTATGGATTTTCAATCAAAAGAAATTGGCATCGCTCTATCTGGTGGTGGATCAAAAGGAATTGCGCATGCTGGAGTACTTCAGTACTTGGAAGAACTCAAGGTTAAACCTACTGTGTTATCGGGTTCCAGTGCAGGAGCTATCATTGCAGCTATGTATGCTTTTGGGAAAACCCCAAAAGAAATCCTTACTTTTTTTCAATCCATTTATTTCTTCAATTGGAAACATTTTACCTTAAAAAAACCTGGAATAATTGATTCCGATTCTTTTAAAATTTATTTTAATACTATATTTGGAGAAACTAAAATTGGTGATTTACCTATTCCAGTAAAAATTACAGCTACCGATTTAGTCAAAGGAAAATTAAAGATTTTCAACGACAATACGAAAGTAGTCGACGCAGTATTAGCATCTGCTTCCTTTCCTGGCATGTTAACTCCATATGAAATTAACAAAAAACTATATAGTGATGGTGGTATTTTGAACCATTTCCCAACCGATTTACTGCAAGGCCATTGTGATTGTATCATTGGGGTTTATGTGAGTCCTATTCAAAATATTGAAGCCAAAGATTTAAAATCGATTAAAGCTGTTACCACAAGAGCTTTCGATTTATTATCGGCTCAAGGGAATTATCAAAAATTCAGCCTTTGTGATCATATTATCGAACCCAAAGAATTAGCAAATTTTAGCACATTTGAAACCAATAAAGGGAAAATGCAAACTATTTTTGATATTGGTTACCGCGAAGCTAAAAATACTTTACAAGAAATAAACGCATAATAGTAGCAACATTTTTTTTCTGTAGATATATAATTATATTTGCATCACGAAAATAAACATACATTCTGATGAAATATAAAAGAATTCTTCTAAAATTAAGTGGTGAAGCTTTAATGGGTGATCGACAATACGGAATTGATCCAAAACGTTTAGCGGAGTATGCTCAAGAAATTAAAGAAATTCACGACAAAGGGGTTGAAATTGCAATTGTAATAGGTGGTGGAAATATTTTTAGAGGAGTAGCAGGTGCAAGTAACGGAATGGATCGCGTTCAAGGCGATTATATGGGAATGCTTGCCACTGTTATTAATGGAATGGCTTTACAAGGAGCTTTAGAAGATGCAGGTATGCAAACACGTTTGCAAACGGCCTTAAAAATTGAAGCCATTGCTGAACCCTACATAAAAAGACGTGCTACAAGACACTTAGAAAAAGGAAGAATTGTTATTTTTGGAGCAGGAACAGGAAATCCTTACTTTACAACGGATACTGCAGCTGTATTAAGAGGTATTGAAGTACATGCAGATGTAATCCTAAAAGGAACGAGAGTAGATGGTGTTTATACTGCTGACCCAGAGAAAGATGCTAACGCAGAAAAATTTGATTACATCTCTTTTGAAGAAGTATTAGCAAAAGGATTAAATGTAATGGACACAACCGCATTTACACTTAGCCAAGAAAACAAATTACCAATTATTGTTTTTGATATGAATAAGGAAGGTAATTTATTAAAAGTATGCGAAGGTCAAACCGTAGGAACAACAGTAACCATATAAATTATGCATTCGATTACTTGATGGTTCGATTATTCGAAGATTCAAAATATCTAAAAATCAAAATATCTAAAAAATGACTGAAGAAATTAATTTTATTATAGACAGTGCAAAAGAATCTATGGAAGGTTCTATTGCTCATTTAGAAAAAGAATTTTTAAATATTAGAGCTGGCAAAGCATCTCCTCAAATGTTAGGTGGTGTTTTTGTAGATTATTATGGCTCGCAAACCCCTTTATCACAAGTAGCCAATATCAACGCTCCTGATGCAAGAACCTTAACAGTAACTCCTTGGGAAAAAAACATGTTACAACCTATAGAAAAAGCAATTATGATTGCGAATCTTGGGTTAAACCCAATGAATAATGGAGAAAATATTATCATTAGCATTCCTGCATTAACAGAAGAAAGAAGACGTGAATTAGTTAAACAAGCGAAATCAGAAGCAGAAGATGCAAAAATTGGTATTCGTAACGCTCGTAAAGATGCTAATACGGATATTAAAAAAGAAGAAAAAAACGGTACTTCTGAAGATATTTGTAAAAAAGCAGAAGAAGATGTTCAAAAATTAACAGATGCTTACATTAAAAAAATAGATGAACATTTAGTGATTAAAGAAGCTGAAATCATGAAAGTATAGCTTTCTGCTTTTATATAAAAACATAAAATCCCGAAAAGTTTCGGGATTTTTTTATGCAAAATGTTAAGGATTCCTAAATGTTACTTACATCCCCAAAAATAATAACTAAATTTATGTAAGTTTGTACATTAACAAATCCCTTTTAATGAGATACATCTTTTTTTGGTTTGTTTTGTTCCATACTGCTATTTCATTTGGTCAAGACAAAATTAAAGCTCAAATCATTGATATAGACAGTAGAGTTCCATTAGCCTATGCTAAAGTGGAATATCTAGGAAAGACTCTAACCACTACATGGGAAGGAAAATTTGAAATTGCAATTACTGAATACGATAAACCTTTAATCATTAAATACAAAGGGTATCAAACCAAGAACGTTTATATTTCACCCAATCAAGATTTGGTCATCATTAAAATGGCCATTGACTTGAATACTTTTGAAAAAGTTGAAATTTACACCGACAATAAAGTCAATAAATTAGTTAAAAAAGTTATCGACAATAAGCGTTTCAACCAACCCGAAAAAGCGCTAGAAAGTTTTCAGTATAAAAACTATGAAAACTTATTAGTTACTGCCAATCCTGATTCTATTTCAGGCAAAATTGAACCTGTTTACAAACGAACCTTATTTGGAAAACGAATTATTCGATTGGATTCTACCAATTATAAATTCAAAAAAATGGTGGAAAAAAATCATTTGTACCAAACGGAAAAAGTAAACCTCATTCAATACAACAAAAAAGGTTATAAAGAAACGGTTATTGCAACGAGAATGGCTGGTTTTAAAGAACCTCTTTATGAATATTTAGGACTCAATTTATTTTCATATTCGGTTTACGAAAACCCTTTTGAAATATTAGAAACACCTGTTCAAAATCCTATTTCAAATTATGGTCGTCGCTTGTACAACTTTTACATGGTGGATTCTTTAAATATTCAAAACAGAAAGACTTACAAAGTATTTTTTCAACCTAAAAAATTAAAATCAAGTCGTTTAAGAGGGTTGCTTTATATTGATGCGGAAACTTTTGCCATTGCTAGAGCCTATTATCGAATTTATGGCATCGTCAATATCAATGCCGATTATACTTTTGATTATCAAGACAAAGAAGGGCTTTGGTTTCCTAAAAAAAGAAAAATAACAGTTTTAAAAGGCAATAATGTTGATGATATTAAAATTTTAGGCAACACCATAAAATTCAGTTCTTCCTTAGATCCAACACCCAACACCAATGCAACGGATCAAGTATATTTGATTATTGAATCCACCCCTTTTGATATCGAATTGGACAAACGAGTTACGGTCCACAACAAAGGAATTAAAATTTCAATAGAGAAAGATGGATTAAAAAGAGAAGACAGTTATTGGAAAAAATTTGCCAAAGACACCATCGACAAAAGAAGATTAAGAACCTATACCTCTTTAGACAGCCTCTCTGAGTCTAAAAATTTAGAACGAAAAATATTCTTAGGAAAAAAAATATTAAACGGATATTATCCTATTAGCATCATTGATTTAGACTTAAGAAGCCTTGTGAAATTCAACAACTATGAAGGGTTCCGATTTGGATTAGGCGGTGTAACCAATGATAAACTTTCTGAAAAGTACAAAGTTGCTTTTTATGGAGCTTATGGAATTAAAGATGAAGCGTTTAAATTTGGCATAACACCTTCTTACCTTCTTGATCCTACATCAGAAACATGGATTAGCGCCTCTTATTCTGATGATTTGAATGAAATTTCGCAAATTACGTTTGCAACTGATCCAAGACGATTTAAAATATACGATCCAAGACCCATTAACATTTCCACCTTTTATGGCAATAAAACCACTTCTTTATTTGTAGAAAGCAATTACTTTCCAAAAACAGAAACGTATTTTGCATTATTTAATAGTCAAATCAATCCTAAATTTGATTACACTTTCGTAAATAATGACATTGCTTATAAAACTTATACTATTACCGCATTTCAAGCGGCCATTCAGTGGAATCCTTTTAGCAATTACATGCAAACGCCTAAAAGTAGAATTGAAATTGAAAAAAGACATCCAAAATTCTCGTTTCAAGTAACGCAAACTGTTCCAAAAATGCTGGATAATGATTTTGTTTTTACAAAAATCGATTTCAAGACTTTTTATGAAATTCCCTATTTATCAGGACAATCTAGTTCTGTTTTATTACAAACAGGAATTGCATTTGGAGACGTTCCTTTAACACATTTATACAGTTTACAGCCTAATAATTTGAACCGAGATGCCTTACTTCAAAGAATCACATTTGCTGGTAAAAACAGTTTTGAAACCATGTATTTTAATGAATTTTTCTCGGATAAATATGTTTCCTTACAACTGAAACACACTTTTAACAGAGTACGTTTAGCATATCGAATTAATCCTGAATTTTCTTTTGTAACCCGATATGCTTGGGGACAAATAAATAAAGAAAATACGCATATGGGGTTACCTTTTAAATCTTTAGAAAAAGGTTTTTTCGAGAGTGGTGTTGAATGCAACAAATTATTTAGAGGTTTAGGCGTAACTGCTTTCTTTCGATATGGTCCAAATCAATTGCCCACAATCGAAGATAATATCGCTATTAAAATTTCCTACTTTATTGATTTAGGATTTTAAAATTTCCTTAAATCTTTTGGTTGTTACCTAACTAATTAAGTAAGAATCATTACCTTTGCGCTCTAATTTTTGAGACGATGATTAAATGGCTAACAACCAGTTTTTGGGATTTTATTGCTAGCAAGATATTACGCAACAGAATAGGACTTTTAGTGGCATTGGTGTTATTTACCTTGTTTATGGCATTCCAATGGCAAAAAATTCGAATGACCTATACTGAGGCAAATATACTTCCAAAAGACAATGACATTTCCATGCAGTATAAACTTTTCTTAGAAAAGTTTGGTGAAGAAGGGAATCTTATCGTAATTGGTTTTAAAGATGATGCTTTTTTTACGGAGAAAAATGTTCGCCTTTGGGAAGAATTTATTAATGAAATTAAAAAAGATAAAGCCGTAGATTTAACTTTATCAATAAGCGACCTTAAAGTCTTAAAAAAAGACACTTTAAATCAAAAATTCAACTTAGTTCCTTTTGTTAATAACAACCAGTTTTCAGATGCTTATTTAAAAGAAAAAAAAGACGAATTGTTCAACAATTTGCCTTTTTACGAAAGCATGTTATTCAACAAAGAATCTGGAGCGGTTCGATTTGCCATTTACATCAATAAAGATATTGTAAACACCTCTAAGCGAAAAGAATTTGTAGACAAATATCTTAACGAAAAAAGAGTAGAAGCTTTTGAAAAAGCCACTGGAATTGATTTAAAAATTTCAGGGATGCCTTACATTAGAACCTTAAATTCACAAAGTATATTAGGAGAGATTGGTTTGTTTGTAGGTGCTGCTTTAGGAATTACCTCGTTACTTTTCTTTTTCTTTTTCCGAAGTTTCCGAGCTACTTTTATTTCTATGATTATTGTAATTATAGCCGTAATGTGGTCTTTTGGAACAATAGGCTTGTTGAATTATGAAATTACCGTTTTAACAGCAATTATTCCTCCATTAATTATTGTTATTGGTATACCCAACTGTATTTTCTTGATAAATAAGTACCAACAAGAAATTAAAAAACATGGAAATAAAGCTAAATCTTTACAACGCGTCATTTCAAGAGTAGGTAATGCCACTTTAATGACCAATTTAACTACCGCTGCTGGATTTGCTACTTTTATCATAACTGATAGTGATTTATTAAAAGAGTTTGGAATTATAGCTTCCTTAAATATTATCTTTTTATTCTTTTTAAGTTTAATTATTATTCCTATTCTTTACAGCTACATGCCATTGCCAAAAGACAAGCATTTGGCCCATTTAGAAAAAAATTATATTCAGTTTTTTATCGATTGGATTTTAGTTACTATTAAGAAAAAAACGATTGCTATTTATTCCGTAGCGATTGGATTATTAGTATTTGGAATCATTGGAATTACACAAATGCGCATCTCTGGAAGTGTTATTGAAGATATGCCTAAAAACACTGGCTTTTTTGAAGATATTCGCTTTTACGAAAAGGAGTTTGATGGTGTGATGCCATTAGAAATCATGATTGATACCAAACGCCCAAAAGGAGCTTTAAAATCGGCTACTTTAAAAAGAATTAACGAGCTTCAAGAAACGATTGAAGAAATTCCAGAACTTTCTAAACCTGTTTCTTTGGTTAATTTGTTAAAATATGCCAAACAGACTTATTATAATGGAAATCCAGAATATTATGAACTTCCAACAAAACAAGAAGAAGCTTTCATATTATCTTATATCAAAAACTCTACCGGAAAAGGCAAAGAAAATCTTTTAAAAAGTTATATTGATAGTACGGGTCAATTTGTGAGAATTACAACGTTCATGAGAGACATTGGTACCGATAAAATGAAACATACGGAAGAACGATTGGCCCAAAAAATTGAAAAGCTTTTCCCAAAAGAAAGATATGATGTAGCTATTACGGGTAAAGCCTATATATTTGAAAAAGGAACACATTATTTAGTGCACAACTTAGTCATTTCTTTGCTATTTGCTATATTCTTGATCTCTTTATTGATGGCTTATTTGTTCCGATCTTTCAAAATGATTATCATCTCTTTATTACCGAATATTCTTCCATTAATTATCACAGCTGGATTGATGGGCTTTTTAGGAGTTCCTATTAAACCTTCAACGATTTTGGTATTTAGCATTGCTTTTGGTATTTCGGTTGATGACACCATTCACTTTTTGGCAAAATACCGTCAAGAGTTGATTGCAAACAATTGGAGAATTAAAAAATCAGTATATAACACAGTAAAAGATGCTGGTGTAAGTATGTTGTATACTTCTGTAGTACTTTTCTTTGGATTTTCGGTATTTACTTTATCTAGTTTTGGAGGTACTATTGCTTTAGGAGGATTGGTTGCTACCACCTTATTATTTGCCATGTTATCCAACTTAATCTTTCTACCTGCATTATTACTTTCATTAGAGCGTTCTATTGCAAACGAACAAGAATTTACAGAGCCTACAATAGATATTTTAGCAGAAGATAAAGAAGAAATTGAAACTGAAAACGAATAATTTTATATTTGCATATTAAATTTTAACAAAATGAAACATATTAAAGTCATAGACCTATTAAACAATACTAAAACACTACAAGAAGTAACCGCTAAAGGTTGGGTAAGAACTTTTAGAAACAATCAGTTTATTGCTTTAAATGATGGATCAACCATAAATAATATTCAGTGTGTTGTAGATTTTGAAAACACCGCTGAGGAAACCTTAAAAAGAATCACAACAGGAGCTGCTGTTTCTGTAACGGGAACATTACAAGAGAGTCAAGGTAAAGGACAATCGGTTGAAATTCAAGTTACAAAAATTGAAATCTTAGGAGATAGTGATGCTGAAAAGTATCCTATCCAACCAAAAAAACATTCTTTAGAATTTCTACGTGAAAATGCCCACTTAAGAGTTCGTACAAATGCATTTGGTGCCATTATGCGTGTGCGTTCCGTATTGTCATTTGCAGTACATCAATATTTTCAAGAAAAAGGATTTGTATACGTAAATACACCTATCATTACAGGTTCAGATGCCGAAGGTGCTGGAGAAATGTTTAAAGTAACTGCTTTACCATTAGATGGTTCTGCTCCTAGAAATGAAGATGGAAGCGTAAATTATAAAGAAGATTTCTTTGGTAAACAAACCAACTTAACTGTTTCTGGTCAATTAGAAGGAGAAACTTTTGCTATGGCATTAGGTCAAATTTACACCTTCGGACCAACTTTTAGAGCAGAAAATTCAAATACTTCTCGCCACTTAGCAGAGTTTTGGATGATTGAACCAGAAGTCGCTTTTAATGATTTGGCAGCCAATATGGATTTAGCAGAAGATTTTATTAAATATGTGATTAAATATACGGTTGAAAAATGTGAAGATGATTTGAAGTTCTTAGAAAGTCGCCTTTTAGAAGAAGAAAAATCAAAACCACAAGCAGAACGCAGTGAAATGAGCCTATTACAAAAATTAAACTTTGTATTAGACAATAATTTCAAACGTGTTTCGTACACTGAAGCTATTGATATCTTAAAAAATAGTAAGCCAAATAAAAACAAAAAATTCAATTACATCATTGATGAATGGGGTGCTGATTTACAAAGTGAACACGAACGTTTCTTAGTAGAAAAACACTTCAAATGTCCTGTAATTTTATTTGATTATCCTGCCAAAATTAAAGCCTTTTACATGCGTTTAAATGATGATGGACAAACAGTAAGAGCCATGGATATTCTTTTCCCTGGAATTGGAGAAATTGTTGGAGGTTCTCAAAGAGAAGAACGTTTGGATGTTCTTATTGAAAAAATGAAAGCATTAGGTATTGAAGAAGAAGAATTATGGTGGTATTTAGATACTAGAAGATTTGGATCTGCAGTACATTCTGGTTTTGGATTAGGATTTGAAAGATTGGTTTTATTTGTAACAGGAATGACTAATATTCGTGATGTAATTCCTTTCCCAAGAACACCACAAAACGCAGAATTTTAATATTCTTTATTTAATTAATCGTTTAGTCGTATATTTGTGTATCCGACTAAACGATTTTTAGTTTTTGATCCCATTTCACAATGTTAAAGCAAAGTTTACAATTTAAATTATCTCAAAAATTATCTCCTCAACAAATTCAGTTGATGAAGTTAATTCAGTTACCTACGCAAGCATTTGAGCAACGTCTACAAGAAGAATTAGTAGAAAATCCTGCTCTAGAAAATGGTAAAGAAGAACGTTCGGAATATGATGAATACGATGATGTTTCCAATAGTGACGATTATGATGATTATGAAGGAGAGCGCATTGAAGCTGAGGACATTAATATTGATGATTATTTAAGTAACGACGAAACACCCGATTATAAGTACCAAACCAATAATTACAGTGATGATGATGAAGACAACAGTATGCCATTTATTGCTGGTGTAACCTTTCATCAAGATTTACTGAATCAATTGAATACTTTTATTTTAACCGATGAAGAACGAGATATTGCTGAATTTTTAGTTGGTAGTATTGATGACATGGGTTATATCCGAAGAAGCATACAAGATATTGTAGATGATTTAGCTTTCACACAAGGGATTTATACCGACGAAAAGACCGTAACACGCATCTTGGGAATTGTTCAAGAACTAGAACCTTCTGGTGTAGCTGCAAGAGATTTACAAGAGTGTTTATTACTCCAATTAAAACATAAAACACCTACCGATTCCATTGAACTGGCTATAGATGTAATAGAAAATCAATTTGACGCCTTTACCAAAAAACATTACGAAAAGCTACTGTTAAAATACGAAATTTCAAAAGACCAACTTCGTAAAGTTATTGACGAAATTGAAAAATTAAATCCAAAACCTGGAGGAGCCTATGATGGGAACCAAAAACCCATTGAACATGTCGTTCCCGATTTTACCATACGAATTGTTGACGGAGAACTGGAACTACAATTAAATGGAAGAAACACTCCTGAATTACACGTTTCCAAAGATTATCAGGAAATGCTTCAAAGCTACAAGGTTTCCTCTGAGAAATCCAATGCACAAAAAGATGCAGTTCAGTTTATCAAACAGAAGTTAGATTCTGCTAAATGGTTCATTGATGCCATTAGACAACGTCAGGAAACTTTATATGTTACCATGAATGCGATTATGCATTATCAAGAAGAATATTTCTTAGATGGTGATGAAACCAAATTAAAACCAATGATTTTAAAAGACATTGCCGATTTAATTGGTTTAGACATTTCGACAGTTTCAAGGGTTGCTAACAGCAAGTATGTTGAAACACCCTATGGTACAAAATTAATTAAAGATTTCTTTAGTGAAGCCATGAAGAATGATCAAGGAGAAGATGTTTCCACAATTGAAATTAAAAAAATATTAGAAGTGGTTATCAGTGAAGAAGACAAGAAAAAACCACTACCCGATGACAAACTAGCCGAAATGCTAAAAGAAAGAGGTTATCCTATCGCCAGAAGAACTGTGGCAAAATACAGAGAACAATTAGACATTCCTGTTGCGCGATTAAGAAAAGAAATTTAGGATATGGATTTAAAAAAAGTACTCCCTTTTTTTTCCTACGTTTTCCATCCTATATTTATTTCGGTGTATGGTACTTTTTTTTATTTTTTAGTATCCCAAATGTATGTATATAATACCTTATTTTACATGATACTCCTACAAGTAAGTATCCTAACTGTATTATTGCCTTTATCCTTGTATTATTTGTTTCTGTCTATAGGATTAGTTACATCATTTACCGAAGCCAATTTAAAAGAGCGGAAAGTACCTATTATGATTCAAGCAGTACTCTTTTTTATGCTAATCAAATTCAGTAACTCATTCGACACTATTCCTGAACTCTATTATTTTTTTCTAGGCGGATTTTTTAGCTCTATATTGGCATTTATTGCGGTTGTAGTAAAATTCAAAGCAAGTTTACACATGATAGCCGTTTGTTCTTTGGCGACATTTATTTATGCACTAAGCATTCATCTGCAAATTCCTTTAATCAACAGTATTGCCTTTATGATTGTAATGATTGGCTTTGTGGCTTCTTCTCGCTTATACATGAAATCTCACACCCCTATTGAATTGGTTATAGGCAGTTGTATTGGTATCATTTCACAAGTGAGTTTTTGGTACTTTTGGCTATAAAATATAAAAGATAAAACCTACATTAAAAGAATTTAGTCCTAAATCTTTTCCTTCAATTTTAACATTGTCAAAATTAGATTGTAAACCATAATAAGCATACATATTAATGGTATTATACCCTACACTTAAATAAGGCCCATATTGAATTTTAGTGAGTTCATTACTGTTTCTTATACCATAACTCTCCGTATTGGATTCAAAAATACTTTTACTAGCAAATAGGTAACTCACTTTAAACCCTGTATAAATTCTCCAAAACTTATGACTTTCATAACCTGCATTACGCCATCTAATTTCGAGCGGTAATTCAACATAATGCAAACGTAATTTACTTTTATTGTAACTATTATCTATACTGTAAGAATTTTGACCAGAAGTAGCATCAATAGCAATCTTAAGATTATGCTTAATGTCGTTATAAGAATATCCTAATCCTAAACCAATAGCCCATTTTCTATCTTTTGTAATAGGCATATCTCTTAAAAACCCTAACGTAACACCAGAAGAAAAAGAATACTGTGAATACCCACTTGGTGCATTTCTAAGTAAATTATACGTTATTGAAAAATAGAATTGATCTTCTCTAAAAAGAGAATCAACAGGAATTGTTCTTTCCTCTTTTTCCTGAGAAAAAGACACTGTAACAACACTTAAGTATAACAACAATAACAGTCTAGGCATTTTAATTATTTGGAATTAGATTATAAAATTAATAAAAAAAGGTACGCTATGCGTACCTTTTACTTATATTTAAACGAAAAGATTAATTAATCTAAAGGGTTACCTTTATTTGTTGTATAGTTAACTTTTAATTGTTCTACTTTACGTAACTCAGTTTTGATATCTTGTATCAATCCCATTCTAACTTCTTTGTCAATTTTTAAAGAAGCTGTTAAATATTTCTCATCTTCAGAGTTTCTTTCAGCTCTTTCAGTAATTACAAAACTTCTAATATCTGAAACCGAAGAGATTTTATCATTTAACTGAATACGATCTGATCCACCTAATTTATTTGCATAATTAGCTTTTGGCTTTCCTACATAAATATACATGATGTAGTTTTTCTTATGCAACTTAGCAGTTTGATCTGCTTTAGGCAATCTGTTTTCAATCATCAAATCACTATCCTTCATGGTAGTAGCAGTCATAAAGAAGAACAAAAGCATGAATACAATATCCGGTAACGATGCTGTTGAAATTCCAGGTGTTCCACCTGATTTTTTCTTTTTAAATTTAGACATAATTTCTAAAACTTAAAGGGTTATTAGTTCTTTTTAGGTTCTGCTTCTGAAAGTCTCATTGGATATAAATCTTGAATCAATTTAACCTTAGGTTGTAAATCATCAATTAATCCATCTACCGCTTTTGATGCTGGGTCATTTGCAATATACTCTATTTCTGTATACTTTCTATTGTAACGTCTCATACTCTCTCTATCTCTTAAGAAATAGTAAGCCGCTACAAGTTCGTTTTGAACAGCAATATACGTTTCATAGGTTGTTTGACCGTCATTCATTAAAGAGATAACTGCATCATCTGGTCCATCAGACGAATTTGGATCTTTCTTTCCTTGACAATACGAACACTGTTGTGCTCCATTATTATCTAAGAAATCAATTGCCGCTTGCCTTAGCTCTCTGATATCCATTGGTCTCTCATTAACTAAAAGTTGATTATCACGGTTTACTAGAACACGCATAATATTTCTTTCATTAATTGGCGGAACCGGTGGATTTTCTTCATATCTAGGCAACAATCTATTGATTCCCTGATCAACTCCAATGGTAGTTGTGACCAAGAAGAAGATTAAAAGAAGGAAAGCAATATCTGCCATAGAACCAGCATTTACCTCTGGTGCTTCTCTTTTTGCCATAATTATTTTTTAATTTTTGTGAATCCAGCCCAAACCATTGTTCCTAAAGCAACAACTGTAAGGATGTAAAAAGCATTCAATCCTGCACCTACTAATTTTGGTGTTGAACCAGAATATACTTCTCCATTAGCTTTAACATCGTCCCCATTTGCAAGTAAGTAAGATACTACTAATACTCCAGCAAATAAAGCAACTGAAATTAAAGTCTTTTTTAAATTTTCTGAATCGGAAAACAAATTCTTTAATACATATATCAATACAATACCAATACAAATTGCAAGTACAATATAAGATAAATAAATTAAAGGAGTAATCCATTTATTGTCTGCACCATCTTCTGAAGAAGCCATAAGTAATCCTAAGAATAGAACACTTACCACTGCAAGAATGATAGCTGCAAATTTTGTTATCTTGTGTAAATTCATGAGAATTGTCTTTTTATGTTATTATTTTCTGTAATCAGACAAGATATCAATTAAGCTAATTGATGCGTCTTCCATATCATTAACGATAGAATCGATTTTAGCGATAATATAGTTATAGAAAATTTGTAAAATAATAGCTACAATAAGACCGAATACTGTTGTTAATAAGGCAACTTTAATACCTCCAGCAACTAATGATGGCTCCATAGATCCAGCTGATTGAATTTGGTCAAACGCCTCAATCATACCGATTACTGTTCCCATGAATCCTAACATCGGTGCTAACGCGATGAATAAAGAAATCCAAGATACGTTTTTCTCTAATTGTCCCATTTGTACTCCACCATAAGCTACAACAGCTTTCTCTGCAGAATCAATTCCGTGAGCTTGTCTGTCTAATCCTTGGTAGAAAATAGATGCTACTGGACCAGAAGTGTTTCTACAAACTTCTTTTGCAGCTTCAACACCACCAGATTTTAATGCATCTTCTACGTCTGCAATTAATTTTTTAGAGTTAGTAGTTGAAAGATTTAAATAAATAATTCTTTCTATAGCAATTGCTAATCCTAAAATCAAACAGATTAATACAATTCCCATAAATCCAGGACCTCCTTCAATGAAACGTTGTTTCATTTTTTGAGTAAAAGTTGCTTCGTCTTCTGTTGTAGTAACAACATCAACAACTTCTTCGTCAGATGTTACTGCATCGTCAGTTGCTACTGCATCATCAGTTGTTTCGTCAACCATTTCAGTAGCTGTTGCAGTTGTATCAGCTGCCTCAGTAGATTCTTGAGCTTGAATGTTACCAAAAGTCATAAGCCCTGTGATTGCTAAAATAGAAAATAATCTTTTCATCGCTTTTGTTCTTAATTTAATTAGTTAATTGGGTTAAATGTATAAAATTATTTATGAAATTAAAAATATTTTATTCCTGCGGAGAGGAAGGGATTCGAACCCTCGATGCCCTTTAGGGGCATACATACTTTCCAGGCATGCTCCTTCGACCTCTCGGACACCTCTCCTTGACAATGTTCAATTTCAAGGGCGCTAAATAACGTAAAAATTCTCACGTATAAAAATTTTAGTGCTATTTTTTACTATATTTCTCCTCGTAAGCTGGTTTCAAAAATGGTTTTGAACACCTTATGAGACACTTTTTGACCTAATAAATACATCAATTTTGTAATTGCAGCTTCTGTTGTAATATCATATCCAGAAATAACTCCAATCTTTTTTAATTGCGTACTCGTCTCGTATTGTCCCATAGTAACAGCACCTCCACTACATTGCGTTACGTTTATAACGTGAATATTATTATTTATTGCTTCTTGTAATTTTTCTATGAACCATTTTTCTGAGGGTGCATTTCCAGAACCATAGGTTTCTAATACAATCCCTTTTAAATTTTTTATATGTATAATAGCATCCATCACTGCTGCTGTAATCCCTGGAAAAACTTTTAAAATAACTACATTTTGATCAAAATCCAAGTTTACCTTTAGTGCTTTAGTGTTTGCTTTTTTTAGAATTGCTTCTTTATTCACTTTTAAATGAACCCCTGACTCCGCTAATTCAGGGAAATTTGGAGACGCAAATGCATTAAAATGTTCCGCACTTATTTTAGTAGTTCGGTTTCCTCTATATAATTTATATTCAAAATACAAGCAAACTTCTTGGATTACTGCTTTTCCTTTTTCTTTCAAAGAAGCTATTTGTATGGCTGTAATTAAATTTTCTTTAGCATCGGTTCTTAAGTCTCCAATAGGCAATTGTGAACCCGTAAAAACCACAGGTTTTGATAAATTTTCGAGCATAAAACTTAAGGCAGAAGCACTGTAAGACATCGTATCTGACCCGTGCAAAACCACAAATCCATCAAATTTTGTGAAATTTTCTTGAATAATTCCTGCGATTTGTTGCCAATACTTCACATTCATATTGGAAGAATCGATGGGTTCTTCAAACGACAGAGTATCAATTTCACAATCTAAGAGTTTAATTTCAGGGATTTTATTGAGTAATTTTTTAAAATTAAATGCTTTTAAAGCACCCGAAACAGTACTTTTAACCATTCCAATGGTACCTCCTGTATAGATTAATAAAATATTGGGTTTATTTGGCATTGTGATACTTCATTTTATTAACCACAGGATTCGCATACATAGCTAAAAAACCATCTCTTACCGTAGGATTATCCGTATCAATTCGCATTTCAAAACGTCTCTGAAACAATTGCTTTTCTTCTTTAGTGTAATAAGTGACAAATTGTTCAGTTTGATGTAAGATATCGTAAGCTATATAATTGGTAGGCCAAAGCTTGTAATTTTGTAAAATAGAATCATCAATTACATTGGCTAAAGCTTGAATTTGTTTATTTGAATTATCAAAATCACTCTTAATCATATCCAATTCATGCTGAATAATATCGCCAACATGAATATGAATTCTTTTTTTCTGACCAATAATCCCACTTAAAAGCGTTATAAAATCTTCATTTTTCTCCTTAATATATACTTCATCTTTGGCTTGAGCCAATAACTGCGGCATTTTTAAAGCATCTGTAGGATCATATTCGTAAGAAATAGAAACAGGGACTATTTTTAATTTTTTGAAAAAGTCCATCACATTATTTTCATCGGAAGCCATGGCAACCATTTTTAAAACTCCTTGGTGGGTTGCGTCATTACCATCTTTGGTTCGACCTTCTCTTTGAGCAATCCAAACCGATCTATTTTCTTTATTCAAAAGATGATACATGTACTCTGACATTAACTTTGAGCTTTGCAATAATTCTCTAGGAGAAAGATTGCGCTGTACTAAAAAGTTTCTATTGAGTTTTGATAATTTTAAGACAAAATCTTTTTTAACCAAATTATCTCCAATAGCTGAAGCCGTCATGACTAATCCATGATCAAAAAGGGAAACATTTAGTAAAGAGGTATCTAAAATAATATCTCTGTGATTAGAGATAAACAAATAAGGTGTATTTCTTTCTAATTTTTCAAAACCAGAAGTTGTTAATCCATCCGAACTTTTTTCTAAAACTTTTTGTACGGATTGATACACAAAATTAATTTGAAAATCTCTTATGGAATGTGTTTTTTTTAATTGTTCTTTCCAAACTTCATCAGCTACATCTGGGAATGTAAAATTCATCATCGCTTTTAACATAGGATGGTTTAATGATGCACATAGGGCTTCATTTACTTCTGAATCATAGTAAGGACGAATACTATCGAATTTTGACATATTAATAAAAATCAATACACAAAAGAACAAAAAAAATAATAAATGAAGATGAAATCATCGTTAAATTCCGAAAATTGCTTTGGAGTTGGCCGTTGTAATCGCTGCGATTTCTGCTACAGAAAGCTGGTAAATTTCAGCTAACTTTTGGGCAACCAACAAAGTATAACTGCTCTCATTGCGTTTTCCTCTATGAGGAACAGGTGCCAAATAAGGTGCATCGGTCTCTAAAACGATATGTTGTAAATTGATTTCATTTAAAAATTGATCAATTTTTCCATTTTTAAAAGTAGCTACTCCTCCTATTCCTAATTTCATATTCAAATCGATGGCTCTTTTTGCTTGATTAAAATCACCTGTAAAACAATGAAATATTCCAAACAAATCAGCAGCTCTTTCTTCTTCTAAAACTTCAAAAACCTCATCAAAAGCATCTCTACAATGAATATTGATAGCCAATTGATATTTTTTAGCCAATTGAATTTGGTATTGAAAAGCTTCTTGTTGTTCTTTTAAATAGGTTTTATCCCAATACAAATCGATTCCAATTTCTCCAATGGCATAAAACTTTCTTGAAGCCAATTGTTTTTCTACATGAGCCAGTTCTTCTTTGTAATTTTCCTTAACATACGTTGGGTGCAATCCCATCATTAAAAAAATATTATCCGGATATTGTTTTTCCAAATCATACATTTTTTGCGTACAACTGGAATCTATTGAAGGTAAGAAAAAACGGGAAACTCCAACATTTATGGCACGTTGAATCATGATATCTCTATCTGCATCAAATTCTTCACTATATAAATGAGTATGTGTATCTGTTAATTGTAATAAGGTATTCAAAACGTTTGTATTTGGTTGCAAAAATAGAATCTTTATTTGGCTTAAACTAAAAAAGCTACTGAATATTCAGCAGCTCTTTCTTTTCTTTTTCATGTAGCGTTTATAATTTTTCAAGTATTTCTTGTGCTTTATTATAATCGTCAGCCGATTCAGGCAACACCTCTAAAAGTTGTTTGCAAGAGGAATAATCTTTCTGTTTTAACTTAGACAAACCCAAATACCAAATCGCCTTTTCTTTATAAACGGAATTTCCACTTTTTATAGCTTGCAATAAAGTTTCTGCTTGTTCAAATTTATTGACCTCAAGTAAAGCAATCGCATAGTATAAATTAATTTCTTCATTTCGATTTGCTTGCGGAATTTGTTCAAAATAACCAACAGCACTTTCATATGCTTTTGTATTAAAAGCGTCTTGAGCTTCTTTCAAAATTGCAACACCTTCGCTTCTTGCTGTAAAATAGGCCTTTTCATGTTGGTTGTACTCTACATACTTTGGTTCGTTGCTTTGCATAAAAAACCAAATGGAGCAAAATAATACCACAGTAGCTGCAACCGCAAACCATTTGGAATACATTGGAACTATTTTTGAACTATTTTTATTAGATTGATTTTCAAGAGCTATCTGTTTTAGATTTTGTTTAAAAGCAGCTGTTTCACCTGAAAACTTAGTTTTTAAAAATTGATGGGTTTGTTGATACAACTCGAAACTTTCTTTCCAATACGTATCTTCTAGCAGTTTTTTCTCAAAAGCTGCCCTATCCTCAAGATTCATTTCATTTCCTAAATACTGCTCAAAAGCAAAGTACATCTCTTCTTGCATCTTATTTATTTTTTAAAGATTGATAGTGAACCGATTCTCGAATTAATTGCGTTAACTGTCCAGTACAAAGTGATTTTTTCTTTCTCACATATGCATACGTTACACCTAATTTTACCGCTACTTCTTCCATGCTTTTGGTCACAAAACTTAATCGTAACACTTCTTTACATTTTTCCCCTAATTGTTGAAACATTAAATCAAATAAGGCTTGTTTTTCAGAAAAAGTTTCAGTTTGAAATACCATTTCTTGAAGCGATTCATCTTTAGATACATTTTCATTTAGGAATGTTACCTCCTTTTGTGAAGATTTTTTCAATTCGTTCAACCACTTCCTTTTACAGAGTAAGAAAAAATAAGCATCAAACGGACAGGTTAATTGTAATTTTTTTTCGGTAGCTTGTTGATAAATCGTAATTAAAACTTCCTGAACCACATCTTGTGCTTCGGCTTCACTTCCATTATTATTTTTGATATGTTGAATTACTTTGGGAACAAATTTTTTATAAATTGCTTGTATAACTGAAGTGTTATTCTCCTTCAAACCCGTTATATAAAATTGATCTTCATGCAGTTGTTTTTCACTCATATCTATTTATTTATTAGCTAAGATATAAAGAAACTACAAAATTAAAATAATTAAGGGGTAACAATTCATTGCCTTTGTGGATATACTAGTATAAAACCTTTTGACTGTTTTTTTACTAAAGGGGTAACAATTCAAACAAAAAGTTGATATACTAGAAAATAACTATAAATTAAAAAATTAGAAATCATGAAAAAGTTAGATGTTTTAAGAAAAAAAGTAAGTGGATTATTTCAAGCTGTTATTATAATTAGTTTAATAGCAACCACTATGAGTTGTGAAAAAAATGATGATAATGATTGTGATGGAAATTGCGATCCAAAACCAACTGCAGCAGAATTTGCTGCACTTAGAGAAGATGCCTTAACTTCTATGACTCAAAATTTTCAGTTAGATGTTGCCAATGGAACTACAACTTTCACTTCCGCTAACGGAGTAGAAATTGACATTAACCCTTCTTGCTTAAGTCTTAACGGCAATCCCTTAACTGGAATTGTTGACATTAAATATATTGAAGTTTTTAGCGGCGGAAACATGTTGGTTACAGACAAAACTACTATGGGCGTGTTACCTACAGGAGATTTAGCTATGTTAGTTTCTGGTGGAGAGTTTTATATTAATGCCACACAAAACGGCCAACAAATAACTTTAAACTGTGGTATGAATTTACGAATTCCATCCAATCTTACTGCTGAAGAAAATGATATGATTTTATGGAATGGTCAAATCGATGAAGATGGAAATATTGAATGGAGAGAAGAAAATGATGCTACTGGTGGACAAGGTGGTGTATTCTTAGAACAAGGAGCGAATGGCTCTACTTACTATGCTTTCTTTAATAATTTTGGCTGGACCAACGTCGATAAATTTTACAGCTTTACAGGTCCAAAAACTCAAATTTTGGTTACCGTACCAACTGGTTACAATTACGAAAACAGTGCTGTGTATCTACATTATGATGGTGAAGGAAATGCTTTGGCAAAATTAGACACCTATGATGCTGCTACAGGTCAGTTTTCAGAACATTACGGACAAATTCCAATTGGTTTAGCGTGTCATATCATCTTTGCAACGGAAGAAGACGGACAATGGAGATATGCTATAAAACCCGTAACCATATCTGCTAACGCAGTTTATAATTTCACTCTTGGCGAAACGGTTGTAGGAACAGAAGCTCAGTTAGTTGCTGCAATTAATGCGCTGCCATAATTAGTTTAGTTTGTTAGAGAAAGTGGTGACTTGTTCATCACTTTTTCTTATATTTAACCTAAAATCTCAAAACCCATGCTAAAAAAAATAGCATTTATTTTTTCTCTTATTCATTGTATTTTGTTGTTTTCTCAAACCAAAGAAAAAGACACAATAATTCCTAAAGCAGTTATTGTTCCGCTTCAAGAAGGCAACACCTTTTATTTTGATTCTGAGAAACCAGCCTTAAATCAAATAGCGGGTGCTCCAAAAGCTTTTTACAGTTATTTTTGGGAATTTGGTGATGGTCATTTTAGCACCAGAGAAAAACCAAAACATACTTACAAAAATCCAGGAAACTACGAAGTGAAATTGTGGGCCACAAACAATTACGACACGGGAAGAACACCTTCAACACGACCTACAAAAGTAAAAACAAATGAAACTGCTGCTGCTTCAGACAATGAAATTCCAATTTTGACAGATAATATTGAATTAAGAAGAAACAGAGAACCGCTTCCAAATGAAGATTTTGTTATTGTTTTGAGTTATAAAAACGAAAAAGAATATGTAACCAATGGTACGATTTATTTTTATTACAATGAAAGAGAGTTTAAGCAGGATAATTTCGAATTATTAGAAACACGAAATTATTATGATGAAAAAATAATGGAATTAGGAAAAGATTTAGTTTACAACCAAGCGTATGATGATCAAATATCAGTTTTGGCAACAGCCGAAAACATACCGTACACGAATTATAAATTTCAAGATACTACAGAACGAAAGAATCTTCCATTATCCATTGAAGAAGCTAAACAAACCTTTCAAAATGGCAAAAAAATCACTTTTAAAAATCTAAACCCAAACGAACAACGCCATATCTTTTTCACTCTAAAAACTACTCCAGAGATGATTAAAGACACAAGTGCTATTTTAAAAGTAAGAAGCATTTATGTTCCTGATGATAATTATGAAAACCATAAAGTTAAAGACATGGAAATGGAGATTGTAACTTCACATGATCCAAATAAAATGTCTACTAGTGGCTTATTTATTAATTATAGATTGGTGCGTTTTAAACGAATTAAATTTAAAACACGTTTCCAAAATGATGGTGAAGGACCTGCGCGAACGATTCGTTTAGAGACAGATGTACCTGACATGTTTGACAAATCCACCCTTCAAATTGAGAGCATGTATCCAGAATGTCCCATTTGCCCTAAGAATGAAGAAGTACGATATAGTTGCTTAGACACTATAATTCAACAAAAGCAAATTATTTTTACTTTTAAAAATATTTATTTACCAGGTACCCAACAGAAAAATGTAATCGAAAAAGATTCTACAAAAGGTTTCGTAAAATACAGTTTAAAATTTGGGGAAGATTTCCATAAAATAGGCACCAAAAGTCGCACCAAAATTATATTTGATAAAAACGAACCTATTGTTACCAATTATTCTAGAACACGATTTAATCCTGGAATTTCAATAGGTGTAAAAGCTGGATATATGTATTTTCCTAAATTAAATCATTCCAAAAGTTATTTTACCGGACTTACAATTTCTCCTTTTAAATCGTATCGTTTTTATTGGCAAAGCGAGTTATATGCTAACAAGCATGATTTTGAAAGTCAAAATTCCTTTACTATTTCTCAAGAACCTGAAGTTGTAGGACCTTTTGAAACTGGCACAGGACAGGTTATTGATGTGGCTTTTGTAGGGCGAGAAGTTGCTGTAGAAGAATCTAGAAAAATAGTAGAAACTGTACCTGTTTCATTGCGATATAATATTAACAATTACATCGGAGTTGGTTTTGGTCCACAAATAAGTACTATCGTTTCTTCTTCCACAGAAACAAAAACAACTACACATTATTATGAAATTACCCAAACTCCGAATACTCCTAGTTTAGTTCCTGGAAATGAATATCGAAATTTAATTCAATATCGTTCTGAAACATCCAAAGAGAAAACAGAAGTACAAACCCAATTTTTCTTAGATACGACTTTTGGTTTTGCTCGAATTGGGCCAAGTTTAGGCATTCGTTATTATAAAAATTTTAAAAATAATTTTGATTCGTGGCAATTCTATGCAATTTGGAAGTTTTAAAAGTATCCTTTTTATTCTTTTATTTTCAATCTCAAGTTTTTCACAAAATTTAGAAGATCAGATTTACAACGCCATTGATATATTTGTAGCCAATCCTAATTCAACTACTTTAAATGAATTAAACCAAAAAGAATTTGTTTTTTCAAAATCGGTTGCTACTACTGATGAAAAACTAGCCTTAGTCATTTTATACTGTAATAAAGGTTCGTTTGAAATGAAAACAAATTTGCAACAAAAAGCAATTGATTCCTATGAAAAGGCTTGGTTACTTTTTTCAAACAACCATTTGTCCAATTATGATATCATTGAATTTTGTTTGAAACCCTTAGGTACTTTATATACTAAAACAGGCAACTTTACTTTGGCAGAAAATATCATCAAAAAGTATATTTTCATGGCAGAAAAAGACAACAATCAACCAAATATCATTTCTGGTTACATTAACTTATCTATTGTGTACAAAACCATTGGTAATCATAAAACAGCTATCGATTTATTGCAAAAAGTAGCCAAAAATCAAAACGCATCTTCACTTCAAAAAAAGAGGATTCAAGAAGAATTAGCTGTAAATACAATGGGTTTACAAAATCTAAATTCACAAGAAAAAATAACTTTTAAAGAATTTGGGACCAATGCCATTCAAGAATTAAAAAACAAAGCGTGGATTGCTTTACAAAATAACAATCCCGATGTTGCCTTAACTTATTTTGAAAAAGCAAAAACCCAATTTTTAAAAGAGAAAAATATAGATGCGAGAACCTTAGCAAAATTATACACCGAAGAGGCTTCCATTTACATTTCTTTAAATGACCTTCAAAAAGCAAAAAACAGTTTTACAAAAGCTTATGCTACTTTACTTCCTTTTAACAAAATACATACTCATTTAGATACGAATATACTTTATTCTGAAAATACTTTTTTAATCATCTTTGATGGTTTGGCCTATCTTGAAGAGGATGCCCAAAAAAAATTAAAATGGTACGATTTAAGTTTTTATGTGAGTGATTTAATTCGAGACCAACTCATCTCTCAAGAAGCTGAAATTAGACACCAAATTGAAAACCGAAAACGTACCGAAAAGTGCATCGATATCTTGTGGAATGCTTATCAAGATAAGAAAGAATTTCGTTTTTTAGAACAAGCTTTTCAATATGCTGAAAAAACAAAAAACACTGTTTTAAAAGACCGAAATCATCAAAAAACACTTGTAGAACAATTTCCAAATAATCCGGATTTACAATTACAAAACGAATTAGTAAACAAACAAGAGTTGTTAATTAATGAATACATACGTTTGCAAATTACCCAAGAAAATCAAGCACGTCTGATTAGTTTAAACAATGAATTAGCAACCCTAAGTATTCAATTGAAAAACCTAAATAGAAAAATCAACACTACCTTTAAAAATAAAACAGAGACTACAACACTACAAGATTTACAAAAAAAATTGAACGAGGATCAAGCGCAACTACTTTATTATTTTTGGGGTAAAGAAAAAGCTTATTCCTTTTACAGCAATAATGGAGAAGTAATTTGGAAAAAAATTACATTTAAGCAAAATCAAGAAACCACATTAAAAAAATTCATAGCTTCCTTTGAAGAAGCAAATACCATTAATAGTAATGTTGCTTCTTTTACTACTACAGCTCATTCGCTCTATGACATATTAGGTTTAGAGCAAATTGAACCGCAAAAGAATTTAGTAATTATTCCTGATGGATTACTTCATTTTGTAGCTTTTGATGCTTTGGTAACCCAAAAAACCAATTCTAAAACCTATACTACCATTCCATTTTTAGTCTATCAAAATAAGATAGCGTATCAAAGTAATGCTACCTTTTATTCTAAAAATGTAGTCTCTCATAAAAACAATTCAATTGTTGGCTTTTTTCCTGTTTTTAAAAACACCAATGCTTATTTAGAATACTCCATTGAAGAATCTAAAGTCTTAGAACAAAACAATGCTACTTTATTCCTAAATGAAGCTGCAAACCGAGAAAACTTCAAAAAATATTGCCATCAATATGGAATCATTCATCTTTCTACGCATGGTACAAGTGGTTCCTTTAGCACTCCTGCCACCTTGGTATTTTATGATGATGTAATGTTAGTAAACGAATTATATGGACTACACGATTGCCATCCGGATTTAGTGGTTTTAAGTGCTTGTGAAACGGGTATTGGCAAACTCCAAAAAGGAGAAGGAGCTATAAGTATAGCACGTGCTTTTCAATATGCAGGAGCCAAAAATGTACTTTTTAGTTTGTGGAAAATTAATGATTTTTCGACTTCTGAAATTATGCGTCATTTTTATTCCAATTACAACAAACAACATTCGTTTTTTGAATCGAACTATGCTTCAAAACTATCGTATTTAGAAGATGAGGCCATTTCAAATGCTAAAAAATCACCTTACTATTGGAGTGCATTTGTATATTATGGAGCTATTGACAGCTCAGAAACAACTTATATTTATTATTATGTGTTAGGATTTCTTCTCCTAATTGTACTATTTTTGAGTTATGGAAGAATTGCAAGATTTCTTAAAAGAAAAGAAATATAAAAAGATAAAATTCACTGTTTTAAAAACCCAACATTTACTTATTAAGGCCAAAATAAATGGCGTAAATGGCACTTTTATTCTCGATACAGGAGCGAGTAATAGTTGTGTAGGTTTTGAAGGTATTTCAAAGTTCCAATTATTTGCTGAAAACTCAGAAACAAAAGCTGCTGGAGCGGGTGCAACTGGAATGGAAACCCAAGTTTCAAAAAGTAATATATTGCAAATGAGCCGTTGGAAAACCAAAAGTCTTATGGTTATTATTTTTGATATGAGTCATGTAAATGAGGCTTTGAACAGTTATAAAACCAAAGCAGTAGATGGCATTATTGGAGCAGATGTATTGTTACAAGGAAAAGCAATCATTGATTATTCCAATCATTATTTGTATTTGAAATAGTGTACGTAAAACTACTCAAAATAAAAAACCCCAAATTCTATGAATTTGGGGTTTTTTATATTTAGAAAGTACTTATTCGTGTTTTATATACAACAACCCATTTTGTCCAGAAATGATAATTTTATTGTTTGAAAAAGAGATATCATTAATTACAGCATTAGGTGTTAAATTTAGCTCTAATGTCCAATTTTGGCCACCATCTATTGTTTTATAAATAGCATCATTCTCATGTATGTACCATGTATCCTGATTTTTTAAGGCGATGTATTTAACATTAGGTTTAATCGTAACCCATGAATGCATATAATCTGTTGAAAGTACAAGATTTTCACTTGAAATTGAGTAAATATTATTAATCGAAATAAATTTAGATTTTGTGATTGCCTCAATATTTGCTTCTGAAGTGTTATCAATTAAGTTCCAGTTATCAAGACCTGTATCAGACTCAAGAATTAAGTTTTTATATTCTAAAGGTGAGTTTGTAGTAGCTTTTGCTAATCTATATCCAATTTTATAAAACTTATTATTTGATGATTTTTGCATATAGATAACCCTAGGGCCACTTTTAATAGTATTCGTATTTGGAAAATATTCTTGTGATGTAACTGCGGGAGTAGGAATATTAGTAAATGTATTTCCACTATCTTCTGTTAAAAACTGAACGTCCCAAATATTATAAAACAAAAATGTATCTTCATCAAAATAATAAATATAATTTTCATCAATAGCAGACATTAATCCAGATGCAGGAAGAAAAATATTGTTTTGAACTACTGAATTAAAACCATCACTGGTTGAAAATGTATTAAAAGCACTACAGAATGCTCCTATAGATTTATTAAACATATTAAAACTAGAAGTATATGTACCATTAATATCTAAATTTTCAAACCCAATATAAGATGTTTTCAATTTCTTTAAAGATTGATAATTTGATGTACTATTACCATTGTTTGTACTATATTTTACATTCATAAATACTTCTTCAGTATCTGTAAAAACAAATGATTTTAAAATATTTGCGGTAGAATTGTCATATGTATTTATCTTATACCATCCTTTTGGAAGAATAAATACATCTTTTAAATTACTTTCTTTGTTCTGTATTTTTATTTTTACAGAATTTCTCTCAATAGAAATATCATTCGTTACCGTAAACCTAATTTCTGTATTTGAAATAGGCGTGATGTCTTTTAATACTTCTTGATTGTTAACCGAATTTTTAAAAGAAAGTTTCGTTTGTTGATTTTCACTAATAAAATTAGTTCCATTAATTATTAGTTCTTCACCTTCTAAAAAAAAATCTTTATTGATAGTAGTAATTTGCGGTACTAATATTACAGGTTCAGGGTTTTCAGTAGTGGTTTCTGCCTCATCTTTGGAACAAGAATAGTTTGTACAAATTATTGTACAAACTATTAATAAATAGATTCTCTTCATATTATAACTCTAAAGCTTTCTTAGGATTATTGTCCATTAATAATTCTACTGGATTTTCTAAAGCTTCTTTAACCGCTACTAAGAAACCAACAGACTCACGTCCATCGATAATTCTATGGTCATAAGATAAAGCTACAAACATTACTGGAGCAATTACTATTTGACCGTTTTTAACGATAGCTCTTTCTACTACATTGTGCATTCCTAAAATTCCAGATTGAGGAGGGTTAATAATAGGTGTAGACAACATACTTCCAAAAACACCACCATTAGAAATTGTGAAAGTTCCTCCAGTCATTTCGTCTACTGTAATTTGACCATCACGTGCTCTTAAAGCCAAACGTTTGATTTCCGCCTCAACACCTCTAAATGATAATAATTCTGCATTACGCATTACGGGAACCATTAATCCTTTTGGTCCAGAAACTGCTACAGAAATATCACAAAAATCGTAAGCCACTTTGTAATCTCCATCGATCATAGAGTTAACATCTGGGTACAATTGTAACGCTCGAGTTACTGCTTTTGTAAAGAAAGACATGAAGCCTAAACCAACATTATGCTTGTTTTTGAATTCGTCTTTATATTGGTTACGTAAATCATAAATCGCAGTCATGTCTACTTCGTTGAAAGTAGTTAACATGGCTGTTTCATTTTTAGCAGATACCAAACGTTCCGCTACTTTACGACGTAACATGGATAATTTCGTTTTCTCTGAACCTCTGTTACCACCAGTTGGTGTTCCCATTGAAGGCACTGCATTTTTAGCATCTTCAGTTGTGATGCGTCCACCTTTACCAGTTCCTACAATAGTAGATGGCTCAATACTTTTCTCTTCTAATATTTTTCTAGCTGCTGGAGATGGTGTTCCAGAAGCATATGTTTTTTCTGTTTCCGCAGGAGCCTTTGGTGCCTCTTCCTTTTTAACTTCTGTTTTTACTTCTTCTTTTGGAGCTGTTGCACCGTTATCGCTATCAGATGGCTTTGCAGCACCCGTATCAATTAAACATACTACTGCACCAACAGCAACCGCATCACCTTCTTCTGCTTTTAAAGTAATAATACCACTTGCTTCCGCTGGTAATTCTAAAGTAGCTTTATCTGAATCTACCTCAGCAATAGCTTGATCTTTTTCAACATAATCGCCATCTTGTACTAACCAAGTTGCAATTTCTACTTCTTTAATTGACTCTCCCGGTGATGGGACTTTCATTTCTAAAATCATATTCTTTTAGTTTAAAAGTTGACCCTATACTTGCATTTTTAGTACAGGGCTGACATTTGAATTTTTTTATTGAACTATTGTTTTATCGAAAACCATGGCTATAGCTTTAGCTTGACGTTTTTTAGAACGTTCATAACTTCCTGCAGCAGGAGCACTATATGCTTTTGGTGATGCTAATCTTAATTTTACTAAATCGAAATTCATTAACATATAACTGTAAGCTCCCATGTTTTTAGGCTCTTCTTGAGCCCAAACATAATCTTCTACATTTGGATAGCTTTCAATAATAGTTTTAATTTGATCGATAGCTAATGGGAATAATTGCTCTAAACGTACCACAGCCACATCATTTCTTTGTAAATCTTCTCTTTTAGTAATAATATCGTAGAACACTTTACCCGTACAAAGCACTAATGTTTTTATTGCTTTTTTATCCGTAACATTTGGATCATCTAAAATTTCTTGGAATTGTCCGTTTGCCAATTCTTCAGCAGTAGAAACCGCTAATTCATGACGCAATAAACTCTTAGGTGTAAATACAATTAAAGGCTTACGGAATTTACTTTTCATTTGTCTTCTTAACAAGTGGAAAAAGTTAGCAGGTGTGGTACAATCTGCAATATACATATTGTGTTTCGCACACATTTGCAAATAACGTTCCATACGAGCAGAGGAGTGTTCTGCACCTTGGTTTTCGTATCCGTGAGGCAACAACATTACCAATCCGTTTTGATTGTTCCATTTATCTTCACCTGCAGAGATATATTGGTCAATCATAATTTGAGCTCCGTTTGAAAAATCTCCAAATTGTGCTTCCCATATGGTTAACGTATTTGGTGAAGCTAAGGCATATCCATATTCAAAACCTACTACTCCATATTCAGAAAGTAAAGAATTATAAATATAAAAATTACCTTTTTTATCTTTGATATCGTCTAATAAAACTACTTCTTCTTCTGAATCTTCTACTTTAATTACGGCATGTCTATGAGAGAAAGTTCCTCTTTCCACATCTTGGCCTGAAATACGCACATCGTAACCTTCTTGTAATAAAGTACCATACGCTAAGAGTTCACCCATTGCCCAATCTAAACTATCTTTCTCAAAATACATATAATTTCGATCTTTGATAATTTTAGTGATTTTACTAATGAATTTCTTATCGGAAGGCAATTCACATATAGTTTTTGCTATTTCAGTTAACTTTTCTTTACTGAACGAAGTATCTTGTTTTTCAAGCATACCAGTGTCTGAAACTTGTTCAAATCCAGTCCATTCATTTTGCATGAAAGGGGTAATCACTGTTAAATCTTTTTTACGAGATTCTTCTAAGTTTTCGTCGAGTTTTGCTTTGTATTTTTCTTCTAATTCTTTTACATAATTAGCATCAATAATACCTTCTTTTTTCAATTTTTCAGCATAAATATCTCTTGGATTCTTATGTTTTGAAATCGCTTTATATAAAATTGGTTGTGTAAATTTAGGCTCATCACCTTCATTATGACCATATTTTCTATACCCTAAAAGGTCGATAAATACATCGGTACCAAATTCCATTCGGTAATCCAAAGCAAATAACATGGCATGAACTACTGCTTCAGCATCATCTGCATTCACATGTAATACTGGAGATAATGTCACTTTTGCAACATCGGTACAATACGTAGACGAACGAGCATCTAAATAATTTGTGGTAAAACCAACCTGATTATTGATTACCAAGTGAATGGTTCCTCCTGTTTTGTAACCATCCAATTTGGCCATTTGAATAATTTCATACACTATACCTTGTCCGGCAACAGCTGCATCACCATGCAAAGCAATTGGCAATACTTTTGAAGCATTATCTGGATAATTTCTATCTTGTTTCGCACGAGCAATACCTTCTATAACCGCACCAACAGTTTCTAAGTGCGAAGGATTAGGTGCTAAGTTTAAATTTATTTTCTTTCCAGAATTTGTTTTTCTGTCTGATGTTAATCCTAAGTGGTATTTTACATCACCATCAAAGTACATATCATCATCATAATCTTTTCCATCAAATTCAGAGAAAATATTTTGTGTATTCTTTCCAAAGATATTTGCCAAAACATTCAAACGTCCACGATGTGCCATTCCCATTACAAATTGCTCCACACCTTTTTCAGCGGCAGCTTCAATTAAAGCATCTAAAGCAGGAATAGCCGATTCACAACCTTCTAATGAGAAACGTTTCTGACCTACATATTTGGCATGTAAAAACGTTTCGAAAGAAATGGCTTCATTTAATTTCCCTAAAATATTTTTCTTTTGTTCTGCAGAAAAATTAGGTTGATTATCATTAATATCTAAACGGTTTTTAATCCATTCTTGTACTTTTGGGTCACGAATATACATGTATTCTACTCCTATGGAAGAACAATAAACACTTTCAAGATGTTTGATAATTTCAGCTAAAGTACTGGGTTGCATGTTTACCATTTTAGCAGCATCAAAAACCGTATTCAAATCGGATTGTGATAATCCAAAATTCTCGATGGCTAATGTAGGTGAATATGTCCTTCTTTCTCTAACAGGATTTGTTTTTGTAAACAAATGTCCTCGTGTTCTATATCCTTCAATTAACTTAAGAACATTAAATTCTTTAAGTATTTTTTCAGCATTGTCATTTACATTTACAGTAGCAGTTCCGTTTGCCATGGCTGACAATTGCTCTACTGGACTTGCAAACTCATTTGCAAAATCAAAACCTTGGAAAAAACTTCTCCAACTCGGTTCAACAGTATCTGGGTTTTGTAAATATTGATCGTATAAATCTGCGAAAAATGCTGTATGAGCAGCATTTAAAAAGGAAAACCTATCCATATATCTAGTCTAATGACGATTTGGTTAAAAATATTATGCAAAAGTAAAACATTTGCTATAATCTTTTAAAGAAAATCGTACTTTTATAACATAATTTTTTTAGAATTGGGCCTATGAAAAAGAATAAGCAGTTTTTTTTAACATTTTGTTTGGTTTTTACCTTTTTAATAACAAATGTGTTTCATAGTAATGCACAAGAAAATGAGTCAATTAAATCACGAAGTTTATTTTGGGAAAAAGTACAATTTGGTGGTGGTTTAGGTCTTGGTTTTGGCAATAATTATACGAATGTAACAGTTGCACCAAGTGCCATCTATAACTTTAATGACTATTTTTCGGCTGGGCTTGGGTTACAGTATAGTTATGTGAAACAGAAAAATGTTTACCAATCGAATCTTTATGGAGGAAGTATATTGGGGTTATTCAATCCTATAGAGCAAATCCAACTTTCTGCTGAACTAGAACAATTGAGAGTAAACACCACTTTTAAAGAATATTATGGTAATTTTACTGATAATTTTTGGAATACTGCCTTATTTTTAGGAGCAGGTTATCGATCTCAAAATGTAACCCTTGGTTTACGCTATAATGTTTTATATAAGGAGAATCAAGGTGTTTATGCGAATGCTTTCATGCCTTTTATAAGAGTTTATTTTTAAAAGAAAACTAATACTTATTTCTAAACCATACTTTTTGCCATTCTCTTTTTAGCACTAAAAAAGTAACTTGTTCTGCTAATACAACTAAATCAGAACCATCTAATTTTTTAATTTCACTTTCAGAAACGTCAATTATATAAAGTAAGTTTAAATATTCAGCAAATTTGTATTGAATTAAACGATACATTTTTTCATGTACCAATTCTTTAAATTGAAAAGGAAAAATATCCAAAGGAATATCAATAGGTTCGTTTGCTAGAGCAAAATCTTTATTGGTTTGTTCAATCAGTTTAAAATACAAATGATTTTCTTCTGATTGATTGATTAAGTCATCAATATTTACAGGCTGTATATACATACATTCAAAATAAATCTCATTTTTAAAAAATGTAAAAACATCTTTTTGAGATTGGAATTTAATTACACGTTTCTATTCATTAATTTTTCACCAAAAACCTTTAAAACCATCTTCTTTTCATCCGAAATTTCCATTTTTTCTAAGGTATCAAAAGCTTTAAGCGTATAACTTTTTATAGCATCTTGAGTGGCATTGGCCGCACCTGAACTCACAAAAATTTCTTTTACGGATGCAATTTTATTTGTATTATCTGTAGGCTGTATGGAAAACAAATGCAACAATTGCTCTTTATCATCTGCTTTACTAAACTCTAAAGCTTTTAAGAACAAATAGGTCTTTTTGTTTTCTATAATGTCACCTCCTACTTGTTTTCCAAAAGTTTCTGGATCCCCAAAAGCATCCAAATAATCATCTTGTAATTGAAAGGCAATTCCTAAATTTAAACCAAAATCATAAATTAAATTGGCATTTTCATTAGAAGTTTCTGCAACAATCGCTCCCATTTTCATGGCTGCACCCACCAAAACTGCCGTTTTATATTCAATCATTTTCAAATATTCAGGAATGGTAACGTCATCTCTAGTTTCAAAATCCACATCATATTGCTGCCCTTCACAAACTTCTAAAGCCGTTTTACTAAATAATTTGGCTAATTGTTGAAAAATTTGGGGTTCATAACTTTCAAAAAACTGATAGGCTAAAATAAGCATGGCATCACCCGATAAAATTCCTGTGTTCACATCCCATTTTTCGTGTACGGTTTGATTACCTCTTCTCAAAGGAGCATCGTCCATAATATCATCATGTATTAATGAAAAATTATGAAACACTTCTACCGCTGTAGCCGCTGAAATTGCTTTTTCACAAGATGCATTAAAAATTTCCGCAGCCATCAAGGTTAGAACAGGTCTCATTCTTTTACCACCTAATGATAAAATATAGGCTATGGGTTCGTATAAATTTTTAGGCTCTTTATTAATTTGTAAAGCTTCAAAATGATTTTTAATAATTTCTTGAAATTGACTAACAGTCTGCATAGTTTAGAGTAAATAAATTTCCGCACAAAAATAGTTTTTTTATTTGGAGTATGTATCAAAATATAAGACAAGATATACTTCTTAAGGTAATGTTAAATTTATGTAAAAACTAAGGAAACTTTTTTTGTATTAAAAGTTTCCTACATATCTTTGCTTCGAATTTAAATTTAAATAACAATGAATACATAACAATTATGAAGGACCAAATTTTAGAAAAAGCAACCGAAATGTTCCTTACACTTGGATTTAAAAGTGTTACTATGGACGATATTGCTTCTGAAATGGGAATTTCTAAAAAAACAATTTATCAGCATTTTTCAAACAAAGACAGTCTAATTAAAGCTACAACAAGTAATTTATTTGAAAGGATATCATGTGGAATTGATGAAATTATTTTAGCTAATAAAAACCCCATTGAAGAACTTTTTGCCATCAAAGATTTTGTAGTTCAAAATTTAAAAGATGAAAACACCTCACCTATTTATCAATTACAAAAATACTACCCAAGAATACACAAAGCGTTAACGATAAAGCAATTTGATAAAATGGGCAATTGTGTAGTGGATAATTTAGAAAAAGGAATTGCTTTAGGATTATTCAGAAGTGAGATTAATAAAGATTTAATTAGTCGCTTTTATTTTGCAGGAATGACAAGTATTAAAGATGCAGAAATTTTTGATCCCAAAAAATTTAGTCCAAGGGAAGTCCAATTAAACTATTTAGAATACCATTTAAGAGGTATTTGTACAGCAAAAGGAATTGAAATTTTAAATAAACTAATAACCAAATAATTAAAAATGAAACATAAAATTGTAATACTCTTATTACTTTTTGTCAGTTTTGTAAGTGCGCAAGAAGAAAAACAAACCTATTCTTTTTCATTGGAAGAAGCCATAAGTTATGCGTTACAAAACAACTATAAAGCAATAAATGCGAGCAGAGACATCGAGGCTGCTAAACAAAAAAAATGGGAAACAACAGCTACTGGTTTACCACAAATTAATGGAAATGTAAATTATCAGAATAATATCGTACTACAAAAATCGGTAGTTCCTGCAGAATTTTTTGGAGGTAATCCTGGAGAATTTGCAGAAGTTGAATTTGGTACAAAACATAACATGACAGCAAGTGCTTCCTTAACCCAATTAATTTTTGATGGTTCTTATATAGTTGCTTTGCAAGCTTCTAAGACCTATTTGAAATACTATCAAAATTATAAGGTTAAAACCGATAATGAAACACGTGAAATGGTAACCAATTATTACGGAAATGTTTTATTAGCAAAAGAGAACATTGCGATACTTGAAAAAAACAAAGCAACTTTAGAAAAAAATGTTTTCGAAGCTGAAGAAACCTATAAAAATGGTCTTATCGAAGAAGAAAGTGTAGAACAATTGCAAATTACTTTAGCTTCTGTAAATAGTAGTTTAAGCAATATGAATCGTTTAGTAGATATTTCTACAAACATGTTAAAAATCAATTTAGGATTAACTATCGATGATACACTACTATTAACAGACAATCTTGATGCTTTAGCAACTCAAAAAGTTGATTTAGCAGCTACAAGCGAATCCTTTAATGTTGCCAACAATATCGATTATCAAATCGCAGAAAACTTTAGAGAACAAAGAAGATTGGAATACAAATTGCAAAAAGCAGCATATTTACCTAAACTTTCTGCAAGTGCTAATTTTGGATACAATGCCTTTTCAAATGAGTTTACTTTCTTCCAACAAGATCAAAAATGGTTTAATTTTTCCTATGTAGGGGTTAACTTAAATGTACCCATTTTTGGAAGTTTTGGTAAAAGAGCTAAAAATCAACAAGCTAAAATTGCTTTTGAACAAGCAGAAACCCAACTTACAGAAGCGGAACAAATGTTGAAATTACAATATGAATCTGCTAAAAGTGATTATGAATTTAGTATTGAACAATATGCAACTTCAAAATCCAATTTAAAATTAGCTGAACGTATTGAAAATAAGCAGCAAATCAAATTCAGAGAAGGTCTTTCAACTAGTTTTGAATTCACAGAAGCACAACGTCAATTGTACACTGCGCAACAAAATTATCTTCAATCTATGATTGATGTAATCAACAAAAAAACAGCTTTAGAAAAAATAACTAATCCTCAATAATACAATCTTACAAATGAAAAAAATATATATTACAGTAATCGCTTCACTAGTACTACTTTCATGTGGTGGCGATAAAAAAAATTCAACGGAAGCCGTAATTGAAAAGGGTGACTTAACTCAATTAAGAGCCAAAAGAGGTGAATTAATCACACAATCTGATGCTTTACTTGCAGAAATAGCAAAGATTGACGAAGCTATTGGTAAATTGGATGAAAATCATAAACTAGCTTTAATTACAACTATTGCAGCTAAAGATACCGTCTTCAATCATTATTTAGAATTACAAGCTACCGTACAAACCAAACAAAATATTGTTTTAAATGCGGAATATGGTGGTGTTTTACAACAAGTTTATGTAAAAGAAGGTCAAAGAGTTTCTAAAGGTCAAACTTTAGCTAAAATTGATGATGGTGGTTTAGGATCGCAATTAGCGCAAATGGAAACACAAGCGGCTTTAGCAAAAACTACTTTTGAAAGACAACAAAACCTTTGGAACCAAAAAATTGGTTCAGAAATTCAATACTTACAAGCTAAAACAAATTATGAAGCGCAAGTAAAAGCAGTTTCTCAAATGAAAGCTCAAATTGCTAAAACGGTAGTTAGAGCTCCATTTTCAGGTACAATTGATGATATCATTACTGAAAAAGGAAGTGTTGTAGGTCCTGGAACACCAATTTTAAGAATCGTTAACTTAGGAGATATGTATTTAGAAGCCGAAGTTCCTGAAAAAAACATTGCAACTGTTAAAAAAGGAACTGAGGTAATTGTAGATTTTCCAATCTTAGGAGAAACTTTCAATGCAAAAGTTACACAAGCTAGTAACTACATCAATCCAGCGAACCGTTCTTTTAACATCCAAATTGCTGTTCCAAGTAAAAACGGTCAAATTAAACCGAATTTAACTTCAAAAATTCAAATTAAAGATTATACAAATCCAAAAACTATTGTAGTGCCAATTAGTATTATCTCAGAAAATGCGGATGGCGAACAATATCTTTATGTAGCAGAAAATACTACAAAAGATGGTCAAGCAACAGCTAAAAAAGTAATCGTTAAAACCGGTCTAACTCAAGGTAACTATGCTGAAATCACAGAAGGTATCAAAGACGGAGATTTAGTAATTAGTGAAGGAGCTCGTAGTGTAAAAGAAGGACAAAAAGTATCCATAATCAAATAAGTGTAAGAATGAGTACCACAAATACAGATACAAACAAAGAATTTAAATTATCATCATGGGCCATCGAAAACAAGATGACCATATATGTAGCGATGGTAATGTTCTTGTTTCTTGGACTGTCTGCATACTATAGTATGCCTAGAGAAGATTTTCCAGAAGTTAAAGAAACGAAAATATATATTAGTACCGTTTATCCAGGTAATACTGCTGAAGATATTGAAAGACTTATCATTGACCCATTAGAAGACGAAATCAGAAACGTGAGTAATGTGGTTAAAGTTTTGTCTACCTCTCAAGAAGATTATGGTATTATTACTGTAGAATTTGACGAAAAAATTACGGTAGAAGCTGCAAAACAAAAAATTAAAGATAAAATAGACACCAAAACAGGTGGTGAAGACTGGCCAACATTTAACGGTGCCAAAGTAGAACCGAATGTGTTTGACTTGAATCTTTCTGAGGAAGTTCCTATTATGAATATTAACATTCAGGGAGATTATCCAGTAGACAAATTAAAAGTCTTTGGTGAATACTTAGAAGATGAAATTGAAGCATTAGAAGAAATCAAACAAGTGGATATTCGTGGTGCCCAAGAAAAAGAAGTAGAAGTTGCAGTAGATATTTACAAAATGATGGCTTCTCAAGTAAGCTTTGATGATGTAATTAATGCTATTAGAAATGGAAACGTAACGATGTCTGCTGGTAATTTAATTGCCAATGGTCAAAGAAGAACGATACGTATTCTTGGTGAAGTGGACCAACCGAAAGAATTAGAAAGTTTTGTGGTTAAAACACAAGGCGGTGCCGTATACTTGAAAGACATTGCTAAAATAACATTTAAAGATGTTGACAAAACCACTTATGCTAGAGAGTTTGGGAAGAGCGTTGTAATGCTAGACGTAAAAAAACGAGCTGGTAAAAACATGATTAATGCTGCTGAACAAATTAGAGAAATTGTAAAAGATGCTGAAGAAAATTATTTACCAAAAGATCTGAAGATTACGATTGCGAATGATCAATCCTCAAGAACCTTGAATCAGGTTGATGATTTAGTAAACAATATCATCTTTGGAATTATTTTAGTTGTAGGGGTTTTAATGTTCTTTTTAGGATTTAGAAATGCACTTTTCGTAGGTTTTGCAATTCCAATGTCGATGTTCATGTCCTTTATGATTTTAAATGCAATGGGATATACTATGAACACCATGATTCTTTTTGGATTAATTATGGGATTAGGAATGTTAGTAGACAATGGAATTGTAGTTGTTGAAAACGTTTACCGATTAATGGAAGATGAAGGTATGGATCGTATAGAGGCTGCTAAGAAAGGGATTGGAGAAATTGCATTACCAATTATCATTTCAACAGCAACAACAGTTGCCGCTTTCGTACCCCTTGGATTATGGCCAGGAGTAATGGGACAATTTATGAAATATTTCCCTATCACATTATCTGTTGTATTAGGTTCTTCATTATTTGTGGCAATCTTCTTCAACTCCGTATTAGTATCGCAATTCATGGATATTAATGAAAAAATATTATCTCGTAAAGCCTTAATCCGATTAACTCTTATTTTAGGAGGTTTTGGAGCTATTATTTTAATCCTTGGTGGTAGTATGCGTGCTTTAGGTTCAGTAATGATCTTTACTGCCATAATGTTCTGGTTGTATAAATATGTAATTAAAGGTTGGACGCTTTCTTTCCAAAATAGAGTCTTAACAAAATGGGAGAATTGGTATGAAAGTGGGTTAAAATACTTTTTATCTGGCAAAAAACCCTACTTAACAGTAGTAGGAATGGCGCTAATGTTCTTTGTAATTTTAGGATTGTATTTTGGGTGGAGCGTAGGTAGTGGTCGTACAAAAGTGGAATTTTTCCCAGACAATACACCCAACCAAATTATTGTGTACATCGAATACCCACAAGGAACAGATATTACCAAAACAAATGAAATTACTGCTGCTGTTGAAAAAAGAGTGTATGCAGTACTGAATCAAAAACTTGGTGAAGAGGAAATTATGAATCCTGAAGACAACACCAACTATTTAGTAGAAAGTGCGGTATCTCAAGTAGGTGAAGGAGCAGGAAATCCTCAAACTGATGGTGGTTCTACAGCAGAAATGCCTCATAAAGGTAAGATTACAATCTCAATGAGAGAGTATAAATTTAGAAATGGTTTAAGCTCAGAAGAACTTCGTAAAAAAGTGCAAGCTACCCTGAAAGATATTTATCCTGGTGTAATCATTTCTGTAGAAAAAGATGCAGTAGGTCCTCCAGCGGGTTACCCAATTAACATTGAAATTAAAGGAAAAGATTACAATGAATTAATTGCAACCGCAGAAAAAATGAAAGATTTCTTGAATACCAAAAATATTCCAGGAGTAGATGAGTTAAAAGTAGACGTTAACAAAGACAAACCTGCGATGAAAGTGGTTGTTGATAGAGAAAAAGCTGGTGAAATGGGTGTTTCTGCTGGACAAGTTGGAAATCAATTGCGTCGTTCTATTTTTGGTGAAAAAGCAGGTATTTACAAGAAAGATGGTGAGGACTACGATATTTATGTACGTTTCAATGAAGATAATCGTTACAACAAAAGTGCTATTTTTAATCAAAATATCACTTTTAGAGATATGGCTTCAGGCCAAATCAAAGAGATTCCGGTTTCAACGGTAGCTTCTCAAAAGAACACCTCTTCTTTTAGTGCGATTAAACACAAACAATATGAAAGAGTGGTTGTCTTATATTCTGCTTTATCACCTGGTTTTACAGATGCTGGAGCAGTTGTAAAACAAATTCAAGCTGAAATGGGGAATTTTGACGCTCCTAAAACAGTAGAATTTGATTATACGGGACAATTAGAAGAACAAGGGAAACAGATGGCTTTCTTAATGGGTGCATTAGTAACTGGTTTGTTCTTAATCTTTTTGATTTTGATTCTTCAGTTCAATTCAATTTCTAGACCTGGAATTATCATGGTAGCTGTATTTTTAAGTTTCATTGGCGTATTCTTAGGATTAATGGTAACTGGATGGCCATTCGTAATTATGATGACCATGATGGGTATTATCTCATTGGCCGGAATTGTGGTGAATAACGGTGTGGTATTACTGGATTATACTGATTTATTAATTGCAAGAAGAAAAGAAGAATTAGGACTTCCTAAAGCAACTCAATTACCTAAAGAAGATATCTTTAATGCAATTGTAACAGGTGGTAAAGCTCGTTTAAGACCGGTTTTATTAACTGCAATTACAACAGTATTAGGATTGATTCCATTAGCGATAGGATTTAATATCGATTTCTTCAGTTTATTTGCAACCGGTAATCCTCATATTTATATGGGTGGTGATAACGTAATTTTCTGGGGACCTTTAGCTTGGACCGTAATCTTCGGATTAATCTTTGCTACTTTCCTTACTTTAATAGTAGTTCCTGTTTTATTCTATTTGGTAAACCTTTTCAAAATTTGGTTACGTAATAGAAACAACAAGAATGAGGTAATTACTGAATAATTGTAATTTAATCATAATAAAAAAAGCTCCGAAAATCGGAGCTTTTTTTATTTCAACTATTGTTATTATACATCATCAAAATCTACAAAAACGCTATCGGTTGTAGGAACAGCTTGACAAGCTAGTACTAATCCTTCTGCAATTTCTCCATCGGTTAAAATGGCATTTTTCTTCATTTCAGCTTTCCCTTCTTTTACTCTACAAATACAACTGCTGCAAACGCCTCCTTGACAAGAATACGGTGCATCAATTCCTTGTTTTAAAGCCGCTTCAAGAATGGTTTGTTTTTGACTCATTTCAAAATGCGTTTCTTCATCATCGACCACAACTGTAATTTTTGTATGACCTTCTAAAGTTGCAGCACTCGCATTTTCATTCGCAGTTGTAGTAAACAATTCAAACTTAATGTCTTTTTCGGAAACATTGTTTTCTTTTAAAACAGTCGAAACCAAATTAATCATTTCTTCTGGACCACATAAATAATATTTGTCAAAGCTTTTCTCACTGTGTTTATTTTTAAGCACAAAATTCACAGCAGATTTATCAATTCGACCAAATAATTCTCCATCAACATTAATTTTACTATACACATAATGTACAAAAAAGCGACCTACATATTGTAAATGCAGTTCTTGAAGCTGGTTGTGAAAAATAGTTTCTTCAACGTTTTTATTACCATAAACTAATACAAAAGTACTTTTTGGCTCGCTTTCTAAAACCGATTTTACAATCGACATAATTGGTGTAATACCACTTCCTGCAGCAAAAGCCACATAATTTTTTTGTCTGTCGGATTGCGGTTCGAAAACAAATTTCCCTTCTGGTAAACCAACTTCAATTAGATTTCCTTCTTTCAAATTTTCATTGGCAAATTTAGAAAAGAATCCGTTTTTAACAGCTTTTACAGCAACTCTCAATTCGCCACTTTTAGGAGAAGAACAAATCGAATAGGCTCTTCTAACTTCTTGACCGTCTAAGGTTAATTTTAAGGTTATATATTGCCCAGAGACAAATTGATAAAACGTTTTTAATTCTTCTGGAACATTAAAAAGTATCGATACTGAAGAAGGGGTTTCTCTTCTTATTTCTTTTATAACTAATTTATAGAATGTTGACATTTCTTTTATATTTTCTACAAAAATAAGAAACAAAATCGCCTTGTTTATAGATAAATTAAAAAAAATCGTAACATTTTAGTGCAAGTGACTACCAATAAGAAACCAACAAAACTAAAATATGGTCCAACAATTTCTCAAATTAGAGTGGAAAGCCTTTATACGATCCTCTTCTTTTTCCACTAATATTGTCTTAAAAATTTTCATGATTCTAGGAGCCTTGTATTTCATGAGTATGTTTCTTTTATTAGGTTTTGGCTCCTATCATATTCTAGAAAAAGCAGGTCAAAATCCTTTTGATACAATTAATAGTTTTGCCTTGTATTACTTACTCGTCGATTTAGTGATTCGGTTTTTCTTTCAAAAAATGCCCACTTTATCAATCCGACCCTTTTTAAATCAAAATGTAAAGAAAAATAACATCGTTCGGTTTGTGTTGAACAAGACCATGTTGTCTTTTTTCAATTTTATCCATTGGTTTTTCTTTATTCCGTTTACGATAACTTTAGTGATGAAAGGATATACAGGAACCGCTTGGATTTGGTGTATAAGCATGCTTCTTTTTGTATACATTAATAATTTTTTAGCCATTTTAATAGACAAAAAAGATGCAGTTTTTTACACTATAGTAGGTATTTTTGCCATCTTTGGTGTACTTCAGTATTATTCTATTTTTGATATTAGTTTATACTCAAATCCTTTTTTTGCTTCTTTTTACAAGTATTCTTTTTGGGCACTTATTCCAATTGCAATCTTAGCCTTGTTGTATTATCTTAATTTTAAATTTTTTAAATCGAATTTGTATTTAGATGCAGGTTTATCCATTGAGCAAAATTTAGCGACTACTGAAAACTTAACTTTCTTAGATCAATTTGGTAAATTAGGTACCTTCTTAAAAAATGACATTCGTTTGTTAAAAAGAAATAAAAGAGCAAAAACAACGCTATTAATGAGTGTTATGTTTTTATTCTACGGATTATTGTTCTTTACAAATTCCATTGAAGCCTATAATGCACCCGTTTGGAAAATTTTTGCTGGTATTTTTGTTTCAGGTGGTTTCTTGTTTAATTTTGGACAATTTGTACCCAGCTGGGACAGTTCGTATTATCCTCTAATGATGACACAAAACATTACTTATAAAGATTATTTATCGTCGAAATGGTGGTTAATGGTAATTGCTACCACAGTTTCTACTCTTTTAGCCAGTTTGTATTTGTTTTTTGGGATAGAAACCTATTTAGCGATTCTTACAGGAGCCATTTTTAATATCGGAGTAAATTCACATTTGGTTTTATTAGGTGGTGCTTATATTAAAACTCCAATCGATTTAACTTCGAATAAAAATGCTTTTGGTGACAAAAAGGCTTTTAATGTAAAAACCTTATTAATTTCCTTACCAAAGTTACTATTGCCTATGCTTGTTTATGCCATTGGTCATTATACCCTTGGTTGGCAATTTGGTTATTTATTAGTAGCCCTATTAGGTATTTTAGGTTTTGCTTTTAAAAATAAAGTTTTCCAAATTATCGAATCGATTTACAAAAAAGAAAAATACATTACTCTTGAAGCCTATAAGCAGAAAGGTTAGTTTTTTTGAACTCATTATTAATTATTTGAAATTACCGCAACATGATACACGTAAACAATTTATCCAAAAAATACAACGGAACAACAGTACTACATATTGAAAATTTAGAAATCCCGAAGGGACAAAGTTTTGGACTTGTGGGAAATAATGGTGCTGGAAAAACCACTTTTTTTAGTCTGCTTTTAGATTTAATTCAGCCTTCAAGTGGAAAAATTACTTCTAATAACATTCAGATAAACACAGATGAATCTTGGAAAGTATTTACTACTTCATTCTTAGACGAAAGTTTTCTCATTGGTTATCTAACACCAGAAGAATATTTTTATTTCATTGGAGAATTGAGAGGCTGGAATAAAGCAGACGTAGATGCTTTTCTAACGAAATATGAAGATTTCTTTAATGGAGAAATTTTAAATAATAAAAAATATTTGAGAGATTTATCAAAAGGGAATGCCAAAAAAGCAGGAATTATAGGTGCGTTAATTGGCAATCCAGAGATTATTATTTTAGACGAACCTTTTGCTAATTTGGATCCAACCACACAAATTCGTCTTAAAAAAATTATCAAATCATTAGCAGAAGACAGTAACACGACTGTCTTGGTTTCAAGTCATGATTTACAGCATACTGTTGAAGTATCGGATAGAATTGTGGTTTTAGAAAAAGGAAACATTGTAAAAGATTTAGTACCCACAACAGAAACCTTGAAAGAACTAGAAGAATTCTTTTCCGCTTAAAAAATATAAAATAAAAGTCCGATTAAAAATCGGACTTTTTTGTTATGAGAATAAGGCTTTTAATTCTGTAGCTTCATTAGGTTTCATTTTTCCTGCTAACACTAAACTCAACTGTTTTCTTCTAAGTGCTGCATCATAGCGCTCTTTTTCTAAAGGTGTTTGCGGTTCAATAGGTGGTACTTGGATAGGTCTTCCGGTTTCATCTACAGCTACAAAAGTATAAATAGCTTCATTTGCTTTATTTTTAATCCCCGATTCTCTATCTTCAATCCAAACATCGATGAAAATTTCCATAGAAGTATTAAATGTTCTAGATACTTTAGATTCCACAGTTACCACACTTCCCAAAGGAATAGCTCTATTAAAAGCTACGTGATTCACTGATGCTGTAACGCAAACTCTTCGAGAATGTCTTCTTGCCGTTATACTAGCAGCTCTATCCATACGTGCTAATAATTCGCCACCAAAAAGATTGTTTAAAGGATTCGTTTCACCTGGTAAAACTAAATCGGTTAATGTAGTTAATGAGTCAGAAGGGTATTTTGCTTGCATTGTTTTTTTTTTGCAAAGATAATAAGCTTAAAAGATTCATTGTATAAAAAAATCCCAAAAATGGGATTTTAATCAATCAAAAGCCATGATTCTATGCTTTCTTCTTTGTAAAGTTTATTTTTTAGACTTTCAGCTTCTTCCATAGTCTTAAAACTACCATAAGCTACTGGCACTAATCCGAAATTATTTTTTTCTAATACTCTTGCATCATAACCTTGATCTACTAACATTTTTTGAGCTTTTTCTGCATTCTTTTCACTTCTAAATGCTCCAGCAATTAAATGATACGGTCTCTTTTCTTCTTTAACAGCTAGTTCAACAGTAGGTATAGGTGCATCAATAAAGAAAGTAGCTTGCTGAATTCTATGTTGTACTTCTTGTTGTACTTCTTTTTGAACGCGTAAGGTATCAGTAGCCACTTGTTGATCGTGAACAATTTTATACGCTGACAAACCTGCACCAAAAAACAACGTAATGGCAGCTGCGTATTTTAAATACGAATAGTTCTTTTTCGATTGTTTCGGTTGTAAAACAATAGGTTCTTTTACTTCAAAAACTTCAGCTTGCTGTAATAATACTTCACGTTTTACTTCTGGAGTTACAAAACTATTTAGTCCAAAAGAAGATATCAAGTAATTTATATTTTGACTGGGTTGGAAAACCCAGTTGTATTCACCATTTACAAAAATCTCTCCAATGTTTTCTAAAACAATTTTATCTCTATCTTCTAAAGCTGCAATCCATTGGTTTACTTGAGTGGCAATTTGAATTAAAGCATTACCGTAAGAAATGCTTTCCGCTAATGCAATGTGATTAGCCAACAATCCATCATTATTTTTGATGTTGCTATTAAAAGAAATAACTTTTCTAGGAGGCAAAAAAGTACTTGCACTCCCACTAATAGTTGCCGATTCAATTTCAGATAAAAAAGCTCCAAAACCTGGCACAGTTACACATTGGTAACGATATAATAATTCGGATATATATTTGTCTAATAACATAACTACAAAATTACACAAACAATATAGTTTTCAAAATTTTATTAACAATTTTTATTAACAAATAAAAACGACATAAAAATCAATCAATTACCAGCTTAAAACCTATTCTTGGAATGTTTTCTATTCTTACATTCGGTTCTTCTTTTAAGATTTTTCGGATTCGAGAAATAAATACATCCAAACTTCGTCCAGAAAAATAATCGTCATTACCCCATAAAGAAGTTAAAATCTTTTCTCTTTTTAAAACCGTATTACTATTATCTAAGAATAATTTTAGTAGAGAAGCTTCTCTTTCGGTTAAAGTAATTTGCTTTGAATTGTTTTTTAAGATATAATTTTCAAATTCAAATTCAAAGGAGCCTAATATGTATTTCGTTACAACTTTCTCGCTTTTTTTCTGGCTTCTGTTTAAGAAAATTTCAATTTTAAGAATTAACTCTTCAATCGAATACGGTTTAACTAAATAGTCATCTGCTCCTAATTTTAAGCCTTTAATGCGATCATCTTTCATCGTTTTTGCCGATAAAAAAATAATCGGAATTTCAGTATCTCTTTTTCTAATTTCTGTAGCTATTTCAAAACCATCCATATCAGGTAACATAATATCTAAAACGCACAAATCAAATTCTTGTTCGCAAAAGAGTTTAAAAGCTGCTGCACCATTATTGGAGTGAATCACTTCAAAATATTGTTCTAAATTATCAGCTGTTAAAAATGCTAATGTTTCATCGTCTTCTACATATAGAATTCTTTTCTTACTCATGAATTTCTGATTTAGGTATTTGAATAGAAATTTTCAAACCCGGATTTATATTTTCAGCTTTTATTTTCCAACCGTGCAATTGAACAATCTTTTTAACATAGGCCAAACCAATACCAAATCCTTCGATTTCTTTACTATCTGTTCTTTCTACTCGATAAAATTTATCAAAAATAAAAGGCAAATCTTTTTTGGGAACACCTGCACCATTATCGACAATCTGAATGGAATAATAAGTTTCTTCTTGTTTTACGGATATGGTTACAATCGGGTTTTTAGGACCATATTTGACTGCATTTTCGACAATATTATAAAAGATATTATAGAAATGGAATTCATCAGCTTGCACCATTAGGTTTTTCGAGAATAAAAAATCAAACTGAACTGGTTTTGTATATTTTAAAGAAATATTTTCTTTGGTCAATTCCACCATTTTCCTAAAATCGACTGCTGATTTATTAAGTTCAATATTGTTACTATCTGTTTTCGCAAGAGATAAAATCTGTTCTATATGTTCGTTTAATTTGTTACTTTGCTTAATTATGATTTGAATGTATTTGGAAAGCCTCGGGTTTTTCTTTATTTCTTCTTGATCATTAGCATAGTTAGAAGCAATTAAAATAGAAGCTAAAGGCGTTTTAAATTCGTGCGTCATATTGTTAATGAAATCATTTTGCAACACTGTGTATCGCTTTTGTTTTAACATCAATAAAACGGAATATACATACACAATAAGTACTACACACAAAACTACCGTATACAACCAATACTGCTTTAAACTTGTAAAATAACTTTGCTTTAAAGTAGGAAATCGAACCGCAAAATAATAGATTAAATCGTCATTTTTGGTAAAACAATCCACACATTTTTTACTGGGCTGACTCGTAGCGGTAATATAATTTCCATATACCATATTATTTGAACCACAATCATAAATTGCATATTCAAAATCCAAATCTAACTTTACTTTGGCAAATTCTTTCTTTAGATAAAACTCCAAGATGTTATTTTCAAACACATCATTCACATTGACTACATAATAATTATGAGCCACTTTTTTTATTTGGTTGGTAACGATTAATTCGGAATTATTATCTACGTAAATTCGTTCCACCACATCTAATAAAGCATAATGTATTTTGTCTTCCACTTCTTTTTTTTCAAAAGAATACGCTTGATTAAGCAAAAACAATTGCATCACAATAACGCCTAATATGGCAAGAAATCCAACCAGAATAACTATATTAAATCGTGTAAACTTCACCTTATTTTTTATGTAATGGTACGAATAATGCTGTTTGATTTTTAACTGTTAACAAGTCATTAACAATCATTACACGTTAGTTAACAACAAAGTTACTATTCCTTTTTAAATTTGCATATCGAATAATTACAAAAACATTATATATGAAAACGCTTAAACTATCAATTGTTGCATTATTCATTACTTCTTTATCTTTTGCACAAGCAGTAGAAGCTAAAAAAGTAGCACCAAAGGTCCCTAATACAGTTGCAACTCCAGCTCAAACTAAAGCTTCTGCTATGAAATGGAATACAGAAACTCATGAATTTGGAGAAATTGAAAAAGGAAAACCTGTTTCATATGAATTCACATTTACGAATACAACAAAAGAAACGATATTAATTACAAATGTAAAACCATCTTGTGGTTGTACAGCAGCTAATTATACAAAAACACCTATTAAACCAGGTGAAAAAGGAAGTATTACTGCAACATATAATGCAGCATCTCCAGGAAATTTTACAAAAACAGTAACAGTTACAACTAGTGAAGAAGGTGCAGCTCCTAAGGTATTAATCATCAAAGGAAGCGTTAAAGCTGAAGAGAAAAAAGAAGAAAAATCTGTTATGTTCAAATAATAAAACAACAATTTTTTTATATCTTACTTACGAAAAACCATCTTTTTATAAGATGGTTTTTTTATATTTATAAAATGCAAACAGTCTTTATTAATACTCCTTTAGGTACAGCCAAGATAGAAGGCGATACAAATGGCGTCTCTGTAATTTCAATTAGAGAAGAAGGAGAAATTTCAACAAAAATTCCTACCGAACTTAAAGAAGTGGTACTGCAATTACAAGAATATTTTGCAGGCAAAAGAACACAATTTAATTTTGAAATGAATCCTAAAGGGACCGATTTTCAAAAAAAAGTTTGGAAAGCGCTTCTCGAAATTCCTTATGGAAAAACCACTTCATACTTAGAATTATCCAAAAAACTAGGCGATGTAAAAGCCATAAGGGCAGTCGCTTCTGCCAATGGCAAAAACCCTCTTTGGATCGTGGTTCCTTGTCATAGGGTCATTGGTACAGATGGTTCTTTAACCGGTTATGCTGGAGGATTGTGGAGAAAGAAATGGTTACTTGAGCACGAAAATCCAGTAAAGCAAGAAAGTCTTTTTTAAATTTTTAAAAGCAAGCCTTTTTTTGTTTATTTTTATGCTTATAAAACCAATAAGCAACTATGAAATTCTTAAAAAAATTCTTCAAGTGGTTTGCAATTATACTTGTATCCATTATCATATTAATGTACATCTTTGATGTAGACTATTTATTAAGAGCAGTCCGAACAATTTATTTTAGAGGTTACACTACAGCCTTTTTGGAAGATTACACCCATTTTCCAAATAGAGAAATAAAAAATGGAGTGGCCCAACCTTGGAATATTGCTAAGGATTACAACCAAGTTCCTTCAACTGAAACGTTGGATAAAACCCACAAAGAGTTACAAACCGTTGCTTTTTTAATTATTAAAAATGATAGTATTGTTCACGAAAGTTATTTTGATGGATATACTAAAGATTCTAAATCCAATTCCTTCTCTATGGCAAAAAGTGTGGTTACTATGGCCTTAGGTAAAGCTATTATGGAAGGAAAAATAAAAAGTTTGGATCAAAAAGTAGCTGATTTTTTTCCAGAATTAAAAGGTGCATTTGCAAAAGAAGTTACTGTAGGTGATTTATCTTCAATGGCATCTGGCTTAAGTTGGGACGAAAAATACTACAGCCCATTTTCTATAGTAACCCGTGCTTATTTTGATGATGATTTAAAAAAGGTGATTTTAGGATTAGAGATAAATGAAAAGCCAGGACAGTCTTTTAAATATTTAAGTGGCGCAACACAATTATTAGCCATGTGTATTGAAAAAGCAACTGGAGAATACCTTTCAGATTATGTTTCCAAAAACTTTTGGCAACCTTTAGGAGCAGAAAACAATGCTTTGTGGCAATTGGATCATGAACCAGATGGAATTGAAAAAGCGTATTGCTGTATTGCAAGTAATGCTCGAGATTTTGCTCGTTTAGGAAAATTATATTTGCATAATGGAAATTGGAAAGGAAAACAAATTTTAGATTCTACTTTCGTACAAAAATGTATAACACCTCGCTTTCCTGAAAGTCCACAGTATGGTTATGGTTTTTGGATGCACACCATTAACAATAAAAAATTGTTTTATCTGAGAGGGCATTTAGGACAATTTGTAATTGTAATTCCAGAAGACAATCTTATTATTGTTCGTTTAGGACACATTAAAGGTGTACAAACAGAAACCGATCCTCACAGCAATGATTTATATACGTATGTTGAAGAAAGCTATAAAATTTTAAATCAAAGAAAATAAATACAAAACGAATAGTCATTTTTCAGGATTACACCATTAGAAACATTTCCTTAAAAAAAAAGGATAAAAAACGCATCGATATAAAAGACAAAGCAACAGGTTTTTTATTTTACTTGTTGCTTTTAAAAATTATAATTTTTTATTATTCGCCACTAGCTATAAAAGCAATTGAATCTTTATAGCATAAAACTATTTTAAAATGATTGAAAAAATTAACCTCAACAACATCTTATTTTTAGATATTGAAACCGTTCCTGAGTATGACAGCTACTTAGGTATGGATGAAGAAACCAAAAAGTTATGGGAAAGCAAAACCCAATACCAAAGAAGAGACGAAGTATCACCAGAAGACTTTTATGAGCGTGCTGGAATTTGGGCTGAATTTGGAAAAATAATTACCATTTCTGTAGGCTATTTTACTAACAAAGCTGACATTAGAAATTTTAGAGTGACTAGCTTTTGGGGAGAAGAGAAAAAAATTTTACAAGACTTTTCTAATTTATTAAACAATCATTTCAATCAGCCCCAACATCTTTTATGCGGACATAATGCTAAAGAGTTTGACATTCCATTTATCGCGAGAAGAATGATTATTAATTCCGTTCCTTTACCAAGCAAACTGAATTTATTTGGTAAAAAACCTTGGGAAGTACCTCATCTAGACACCTTAGAATTGTGGAAATTTGGAGATTATAAGCATTTTACTTCCTTGAAATTACTCACAAAAGTATTACAAGTTCCTTCCCCAAAAGATGATATTGATGGCAGTGAAGTGGCTCATGTATATTATATAGAAAAAGACATCGATAGAATCATTACATATTGTGAAAAAGACGTAATAGCTGTGGCTCAAATATTTTTACGTTTTAGAAGAGAAGACTTACTAATCGAAGATGAAATTATTCATGTATAATAGGAATTTGATTTTTTCATTCAATTTGAATTCATACTTTTACAAAAATTCAATTTTATGGTTTTAAGTAGATTTTGGTTAGCTATTTTTGTTTCTTCAATTGCATTTATAATTATTGGTTTGTTTACCAATAAATATTACTCTATCGATTATGTTTTAAATGGCAAACAAGGAGAGCCCATTTTAATAGCTGAAAAATATTTAAAAGATATTCCTCAAGCCGTTCAAGACTCGATTCTTAAGTCCAAAGAAAATACTTTTACAGTTAAAACAGCCAAGACCACTACTGATACCTTATATGTTTACAACAAACAATCGGTAAAAATTTATAGTGGGGTGCAACAAGCTGACGGATTACTTCCCATGGCAAAAAGTAGTTTGTTGGATTTAATTATTCCCTTAATTGCTTATTTAGCCTTTTTTTGTGGTATTATGGAATTGCTAATCATTTCAGGAGCTTCTGAAAAGTTAGCCAAAAAACTGAGTCCCATGTTTGCAAAGGTTTTTCCCACAATTCCTAAAAATCATGAATCCATATCGTATATGACCTTGAATTTTGCAGCCAATTTTTTAGGGCTGGATTCTGCTGCCACTCCATTTGGTTTAAAAGCAATGCAAAGCTTACAAGAATTGAATGACGATAAAGATCGAGCAAGTGATGCCCAAATTATGTTCATGTGTTTGCATGCTGCAGGTTTAACTTTAATCCCTACTTCGATTATTGGTTATCGCGCTGCCGAAAATGCAGCCAACCCTGCCGATGTGATGTTACCGTGTATTATTACTTCTTTTGTAGGAACAATTGCGGCATTCTTGTTAGTAGGCATGAAACAGCGTATCAACTTTAAAAGTGTCTCCCTTTTAGCTGTTTTGATGGGACTTATAGGTGCCATCATTGGTTTGTTATTTTATGTAAACACTTTAGACTTAATTGGTAAAAATTATTTTACAGCTAATTTATCGGGTGTATTGTTACTCGCTATTATTGGTTTTACCTTAATTTTCTCATTTGTAAATGAAAAAAAATTTACGGAGCATAAAACCACCATGTTTGACACTTTTGTTGTAGGTGCCAATAACGGACTCAAAACAGGAGTTATGATTTTCCCCTATGTGATGGGAATGTTAGTTGCAATTTCTTTACTGCGCAACAGTGGTTTGTTTGAAATTATAAGTCAGGGTATTTCTTTTATTTTTTCTCATTTAGGAGTAGCTAAAGAAATTACCGATTCACTTCCTGTAGCCATTTTAAGACCTTTTAGTTCTGGAGGATCTAGAGGATTTATGATTGATGCGATGCGTACTTTTGGCCCAGATTCTTTTGCAGGTCGTTTAAGTTGTATTTTTCAATGTAGTGCAGAAACTACTTTTTATGTAATCGCGGTTTATTTTGGTTCAGTAAGTATTAAAAATACGCGCTATACGTTAGGCATGATGCTTTTAGTCGATTTAATATGTGTGATTACAGGTGTATTAGTGGCCAGTTGGTTTTTTTAATAGTATGAAACCTTTATTTTTATTTTTTATTCCTTTACTAAGTTTTTCACAAATTAATTTTGATAAAATTAATAAGAAGACTGAAATATTAGCTTCCAAATATTTAAAAAAAGAAGATATTCCTGGAATGAGTATTAGTATTTCTTATAATGATACTATTATATTCTCACAAGGTTTTGGTTTTGCAGATTTAGAAAAAAAAACAAAAATATTTCCCTCAAAAACAAAATTTGAAATTGCTAGTATTACAAAAATGATTACGAGTGCCGTTTTAGGTAAAATGTATGAAGAAGGAACTATTGACTGGAATAAAACACCACATTTTTATTTGGATAGCTTAGCAAAAAAACCATTTGATTTCACAATTAAACAGTTAGCAGGGCATATTGCAGGTTTAAGAAGAAATGCTAGCGAAGAAAAGTGGTCTCTTGATAACAAATATTCTAAAAAAGATTTTTACAGAGTTTTTACTAAAGATTCATTACAATATCAACCGCAAACAAATTTTGTTTACAGCAATTATGGATTTAGTGTTTTGGGTTTTGTAATAGAAAAAATCTATCATAAAAATGTTTTTGACATCCAAAACGACTTGATTTTTAAACCTTTACAAATGAACAATACTTTTATAGATGATGGACATTATGATGAAAATACAGTTACATTTTATAAAGAAATTGAAAATAAAAAAGTAAAAATTACAGAATACGTTTATAATAACACATCATATTCTGCAGGTTGTCATCTTTCAACTTCTGAAGATTTGATTAAACTTGGTAATGCTTTTTTATTTGCTAATAGATTACTTAAACAAGAAACTTTAGTAGAATTAATTAAACCTCAAAAATTAAATTTTGGAGGTAAAACATTTTATGGAATGGGTGTAAATGTAAACAAAGACATCTATGGAAATTTTAATTATGGTCATGGGGGAAATGCAATTTCAGCTAGAAGTAAATTGTTAATATATCCAAGTTCCAAATTAATAATTGTTATGTTAGCAAATAAAAGTAAGACTAAAGAAGATAATTTTGTAGAAAAGATTGCAGATAATTATATTCAATTTTTAAATAATAAAATAGATTTTTAACCTCTAAGCATATTGATCTCTTTTATCGCTTAGATCGATCCTTAATTATCCAACCTAATGTCAAACTAAAAAACAAAGTAGTTAGCAGAATAATTGTTAATATGAAAATTGATTTTCAACTTCATACAAGACATTCTAAATAACCACAGAAATTTTTTATCAAAAATATTGAAATACTTACCTTTACCCCACTAAAAAAACACAAAAAAATGGATTTTATATACCAAGAACCTTTTCCAATTGAAAAGGATGACACCCAATACAAAAAAATAAGTTCTGATTATGTAAAAGTGGACAAAATAGGAGATAGAGAAATTCTAACTGTTGATCCAAAAGCACTAGAATTACTTTCTGAAGTAGCCATGAATGATGTTTCCTTTATGCTACGAACCAAACATTTACAAAGTCTTCAGAATATTCTAAATGATCCTGAAGCGACCGATAACGATCGTTTTGTAGCTTATAATTTATTACAAAACGCTACGGTTGCAGTAGAAGGCGAATTACCTTCTTGTCAAGATACAGGAACAGCTATTGTTATGGCAAAAAAAGGTGAAAATGTTTACACGGGAGCTGATGATGCCGAATGGCTTTCAAAAGGAATTTTTAACACCTATGAGAAAAAGAACCTGCGTTATTCTCAAATTGTGCCTATCAGTATGTTTGAAGAGAAAAATTCAGGTTCGAATTTACCAGCTCAAATTGATATTTATGCCAAAAAAGGAAATTCGTATGAATTTTTGTTTTTAGCCAAAGGTGGAGGTTCAGCTAACAAAACCTTTTTGTATCAGCAAACCAAATCGCTTTTAAATGAAAAATCATTAGAAACATTTATTCGTACCAAAATAAAAGATTTAGGTACCTCGGCCTGCCCTCCGTACCATTTAGCTTTAGTCATTGGTGGTACTTCTGCTGAATCTAATTTAGCAACCGTAAAAAAAGCCTCTGCAGGTTATTTAGATCATTTACCAACCTCAGGAAATATGGGTGGTCAAGCTTTTCGAGATTTAGAATGGGAAAAACGAGTACAAGAAATTTGTCAAGAAAGTGCTATTGGAGCTCAATTTGGAGGTAAATATTTTACACATGATGTACGTGTGATTCGTTTACCAAGACATGCTGCTTCTTGTCCGGTTGGTTTGGGAGTTTCTTGTTCAGCTGACCGAAACATCAAAGGTAAGATTACTAAAGATGGTATTTTCGTCGAACAATTAGAAACCAATCCAAAACAATTTTTACCAGAAGTTGCCCCTCATTTACAACCTGCTATTGAAATTGACTTAGACAGACCTATGCAGGAAGTATTAGCTGAATTAACCAAGTATCCTATTAAGACACGTTTGAAATTGAATGGAACGGTTATCGTTGCTCGTGATATTGCGCATGCAAAAATTAAAGAATTATTAGATGCTGGTAAACCAATACCAGACTATTTCAAAAATCATCCTGTATATTATGCAGGTCCAGCAAAAACACCAGAAGGAATGCCATCGGGTAGTTTTGGGCCTACAACAGCAGGAAGAATGGATGTTTATGTAGATGAATTTCAAGCTGCTGGAGGCAGTATGATTATGTTAGCCAAAGGAAATAGATCCAAACAAGTAACCGATGCTTGTGCCAAATATGGTGGTTTTTACTTAGGCTCTATTGGGGGTCCAGCTGCCATTTTAGCACAAGAAAATATTTTAAAAGTAGAAGTGGTTGATTTTCCAGAATTAGGAATGGAAGCTGTTCGAAAAATCACAGTGAAAGATTTCCCAGCTTTTATTATTACCGATGATAAAGGAAATGATTTCTTTGCTAACTTATAATTATTCACGGTAAGAAATTATAATATAGAAATAAAAAAAGAGGCTACAAATTGTAGCCTCTCCTTTTGAATATAACTAACTTAACTTAATTAATTCTTATTCCTTAATAAATTTCTTAGTGATTTTTTCCTTATAAGTATTCAATTCAACTACAAAGATTCCTGTATTTAATGAACTGATGTTAATTTGGTCATTCTTAATTTGTCCTTGTAATACTAATTGACCCATAACATTATATATCTTATAATCTTTCATACCATCATTAGAAATTACATGTAAAACATTTCCTTTAACTGGATTTGGATACATTACAAAATCTACACCTTTACTTGTTTCTGTAATGGTAGAAACCTCAGTTACTAAACCAGTTGTACCCACACAGAAGTTTGTTGACTCACTTGAACCAAATGAACCACCACTAGCTAAAGTTGTTCCATTAGAAGTGACAGAATAACTTCCGTTTCCATAAGAACAGCAAATTCCATCACCATAGCTGTCGTTAATTTTAAAAGTATAACATCCAGCAGCTAAACATTTCGTAATTGTTAATGAAGAGCCATCAGCTTGACTACCGTAAGTTCCTCCAGACTCAACCACCTGTCCGCTTGAATTCAAAATCTGCCAGCTTGTTTCTTCTGGATAATTATCAAATACAAAATTGATATTCACATTGGTACATGTTGGTGGATTTACGGTTCCAGTTGATAAGGCCACATCATCCACAGCAATATCTCCTTGCCAAGTACTTCCAGTTGTTCCAACAAATCGTAATTGAACAGTTGAACCTGTGTAAGTAGCTAAGTTAACAGAAGCAGATAACCAAGAATTACCTTGGTTCCCAGATTTTGTCCAAAGATCGGTCCAAGAAGTTCCATTTGTACTTGCTTGTAATGTTAATCCTCCCATACCAGCTGCTCCATACATATGATATTTAAAGGTAAAAGTTGCTGCTGAAGCGCTACTTAAATTATAACATGGTGAGTTTAATATTGTCTTTTTATTAGAATAATTAGGGCTAGAAGCTTCTACGTATACATAATAAGAACCTTGAGCAGCACTTGATGGTCCTGTACCACTTGAAGGAGTACCATTCGCGTCAACAATCCAATCGAAATCATCTCCAGAACCTTGTGTCCAAGCTCCCAAAGTATTTTCAAACCCTTCAGCATAAGGGTATGAAGTAATTGTAGTTGAACAAGTAGTTCCACCACCACCTCCGCCACCAGAGTATGCCGCACCAACACCTACGGCATAGAATGCATTAGTTGTTGCTATTACTTCAGCTGAACCAGCTCCATATAAATCAGTAGCTGCTTGTATACCATAAGTTCTTGCGTTTGCAAATGTAGAGTTAGCAGAAAGATAAACACTTTCTAAACGATACGCAATTTTTGCAGCTTTATCAATTCCAATTCCAGTTACGCTATATGTATTTCCAATATCATTAGTTCCCGATTTACCAACCGTTAAAATATAAAACCAGTGATTTAAGACACCACTATTTCTATGCACGCCACAATAGTCATTCGATTGCGTAGGCGTTCCACAATTAGGATTTGTCCAATAGGTTCCGCCATATGTATCTGGTTGTCCTTCACTATTTGGATCACTCATAGAGCGAAGCGCTAAATGTCCTGAGCGTCTTTCAATATCCTCACCAATTAACCAAGTACTTTTATTTGGAGCCGCATAATACTCTACAGCTGCTCCCCAAATATCTGAAAAAGCTTCATTTAAAGCTCCAGACTCTCTTTGGTAAGCCAGATTAGCAGTGTATGTACAAACTGCGTGACCTATCTCATGAGCCGCTACATCTAATGCTGTTAAAATGTCGAAATAGGTACCACTTCCGTCTCCGTATGTCATTCTAGATCCATCCCAAAAAGCATTATCATAATTAGAACTATAATGTACATAACTATTAATAGCTGCTCCTGAGTTGTTAAAACTATTTCTATTGTGTACTGCACTCCAATAATCATATGTTTTTTCTGCACCCCAATGTGCATCTAAAGCTCCATTATCTTTATTGGTCGAATGCTCAGCGGTTGTCCAATTATTATCATTGTCTGTGAAATTTACAGCAGAATTATAGTTGGTACTTTTATTTAAATCGTAGGTATTCACTCCATTTCCTCTAGTATTATCCTTTAAGATATAACTCCCTCCACTTAGGGTAGTTTCAATACTTTGAGAACCGCTATATCTTGTTGCCGCTGTTCCAGAAACTAATGCCTCAAAGGCTTTAGCAATTTTCTCAGGATTTTTAAGATCTGAACAAGCATGATTTGATTCAAAAAGGTGTGCGGAACCATGCCCAAAATTAGTAGCGTGTTTTATGGTAGCATTATAAAACAATACTTTACCGGTTTTAGCGTCTACATAAACATCAGCTCTGCTTATAGGATTGGTTCCATAAATGTCAAATTTATAGGCTAGTTGTAATTGCGGTTCTACTCCTTCCTTTCCTATACTTTCTAATTCAGGTAATAAAACCAATTCTCCTTGAGGTTTTGAGTAACCAATAAGAGCCGCTTCTTTTGCGTTTTCCCATAAAAAGGAAGTACTATGGGTTGCTTTTTTAGCAGCTTCAAGAGCTACGTTTGAGCTAATAGTTGGATTAATGTTAATTTTAGTTGGATTGTAAATTTCACCGTTCATAGAAACAATTCTACCGCCTTTAGAATTGATTGTATAAGTGGCAAACTCTATTTTAACATTATTATAAAAAAGTTGATACTTTTCATGAGAAAACCCAAGGTTGTCGTTTTCTTCTTTAATTTTTTGAAAAGTAAATCCACTTTTAAGATTCAAATTTTCTTTTAGAATACTTTGAAAATTTGAAGAAGAAAGGTTAGCACCTTCTTTGAATACAATTAGACTAGGTTTCCCATTTTCATCTAAAATTTTCTCTTTGATTTTTTTATCCCCTTCTTGCCCATAGGATAAAAATGAAAAAGAAGCAAGCAAAGACAATGCTACTGCTTTTTGTAGTTTGTTTTTCATAATTGTTTGATTGTTAAAGATTAGTTAAAAACAAAGGTAATAATTTTTTAACACAAACAATTACAGTAAAAATATATTTTTTGTTAAAATTAAATAAATAATGCTTTTTTTATATTAAAATTTATTAAAAAAATAAAAACTATTCAACAAAAAGCACTAATCCTTTAAGATAATGCCCTTCTGGATGATAAATGTTTGTAGGGTGATCGGGTCCTTGGTTTAATTTATGCAAAACTCTAATATTTCTACCTGTTTCAATAGCAGCTGCTGCTATAGTATTATAAAACAACACATCGTCAATAACTTGAGAACAAGAAAATGTAAACAATATTCCATTTGGTGCTAACGCTTTTAACCCTGCTATATTTAATCTTTTATAAGCCTGAGTAGCAGTATGCTTACTTTTTATATTTTTAGCAAATGCAGGAGGATCTAAAACAATTACATCATATTGTTGAGAATGTTCTTTCATGAATTCAAACACATCAGAAGCAACTGCTGTATGATTGGCACTAGGAAAATTTAATTGCATATTCTTTTTAGCTAAATCTACTGCTTTTTGCGAAATATCTACAGAAGTAACCAAGTTAGCACCCGCGTTCATTGCATAAATTGAAAAACCACCGGTATAACAAAAAGTATTCAGTACTTTTTTATCTTTTGAAAATGTTCCTAATAACTTTCTATTATCTCTTTGATCCAAGAAAAAACCCGTTTTTTGCCCTTCTACCCAATTCACATGAAATTCGATTCCATTTTCATTAGCAATACACTCGGATTGATTTCCGAATAAGAAAAAATCTTTCCCAGTATTTGGAAGTGTACCGCTACTTTTACAATAAATTGTTTCACAAAAATCTTTTAAACTTGTTTTTATAGCATCTGCTATAGCCTCCATTTGCAAGTAAATTCCAGAGGAATGTGCTTGAATTACCCAATTTTTATTATAATAATCAATAATTAAGCCTGGTATTCCATCTCCTTCACCATGAATAACTCGGAAAGCATTCGTTTGATTTAAATTCAGTAATTTCAATCGTAATTCCCAGGCAGAAGTAATCCTTTTTTTCCAAAAATTAGAATCAAAAGTTTCATCATTAAAAGTTAAGATTCGAACAACAATACTTCCTCTATCGCTAAAAAAACCAGTTCCTAAATGCGCATTGTTATAATCAACCACATCTACCATTTCACCATCTTCGATTTCCCTACTGACTCCATACACCGCTCCACTAAAAACCCATGGATGTCTTCTTAAAATCGACTTTTCTTTTCCTTTCTTTAAAATTACTTTTGGATAACTCATATTGTAAAAATTAGCCACAAAACACTACTATAAACAGTGAATTGTGGCTCTATTATATTTGTATTATTTTATTTAATCTAGAATCATTTCTGGAATATCTCCTTCTATAATCAAAGTCCCTTCTGTAGCATTTTTCACCTCTTCTACAGTAACACCAGGAGCTGTTTCTAACAATTTAAAGCCTTCTGATGTAACTTCAAGAACCGCTAATTCTGTTACGATTTTTTTTACACAACCTACTCCAGTTAAGGGCAAAGAACATCGCTTTAACAACTTTGATTCACCCGCTTTGTTTACATGCATCATGGCCACAATAATATTTTCAGCTGAAGCAACTAAATCCATAGCTCCTCCCATACCTTTTACCATTTTACCAGGTATTTTCCAATTCGCAATATCACCATTTTCAGCTACTTCCATAGCACCTAAAATAGTTAAATCGACTTTCTGACTTCGAATCATCCCAAAACTAAAAGCGGAATCAAAAAAACTAGCTCCAGGTAAAGTAGTTATGGTTTGTTTACCAGCATTGATAATATCTGCGTCCTCTTCACCTTCGAAAGGGAAAGGCCCCATGCCTAAAACACCGTTTTCACTTTGAAATTCAACCGATATGTCTTCTCTAACAAAATTAGCAACCAATGTTGGTATACCAATCCCAAGATTTACATAGTAACCGTCTTTTACTTCTTTTGCAATTCTTTTTGCAATTTGATTTTTATCTAATGCCATGATTACGCTCTTTTTCTAGTTGTACGTTGCTCGATTCTTTTTTCAAATGTAGCACCTTGAAAAATACGATTTACCATAATACCAGGAATGTGTATTTCATTTGGATCCAAAGTTCCTGCTGGCACTAATTCTTCCACTTCAGCTATCGTAATTTTAGCCGCACCTGCCATGACTGCATTAAAATTCCTAGCGGTTCCTTTAAAAATCAGATTTCCTGCTTCATCACCTTTCCATGCTTTAACAATAGAAAAATCTGCTTTAAATGCTAGCTCCATAACATGCATTTTTCCGTTAAATTCTCTTGTCTCTTTCCCTTCAGCAACTTCAGTACCAAACCCTGCAGGTGTAAAAAAGGCAGGTATTCCTGCTTGGGCAGCTCTACATTTTTCCGCTAGAGTTCCTTGTGGTGTTAACTCTACTTCTAGTTCCCCTGAAAGCATTTGTCTTTCAAATTCTGCATTTTCACCAACATAAGATGAAATCATTTTTTTTATTTGACGGTTTTGCAACAATAGTCCAAGTCCGAAATCATCCACTCCTGCATTGTTAGAAATACAGGTTAAGTTGGTTACTTTTTTATTTACTAACTCAGCTATACTATTTTCTGGAATTCCACAAAGACCAAAGCCTCCTAACATAATTGTCATTCCACTTTCAATCCCTTGTAGTGCTTCGCTAACGTTTTTTACAGTTCGCTTAATCATATTTTATTTGCGTTTTTTTCAAAAATCGAATTCAGACATATTTGGTTTATCCACATCAGTAGAATCAACCGTTGGAGCTGCTGTAGTACAATCGACACGAATACTTATCTTTTCAGGTCTTTCAAAACTTTCTTGAGACACGTTTAATTCTTTATCCTTGTAACATTTATCCATAAATAATCCCCAAATTGGCAAAGCCATACATGCTCCTTGTCCGTATAAAGTTCTTCTAAAATGTGCCGCTCTGTCTTCGTTTCCAACCCAAATTCCAGCTGATAAGTTTGGCACCATTCCAATAAACCATCCATCAGAGTTGTTTTGTGTAGTTCCTGTTTTACCAGCAATAGGATTCGTAAATTTATACTTGTAATTGGTTAAACCATTAACAGAACCCCATCTTAAACGAGCCCCAGTTCCAGATTCTGTAACCCCTTCCATTAACTTAATAATAGCATACGCGACATCTCTGTTCATTACATCTTTGGATTGCGGAATTACTTGATCTAAAACCACTCCGTTTTTATCTTCTATTCTAGTAATGAATGTTGGTGCAATATACACTCCTTGATTGGCAAAAGTACTAAAAGCACCCACCATTTCTTTCACTGTTATATCAACAGCACCTAAAGCGATTGCTGGAGTTACTGGTATTTCTGTAGTAACTCCCAAATCTCTTGCCATATCTACTACAGATTGCGGTCCTACTCGGTCCATCAATTTAGCAGACACAGGATTTAATGAATTAGCCAATGCTTTTTTAAGTGTAACCATACCTTTAAAAGCACCTCCATCATTCGTTGGCGACCAAGTTTTTGAAATCCCCCATTTTCCTTTTTGCATGGTAAATGGACCATCAATAATAGAATCACAAGGCGACATTCCTAATTGTTCAATAGCCGTTGAATACACAAAAGGTTTAAAAGTAGAACCCACTTGTCTTGCTCCTTGGCCTACGTGATCGTATTGAAAATATTTATGATTAATACCACCAACCCATGCTTTAATATGACCCGTTTGTGGTTCCATGGCCATCATACCTGTTTGAAGGAAATGTTTATAGTAACGAATAGAATCTCTCGGAGTCATTATCGTATCTTTTTCACCTTTCCAAGTAAAAATTTTCATTTTCGTTTTAACCTCAAATGATTTCAAGATTTCTTCTTCGGACTTTCCATCGTCTTTCATGATTCTCCATCGTTCCGAATTTTTCATTGCGCTTTTTATAATCTTCTCTGTCTCTTCATCAGTAATTTTTATAAAAGGCGCATTCTTTTCCGTTTTTGCTAATTCGAAAAATTTAGCTTGCAAAATGGTTAAATGTTCTTGTACAGCCTCTTCAGCATATTTTTGCATGCGAGAATCGATTGTCGTATAAATTTTCAAACCATCTCTATAAATATCGTATTCTGTGCCGTCTTCTTTTTTATGATTTTTTACCCAATCTTTCATATACACCTTCAAATACTCTCTGAAGTAAGTTGCAATTCCTTGATTATGATCTTCTGGTCTAAAATCTAAAACAAGAGGTTTTTTCTGTAGTTCATTTTTTTTAGTTTCTTTCAGGTAGCCACTACGAACCATTTGTCCAAGAACAATATTTCTTCTGTTTTTTGATCTCTCTTCAAAACGTTTTGGATTGAATCGAGAGGGATTGGTTAACATTCCAATGATAACAGCTCCTTCTTCAGTAGTTAAATCTTTTGGTTCTTTATTAAAATAGATTTTGGAAGCAGAACGAATACCGATTGCTCCATTTACAAAATCCACCTGATTCAAATACATGGCAATGATTTCGTTTTTAGTGTATTGACGTTCTAATCTAGTAGCAATAATCCATTCTTTTATTTTCTGAACAATTCTCAAAATTATATTTCTAGAACCATCACTACCATGAAATAAATTTTTTGCAAGCTGTTGGCTAATCGTACTCGCGCCACCATCTCTACCTAACATTACAACAGCTCTTAAGGTACCTCTTGCATCAATACCTGAATGTTCATAAAAACGTTCATCTTCTGTAGCAACTAGTGCATGTACTAAATCTTTTGGTAATTCTTCAAACGTAACAGGGACTCTATTTTGGGCATAAAATTTTCCCAAAACAACTCCGTCAGAAGACATAATTTCTGTAGCAATATTCGAATCTGGATTTTCTAAAGTTTCGAAAGTAGGCATCGCTCCAAAAAAGCCCCAAGAAGCAAATAGAAATAATAAAATAATAAATCCTAACCCAAATAAAAAGGTTTTCCAAAATATTTTTATATACTTAGAAAATTCACTGCTTTCTTTTTTCTTTGTTGCCATATTTATTTTGTTTTTTCTATTCTGAAACCCACATCTGTTACACCATTCAATTCTTCTACACCTGTAACACTCCCAGTTTCTCTTAATGCTTGTTGTATTTCTATAGTATACTTCCCTTTTTGTTTAAACACAAAATTTTCTTGATACCATAATTTACTTTCTTTTACATCGGAAAAGCCTTCCCCCATTAATGAACCATCCGGATTTGCCATTGCATATTCTAAAGTATCAATTTTAACTAAACTATCGGGTTGTTTTAACGAAACTGTAACAAATAAGTTGCTAAAAGGATAATCATTATTATTTCTGATATTCAAAAATAAATTATATGGATTAATAGTGTCATTCTGTTCAAAAGTGAATCGAACAACATCCTCTTGTTTCCATTTCCCATTTAATGATTGATATTCATCAAAGACTCTCTTTTCGTCGCAAGAAAAACAGAGTATACATAAAAAAATCAGTATAAAAAAATTACTCCTTTTTAGGTCCATTTTTAAAATTTGTTGGTTTACGACGTTTCTTATTTTTATTATTTTTCTTTTTAGGCTTTTGATCAAATCTAGTTAAACTATCTTGTCCAACCACATTTTGGAAATTTTTCTCAACTTCTTTAGTTGCTTCTACTACAAAATCTTCGATGGCAGAAATTCTAATTTTTTGCTTGTTTTTAGCCAAAATTTCTTTCACATCAGCAACAGATAAAACATGCCAATGCGCCGGTTGATTTTCATAAGAAAACCACATTAATTCTTTGAAAATATCTACCTTTTGGCAGTGTGCATTTCCTTTTTCAGTATATAATTTTGTATCTAAATCTGGGAAGTCTTTAAGCGCATCGAGATAGGTGTCTAATTCGTAGTTTAAACAACATTTTAATTTTCCGCATTGTCCTGCTAATTTCTGAGGATTTAAGGAAAGTTGTTGATAACGTGCTGCAGAAGTATTTACACTTCTAAAATCAGTTAACCAAGTAGAACAACACAATTCTCTTCCACAGGAACCAATTCCTCCTAAACGAGAAGCTTCCTGACGAAAACCAACTTGTTTCATTTCAATACGAATGCTAAATTCTCTTGCAAAATCTTTAATCAATTGACGAAAATCAACCCGATCACTAGCGGTGTAATAAAATGTGGCTTTGGAACCGTCACCTTGGAATTCCACATCAGAAATCTTCATTTCCAAATTAAGCGAAATAGCAATTTCTCGAGCACGCATACGTACTTTCTCTTCTTTATTTCTGGCTTCACTCCAAATATCAATGTCTTTTTGAGAAGCCTTACGGTATATTTTTGCAAGTTCACTATCAACACTTACATTTTTCTTTTTCATTTGGATTTTAACCAATTCTCCTGCCAAAGATACAATACCCACATCGTGTCCAGGTGAAGCTTCAGTGGCTACTATATCTCCAATGGATAATGCTAATTTTTCAGGATTTCTAAAAAATTCTTTTCTTCCATTTTTAAAACGTACTTCTACACAACCGAAAGGTTCTTGCCCTTGTGGTAATGTCATATTGGATAACCAATCAAAAACTGTTAATTTATTGCAGCTTCCTGTGCCACATGATCCTTTATTGCCACATCCTTTAGGAACTCCATCTGTAGTAGTCCCTGTCGAACAGTTATTACATGCCATAATTTGAATATATATTGATTGCGCTTAAACAGCACTACTTGTCTAAAACGTATTTTGAGTGTAAAGATAATATAAATTTACTTATAGATAGAAACTGAAAATTAGCTTTAAAACAAAAAACCTATTTACATTTTAACGCAAATAGGTTTTTTAAAGTATATTTTTAAAACTGTTTTTTATACTCGTAAACTAGTTACTTCATTTTAAATAGCTTATCTGATAATCGCACTCGAAATGGTACTTGGAAAGTTACCTTATCTCCTGACTTAGCTTGAGCAACTTCTTTTCCATTTACTAGCATTTTTTCAAGTAGCAATTCTTCATTACCAGTTGTAGGTCCTGAGATTAAAATTTTATCTCCAATATTTAATTCTTGATTTTCAATTAAAAACTGAGCCACTTGTGCTTTTACAAAATAATGTTCGGCTTTACCTAACAAAACTTTTTTAACTTTAATCTTTTCACGAATGGTTTTTGTCTTTGAAACCACATCTAAAGACGCATCAGACAATACACCAGAATGTTTAAACTTTAACTTTTCTGATTTTCCCTTTCTAAAGACTTTATTCCCTACTTGCTTACCTTTTCTTAATTTCACTTGTTCTGCTAATGGTAAATGAATTACTTCTTGGCATTCTGTTGAACAGCAATTCTCCATAGCAGCTTTACATTCGTCACATTGAATAAACAATAAATGACAACCATCGTTCACACAATTTGTGTGATTATCACAAGGTTTCCCACATTGATGGCATTGCGAAATAATATCCTCAGTAATACGTTCGCCCAAACGATTGTCAAAAACAAAGTTTTTACCAATAAATTTACTTTCTAAACCTTCTTCTTTGATTTGCTTTGCATAATTGATGATACCCCCTTCTAATTGGTACACATTTTTAAAACCCTGATGCTTATAATAAGCAGACGCTTTTTCACAACGAATTCCTCCAGTACAATACATTACCAAGTTCTTCGTTTCTTTAAAATCTTTTAATTGCTCATTAATAATAGGTAAGCTTTCTCTAAAAGTTTCCACATCTGGAGTAATCGCACCTTTAAAATGACCTACTTCACTTTCGTAATGATTTCTAAAATCTACTACAATTGTATTGGGATCTTCGAGGATTTCATTGAATTCTTTAGCTTTTAAATGAATTCCTTTTTTGGTAACATCAAAAGTAGCATCATTTAGTCCATCTGCTACAATTTTATGACGCACTTTAATCGTTAATTTTAAAAATGAATGATCGTCTTGTTCCACAGCTACATTCAAACGAATGCCTTGCATAAAATCATAGCTTTCAAGTGTGTCTCTAAAAGCTTCAAAATTATCTGCTGGAACACTCATTTGGGCATTTATTCCTTCGTGAGCCACATAGATTCTCCCAAGAGCATCTAAAGGATTCCATGCTAAAAATAAATCGTTACGAAATTGTTGAGGGTCTTCAATTTTGGCATACGCATAAAAAGACAACGTTAAACGTTGTTTGCCTGCTTGATCAATTAGCTCGGCTCTTTCTTCTGCGCTTAAGGTGTTATACAGTTGCATGCTATAAACGTTTAAGTGAGAAATTATTTTATAAACCCTAAATGGAAGGATTTATGACTGCAAAGATAAAATTTTATTTTAAAGTGGAAAACAAACAAAATAAATTCAAAATTTAAATTATGCACTATTTACTCGCATAGCAATTTCAAAAAATTTCATCTGAAAATCAACTTTTTAATACCTCAAAAAGCATCCTAAAGCAAAAATTCAACTTGTTAATAAAATTTCATTGCAAAAAGATAAAAATTAGGTATTTTTACGCAAAATATACATAATTATGAGCACAGATAAAGACGCAAAATTAAAAGCCTTACAATTAACATTAGACAAATTAGATAAAACCTACGGAAAAGGAACTGTAATGAAAATGGGAGATGCTGCTGTAGAAGAAGTAGAAGTCATTTCATCTGGTTCATTAGGATTGGATTTAGCTCTTGGTGTAAATGGATATCCAAAAGGAAGAATTATTGAAATATATGGACCTGAATCTTCTGGTAAAACGACTTTAACATTACATGCCATTGCTGAAACGCAAAAAGCTGGTGGAATAGCTGCCTTTATTGATGCAGAACATGCTTTTGATCGTTTTTATGCAGAAAAATTAGGAATCGATATTGATAATTTAATTATTTCTCAACCAGACAATGGAGAACAAGCACTAGAAATTGCTGAAAGTTTAATTCGATCTGGAGCAGTAGACATAGTAGTTATTGACTCAGTTGCGGCTTTAACACCTAAAAGTGAAATTGAAGGTGATATGGGAGACTCTAAAATGGGATTACATGCTCGTTTAATGTCGCAAGCCTTACGAAAATTAACCGCAACAATTCATAAGACCAACTGTACTGTATTTTTCATTAATCAATTGCGTGATAAAATTGGAGTTATGTTTGGAAGTCCTGAAACCACAACTGGTGGTAATGCATTAAAGTTTTATGCTTCTGTACGAGTTGATATTCGACGTTCATCCCAAATTAAAGATGGTGAAAATGTAATTGGTAATAGAACTAAAGTTAAAATAGTTAAAAACAAAGTTGCACCACCATTTAAAACTGCAGAATTTGACATCATGTATGGTGAAGGAGTTTCTAAGGTTGGAGAAGTACTTGATTTAGCGGTAGAATTTGAAATTGTAAAGAAAAGTGGTTCATGGTTTAGTTATGGAGACACTAAATTAGGACAAGGTCGAGATTCTGTAAAAGCCCTAATAAAAGATAATCCAGAACTAATGGATGAATTAGAAGAAAAAATAAAGGAAACAATTAAAGCCGCAAATGCTTAAAACAAAAAAATCACGAAAAAAATCGTGATTTTTTTGTTTAACCACGCAACCTTTTCTACTTCTTAGAATCTTTCATTTAAGTAATGAACATTAAAAACATCTTATTATACTAGTTTATTTATAACAACTTAATTAAACTTTATAAAGATTTAAAAATAAAATTAAAAACATTAAAATAGGTTAACTCATATAGAGCTCCTAAAATTAAAATTTACACCTATGAAGCGAGTCCTTTTTTTACTAACTATGTTTTTAGTACTAAACTCATGCAGTCTTAATGACAATATGGAAAAATACCATCTTGAAATATCCCCAGTTGAAGAGGCTATTTTACCTGACAGTTTTGAACTCGACGGCACTTATGAAATTAAGTTAAAATATTACCGCCCTAGTACCTGTCATGTATACGACAAGATATATTATGAGAAATATTTAAATATAAGAACTATCGCAATTCGAAATGTGGTATTTGAAAGAAATAATTGTGTTCCTTTTGAAAATGAACTTACAGAAGTTACTTTTAACTTTCATGTAACAAACAACGGTTCTTATATTTTTAAATTTTGGAAAGGTACTGACGCAAATGGAGAAGATATTTATGAAGAAGTAGAAGTTCCTGTTATTTGATAAAACTTTATTCATTTTGATAATTGACCAACTCATAAATGATTGCAAAAAGGGAAATACTAAGGCTTTTGAGCAAATATACCGACTATTGAGTCCTAAAGTATTTGCTGTTTGCCTTAAGTATTCGAGAAATTATGAGGAAGCACAAGATAATTTACAAGAAGGGTTTATTTTAATTTATGAAAAAATAAATCAATTCCATTTTAAAGGATCTTTTGAAGGTTGGGCAAAAAGAGTTGTAATTAATTACATCCTTCAACAATATAGAAACCAAGGAATTTTTGAAATAATTTCAGAAAATCTACCTGATGATTCAGAAATTGAAGTTGATGAGGAAAATGTATCTCTTGAATTTTTAACAAAAATCATTCAAGAATTACCCGATAGATACCGGTTAGTATTTAATCTTTATGTAATGGATGGATATTCTCATAAAGAAATAGCAGAAATGTTAGAAATTAATATTGGTACTTCTAAATCAAATTTAGCAAGAGCCAAAGCAATTTTAAAAAACAAAATTGAAGAAAACGCAAACACTTCAATTCCGAAAACGAAATGAAAGAAAACAAAAATATAGAACGCTTATTTCAAGAAAAGTTTAAAGACTTTGAAGCAAATCCACCGGAAGATGCTTGGGATGTAATTGCTTCTAGAATTGAAAAGAAAAAAAACAAACGAAGAGTTATTCCTTTTTGGTTTAAAGCCGCTGGAATTGCAGCCTGTTTGCTTGTCGCTATTTTCTTATTACTTCCTTCTGAAGCCGATAAAAATAATTTTATTCATTCTGATGAAAAAATTGTTTTAGAAAACAACAACAATAATAAAGAAGAAAACAACAACACTATTCACAACAATACAATTAAAAAATCCAATTCTGATGTTGTAGTTACACAAGAAAATAACATTCTCAATTCAAAAGAAGAAAACCCCTCTAAAAACAACAATTTAAATGAGAATCCTATTCTTAACAAATCCAATTCAAATGATAAGATTACTAAAGCTAAAAATAATGCATTCGTAAGTGTTTCAAGCGAAGAAAACAATCTAACACGAATTGGAAACCAAGAAGAAATCACTCAAGAAACTCAAAATAACATAATTACTAATGATAAAGCAAGTCCTAATGAAAACAAGGCATTAGCCAACCATTTTAATTCATCTAAAGAAACTCTTGAAAATAAAAACAAATTAATAGAAACAACATCAACAAATGAAAAAGCGGTTGCTATTTTAACCAACAAAAATATAAGTAACATTGATAAAGAATCTTTAACTAAAGCTGAAGAAAAGCCAAATTCAAATGATACTATTACAAACAAAGTTCCTCTTAATATCATTGTTTCAGGTAAGGCAGAAGATCGAGTTGTAGAAAATCAAAACACTAAAAATTCAAATTTAGTTGAAGAGAAAACATTAATAAAAGATAAAGTTGTAGGTGCAACACAACCCAATCAAAAAACAAAAAATACGACAGAAAACACAATTGATTATACTAGAGAAATTCAAAAAAATGAAATCTCTGGAAATTCATTAGTTGTTACCAATGATGTCAGTAAAGATAGTACTATAACAACTACGGAAGCTTTGGCAGAAGTAAATGTTTTAGAACAATTGCTAAAAGAAAAGGAAGCGGGAGAGAATGCTGTTGAAAAAGAAAAAGAGAAAAGAGATAAATGGGTGATTAGTAGTAATGCTGCGCCCGTTTATTTCAATTCAATTTCGGATGGCTCACCCATTGATGAACAATTTAGCAATAATGAAAAAAGTTATGCCACAAGTTTAAGTTATGGAGTAGGTTTACAATACAATCTTAATAAAAAAATTAGTATTCGTTCAGGTATTAATGCAATTAATATAAATTACAACACTAATAATGTTTATTACTCAAGCACCTTAAATCAAATTAATGCAATTTCATTAAATATTGACCAAAACGTGAACGCGGAAAATTTAGTTTTGAGAAATACTCCATCTGAAGATGCCAATATTTTATCCGCTGATGTTGAAAACATGTCAGAAGCAACTCAAGCAAGTTTAAACCAAGAGATGGGTTATATAGAAATTCCATTAGAAATGACCTATAAAATTTTAGACAAAAAATTTGGCATAGAAGTTATTGGCGGAATGAGTACTTTAGTGTTGAATAAGAACAATATATCCTTAGTCTCTAATGGTTCCGAAATGGTTATTGGAGAAGCCAACAATTTAAATAACATACATTTTAGTAGTAATGTCGGTTTGGGTTTTAACTACAATTTTTTGAAATCATTTCAATTTAATTTTCAACCTGTATTTAAATACCAGATCAATACGTTTAATTCCAATTCAGGAAACTTTAAACCTTATATAGTAGGTTTATATTCTGGAATTAGTTTTAGCTTTTAGCTTTATTGGTTAAGCTTAAATTTTAGTTAGGTGTTTCATTACTTCAAAAAAGGATGAAACTGAAAAAGTCCCAATTTCTTGGGACTTTTTTGATATAGGGTTAGTTATTATAAATTTAATTTCTAACTAAAGCTTCTTTAGACCATTTTTTAACTTCCGCAATTCTACTATTTGCAAAATCTACTTCATTTAAAGCTGAATCATTCCAGAAAAACCATTTTCCAGTTTTATTACCATTTTCATATTCTCCCATCGCTTGTTTTGTTCCATCTTGGTTATAAGAAACCCATTTCCCATGAAGTTTTCCGTCTAAATAAAAGCCTTCTTGTTTAACCTGACCATTGTCATAAAAATAAGTTGCTTTCACCATTTGATCTACTACTTCATACTTTGGTTTAACTTCTTGAGCTGCCATCATTCCTGAAACCAATAAAACTGCTGCAATTACTATCTTTTTCATATCTTTAAAATTAATAGGTTAACGATTCTATAACAAATATAGAAAATATTTTACATAAAACAAACTTTTACTTAACAATTTCATAACATTGGAAAAATAGACATAAAAAAACCAACGAAAAATCGTTGGTTTAAATTAATATTTAATTGCTTTTATTTGTTAAAAAACTCTTTCAATGTACTATCTAAAGTAGCAGAAGAAGGTCGTGGTGCATCAGCAAAAATAACTTTACCGTCAGGACCTATTAAGATAAATCTTGGGATAGCATTAATACCATAAGCTTTTATGAAATCAGAATTCCAATTGTTATCTGCAAATAATTGAACACCTCCTAATTCTTTTTCTGAAACAAATTTTTTCCATTTGTCATGGTCTTTTTGTGTATCTACAGAAATACTTACAAAAACAATATTATCGTTATGGTATTTTTCTTCTATTTTTTTCAAATGAGGAATTTCAGCTCTACATGGCGCACACCAAGTAGCCCAAACATCAATATAAACATATTTCCCTTTGAAATCTTCTAATTTGGTCATTCCTCCCTTATGGTTTTCGAAATTGAAAGAAGGACTTGCAACCCCATTCATTTTTTCAGCTATTTTCTTCTGAGCATAAAATTGACTCAACATCATGGATTCTTGTTGAATCATAGCTGTTAACATTTGCGATAAAGAAGTATCAACTCCTGCTTGTTCTAAAGCAGCTAAATCATCTGACTTCTTTTTGTTTAAACCTGCTTGAAAAGCAGTTTCATCTTCCGTAAATAAAAAATCCAAATCTTTTTCAAAAGCTTCATCAGTTAAGGCTTTTTTTGCCAAGTAGTTATTTTCAACAGATCCTTTTCCTTCATATTTAATAGATTCGTCAAAACTTTTAGCATCCATTGTAAGTTTTAAATCATATCCATTTTTCAAAAACAACATCGTCGTTTCAGAACCATCAAACAATTGAAATAATCCATCTGAAGGAATTTCAAAAGCATCTTTAAATTGACCTCTTTTATTAAGACGTAATGTTTTCTTAAAGTTTTTTCCAGAAGCTAAAACAATAGAATCTGAATTGCGATTTGCGATTTTACCTTCAAAAGAAACCATTTTAGAAGCATCCTGAGCATGTATCGATAAAACAGCAAATAATAATAAAATTACCAATTTTTTCATAAGAGTTAAATTGAATTAAAAATAATCTTCAAATCTAATAAATTTACTCGATAAAATTAATATTTGTTATTACTTTTGCATAAATTTTAATAAAATGTATAGAAGTCATACTTGTGGAGAACTTACCGCTTCACATATAAATACAGAAGTAACATTAGCAGGTTGGGTACAAAAAACCCGTGATAAAGGTTTCATGATTTGGGTTGATGTAAGAGATCGTTATGGGATAACTCAATTAATTTTTGACGAAAAAAGGACCGACACTAGCGTTTTTGAAAAAGCAAAAACGCTAGGTCGCGAATTTGTTATCCAAGTAAAAGGAACTGTGATTGAAAGGGAATCTAAAAACCCTAACATGCCAACTGGTGAAATTGAAATTTTAGTTTCTGAATTAAACATCTTAAATGAAGCCATGCTTCCTCCATTTACTATTGAAGATGAAACGGATGGTGGTGAAGACATACGAATGAAGTATCGTTATTTAGATATTCGTAGAAACCCAGTAAAAAATAATTTATTATTCCGTCACAAAGTAAGTATGGAAGTACGTAAATACCTTTCTGACAAAGGTTTTTGTGACATTGAAACTCCTTACCTAATTAAATCTACTCCAGAAGGAGCAAGAGATTTTGTGGTGCCAAGTAGAATGAATGAAGGACAATTTTATGCTTTACCGCAATCGCCTCAAACATTTAAACAATTATTGATGGTAGGTGGTATGGATAAGTATTTCCAAATTGTAAAATGTTTTAGAGACGAAGATTTAAGGGCTGACCGTCAACCTGAATTTACTCAGATAGACTGTGAAATGGCTTTTGTAGAGCAAGAAGACATTTTAGATATGTTTGAAGGTTTAACGCGTCATTTATTAAAAGAAATAAAAGGCATTGAAGTAGATAAATTCCCCAGAATCACCTACGATTATGCTATGAAAACGTATGGAAATGACAAACCAGATATTCGTTTTGAGATGAAATTTGGAGAGTTAAATGCTGTGGCACAACATAAAGATTTTGGTGTATTCAATTCTGCGGAATTAGTAGTAGGTATTGCAGCTCCTGGTTGTGCTTCTTATACTAGAAAAGAAATTGATGCTTTAATTGAGTGGGTAAAAAGACCTCAAATTGGAGCTTCAGGAATGGTATATGTAAAATGTGAAGAAGATGGTTCCTTCAAATCTTCTGTAGATAAATTTTATGATCAGGAAGATTTGAAAAAATGGGCAGAAGCAACTCAAGCTAAAGCAGGAGATTTAATTTTAGTTTTATCAGGTAATGCTGACAAAACGAGAACCCAACTTTCCGCTCTAAGAATGGAAGTAGCGACTCGTTTAGGATTAAGAAAATCAGATGAATTTGCTCCATTATGGGTAGTTGATTTTCCTTTATTAGAATGGGATGAAGAAAGTGGTCGTTATCATGCGATGCACCATCCTTTTACTTCTCCAAAACCAGAAGATATTGAACTAATTGAAACCCATCCTGGAAAAGTAAGAGCGAATGCTTATGATATGGTTTTAAATGGAAATGAGATAGGCGGTGGTTCTATCCGTATTCATGACAGAGCATTACAATCTAGAATGTTTGACTTACTAGGATTTAGCAAAGAAGAAGCACAAGCGCAATTTGGCTTCTTAATGAATGCTTTTGAGTTTGGAGCTCCGCCACATGGTGGTTTGGCTTTTGGATTGGACCGATTAGTATCTATTTTAGGAGGTCAAGAAACGATTCGTGATTTTATTGCTTTCCCAAAAAACAACTCGGGAAGAGATGTCATGATTGATGCACCATCAAAAATTGACACTAAACAATTAGAAGAATTACATATTAAGTTGAAATAATTATCCATGAAAAAAACAATCTTACTTGTTTTCTTTTTAGCAAATTTATTGGCACAAGCTCAAAATAAAATTATTTTAAGTATTTCTTCAGGTGCTACATTTTCTAATATTAGGGGAAATGATTTTGCAGAAGAGAACAAGTATGATTTTAATTATGTAGGAGGAATTGTCATTGAAAAACCTATTAACACGAATTTTTCATTTGTCACAGGCTTACATTATGAAAATAAGAGCTTCAAAAATGAAATTGATGCTGCTTTTTTTACCAACTCAATGGATCCTTTTGTTTTTAATGAAGGTACACTGAAAGTAAAGGTAACTTTACAATATATTACCATACCGGTTTTGTTTCGTTACTATTTTGATAAAGAAAAACAATTTTATTTTAATGCTGGACCATATTTAGGTTTTTTTCTTAATACCACAACTAGAGTGGATGGAGATAAAATAAAAGAAGATAGCAATGATATCTTTAAAAAGATAGACTTTGGTTGGTCTCTAGGAATTGGTAAAAAATTTAAAATAACTGAAAAAAACAAACTTAGTATTGAATTGAGAGATAATTTAGGCTTACTAAACATAAGTGACGTTCCTGTTCAAGGTAATGGAACTGTAAAAACAAATTCTTTCAATCTCATTTTAGGTTATGAATTTAATCTGTAAGCAACAATGAAATATATCTTAATCGTTTTACTTGTCCTTTTTTTTAGTTTTTTAGGCTATGGTTCCTATTTGAATTCGGAAATTGCTAAATCGGGTGATAAATGGATAGGAATAGGTGTATTAATTATTGCTTTTGGGATAATGCCTCTTTTTATTCTTCACCGATATAAAAAAAGTAAATTAAAAGAATTCTTAAATTCTCAGCTCGATAAAAACAGAGAAAAGTCTGAAAATCAATAATTTTTCGATTAATATCGTGTTTGTTTCATAAATAAGTATATCTTTGGATATTATTAATTATTTTATATTACAACATGCGAACAGGCACAGTTAAATTCTTCAATGAAGAAAAAGGTTACGGTTTCATCACTGATGAAGAAACTGGAAAAGACATTTTCGTACACGCTAGTGGAATGAGAGTTGAATCATTAACTCAAGGAGAAAGAGTGAATTACGAAGAAGAAGAAGGAAGAAAAGGTAAAGTAGCTGCTCAGGTAGTAGTTATCGAATAATACATAATTATTTTTTGATTACCTAGAAAGTGTAAAAGTCCTGCAGTTGCAGGACTTTTTTATTAACTAATAGCTATTTCTTAATTATTTTCTGAATAAAAATCTGATTGGTCTGTAAGTCTTTAATTGTAACTATATATAAACCAGAATTTAAATTAGTAATATCTATAATATCTTGATTTTGGTATTTTACAATTTCTTTCCCAACTATATCGCAAATTACAACTTGAAACTCATTTAAATTTTCCATTTTAATATTCATAACATCTAAAGCAGGATTCGGATAAATCAAAATACTACTACTTTTATTAAAATTTTCGAAAGATAAATTCTGATCAATAATTCTATAAGTTTTGTAACCACTAGCAAAACCATTTGATGTTGCTGTAAAATAAATATAGCCATTCAATTCAAAAAACCCGCTTGGTTCAGAACTTATATCTCCAGGAACAATATCTTCAATTAAAGATAAATTATCATTTTCGTCTAATTTCCAAAGTTCGATCCCCATTTCTGGTGTATATAAAGATAAATATAGAATATCATTATATAAAAAGGGAACTGTAAAATCAGCTGTTAGATTTGGAATATTGGTGACTTTAATTGTCCCAAGTTCTGTCCCATCTGTTTTCCAAATTTGATTACCTGTACCATCATTCTGAACAAAATATAATTGATTATTAAATTCTGTCAAACCACCTGGTGGCGAACCATTCGCATTATTACCTGGATAAACATCTTTGACCATTTGTGTGCCTGCTTCCGTACCATCTGTTTTCCATAGTTCATAACCATTAACATTATCTCTAGCTGTAAAATATAGTATTGGTCCTACTTTAATAAAGTTATTTATTCCAGAACTATTAAAATAATTTGCATCAACATAAATGTCTTTAATTAATAATGTATTGGGAGTAGTAGCGTCTGTTTTCCATAATTCATTCCCATAGGAAGTTGAAAATCCACCAAAATAAAAGTCATTCCCTATTTTCTTTCCAATTGAAATTTGTTTGTAATCAATATTATTTTCTGTATACAAATCTTTAACTAACATGCTTACATTTCCATTAGAACGCCAAATAGCCCATCCATTAGCAGCTGTTTTAGCATTAAATAGTATATCATCATTGTCATAGTTGAATACATATAAATCAAGAACCGTTGTGAAATTTTCAATTGGGGTAACCAAACTTTCGCTATTTGGATTTAAATTCATTTTCCATAGAGTTCTACAACAATTGAAACCACTTGCTCCTTCTGTGAAAAAGATAAAATTTTGTGTTTTTACAAAATTATTTGGTTTTGTAATAGCACTATTATTTACCATTATATATGTACCCGCAACAGTTCCATCTGTTCTCCATATTTGATCATTATTGGCTTGAAAATAAACAACATCATCTAATAAAGTAAAAAAATTGGGATCACTGTTCCCAGTACCTACATTAATATCTTTTAACAAATTTGTTCCCGCCGATGTTCCATCAGAAACCCAAAGTTCGTTACCATATTCAGGAGTATTTCGAACAAATATAACTTTGTTATTCACTTTGGTAGGAAACGACCAGTAAAAATCAGTAACAATTTCTACTTGAGAAAAAATAGTGTTACAGACCAAAAATAATAGTAATAAGGTAATTTTTTTCATGATAATAGTTATTTAAAATTTCTAGTTAGTGTCTCTTTTGAAAAAAAGTAAACATAAAAATGACAAAACCATCAAAAATTAATTATATGGTTTTATTTACATTACTATTTATTTCTTAAAAACCAGCTATTTCTTTATATCCAGTAGTGTCAAATGAATAGCTACCTTCTTCAATTTCTGTAACTTTTACATTAAAGTTTGATCCTGAAAGTTCCGTTATTAAATACGTAATACCGTCAATCTTAAGATATCCAAGATTAAAAAAACCTGCTCCAATAGCTTTCCCATTAGCGAAACAAACATTCCCTCCTGGTCCTAACCAAAGTACCATTTTTTTACCCTCAGCATCCTTTCCTATGTATTCAAATTGAAAATCATTTGTATTTAAAAATGACTTTTTATTTCCAGTCTTTTTAAATTTTGCATGAAATGTATTACTAAAGGAAAGATTATTTAAATCGTTAAAAATAGTTCCATAAGGCATTTTTACTTTCCATTTGTTACCTTCTGCGATTGTATAAGATGTATTTTCATTTTTCTTAAGAAACGTATTCATGACTACCTCATTCATTTCTCCTTGGTAGAGTTGTTGCCAACTTTCATTTGGCATAAAACTTTCTTCTGCTTGTATATTATGAAAATAAAAACCAGAACCATTAAATTCATCAGTAATTACTTCAAATGATATTCGTTTTGTAGTATTTGGACAGTTTACAAGACATCCTTTTTCAAACAAATATTTTCTTAAATCAAAATTCTTTTTTTCCTTAATTGTTCCTTTTCCACCATGAGCTTCATGAATGACTTGTAGTGTTTTATTTTTTTCAATAGTAGAAATACATTCTACTAAATTAAGTATAACAACTCCTTTTTCTTTTGCCAGAAAATTAGGTTTTACTAGTATGGCATCAATCTGATGTTTATTTAAAGTTACTTTTGCAAATTCACAACCCTTGTTTTCACTACAAATAGTAATGGTTTGAACTTGTGTGTATCCTATTTGAGATAAAAACAAGATAAACAAAAAAAGAATATTTTTTTTCATTTTAAATGCTTTTATAAGAATATGTTATTTCACTGCTAGCGACTCCATTAGCGCTGGTAAAAAAAGATTTAACAACAAAACCGTCGGTATCGTAAGTGTTTGTAAATGGATTGGTTTGAGCTAAATTGTCATCAAACATAGAAACAACTGGGTAAGTAGTAGTAACATTGTAATTTGTGGATTCTAAACCTGAAATATACCAAAGTACTGGAATCCATTTCTTATTAATTACATTATATAATGGTCCTTTTTTCGATGTGTCAAATGAAAAAGCATATTCACTGCCATTTCTGTTTTTTATTTCAATATCGTTAGTTTCATTTACGATAAAATTATTATTTCCTCCTGTACTACTATATTGTTTTGTTGAGCTATTATAGGTAAAAAATTCAGGAGCCGAATAATAGTAAGTATAATTAACACTATTAAATATGCCATTATTATATCCATAATTTACCACTGAAGCAGGATCTCCATTCTCAGGTTGATTGTAAATTGCAGAAACTGGTATGTTATTTTGATAGGTATAAGCAAAACTTGCATTTAAATCTCCATTTGAATAGTAATACGATATTTTAGAAATTTCTTTATTCAAATTGTATTCAAAACGCAATTCATAGGTGAATATTAAAGGGAATGTAAAAGGGTTAGTTGTTTTAACTTCAATTTTATCAATTACTTTAAGTAGTGGTTGAGGGGTAGGTTCATCATCTTTGCTACAAGAAAAACTGAACATTGCTAAAGCAAGTATTAAAATTAATTTTTTCATAATTATTTATTTAAATTTCTAGTTAGTGTCCTCTTTTTAAAAAAGTAAACATGGCAATAAAAAAACCGCTAACTTTAAATGTTGAACGGTTTTTAAAAAGAGTTTAATTTTTCTCTTTATAAATTGATAAAAAAACGAGCTGGTGCAATTTCACCTTTTATGCCTAATGCTTTTGCTTCAATAGTAATTTCATAATTCCCTTTTGGCATTTCTGAAATTGTTTCGTTAGAATTTGTTTGTAAATTGGCTAACATAGAAATGAAATCAAATGTTTCTACTGGCATTAACATATCACCTGGAAAAAAAGGAATGGGTGCTCTTTTCATGCTGGCTATCACTTTTCCATCTCTTTTAATCGTTGTATTAAAAACAAATTGAACCACTTCTTTTTTATCTGTATTTAATTGAATATCAGTTCCTGTAAAAACAAAATTGATTTTATATTTATTTTCTCTAAAATCTGCATATAAATTGACTGCTTTATTACTTTTAATTGTTAGCTCTGCTTTGGATTGATTGTTAATTTTTATCTCTCCTTGTACTAATTGAGCTTGTGATTTTATTCCAAAAATCAAGAGTAATATTAAAATGGTATTTTTCATTATAATTACTTTATTTTTTTAATGTGAAATAATCCTCTATTACTTTTGTAGGCCTTGAATCATGAAAATCTATAGTTTGTTTTATATATCCCATATATACTTGTGTTTCTCTATATAAAGAATACTGAATTTCAAAAGTTCTTTTGGCTATTTTATCATTTTCTACCATTGTCATTTTATAACGATTGGTTCTATCTGTGTCGTCGAAAAGTTGGGGTACTTTGTTCCAATTATAAAACAATTTAACAACTCCTCCTACTTTAGAATAAAACTGAGTCGTATTATCAACTGTATTTACAATAAATTTAGGCGTGTTGTTATTGGGTTTATTGTTTTCAAATACAAGTTGTGCATTGCCTTTCAAACCAAAGAATAAAAATAGAGCTAAAATAATCGACTTCATTTTACTTTAATTTTTGATTAATAATCATTCTTGCTGCTTGAATTGCTTTTTTATCATTGGTTAAAGTATCTTCAGAAAAATCTACTCTTAAAGTAAATGAAAGTCCTTTATAAAACACTTTTAAATCTCTTGTAGTTACACCCATAACACCACTATCTACAAAAACAGAATAAGTACCCAGATCTGGAACTTCCTCAACTTTAAATTTGGAAATAGATTCTTTGGCAGCTTCTAAAGCAGCATCCGTTTGATCTTTAGTCATTTTATTCTCTGTATGTAATTCATTTGCTTTTTTATCCATTTCAGCTGTACCATTTTGAATTTCTTCTGCAGTTAAAGTATGATAATCGTGTTTAAATTGTTCCAAAGTGGTATTTTTTACCCAAGTTAACTCGATAATATTATCAGCTGGGACATTTAAAGATTGTCCATTTATAGCTACTTTTTTCGTTCTATCCGATTTCCACTTATATTTTAGACTTTCTAAAGAGGAAAACTTAGAATAATCTTTCTTTGCTTCGCTTTTTGGTAAACCCAAAACCTCGGCAGCCATTTCTAAAGTTAATAGTTCATCTATTTTGCCTTTAAAATCTTCTGCTTTTAAACCCGTTGCCTCTATAGATTCTACCATTTCTGTTTCTAAACCGTTTAGTTGTTCTGATTTTTTATCACCTTCACAAGAAAAGGCAAATAAAAAAATGCTTGCTAATGCTATTAGTGTTGTTTTCATCTTATTTTGTATTTTTTAAAGTTTGTATTTCAGCTTTCAATTCTTCAATCATTATTTGTTGTTCTTGAATAGCTTTTATCATAGGTGCTAATAAGTCATTATAACGAACGCTGTACATGCCTTCTTCATCTTTAGTAATAATTCCGTTGGTGTTTGCTCCGAATTTTTTAAGTGATGTTTCTAATTCTTGAGCTATAATTCCATATTCTACTTTTTTAGTTTCATCATTTTTACGTGTGTAGAAAACCGGTTTTAAATCCTTTATAAAATTCAATCCTAAGTTAGAAGGTTGAATGTTTTCTTTCCAGCGTTTGTCTGATGTTACTGACCAAGCGACTTGCGTTCCTGCATAAGTTATTGAAGTATTTCCAATGCGTACTTGATTTGAACCAGTTGCAGAAGGAACTTGCGCATTATTACCAATTCCAATATTATTTGAGCCGGTTGTATTACCTAATGCAAAGAATCCTATCGCTGTGTTATCAGATCCTACTATATTTCCTTGTAAAGATTGGTTTCCTATGGAAGTATTTCGGTTTCCAGTGGTGTTTTGCCCTAAAGAATAGGCTCCTAACGAAGAATTATTTACACCTGAAGTTTTTGAAGATGAAGATTGAAATCCTACAGCTGTATTAGCAGCAGCTGTTGAACTAGAATTTAATGCTTGAGTACCAAATGCCGTATTTTCTGAACCTGTTGTGTTATTTTGTAGTGCAAAACTTCCATTTGCTGTATTAGAATTTCCAATTGTATTAGAATTTAATGCATTATATCCATTAGCTGTATTAGAATTTCCACTGATGTTAGCATTTAACGCAAAACTACCATTAGCTGTGTTTCTTAAGCCAGTTGTATTATTCTCTAAAGAAGCAAAACCTAATGCTGTATTGTTGCTACCGGTAGAATTTAAAAACAATGTAGCAGTACCATTAGCGGTGTTATTAATTCCTGTGGTGTTGGAATATAAAGAAGACGCTCCTGTAGAGGTATTATTAGTTCCTGTAGTATTTGAAAATAAAGAATTACTTCCATTTGCAGTATTATTGCTCCCTGTTGTGTTTGAACCAAGAGCACCTGATCCATTCGCGGTATTAGAATCACCTATCGTATTAAATTTTAATGCTCCTAAACCAGTTGCAGTATTAAGACCTCCTGTTGTGTTTGAAAATAAAGCCTGATAACCAGTAGCGGTATTGTTAAGACCTGATGTATTTGATTGAAGCGCAGAATAACCTATTGCTGTATTTGCACCTCCAGTGATATTGGAATATAATGCGGACACACCTATAGCTGTATTAGAAAACCCAGTGGTGTTTGAAAATAAAGAATTACTCCCATTTGCAGTATTATTACTTCCTGTTGTGTTTGAACCAAGAGCACCTGATCCATTCGCGGTATTAGAATCACCTATTGTATTAAATTTTAATGCTCCTAAACCAGTTGCAGTATTATGACCTCCTGTTGTGTTTGAAAATAAAGCCTGATAACCAGTAGCGGTGTTATTAAGACCTGATGTATTTGATTGAAGCGCAGAATAACCTATTGCTGTATTTGCAGCTCCATTGATATTGGAATATAATGCAGATACACCTATAGCTGTATTAGAAAACCCAGTGGTGTTTGAAAATAAAGAACCACTTCCATTTGCAGTGTTATTATTTCCTGTTGTGTTTGAGTATAAAGAAGAACTACCAATTGCAGTATTATGACTTCCTATGGTGTTTGAACTTAAAGCTATATTTCCATTTGCAACATTATTATTTCCTGAAGTATTATTAAACAATGTGCCAACTCCAGATGCAGTATTACTGTATCCTGATGTATTGCCATTAAGAGCATACAAACCAATTGCAGTATTATCTGATCCAGTTGTGTTAAAAACTAAAGATTCTCTACCCACAGCAGTGTTGTTTTGACCAGTTGTATTAAATACTAAAGAATTTAATCCAAAACTTGTATTATTTACTCCAATCCTTCCAGACAAAGCATTATTTCGTTTAAAAACTAAATCTTGGTCATCTGTAGTACCAATAAAGTTATTATTAGGATTTGTATTTAAATTTCCACTTAACCCCCAACCTTCATCACCACTTTTTTTAGCATATAATGCATAAGGCGAACTTAACAATTGGCTTGTGCCAACAATTGTATAAGTTGTACCACCTGTTGGGTCGGTTTCAATTTTGATAAAATAAGGACCATTTGCCCAATCTATTGTTGCAAATGTTCCTGTTAATGGAATTCCTGTTCCTATTTCTACAGTTACTAAACCGTTATTATTCGTTTCTGGATTTGGATTAAATAATTCTTTGTACACTTCTGTTCCAGTTGCCGAACCTTGCAGAATACTAATTCGCATTCCAACTGCTTGATTCGTTATTAATGTATTGGATGCATTACGAATTACGGCTTGATAACTCATTTTTTCTGGCGCTTGTGCGAAAGCAGTGCTCAGTGAACAGTAAATTATAAGAAGTAAAACTGTTTGGAACAACATTTGTATTTGAGATTTCATAATTGTTATTTTTTTATGATTTTAAATATTTTTAAATCATTATTTGCTTGTGATACTTTTAAAAAATAGTGAGCCGATGAGAAGTCACTCATTTCTATTTGGGTTTCATTTTGAATAATTTTTCCACTTGTAATGATTCTTCCTTGCATATCGAAAAGTTGGTAATTCAAATTGGTTAAGTCATATTCTTTAATAGATAGTGTTACATTTTGAACTGTTGGATTTGGGTAAACCAAAGCTGTTAATTGAATTTGAGGAATAGTATTAGTACCTAAAGTTACAATCTCAAAAGCTTGCTGTACGCCTTGTGAGATAGTTCCGTTTGAACTACTATTAGTTTGATAATCTATCTGACCAATAGAGTACGTTGCACTTCCAAAAGTTCCCGTTGCAGTTGCTCCAGATGTGACTGTATTACTTTGGGAAAAAATGGCAAGTTGCAAAAACAATGCGAATAATGTTAGAGTTAATTTCATCAGTATTTATTTTAAAACATTGTTTTTATCAATACCATAACTAAGAATAATTGGGTGGGTGATTTTTCCTTTCCCAGAAATAGCTTTCCAATTTGATGGGCTATCTATATCTGAAGTTTCGCCTCCTTTTCCATCAATTTTAAATTCCACAATATCTTTTGTTAGCTTTATAATAGTGATTTCTCCTTCATAAGGAACTTCAGAAGTCATCATGCCATTTTCAGTAACATCCATAAACATAATCATTGCTGAAGGATTTGTACCATCATATCTATTACTCACTGCAAATTTTCCGTTTAATGGAAGTGAAAAATGTTCAGGAATATGACTTAAAGTTGCAATAAATGACTTCCCATTTTCTCCTGTTAACTGTAAAGCAATAGACAACCCATCATTGTCTTTTTGAAAGATTACTGTAGCTTGCATTCTCTCATTGCCATTTAAATAGGTCTTGCTTTCAGATTTATAATTAATAAATCCTCCATTGTTATCCATATCTTCTGTATCAGGTAAATCGACTTGAGTACCTGTTTTGTTTTCTACGACTTTTTCCATAGCTCCTGTAATGACATCTTGAGCACTTTCTTTGGTTTTATTACAAGAGAATAGCGTTATGATTGTTAACGTAAATAGTATTTTTTTCATGGTTAGCGTTTTTTATATTCAATTTTGACCAAATTTGTTTTTATAGCCTTTTCTCCATTCCATTCTCCTTTTTCCAATGCTTTGGTCCAACCCCAATTTCCTTTAAAAAAATTTCTGTCACCATTTGCTCTTTTTGATGGAATTTTGAATTTAAAATAACCTGTTGAACCATTATTAGTAAAGAATCCTTCAAAAACTCCGTTTGTCTCGTCATATGACCCTTCAATGATTCCTTTATTATCATATTTTCCAGTTATTTTATTCCCAACTTGTTCCAATATTAAATACCCAAAATTGGTATTCCATTTTCCGGACCAAACTGCATTCTGTAATCTGTCAGTTCTAATTATACCTCTTCTATTTCCTGTCCATAAAAAATCGGGATTAGTTGTTCCAGTATTATCAACATTATAAAACCCCCAAGTACCACTAAAACTATACAAACCCGTGTCTAAACCTGAACTAATAGATGCTCTTAATTTAAAACTTCCCCAATCTTTTCCATTGTGAAATTTTCCTTCATATCCACTATCCTGCAAAGTAAGTTTCCCTACCATTGTTCCATTATTTCCATAATCACCATACACTAAACTTCCGTTTGGATACTCTGGACCACTTTCTTCTATTAAAAAAAGAATTCCATATTTAGTTTGATAAAAACCTTGCCAACTCTGTGCAAATCCTTGTAAACTAAACGCTATAAAAAGGACTGCTATTTTGTACATTACATTTTTCATATGTTATTGTTTTTGAAGAGCTACCACAACATAGCTTGAATTTGAAGTTTTTTTTACGGTAACAGTCGTTTTATTGACTTTATAGATTAATTTTTTTAAGTCGTACGTTTGTGAATATTTATGGTAATCTATATTAGAACCAATTAATTTTCCTTTTAAATGGTGCCAAATCCTAACTTCATACCTGATGTTTGGGTCAGTCCAATCACTAGTGGGAATTAAAAAATCTCTTTTATAATTAGGTGAATCTGGCAAAATATAAATTACATCACCATTCTTAGGAAATGCTTTGTCTTCAGTCGTATTAAAAAAATATTGACTTTTATTACCAAAACTCTTTATCAATTCCGTTTTACTAGCAGTAACTTTAAAAACCTGGATACCAACAAATCCGTATAAACTAGGGGATTGAAGTACTGTTGTATGTGGTCTAGCTAACATTTCTAACTCAAATTTTATAGTTGTGTTTGCAGCAGTTTCAACATTCGAGGTAGGTGATTTTTCGGATAACATTACAAAACTTGATAACAAACCAAATAAAGCAATTACAAGGGTTAAAATGACTTTTTTCATATTTTATAATTTTATAAATTCTACTCGTCTATTATTTGCTTTTCCAATAGCAGTCTTATTAGAATCGGATGGTTCGGATTCTCCTTTTCCTTCCGTTAGTATTCTGCTCTCATCTATTTTAAATTCTGATGCTAGGACATTTTTTACTGCTAATGCTCTATTTTTAGATAAAGTCAAATTCGAAGTTGCATCCCCATCACTATCTGTATGTCCAATGATTTTGATAGCTACAGTAGGGTTTTCATTTAAAATGGATGCAATTTCTTTTAATACTCCATAAGAACTCGGCTGAATAATATCTGAATTTACTTCAAATAAAATCCCTCTAGTGACCAATTTCCCTTCAGTAAGCAACTTGTTTCTTGTATCTGGAGCACCAACAGCATATCGGATATTTGAAAGCATAAATTCATCTTTGTTTTCACTCTCAGAAAAATTCATGTATTTAGGTCCTATTTTAAATACATTATACTTTGATTTCGAGTTAAAAGCTTGTGGGATATCTAATACCTTATTTTCATTTACATAAATTCTCAGTCTTGAATCTTGTCTCCATATAGAAAATTTCACTTGAGCGGGTTCCTCTTTATTTTCTCCTTTACACACTAAATCTTTAACTGTAAATCCTTCATTTTTATTGATAGTTTCACCATTTTCAACTACATAAAAACTTGAAGAACCTTCACATCCTAACCATTTGAATTGAAAATAATTGTTTAAATATTCTTCTGATAAATCGCTTTTTGGATTGGAAGATGGCAGTAGGTAAAATTGATATTCTAAGATATTATTGCTTCTATAACGAGTAAAAACTTCAAATTCCAAAGTGAAATTTGTTCGCATATTATTCACAAAATCAGGTTGAAAATAGCCGTCTTTAGTCATGAACAACCATTTTTGATTGCTATCATCTAAGGTTACTATTTCTGCTGAAGAATTCGTGTTCCAACCTTTTGGAAAATCACCAACATTTGTAGAAGAAAAATCATCAAAACCTATAATTTTTTCTCCTGGAACAAAATCAAATTTTGAATACACTTTCATGCTTTTTGATTTAGAAGAAGGAAATGAACTTGATGAAGTATTAGAAGATTCTGAATTTTGATTGCCACTTTCTACATCTTCTGAATGGTCTTGATTTTTATTTTTAGTCTTTTTATTCTTCTTTTTAAAAAGTTTACCTATTCCTTCCTCAACTTTATCTAAGGCCTTATCAACTGTTCCGTCTCCTTTCTGTTCTGCTCTATCATAGGTTTTTTCTTTTGCATTTTTGGCTACTCTACCACCAACGGTTTCTTGAGCATAACAAGAAAAAATCATTACTATAAAAATAAATACTGCAATTTTTGTCTTCATATTTTCTATATTTTATTTTTTGTTTCTATTTAGTGTATGGAAATAAAAAAGGTAAACATGATGATTGAAAAATATTTTTTTTAACTAGATTTGTTTACCTCTATAAAAAAAATACACTAATGATTACACCCAAGAATGTAATTGACTTATTAAAAAAAGACGATGAAAAAACCATTAGGAAACTATATGATGAAAACAAAAAGGGTTTTTTAATTTTTGCGAATCGGTATCATTTAGATGCAGAAGATGTTTTAGATATTTATCAAGATGCTGTAATTGCTTTGATAGAAAATGCTAAAAAGGGCAAGATTGATGATTTACAAAGTAGTGTTTCCACGTACTTATTTGGAATAGGTAAGTTTATGGTTTTTCAAAAATTAAAAAAAGAGAAGAAGACTTTTTCAAAAGATGATTTTTCAAATTTAGAGTATGTAGATGAAGGTTATAATGAAGACGAGAATAATATTCAAGTTATATTATTACAGCATGCTTTTAATAAATTAGGAGATCAGTGTAGAAAAGTATTACAACTTTTCTATTATGAAGAAAAAAATTTAGATGAAATTCAAAAGATTCTTGAATATAGCAATAAAGATGTTTTAAAAAGTCAAAAATCCAGGTGTCTCAAACAATTGAAAGACTTAACAAAAGAAAATTAAAATGGAAAAATACTCATATATAGAAAAATACTTTGAAGGCAATTTATCGCCTGATGAAGAGCTTATTTTCGAAAAATTATTACTAGAAGACTCAGATTTTGCAGAAGCATTTGAATATGAGAAAAATGTTAAAAAAGCAATATCACTCAACGAAAGAGCTGCATTAAAACAAAAACTAAAAACTTTTGAAAAATCGAAAAAATCGTACAAATGGTTGTCAGTTGCTGCTAGTTTTGCGATTTTAATAGGGATGTATACTTTGACAACTCTTTTTGATACGAATTATGATTCGCTTTATAAGGAATATTACCAAACTTATCCAAATACAGTTTCTCCAACTGTTAGAGGAGAAACTACAGATGATATAAAATCAAATGCATTTTATGCTTATGATTCTGGTAATTACAAAGAAGCCATTCCTTTATTCTCAGAAATTTATACTAAAGATGGAGACGATTACGCGCTATTTTACAAAGCATTATCATTAATGGAAATAAAAGAATACCAAGAAGCGCTTAGAAATTTAAATTTGCATGATTATACTAAGGAAAATACTTTTACACCTTTCTTTAGATGGTATGCCGCTTTGACAAATTTAAAATTAAAAAACACTGAGAAAACAAAGCAACTTTTAAAAGTACTTACACAAACAGACAATCCTCAAAAAGAAGCAGCTGCAAGGTTACTTTCTGAATTGGAATAGTTTTTTCTTATAAAGAAAGGCAATTAGTAATAGTAATATTCCAATACTTACATAAATTATCCAATTATTGGAAAAAGTAATTATAGGAGAAGTGTCACCATTAACAATAAAACCGGCCCAATAAAAAGGATGATTTTTTAATGGGTTCTTTTTGATAAAAGTCATTTTTGCATTGGCCAAAGCCTCGTTTTTTTCTTGTCCTTTTTTTAAATTCTCATAAAAAGAAATCATAATTTCAGATGTTTCTTGATCCGGAACTTGCCATAAACTGACAACTGCACTTTTAACACCAGCGTAAGTTAATGCTCTTGACATACTCATAATACCTTCACCATTTTTAATAGTTCCATTACCTGTATCACAAGCACTTAAAACTACTAATGAAGCAGGAATATTCATTCCATATAAATCTGAAAAATAAAGTTTTTCTTCATTGGAAAACAATAGACAAGATTTATTAAAATCATCTTCAAATAGTTGTGAATGCATAGACAAATGAAAAACATCAAAATTTTCTATCTCTTTAACAAAATTAGTTTTAGTTGCATCTTCTTTTGCAAATAATTTCCCTCTAAAGAGATGTGCTATTTTTTGTGATTCTAAAGTAGCAAACTTTAACTCTTTAAAATCACTTCGCTTCGGATTGCTTGATTGTTCCTTATATAGAGGCGAAAAGGCAGCTAAATTAGAATTGCCTTCATTTTTCATGTTTTGCTTGTGTAATAACCACATTGATAATGAGTAATCATACGATAGCAAATGATTTTCTATAACATAGCTCTTATTTTGATTATTATATAATGCTTCGAATGGAATATAATTTAAAAAACTTTCTGGAAGTATTGTGACTCTTTTTTTCAGAGAAAAAGGCAACAAAAAAGAATAAAGACTATCACTTTCTTTTTTAAAATTGGTTTGAATATTTTTAACTTGTTGAATGTAATTCTTAACTAACTTTTCAATTCGTTTCTTTTTTCCTATTTTTTTAATTTCGATAGAATTATTTGAAAAGATAAGCGCATAAATAGTTTCACTACAAACGTAATATTTAACTAATTGTTCTTCTTTTTTAAGTTTAGATATTACTTGATTTATATCAAAATCAGAAGTATTAAACTTATAATAATTTTTTTCCGTTTTACTAATTTTATGCTCTAATGCTTCAAGTTCTTTTTGTAATAATGTTATTTTAGTAGTATAAAATTTTTGCTCATTTATATCATTTGATTTTTGCTTCTTATAATATTCGAGTTCAACTTTTAAATTGTTAATTTGACTTAAATAACTTGCATTTTCAGGTGTTCTTCTTTTAATTTTTTTATCAAATTCTTTTAATAAATGTTGTGATGCATTACGTTCAATTAAGTTGATATTCTTAATCTTTTCTTGAAAAGAAATAGTGTTTAAAAAGGAACACTCTAAAATTCCTTCAGTAATTTTATAATGATAATAACTTAGATAATCGTTGAACTCACCTTTTAAATAATATTCTTGAAACAAATTTGCAGCTATTTGATAAAGATTTAATGCAATTTCTATATCTTTAATTTGTTTCGATTGATTATATTTATCTAAGTAAACTGTTGCTACTTTTTCAAAAATATTAATAAAATATGCATCTGCAAGTTCTGATACATTTTCAAATTTTATTTGATGTATGGGGATTTTTGTATTCGTTTTCTCATAAACCAATTGTTCTAAAGTTTTTTTGCTAATTGCAACAGCTTCTTGATTCCTATTCATTCCACTTAAAATCATTGCTTTAATAATTTGTATGGAAAACTTACTAGAATTAAAATGTTGTTGATCGACTATTTGTTCTGCGATTTGAATATGATGCAACGCTTTTTCATAATTTTTTAATTTTTCATACGATGTCCCTAATTTCGCATTTACTAACATTTTAGGAATAACCAAATTGAAATTTTGAATTTCAGGTTCTAATTGATGTAAACGCTTCACTGTTTGTTCATACTCTTCAAACTCGTACATAAAATCTGCTACATCAAAAAATCGAATTATAGAAAACTCAACAGCTTCTAAATTTTCTTTATTAAAAGAGGTTTCTCTTTTAAGACTATCACAATATTTAGTTGCTAATTCAAATTCACCTATAGCTGCAAAAAAAGTTACATTTGCATCAATTAACATTTGTCTAGAATGAAAATATAAATTTTCGGAATATTTTTTTAATTTGTTTTTGTTCTTAAAAAAAAGAATATCTGCCTTACTTCTTGTCTTCTTCGCTTTTTCATGATCTCCATATTCCAAAAGATTACTAATTAAGTTTCTGTAACCCGTTAATAATTTGTCTATGTTCTCTGGCTCATTTTTTGCAATTTTCTCTAAAATATTAATTGCTTTCTCATAACATTCATTTGCTTTGGTAGGCTTATAATTTTCGATGTAGGCATCTCCTAAATTATTATAATCATTAGCTATGTCTCCATTTTCTCCATTAATTGCAATATTTAAATCCAAAGATTTGTTATAATATAAAATTGCTTCATAAGGATTTTTGTGTTGTCTATACAAGTATGCTAAGTCAGAAAAGTAAGCGACTTTTGTAGTTATTGATGCCAATTCAAAATCTTGTAATTTTTTCCCTTCTAAGCCTTTTTCAATTGCCTCTTCCCACCATTTCTTTTCAGATAAATACTTGTAATAAACCTGATAAGTCTTAATTAATAAGTTGGACTCTGATAATGTTCTTTTCTCAATCTTTAAAAGTTTTTTTTGTAAATTTTCCAAAAAAGAAATAGCTTTTTTCTCTTTCAAAAAAGAAAAGTAATCAATATAATTTTTTGATAAAGATGGATTAATGTCTCTACTATTTTGCCAAAGTTTAATAGCACTTCTAAAATCGTTGGATTTCTCTAAACTATCAGATAAACGTACTATCTTTTTTAATTCATTATGTTGTGAAAAGAAAGAAATGGAATACAATAAAACTAAAAAAAAGCACTTTTTCATGTTATTATTTTAATATTTTAAAAATAGAAAAATAATTTGTTGTTTGCTTTAAGAAATGAAAAAAAGTTCTTCCGGAAATTAATTTCTATTTTGAAAGTAAAACACTCACTGCATTTCCTCCAAATCCAACGGCATTTACTAATACTTTTCTAATTTGTTTCGGTAATTCTTGTTCGTAAAATGGAATCGGAATTGCTTTTTGATGTTCTAACATAAGTATTCCTAATTCAAGACTCAACATTCCAGAGGTTCCAAAAGTATGCCCTAATTTCCACTTGTTTGTGGTTAAAAAAGGGAGCTTTTCTCCAAATACTTTTTGAATGGCCTTATATTCAGAAGCATCTCCTTTTATGGTTCCTGGTGCATGCATCACTACTACATCTACTTCATTAAAAGCTGTTTCTTTTAAAGCCATTTGCATCGATTTTTGAAAACAATCGGCTTCTGTTGAAATGGAAATATTGTGTTCTAAAATTTCTGTTGCATAGCCAACACCTTCCACATAAGCCAAGGCATTATTCTTTTCTCCTGTTTCCAAAGCAATTACACTAGCACCTTCTCCCAAGACCATTGTGTTTTCCTTTTTATTCAAATCAAAAGCTCTACATGGATAATCACCCCTTTTTTTTGAATAAATATTTAACGCTTTCATTTGAGCTATAGTAAAAGGCGTTAAAGGTGCTTCAGAACCGCCAATGATAAATTTTTCAACCATAGCTGCCTGCATCCAAGCTACACCATTTAATAAAGCATGCAAGGAAGTGGAACAAGTAATAGAATGCGAAATTTCAGGGCCAGAACTTTGCAAATCATTGGCTACCCAACTCGAAATATTTCCTAGAGTTGTAGTAGGTGAAGCCAAAGTACTGACTTTATTGGTTGCTATAAATTCGGAATGAAATTTTTCAAATAATGTAGTTGCTCCTCTTGAAGAACCAATGTTAATGCCAAAAACTGTTTTTTTATCCCAACCAGTTTGCTGCATTAACTGCCTAGAAACATATATCGCATATAAAACCGAAAGGTCTAAGTTACGGTATTTTGTATCGGATTCTTGAAGCACTTTAATTTCTTCTTTTATCGCGTTTGGAAGACTCGCAACCCAATTTTTTTGTTTCCCAATTTCTTTTTCCGTAATAGCTGTTTTATCATTTAGATACTGGTTCCAAATGATTGATTTTTCATTTCCTAATGCGGAAATTGATGCTAAAGCGGTTATGGCAATTTTTTGATTCAAAAGGTTTATGGTTTTTCGAATAACCCTGATGGAAACGACATCCTTTTCTTGAGATACAATCGAAAGAAAAGATATAGTGCACAGCAGGAAAATGGAATGCAAATATACCGAGACATTTGTTCCTTACAAAATTAAATCAAGGTTAATGCTTCTTCGATAGTGCTATATACTTGCGCTAATTGTACATCATTGATAATGTATGGTGGTAAAATGTATATTATATTCCCAACAGGCCTTAAAATGATTCCTTTTCTTATAAAAAAATCATATAAAGTATTACGAAGTGTTCCATAATAATCCTGTTTCCCTTCTACTTTTATTTCTAAAGCAAAAATGACACCTAAAACACGAGTACTTTGCACTTTAGGGTGATTTTTAATACGTTCCGCAAATGCTAAATGATGTTGGTTCACTTGATTAATATTTCCCTGAATTTCTTCGGTTTGCAACAATTCAATCGCAGCTAATGCCGCTGCACAACCTGTGGGGTTTGCTGTAAAAGTATGTCCATGAAATAAAGCTTTGTTTGTATCATCATCATAAAAAGCATCAAAAATTTCTTGTGTAAAGCTTGTAATTGCCATTGGAATTGTTCCTCCAGTTAAGGCTTTTGACAAACACATCATATCGGGTTGTTGCTCCAAGTAATCACAAGCAAAATTTTTACCCGTTTTACCAAAACCTGTCATGACTTCGTCTGCAATTGTAAAGACTTGATATTCTTTTGCAAGTGCTATTAACTGATCTAAAACAGTTGCCGAATACATGACCATTCCTGCTGCGCCTTGTACCAAAGGTTCAAAGATAAAAGCAGCGTATTCGTTGGTTTCCAATAAGGCTTTTAAAGCTTTTAATGTTTTTGTCTCATTTCCTTCAGTTGGTACAGGAACTCGAACAACTTCTAACAAAGAACCTTGAAAAGCATCGGTAAAAAAGGAAATTCCGCTTGCAGCCATAGCGCCAAATGTGTCTCCGTGAAAAGCATTTTCGAAGGCAATTATTTTGGTGCGTTTTTGTCCTTTATTATAAAAATACTGCAAGGAAGCTTTGATGGCAACTTCCACAGCTGTAGAACCGTTATCGGAATAAAAAAACTTCTTTTGATTAGACGGTAAAATCTGACTTAATTTTTCTGAAAGTCGAATAACTGGTTCGTGTGTAAAACCACCGAATAAAACATGTTCTAACTGTGTTAATTGATTGTATATCGCTTGTGCAAGATAAGTATTAGAATGACCAAATGGATTCACCCACCAACTCGCAATAGCGTCAATAAATTCTTTTCCATGTTCATCCCAAAGTAAGGCGCCTTGTCCTTTTATAATTACAGGATGAGAAAAAGCCGTTTTATGTTGTGTATAAGGATGCCAATTGTATAGAGTATCTTTTTCTGAAAGTGTCATGTTGAAGTTTGAATTTAGAAATCAGAAGTTAAAATCAAATTGCATACAAAGATAAAAGTCTGTTTTCTTTTCTCTTAGCTAATTCTATATTATTTAATTTTTAAAAGACTTTCTTTGAATTTATCCGCGTAATAACGAATGACATTGGTATCAAAGTAGGGTTCGTTTTCAATCCTTCCTAAACAAGTCAACTGTGTTTTTGAAAGAATAATAGCTTCTGTTGCTACATTTTCATCTCCATTAAAAATAATTCCAGCAATTGGAATCTTTCTGTTTTGCAAAGCTTCAATAGTAAGTAAAGTATGATTGATGCTCCCTAGATAATGTCTTGAAACCACAATTACCTTGTAATCTGGCTGAATTAAATCGACTATAGTTGCTTCGTTATTGAGAGGTACCAAAATTCCTCCTGCTCCTTCTATAACTAAATGGTTTTCAGTCACAGGCTCCTGAATTTGTTCCAATTGGATAATTATTTCATCCTTTTCTGCAGCAAAATGAGGACTTGCAGGTGTATTTAGCGCATAGCTATTAGGATGAAAAACAGTAACTGAATTCGTAATATATTGTTTTATTTTATGCGTATCGGACTTGTCTAAATCTCCTGCTTGTATAGGTTTCCAATAATCGGCTTGTAACGCTTCTACTACAATCGCGGAAGCAATTGTTTTTCCAACATCGGTTCCTATTCCTGTGATAAATAGTTTCATTATATAAACGGTAAATAGTTCAGACAAAGGTCGTGAAGAATACAATAAAAGACAATTAAAAAGACCTTCAATTTAAGATAATTTCTTTTTAAGAAGCAGTAGTACTTGTTCCATTTCCGTTTCGGTGTTGTAGGCATGCAAACAAAACCGAAGCCTTTCTTCTCCTTCAGGAACTGTAGGAGATAATATAGGTTTTACATCGAAACCATTTTCCTGTAAATAAGAAGCAATTTCTTTCACCTTTTCATTTCCTGGTATCACTATTGATTTTATAGATGAGTGAGAAATGGGTGTTTGTAAGTAGGGACAATTCGTATTAAAATATTCCGAGTTCTTTTCTAACTGTTTTATTGTTGCAAGGCTAATAGCCAATTCCTGATACGCAATTAAAATGGTTGCTACCGAATGCGGTGAGAGAGCAGTCGTATAAATTAAGCTTCTGCTAAAATTAACAAGGTATTCTTTTAAATCTTGACTTCCTAAAATGGCAGCTCCATGACAACCTAAGGCTTTTCCAAAAGTCATTATCCGAGCAAAAACTTTATTTTGCAGTTGAAATTGTTGCACTAACCCTTCTCCTTGACATCCTTTTTCAGTCCCTAAAACACCTAATGCATGCGCTTCATCAACTACTAGCAATGCCTTATGTTTTTCACAAATTGCTACTAATTCCACTATATTTGGACTATCACCATCCATGGAGAACACAGCCTCTGTAACTACATAAATTTCAGCAGCGCTAGCTGTAAACCGTTGCATGAGTTTCTCCAAATCGACTAGGTCATTATGCTTAAACTTATAAGCTTTAGCCAAGCCCATTTGAATTCCATCACGGATTGAGGCATGACATAATTCATCATAAAGTATAACATCATTACGTTGCGGAACTGCACTAAAAAAGCCCACATTAGCATCATAACCCGAATTATATATTAGAGCGGCTTCAGATTGATGAAAATGAGCAATAAAGGATTCTGCTTCAAAATATATTTCATGATTTCCCGATAATAATCTAGAACCAGTTGCTCCATTTCGAATTATTTTTTTAGTTGCCAAATAGTCGTGCACTTTATTAAAAATAACTTCATTTTGGGAAAACCCTAAATAATCATTACTTGCAAAATCAATGCTTTGAGATTGTCTTTTTAATACACGTAAAGCGTTATTTTCTTTACGAAAATGAAGTTTTTCAAGTAATAATTTTGGTAAATTCATAGTTCAAAAATAAATAAAGTCTTGTAAAAACAAGACTTTATTTAGGTTATATTTTACGAATTGATTTCTATTAAAAAAGAGTTTTCTTTACAACCGTTTTATTCGAGTTTAATTTCACTTTAATTAGAATTAAGTTGTTGGATTGTAGTAAACTACTCACTTCAACTTGTTGCGAATTTATATTCTTTTTTTCAAAAAGTTTTCTTCCTAATACATCATAAACTTCAATTTCATTTATTATTTCTCTACTAGAAGTAACTCGCAATGGATTATTTTCAACAACAACTTCATTAAAATCAGCTATAAAATCTGTATTGGAAAGTAAAGTATTGGTAAATTGTAGCACAAAACGATTATTGATTTCGTTGGCTTCAGCATGAAAGAAATAAGGCTGATTTTTAATATCGGTTACTGTGTTTAAAAGTAAATCTACTATAAAAACAGGCGCATTTGTAAACAAACCATCTACAGCAGCAATACCAATTTTATAGTTCCCATCAGTTGGAATACGAACACCTATTGGAATTGTAATTTCTTCTGAAAAAGGCAATGCATAACCTTGAATAATCATTTTATCATTTCCTAAAAAAGTATAGATGCGTTGCTGGTTTTGTTCCACTTTTGTAAATGCATCGTACAAACGATCCTTTTCATTAGTGGCTCCAGTAACAAATCCAATTAAGGTTCTATCCGATTGATTATCACTATTGGATAAATCCAACCAAATTCTATTTTTTTCATTTTCTGTATTATTTCTATAAAACTGATCATTAAAGTACGATTCGCTTCGAAGCGAATTATTAAAATCAATTTCATCGGAAAGCGTTGGCCCGTCATTCATAAGCACCATAAAGGATTGACCTCCTGCGATAAAGCCGTTAAATCCTGATGGACCACTAACCGTTCCTGTGCCATTGTGTACAATAAAGTCGGTTGCAGAATAATTCGAAACATAATCCCCGTAGTAAGGATCTGAATTACCTGCACTTGGTAAAGTTCCATGTGTCCAAATACGAACAGCACCTTCTATTTTAGTACTATTTAAATTTAAAAAATCTAATGCATTAATGGACGAAGGATAGGGATTACCAATTAAATTCCAGTTATCATCAAAACGGGTGATTGTAGTTCCATTAGTACCTGTATAATCAAGTCCTGTATAGCCACCTCTTGAAACAGGTACTTTAATAGCTCCATTATTAGGTGTTCCATTCGTAAAAACAGCAGTAAAATCTTGAGCAGAAGCGGAAAAATCACTAGGCCCTCTTACAATATAGCCTACACCCGAAGGCATAATTTCTGAAGAAGTATTGACCCAGAAACCTTGTGCTCCATTTGGATTCAGTACCAAAGGTTCCCATTTAAAAATTTTATCTGAAGGTGTTAACGGTGAAATTGCATCGACATTAAAATCTTTAATTGGCGATGACCAAAACACATAATCTAATAATCGGATACTCGCTATACGCTCATAAGAAATAGTACCTACGTTAGCATCTAGATCATTCACTTGAATTAAAGAACCATTATTTTTTACGTTTAAAGTTCCATTGTTTACAATTTCATTTACTACTTTAACATAATTTGAATCTTCGATATCCAGAACGAAACCAGTATTTATTTCCAAGGTACAACAAGAAAAACTTGAATTTACGCTCGTATTGTAATCCCCATTTAAAACAACAACATTGGTTTCTGTTGGAGTACCATTTGACCAAGCTGTACCATTCCAAGTAGTAGTTGTTCCACATTTAGGAACCAATTGAATATCATCAATAGCTATATCAGAAGTAAAACCATTACCAATAATACCTCTAATTCTTATTTTTATTGTTTTACCAATGTATGAATTTAAGTTAACTGTTGCGGTATTCCAAATATTTCCTAAATCACCTGAAAAAGAAGGAATAACATCTTCTTGCCATAATCCGTCTGAAAATAAATCAACATGAAGACTCCCAGTGTTAGCTCCATACATATGATATCCAAAAATAAAATCATAACCTTGATCTATACTCATACATTGACTTTCTAAAATAGCAACTTGATTATTGCAACTTCCTGAAGACTCTAGATAAAGATAATTTCCTGTAGCTGTTCCTGGATTAAAATCAACGGTTGGTCCAGTACTTGCAGAAGGCGTTCCTCCTTCATCTACTCTCCAATCTATATTATCTTCAGTTCCATTTGTGAGGTTATTCCAAAAACCAGTTAGACTACATACAGTTGTTCCACAATCACTTGCTATCGAACATAAAGCTTCACTTTCAAAATCATCATTAAAATTAGTGGCTACTACTCCAGCTTCAATCTCAATATAAGATGTTTTTGTATTGGTGTTGGATCCATTTGAATTTGTAGCGGTTAATTCAATGGTGTATAAGCCAGCATTGGTGAATATAACTTCTGGGTTTTGTGAGCTTGCTGAAGTTCCGTTACTATAAATAAATGTGGAAGGTGTAATTGTCCATGACCAAGAGGTTGGAGAAAAATCAGATTTGTCTTCAAAGACGAAATTTGTCCCAGTACAACCTTTAGTAGTAGTTGCAGTAAAGCAAGCTGTTGGGGCAATTGTTCCAGGATCTTTTAAATCAGAAACCCATAATCCTTGACCATAAGTAGCCGCATATAGTTTACTTTTACATTCAGTAGCATTAGTATATATTTCTAACTCTGTAACTTCTAAATTAGCTAAGCCAGAACTATAAGAAACCCAATCAGACAAAGTATTGTCTTTGTAGTACACACCTACATCCATACCAACATACATTGCTGCTATAGAACTTCCAGAATCTATAACTATAGTATTTAATGAAATATTCGGCAGTGTTCCCGAAATGTTTGTCCAATTTAATCCTGCATTAGTAGATTCATAAATATCATTCCCAAGTGCAATAAATAAATGATTTGCATCTATAGGATCAATTTCTATATCTTTAGGTGTAGATGCAACAGGTAAATTACCTGTTAAATCAGTCCATGTTGGCGTTGCAGCTAAAGCATTTGTAGTACTATAAAAACGATCCGAAGCACTTCTTGCTACATACATAATATTACTATTCGAAGGAGCAATAGCTAAATCTGTTATATTAGAAGCACCTCCAAAGCTAGAAATTTGAGTCCAAGTTGTACCTGTTTTCACAGCATCATTTCTCCAAACATTATCATATCCTGCAAACATTCTATTGGATTCATTAGGATCTAATTTATAAGGTGTAACCCAAGCTCCTGTTTCAGAAATTGATCCAGATATAGTAGAAAAACTGACTCCGCCATTAGTTGACCTTCTAAGGTCTCCATAATACAAAGCGCCATACATATAATTAGCATCGGTAGGATCAATGATGCATTCCATACCATCACCTCCAATTTCAGTAGTAAATATTCCACCTCTGTTAACTGAAGTACCATTGTCTTGATATCCATTAATTACAGTGTTTTCTATAGTTTGAGCAACCCCAATTTTATAAATTTGAGCAATTCCTAGACCACTACTAATATCATTCCAGTTGGCACCTCCGTCGGTAGTATAATAAATCCCGCCATCATTTCCATTATATAAGTTATTCGTATGTGGAGAAAACTCTAATGCATGTTGATCAGCATGAACACCATCAATTGATCCACTTGGACCTACCCAATAGGACACACAATTCATCGTTGAACCACCATCAGTAGATTTCCATAGATTAACACCACCTGTATATATCGTGTTTGCATCTGTTGGATCAGCAACTATCACTAAATCATACCAGGCTTGGCTACTCGTATCTGAACCATTGGTTTGATAGCCTAAAATATTAGGTGTCGTGGTGGTTGTAATAAAGTTAGTACCACTATCTGTAGAACGATAAATTCCTACTAAACCACTACCGCCTCCAGCTAATAAATACACCCAATTAGGTTGATCTTCAGATACTGCTAGAGCCATACGTTGCGTACCCGTTGGCACACCACTTGTAATTTGAGTAAAAGAAAGTCCGTTATCAAGAGAAACATCGAAAGAAGTGCCAGATGCATATATGATATTTGGATCTCCAGGTTTAAAAGTTATATCTTTCATTGCTGAACTTGTTGATGTAAATGTCCAATTAGCACCTCCATCTGTACTTCTGTAAATTCTACTTCCATTTGTTGTAGCAATTAAATTATTTGGGTCGGAAGGATTTATAAGCAATTCATAAACCGTTCTATTGCCCATACCTAGATTTTGTGGATTCCAAGTAACGCCACCATCTAAGCTTTTCCATACGCCATATCCTGGAGCATCACCACTATCTCGATCGCCTGTTCCAATGTAAATAATATTAGGATTTGTAGGGTTGATTGCAATAGAAGAGACACCCAAACGAGTTAATCCACTTGAAAATTCTGTCCAAGTTGCTCCATTATCTGTAGATTTCCAAAAACCTCCTGAGGGAGCACCTACATAAATTACATTGGCATCTGTAGGGTGAAATGCAATACAATTTAGACGACCACTTCCATTAAGCTGTCCTGTGCCATTATTTGGAGAAGCCACAGGACCTACTATTTGCCAATTTCCTGAAGGCGTGGTAGCTCTATTAGTGGTAACGCCTTTATTAATTCTATATTTTTGGATTTCTTCTAATACACTACCATCCTTTGGAAAATTCCCATTTACATCTACTCTTTGTTGCCAATAATATTCCCATCGTTTAAATTGTTTGATTCCTTTTCCTTTCGGAATTTTTTTAGAATCAACCATATGCTGATTGTAATATACATTAAAATCATTTTGAATGACAAAGAAATTAGCTTCTTTATTATGCATTAATTCTTGCCAATTATTTTGAGAAAAAGTAAAATAAGAACTCAAAACAAAGGTTAATAACACAATTTTTTTCATAGTTTAAGTATTGTTTGTTTCATCGCAAATATTGCAAAAAAAAATAAGCCTTACAAATTGCAAGGCTTATATAAGTTTGAAAGTCATCATTTTAGTCAGCTAAAACAATCACTTTATTATCTTTCATTTCGATAGTACCCGAATTAATTGGCAACCAAAATGTTTGCTCATTCACTTTATTGAATTTAGAAACAAATTCTTTTTCAATAGCTATGTTTTGAGCATTAATCTTAACGTTTCCTTTTGTTAATAAAGACACTATAGGAGCGTGATTATTTAACATCTGGAATTCACCGTTTACTCCAGGAACTGCTACAGAGGTAACTTCTCCTTTAAATAATGTTGCTTCTGGTGAAACTATTTCTAAAATCATATTTATTTAGTTAATAGTTGATGGTTGATAGTTGATGGTTGTATTTCTAACAACTTACAACTTACAACTTACAACGAATTATGCTTCTGCCAACATTTTCTCTCCAGCTTCGATAGCTTCTTCAATAGAACCTTTAAGGTTGAATGCAGCTTCTGGTAAGTGATCTAATTCACCATCCATAATCATATTAAAACCTTTAATTGTTTCTTTGATATCTACTAGTACACCTGGAATACCTGTAAACTGCTCTGCTACGTGGAAAGGTTGAGATAAGAAACGTTGTACACGACGTGCTCTAGATACAACTAATTTATCATCTTCTGATAACTCTTCCATACCTAGAATAGCAATAATATCTTGCAATTCTTTGTAACGTTGTAAAATTTCTTTTACTCTTTGAGCACAAGCATAATGATCTTTTCCTAAAATTTCTGGTGTTAAAATACGTGATGTAGAATCTAATGGATCTACAGCAGGATAAATACCTAACTCTGCAATTTTACGAGACAATACTGTTGTTGCATCTAAGTGGGCAAAAGTAGTTGCTGGTGCAGGGTCAGTTAAGTCATCGGCAGGTACATAAACTGCTTGTACAGATGTAATAGAACCTCTTTTTGTAGAAGTAATACGCTCTTGCATAGCTCCCATCTCAGTTGCTAATGTAGGTTGGTAACCTACAGCAGATGGCATACGTCCTAATAATGCAGATACTTCAGAACCAGCTTGTGTAAAACGGAAGATATTATCTACGAAGAAAAGTACATCTTTTCCTTGTCCATCTCCAGCTCCATCACGGAAATATTCTGCGATAGTTAATCCAGATAAAGCTACACGAGCACGTGCTCCTGGTGGCTCATTCATCTGACCAAAAACGAAAGTAGCTTTAGAATCTTTCATGATATTCTTGTCCACTTTTGTTAAGTCCCATCCACCATCTTCCATAGAATGCATGAAATCATCACCATATTTGATAATTCCTGATTCTAACATTTCTCTTAAAAGGTCATTACCTTCACGTGTTCTTTCACCAACTCCTGCAAATACAGAAAGTCCTCCGTGACCTTTAGCGATATTATTAATCAACTCCTGAATTAATACCGTTTTACCTACTCCAGCACCTCCAAAAAGACCAATTTTACCTCCTTTTGCATAAGGCTCAATTAGGTCAATTACTTTAATACCTGTAAATAAAACTTCTGTAGAAGTTGATAAATCTTCAAATTTTGGTGCTGGTCTATGAATTGGTAAACCATTTGCTCCTTCTTTAGGTAAATCACCTAAACCGTCAATTGCATCACCAATAACATTAAATAAACGACCAAACACTTCAGAACCAATAGGCATCTGAATTGGTGTTCCTAAAGAAACAACTTCTTGTCCTCTAGACAAACCGTCAGTAGAATCCATAGAGATAGTACGAACAGTATCTTCACCAATGTGAGATTGTACTTCTAATACTAATTTTGTTCCGTCTGCTTTAGTGATTTCTAATGAATCATAAATTTTAGGAAGCTCAGCATTTTCCGTGTTAAATACCACGTCAACAACTGGTCCGATAATTTTTGCAACTTTTCCTGTAACTTTAGACATTGCTTATGTATTTATTAAATAGCTATTTAGTATTGAAAAACTCTTCTATTTTTCAGAGTGCAAAGATAGTTTTTTTGTCGACACTTTTGCAATTTATTTTTTGAATTTTTTGCAATAAAAAAGCGAAAATTTAAATTTTCGCTTTAATAATGCTATTCTACAGTGACTGATTTTGCTAAATTTCTAGGTTGATCCACATTACAACCTCTCATTACCGCTATATGATACGATAACAACTGCAATGGAATTGTGGTTAATAAAGGAGTTAATGCTTCCGTAGTTTCGGGTATTTCAATCACGTGGTCTGCTAAGGCTTTCACTTGAACATCTCCTTTGGTAACAACCGCAATAATTTTACCACTTCTCGATTTAATTTCTTGAATATTACTCACCACTTTATCATAATGCCCTTTGTTAGGCGCAATAATTACAACTGGCATTGATTCATCAATTAATGCAATAGGTCCATGTTTCATTTCTGCTGCAGGATAACCTTCTGCATGTATATAAGAAATTTCTTTTAATTTTAAAGCTCCTTCTAAAGCTACAGGAAAATTATATCCTCTTCCTAAATACAAACAATTTGGGGCATCTTTATAAATTTTAGCAATTTCTTTTGCAACCTCATTTGTATGCAATGCCTCAGCAACTTTTTCTGGAATTAGTTCTAATTCTAATAAATATCTTTGATAATCCGAATTTGCCATTTTACCATTTGCCTTAGCCAATCGTAACGCCAATAAAGTTAAAATGGTAATTTGGGTCGTAAATGCTTTTGTTGAAGCTACACCAATTTCAGGCCCTGCATGTGTGTAAGCTCCTGCATGTGTCTCTCTTGAAATCGAAGAACCTACAACATTGCACACACCAAATACAAAAGCCCCATTCTCTTTAGCCAATTTAATTGCAGCCAAAGTATCTGCTGTTTCTCCAGATTGCGATATAGCTATAACCACATCATCTTTACTAATAATCGGATTTCTGTATCTAAATTCAGAAGCATACTCAACTTCTACTGGTATTCTTGCAAATTCCTCAATAATATATTCTGCAACTAGCCCAGCATGCCAAGATGTTCCACAAGCTACAATTATAATACGCTCAGCATTTAAGAATTTTTCAATATTATCTTCCACTCCAGCCATCTGAATAATTCCTTTATTCGCTAAAAGCCTACCTCTATATGTGTCTTTAATAACATTAGGCTGTTCATAAATCTCTTTCAACATAAAATGCTCATAACCTCCTTTTTCAATTTGTTCTAAGTTCATTTGCAACTCTTGAACATAAGGATCAACCAAAGAATCGTCTTTAATTTTACGAACTTTCATTGGTTTGTGTAAGCGTACAATTGCCATCTCTTCATCCTCTAAATAAATCGCATTTGATGTATATTCTATGAATGGAGTAGCATCTGAAGCAATAAAAAACTCCTCTTCTCCTATACCTATTGCTAAGGGACTTCCAAGTCTAGCAACTACAATTTCACTAGGACGCTCTTTATCGAAAACTGCAATTGCGTAAGCTCCGACCACTTGATTCAAAGCTATTTGAACCGCTTTTCCTAAACCTACATTTTCTTTCTTTTTAACATCTTCAATTAAATTAACCAATACTTCTGTATCAGTATCTGATTGAAAACTGTAACCCCTCTTAATTAATTCTTTTTTTATAGGCTCATAGTTCTCTATAATTCCATTATGTATGATAACCAAATTTCCTGAATTAGAATAATGTGGATGTGAATTTACATCATTAGGAACCCCATGTGTTGCCCAACGAGTGTGCCCCATACCAATTTTTCCAACTTTAGTATTCTCTTTTTCAGCCTTGATTTCCAAATCTGAAACTTTACCTTTTGTTTTTGACAATTTAGTATCTGTACCGTCATACAGTACAATGCCAGCACTATCATATCCTCTATATTCTAATCTTTTTAAACCTTTGATTAAAACAGGATATGCATCTCTATGACCGATATAACCTACAATTCCACACATAAAAATAATTAATTAGGTTTGGTATAATAAATTTCTAATTTTAATTTTTTAGATTCATCACTAGTATTATTACCATAAACAATAGTACCTACTGGACTAATAATAGAACCTACTGGCAACTTTTCGTTTCCAAAATTTTCAGAATCAAAAACAGTATAACTTGAAGAATTAGCAATATTATCAGTAACTGATAATCCTAACCTAACATTTTTATTTGTATTTGGATTTTCACCATTTATGATGTTGTCAATATGACTTCTAATTCTAATTCTAAATTTCACCCCTAATTCTTCATTATCTTCCTCTACTTCTAAAATTCCTCCAAATAACAACTTGTTATTTTTGGGATCAGTTGCTGTAGAACTATCATAAATATAGTCTAATAAAGGAGCATTATTTGTAGCATCATATAAATAAATTCTTGTTGCATTTTTTTGACCATCATTTTTTACATAAAAAGTCAAAAAAGCATCATTTACTAAAATGTTTTCAGCTCTTAATTGCTCCAATTGATCTGGAACACTATTAGCATCTGTATCTGGACCGAATAAATCAATAAATACTACCGAACCTTCATTCCCTTTCATATACAATAATTCGTCTCCAGTCGTGCTGTTAGAATTATTTAAAGCAGCCCCATAAGCTGAAGAAAAATTATTTTGAAAGAAATTAACAGTGTTTCCTGACATATTAATTCGCAATGATTTCTTTGTAAGTTCAGAAGTAGCTTCATCTTTAGAACGATATTGCATCATAATATATCCTTTTGAAAAATCTAAATACGTAAGAGCATCTTCATCAGGATTGTTTTCATTCATTTGAAAATACAAGCCTTTAAAGTATTCTTTAAAAATATTGTTGTTTATCAAATCTGAAGAAGAAGCATTCAGAATAATATCTTTAAAGCGATCTGGATCAAGATTTATCCACATTCCTGGAGCTAATCTTTGACTCACTACTCTTGCAGATTCATCAGTAGTAACATTACCACTACTATCTAAAAATTCTCCATTAGCGTTTCTTTTATAGAGTATAATTTCTTCATTACTAAATTTAAAAGCAGTTGTCTCTGAAGCCAAAGCCCCAGTAAATTCATTTAACGGAGCACCATCAAGATGACTTTCAACCAAACCTCTATCTGTTGCACCTGAATAATATTTTTGACGTTCTTCTGGATTGGTTCCAAAATCCCTTAAAAAATAATCACTTTTGTAAACTTTTAAATCAAAAGTCGCTGTTTCAAAATCTTCACCATAAGTTGAATTTAATTCATATGTATTCGGCTCATTACCTGTACCTGTAGCCGTTTGTGTACTTAAATAAGGTACATATAAATAAACAGAATCTGTAGCTGACTCAATTGTTGCTTCAAAACCAAAATCTGGATCCACACTAGCCAATGTTAACTGCGTCACAAAACTAGCTTTAGTTGTTCCAAAAAAAGGATCATTATAATAACCTAACATATTTGAAGGCAAATTGTTAGACTGAACTTCGCCTGTACTTTTTGTATATGCAATTACGCTAATATCGTCATTCTTTTCCAGTCCAAAATGATCATCTCCAATAACATCTGTTCCAATAGTATTAAAATCTTGGTCACAAGAAATTAAAAACATTACACTCAACAATAGAGCACTCTTTAAAACAATTTTTTTCATGCAATAAAAAAGGTAATTTATAAAATATGTTCTTTGATAAAATCAGTATACATTGTGCTTATTTTATCTTTAGAGGCGAAAGGTAAAAAAGGTTTTCCTGAAGTTTCTATATATTTTGTTAAAGTTGGATTCAAGCCTTCAGAACCTACTACAACACCATCTGAATGATCAATAGTGAGTTTCATTAGATTTTCATAATTAGGGTTTTGAATATCTTTGGTTACTTCTTTTGAAATATTATCAAAACTCATTTTACCAACTAATTCTGAATTCAGCTCACCTTCATAACCTAAATTATAAACAGAAGTAATAATTTTTGTATCTGCAAAAATACCTTCGTTTTTATAATAATGTTTTAAATAAACAGGTAATAAAGAAGCCATCCAACCATGAACATGAATAACATCTGGAACCCAGTTTAATTTTTTAACTGTTTCAACAACTCCTTTTGCAAAAAAAATAGCTCTTTCATCATTATCAGGATAGAGCACCCCTTCTTCATCTGTAAAAGTTGCTTTTCTTTTAAAATACTCATCATTATCGATAAAGTAAACTTGAATTCTCTCTTTTGGAATTGAAGCTACTTTAATAATTAGAGGCATATCCATATCATTCACCACTAAATTCATTCCTGACAAACGAATAACTTCGTGCAATTGATGTCTTCTTTCATTAATATTTCCATATCGTGGCATGAAAATTCTTATTTGACCACCTATATCATTAATCATTTTTGGAAATTCATACGATTGTAGGGAAACTTCGTTCTCTGCTAAATAAGGCACCACTTCAGATGATACGTACAATATCCTCTTTTCTTCCATAATTTATTTTGTTTAACATTTGTTTTTAAAAAACATGCAAAATTACAAAAATTTATGGATTTATCTAGTAAAATAGTAAGTTTGCATCCTAATTAATACAAAAAGGCATGCTTGTTTTCACTGAAAAGAAAGTTTTATCTCAGCATTTAAGTAGTATAATTGAAGCAAATAAAAGCATTGGTTTTGTTCCCACAATGGGAGCGCTTCATCAAGGACATCTTTCATTAATGGAGCAAGCTCTAAAAGAAAATGACACAGTAGTAGTTAGTATTTTTGTGAATCCTACTCAATTTAATAATATTGAAGATTTAGAAAAATATCCCAGAACACTTGAAGCGGATGTAAATAAAATGCAAACATTGAGCGAAAATCTACTCATTTACGCACCTGATGTAAAAGACATTTATGAACAAAAATTAGCCTCTGAGTCATTTGATTATGATGGCTTAGAATTAAAAATGGAAGGCAAACATCGATTAGGCCATTTTGATGGAGTAGGTACAATAGTAAAACGTTTGTTTGAAATTATTACTCCAAATAGAGCCTATTTTGGTGAAAAAGACTTCCAACAATTACAAATTGTAAAAAAATTGGTTGAAAAATTCCAACTTCCAGTTCAGATTATAGGTTGCCCCATTTTTAGAGAGCCTAATGGTTTAGCCATGAGTTCAAGAAATGAACGACTTTCACCTCAAGCTCGAAAAAAAGCTGCTTTTATCTATGAAACGTTACAAAAATCCAAACAAAATTTTATCACAAAATCTGCTCAAGAAACTACTGAAATAGTAGAAAAAGCCTTTAATAAACAAAAGAATTTCAAATTAGAGTACTTTGAAATTGCAGATGAAAAAACACTTTGTATTTGCCAAAAGAAAGACAATAATAAAAAATACAGAGGTTTTATTGCTGTTTTTATAGAAAACATTAGACTCATAGATAACATTCCAATGTATTAAAAAACAAAAAATAGATTTCACAAAAAAAAATAATTAATTTATTCAAAATAATTACCTTTGCACCATGCATATTCAAGTAGTAAAATCGAAAATTCATAGGGTAACTGTAACAGGTGCTGATTTGAATTATATAGGAAGTATCACCATTGACGAAACTTTAATGGAGGCTTCAAATATTATAGAGGGTGAAAAAGTACAAATCGTTAACATTAATAATGGTGAACGCTTAGAAACCTACGCCATTAAAGGACCTAGAAATACAGGTGAGATCACTTTAAATGGACCCGCAGCAAGAAAAGTACATCGAGGCGATATCATTATTATTATTTCTTATGCTTCCATGGATTTTGAAGAAGCTAAAAAATTCAAACCTACTTTGGTTTTCCCAAATGAAAAGGATAATTCATTGACCTAGTTTTGACTTTTTCTTTTAAAAAATTTTTAAAGACTACTATTCCACTTTTAATTGGAATAGCTTTAATTTATTATCAATTTTCCTCTTTTAGCAAAACGGAATTAGAACAGATTAAGAATTATTTTAAAAACGCCAACTATTTTTATGTTTTTCTATCTATTTTTATTTCCCTTTTTGGCTATTGGTCAAGAGCGTACCGTTGGAAATATTCTCTTAATCATTTAGGATACCAACCTAAATTTTATAATTCTTTTTTTGCAGTAAGTATTTCTTATTTATTAAATCTAACCATACCTAGATCTGGGGAAATTAGTAGAGCCGTGATTTTAAAAAAATACGAAGGCGTTCCTTTTGATAAAGGCTTTGGAACTATCGTTGCAGAAAGAGTAGTTGATTTACTTATTTTCTTACTTTTTGTCTTAACTGCCTTTATCATTCAGTTTGAAACTATAAATGCTTTCATCTTTTCACATATTTCTCCTCAAAAAATTGCTTTATTAACAGGGTTTTTAATCTTGGGAATGCTTGTATTTTTCTTTTTATGGAGATGGGCAAAATGGCCTCTGATTCTTAAAATGAAAAGTAAATTCAAAGGTCTAGCTGAAGGAATGACGAGTATTTTAAAAATGAAAACAAAATGGAAATATTTAGGCCACTCACTTTTTATTTGGTTTTCCTATTTGATGATGTTTTATGTTTGTGTGTTTTCAATACCAGAAACGGCATCAATTTCATTTGAAATTGTGATTATGGGGTTCATTTTTGGCACTGTTGCTGTTGGTTTTACCAATGGTGGAATTGGCGCTTTTCCCATTTCAATTTCAAAAGTCTTATTATTATATGGAATAGCAGAAGAAGCAGGAACCGCATTAGGTTGGATCATTTGGACTTCACAAACCATTTTAACGATTGTTCTTGGGCTTCTTTCTTATTTATTTTTACATCTTTTCAATAAAAATTAATTAGTATATTGCCGCATATTTCCACTTTTACTTTTAAGCAAAGAGGAAAACAATTGCCATAAACTCAAACTAACTTATAACGTTATGAAAACGAAATTTCTTTTACTATTTACTTTAGTAACTTCATTCGCTTTTTCACAAAGAATAACCGAATCTATCCCATCAAAAAAATTAGGAGGAGAAAGAACATTTACCGTTTCCCTTCCTGGAAATTATGAAGCTGATGTGGAAAAAAAATATCCAGTTCTAGTCTTGTTAGATGGCGAATATCTTTTAAACCCGTTTGAAGGAAACTTAAAATATGGTAATTATTGGGATGATTTACCAGAGACAATCATCGTTGCCATTAATCAAAATTATGGCGAACAACGTTTTGATGATAGCGATTATGATCAAACTGGTTTACCTTCAGGAAAAGGGGCTAGTTTCTTCGAATTTATTGGATTCGAATTATTACCATATATTGAAGGTAAATATAGAACCCAACCTTTCCGAATTATTGCTGGGCATGATACAACTGCAGGTTTCTTAAACTTTTATTTATACAAAGATGACCCTGTTTTTAATGCTTATATTTCACTGGGTGCAGAATTGGCTCCACAGATGATTACAAGAGTAGCAGAACGCTTACCGCTAATCAAAAAACCTATTTTTTATTATCACGCAATTGGTCAAGGTGACTTAACAGATATAAATGAAGGTGCCAAAGCTCTTGATAAAATGATTGCTTCCATTCCAAATAAAACGTTTAATTATCGTTTTGATCAATTTAAAGGAGCAAGTCATTACTCTCTAGTAGCTTTAGCTATTCCTCAAGCTTTATATTTTATTTTTGATGGGTACCAACCTATCTCAATGATGGAATACAAAGAAAAAATTGCTACTCTTGACAAAGGTTATACGCAATATTTAATTGATAAATACACCAAGCTAGAAGAAAAATTTGGCTTAAAATTAAAACCAAGATTAACAGACTTTAAAGCAATTGAAGCGGCTATTTTAAAGAATAAAGCATATTTTGAATTACAAGAATTAGGAAAATATGCCGACAAACATTATCCTAAAACTACTTTAGGCACCTATCACCAAGCTTTGTATTACGAAAAATCTGGCGAATTTAAAAAAGCGATTAAAGAATACCGAAAAGGTTATACTTTAGAAGAAATTAGAGAAATTACCAAATCTTTTATGTTGGATAAAGCGGAAAGTTTAAAAGGCAAAGAAGATGCTTCCACTGTAGAAGAATATGTTGAACCAGCTCCTGAAGAAGGAAGTGAAGAGAAAAAAGAAGGAGAATAAGAAACTATGGCTAAGGTAAAAACAGCTTTTTTTTGTCAGAATTGTGGTACTTCTTTTTCAAAATGGCAAGGCCAATGTCATGCCTGTAAAGAATGGAATACCATTGTAGAAGAAGTTATTCAAAAAGAAGAAAAAAAGGCATGGAAAACAGAAACCAATTCGGTTTCCAAAGCACCTAAACCTTTATTGATTAAAGAAATTGATTCGGCACAAGAAATCCGACTCAACACCACAGACAACGAATTAAATCGTGTATTAGGAGGTGGTTTAGTCCCTGGTTCTTTAACACTTTTAGGAGGAGAACCAGGAATTGGAAAAAGTACGCTTTTGCTTCAAATTTCTTTAAAATTACCTTATAAAACTTTATATGTTTCTGGTGAAGAAAGTCAAAAACAAATTAAAATGCGTGCGGAACGTATTGTTCCCAATAGCGACAATTGTTACATTCTTACTGAAACCAAAACCCAAAATATTTTCAGACAAATTCAGGAAATGGAACCAGAAATTGTCATTATAGATTCGATACAAACCTTACATACTGATTATATTGAATCTTCAGCGGGTAGTATTTCTCAAATTAGAGAATGTACCGCAGAACTGATTAAATTTGCTAAAGAGACCAATGTACCTGTGATTTTAATTGGCCATATTACTAAAGATGGTACTATTGCTGGACCAAAAATTCTAGAACATATGGTCGATACGGTATTACAATTTGAAGGGGATCGCAACCATGTATATCGTATTTTACGTTCTCTAAAAAACCGTTTCGGCTCTACTGCTGAATTAGGTATTTATGAAATGCTAGGCAATGGTTTACGAGAAGTAGACAATCCATCTGAAATTTTAATTTCACATAAAGAAGAAGCTTTATCAGGAACAGCAATTGCGTGTACCTTGGAAGGAATGCGTCCTTTAATGATAGAAATTCAATCTTTGGTAAGTTCGGCAGTTTACGGAACACCGCAGCGAAGTACGACAGGATATAATGCCAAACGTTTGAACATGATTTTAGCTGTTTTAGAGAAAAGAGCAGGTTTTCGTTTAGGTATGAAGGATGTTTTTTTGAATGTTACAGGAGGGATTTCAGTTGATGATACTGCTATTGATTTGGCTGTTGTGGCTGCTATTTTATCTTCAAATGAAGACATCAGTATCGAAGAAGGTTTTTGTTTTGCAGGTGAAGTAGGTCTTTCTGGTGAAATTAGACCTGTAAACCGAATAGACCAACGCATTCAAGAAGCGGAAAAACTAGGCTTTACTACTATTTTGGTTTCTAAACACAATAAAATTACTTTAAAAAATACCGCTATCAAAGTGGTTTTAGTATCCAAAATTGAGGATGTAGTTAGCGAATTATTTGGGTAATTCAAAACAATAATTAGACGGCTTGGCATGAATTGGCATAGCATAAATACTATGTAAAGCGGTTCTAATTTGTGCTTCATTTTCAAAGCAAGTTACCTCTTTTTCCCATTGAAATTGTGGCAATAAAGGGTTTTGTAAGTGGTAATAACTGGTGGCAACAGCTAACAATTGGGTTCTATTTGCAACTAATTCTGCTGTATAAATACCTTCTGTAGCGACTTGTTTGGCTGACAAAAATTCAAAATAAATGACACGTCTTTTTTCGTGCTTTTGCAAAATATCCGAACTATGCGCCAACATCATATCGTGAACCAGAATATCACCTGCTTTCATAGGCACTTCAAGGGTTTCTTCTTGTGCCAATTCACAAATGGTTTTTGAACTCAAATGGCTTCTGGGAACCACTTTTAAAGCACCATCACCAGCATGTGCATCGTCCACATAAATGCCCACCGTAAAGCAATTTCCTGTGCGTTGATGCATCATGTCTTGATGCCATAAAACGGGTAATTGGTCACCCGAATTTTTAATTACCGCAAATTCTTGAATCGCAAAAAAATCAGGACCACAAATTTCCTGAGCCATGTCTAATAAAAAGGGTAAGCCCAACAATTCTAAACAGGCCAAATTATTTTTATAACACAGTAATTCTACATTCGTAATGAACTTTTTTTCTCCAACAGAAATGGTTACTTTTTGAAAATCCTTTTCATCAGCCATTACCTCATCAAAAAAGATACGCAATTTTTGTAATAATGTTGGAGACAAACAATTCTCTATTTTTACAAAACCCTGTTCGTAAAACTGCTCTAATTGCGCTGTTGAGATTGGTGAATACATAAAATGGTTCTCTTTTACTTAAACTTACTTAAAAAATCATCTTTATAGGTACTGGAAATTTCAATTTCCGATTCATCTTGTAAAGTAATGAAACCTCCTTTGTTATACGCTTTTACAAAGTTCACATTGATAATATGAGATTTGTGTACCCTTAAAAATGGAAATGGTAAAATTTCTGAAAAGTGTTTTAAAAACCGACACACCATTTTTTTGGAGCCGTCGACTAAATGCAAATCGGTAAAATTACCATTGCCTTTTAAGCGCACAATATCTTTCATTTGTACAACTTCAAAACCTTCCAAAGTAGGTAAAATGACTTGTTGTTTCTCGGGTTTGGGTTCTCTGAAATTTTCTACAATAACTCTATTCCGATTGATTAAATCGTGTTTTGCCAACTGTTGCTGCACTTTGTTAACAGCTACAATTAATTCTTCTATACTAATGGGTTTGAGCAAATAATAAGCCGCACTTTGATTTAAGGCTTTTAAAGAATATTCGGAAAAGGCAGTTACAAAAATGGTTTCAAATTGCAAGTCTTTACAAGCTTCTAACACATCAAAGGCATTTCCAAAAGGCATTTCCACATCCAAAAAAACCAATTGCGGTTCCAATTCGTGTAACAAAGGTACTGCTTCTTTTATATTAGCCGCTTCACCAATAATTTCGACTTGCGGACAATACTTGTTGAGATAGTTTTTTAATACTTCTCTCGCTGCCGTTTCATCTTCAACAATAATACTTCTTATCTTTTGTAATCCTGTCATATTTTATCTAATAAAGGTACTGTAATAACGACTATGGTTCCCGTTTCTGGTGCTTCTTTTTCTGTAATAGAAAAGCTAATATTCATTTTATACAACTCATTTAATAATTTAATCCGTTCCAAAGTATTGGTCGTACCTCTCGACTGATGCACCTTTTGATTAACGGTTTTTAGAGCTTGACTTTGGGTTAACCCAATACCATCATCTTCAATCGTTATTTGCACTTTCTTAGGAAGCAATTGAAATTGTAAAAGCAAGTTGCCTTTGCCTTCTTTATAGCGTAATCCATGCCAAATGGCATTTTCCAAATGCGGTTGCAAAATCATATTGGGAATAAAGGTAACTTCGGTATCAATTTGTTCGTCTATCCTAATTTCGTACTCAAATTGATCTTGAAAACGCAAATGTTCTAACGCGAGATATTTTTTTAATTGCTCCAGTTCATTGCTAATACTAATAAAGTCTTTATTAGAGTTTTCCATCATGTTTCGCATTAAATGAGAATACGAACTCAAGTATTTATTGGCTTCTAATTCTTTATTTTCAGAAATAAATTGGTTCACGCTATTCAAACTATTGAAAATAAAATGCGGATTCATTTCTCTTCGTAAAGACTGCAATGCAATTTTTTTATTCTTAGTTTTAATAGCGTATAAGGCTTTTACAATCAGTGCAAAAAAAATAAAAAGTAACGCTAAAGAGCCAATCAAAAAATAATTGAATCGGTTCTTTTTGCTAATTAATTCGTCTTTTAACGCTTTTTCTTTTTCTAATTGTAAAATCTTCTTTTCGGAAATTTGAAATACTTTATCCTCTATTAAAGAACTATCTGCAGCTACAATTTCATCAAAATGGGTCAAAAAATCATCATACAACAATACACTTTCTTTATCATTCCCTTTTGATTTATAATATGCTACTAATTGATTTAAACTATTCTTAACTTCTTTAGTATTTCCTTTTTCGCTGGCTAAAGTGTAGGATTCTTTTAACGACTGTACGCCTTTTTCAGGTTGATTGAATTGGAAATAAATCTCGGCTACTTCTTGTAATTGCTTTATTTCGGTATCATAATCTTTATTCTTTCTCGCTTCATCCAATAAGTTCAATTGAATGGTTAATGCTTTTTCATACTCGTTTTCTTCTTTATATACTTCTGCTATTTTATTCTTTATTTTAATGGCTTCCTCAGTATCATCATTCACATAATCTAAAGCACTTTTATAACTTTCAATAGCTTCTTCTGTTTCAGCTGCAGATAAATCGGCTTCTGCTTTTTGAACATAAGCATTGGCAACCTCTTCTTTAAGAGCCACTTTTTTAGATTCTTTTACTAATTTATCTTTTGATTTTTCTTCTAATAATTGGATATTCGAATTAATATAATCCGATTGAGCTTTTGGGTTGCTTTGGTTGCGTAAACGGTTGGCATCATTATAATTCAATTGCTGAGACATTTCATCATCTGCAATTCGACCTGCATTTTCATAACTTTGAATGGCTGGAACCATTTTGTTTTGTCTCTCCTGCACTTGAGCAATAGAACGCGTTACTCTCATTTTATCTTCTCCCTTTTTTAATTTGGTATAAAGAGTTTCTGCTTTCTTATAAAATTCTTCCGCTTTAGCTAAATCGCCTTTTTTTTGGTAAACCAAAGCCAATTCTTCATAATTCTTTGCGGTCTTAAAATCATCATTGGTATCAATGGAACGCTCTAATTTTTCAACTGATTTAGATAGAGATACTTTGGATTTTTTGTCTTTAATAGTATCCTGAGCCTTTACCTGTAAAGACATTATAAAAAATATAAAGAAGAAATATGTGATTTTTTTTACTTGCATTGCACGGTTTAATTATACAATGTAAAGATAATTTTTTTACCGTTTATTATTTTATTGGTTTACCAAGTGAAAAGCCCTTTTCACCAAGTCTCCAAAATTAGCCTTGATTATCCTCCTAAATTTGAATCAAATAACTACAAAAAATATTTATTATGAGAACTAAAATCGTATACATCAGCACATTATTGGCATCCACTTTAACTTTTGGAAGTTGCCATAATAACAAAGCAGAAAATTTGGCAAACCCTAAAGTTGCCGTTGAAAAAACAATTGAAAAACCACTTTCAGACAACAAAATTCAGGTTGCTATTCTTTTAGATACTTCTAACAGTATGGATGGGTTAATTGAACAAGCCAAATCGCGTTTATGGAACATCGTAAATACGTTGACTACTTTAAAATATGAAGGAAAAACTCCAGAAATAGAAATTGGATTATATGAATATGGTAATGATGGTTTGTCATCTGCATCTAATTACATCAGACAAGTGGCTCCTTTGACCAATGATTTAGACTTAATATCCGAAAAATTATTTGCATTGCGTACCAATGGTGGAGAAGAATATTGCGGAGCTGTTATTCAAGATGCGGTGAAACAATTGACTTGGAAAGATGGCAATAAAAACATGAAATTAGTGTATATCGCTGGAAACGAACCTTTCAATCAAGGAAATGTAAATTATAAAGAAGCGGTAAAAAATGCTTTCCAACAAGACATTTACATTAATACCATATTTTGTGGTAATCATGAAGAAGGTATTCGCACGTTTTGGCAAGATGGTGCTATAACTGGAAATGGAAAATACTTTAATATTGATTCTAACGAACGTGTACGCTATATTAATACGCCTTATGATGATGAGATTACTTTATACAATCAAAAAATCAATGAAACCTATGTAAGTTATGGACGAAAAGGAGCTGAGAAAAAAATGAATCAAGTAGCTCAAGATGCTAATGCAGAAAGTGTTTCCAAAGCCAATTATGTAGAGCGTTCGGTAAGTAAATCCAAAGCGGTTTACAAAAATGAAAGTTGGGATTTAGTGGATAAAGTAAGTGAAGATGAAAAAGCCTTGGATCAAATCAAGTCAGAAGAATTACCAGCAGAATTAAAAGGAAAAAGCAAAGCAGAAATTAAAACCTATGTCGCGCAAAAATCGGCTGAAAGAGAAAAAATTCAAAAAGAAATTAGTGTATTAGCCAAAAAACGTCAGGCATACATAGACTCTGAAATGAAAAAAGAGAAAAAACAAGACGATTTAGGGAACGCCATTGCAACTTCTATTATCGAATTAGCTCAAAAGAAAGGATATCATGTTGAAAAATAATTGGTATTTTTAAATTTTATTTCCAACCTTTAGTTACCAAAAATAATCTTTATACAAAAAGTACACCCATGAAAAAAATAATAGTAGGATTACTTCTTTTAACAAGTGTTCCCATTTGGGCTCAGAAACCCATTTTCACCACTGCAAAAGTAAATGCCGCAACCGTTTATGTAAACAGTGCCGAATTATCGCAATCGACTACAGTAACTTTACCCAAAGGCAATAGTGAAATTGTAATTAAAAATGTAGCCGATTATGTAAACGAAAGCACCGTACAAATCAATGCACCTAAAAACATTACGGTGTTGTCAGTTCAGTTTACCAAAAATTATATTTCGGAGTATGAAATTGATGAAAGCAATCCTGTCATTAAAAAAGTAAGAGATAGTATTGATTTAGTTACCAAAGAAATGAGTAAAGTGGCTAATCAACGAACTTCGTATTCCAAAACCATTGAATTATTGGATAAAAACCAACAAATTTCTGGTGGAAATGCAGCTTTAAGTGTCACCGAATTAATGAAATTAGTAGATTATTATACTAGTAAAAGAACCGAATTAAGTAACTTAGTAAATACCTACTCTGAAAAAGAAAATAAATTAAGAGAACAATTGGCTACTTTAAATTCCAAATTAGAAATCAATACCCAAAAAGAAGAAAAAACTTCTAAAGGAAAATTAATTCTACAAGTAATGAATGATTTGGCAGGAACAGTTGATTTAGATATTAACTATTTAACGCAAGGAGCGTCTTGGTATCCTTTTTATGATTTAAGAGCTGAAAACATTAGTAGTCCAATAGACATGCTATACAAAGGACAAGTGACTCAAAACACAGGAATAGATTGGAAAAAAGTAAAACTAACTTTATCAAGTGGTAATCCAAACCAAAGTAATGTAGCTCCACTGTTAAGAGCCTGGTTCTTACATTTTGGTCGTTTAGATTACGGTTATAATGATGATTATAAAGAAAATACTTATCAAACTAGGGTCGCTGCAGAAGTTGCTGAAAAAGATAGGTTAGCAAAAGAGGTCTCTGAAAAACGTAGTATGAAACTAGAAAAATCTTCTATTTCAAACTATACTACAATTTCAGAAAACCAATTGAATGTAAGCTTTGATATCGACATTCCGTATGATATTCTATCTAATGGAAAAGCCCATAGTGTAGCCTTAAAAGAAATTCAATTACCTGCTTCTTATAAATATTATGCTGTACCAAAACTAGAAAAAGAAGCTTTTTTATTAGCGGAACTAAGCGATTATTCGAAGTTTAATTTATTACCTGGTGAAGCCAATATTATTTTTGAAGGCACCTATGTAGGGAAAACCTTTATTAATGCTAATGCTACTTCAGACACCTTAAATTTAAGCATGGGAAGGGATAAAAAGATTTCGATTAAACGAGAAAAAGTAGTGGATAAATCGGGAACCAAATTTTTATCTTCTTATAAAGAACAAGTATTTACCTACGATCTTATTGTGCGAAACAATAAAAAGGAGGCTATTAATATGATTTTGAAAGATCAATATCCAATTAGCACGGATAAAGAAATTACAATCGAACTTCTAGAAAAAGATAAAGCTTCGGCTAATGAAGAAACGGGTATTTTGACTTGGAAAATAGATTTAAAACCCAATGAAACAAAGAAATTCAGGATTAGTTATAAAGTGAAATATCCGAAAGATAAAATCATCGATAATCTCTAAAATAAAAGCCTATCTCATAAAAGATAGGCTTTTTTATACCTTGATAATTAGTGTTTTAAAATTTATTTTCGCTATTTTTACAAGGCAACTATAAAAAACAAACAAACTATGAAAACGATTAACTCATTCAGAAATCCGCTTGTAAAAGTATGGGCCCCAACTCAATTATTTGTATTTTTTATCTTCAGTACTTTTTCACTCGCACAAACCATCAGTTTACAATCTTTTGCCACTGGTTTTTCGAGTCCTGTAGAAATTACTCATGCTGGAGATTCTAGATTATTTGTAGTAGAACAAGGTGGACTTATTAAAATTCTAAATGCAAATGGAACCGTAAACACTACTCCGTTTTTAGATTTGTCTGGACTAATTGGCACTGGTGGCGAACGAGGGTTGTTAGGTCTTGCGTTTCATCCTGATTATAGTACCAATGGGTATTTCTTTGTAAATTATACCAATACTTCAGGTAATACCGTAATTGCAAGATACAGTGTTTATGCAGCTAATCCCAATGCAGCTAATCCTAGTGGCACCATTTTAATGACGATTAACCAACCGTATAGCAATCATAATGGCGGTTCTATTAAATTTGGTCCAGATGGCTATTTGTATATAGGAATGGGTGATGGCGGTAGTGGTGGCGACCCAGACGGATATGCTCAAAACACCACAATAAATGTTGCTAACCCTTCACGTGTATTTTTAGGTAAGATGTTGCGTATTGATGTGAACGCAACTGTTGCCCCTTTTTATAGCATTCCAGCAACAAATCCTTATGTGGGTCAAACAGGAAAAGAGGAAATTTGGGCATTAGGCTTAAGAAACCCTTGGAAATTTTCTTTTGATAGTGTTACCGGAGATTTATGGATTGCAGATGTTGGTCAAGGAGCTCATGAAGAAGTGAATAAAACCACAACGCCACTTCCAAATGATTTGAATTATGGATGGAGATGTTATGAAGGTAACGCATCTTATAATACTTCTGGTTGTCCAGCTTCATCTGCTTTAACTTTTCCTCTTATCGATGTCAATCATTCCACCGGAGCTTGTTCTATAACGGGTGGTTATGTTTACAATGGAGCTATGTATCCTAACTTACAAGGGAAGTATTTATTTACGGATTATTGTGATTCTAGAATAGGAATTGTAACCTCAACGGGTGCATTAAGTTATACTTTGCCTTTTTCAGGGAATAATTTTGTAACTTTTGGAGAAGACTTAAATAAAGAACTATACATTGCAGCAATTAATAATGGAACTATTTATAAAATAACAGATACGTCACTTGCTACGGAAGATTTTGAAAAAAATGGTTTTGTAATTTATCCAAATCCTGCTAAAGAAAGCTTTACCATTGTAAATACAAATAACATCATTACTCAAAAAATTACTATATATGATTTATCTGGTAAAATGATAATGTCTAAAGAAAACAACGGAATAACTGAAATTGCAATTCCTACTGTAACTTCAGGAGTTTATTTGCTCAAACTTACCGATACTAACAATGAAAATTATACAACTAAATTAATTATTCAATAGTTTTTCTAGTATCGTTAAAAAAAAAGGCTGCTTCAAATGCACTGCCCCCAAAAAGTTAGACACTATTTGGGGGTATTTTTATGGAAAGAAAAGTCAAGTACGATTATGCATTTAAATTAGAATGCGTAAGATTAGTTTTAGAAAAACA
>NZ_VDCZ01000011.1 GCF_006491645.1 Flavobacterium profundi
TACGCATTCTAATTTAAATGCATAATCGTACTTGACTTTTCTTTCCATAAAAATACCCCCAAATAGTGTCTAACTTTTTGGGGGCAGTGCAAAATGGGTCGCTTTTTTTATACTTTAATTAAATGGTGTAATTTCTATTCTTATTACTTATTTTTTTTCTCCACAATTGGCTTGATATATTCAATAGTAAATTTAGCAGAAACACCTGTATTCAAGCTCCAATCGTTATTAGTTAATAAGTTTCCATTACCATCATAAATGGCAAAATTAGCCGTATTTGGCCCAGCAAGACCTTGATTTAAAGCCAATATATCTAAATAGTTATCTCCTTCTCTTAAATCTACATATGTGGTTTTGTAACTCGTATCTAAAAGTAAACTGGTAACTACTGTGATGTTGTTTACTAAAATTTGCACTTTGTCTCCATCCGGGTCTGCATAGTCACGTGTCATAATTTTTATAATAGGCGTGGAAACTTTGTACTTGCCAAAAAAAACATCTTCCCAATTCCCCTCTTTGGCGATTTCTTTATTGAGTTTATCTCTAACTTCATCTCCTGGATTGATGAATTTCTTATCATTATTTAATTCTAACACGCTCTTCTTGGGTGTTGTGGTATTTAAATCAGAATATTTTTTCAGATAATTATCATCTTTATCCAAAATACTTTTATACTGCAAAGAAGGTAATGATGAAGGTGAGGTACTGGAAGGATTGGAATCAAAAGGATTATTAAGTTGTAAATTAAAAGCTTGCTTCTTCTTATCTACTTGCGCATGCAAGCTGAGAGAAAATAAAACACCAACTATCACTAACTTTTTCATCACAAAATTCTTTTTCAACAAACGTATCATTTACGAATTAATTTAGCATGATAATTAACCATACATTAACAGATTTTATACTAAAAGTACAAAAAAAATTATTCAATTTTGTAAAACAAAAATCATACCATGGGCAAATCTATGAAATTAGTTTTACTATTTTTATCCTTCTTCTTTTTTAATAGTGTTTCTTCTCAAGAAAAATTTTCCTTAAGCGGGACCATTTCAGATAGTAATACCAATGAAACACTAATTGGCGTTACTGTTATTATTGAAGAATTAAAAACAGGGACAACAACCAATGAATATGGTTTTTATTCTATTACGCTTCCTAAAGGAAATTATACAGTTCGTTATACCTATATTGGTTTTCAAGATATCGTAGAACAAATAAACTTAACGGAAAACATTCGTAAAAATGTAAGCCTTAAAGAAACAGACTATCAATTGGATGAAATTATAGTTTCTGAAAATATTGAAAAACCGAATATTGAAAAACCAGAAATGAGTGTAAATAAAATTTCGGTAAATACGATTAAAAAACTACCCGTTGTACTTGGAGAAACTGATATTTTAAAATCTATCTTAACCTTGCCAGGGGTAACCAATGCTGGTGAAGGACAATCTGGTTTTAATGTAAGAGGTGGTGCGGCAGATCAAAATTTAATTTTATTAGATGAAGCCACTATATATAATTCCTCGCACTTATTTGGTTTCTTTTCTGTTTTTAATGCAGATGCCATAAAAGATTTAAAGTTGTACAAAGGTGGTGTTCCTGCTCGATTTGGTGGTCGAGTAGCCTCTGTTTTAGACATTTATCAAAAAGATGGAAATAGTAATGGTTTTCATATTAATGGTGGAATTGGTCTTATATCTAGTAGAATTTTAGCAGAAGGACCTATTGTAAAAGACAAAGGGTCTTTTTTAGTAGCAGGAAGAAGTTCGTATGCACATCTCTTTTTAAAACTAACGGATAATGAAAATTCTGCTTATTTCTATGATTTGAATACCAAATTAAGCTACAAATTAAACGATAATAATAACTTATACCTCTCTGGTTATTTCGGAAGAGACGTTTTTAGTTTAAACAAAAGTTTTGTAAACACCTATGGTAATTCGGTATTAAATTTACGTTGGAACCACTTATATACTGATAAGTTATTCTCTAACCTATCCCTTATATATAGTGATTATTATTACGGATTAACATTAGATTTTGTAGGCTTTAATTGGGATAGTGGTATTAAAAATTACAATATAAAATATGATTTCAAACATTATTTAAACGATAAGACAAAAATGACGTATGGTTTAAATGCGGTATATTATGATTTCAATCCAGGAAAAATTGAACCTAATAATGACGAATCTTCCATAAATCCAGATCAATTGGATAAAAAATATGCCTTTGAACCTGCTTTCTACATTGATGCCGAACAAAAGCTTTCAGAAAAATTTTCTATCAATTATGGTTTACGATACAGTCTATTTTATCGTCTAGGCTCACAAGAAATAAATGTTTACGCTAATAATGAGGCGGTTTCCTATGATAATGAGTTAAAAATTTATGAAAAGGCTACTCCAATTGGAACTAAAAAATATGGTACCAATGAAGTGATTGCTAATTTTAGCAATTTAGAGCCACGTTTTTCTATGGCTTACATAATCAACAAAGAGCAATCGGTTAAGGCAAGTTATAATCGAATGACACAGTATTTACATCTTATTTCCAATACACAATCTCCTACTCCTCTAGATGTTTGGGCTCCAAGTGATGATTTTTTAAAACCTCAAATTTTGGATCAATTTGCTATTGGTTACCAAAAAAACACAAAAAACGGCAAATACTCTTTTGAAGTTGAATCCTTCTATAAATATGTAAAAAATCGTTTAGACTATATTGATGGAGCCGATTTAATAGCTAATAATGCGATCGAACAAGTTGTTTTAGCAGGAAAATCAAGAGCGTATGGTTTGGAAATTTTAGCTCGAAAAAATGAAGGTAAGTTAAACGGATGGATTTCTTACACCCTTTCAAGATCGGAGCAAAAAACGGAAGGAAGAACCGCTGAAGAAACAGGTATCAATAATGGAAATTGGTACAAAACCGGTTGGGACAAAACCCATAATTTATCTGTTACGGGTGTATACGAATTAAATGAAAAATGGAGTTTTGGAAGTATTTTTTCTTTACAAACCGGACAACCTGTGACCTATCCTAACGGACAATATGTATATCAAGGAATTTCAGTTCCTAGTTATGGTGCAAGAAATGCGAATAATCTGCCAGCTTATCATCGTTTAGATATATCTGCAACCTTAACGCCTAGAAATAATGTTAATAAAAAATGGAAAGGTGAATGGGTATTTGGTATTTACAATGTATATAGTAGAAAAAATGCGGCCTCCATTAGTTTTAGACAAAATGCAGATTCAGGAAATAATGAAGCGGTTCGCTTATCAATATTCGGTATTGTACCGAGTGTAACGTATAATTTTAAATTTTAAAATCATGGTACGAATTCTTCTAAAATTATCTCTTCTACTTATAACTTTAGTATCAATGCTTTCTTGTGAAGACGTCGTTGACATTGGTTTAGATACAGCTGAACCCAAATTAGTAATTGATGCTTCTATTAAATGGCAAAAAGGAACCGCAGGAAACGAACAAATCATTCGATTGTCCACTACTGGTGATTTTTATCAAAATGGAACTCCTATAGCTTCAGGTGCAACAGTTTTTATAACTCATGGTGCAGAAACGTATACTTTTTTTGAAAACATTGGAACCAACACTTATAGCTGTTCTAATTTCAATCCTATTTTAAATGAAACCTATACTTTAACCGTAATTTATAAGGGTGAAACCTATATTGGTACAGAAACTTTATATCCAACACCAGATATCGACAATATTGAACAAACCGTTACTACAGGTTTTGGAGGAGAAGAAAACACACAAGTAAAATTCTTTTTTCAAGACGATGGATTACAAGATAATTTCTATCTCATTGGTTTTAAAAATAGTATGGTTGCTTTTCCAGAATATGGTGTTGTTGATGACGAATTCTTTCAAGGGAATCAAATGTTCGGACTTTACATAGATGAATTAGAGCCCAATGATCAATTGGTATTATCACTACAAGGTGTTTCTTCAAGGTACGCCAATTATATGGACAAATTATTAAATATTGCAGGTACAGACGGTGGTAATCCCTTTACTACAGCTCCAGCAACCTTAAGAGGTAACATGGTCAATCAAACGAACCCAAATAATTACCCTTATGGCTATTTTAGTTTAGGTGAAGTAGATATAGAAAATTATACCATTCAATAAAAAGATCATTTCTTATATTCGTACTTTAATATAAAAACCATTTTATGTCTTCCCATCATATAGTTAGAGATGATCAAGAACCTGCATTAATTATTGCAAATGGTGCATCTTGTAGTGAAGAATTATTAGGACAATTACTAGAATGGTCTCCTTTGGTGATTGTATTAGATTCTGCTATTGATCGCGTATTGGAATTAGGGATAAAAATAGATGTTTTATTAGGTGATTTCGATCGTGGTTTTAACCCAGAACACTATAAAGAAAGTCAATATCCTATTGAAATTGTGCACACACCTAATCAAGATAAAACCGATTTAGAAAAAGCATTTGATTATTTAATTGAACGTGGAATTCCAGCCGTTAATGTAATTTGGGCAACCGGAAAAAGAGCGGATCATACTATTACAAATGTTACGAACATTGTACGTTTTAGAAATGCCTTAAAAATTGTAATTCTAGATGATCATTCTAAAATTTTCTTACTGCCAAATAAGTTCGAAAAATGGTATCCTAAAAACACACCACTATCACTCATTCCAATAGGTGAAGTTTCTGGAATTTCATCCAAAAATTTATTTTATCCCTTACAAAATGATACTTTAAAGATTGGCTATCGAACAGGAAGCAGTAATCATGCAACTGAAGATGGTATTGTAGTCATAGAACATCAAAAAGGAGATTTATTATTAATGGAATGTTGGGATTAAACTTTTAGAAAGAAACCCATCATAATTAATTTATTATTATTTTCTTTCGTATTGTTACTCCTTCAAAAGACAATTGAATCAAATAAATACCCTGATTTAAATGACTAATATTTATATTTTCGAGCTGTTTTGGTGAATGAATCTTATTTTTAAAAACTTTTTTACCATATGTATCCAAAATCTCAATTTCATATTCCTTTGCAGGTAAAGTTCCAAAATCGATGAATACATTTTCTTTTACAGGATTTGGAAAAAAACGAACAGAAGCAGTATTAGTAAAAGCAGTTTCATCTAAGGTTGTTGTGGCAACTGCAAAATGCATCATGGCACCAGTAGCAGCTTTCGCAACATTATAATTATATACAGGATCCATATTGATTAACAAATCAGTAGCTGAATGCTTATGAGAAGTTTCATTCTTTTCAAAAAAACCAGTTATCACCTCATTATTATCTTCAAAAGGCATATAATCAGATGCATATGCATAAGATAAATAAGTATTTAAAGGAGAATATAATCCTACACAAGTTATCAATTCGTTGGTAATTGTATTTGATGCAGCATTATTGGTCGTAGGCGTACCTGTATCTCTTTCACAAGTAATGGTATTATTGGTCATTCCTGCCACTCCTCCTACTTCATCTAAATTAAACACTAACTTTATATCTAATTTAGGATTGGTTGCGTTAACAACGGTATTTACATAATGTTGACTGCCTACTAATCCATCTTCTTCACCACTAAAATTGATAAATTTTATCGAATATTCTGTTGGTATATTTTGCAACAATCGGGCTACTTCCAATATGCTCGCAATACCACTTCCATTATCATTTGTTCCAGTACCAACAATAGAATCGTAGTGACCACAAATAATAACAAATGTATTCGGATAAAGCGTACCTACTTTTGTCACAACAAGATTTTTACAGGTATAACCTCCATTCGTAAAGGAATCTTCCTGAAATTGTGCAACCGTATATCCAAATCCTAAGTATTTATTTCGTAACCAATTGTAAGTATCTTCCAAAGGTTGCGTACCTCTTCTTTTCACTCCTAAATTCTCAAATTCGGTTAAATAGGTAGTAATATTAGTTTGAGAAACTTGATTGGAAACCTCAGCATAATAGGGAATAAAAGTTTGTGAGGAAGCTATACTAGCAAGAAATAATCCTGCTAATAAGTAGATAGATTTAGTTTTCATGTTATGTTATGTTTGTGAAACAATAATACTAAAATAGTAGCTATTATACAATGTATTTTATTGATTAATAACATCTATCGCTTGATAAAAGCGTTTGGTATAATGAGAAGAATTTAATTCACTAATGGTCACTTTCATCACTTTCCCTGAAGAAGCATGAATAAACTTTGAATTCTTTCCATTTGCCTCACACACAATCCCAACATGACCTATTGAGGTACTATCTTGATATCCCTTAAAAACCAAAACATCACCTAAAGCAATGTCATCCACAGAAATTGGTTTTCCAAAATTTTTAAAACCACTTGAACTTCTTGGTACTTGAATATCAAAATTTTTAAAAACATAATTCACAAATCCAGAACAATCAAAACCTTTTTTGGGGTCTTGGGAAGAATAAACATAGGGAATATCTATAAAGGTTTTGGCAAAATCAACCAAAGCTACTCGACTGGTTTCCTGACGGATTTCCTCTTTTACAATTTCTTCTTTTGGTAAAAGCATTTCAGCCTCCTCTTCTTCTATTATAAAAGTTACAGTTCTGGGTTTAGATTCCTCTACCAAATCCTTTTCCTTATCTTCAAAACATTGAAAACTTAACAAAATAAAGGCTAATACAACTAAAAAATTCAATTTCATGGCTTTCATTTTTTGAATACAATCAAAAATAACGATTTCAAATTTGAATTTTGTTAAAATAAAATAAAAGCATACAATTCACTATCTTTGTTAGTTAGATAATGCAATAAAAAAACATTATCAAAACGAATGTAAAAATTAAAAATACATGAAGTTTCAAGTCGTATCAGATTACAAACCCACTGGAGACCAACCACAAGCCATTGAAAAATTAGCGAAAGGAATTATCAGTGGAGAAAAATATCAAACGCTTTTAGGAGTTACAGGTTCTGGAAAAACTTTTACGGTAGCCAATGTGGTTCAGGAAGTGCAAAAGCCAACCTTAGTTTTGGCACATAATAAAACATTGGCAGCCCAATTGTATTCAGAATTCAAACAATTTTTCCCAAATAATTCCGTACAATACTTTGTTTCTTACTACGATTATTACCAGCCCGAAGCTTTTATTCCTGTTACAGGAACCTATATAGAAAAGGATTTGTCGATTAATGAGGAATTAGAAAAGTTGCGTTTAAGTACTACTTCTGCCCTGCTTTCTGGTCGAAGAGACATTATTGTTATTTCTTCTGTCTCTTGTTTGTATGGTATTGGTAACCCTGTAGAATTTCAAAAAAATGTCGTTAGTATTGAAAGAGATCAGGTGATTTCTCGTACCAAATTCTTACATCGTTTAGTACAAAGTTTATATGCGCGTACTGAAGGTGAATTTACTCCAGGAACTTTTCGTATTAAAGGAGATACGGTAGAAGTTTTTCCAAGTTATGCAGACGAACCTTTTCGTATTCATTTTTTTGGAGATGAAATTGAAGAAATCGAATCCTTTGACGCCCGTTCGGCTCAAGTAATTGAAAAATATCAAAAACTGAATATTTATCCTGCAAATATGTTTGTAACTTCTCCAGATGTTTTACAAAAAGCAATTTGGGAGATTCAACAAGATTTAGTAAAACAAGTAGACTACTTTAAAGAAATTGGCAAACATTTAGAAGCCAAACGTTTAGAAGAACGCACCAATTTTGATTTGGAAATGATTCGAGAACTAGGTTATTGTTCTGGAATTGAAAATTATTCCAGATATCTAGATGGCCGTGAAGCAGGTACCAGACCTTTTTGTTTGCTCGATTACTTTCCAGATGATTATTTAATGGTAGTTGATGAAAGTCACGTTACGGTTTCTCAAGTTCATGCGATGTATGGAGGTGATCGCAGTAGAAAAGAGAATTTAGTAGAATATGGTTTTCGATTACCCGCTGCTATGGATAATCGTCCGTTAAAATTTGAAGAATTTGAAGCCCTTCAAAATCAAGTGGTTTATGTTTCTGCAACGCCTGCCGATTATGAATTAGAAAAATCAGAAGGAATTTATGTGGAGCAAATTATTCGTCCAACAGGATTATTGGATCCCATCATTGAAATTCGCCCTAGCGCCAATCAAATTGATGATTTAATAGAAGAAATTCAAGTGCGTTGTGAAGCAGACGAACGCGTTTTAGTCACTACATTAACCAAAAGAATGGCAGAAGAATTAACCAAATACCTGACTAAAGTAGCCATTCGATGCCGTTACATTCATTCGGATGTAGACACTTTAGAGCGTGTTGAAATAATGCAAGATCTGCGTAAAGGACTGTTTGATGTGTTAATTGGAGTGAATTTATTAAGGGAAGGTTTAGATTTGCCCGAAGTGTCTTTAGTTGCTATTTTAGATGCCGACAAAGAAGGATTTTTAAGAAGTCACCGTTCTTTAACCCAAACCGTTGGTCGTGCGGCTCGTAATGTGAATGGGAAAGCCATCATGTATGCAGATAAAATAACACAAAGCATGCAAAAAACCATTGACGAGACCAATTACAGAAGGGAAAAGCAGATGAATTACAACCGAGAAAATAATTTGGTTCCCAAAGCCTTAAATAAAAGTTTAGGCAATGCACTAAGCGGTAATTCGGTTTCAACCCATTACTATGAAAATTTAGAATATAAAGCAGCCGAACCTGAAAGCGAATATTTATCTAAACCTGAAATTGAAAAAAAAATTCGCGAAAAAAGAAAAGCCATGGAAAAAGCTGCCAAAGAACTGGATTTCATCCAAGCTGCTAAACTAAGAGACGAAATAAAAGTATTACAAGAAAAAATATAAGTATGCTATACAAAAAACTGTGTTTCGCTGTATTATTTTTAGTTTTCTTTACGAATGCTCAAAATACAAACCCTAATTATGATGCCACATTAGCTGAGAAATTAAAGGCAGATGATTATGGCATGAAATCCTATGTTTTTGTTGTTCTAAAAACAGGAAGTACTACTACTACTGATAAAGATTTTATTGCTTCATGTTTCAAAAGTCATATGGATAATATTCATCAAATGGTAAAAGACAAAAAATTAATTGTCGCTGGACCTATGAATAAAAATGAGGCAAATATACGGGGTATCTTTATTTTAGATGTTGCAACTTTTGACGAAGCCAATAGGTTACTTCAAAACGACAAGGCAATAAAAGAAAAATTATTTACAGTCGAACTTTATAATTGGTATGGCTCAGCTGCTTTATCTGAATATATTGAAGTTTCAGACAAAATTTGGAAAATTAAACCTTAAAATAATGAAAACACAAGAAATTCTTCAGTTAAACGATGAAATAGAAATCATTGAAGCTATTGGAAGTATCATTTGGAATAAAAAAGACGAAGACGAAACCCTAACTGAAGGAGAAACGAATTTTGTCTTGATTGACATTTTTGAAGGCGCTATGAATGAAGGTGGTTTTTCATTCTTTTTTAGCAAAGAAGCAGGTGATTATGCAAAAGAAATAATGAATGCTTATCAAAAAATTGGTGCTCCAAAAACCGCACATTTAATTTCTAAAGCAATCGGTTTGTTTGGGATGAATAACTATCATGAAGTTACAGAACCTAGAGTAAAAAGTATGGCTAAGCTAGATGAAAAAGTATTTTCAGGTTGGGAAGATTTGGACGAAATTTTTTTCAATGACGAGCAAGAAGAAGATGTGGTGTCACTAATTATAAATTACATTAGAAGTAATCCAAACCAATTTAATTATTAATAAAATTTGTTAATAAAATCTTAAAATAAAGAAAAATTGCTAACTCATAAGTAAAATAATTTTCTACTTTTGTTTCTATAATTTCATAACTCATACACAATTCCCATTTAAATTAGGAATTCACTCCCTTTAAATCAAGCAAATAGGCAAAAAGCTTAGGGAATTGTGTTTTTTTTACCTTTAAATTTTTTATTTCCAAAATCTATTTCTTTCTTTATCACTATTTTATTTAAAAGTAATGTCAAATCCAATTGCAGTACTACAAGAAATAGGTCGCATTTTTCAAAAAGAAGAAAATAATTTTGCAGAACTATCAAATACTATAGCGAATTTTAAAAATTTGGTAAACAAACTTTCAACTATAGATTTAGAAAATGAAACGACCCGAAAAAGTCTCTTTCTTACGAATGGAAAAGCTTTAGGTACCACTTGGGCAGCTCTATGTTTGGATGATGTTTTACGTACAAAAATGTTTATTAAGGGTGTGTTTAAAGCTATAGAACAATTGCAAAAGGAAAACACAAAGCCAATTCACATTTTGTATGCAGGAACAGGACCTTACGCTACCTTATTATTACCCATTTTTGCATCTTTTACGGCAGAAGAAGTTCGAGCTACTGTAATTGAAATTAATACAGAAAGTTTTGAAAACATGAAACGTCTCATCCATAAATTAGGATTTGACCCACACATTCTAAGTTATGAAAATGAAGATGCGACAACTATTCGTTTAAAAAATCCAAAAACAATTGATATCGTTTTGAGTGAAACCTTACAATGCGGTTTAATCAAAGAGCAGCAAATTCCTATTACTTTTAACCTATTGCAACAAGTTCCAGAAAATACTATTTTAATTCCTCAAAGTTTAGCTTTAGATATTTGCTTGCTTGATTATGTTGGTTTAAAAAACAGAAGTGAAGATACACCTGAAGAATCATTTTGCTATGTTTTAGAACGTGTAATTGAAATTACAAATAAGGCTCATACCCAATTTCAATTAGAATCAAATACCTCAAAAACACAAATACTTGCTCAAAAACAAATTGAGTTACCCAAGGATAAAATAGCATCATATGACAATGTAGCCATACTTACTCGAATTACCGTTTTTGAAAATGATAAAATTGCAATTAATGAAAGTGGTTTAACGATACCGATATTATTAAAAAAAGAAATTGATTTAAAAACGGTGCAAAAATTTACAATACAATATAAGATAGACGCACAACCTGGCTATATTATAACCGTATAATACTATCATTTTCTAAATCAAAAAAAATAACAAAGAATTATTTCTGAGTCTTTTTTCATTTTTTTAAACAAAAAAAAGAACCACTATACAAATCAAACTATCCCTTTTTGAAAATACCATAACTTTTACTTAATTTATAGTAAAATTATATTGATTAAGTACAAATTAATATCTCTTAAAAATTCATGTCTTTGAAATCTTCTATACTACTCGCATTTATTTTCTCTTTCAACTGTATGCAAAGTGCAACAGTTAAAACCGATTCTTTAATTTCGGTTTTAGAACAAGAAATACTATTAAGCAAAAAATATGTCGCATCGAAAGAAAATAAAATCAAAAATTTAATTTCGCTTTTGGAGGATGAAAAAGTAAACCTAAATAATCAATATTTTATAATTTCTAAAATTATTGATGAATACCAATATTACAGCTTTGATAAGGCGTTAAACTTCACTGAAAAAAACCTCAACATTGCCTTAAAATTAAACGATGATTTCAAAATTTTAGAATCGAAACTCAAGTTAGGTCGACTTCTGGTAGATTCTGGAAGATATAAAGAATCATTAGATATATTAAAAGGCATTGAATCAAAAAAACTAAAAGATACTTTACTTCGTGAATACTATTTTATTCATAAAGAAGCTTATTCAGGTCTAAGTTTTTACACCATGGTGAAAAATCGAAAAACAGATTATAATATCTTATATTCTAAATATGAAGATTCACTTTCCAAAAGATTAAAAAAATCTTCCTTTGAAATTCTGTCATTATTAGAAAAAAAATACCGTGATAATCGAGATGTTGATAAAGCTTTAGAAATTAATTCAAAACGATTGAAGGAATGCAAAATGGGAACTAGAGAATTTTCATTAGTCACTTTTGAAAGATCATTATTATTCCAACTTAAAGCCGATACGAATAATCAAAAAAAATATTTATGCTTGTCGGCCATTTCTGATATTCGTTCGAATGTTAAAGACAATGCTTCCTTGACAGAATTAGCTATGATTTTATACTCAGAAAATGATGTTGAAAGAGCCCATAAATTTATAACATTCTCTATGGATGATGCAAAATTCTACAATTCTCATTTACGTTTTGTAAACATATCCAATATTTTACCAACCATAACTATTGCTTATGAAAATAAAATAAATAATCAAAAAACAACACTTAAGAATTTTATTATTTTAATTAGTGCACTCGGATTCATTTTATTAATTGTTGTTGTATATGTTTTTAAACAGAATAAAAAACTATCTCAAGCAAAAAATAATTTAAAAGAGGTAAATGACAAATTAAACAACTTAAATAAAGAATTAAATTTTAGTAATGAAGATTTAAGTAAAATAACACAATTATTAGCGGAATCAAATGATATTAAAGAACATTATATTGCTACATTCTTAAATTTATATTCAGAATATATTGACAAATTAGACATCTATAGAAAACTAGTAACCAAGTATATTATTACTAATAAGACAAATGAACTATTGGATTTAACCAAATCAAAACAGGTAATTGATAACGAGTTAAAGATTTTCTATAAAAATTTCGATGAATCTTTTCTTCATATATATCCCAATTTCATTCAACAGTTTAACGAACTTTTAAAAGAAGACGAAAAGATAACTGTGAAAAATAGTGAAGAACTTTTAAACACTGAATTGAGAATTTATGCATTAATTCGATTAGGAATCACAAATAGCACAAAAATTTCAAAAATATTAAGATACTCTGTAAATACAATTTATAATTACAGGGTAAAAATTAAGAATAGCGCAATTAATCGTTCTGAATTCGAAAATTTAGTAAAAAAAATAGAATAAAATTTCATTTTTGACAACTAAAAAACTTAAAAACAACTCATTTTATTTACTTTTACTTCTACTTACGACTACTTTTTTTTGAAACACAAAAACCAATAAAATATTGATAATCATAATATTATATCATAAAATATAAAAAATAAATCTACTTTTTTACTACTCTTAAAAAAAGAGTAAGCGACAATTATATACTTTTGGATTAACAATAATTTAACAAAGAACTACAACGTTAGAGTTGGTTAAATTTTAAAACAGTACTAAAAAAATTATTAACCCATATTATATAATTGTATGATTTTATACGGCAAAAAAAATGGAAAATTATTACTTCTATTCTTCCTATTATCGGTACTCACTTCTTTTGCGCAAGAAAGAAAAATTAAAGGTAAGGTAACCGATAGTAATGGTATTCCTGTACCAAGTGCATCCATTATAGTAAAAAATACTTCCATTGGTACAAATACTGATTTTGATGGTTTATTCGAATTACAAATAAAAGATAATCCCAATACTATTTTAGTAGTATCTTATATAGGTATGAAAGCACAAGAAGTATTGGTAGGTAATCAAACGGAAATAAATGTGGTACTCTCTGAAAATGTAGAAGACCTTAAAGAAGTCATTGTCGTAGGTTATGGTACGCAAAAAAAAGGAGATTTAACAGGAGCCGTAGCAACTATAGATAGTGAAAAACTACAATCGAGATCCGTTGGACAAATAGGAAACTTAATACAAGGACAAGTCACTGGAGTTCAAGTATTAAGCAGTGGTGGAAAACCCTCTCAAGGGTTAAGCTTGCGTGTAAGAGGTACTTCCTCAATTTCTTCAGGTAGCGAACCCTTATATGTTATAGATGGTGTACCAACTTCAGATACTCGTTCATTAAATCCCAGTGATATTGAAAGCATTACAGTTTTAAAAGATGCATCATCAGCCGCAATATATGGTGCGCAAGGAGCCAATGGTGTTGTCTTAATTACAACTAAAAAAGGAACTAGTGCAAAACCAACTATTACTTTTGATACTTATGCTAGTATTTCACAGGTTTGGAAAACCCAGAAAGTTTTAAATGGAGAACAATATCGCGACTTAATGACCGAATTAGGGTATACTACTAATTGGGGGCAGTATACGTATAATACTGATTGGCAAGATAAAATTTTTCAAAATGGTTATTCTCAAAACTATCAATTAGCTGTTTCTGGTAAAAACAATGGAACGAACTATTATGTCTCTACAGGTTTTATAAATCAAGAAGGTGCTGTAAGAAGTGCAGCAATGACACGATACAATTTTAAAGTTAATTTAGATCAAGAAATCAACAATTGGTTAACTATGGGTACTCGATTTACGTACACTAAATATTCTGATGTTGATATTAACGATAATAATAATGTAAATGTAGGTGGTGTTCTTCTAGGCGCCTTAACGACTCCTTCAATTATTGATGAATTCAATCCAGATGGAAGTTTTACTAGCAATCCATTTCAAAATTGGGAAAACCCATTAGCAAGTACAGATGGTTTAGATAGAAAATACGAAAACACAAGAATATTAGGCAATTTATACGTACAAGCCAAAATTTTAAAAGATTTTACTTATAAAAGTAATATTGGTATCGATAATGGTCATGGTGTTTATAATTCATTTTTAGATCCTTTTAGAACAGGTTATGGAAGAGCCATTAAAGGACGTGCTATAAGAACTACAAATGAAAATTTCTTTTACATTTTTGATAATACTTTAAGTTACAAAAAGATACTTAAAAAACACAGTATTGAAGGTTTAGCAGGTTCGGTTATCCAAAAAAATACATATGACAACTCTAATTTAGAAGTTAGAAATTTTGCAAGTGCCAGTATCACTACACCAAATGGCGGTTCAGAAATTATTAGCGCTACTGCAAGTAAAGGTGAAAAATCGAATGTTTCTTTTATTAGCCGAATAAATTATGCTTTTGATGACAAATATCTTTTAACAGCAAATTTTAGAGCAGATGCATCTAGTGTCTTCGGTCCAAATAACAGATGGGGTTATTTCCCTTCCTTTTCCGCTGGATGGAAAATTTCAAATGAAAACTTTTTAAAAGAAAGTAAGGTAGTCAATAATTTAAAATTAAGATTGGGTTGGGGAATTGTAGGTAATGATCAAATTGGAAACTATGCTTACTATGGAAGAATTGGTAATGGTGCAAATTACCCAATTGGTGGTTCAATTCAGCCTGGAAGTTATCCGTCTACTTTAGAAAATCTTTCCTTAAAATGGGAAGAAACTTCTCAAACAAACTTAGGAATTGATTTTGAAACTTTAAACGGGAAAATTAAACTTACAGCCGACGCATACGTTAAAAGAACTAAAGACTTACTATATAATGCTCCTTTACCTACTTCTTCAGGTTTTGATCGTGCCTTACAAAACATTGGTGAAATTGAAAATAAAGGTTTCGAATTAGGAATCAACACCATTAATCTAGATTCAAATTTTAAATGGTCTAGCGGATTAAATATTTCGTTTAATAGAAACGAAGTGATTAACTTAATTGGTGAAGATATTTTATTAGGTTCCATAGCGGGTAGAGGAAATGCGGTTCTCTTAAAAGAAGGATTACCGTTAGGTACTTTATATGGTTATATTTTTGGTGGTGTTGATCCAGCAAGTGGTAACGCTTACTACATCGATAAAAACGGGAATTCTACTTTTACACCTTCTGATGATGATCGAGTGGTTATAGGTGATGCCAATCCAGATTTTATTTATGCAATTAATAACAGTTTCTCATACAAAGGTTTTGGTTTACAAATATTATTAGAAGGAAGCTACGGAAACGACATGTTAAATGCAACACGCATTGAAACGGAAGGAATGATTGATCCGAAAAACCAAAGTATCGAAGTACTTCACAGATGGAAACAACCAGGAGATATAACCGATATTCCTAGAGCAAGCTTTGGAAATACAGACAACTCAAGAATTTCAACTCGTTTTATTGAAGATGGTTCTTATTTGAGATTTAAAGCCGTAACCTTCAGTTATAATTTCAATCATAAAATCATTGAAAAACTAAAGCTATCCAACTTTAAACTATATCTAACCGGTGAAAACTTAATTACGCTTACAAATTATAGTGGATACGATCCAGAAGTAAATGCTTATGGCGGAGCAAATGTAGAAAGAGGAATCGATTTTGGTACCTATCCGCAAAGCAGAACATTATTATTTGGAATGAATGTTTCTTTTTAAAAAAAAATATTATGAAAAAATTTAAAATAACAATCTTATTACTTACGATTCTCTCAATAATTTCATGTGATGATTTTTTAGATTTAAAACCAATATCAGAGGAAACAAGCGGTAATGGTTATGAAACAGGCTCACAAATTGAAGCAGCGTTAGTTGGTGTTTATGAATCATTTCAGTCAGCTGAATATTATGTTTGGGATAACATATTATTTTCAGATGTAAGAGCGGATAATGCATACGCTGGTGGAGACAATCCTGAAATTTTTAGCATTGATAAATTAGAAGTAACTCCTACCAATTCAAGATTATTTAAAAATTGGTCTAATCTTTACAATGCTATTGCTAAAGCAAATTTAGTAATTGACAATGTAGATGGCATTAACGACCCCTTATTAAGTAATGAAAGAAAGCAACAAATAAAAGGGGAAGCTTATTTTTTAAGAGCATATCATTATTTCACTTTAGTAAAATTATGGGGAGGCGTTCCTTTAATTACAAATTATAGTACTTCTGCCGAACCTTCAGCAGTAAATGTACCTAGAGCCTCAGTAGAAGAAGTATATGCAAAAATAATTGAAGATCTTTTGCTTTCAAGCGATTTATTACCAGACACTTATTCAGACGCAAGTATTACCAAAGCTAGAGCTACAGCTGGTGCCGCAAACGCATTATTAGCTAAAGTGTATGCACAAAAACCTAACCCAGATTATCAAAAAGTATTACAACATATTCTATTAGTAGAGAGTAGTAACGCAAATTATACCTTAATCAATTATGATAATTTATTTGATGGAAATAATTACAACAATGCAGAATCTATTATTGAGGTACAATACTTAGGTGGAAATGAAGGAAATTATGGACCACAACTATTACTACCTCCTTCTCTATCTGGAGACAGTTGGAGAAAATTTGTGACACCTTCTCATAATTTGATTGATGCTTTTGATGAACAAGCCGATAATGTACGAAAAAATGCAAGCATAAAATTTGAATCGGTTCAATGGGTGGATGAATATTGGGGTAATACAACAGGCAGCAGTATTCCTTTTAGTTATAAATGGAAAATCGCTGGTGGTTTTGCAAGTTCTAATCGTCAGTATTTATTACGATTAGGTGATATTATTTTATTAAAAGCAGAAGCTTTGAACGAATTGGAACAATTAGAACCAGCAGCTACAGAAGTTAATCGAATAAGATCAAGAGTAAATCTTCCTGATTTAACACCAAGTCAAAAAAGTTCAAAAACGGTTTTGAGAGAAACTATTTTGAAAGAAAGAAGGCTAGAATTATTTCAAGAAGGTCATAGATGGGATGATTTAGTTCGATACAATCTGGCTGTTTCAACTATGAGCAACCTCGTTGAAATTGATTTAAGAACTGGTAATCCTGTCAATTACAATATGACTCAAGCTAAGATTTTACTTCCTATTCCACAACAAGAAAGAGATAGAAATCCAGCTTTAACTCAAAATCCACTATAAAACTGTTATTATGAAACATTATTATAAAATACTTTTCTTTATCATTATGAGTTGGTTGTTTATAGGTTGTGAAAAAGACAATCTAGATCCATTAGGAAATTGGAATCTAACTCCTCCTACATTAATAATTCCATCTGATGATATAAACATAGAACTAGAGGAAGAAGCACCTAATGAAACCGTAACTTTTGATTGGTCTCCTGCTTCATCTTCAGCAGATTTTGCTATAACGTATAGTGTTGTTTTTGACACTTTAGGTTCCACTTCTTTTGATACTCCAATTTTAGAATTATCTTCTGGAAGTGCAGGAAAAGATCATTCTTTAGCGATATCTCACCGCACAATAGATGAATATTTATCGTATAGTGGCTACCCTATTGATGCCTTTTCGAAAATCGCTTGGACTGTTAAAGCTAAATGTTTAGATCGAGTAGTATATGCTTCGAGTCATACCATTTCATTTAAAAGATTTCCAACTGAAATTATTCCTATCAAATTATATATCTCTGGAACAGCAACAGAAAACAACAACGATTTAAATAATGCTATTGCATTAAAACGTTTAAATAACGCTTCTGGTGCGCCCTCAAATACACATGAAGTATATACACAATTAACAGCAGGTAAGACCTATAAATTCTACAGTGAAAAACAAGTACCTTGTCATCAATATGGTACAAATTCGAATGGTGATTTAGTAAAATCTGGCATACCAATAACAGTTACGGAATCTGGAGAATATCGAATTAGTGTTGATTTAGATAATAATACTTATGATCTATTAAAAATAGAGAAATGGAGTATTGTGGGTGATCCTATAAATAACGGTTGGGGTGGTGACGAACCTTTGACATACCAAGGTGGTGGCATTTGGAAAGCTTCTATACAACTTGTTAACACTGGAAATTTTGCGTTTCGTGCCAATGAAAATTGGGGGTATCTTCTAAAAAGAGTTACTGGAACAACAAATCGTGTAATTATGGAATCTCAAGCTACATCTCAAGGACTTAGCTATGAAGATATACCTTCAACTAATTTAGGACATTATTTCATTACATTAAACTTATCTGCAACAGGCTATACTTATAGTATGGAAATCGATACTACTGCTCCAGATCCAATTGCTACACCTGACCAATTATTTCTATTTGCAAACGGTACTATGATTGAAGAATTTAATAAATCGGGAGACGTTTTCAGTTTAGATAAATTTATTCCTTTACAAGCTTCTGTAAATTACTCTTTAAATTCTGAATCAAATGGTTCGGGAACTAGCTACGCTATTAATGGAGTACTTGGTGATTCTAGCACTCCAGATGCGGATAAAGTAATTGGAAATAATACGATTATAGAAAGTACCAATGCCATAACAGTTGCTACTGATCGTGCTTTACGAATAACGATTGATTTTAGTCAGTCCAAAGTAAATTGGGATTACTACAATTTCAAGTTGTTTCATTGGCAAGTATGGGAAAACCGAAATGAATTTACCATGACGTATCAACACCCTAACACCTACACTATTACGACTGCTTTAAGTGCTAACTATGATATGAAATTCATCAGTCCATGGGACTTTGATATGGGTTCAACTACTCCAAATGACCTAACGGGTTCTATTACAAATGGAGGAGGATCAAACATTAACAATATTACATCAGCAGGTAATTATTTGGTTACTATAACCTTAGATGATGATTACCAATCTGGAACTTACACTTTTGTACAACAATAATTCAAAAAAATACTTATGCTTAATCGAATTGCTTTAAATACTTTTAAATTTATCATGCTTCCTCTAATTGTTCTTTCTGAGAACAGTTGTGATGACAAAAATTATCCTTATTATCCACCACCTACAGAAGAAAATGTAAATGCAAAATTTTATTTAACCACACCTAGTAAATCTAGCCTTATTAGTCTACAAAGTAGTGGCATTCAACCCTTAACACAAAATAACAATTTTACCATTACAGTTTCTGAAAACACTACGTATCAAACGATGGATGGTTTTGGCTATTCCTTAACTGGTGGAAGTGCTCAATTAATTAATACTATGTCTCCATCTGCTAAAAATGACTTATTAGAAGAACTTTTTGGAACTGGAGAAAATAGTATAGGTGTTAGTTATTTGAGAATTAGTATAGGGGCTTCCGATTTGGATGCCTCTGTATTCTCTTACAACGATTTGCCAAGCGGACAAACAGATGTAAATTTAGATCAGTTTTCTATTGCTCCAGATCTAAATAACCTAATTCCTGTTTTAACTCAAATTAAAGCAATTAATCCCAATATTAAAATCTTAGGTTCTCCATGGTCTGCTCCTACTTGGATGAAAACCAATCAAGCTACAATAGGTGGTGAATTGCAAACTAATTATTATGCAACTTATGCCAATTATTTTGTGAAATACATTCAGGCAATGCAAGCGAATGGCATTACAATTGACGCTATAACGATTCAAAATGAACCCGAAAATCCATACAACAATCCGAGTATGGTAATGACAGCACCGCAACAAGCTGATTTTATCAAAAATCACCTTGGACCTGCCTTTGCTTCAAATAATATTACCACAAAAATCATCCTTTTTGACCACAATCTAGACCATCCTAATTATCCAATTTCAATTTTAGATGATGCTGCAGCCAAAAATTTTGTTGACGGTTCAGCCTTTCATTTGTATGCTGGCCAAATTGATAATATGAGTCAGGTTCACAATGCGCATCCAGATAAAAATGTATATTTTACAGAACAATGGATTCAAGCTCCTGGCAACTTTGCAGCTGATATTAAATGGCACTTTAGAGAATTAATGATTGGTGCACCACGCAATTGGAGTAAAACGGTATTGCAATGGAATTTAGCCGCAGATCCTACTAATAATCCTCATACACCAGGTGGTTGTACTGAATGTCTTGGAGCCATTACAATTGATGGGAATACTTATGAAAGAAATCCTGCTTATTACATTATTGCACACAGTTCTAAATTTGTACCCACAGGCTCTGTTAGAATTCAATCGAACTACTCAATTGAATTGCCCAATGTAGCTTACAAAACTCCTGACAATAAAATTGTAGTTGTCGTTTTAAATAATACAGACACACAAAAATCTTTTAATATAAATGTTTCAACTGAACCTATAACTACTGTTCTACCTGCTGGAGCAGTTGCTACATATGTTTGGTAAAATGAAAATACAAATGAAAAAAACACACTTATTACTATTTGCCCTATTTAATTTAATTACAAATTCTTGCCAACAATCTAATTCATCTAGTACTGAAAAAGTCTCTGTAATTGAAAAACAAGAAATAAAGAAAACGACTATAGAAAAAGCTCAAATATATACTACAGCTGAAAATACAACTTTGCGATTACGTTTATCAGACACAAAAAGTTTTGGAGCAACGCAACAACCTAAAGAAATCGAAACTTTTATTACTGTAAATGATGCTGTAGAATTTCAAACTTTTTTAGGAATTGGCGGTGCTATTACGGATGCTTCTGCTGAAGTATTTGCCAAACTTAGTAAAGACAAACAACAAGAGTTTTTAAATGCCTATTTTAGTCAAAACGGAAACAATTACAATATTATTCGTACCAATATGAATAGTTGTGATTTTAGTACTACAAGTTATACTTATATTCAAGATAACGATGAAGAATTGAATAGTTTTTCAATTGCAGTAGACAAGCAGTTTAAAATTCCTTTAATAAAAAGTGCACAAAAATTAATTGGCAAAGATTTGGTTTTCTATTTCAGTCCTTGGAGTCCTCCAGCATTTATGAAAAGTAACCAAAACATGCTTCAAGGCGGACAATTATTACCCAAATATTATGCTTCTTGGGCAACTTATTATACTAAATTTATTAAGGCATATGAGCAAGAAGGTATTCCTGTTTGGGGACTTACCATTCAAAATGAACCAATGGCTACACAAACATGGGAATCTTGTATTTATACTGCTGAAGAAGAAAGAGATTTCTTAAAGAATCATTTAGGACCTACTATGGTAAAAGAAGGTTTTCAAGAAAAGAAAATTATTGTTTGGGATCATAATCGGGATTTAATGGTGCATCGAGCAAACACCATTTTTGAAGATCAAGAAGCTGCTAAATATGTTTGGGGAATGGGTTTTCATTGGTACGAGACTTGGACAGGAGCCGAACCAAAATTTGACAATGTGAAAACTGTGAATGAATCCTATCCAACAAAAAATCTTTTATTTACAGAAGGTTGCAAAGAAGTTTTTAATGCAACAGAGTATCAAAAATGGAGTCATGGAGAAAAGTATGGTAAAGCCATGATTAACGATTTTAATAATGGAACTGTAGGTTGGACAGATTGGAATATACTATTAGATGAACATGGTGGTCCAAATCATGTAGGAAATTTTTGCTTTGCGCCTATTCATGCGGATTTAAGTAAAAACGAATTAATTTATACACCATCCTATTATTATATTGGTCATTTTTCAAAATTCATTCAACCCAATGCCAAAAGAATAAGTACAGCAACTAGCAGAAGTTCTTTAGAAAGTACTTCTTTTAAAAATCCAAATGGACAAATTGTAACGGTAGTAATGAATTCAACCAATGCACCAATTACGTATAAATTAATACTACAAAATAAAGAAATCAGTATTGAAATTCCTGCTCATGCGATTCAATCAATCATAAGTGAATAAACTAATAGATAAATAAAAATATCGTTTAATTAAATTAGAACAATGCATTACTCCAAGAAATCTATTATTTAATACTATAAGACATATACTAGTCAATTGTCGCTTTTTTAATAGATCAAAACAAAAATTAATTCAAAACAAATACATGAAAACATTAAAAAATAGGAAGGCAATTTGGCTTAGTATACTCTTATTGTGTACAGCCATAAATTATGGACAGCGTTTAACTGTTTCAGCTACAGGAAGTAAAATTTTAAAAGAGGGTAACCCTATTACACTCAGAGGAGTTAATTTTGGCAATTGGCTTTTGTGGGAAGGCTACATGATGAATTTAGACCAAAACGGTATAAAATCCCATACTCAAATACGAGCCGGTTTAAAAGATTTATTAGGCAATAATGAATCAAAAATTCAAAACTTTGAAACCAATTGGAGAAACAATTATATTACAAATGCTGATTTCGCAAGAGTAAAAGAATTAGGTTATAACGTAATCCGAATTCCGTATCATTATAATATGTTTTGGAATAGCAGTTCTAATACGGTTAAAAATGATGGTTTTGTTTGGCTAGATAAAGCGGTTAATTGGGCAAGTGCCAATAATATTTATGTAATTTTATGTATGCATGCTGCTCCTGGCTATCAAAATCCAGATCATCATTCCGACAATCCAGGAACTAATGTTGGTTTCTGGGGAAATAATTGGGCCAATGTAGAAATCGCTAAAAAAGTTTGGAAACACATTGCTAATCACTACAAAAACTATGCAGGAAACGAATGGATTGCAGGTTATGATTTACTAAACGAACCTAAATTAGACATTCAATCAGAAAAATATAAACTGAAACTAGCTTACAAAGAAATGACTGCTCAAATACGTTCTGAAGACAGCAATCATTTAATCTTTGCAGAAGGAAATTATTATTCTAGCGACTTTTATGACATGCAAGAACGTTGGGACAATAACTTAGTTTTTTCGAATCATTATTATGGCTCTCAAGGGGAAAGCAATCCCAATCCAAGTTTAACAACCATAAAAAATTTGGCAAACAATTTAAACATTCCTTTATGGACAGGAGAATTTGGAGAAAATACAGCTACATGGGTAAAAACAGCTCGAATCGATTATGATACACAAAATGTAGGTTGGGCTTTTTGGGCATGGAAAAGACAAAATACAGACCGTTCTATTTATTCCTTTAATAGTACCTCTGGATGGGACACCATAACCAATTATCTTAAATATGGAGGTACAAAACCTTCTGCCTACAATACTGAATCTTGGTTAAATGGCTTGGTTAACAATATAAAATTAACGAACACTACTTATAGAAATGCCTTACAAGATTTACTAATTCCTTCAAAACCATTAAATCAAACCGTTTGGCTACGCAACAGCAATCAATATGTGTGTTCCAATAATGGTGTGGGGCCCATTACTGCAGATCGTACTAATGTTAGTTTATGGGAAAAATTTACTGTTGTAAATGCTGGCGATGGTAAAATAGCGCTTAAAGGCAACAACGGAAAATATGTTAATTCTCAAAATGGTGCTACTACTATGACATGTTCAAGCAATGCCATTGCGGGTTGGGAGGCATTTGAATGGATTGAAATCAACGGACAAATAGCTCTAAAAGGACTCAATGGCAAATTTGTTAGTTCGGAAGGTGGTTCTGGCTCAGGAATGAATTGCAATCGAGAAACTGTTTCGGGTTGGGAAGCTTTTGATTGGTCAACTACTTCTGCTTCAAGAATGGAAGAAATACATACAGTAGTAAAAGAAGAAACTTACACTTCTTCTCAAATAGTACTTTATCCAAATCCTGCTACTGAAACCATTTCTTTTCAATACAGCAAAAAAATGAGTAACCCTACAGTAACTATTTACAATGGATTCGGACAAAAAATTCTTTCTTTACAACCAGCTATAAATGAATCTATAAATATAAGTTCCCTTCCTTCTGGAGTTTATTTTTTTAAGATAAACGATACAATCACCAAGTATGAAGAAACGATTCCATTTATAAAAAAATAAATTTAAATTAGAATAAAAAGAGCACCAAAAGTGCTCTTTTTTATTTTAAAGAAACATTTTAAAGAATGTAACCTTAAAAATGTTACAAATCAATAATTGAAAAAGTAACGATTAAAAGTATAATTGTATAAATTTACTTTATAATTATTTTCGATGAAAAATTGGATTTCAATAGTACTCTGTTTAATTGTAATGAATGGCTTTTCACAACAAAAATCCATTTCACTTTTAGAGTATAAAATTCAAAATGAAACATCGGAACAAGTAAAAGGAAATGCATATTATCAATTAGCTGAAATTTACTTCACAAAGAGTCAGTTAGATAGCGCATATCATTATGCAACTAAAAGTTGGAAAGTCTTCGAATCTCAAAAAAAAGATTCTTTATCATTTCTAACGACACAACTATTAGTTCAGATAACATCTAAAACACACCAAAACGAGAATACGTATTACTTAAAACGTATTGAAGAAAAAGCTCAAAAAATATCCAATAAGAAAATGGTTAGCCAAGTATTCATGGAGTTAGGAACCTATTTCTATAGTATTCAAAAGGATGATTTAGCGATGCAATTTCGCTTAAAAGCAGATGAAATTAACACGGCTTACCAAATTAAAAATCGAACAGTGGTTTCTAATTTAACCGGAATCGCTCAATTATTAATTTTCTCAAAAAAAACATCCAATTCAAGAAATTTTGACAGAGCAGAAAAGTATGTTATAAAAGCGTTACAAATAGCAGAAGAAATACAAAATGATACCGCAATAGGTGCTGTATATGAAAAATATGCACATTTACAAGCGATTAAAGAAGAATATGATGTAGCCAAAAAATATCTTTTTAAAGGTTTAAAAGCATCACAAAATGTTAAAGATACACTTCGAGAATCAAGTATTTATTTAAGTTTGGCAAGAGTTCAAGAAGCTAAAAAACAAAAAGATTCTGCTTTATTCTACTATCAAAAAAGGATTGCAATACTTTCAACCTCAACACAAAAAAAAGAATTAGGATTTGCTTATCTTAATATGGGTGATTTTCTTTTAGAAGAAGAACATTTTCCTGAAGCAGTAGTAGCTTTGGAAAGGGCTCGAAATATTTTCAACCAAAAGGTCGATCAAAGAAATGAATTGGAAATCAAAACCTTAAAAACATTAGCAAAAGCCTATTCAAAAAACAACCAACCCATACAAGCTTATGCTACCTTGTCTTTAGCGACAAAAAAGAATGACAGCACCCTAATTGCTCAAAATGATGCACAAGTGTTAGAATTAGAAACGAAATATCAAACTGAAAAAAAAGAACAAGCCATTCAACTTCTCGCTACAGAAAACAAACTGGAAAAAAACAAACTATATGTGGTAGTAACTTTGATGTTATTGTTGCTAATTTCAGCATTATTTCTAGGGTATCATTATAATAATAAAATTAAAACAGCTCAAAAAATTCAAGAACTTAACGAATTAAAATCAATTTTTTTTACCAATATTTCTCATGAATTCAGAACGCCTTTAACCCTCATAAAAAGTCCTTTGCAAAGCCTGCAAAAAGAGATCACTAAGAAAAACCAACTGGATAAATTACAGTTAATTGATCAAAATTCGAATCGAATGCTGGAATTAATCAATCAATTATTAGCACTCTCAAAAATTGATTCTGGCAATCTTAAATTACTTTTGAAAAAAGGAATTGTTATTGATTTCCTCCAAAATGTAATCGCACCCTTTCGCTTTGAAGCAAATGAAAATAATAAAATATTTGAAGTTCGTTTTACAGAAAATAGAAACGCTTATTATTTTGATAAGGATGTGTTGGAAAAAATACTCAGCAATTTATTATCAAATGCTTTCAAATATACATCAGAAAAAGATACTATAATTTTTGAAGCAATAATTAATGATGCTGTTTTAACACTAATTGTTTCTAACACAGGAACCCAAATTAATGAAGAAGATTTGCCGCAATTATTTGAACGGTTTTATCAAAAAAAAGAAACTAATGCGGGTTTTGGTATTGGTTTAGCCTTGGTAAAAGAACTAGTCGATCTATATCAAGGTACCATACATGCACAGGTTCACAAAGACACTTTAACGTTCCAAGTTGCCTTACCTTTACAGAAAGAACATCACCACGCAGTTCTTATTGAAGAAAAAGAAATTTCACTTCGTCCTCACGAAAATTCTACCGAATCTAATGTTCCTTTACTTCTAATTGTAGAAGATAATGCAGACATTAGAAACTTACTTATTTCCGTTTTACAGGATTCTTATACTATTTTGGAAGCTAAAGATGGTATGGAAGGCTTAGAAATTGCTGAAAAAGAAATTCCAGATTGTATTATTTCTGACATTATGATGCCTAAATTAAACGGTTATGAATTGACACAACAAATAAAATCAAATGAATTAACTTCATTTATACCTGTAATCTTATTAACTGCAGATGCTTCAGAAAAATCTCAACTTCAAGGTATAAAAAGTGCAGCAGATGCTTTTTTAACCAAACCTTTTCATAATGAAATTTTAAGAGAAACAATAACTCAAATCCTACAAGAACGCAAAAAATTACAAGAACGTTATCGTCAAGAATTAATTTTAAAACCTACAGAAATTGTTGTGGATTCTTATGATGAAAAATTCATTGCTCGTTTGGAAATAATTTTAGATAAGAATTTATCAAATCCTGATTTTACAACTGAAATTTTCGCAAACGAAGCCAACATAAGTCGCATGCAATTGCATCGAAAATTAAAATCTTTGTTTGGTGTTTCCGCAACTGAATTCATTAGAAATGAGCGTTTAAAACTAGCTTATCAACTGCTTCAAAAACCTAACGTGACGGTTTCTGAAGTTGCTTATGCAGTAGGGTTTAATGAGATCACTTATTTTTCAAAATGCTTTAAAGATTATTTTTCAGTTCCACCATCTTCCATTCAAAAACAGCCTTAGTTCATTCTTTTAATTTTTTTAAAAAGCATGAATTTCTTTTTTACAAAGCAGTAACATTACTATGTTACATCTATTCATGCTTTTGTTACATCTGTTCATTCATAAGTTTAGTATTGGGTTTACCTTTGAGTGAAATCAATTAGCAATGTCGAAAAAGAGAAAATATTATTTTGAAGGACATTTAGAAAATCTTCCTTCTCAAAAGATTTATCTCAACATCAATAACCTTGAAAAAGGCAGGTACGAATTGCAAATTATTCACAAAAATAAAATCGTAAAAAAAACAACTTTTAAAAAATGAAACTATGAAAAAAATGAAAACCATATTGCTAATTATGTGTTACTTAGCAATATCTTGTAATTCAGATGATGACACAACAACTACTTCAATTGTAGATTTAAAAGCAGATGAAATCACCTATGAAATGGTTTCTCAAACCTCTGCTACAACTGGAGAAGTGAGAATTAGAGGGCATATAAAAAATGTAGGGAATGCCAATTTCAATTCTTCTTTAGGGCAACAAGTTGCTTATTTAATTGAACGCCCTTTAGGCACAACTACTGAAACGGTTATGGCAACTGCTAACCTTCCAGCAGTGATAAATGTAGACCAAGAAATCACGTTTAGCTATACTAGAAATTGGGACACAACTATCGAATTTCAAAATGATATTATTTTAAGAATTAGTTATGATCCCGATATTTTTATAGATGGTAATCTTACTAATGATGATGCTAACATGAATAATAATACTTTGGTATTACAAGGAAATACAATTAACTCTTTATTTTAAAAATCATGAAAAATACAGTAACTCGTTTCGCAATAATGATACTTTCTGTAATAACTATCTGCTGCAATAATGATGATGAAAGTTCGCAAGTTGTTACCTTATCTCAAAGAGAAGCACTGCTTGCCCTTTACAATGCTAACCCTGGAAACACTTTAGGATGGGATACAAATGCTACTGAAATAGCTTCATGGGAACATGTAGGTGTAAACAGTGAAGGAAAAGTCACAAGTTTAAACTTAATAGACAAAGGATTAACAACAATACCTGCTGCTATTGGGTTTCTAACAGAACTTACTTATTTAGAACTGAGAAATAATGCCATAGAGCAACTTCCAACAGAAATTGGGAATCTAAAAAAAGTCACTTATTTAGGATTAAACAATAATCATTTTACAAGTTTACCCACTACTCTTTCTCAGATGGAAAATTTAGATCGCTTATTTGTCTATAATAATAGTTTAAGCACCATTCCTGCTGAAATAGGTCAATTAAACACTTTAACGCGATTGGATTTTGGAGCCAATACAATTACAGCAATTCCTTCTAGTATAGGACAATTAACCCAATTAGATTATCTCAGTTTCTATTCTAATTCGCTAACCCAAGTTCCCTCGCAATTGAGCAATCTAACCCATTTAACAACTTTAGATGTTTCCGATAATTTTATCACTACTATTCCACAAAGTGTTTGTGATTTAGAAACAACGGGGACTACCATCATTAAAGATGCAACAACTACTTGTAATTAACTCTAAAATGACATAAAAAATGGATTGTATTTTTAATTTACCTATTTCTAATTACTAATAAATCGTTTATTTAAAAAAATACGTTATGAAAAGACTTTTCTTATGTTGTTTTTGTTTAGGTTTGAGTTATCTTCAAGCGCAAAACAATCTGTTTTTTAATCCTGAAGAGGAAGCAGTAAAAGATACGGTACATACTCCTTCTGGAAACCTTCCTGTTATTTTTTTTGATTTTAATCCGAACGAAAGAATCACATTCGATAAAAAAATTACTTTTTCATTTAATTCCAATTCCGGAACCTCTTACACAACCTCTTTTTTAGTCAATACAAATAAAGGCTATATGGGCATGAACAAAGAAATGATGGAAGCTATGATTGGTATTGAATTTCCACATAATGAAAATGTAAAAGTTTATTATAGATTAACCCATACCAATGGAAAGACCTATTATTATATTGAGTTGAATGGTATAAAACAAGTGGTAAATCGATTACCAATGAATGAAATTGCTGTAGATCAAACCAATATGTCTGTAGCAAAATTTAATCGGAACTTCTCTCCTACTGGAAACAACTTAAATGTAAGCAGTCAGAATTATAATTCGCAAGAATATCACAATGTTTCTAATGCAACTGGTCATGAAAATTTTGTGTATTTGTCCAACCAAAATGAAACACAACTCAACCCTAATTCCAATCCTAAAACAGCAGGTTTTTTAGGTCTAGGTTATATTTATAATGATAACAAAACTCAATTGGTTACACGCATTGAAAATGAAGAAGGTTCGGCTGAAATAGAAAACATTGAAAATGTTTCCATTCGTTTTGACGGAAGTAATTATCGTAAAAGAGAAAATATCGTAGCAGAGGACCACGAGCGAGTTACTAATGTAAAGGAAGACTATTTAACGAAAAAACAAGAAAATATCAATCGAGCTACTAATTCAGAACGAACGATTGCGAATAAAGAGCAAGAAATTTTAAATACAGAATCGGAAATGGAATCCAAACGTAAAAGAGCCATGAATAAATACATTGAAGATGGTGCCCCTGCGGAACAAAATAGTCGCTATGCTTTGGAAGGTTTTGATCCAAAAGATGACATTGAAGTTAAAAAATTAGAATGCGAAAAAAGGATACTAATTATTGAAAAAAAATTAGATCGAATGACGAATAGAAATCCAGATTATACAAAACTTCAAGAAGAAAAAGCCTGTTTGGAAATCAAAATAATAGACTATAAAAACGCACAAGAAGAAATGGACCAAATTCAAGAACGCAATACGAATGATTCTCATAAAGCCAATGTAGAAAAAATGAACTACTATATTTCAAATGTTATTCCAAATATTGTAGCCAAACGCTGTTAAACAATCTAAAATGGGTATTATTTATGAAACACTGGTTGTCAGTAGATTAAAATATGTAACTTTAACTTGTTACAAGAATCCATACATCAATTTTATTTTTTGTATACTTGTCATTCACAAACAATCAGCATGAAATACATTTCTCTTATTTTATTCAGTATATTCGTTTCTTACCCTTCGTTTTCGCAACATAAGAGCGTTTCTGATTCCATATCCATTTATATAAAAAAAGCCGATTCAACATTCAATACTCTAAATTATAATGCTTCGTTAACCTATGCTCAAAAAGCATTGGAATTGGCTGAAAATAAAACAGCTGTTTATTCAATCAATGAAACAAAAATAAAAGTCGCAAATGCCTATCTAAAATTAAGATTGTTTGATTATGCTTTAAAGTCCATTGAAGCCATAACTTTAAAAAACAAACCTACTCAAAAAGAAGTAGTTCAGTATGCAGCGGTTTTAAATGCAAGAGGGAACATTCACTATTCTAAATATGAAGATGATTTAGCCATTACAAATTACCTAAAAGCCGATTCTGTTAGCGAAGCACATCAATATAGCAATGATTCACAAATTAAAGCTTTGCAAAACATCGGTTTAATGTTTCTTAGAGGTTATGAAAGTCCAACTAAAACTACTTACGGAAGAGCAAAAGACTATTTTAAAAAAGCGTATGATAAAGCTAAAGAAAGTAATTCCTTAACCGAAATGCATTTTTCAGGTTTGTATTATGGTTCAACTTTTGTGGAAACTGAAAATCCAGAACCTGAAATAGCACTCACGTATTACAACAACGCTAAAAAATATTTTGAAGCAAATAACCTGATTAAAGAATTAAATGATACCTATTGGGCTTTTGCTTCTTTATACCGTAGATTAGGTCAGAATGATAAAGCAGAAACCTATTATTTAGAAAATATTGAAAAAAATAAAATTCATGCCAATACCATAAATTTAGGAAAAGCGTATTGGGCTTACGCCAGTTTTTTAAATGCAATTGAAAGCCAAGATAAAGCAATAACCGCTTATCAAAATGCAATCTCAACTCTAAAGCAAGAAAAAAATACCGATTTAGGAGTGCTCTCTGATTGTTTACACCAACTCTCCAATTTATACCATCAGAAAGGTAAAAATGAAGCTGCTTATGAAAAAATAAAGGAATATATTGTCTATAAAGATAGTGTAGATATTAAAAAAAATAGTATCAATTTTAATCAACTAGAAGCCAAATATCAAACCGAAAAAAAAGAACAAGAAATTGCTTTGCTCACTTCTAAACATCAAGTAGCAGAAAAGCAAAAATACATTTATATCATTATTTCTTTATTACTATTAGCAACTGGACTCTTTTTGTTTTTTGGTTACAAAAATAAAATTAGAACAGCTCAAAAACTAGAAGAATTAAACACCTTAAAATCTCGTTTCTTTGCTAATATTTCGCACGAATTCAGAACACCTCTTACCCTTATTAAAAGTCCGGTGCAACAACTTCAAAAAGACGCAACAACCGAACAAGAAAAACAACTCGAATTAATTGACCGGAATGCGAATAGAATGCTGGAATTAGTAGATCAATTATTAGAACTTTCCAAAATAGACAGTGGCCAATTACAACTGATAGTAAAAGAAGGAAATCTAACTAATTTTCTACATAGTATTGCTGAACCTTTTGAATATTTAGCGCAGGAATCGAATAAAAAACTGGAACTTGAGTTCGATATTCCTAACGAAAATTATCCTTTTGATAAAGACGTTTTAGAAAAAATTACTACCAATCTACTTCATAATGCCATCAAGTACAGTGATGAAGCATCAATCATAAAAGGAGAATTTTTAGTTGATAGCCAAATTCTTAAAGTAAGTATCAGCAATTCTAATGCAACACTCACAAAAACCGATTTACAAAAACTTTTCGAACGTTTTTATCAAAAAAACCCCCATCAAACAGGTGCAGGTATTGGATTGGCTTTAGTAAAAGAACTCATTACTTTGTATGAAGGAACTATTCATACGAATTTAGAAAATGATGTATTAACTATTGCTTTTGAAATTCCATTACAAACACATCTTAAAAATGCTGTTATTGGTCATACCAATGATAATGAACTTGTAAGTGCTGCAGTAACATCGCAAGAACCAAATGAAGTAAATGACGAACTACCTATTCTATTAATCGCAGATGATAATGCTTCTATACGAAGTGTTCTTAAAGATATTTTCAAAGAAGAATTTAAAATTTATGAAGCTGAAAATGGTGAAGAGGCTTTAAAAATAGCAGAAAAAGAAATTCCAGATTGTATTATTTCTGATATTATGATGCCAAAAATTGACGGTTTAGAATTTACCAAGCAAATTAAAACAAATGAATTAACTTCTTTTATTCCTGTCATTTTACTAACGGCAAAAACGACTCCTGAGACGAAATTAGACGCTATAAAAAATCAAGCAGATGGTTTTTTAACCAAGCCGTTTCAACATGATTTATTAAAAGAATTGGTATATCAACAAATTAATGAAAGAAAAAAATTACAAAAAAGATATAGTCAGGAACTGATTTTAAAACCAACCGAAATTGTTATCGATTCTGTAGATGAAAAATTTATTACTCGAATAGAAGCAGTTATTCATGCTGAAATTACCAATCAAGATTTCAATACGGAAGCTTTTGCTGAAAAAATGCATGTGAGTCGCATGCAATTGCATCGAAAATTAAAATCATTATTTGGTGTGACCACTACAGAATTTATTCGAAATGAACGTTTAAAAATAGCAGTTGAATTATTAAAAAATGAAAAACTTTCCATTTCTGAAATTGCCTATTCTGTAGGTTTTAACGATGTCTATTATTTCTCCAAATGCTTTAAAGATTTGTATCAAAAAGCACCTTCTGAATATTATAAAAAATAAATAAAAATTTCCTTTTAAAACCTCGTAAAGCCTCATTTTAGAGGATTTTTTTGTTTGTTACAATGTTACAAAAGCCTGTTACATTATCACAAAACATCTTTTGGATTAGGCTGTACTTTTGGAAAACAAACTGAGACAAAAATGGCTGATAAAAAGAAATACAATTACGAAGGTAAGTTACAAAAGATACCTTCTCAAAAAATTCTAATTAACATTAACCATCTCGAAAAAGGAGAATACGAACTAAATATTATTCACAAAAATAAAGTCTTAAAAAAAACAAATTTCAAAAAAAAATGATCATGAAAACAATCCAAACATTTTTCCTAGTAAGCTGCTTTTTAGTGTTATTATCCTGTAACAATGACGATGATGCCACACCTCAAGATGCTTTTCCAACCCAATTAACACTCACAGACTATACCAATGCAGTTAATAATAAAACGGTGACTCTAACTTACAATAATGATAACACTATTGCTAGTATTACTATTCTAGATAATCAAGGGCTAAAAACCAAACAATATGCGTATAGCAATGGGAAAATAACCAGTGTAGCCAATTCTGGCTTTCTTTCTGGACCAGATGTTCGTACGTTTGTATATAATGCTTCTGGAAAATTGTCTTCTATTATTGATGATGTGAGTGGAACAACCGAAACTTTCCCGATTACTTACAATTCTTCTACAAATACGTATACACTTACTGATGGTGGCGATACCAATACCGTAGTTTTAGATGCTAGTGACAACCCAACCACTTACTCCAACACTTTTGTTGCATCTGATTTAATCTTAACATTAGATAGCAATAACTCAGGCGTTTTTAAAAATGTTTCACCTCAAATTGCGCTTCAATTCGATTTAGGTTTGTATACAGGTCATCTCTTCTATTTTTTCAGTCAAAAGCAAATCAATCATTTCCAATATGGGGTTCAAGATTTTGACTTTGTTCATACAAGAGACTCTGAAAACAATATTACAACTGTAGTGTATAACTTTAGCGGCGGTGGAAGTCAATTAGATATTACCTACGAAAAAAGAAATAGATTCTAAATAAATGAGTTATGAAAAAGTATATCTATAAATCCCTTTTCTTTGTTTTAACGCTTGTATTAATGAGCTGTAATAATGACGATGATAGCCAATCAATTTGGTTACCTGTAAACATGGAAATCATTTATCCTGCTTCAGCAGCCTCTTACCAAACGTTAGCTATCAGTTATACCAATGAATTTTTAATTCAAAATGTAACCCGTAATCTTTCTGGAGGCACTAAAATAAGTTACGATTGTTCTTATAATGAACTTCAATTACTTTCCAATTTGAAAATTAAAGATTTGCCTTCTGGAGAAGAGACCGATTATCAAATTTCATATACTAATGGAATTGTAACTAAAATTACAGTTAATCAATCTGGTTCAAGTACAGAATATAATATTGATCATGATAGTAATACAAATCTTTATCGATACAACTTTCCTTACACTTGGAAATTCAATTCGGCAAATAATTTAGAATATTATTATTTTTCAAGCGATGAAACCCTAGAAGTTACTTATGATACAGAAAATGGGTTCAATCATTTTATGAAACCGCAACCTGTTCTCGCCATTTTGGATACCTATTTTAGAGATAACTTTTTTCAAGATTTGTACTTTCTAAGCACCCAAAATGTAAAAGAAACGCGATATGAAGACTTGATATCATCAGATGTTATTGAATCACATTTCACACATACTTTGGATACCCAAAATCATATTTCTAAGACGGAAATTAGAATAAATTCAGACACCAACCCTTTCATGATAAAGAACATAACGTATCAGGAAAAGAAATTTTAATTAAGTAGAAAAATAAATCGCTTGTATGATACATAAAGAAAAATAGCTTCATTAGTTCAAACAAAATAATGACTTTCAACCCATTAACTAAAAAAAATATAAAATCTTAAAAATCTAAAATTATGAAAATTAAAAATTGTAGTATCGCATTGCTGCTTCTTTTAGGTACCCAAATTTGTAATGCACAATTAATTGATAAATTAAAGAAAAAAGCCGAAAGAGCAGCGGAAAGAACTGTTGAACGAAGAGTAGAAAGAGAAACGGAAAAAAAGACAGATCAAGCCATGGATAGTGTTTTCGGATCGGATAAAAAAAAGACTAAAAAAGAAAAAAAATCTAGTAAAGAAAGCTCTGGTTCTTCATCTTCTTCAACTAAAAAAGGGCAAGATATCGTTACAGGAAGTAGTTTTTTCCCAAATGGAGATATCCTATTTTCTGATGATTTTAACCAAGATAATTTTGGGGATTTCCCAGCGAATTGGGACACAAATTCTGGTGGGGAAGTTATAAAAGTGGGACAAAACAAAGCTTTCAAATTGAATCCAAACGGAACCTATTCAGCTAAAACAAACAAACTCCCTGAAAATTATGCTTTAGAATTTGATTTGGTTACAGAAAATTTGGATTACAAAGGGCTATCTGGTTCTCAATTTGGTATTAACTTTTCCAGTGAACAAACTTTAAACAGGCCTAAAAATGGTGGTAAATTTAGCTTCTCCTTGTGGAAAGGATCAACTGTTTGTAATCAAATAAATGTGCAAAATTGGGGAAAAACAAATGCCAAAATTGACAATAACATTCCCTTCAAAATGCAAGAAAAATTTAATACTACCACACATTTTACTGTAGTTGTAAATGGGAATCGTTTGCGTGTTTTTATTGATAATGAAAAAGCAATTGATTTACCTTCTTTCTTAAGTAATAATTTTGGTAACTATATTCAATTTTATTTAAAAGGAACCGATCCAAAAGAAAACCATATAGCTGCCATTGCAAATGTAAAAATAACAGAAGAAGGAGAAGACTTGCGTTCCTTAATTCTAAAAGGAGGTTTCTCGACTACAAAAATTTTATTTGATTCAGGTTCTGATAAAATCAAAAAAGAATCATATGAATTTTTAGATAAAATGGCAAAAGTATTGCAAGATGACAAAACCCTTCGTTTGAACATTATTGGTCACACCGATAGCGATGGAGATTCGGTAAAAAATATGACATTATCTAAATCAAGAGCAGCTGCTGTAATGAACTATTTTATTGATAATAAAGGATTAGACAAAGCTCGCTTTATGTTTCAAGGAAGAGGTGAAAACGAACCCGTTGCCGAAAATAATTCTGCAGCAGGAAAAGCTAAAAACAGACGTGTAGAATTTCAAAAAATATAATATTTGAAATGAAATTAGCAGTCAAAATTATACTCGGTTTAGTTGCAACAACTGCATTAGGAATGGTTACAGGTGCCATTCCAAATCCTTTTGAAATACCTACAGATGTTCCCCTTCATTTACAACATGAAATGAAAGTGGTATGGAATTATGACGGCAAACAGCAATCTGTACCCACTATTGAACAAGGTACTCCTTTTGATGATTCTAAATATTTTGATTTAAAGGCAAAAATTGCCATTAATCCTATTGAACCTCACGGTATCTTTAAGTTTGATTTTGAAATAGAACAATATATTTCCATTAATAATCAATCAGGAAATTTCACATATAAGGTAAACAGTAATGATAACTCTATGTACATTCATGGAACAGATATTGAAAACAATGACTTGTTCCAAGCTTTAAAAAACAATCCGTATGTGCAGCAGTATAAAATTAATTTTATCATTCGTAATGCTCAAAATGATTGGTACGCTTTTGTAGAACATCAAGAAAAAGGAAAAATATGTATTAAAATGCCTTCTGGTTTTACCTTTTCAAATGTATTTACTGACACCTATAGTAAAAGTTTGGAAGTTTTAAATAGTGCCAAAGCGAATGCAAACACCGTTACCAATACTAGTCCGCTCGAACCTTACAGCGGTACATTTACAGATGATGATGGTTCTCTAAAAAGTATTACTTTTTGGTTTGCCAAAGAGGAAGCTCAAATTCCAACAGGTATTCCTCTGATGGGATTTGGAGTAGGTATTTTTAAAAATGTATTTGAAAAAAAACAAAAATTTTTAGCGGTAACCGAGGCTGAAGATGGCGTTTCTAAATTATTACATTTAGAACAAATTGAAGAATGGGGCATTAATACAGATGGTTATAAAATACTATCTTTTGATTTTCATTTACCATCTGGTAAAGCTAAAACAGAGAATATTGTCAATTGGCTTAAAACGAAGCAAGATGAAATCGCCCAATTAAGAGCAGCAAGAAAGAACTGTCCCTCTCATCAAGCTGGAAGCAATTGTAGAAAAAATTATGAAAAGAGAATTAAGGAAGTACAAGATGAAATTGCTTCGAGAGCACAAGAATTAGCAACTCAAATGATGCCTCCCATGAAGTAAGTTTCTTTTCTATAGTTATATAAAAGTACAAAAACAAGCCTAAAATAAAGGATACTGTTGTTGTACTTTTATTTTTTATAGTCATTTAAAAAACATGTAACACACTATGTTACAATACTTTTATAAAAAAAAGTTTTTTCTTATTATAATTGTCTAAATTTACATATCAAGTAAACAAACTATGAAAAAAAAACAACTGAATCGAGCTGTTTCATATGGCTATTTCCTTTTATTTAGCTTATTATTAGTTATACCCGTTACACTTCATTCACAAACATTTACAAAAAAAGACTCTGTAAAAATATTCAACTATATCCAAAAAGCAGAAGATTTTTATAATCTTTCGGAATATGATTCGGCTGTATTTTATACCACTAAAGCTGAAAAATTAGCAAAAGCAAAAAATTATGAAATAGGTTATGCTCATGCTTTACTTAAAAAAGAAGATATTTTTATCAATTATGATGAATTAGACAAAGCAGAAATTATAAACAAACAAGTAACGGCACTTGGAGAAAAACTGAATAATTCAAAAATCATCGCTTATGCCACCTTACATACAGCTCAAATAAAAATGTATCAAAATAAAATGGATGAAGCTATTCCACTCTTTCAAAAATGCACTAAAAATTATTTTGATCAACATCCCTCCTATCATGCAGCCTTAGCCTATAATGATTTTGGTTATACTTATGGATTACAAGATGATTTAATCAATCAAACCAAATGTTTGATCCAATCGATTAAAATATACGAAAGTCTTCCCGAAACGTATAATGGAGAATTAGCAGTCGTTTACAACAACTTATCATTAGTTTACTACCGATTGAAAGACAATGATAAAACCATTGAATATGCTAAAAAATCGATTTATTACAGGGAAAAACATGGCGATATTGATAATCTAGCATTAGGATATTGCAACATGAGTCAATTGTATCGTCAAATTGACGCAAAAGAAGCTAAGAGATATCAAGAATTATGTGTCAAATATGCAGAATTGTCGAAAAATGAAGATCGTATTGCACAAGCATATATGACTTCTGCTTTAATTGCTAGTGATGCTGAAAACAGAACTTTAGCTATAGCGTTTGAAAAAAAAGCAGTCAAAATATTGGAACAAAAAAATAACAATCCTAGTTTACTTGCGCTACGCTATATCGCTATAGGCATGCATTTAGTAGCCTTGAAAAAAAATCCGGAAGAAGCGATTTCTTACTATAATAAAGCTTTAAAAATAAGTGAAGCCATTCATAGTAAAACAAATATATCCGAAGTTTATAAAAATTTAACCAAAGCGTATACACTACAAAACAATTATAAAGCGGCTTTAGAAGCTCAAAAAAAATATTATGCTTACAGAGATAGCATTGTAGATGAGAAAACCAATGTAAGTGTTGCCGAATTAGAAAAGAAATTTCAAACTGAAAAAAAAGAACAAGAAATTAAACTATTATCTGCCGAAAATAAACTCGCGCAAAAGCAAAAATACATTTATATTGGCTTGGCTGGATTCCTTTTTCTAGCTGGTTTTACCTTATTTTTTGTATATCGAAACCAATTGAAAACAGCTCAAAAAATCAAAGAATTAAACACCTTAAAATCTAAATTTTTTGCCAATATTTCTCACGAATTTAGAACACCTCTAACGCTTATTAAAAGTCCTGTTCAAAGTCTGCAAAAAGTTATTTCAAATGAGGATGAAAAAAAACAATTGCAACTCATTGACAGAAATGCCAATAGAATGTTGGAATTGGTGGATCAATTATTAGCGCTTTCCAAAATAGACAGTGGTAAATTGAAATTAATTGTAAAAGAAGGTAATATCAGTTCGTTCTTACATAGTCTAACAGAGCCATTTGAATTTCAAGCCAAAGAAAACAATTTGAAATTTGAAACTCTCATTGAAAAAAATACAACTTCTCATTATTTCGATAAAGATATTTTAGAAAAAATTGTAACCAATATCTTATCCAATGCTTTCAAATACACTCCTACAGGAGAAAGAATTGAGTTTCATTCGTCCATCGAAAATAAAAAATTAAAGTTAATTTGTAGTAATTCTGGTATTTCCATAAAAAAAGAGGAAATCAACCAACTTTTCGAACGCTTTTACCAAAAAAATGAAAGTGAAAAGGGAGTTGGTATCGGATTGGCATTGGTCAAAGAATTAATTGAATTATACGAAGGGGAAATACAAACACAAGTTACCAATCAAAACCTCCAATTTACAATCTTACTTCCACTCGAAAAATTTCCTAAAAATGCTGTGGTTGTGACCAAAGAAGCCACTCCTATTATAGAAAATCAAACTCAAGAAAATGATTTACCAATTGTCTTAATTGCAGATGATAATGCTGAAATACGAACGGTTTTAAAAGATGTATTAAATGGAGATTTTCAAATATTGGAAGCGGAAAATGGTGAAGACGCGCTAAAAATTGCAAAAAAAGAGATTCCAGATTGTATCATTTCGGATATTATGATGCCTAAAATGAATGGCTATGAATTTACCAAAGCGATAAAATCGAACGAACTTACTTCCTTCATACCCGTTATTTTACTTACAGCAAAAACATCTGAAGAAGCTCATTTAGAAGGTTTACAAAGTACAGCTGATGCTTTTCTTACCAAACCCTTTCATCACGAAATTATAAAACTTACGGTAACCCAACTCATAAAAGAAAGAAAAAAGCTCCAAGAACGTTACAGCCAAGAACTGGTTTTAAAACCGGTTGATATTGTTATTAATTCAGTGGATGAAAAATTCTTAGAAAAACTACAAGAAATTTTACATAAAGAAGTAGCAAATGCCGATTTCTCATCTGATAATTTCGCATCAGCTGTAGGTATGAGTCGCATGCAATTACATCGCAAATTAAAAACACTATTAGGTGTTAGTGCCACCGAATTTTTAAGAACAGAACGCTTAAAAACTGCTGTTGAATTACTCAAAAAAGGGAATGGAAATATTTCAGAAATTGCCTATTCCGTTGGTTTTAATGATGTGTCTTATTTCTCAAAATGCTTCAAAGAAATGTATCATTGTACGCCTTCAGAATATCTTGAAAAAAAAGCATAAAACTCTCAAACACCTTATTTTATTGACATATAAAAGCGTGTTACATATGTCATAACCCTTGTTACAATTCTCCTATTGTCTTTGTTGGATTATGTTCAAATTTGTCATATCGAATTAAAACAAAGAACATATGAAAACAATTAGTAAACCATTTATGATGCTACTTTTTATAGTAACATTATTTTCTTGCAGTAGTGATGATGATAGTAATGTGATTCAAAATCCTATTAATAGAGATATTTATACTTGTGGCACAGAATCTAATGGTATGTATAATATAGCCAAAGTATGGAAAAATGGAATAGGCACCGATTTAACAGATGGCACAAGAAATACCATAGCACGATCTGTGTTTGTTTCTGGTAATGATGTGTATGTTGCTGGTTATGAAGAAAACAGTCTTTCTAGAATTGCTAAATTTTGGAAAAATGGTGTTGTAACTAACTTAAGCGATGGTAGTGAATTTGCTTATGCGTATTCTATTACAGTTTCCGGATCAGATGTTTATGTCGCAGGGTTTGAATCCAATGGAACCGTAAATGTAGCCAAGATTTGGAAAAATGGAACTGCAATAAATATAACCGACGGAACAAAATCTGCTATAGCTAGTTGTGTACTTGTAAATGACGCTGATGTTTATGTAGGTGGTTATGAAACAATAGGTACCAAAAAAGTGGCAAAAATTTGGAAAAATGGCGCTGCCATTAATTTAAGTGATGGTTCCAATGATAATTCCGTTTCTTCAATTGCAATATCGGGTACAGATATATATGCATGCGGATATGCTTTTAATGGGATAAAATTTGTCGCTAAAGTATGGAAAAATGGTATTGGAACAACTTTAACGGATGGTATAAATACTTCCTATGGAAATTCTATAGCTGTATCCAATAATGATGTGTATGTAACTGGCTACGAATCTAATGGTACAAAAAACATTGCAAAAGTCTGGAAAAATGGAATAGCAACCAATTTAACGGATGGTATAAATAATGCTTATGCCTCTTCCATATTCATTTCTCAAACAGATATTTATGTTGGTGGCTCAGAATTTAACGGAACAAAAAATGCAGCAAAATTCTGGAAAAATAGTACTGCAACTGCTATTGAAGAATCCATTTTAAATGACCAACAAGTATATTCTATTTTCATCAAATAAAAGAAATTCGTAAAAACAATTAAAACAAAGAACATATGAAAACAATTATGAAACCATTTATGATATTACTTTTTATAGTAACATCATTTTCTTGCAGTAGTGATGATGATTCTTCAAATTCAACTACATATGATAATTTTATTAGAGCTAAAATTAACGGTGTTTCTTACGAAGCCACAGGTTCAGGATTACATGGAAGTTTCGATGAAGAAGGATTAGATATTGACAGTCGAGATACCAACGGAACAGGTATGGATTTTTATATCATTGGAAATGTGTCACAAGGCACTTACAATTTTAGTTCCTCAAATGTTACTACTCAAGGTAGATTAAATTACCGATTAACTGGTGAAAATTTTTCAAGCGGTTTTTGCTCTGTTTCAAATGGAACTTTAACAATTACTTCTATAAATGGCAAAACAGTTACAGGTACGTTTAGTTTTACAGGAAGTTCTATGTCAGAATCATGTTTGAATCCTTCAACTAAAGCTATAACAGAAGGGTCTTTTAAAATTACTTTTCCTTAATATAAAATAATATTTGTATGAAATTTATACTAACCATTGGTTTACTTTTATTGGTGACCCAATCCCAAGCACAGTTCTTTAAAAAATTAAGTGAAAAAGCAGAAAAAGCGGCAGAACGAACTGTAGAAAGACGTGTAGAAAAAAAATCGGAAGAAAAAACCGATGAATCGATAGATAAAGTTTTTGAAAAGAAAAAAAAGAAAGAGAAAAAAACAAAGGGAAATAATTCACAAACTGAAGAAACGAATTCAAAAACTACAGCTAAAAAAACAACAATTACGAGTGCTAAAGATTTTATAGCAGGAACCAAAATAATCGCTACTGAAAATTTCAATCAGGATGCTATTGGTGATTTTCCAGTAAATTGGAACACTAACAGTAGCGGCGAAGTGATTACTTTTTCCGATTCCAATGAAAAATGGTTGCAATTAAGTGATAAAGGCAACTATACTCCTATAAACTTTTCAAAACTTCCTGAAAATTGCACTTTTGAAGTTGACATTTACACCACAGAAAATTTTTCATTCTACTCTAGTGGTTTAAGTATCGCCTTTGTATCGTCCCAAAAGAAAACGGATTATACCCAATGGGGAGATTTTAAAAGCGGAAAAGAAGGTGTCATTGTTAGCCTTCATCCACAAGGAGCAGGTAGTAGGAAAATAGGTGTTTCAGGCTTTAAAGTAATCACCAATCATGCGCTTGCCATAGAAAACAATGTAGATTTAAAATCTTTTAACAACGATAAAAACACAGCAAAAGTACAGTTTTGGCGACAAAAAAAACGCCTTAGAATGTATGTGAATGGTGAGAAAATTTGGGATTTACCCAATGCTTTCCAAGATGTTACCTATAACAGTATCGTTTTCTACCTACATACCTATGGAAATCCTGAGGATAAATATTATATCTCCAACTTAAAATTAGCTGAAGCAGGTGCAGATACACGTCATAAACTCATTGAAACAGGCACTTTCACAACTAATGAAATTCTTTTCGATACCAATAAATCTAGTATTAAAAACTCTAGTAAAACTGTTTTATCCGATTTAGGAAACGCTTTACAAGAAAATCCAACTATCAAAATTAAAATCACTGGACATACAGATAGCGATGGAAAAGAAACAGATAATCAAAAACTATCGACACAAAGAGCAGAAAGTGTAAAAAATTATTTGAGTAGCAATTTTGGCATTGAAAAGTCAAGAATGCTAACAGAAGGAAAAGGAGAAGCAAATCCCATAGCTAGTAACGATACGGAAGATGGTAAAAAACAAAACAGAAGAGTTGAATTTACGGTAATTAAATAAAATTATATGCCTAAAAAACCTACAAAATATGAGGCAAAAATTGAAAAAATCCCTTCCAATAAAATTTATTTAAATATCAATCACTTAGAAAAAGGAGAATATGAATTAAATATTATTCATAAAAATAAGCTTTTAACGAAAATGACTTTTAAGAAAAAATAAAACTAAAATTATGAAAAAAATGAGTAAAACAATTGTCTATTTCATACTGCTTTTAGGATTGCTATCCTGCAGTAAAGACGATGACAACACAACCGAAGAAACCTATTTGAGCAGTTATACCTTTTCTTTTTCCACTGAAGAATTCCAAGTACACTACAATTCAGAAAATCAAGTAACGGGTTTTGAAACATTAGATCCTAGTAGTTCCACATTGACAAAAATTAATAATGAAATTATTAGAAATAATAATGAAATAACAGCAATTGGTAATGCCTCTCTTACATACAATTCTTTAAAGCAAATTGCTTCAATAAATGATGGTACTGGAAACGGACAAACCGAACTAGAATATGATGCATCAGGAAGACTCATTAATCAAAGTACCACTTACTTTGGTGGAAGTATTACAGAAACTAAAAATATGACGTATGATTCTAATAATAGGATTATTAAAATTATCATTCATATTGTAAGTAGTTCCATTAACCAATATTACAAGTATAATCTTAGCTATGACATACAAAATAACATAAAAGAAATCAATCTAAGCACGAGTACTGATAATAGCACTTATAATCTTATCGAAACGCGATTATATACTTATGATACTAAGGTAAATCCATTTAAAAAAGTAATCGAGCGACTTTCCTCAGGAAACTTTTATATCTGTCCTAACTCTTCTTTTTCTCTATTTGAAACAATCAAATTCAATTATCTCGCTGCCTATGCTTTAAATTGGACTAGCAATAATAATCTTACTCATATTACTATTGTAAGTGCTTTCGGAGAAATTAGTAATGCAACTTACGAATATACCTACAACCAAGAAGGGTTACCCTCTAAAGTAATTATCACAGATGAAGATGGTGGAACCTACTCACAAAACTTTTTTTATACTCGTAAATAACTTTAATTAAATAAAAATCAAACACATGAAAACAACAATTTTAAAAATTTGGTCACTAGTGGTAGTAATTATGATGCTTTCTTGCTCAGCAGAAGATGGAAAAGATGGTATTGATGGAATAGACGGAATAAATGGTATCGATGGCGTTAATGGTGCTACCGGACCACAAGGCCCAGCCGGAACTGCAAATGTAATTTATTCCAATTGGATTCCAGCAAATTTCACGGGCTCATCTGCTTCAATAAAATATATGGGCATCGATTTTCCTGCAGGAATGCCATCTGCTTCTAGTATAAAAAATACCCATACTATCATTGTTTATTTTACAGGTTATGGTGATGGAAATGTTTACCAATTACCTGTTTTAGATTTTAGAGGCGCTCAATTTACCTGTGGGTTTGGTAGCGGAAGCATCTCTGCATCAGACATTAACATTACCGCTAAAGCACTTAGTGGTAGTCTTGTTGATCAACAAATAAGTCCAAGTTTAGGAGCAAAGTTTAGATATGTAATTATTCCTGGTGGTGTAACAGCGGGTCGCAGTAGTTCAATAGATTATTCTACTATGGGCTACGATGAAATATGCAATTATTTTAATATAACGAATTAAAATTTGAGTTAGTTTTTCACAAAAAAAGCCTAATGGAAACATTAGGCTTTTTTTATCTTTACTTCTTAATTAACCAATTTCAATAAAACGTTTTGGTTTTGGTAAAGCTTCCTCTTTTTTAGGAAGTAGTACATGTAAAACTCCATTTTCGTAATTGGCTTTAATATCTTCCTCTTTAACGGTTTCTGGTAAATTGAAAGAGCGTTTAAAAGAAGAAAAACTAAATTCTTTTCGAGTATACTTCCCATTTTCATTTTGAGATTCCGATTCTAATTTTCTTTCAGATGAAATGGTCAACACATTTTCATCAATTTCAATATTAAAATCTTCTTTTTTCAATCCTGGAGAAGCTAATTCAATGGTAAAGTCCGTTTCGGTTTCTTTAATATTAACCGCAGGAATTGTATTTGAAAAACTTTGTACGCCACCCATAAAATCGGGTTTTAAAAAATCTTCCATTACTGATGGGAAAAATAACTTTGGATTTGTTTTTACTAAGTTCATATCTTTAAATTTTTGATTAAACATTTCTCTATTAAATTCAAAATTTATTCCAAAATGAAAAAAAGTCAAAATGTCTATAAAATGAAGTTTTGAAAAGACAATTTGACCTATATTTAAGATTATATTCACAAATTAACTGACTAAATTTCAGTTCTTTAATTTCAAAAAAAACAAATACAATTCTTTTTTATGTACTTTAAAAAGAGTCAAAACAAGAAATAAAAGTTATAATTTGTAGATATTTATATATTTGTAAAATTAAACATTCACTCAATGAAAAAAATTATACTCGTATTTCTTTTGTTTTTAAGCATTTGCGTTGGTTCTTTTTATTTTTTTAAAAATAATACTACCAAAAGAAATAATCCAAAAGAAATTGCTAAACCACAAAACAATTCAAATAACACACCAACTTCAAGTGAAGTGATACTTGTTAGTGAAAAAACAAAGGAAGTAGAAGAAAAAGAAACAAGTACTTCTAAGAACATTTCCAAAAATCAATTGGCTAGTAACCCACCTAAATTAGTTAGAAAAGTTATTAATGCTACTAAAAAAGGAAAAAAGAAAACCTTAGAAGAAAGAGCGCAATTTAATGAAGGCCGTTTATTATATGAATTTTATAGACAGGTAAACCCTAATACAGGTAGCATTTCTGCAAGGGATAAAGAATTAGAAAGAGAAGAGTCTAAAAATGTACCCTTAGCAGATAATGGTAGCTTTTCAAGAGTCTCTGCACCAAATTATGTAAATCGTGGTCCGGGAAACTTAGGAGGTAGAACGAGATCGTTAGTATATGATAAAAGTGATCCAACAGGAAACACCATTTTAGCAGGCGCTATTAGTGGCGGTGTATTTAGAACAACGAATGGCGGTGCAAGCTGGACAAAAGTATCGGCTCAAGATGAAATTCATAATGTAACTACTATTGCACAAGATCCTAGACCAGGCTTCCAAAATATCTGGTATTATGGTACTGGAGAATCTTTAGGAAATAGTGCTTCCTTAAGTGGTGCATTTTATTATGGAAGAGGTATTTGGAAATCTGTAGATAGCGGTTTATCATGGACTCAAATTACTACTTCTAATTCGGTACAAGAAACTTTTGACAGTCGTTTTGATTTTGTACACCGATTAGCAGTTCATCCGGTTACAGGTGACTTATATGCTGGTATCGCAGGACAATTAGCTAGATATAATGGGACAACTTGGACAGCTGAAAGAAACGATACGGCTGCATCTAGTAGCAAACTAGTCGATGTAATTATTACTTCAGCAGGAAGAGTGTATTGCGCTTTCTCTGGTAACTCTGATGCTTCAATCAGAGGAATATGGTCCTCTGCTACAGGTATTGGTGGATGGTCGAGAATTGCAGATAATGGTACTCCAACAGGATGGTCTATGAGTGGCAGAGTTGTCCTTGGTCTTGCACCTTCTAATGAAAATATTTTATATGCATTATATTTAAAAACAGGTACCACACCTTCACCTGGCGATTGTGATTTATGGAGATGGAATCAAGCTACGACTACATGGACTAACTTTTCATCAAAAATTCCTGATGAACCCGGTGGAAGTGCTGGAAATGACCCTTTCAATTCTCAAGGTGCATATGATTTAGTAGTCAATGTAAAACCTGATAATGAGAACTTTGTAGTAATTGGTGGTACTAATGCATACAAAATAAGCAACATTAACACAGGGTCTTTTGTGAGAATTGGTGGCTATGGAAACCCGAATAACTATGCACAATGGAGTGTGGGTGGTGTAACACATCATCCCGATGTTCATACATTAGTCTTTAATCCAATCACAACTAGTATTTTATTGTCTGGTACCGATGGAGGAATTCATCAAACGAATGATATAAATGCCTCTTCAGTAAGTTGGGTAAACCTAAATAATAAATACCAAACCTATCAATACTATCATGTAAACATGGATCCTCAATCGGGTTCTGATGGTGTCATTGGTGGAGCGCAAGATAATGGTACAACTGCAGGCGGAACTATCTTTGGTTTAACAAATCTAACCAATATGACCAGTGTTTTTAGTGGTGATGGTGTAGCAGCTGCTATTTCAAGAGATAATGCTTGTGTTCCTTTCTTCATGGGTTCACAAGGTGGAAACCTTTATAGAGATTGCCCAACTGGTGCAACTATAACCCCTACAGGTTCCGTTAGTGAATTTGTTACTTATTTTTATTTAGATCCAGATAACAACAGTAATTTATATTATGCAGGTAGAAACGTACTTTGGAAAACGAATAATTCCTCTACTGTAACAGCAGGGACTTGGACTAATATGGGGGCAACCTCACTTAAAGGACATAACGATTATTTTCAAACTTTTTCTACAACTAGAGGTACTTACAATGCGAGTACCAGTTATTTATTATTAGGTGGAGATGAAGGACATATTTATCGTTTAAATGATCCTAGAAATGCTACAAGTTTTTCCGCTGCGGTAGACATTACGCCTCCTGGAGCAACAATTGGCTTTCCATCTATTGTTACAGGTTTGGCCATTCATCCAACAAATAGAAATATTGTCTTAGCTACTTATTCTAATTATGGCACACAAAGTATTTTTTATACTACTAATGCAACTGCTGCTACTCCAACATGGACATTAGTGGAAAGAAATTTAGCCAGTCACTCTATTCGTTCAGCAGCTATTACACAAGTAAATGGTCAAACGCTGTTCTATGTTGGAACCGCAAGAGGATTATATAGTACTACCGACCCTTTAACTACGGATTGGGTAAGACAAGGTGCTAATGAAATAGGATATGCTTTAGTAAGTTCTTTAGCGTATCGACATGCAGATGGCACACTTTTAATTGGAACACATGGGAATGGAATGTATCAATCTAAAATTACATTGTGCGATGGTATAACAACAACTTGGAATGGTTCTTCTTGGTCAAATGGTGTACCTACAGCAACCAGAGAAGCCATTTTTACAGGAGATTTTAGTTCAACAGCTAATCTTGAGGCTTGTACTGTAACCATTACAAATAATGCTACAGTCACCTTTAATAGTGGACATACTTTTATTATAGGAGGCGGTTTAACAGTAGATACTGGAGCAAACCTTGTTATTGAAAATAATGCTGCCTTAAGACAAATTAATAAAGATGATAATTCGGGGTCAATTGTAGTAAAAAGGACTTCTTCTCCAATGATTCGACAAGATTATACGGCATGGTCTTCTCCAGTTGCAAACCAACAATTATTAGCTTTTTCTCCGAATACCATCCCAACTCGCTTTTATGAATATTTGTATACAGGAACCACTACGCCAACAGCGTATCAATCAGTCGATCCATCTACAAATTTCCAAAAAGGTAAAGGGTATATGATTCGTGTAGATAACAATTGGTCCTCTTCTACTCCAGCGGCTTACAACGGACAATTTGAAGGTGTTCCTTTTAATGGTGATGTAGTACAGCGCGTAGGTAAAGGTTTCAATGTTTTAGGAAATCCTTATGCTTCTCCTATTAGTGCCGATACTTTTTTAGATGATAATTTAAATGCGAGTACACTCTATTTTTGGACCAATACAACTCCTGCAACTGGTGGTTCATATCCTCAAAACAACTTTGCTTCCTATACTAAATTAGGCGGTGTAGCTGCTTTTGGAAGTGCCAAAATACCAAATGGAACCATTCAAACGGGACAAGGATTTTATGTACAATCTACAGCTTATCAAGATTGTTTCTTTAAAAATACGCAACGAGTGAATGCATCGGTTTCTACACAATTTTTCAAATTCAATCAAACTCCTTCTGAAAAACATCTTTTCAGACTTAATTTTAATGACGAAAATGTTTCTTATAACCAATTCTTAATTGGATATACAGATGGTGCTACTGATGGCGTTGACAATCTTATTGATGGAAAAATGATTGACACTTCTAAACCTTCAATGTACAGTATCATCGATGAAACTGAATATGTCATTCAAGGAAAAGGTTTGCCTTTTAATGATGAAGATAGCATTCCTTTAGGATACAAAGTAATCAATGAAGGAAATTATTCTATCTCCATGGAAAATGTAGAAGGTTTATTTGATACACAAGATATTTTTATTAAAGATAAGTTATCCAATATTGTTACAGATATTAAAAATAACACCTATCATTTTTATTCTAATGCGGGAACATTTGAAGATCGCTTCGAAATTATATATAGAAATACACTGCTATCAAATGATCTTATAACTTCAACCAACGCAATTACTATCTTTTCTGACAATGTAGGAATTAATGTAAATTCTACTGAAAAAATTAAGGAAATAACGATTTATGATGTAGTCGGAAAAACATTATATCAAAACCAAAATGTAAATGCGTCAACTTTTGTTGTGAATAGTTTACCGAAAAACGCTCAGGTACTTCTTGCAAAAGTGACAGATTACCAAAACCAAGTAACTACCAAAAAAATAGTTTTTTAATGGAATTTTAAATGATTTCAAAAAATAAAAAAAGCCTTAAATAAGGCTTTTTTTATTTTTAATTATGTTGTTCTGCAAAAACTGATAATAAGGTTTGTCCATCAATCATTCTATTGGGCGACTTTTTCATCATATGCAATACTCTTTTCATGGCATAAGGATTCAGTCCCATATTAATGCCTATTTCATTAATCTTTATTTGCTCTCTTTCATGCAAAATACCATCTGCATGCATCAATAAAGCCAAACGGTAAAACTGACAAATGCGATTGAACTCATCTTTTATAACTTTGACTTCCGATCTATTTTCAAATAATTTATGAAATGTTTCTTTATCAATTTCTAATTCGAGTGAAATCATCTCAATGAAATCATACTCTCGATCATGCAATTCACCATCGACTAAGGCAAAGGCTATCATTTCTTGCAACAAACTTATTTTTTCTTGGTAGGTTTCCATCAAAGCAGTACTTTTATTAAGTTTTATAACCCAAATATAATTAAAAATGAAAAAACTTGGCTTTCTTTTCAGTATCTTTTTTTTAACATCCCTATCGCTTTGGGCTCAGAAAAGATATTCGCAATTTGAAATTAAAGCACCTCAACTCGATACCATTAAACGCATTTGGGTCTATTTACCCTTAGATTACAATCAATCTGAAAAAAAATATCCTGTGCTTTACATGCACGATGCACAAAATCTTTTCGATGAAAAAACTGCATTTTCTGGAGAATGGAAAGTCGATGAAACCTTAGATAGTTTACAAGCTAAAATTATTGTCATAGGAATAGAACACGGTAATGAAAAAAGAATAGACGAACTCACACCTTATAAAAATGAAAAATATGGTGGTGGTAACGCTAACAATTACTTAGATTTTATTGTTTCCACTTTAAAACCGCATATCGATTCGATATATCGTACCAAAACAAATTCAAGAAATACAGGAATAATGGGAAGTTCACTCGGAGGATTGGTTTCTTTCTATGCCAGCTTAAAATATCCTGATGTCTTTGGGAAAGTGGGTGTTTTTTCTCCTTCTTTTTGGTTTACCAATGATATTTATACCCTTACCGAACAAACAAAAAAAATAGACACAAAATATTATTTCATGTGTGGTGACAGTGAAAGTGAAACTATGGTCGACGATATGAATCAAATGATTCACCTTATCCGACAAAAAAGATGCGATTGTTTGCACCTACATAAAACAAAAATTGTTGCCCATGGAAAACACAATGAAAAACTTTGGTCAAAAGAATTTGCAAAAGCGTATCTTTGGCTTTTCTAAATAAAAAATACAATTTAATTTGTTTAAGCAGGATATTCATTCTTCTATTCAAGTGTTTTTATAATAAATAGAAGAGAAAATACTATATACATAACAAAATGCGTCAGTTCGAGTGTTTTTTATGGAATGAAATGGAATAAAAAATGTATCGAGAGCTTAAATTAAAAAATAAAAATTAAAATGACAAATAACGATATCTTCAAAAAATTACGCGTAGCGCTACAATTAAGAGACGATCAAATTGTAGAAATCTTACAATTGGTAGACTTTAGAGTGTCTAAAGGGGAACTAGGCAACATTTTCAGAAATGAAGAACACCCTAACTATGTAGAATGTGGTGACCAATTATTGCGTAACTTCCTAAATGGTTTAGTCATTCATTTAAGAGGCACAAAAGAAAACCCCAAAAACCCTATGGAGGTCATCAAAAGCCATAAAAATACTCCTCCTAAAGAAGGTTCTATAAAAACGGAAGAACAACCCAAAAAAACAAATTTTAAAAAATCAGAAACGGGTTTTAAACCCAAACCGAAGAAAAAACCGTTTCCTAAAAAAGAACCTATAGTTGAAAAAGTACGCTTTAAAAACGGAAAAAATAAACCGAAAGAGTAATGGTAATTGGACTATTCGGTTTTATATTTCTTATACTTCCCATTGCTGCCCTTTTTTATGAAGGATATAAAAGAAAAGGAATAAAACAAGGAGTATTAAACGTTTTGTACTTTGGTACGTTTTCAACTCTAGTTATAATTTTTACTATGTACTATGGTCTTAATTTTATCATGCTGATTCCATTCTTTTTCATTCTATTTTTCTTTTATAAATACAAGAATAAAAAAAAATAAACATCAACAACGCTCTTTTCATTAAAAACCATTTCATTTTTGTATTTTTGAACACCGTAACTTGATGGTACTGAAATAAACCTAAAATACATGCAGTTTAAACATCCTGAGATTTTATACTTTTTGTTCCTGTTGGTTATACCAATTTTAGTCCATTTATTTCAATTACGTCGCTTTAAAAAAGAATATTTTACCAATGTAAAACTCCTGCGACAACTCCAACAACAAACTCGAAAAAGCAGTACAATAAAAAAATGGCTGCTGCTAGCAACACGTTTACTGCTTTTAGCATTTTTAATTTTGGCTTTTGCCCAACCTTTTTTTACCGCTAAAGAAAGCAAGAGTAAAGATAACGAACTCATTATTTTACTTGATAATTCCTTTTCCATGCAAGCCAAAGGAAGTCGTGGAGAATTGTTGAAAAGAAGCATTCAAGATATTTTAGAGGCTTTTCCTGAAAATCAAACTTTTTCAATTCTTACCACGAATACTGCTTTTTGGGATGTGGATCGCAAAACAATTCAAACGGAACTTCAAAAAATAGACTATTCGGCTTTACCTTTTGAATTGGATTATTTACTCACACAAGTAGCTACTAAAAAACCCAATACTAAAAAAGATTACCTTATTATTACAGATGCGGTAGGACTTCAGTCTAAAAAAATGGAACCTGTGTTTGCTGAAAATGAAGTGTATTTTATGCATCCGAAAGCGGAAAATAAAAACAATATTAGTATCGAAAAAGTAACACTATCACAAGTTTTAGAAACTTTTTATGAAATTACAATTGCCCTGAAATCCTATGGTAAAAACACTGAACCTGTTTCTCTAGCCGTATATAATCAAGAAAATGTAATAGCAAAATCACAAGTCACTTTTGACACTAACGAAAAAGAATTAAAAATAAACATTCCTAAAGCGGCTTTTCACGGCAAAGTAGTCTTAGAGGATAATAGCCTAACATATGACAATGCTTATTATTTTAGTATTTCCCAACCTAAAAAACAAAATGTAATTTGTATTGGTACTCCCGAAAAAAATAAATTTTTACATAAAATTCTAACGGATAAAGAATTTGTGGTTACCAATACGGAATTGGCACAACTGAATTACAACGCCATTGAAAACCAACAAACCATCATTCTTAACGAAATCAAAGAAATCCCACAAGCTTTAGCCACAACTTTGGCTTCTTTTTATTCCAAAGGTGGTAGTGTTATTGTTATTCCTTCTGAAGAAACGAATGTTCAAAATATCAATAGCTTTTTGAAAAATTTTGGTTCGTTACAGTTGGCTCCAATCAATAAAACCGAAAAACAAATTACCAAAATCAGCTTCAATCATCCTTTATATAAGAATGTTTTTGAAAAGAAAATCACGAACTTTCAATATCCAAAAGTAAACCAATACTTTCCTTCTTCTGGGAAAGGATTGCCTATTTTACAATTGGAAGATCAAGCTAATTTTGCCTTTTCGGTTACCAATACTTTAGGAAACTTATATGTTTTTACAGCGCCTCTAAACAAACAAAATTCTAATTTTCAGAATTCTCCTTTAATTGTACCTACTATTTATAACATGGCACAAGCCAAGAATAATTCGAAAACAAATACCTTCACTATTGGCGAAAATGAAACTTTAGTACTTGAGGCTGCTTTATCCAAAGATGAAGTAGTGAGCGTAACCAATACTACGTATAGTTTTATTCCGCAACAGCAAATCATAAGCACAAAAGTGAAACTTTCTTTTGGAGATTATCCTGAAAAAGCCGGAAATTACTCGGTGAAACAAGCCGAAAACGATATACAAGAAATTAGCTTTAATTACACACGTACAGAAAGCGATTTAAACAACGAAAACAACACACTATTTGATAAAGCAACCAGCGTAAATGATGTAACTACGGTTCTTAACGATTTAGAATCCAAACGAACCGATACCTCATTATGGAAATGGTTTATTCTAGGAACTCTCCTATTTTTATTGATTGAACTACTAATACAAAAATTTGTAAAATGACAACCGTTTTAATTAAACAAGCAACTATACAAGATCAAAACAGTTCGTTCCACAACCAAACCGTCGACATTAAAATTGAAAACGGTATCATCACTGAAATAGCAAAAAACATAGCCATTCCTGAAGGTGCAACAGTAGTAGAAAAAGAAAACCTACATGTATCTCCAGGTTGGTTCGACACTTCTGTATCTCTGGGCGAACCGGGTTATGAAGATCGCGAAACCATTGCTCACGGTTTACAAGTAGCTGCTAAAAGTGGTTTTACCGCTATTGCATTACAACCAAATACAACTCCGGTTATCGATAACCAAGCACAAGTAAAATTTGTTTTGGAAAGAGCCAAAGAGCAAGCTACTTCCTTGTTTCCTATTGGCGCCCTAACCAAAAATAGCGAAGGACACGATTTAGCAGAACTGTTCGATATGAAAAATGCGGGTGCCATTGCTTTTGGAGATTACAACAAAGCCATTCAAGATGCCAATATTCAAAAAATAGCACTACAATATGTTCAGGATTTTGACGGATTGGTGATTAGTTATTGCCAAGACAACTCCTTAAAAGGAAAAGGAATTGTAAATGAAGGCATCACCTCTACCCGATTAGGTTTAAAAGGAATACCCACCTTAGCAGAAGAATTGCATATCGCTCGTAACTTATTTTTATTAGAATATACAGGCGGAAAAGTACACTTCCCTACCATCTCTACTCAAAAATCGATTGCCTTACTTAAAGAAGCCAAAGCCAAAGGTTTACAAGTAACCTGTAGTGTTGCCGTGCATCATTTGGTGTTAAACGAAGAGGTGTTAACAGGTTTCGATTCTCGATACAAAATCGCTCCACCTTTACGCGACGAAGCTACTCGTAAAGCTTTGATTGCAGCAGTTTTAGACAATACGATAGATTGCATTACTTCCGATCATAATCCATTAGACATTGAACATAAAAAATTGGAATTTGATATGGCAAAAGATGGAACCATTGGGTTAGAAAGTGCTTTTGGAGCCTTACTTACAGTTTTGCCTTTAGAAGTGGTTCTCGAAAAATTAACTGCAGGAAAAAAAATCTTTGGTCTACCAAAACAGGCTATTGAAATAAACACAACAGCCGAATTAACTTTCTTTACACCAACAGGCGAAAGCACGTTTACCAAAGAAAACATTTTATCCAAATCCAAAAATTCAGCTTTCTTAGGACAAAAAGTAAAAGGAAAAGCTTACGGAATTTACAACAACGGTAAATTGGTAATCTAGAAATTAAGATGAAAGATGAAAGAAGAAAGATGAAAGAAGAAAGAAATACAGCCTGCAACAAATAACAGATAACTGATAACTGATAACTGATAACAGTCAACAACTTTAAACTTTTAAACCATTAAACTTTTAAACCATAAACTTTAAACAAAAATGAATACCGATATCGAAAAAGGAAAAAACGCAGCCATTGTAAGTTACATCACCATTATTGGTAGTGTAATTGCTATTTTTATGAACCAAGACGAAAACAAAAGTGAATTTGCAAGCTTTCATATTCGCCAAGCTTTAGGCATTTTTCTAAGCTTTTTCTTACTAGGTTATCCTATTGGTTATTTCAATAGTTGGATGGTCACTTCAGCTTTTTGGTTGTTTATTTTTATCTTATGGATTTATGGTTTCTTAGGAGCTTTAAATGGTGAAAAGAAATTGGTTCCTTTAGTAGGTGAATTCTATCAGAATTTATTTAAAGGGCTTTAAATGAGCAAAATAACAACTAAAGAAGATGAAAAGAAAATTAGAATAATAATGGGGTTTTTTGCCTTGATAGTCTTTATATATCTACAATTTACAAAAGAAGACACACAGAAAGCAGAAAAAAAACAACGATTGGAAATGGCTTTTGAAGGATATGTTACCAATATTATATTAGACTCTGTAACTCCTAGAACAAGATTAAAACGAACATTAATCATTAATGATACTCTATTTATAATTGATAAAAAAAATAAATCCTTCTTTGACAAAGTAAATTTAGGTGATTATTTAGTAAAAAAAGAAAACGATAGTATGGCAAGAATTAATGCCACTTTCTACAATTATTTAGAGAATTATAACCCTAATTAAATATAACTTATTTATATTCAAATTAATAGGCAGAACAAAATTCATTCCTTTTTATATTTAATGGATACATATTATAAACACTAAATCCTTACCCAATGAAATACCTCAAAATAACATTCGTAAGAATTCTACTAGGCTTTTTTGCCGCAAATATGACACTTGCATTACTAACAAATGATAGTTTCGAAACCTCATCTTATTTAATTTATAGAATACTTCTAACAGCTGTTTTTTATTTTGGACTAACAATCTATACAAACAAACAACCAAAAAAATGAAAAATATCTCGAATTATGTCACTAATTTAAATTTTGAATATGCCATTACGTATTCTGGATTAAGAGGTAAAAAATTTCATGATTTGAAAGAAGTCAACGAAAAGGAAATCAAGAGAATAAAGAAAGAATTGGCATCGTCTAGATATGTACAAATACCAAAATTAAACAAACAAATAGAAGCTTTAGAAGAGGAAATAAATATTTATAGAGCGCTCATTATAGATAAAAATGAAACATTTCACAAATCAACTGAAAAGGTTTACAAATTTGAAAAAGAAGATAAACAACTACAATCTATTCTAGAAATATTGAATACTAAATTTGAAGAACAAACATTCGCAATGTGTCCACCTGTTTTTAGAGATGCAATTGTTTTTTACTCCAACGAACATAAAATAATACGTATTTTACAACTATGTTTTAGTTGCTGGTGGATAAAGGATGAAAATAATCAAGATATTCAAGTAGATCATAAAATATTTCCACTTTTAAAACACAAACTCATAGAAGTAGGTCATAAAATTGAAGAAGAATAATATAAAATAAAATCCATTTATTCTGCAAAATAATGCTTCTTATTCACATTTTAATACCAAAATAAGTATCTTTCCAATTTACTATTAATATGACCAAGTTTATAGTTCAGCGCGTAGCAGTGCTTCTAGGAATATTTTTGATTCCCTTTTTATTATTTTTACTACTTTTCAGTGAACCAAGTGCTGCTTTAGGTGCTAGTATAATCTCATTAGTATTAGGCATACTACTCATTTCCTTTTTTATTATTTTCCTTTTTATAGAATGTATAATTCTCCTAAAGAAAAAACAGAAAAAAAAGGCTTTCGTCGATTTTCTAATCGCATTTCCATTACTAATAATACTCCTACTCGTAATTAATCATGTTTTTTTTAGAATCTATTTTTAAAACCAAATAAAAAGTGGCTTATACTTTAAAATGTAAATTTACAATCGTAAAAAACAATACCATGAAAAAAGAATATTGGGACGTAACAGACGAACAAGTAGTCGAAAAAACAGGCAAAAAAATTGCCGCTTGGATTACGATTTTAGACCAATTCAAAGCTGCTGAAAAAAAATCCAATGAAGTGGTAGCATACCTTCAAGAGGAATACCAAGTTCCAAGATATTGGGCAAGAACACTAACCACTTTGTATACCAAAAGAAAAGATTCTTAAAAAAAACCTCTCGCAATTCTTCAAAAACGAATGGGAAGAATTCAAAAATCTATCGTACAAATGCAACAACGCATCGTAACTTTTCAAAAACCAATGGTAAAAGAGTAAATACGTATCGTAAAAAAGCAAATACGAATGGGAAGAATACAAAAACCTATCGTACAAATGCAACAACGTATCGTAAAAATGCAACAACGTATGGGAAGAATGCAAAAACCTATCGTAAATAAGCAACAACCTTTGGTTCCATTTCAATATACTAATGTACAATACTCAATTAGCACTGTAATTATATAACATCTTCTCCAAATCCTATAACTTCTTCGCTGTAAACTACAACTACCTTTATCCTACTAATAATTACTAAAAATAAACAGTATGGAAACCAAAGAAAAAAAACAAACAACTACCAAAGCAACTCCTAAAAAAGATGCTGCGGAAGGATTAAGAGACTTATTTATCGATTCTCTAAAAGACATTTATTGGGCGGAGAAAGCGCTTTCTAAAGCACTTCCTAAAATGTCTAAAAATGCAACTAGTAAAACATTAATTAAAACAATAGATAGTCATCTAGAAGAAACCCATCATCAAATTGAACGACTAGAAAAAGTCTTTGAAAGTATTGGCGAAAAAGCAAGTGCTAAGAAATGTGAAGCAATGGATGGTTTAATCAAAGAAGGAGAAGAAATTGTAAAGGAAACGGAAATTGGAGCTGTTAGAGATGCGGGAATAATTGCAGCTTCACAAAAGATTGAACATTATGAAATAGCAACTTATGGTACACTTGCTTCTTTTGCCAAAACTTTAAAAGAAGAAAAAGCATTAAAACTGCTATTAGAAACGCTTAAAGAAGAGAAAGACGCAGATTACGCCTTAACAGATGCCGCATACAACTCTATCAATTTCGACGCAAAAGAAGAAGAAGAAGAAGAAGAAGAAGAAGAAGAAGAAGAAGAAGAATAAAAACCCCTCGTGAGTTATTTTTTTTTGATGCCTGCTTTATATTGATTTATAAAGCAGGTTTTTTATTTAAACCTAAAAAACAGGAAATTCATCCCAAAGAAAACAGGCTTTTTCCCCGAAATCACCTCTTTAAGTATGAGTATTTTTAGTATCTAAAAAATCGAATCATGCAAAAAAAATCATACCTTAAAGAAATAAGCATTAGTAGTACCCAACAACGATTTGGAACTACTAAGGTTAAAAAAGATGTTGAAAAAATTCAATCGTGGCTCACCCTCTTTGCCATGCAAATTCCAAACGCTGGAACGGCTACAGGTATCGATGGCGATTTTGGTCCCGCTACTGAAAAAGCCGTCATGAATTTTCAAACCGCAATTGGGGAAAGACCCACAGGAATTGTAGACGCCCACTTGTTTGCACAACTAACAGCGCCTCTTAAAAATGCATTTGAAGCACCTATTACGGGAAACAATGTAAGAGAATTAGTAGTCAACACAGCTAAAAATCACGCCAAATACAACCCTTTCGAACTAATCATTCGAAATCAGAGTAACTCAGGTCCTTGGGTACGTGCTTATATGGATGGCAACGAAGGTACGTATTGGTATTGGTGCATGGGGTTTGCACAAACCATAATCGATCAAGCCGCTTCTATAGTCGGAAAAAATTTCAAAACCCTCATGCCTTTATCTTACAGCTGCGACACCATTGGTACAACCGGATTGCAAAAAAAAATCTTGACACGCTATCAAACTGCCAGAACCAACCCCAGTCTAATTCAACCGGGTGACCTGTTTCTTTTGCAAAAATCTACTTATGATTGGTACCATACAGGTATTGTTATTAGCGTTCAAGGTGATACTATCGAAACCATCGAAGGCAACACCAATGCCGATGGCTCCAGCAATGGGAATGCAGTACTCAATAGAATCCGAAATTTCAAGCAATCTAAAATCGATTTCTTTTCTATCGAGTCTTTGGTGTAATTAAAAGTAAAACCATCAGTTCGAGTGCCTCAATCCCAATTGAGGTGTATCGAGAACTCTTAGGAGCACATAAATCGTATTCGCAGCAAAATCCTCCCGCTATTCGTTCTATCTTTTTATTTTCTTTCATTTAAATGAGAAAAAAAGAAAATAAAAAGGATGCCACTACTATCGGGGCTAACCTACAACTTTTTCAATTTAAGACCAAAAAACTAAATATTAGTGCTATTTTTGACATCCAATAATCAGAATACAAGACCATGAATTTACATTATCTCGTTAGAGAACCAAAAAACATACAAGCACAAAATCCTCTATTATTATTATTACACGGTTACGGCAGTAATGAAGAAGACTTATTCTCATTTGCCAGTGAATTACCGGAAGAATACTATGTCATTTCGGTACGCGCACCTTATAATTTACAGCCCTATGGTCATGCTTGGTATGCCATTCATTTTGATGCGGATGAAAACAAATTCTCAGATGATGTTCAAGCGCAACAATCCAGAGATTTAATTGCTTCTTTTATTGATGAAATAGTGGAAAAATATCCCATTGCAAAAGAGCAAGTAACCTTAATTGGTTTTAGTCAAGGGAGTATTCTAAGTTATGCAACTGCTTTGAGTTACCCAGAAAAAATTAGTCGTGTTGTGGCTTTAAGTGGTTATTTAAACGAAAACATATTGGCTCCTGACTATCAAAATAAAGCAAACCAACACTTACAATTTTATATTTCACACGGTACGGTTGACCAAGTAATTCCTGTAGATTGGGCCCGAAAAGCAAAACCTTTTCTAGAAAATCTTGGTTTTTCAGTAACCTATAAAGAATATCCAATTGGTCATGGCGTTTCTCCGCAAAATTTTTACGACTTTAAAAATTGGTTGGAGGATACTAAATAAAAAAAGAAGGCGCTACTTAGCAGTAGCGCCTTCCCCAAAAAAACAAACTAAAACTAAACAACTATGTACGAGGCAGTAAAACCGAATCTACCACGTGTATAACGCCATTCTTTTGATTTACATCAGCGATAGTAACTTTAGAGCTATTTCCATTTTCATCTGTAATGTAAACGTCTTTTCCTTTCATCCAAGCTGTTAAAGTACCACCACTCACTGTTGTAAAACTATATTTCCCTTTCCCTTTTTTAATAGCAGCTATAATATCTGCAGCACTCCATTTTCCAGCAGCTACATGATATTTCAAAATGGTTTGTAATTGGGCTTTATTTTCTGGTTTTAATAAAGTTTCTACAGTACCTTTTGGCAATTTTTCAAATGCTGCATTCGTTGGTGCAAAAACAGTAAAAGGTCCATCTGAAGCTAACACATCTACTAAATCAGCAGCTTTTACGGCTGCCACTAAAGTCGTATGATCTTTAGAGTTTACTGCGTTTTCAACAATGTTTTTACTTGGATACATAGGAGCACCACCTACTTTGACTGTTTTTTCTTTTTGGGCATTCATTTCAATTCCTGATAAAAAAGTAATAAGAACAAATGCGAAAGCTAATTTTTTACTGGTTTTCATGTTTTATATTTTAAGTTATAAAGGCATTTACGAGAAAAATGTTTTTTTGGTTTTAAAAAACATAAAAAAATGTAAAAGAATAATTATATAAATAGCATTTCAATATAATTTATTACTTTTGAACTTCATTAAAAAACAAATTATGGCTACAGTAACCTTAGGCGGAAACGCAATACATACTTCAGGAGAATTACCAAAAGTAGGATCAAAATCACCTGATTTCAAATTAGTAAAAACAGATTTAAGTACGATAAATTTAGCGGATTTTGCAGGAAGCAAATTAGTATTAAATATATTCCCTAGTGTAGACACAGGAACTTGTGCAGCTTCTGTTAGAGCTTTTAACCAAAAAGCAAGCCAATTAGAGAACACTAAAGTATTATGCATTTCTCGCGATTTACCCTTTGCTCAGAAACGTTTTTGTGGAGCAGAAGGTTTAGAAAATGTAATTAACTTATCTGATTTTAGTACAGGAACTTTCGGTAAAGATTATGGTTTAGAAATTGTAGACGGTCCTTTAGCTGGTTTACATTCCAGAGTGGTTATCGTTTTAGACGAAAACGGAACTGTAAAATATACGGAGCAAGTTGCAGAAATTGCAGACGAACCTAATTACGAATCTGCGTTAGCTTCCCTATAAAATGAGTTTTGAAAAAGATAATACTTTCGTAAAAGGAAGATTAAAAAGTATTGTATTTGCTGTAAAAGGAGCTTTTAAATTAGCCACTACAGAACATAGTGTAATGGTTCAGCTAAGCATTGGATTACTATTAATTATAGCGGGTTTTTATTTTAAAATTACCAAAGAAGAATGGTTAATTCAAACACTTGCAACAGGATTGGTTTTAGGTATTGAAGGCTTGAATACAGCGGTAGAAAAAATTGCTGATTTTATTCATCCAGATTATCATAAAAAAATTGGTTTCATAAAAGACATTGCTGCTGGTGCTGTATTTTTTGCTGCTTTAACTGCAATTCTAATTGGTAGTATAATATATATTCCATATTTATTTTAAATTCTCTATTTTTGTAAAATAGTGTTTGCTACATGGCTAAAAAAAACAAAAAAGAATCACAAAATAAGACAACTACAAAAGAAAAGAAATCGTGGCGACTCTCGAGACAGCAAAAATTTACTATTGGTGTCTTGTTAGTTTTGCTTGCTGTGGCTTTACTATTATCATTTATTTCTTATTTCTTAACGGGAAATTATGATCAAAGTCAAGTTAACGATGTCTTAGACCGAAGTATTCAAACCAAAAATTGGTTGGGTAAATTTGGTGCTTATTTAGCTCATTTCTTTCTTTATGAAGGATTTGGTGTAGCATCTTTTGTTTTTGTACGTATTTTATTTTTAGCAGGAGCTTACCTTATTTTAGATTTGAGTTTAGGAAAACTTAAAAAAACACTTTTTTGGGATTTATATCTCATCATTGTTCTTTCTGTACTATTTGGATTTTTCTGGGATTATTTACCAGAGTTAGCAGGAACAATTGGTTTTGAAATTAACACCTATGTACAAGATTATATCGGTCAAATTGGAACGGGTTTAACGTTATTCTTTGGAATCGTTATTTATTTAATTTTTAAAATCAAAGTTTCTCCAGATCGTGTAAAACAAGCTTTCGAAAAATCAAATACTTCTTTCCAAGAGGATTTACTAAAAGAAAAAGAAGTAGAAAAAGAAACGACAGTAACACCTATAAATACTTTAGAGGATATTACGGTTGCCGATGATGATGATTTTATCATAAGAGAAGATGAGGAAGCCATTTCTAAAATTGAACTGAAAACATCTCCTTTCGAAATCAATAAAGAAGCTTTAAAACCCACTATTTCAAATGCTTCCGAACTCAATTTAGATCCTAAACCTAAAAAAGAAGATTTTAGTATAACAGAAAAAATAAGTCCGCCTGAAACTACCATTATTTCCGATGATAATGATTTTGTAATAGAAACGGCAGCAGAAGAAGAAATTGTTGATAGCAATTTAGCAGCTAAATTAGTTCAGGATTTTGGAGAATTTGATCCTACATTAGAATTATCCAATTATCAATTCCCTCCTATTGACCTTTTAAAAGAATATTCAACAGGCGGAATTACTATTAATCAAGCAGAATTAGAAGAAAACAAAAACCGTATTGTAGAAACACTTAAAAACTACAGTATTGGTATTTCTCAAATAAAAGCAACCGTTGGACCTACTGTTACGCTTTATGAAATTGTTCCCGATGCTGGAATTCGTATTTCAAAAATTAAAAACCTAGAAGATGACATAGCATTGTCTTTAGCGGCTTTAGGTATTCGAATCATCGCTCCAATTCCTGGAAAAGGTACTATTGGTATTGAAGTACCAAATAACAACCCTACTTTGGTTCCCATGAAGAGTGTGATTAGTTCTCCTAAATTTCAACAAGCAGAAATGGAATTACCTGTGGCTTTAGGAAAAACAATCTCCAATGAAACCTTTGTTGTGGACTTAGCGAAAATGCCTCACTTATTGATGGCTGGAGCAACTGGACAAGGAAAATCAGTTGGTTTGAATGCTATTTTAGCATCCTTACTTTATAAAAAACATCCAGCTGAAGTAAAATTTGTATTGGTCGACCCTAAAAAGGTAGAACTAACGTTATTCAATAAAATTGAAAGACATTATTTAGCCAAGCTACCCGATACAGAAGATGCTATTATTACAGACAATACCAAAGTAATCAATACGCTAAACTCTTTATGTATCGAAATGGACAACCGTTATTCTTTATTAAAAGATGCGATGGTTCGTAATATTAAAGAATATAATGAGAAATTTAAATTACGTAAACTAAATCCAGAAAACGGTCATCGTTTTTTACCCTATATTGTACTGGTAGTCGATGAGTTTGCAGATTTAATTATGACAGCTGGTAAAGAAGTAGAAACTCCTATTGCGCGTTTAGCACAATTAGCACGTGCCATCGGAATTCACCTTATCATTGCGACACAAAGACCTTCTGTAAATGTTATTACAGGTATGATTAAAGCCAATTTTCCTGCCAGAATTGCATTTAGGGTAATGTCAAAAATTGATTCTAGAACTATTTTAGATGCAGGTGGTGCAGATCAACTTATAGGAAGAGGAGATCTTTTATATACTAATGGAAACGATATGGTTCGTGTTCAGTGTGCTTTTATTGATACTCCTGAGGTAGATAAAGTATGTGACTTTATTGGTAGTCAAAAAGCATATCCTGAAGCATATCAATTACCAGAGTATGTTGGGGAAGAAAGTGGCATGACTCTTGATATTAATATTTCAGACCGAGATACGTTATTTAGAGAAGCAGCCGAGGTAATCGTGACAGCTCAACAAGGTAGTGCCTCATTAATTCAAAGAAAATTAAAATTAGGTTATAATAGAGCGGGGCGAATCATTGATCAATTAGAAGCCGCTGGTATTGTTGGACCCTTTGAAGGTAGTAAAGCCCGATCGGTTTTAATTGCTGATTTAGTAGCACTTGAACATTTTTTAAACAATGAACAAAACAATAATTAAGTTAAATAAGATGAGTAAAATTTTAAAATTAGTATGTTTTCTTTTAGTAAGTGTTTCAATTCAAGCGCAGGACGCGGCAAAAGCTAAAAGTCTTTTAGATGAAGTTTCTGCTAAAGTTAAAACTTATGAAAATATTGTTATTGATTTTAAGTATGCTTTGAACAACCCTAGTGAAAACATTAATCAAGAAAGTAAAGGAAATGTAACTTTAAAAGGAAATTTATACAATTTAAATTTTATGGGAGTTACCAAAATATTTGATGGCAAAAAGGTATATACAATAGTGCCTGAAGATGAAGAAATATCCATTTCAAAATTTGATGATAAAGATGAAAATGCAGTAACACCTTCTAAAATGCTTACCTTTTTTAATACGGGTTACAAATATTCTTGGGATATTCTACAAGATATAAAAGGAAGAAAAATCCAGTATATCAAACTAATTCCAATTAGCTCAAAAGACCAAAGAAAAGAAATTCTTTTAGGTATAGACGTTCAAACAAAAAATATTTATAACCTTATTGAAGTTGGAAAAAATGGAACAAGAACTACTTTAACTGTTAATTCTTTTAAAACAAACCAACCTTTATCAGATAATCATTTTACCTTTACCGAGTCAAAATATCCAAATTATTATATCAATAGACTAGACTAAAAGGTGAAAATCTTAGATAAATACATTATTAAATCTTTTACGATTACATTTACTTCGGTATTTGTAATCCTTTTTTTTATATTCGTTTTACAAGGAATATGGCTTTTTATTTCCGAATTAGCAGGTAAAGACTTAGATTTTTTTACGATAATTAAATTTTTATCTTTCTATGCACCTACCATAGTTCCGCTAGTACTTCCATTATCTGTCGTTTTAGCCTCGATTATGACCTTTGGAAGTTTTGCTGAAAATTATGAGTTCGCTGCAATGAAATCATCTGGTATTTCTTTGCAACGCGCCATGAGAATGCTTACCCTATTCATATTTGGGTTAAGCATTATCTCTTTTATTTTTGCCAATAATGTGATTCCTAAAGCACAATATAAATTTTTAAACTTACGAAAGACCATTATTCAGCAGCGACCAGCCATGGCTATTGCTGAAGGGCAATTTAATCCAATTGGACCCGCTATAAATATAAAAGTAGAGAAAAAAACGGGTGCTAATGGTCAATTTTTAGAAGATGTAACGATGCACATTAAAAACACTAGTGCTGGATTAGGCGCTAATACAGTTATTAAAGCTAAAAATGGAGTATTAAGAAGTGATGAAAATTCAAACTATTTGCAATTAGAATTACTTGATGGGAACTATTATGAAAATGTAATTCCTAAAAAATATGAAGAAAGAAATAAACACCCTTTTGCAAAAAGTAGTTTTAAAAAATATATCTTAAATATTGATTTAACCAAGTTAAATGAAAATAATGGAGATAATGGAGACATTACTTCTGAGAAAATGTTAACTTTAAACGAATTAAACTACACTATAGATTCGCTTCAAAACAATTATAATAAAGATATTGTTTCTTTTGCTGAAAATACAGTTCAAAGAAACGATTATGTTTTCCAGTTAAATCGTGTTCAAAATATTGATAAAGAAAATAATGTTGACAATATATTAACTGTCTTTTCGAATACTGAAAAACAAAAAATCTTGGAAATGGCCATTAGCAATACTTCCAGTACAGAATTTAGCATTCAAAATAGCCAAAGTGATTTAGAATACAAAAAGAAGAACATTAATTCACATTGGGTAGTTGTACACGAAAAGTTTATTATTGCCTTCTCTTGCCTTTTAATGTTTTTTATTGGTGCACCCTTAGGAGCAATCATTAGAAAAGGAGGAATTGGCTTACCCATTGTTTTCGCCATTGTCATTTTCATTGCTTTTCATTTTATGAATACATTTGGTAAAAAAATTGCAGAAGAAGATACTATTCCTGTCGCATTAGGAATGTGGATTTCTTCCATAATTTTAACTCCATTGGCTTTATTTTTAACATATAGAGCCACAAACGACATAGGAATTATGATTAATTTTGACTGGTTAATTGATCCTATAAAAAAACTTTTTTCAAGATTCTCAAAAAACTAAAAAACTACCATGTCTAACAACATACAACTCAACACTATTGAAGAAGCTATAGAAGATATCCGTCAAGGAAAAGTAATTATAGTCGTAGATGATGAAGATCGAGAAAACGAAGGTGATTTTCTCGCGGCTGCTGAAAAATGTACTCCTGAAATGATTAATTTCATGGCTACTCATGGAAGAGGTTTAATTTGTACACCTCTTACAGAAAGTAGATGTAAAGAACTCGATTTACATGCGATGGTTCGAAACAATACCGATCATATGGAAACTGCCTTTACCGTTTCCGTTGACCTTAAAGGTAATGGAGTAACCACTGGAATTTCTGCAGCAGATAGAGCTAAAACGGTGCAATCTTTATTAGACCCTAATACAAAACCTTTTGATTTAGCAAGACCTGGTCATATTTTTCCTTTAATTGCAAAACAAGGAGGCGTATTAAGAAGAACAGGACATACAGAAGCTGCTATTGATTTTGCTAGATTAGCCGGATTTAAACCTGCTGGAGTAATTGTAGAAATCATGAATGAGGATGGAACAATGGCTCGTTTACCCCAATTAGTAGAAGTGGCTAAAAAATTTAATTTGAAATTAGTATCTATTGAAGATTTGGTTGCCTATCGCATGCAACATGATAGCCTAATTCAAAAGAAAGAGGATTTTGAAATTGAAACTCGTTTTGGAACTTATCGCTTGAGAGCTTATTTACAAACTACCAACAAACAAGTTCATATCGCTTTAACTAAAGGTACATGGAGTAATGGAGAAGCAATTTTAACACGTATTAATTCCACTCAAGTCAACAATGATATCTTAGGGACTTTAACGAATGATGCCGATAAAAAATTGGATGTCATGTTTAAAAAGATAGATGAAGTTGGAAAAGGAGCTATAATTTTTATCAATCAAGAAGTAAAATCCTTAGAACTTTTATCTCGTTTAACCGAACTAAAAAAATTACAAGAAGACGGTATTATTAAAGCACCTCAAGTAAAAATGGATGCTAAAGATTTTGGTATTGGTGCCCAAATTTTACATGATATTGATATTTCAAGAATTAAATTATTATCTAATAATTCCGAACCAACAAAACGTGTAGGTATGATTGGTTATGGCTTAGAAATTACAGAATACGTTACTTACTAAAAAATTAAAAAAACCACAATTTAATAGCTAATGAGGACACCGTAATTATTAAAAATAAACGAATTACTTTGTCCTCTTTTTTTACAGACCAACGACTTCCAAACCAAGCTCCAGAAGCATTACCAATGGTTAATATAAAAGCTAACATATAATTAATTTGTTTCTCCAGAGCAAATACCAATACTGCTCCCACAGTATAAACGCAAACTACAAAAACTTTGGTAGCATTCGATTTTAATAAAGATAAACCATTTACGTAGGGAAGAATTAATAACATTAAGAAGCCTATTCCAGCATTAATAAACCCACCATAAATACCTAAAAAAAAGAAAATAATTAACGATATGTATAAGGTCTTACCTGTTGTTTTTTCTATTACTTCGGTATAATTTTTTTTGGGATTCAAAATGATAGTCAATAACACCATTATCATGATAACAGCTAAAATTTTATTAAACAACTCACCTTCGATTCCTATTGCAAGTTTAGCTCCAATAAAAGACCCTATTAAAGCAGACAATCCCAAATACAAACTAAAAGGATAAGTACTAATACCTTTACTTTTAAAACCTCTTACTGCTGCAAAAGTTTGAATTAAAATCGCTATTCTATTCGTCCCATTGGCTAAAGGTGCAGGTAATCCCATAAAAATTAAGGTTGGCAAAGTTAATAAAGTACCTCCACCAGCAATTGTATTTAAAAAACCAGCTATGAAACCTACAGGAATTAATAAAAGATATTCGTATTCAAAATTCATAAGCTATAAATTGAGTGCAAAGGTATCAAAATAAAAACGCTATGGCTTACAATAGAAAACACATAATTATAAAAAAATGTTAATTGCTTTTATTAATTTCTTATAAAAAGGCTATTTTTACTTACTTATTCAAAACCCAACCTTACAAAATGAAGAAAAATATAATTTCTGGTGGATTACTAACCTTACTTTTAATAAGTTGTAATGCAGTACCTAAAGCACAAACTGAAGCAGATGTTACAAAATACATGAATACAATTACTGCGCCTGAATTAAGTACCCATTTACACATCGTAGCTTCTGATGAAATGGAAGGTAGAGATACTGGAACAGAAGGTCAAAAAAAAGCAGGAAAATATTTAATTGAACAATATCAAAAAAGTGGTATTTCATTCCCTCCAAAAGCAGAAGGTTGGTATCAAAAAGTACCTTCTGAATTTATGACAAAAGGATTTGCACCCAAACTAAATGATTCTGAAAATATTTGGGCTTTTATTGAAGGTTCTGAAAAACCAAATGAAATACTTGTCGTATCTGCTCATTATGATCATGTAGGTACAAAAAATGGTGAAGTTTACAATGGTGCTGATGATGATGGTTCAGGAACGGTAGCTCTTTTAGAAATTGCACAAGCATTCGCAAAAGCTAAAAAAGACGGTTATGGTCCAAAACGTTCCATACTATTTCTTCATGTAACAGGTGAAGAACATGGACTTCATGGTTCAAGATATTATTCTGAAAATCCATTATTTCCATTACAAAATACTATTGCCGACATTAATATAGATATGATTGGTAGAAGAGATACTTTACATCCAGACACTAATAATTACATCTATGTAATAGGTTCAGATCGTTTGAGTTCTGAACTACATACTATTAATGAAGCTGTAAATAAAAAATACACCCATTTAGAATTAGATTACAAATACAATGATCGTAATGATCCTGAAAGAATTTATTATCGCTCTGATCATTATAATTTTGCTAAAAAAGGTCTTCCAGCTATTTTCTTTTTTAATGGAGTGCATAAAGATTATCATATGGCTTCAGATACACCTGATAAGATTGAGTACGATGCTTTAGCAAAAAGAGCGCAATTAGCTTTTACTTTAGCATGGGAATTAGCGAACAGAGAAGAAAGAATTGTTGTAGATAAAGACGGAAAATAATTATTTAAAACTTATAAATCCTCATTGCTTAATGAGGATTTATTTTTTACATTATGCTAAATAGAATACATCACATTGCTATCATTTGCAAAGACTATGAAATCTCAAAAAAATTTTATATCGATATTCTAGGACTAAAAATCATTAATGAAACCTACCGAGCAGAAAGACAGTCATATAAATTAGACCTAGCTATTAATGATACCTATTCCATAGAATTATTTTCATTCCCAAGTCCTCCACAACGCCCTTCTCGTCCAGAAGCAACAGGTTTACGGCATTTGGCTTTTGAAGTAGATCAATTAGAAACCATTATTCAGCATTTAGAAAAACACAAGCTATTTGTTGAACCCATTCGAATAGATGAAATTACCCAAAAAAGATTTACTTTTACTCAAGATCCAGATGGATTACCTATTGAGTTTTATGAAAAATAAAAATTACTGTAAATTCACTTTTTCAAATGAATTTAGTTTTTGTAAATCTAAAATGGTAACACTATCATCTTCATTCTGATTGTACATGATGTTAAACTTAGCACCATATACAATTTCTTTGAAAATATAAGAAGTTCTTTTAACCAAGTGCGTACTGTAAACATCATCAAAAACTTTAATAAAAACCAATATCTCGCCATCTATAGAACCATAATCTTGTGCTGTAAAATTATATAACGGACTTTTCTCAGTAATGGGATGCACTAAGGTCCAACTTAGAGTTAATGCATTTACTTTATCCAATTCTAAAGGTAATTGATAAAACTTATTGACCATCTTTCCGTTTTCTTCTATACTTAATCCAAGCGTTACTCTGGCTTCAGCATCGGTTAAATTAACATTTTTAAAGGGAGTCATTCGAAACATTAATGCGGTACCATTCTCATAAGGAGCAATTATGGCGTTTTCAGAAAACTTAATGTAGGCTTCAGGTTTACTAAATCTTCCAAAAAACAAACCTGTAGCTATCGCAAAAGTAAGCAGACCTGTCAGTGCTTCAACCGAGGAAACAAAACTTGCCCAAAATCCAGTTGGATTAATATGTCCATAACCAACCGTTGTGAAAGTTTGTACACTAAAAAAAAAGGCTTGACCAAATTTTTCTGCGTTATTGGTAGCTATAATTCCATTCAAATGTTCAACCCCTATATAATAATAGATTGTAGCAAAAAATAAATTAGCTAAAAAATAAAACAAGATAATAATACCAAAAAATTGCCATCTTGGAATAGTTAACATAAAATGATGCCAACTCGTACGCTCTAAAATACCAATCCCTTTTTTTCTAACATTTGCATCACCATTCTTATTTACAAATCGTCCTCCATAATTAGAAGCACTTGTTCCAAAACCAGAAGAATCAATCGTTTTTGCTTTATTATTGATCGATTTAAATAACGCCATATATTTTCACAATAAATCTTAATCTATTTCAAAGGTACTATTTATTATGCTTACTCAATCATTTGTAGTACATTTACTATCTCAAACAAAAAAGGAAAGATGGAAATAAAAAAAGATTTAAAATTAGCTGTTTTAATTGATGCTGATAATGTCCCCTATGCGAATGTAAAAGAAATGTTTGAAGAAATTGCAAAATATGGAACACCCACATTTAAAAGAATTTATGCAGATTGGACTAAACCAACAGTTTCTGGTTGGAAAAATGTCTTATTAGAAAATGCCATAACACCTGTACAACAATATAGTTACTCAACAGGCAAGAATTCTAGCGATAGCGCTTTAATTATTGATGCTATGGATATTTTATACACCGGAAAAGTGGATGGATTTTGTATTGTTTCTAGTGATTCCGACTTCACCCGATTGGCCACTCGATTACGTGAAGCTGGAATGACAGTAATAGGTATTGGAGAAAAGAAAACTTTAAAACCTTTTATCACCGCTTGTGATAAATTCATTTACATTGAGATTCTGAAAAAAGATGACACTGAAAACCATGTGGAAACTTCTTCAAAGAAAACAGCCAAGAATACCCCTACCAAAAAGAAAACACCACTTAGCAAGATAGATCCAAAAATCATTAAACTTTTTTCTACAAGTATTGATGATTTAGAAGATGAAAATGGATGGGCATTTTTAGGAGACTTAGGCAATTTGATTTTAAAAAAGAAAACCGATTTCGATCCCAGAAATTATGGCTTTAGCAAACTATTACCCTTAATTAAAAGTATGCAAAAATTTGAGATTGACGTTAGAGAAACAAATAATCCTAATGTTAAACACGTTTACATCCGAAAAAAATAGCACAAGACGAACTACATTAACCTACTAAAAAACAATTAATTCGATATATTTTTTTAATATTGCAGAAATTTTAAAGATGAAAAAAATTAACCTACTTTTCGTTTTTTTAATTTCACTACAATTGTGGAGTCAGAAAAACATAGAACCTACAACTACAGAAATAAAAACAGCAAAAGAATTAAGGGAGAAATTTGATAAATCAGACATTGCTATTTTAAAAAGTACAGAAACTGTTGATTTTAAAATTTCTAAAGACAAAAAGAACGTCGAAGTAGATTATTCTGTTTCTGAAGTACTATTAAATATTAATCATAGAGCCGATATTCAAAAATATGAGTTTTATGATAGCCAATCTTCTATTCAAACTTTTTCATTAAAGTATAAAAACAATAAAGAAGCAAGCATCTATCCAAAGGATGAATTTTACAAAAGCAACGATTTATTTTATAATGACGCAAGAGTAAAATACTTTGATATCGATTTTCCAGTTCAAGGATATACCTATTTATACCATTTGGAGAAAAAAATTAATGACGTAAAATATTTTACTTCTATTTATTTCAATGACGAATATCCTGTAATTGAAAAAGAAATTATAATTACTATTCCTAAATGGCTTACTTTAGAAATAAAAGAATTTAATTTTAATGGATTCGATATTACCAAAACCGAAACAAAAAATGAGGAAGCTGTAGTTTATAAATATAAAATTAAAAATATTCCCCCATCCAAAAGAGAAAAATTAGCTCCTGGACCAAGCTATATTTATCCTCATCTTCTATTTATTGCTAAATCATTTTCAAACAAAAATGAAAAAAATATTTTGTTCAATGATACTGCAGATTTATATAAATGGTATAAATCGCTAATAGATGATATGCATGATGATCCAAAAGTATTTGAAGCTAAAGTAAAAGAATTGATTGCTGGAGCAAAAACGGATGATGAAAAAATAAAAAAAATCTATTATTGGGTACAAGATAATATTCGATACATTGCTTTTGAAGACGGCATCGCTGGATTTAAACCTGATGATTCTCAAAATGTTTTTAATAAACGCTATGGTGATTGTAAAGGAATGGCTAATCTTACTAAACAAATGCTTAAAGTAGCAGGTTTTGATGCAAGACTATGTTGGATTGGAACTAAACACATTGCATATAGCTATAGTATACCTTCTTTATCTGTAGATAATCACATGATTTGTTGTGTTATCAAAGATGGAAAAACTTACTTTTTAGATGGAACAGAGAAATTTAATTCATTTAAAGAATATGCAGAAAGAATTCAAGGAAAAGAAGTGTTAATTGAAAACGGTAATGATTTTATTATTGAAAAAATACCTACTCACGAGGCTAATGCCAACAAAGAAGTATATACCGTTCAATATAATCTTGACGGAGAAACTTTAAAAGGAAAAGTAAATAAAGAGTTTTATGGAGAAAGTAGAAGTTCTTTTCTTTACAATTATAATAGCATCAAAAATGACAAAAAAGAAGAAGCTTTAAAATGGTTTATAAATTCTGGAAATAAAAATTATAATGTAAGCAACATTATTACTTCTGATTTATCAAACAGAGATCAAAACGTAAAATTAAGCTACGATGTGGCATTAGAAAATCATGTTTCCTCTTTTGACAATGAAATTTATATTGATTTAGATTATGACAAAGAATATAATAATTTCGATTTATCTGAAAGAAAGCAAAGTGTCATATTAGATTATAAAAGTTACGATGACGTTACAGTAACTTTAGTAATTCCGCCTGGTTATACGGTAAAAAAAATACCTCAAAATCTAAATATAAAAACAACAGATTACGAAATCACCATTAATTTTGAAACCAAAAACAACAGCATTGTCTATCATAAAATTTTCAATTTCAAAAATGGAATCATTAAAAAAGAGGATTTAGAGATTGCTAAAAAAGATTTCGATTTAATCAAACAACTTTACGCTGAACAAATTATTTTAACTAAATAGTGACTCTATAAAATGAAACAAAAATACCTACACCTACTACTCCTTATTGGTACTTATTGTATGACTGCTCAAAATAAGGAAGAAATTAAAAATTTTTTTTGGAACTCAAATGATAATTATAGTAAAATAATTAACGTTCCTGAAAAATACAAAAACGAATCCGCTGTTATTATATACAAAAATGAAAATTATGATTTTCATAAATTTGGTAAAAGTGTAACCTATACTACTTCTACAAGAAAAAGAATTAAGCTGCAAGATCAAGCAGCAATCACTGAATTCTCTGAATTTTCTTTTCGCGATAAATTTTATGTTAAAAAAGGATTTTCGTGGAAAAAAGGAACACTTACATTAGGCATCAAAATAGTAAAACAGGATGGAAAAGAAATAGAAATTGATGTAGATAAAGAATCTGTTACTGAAGATGATTCTAAAAAAATTGCGATATCAAATCTAGAAGTAGGCGATATTATAGACTTTTATTTTCATTCAGTTGAACCTTTCAAGTCTATTGAAGCATTTGGTTTTGAACCAGTTGAAGCCACCCTTGGTGAAAACTATCCCATTTTAAACTTAAAAATGACCTTTGAAACAGAAAATGATTTCTTTGTAAATTTTAATTCTTATAATGGAGCTCCGGAATTAAAAAAAATTGAAACTAAAAAAAGTAGTGACAGAAAATACGAGCTTATAGCATCTGATGTTGCAAAAAATGATTTTCCTAGATGGTTCCTCCCTTTAGTAGAACTTCCATGCTATAAATTTCAAGTATTTTTTGCAAGATCGGGTAAGTTTGAACAAAGAGCTGATGCTTTTTTACCAAAAGACGAAAGTGAAATAAAAAAAATAGTTTCAAAAGAAGATATTTTAGATTTTTATACTAGTAAATTTTATCCAAATGGAAACCTTAACGATGTAAATGATTTTTTAAAAGATAAAAAATTTGCATCTGAAGAAGAAAAATTGAAAGAAATCTATTATTTTGCTCGTCATCAATTTTATACACGATATATTGAAGCCTATGTATTAGGGGAAACCAATATTGTTGCCTACCCTTATCATCTTTATAATTCATATCCTATTTTCTTTAATTCTGAAGAACAATTCATCAGATACTTTATGGAATATTTGAAAAAAAATGAAATTGATTATGATATTATTGTGGCAACTGGTAGAGAAAATGGTCCAATTAAAGACATATTAATACAGCAAAATGCAAGAGTATTATTAAAAATCAACACAACTAATCCTCTTTATTTTGGTAATTTCACTCCTTACTCATTACCAAATCAATTTGATACCAGTTTAGAAAATACAAATGCATACGCTTTAAAAGTAACAAAAAACAAAAAAGTTACAGATATTGAAGAAATAAAACTTCCTGGGTCTACCAATCAAAATAATATTTCCAAAGTAATGTTGCAAACTAGTTTTGACATAGCTTCAAACACCTTAAACATTTCCAAGACTACTTCTTTATTTGGCAACAATAAAAGCTTCGAACAATCTAATAAAATGAACTTTTATGATTATATAAATGAAGATTATGAAAGATATCAAACCACTCCACTTTTAGAGTTGGTTCGAAATAAAAAAATGAAAGAAAAGTACAAAAAGGAATATGATGCTTTATTGAGTAAATTGAAAGACAAACAAAGTGAAAGTCTTAAGAATGCAACCGAAAAAGAATATGACGTTAAAGTTGATAATTTTTCATTTACCATTCTAAACACTGGTAGATATAGTGATACCGAGCCTTTTGAGTATAAAGAAAATTTTTCAATTAAAGATAATTTTATAAAAAAAGCAGGACCTAACTATATAATTGAAATTGGAAAACTTATTGATTCTCAAGTAGAAATAAGTGAAAAAGAACACAAACGAGAAAACAATATATATACCGTTTTTCCTAGAACATTTAATTACAAAATTGAATTTACAATTCCAGAAGGATATACTGCAAATGGTATAGAAAAATTAAGTAAAACTATCGAAAATGAAACGGGTAGTTTTATAAGTACTGTAACTATCACAAATAATGTTTTAACTTTAGAAGCCACAAAAAAATACAATCACGATTATGAACCCGTTTCAAATTGGCAAAAAATGATTGCTTTTCTAGATGCGGCATACCAACTTACACAAGAAAAAATTCTTTTAAAAAAGCAATAACAATAAAAAACCTTTGAAATTAATTTCAAAGGTTTTTTTAATAAAACAATGAAGTTTGCTATTATTTCTTAATCACTTTCACACTTTGTATCTTACCATCAATTGTTACATTTATTAGGTAAGCACCAGACTTTAAGTGAGACATATCTACAGTCATTTCCTTATGCATACTTTCTTCTTTTTCAATTAAGACCTGACCCAATAAATTAATAACCTGTAATTTACTAGCCTCTGACGCTAATTCTAAGTTTAAAACTGAATTTACTGGATTTGGAAATACCTTGATCGCCTTGTTAGCTGAAAAATTATCTTGAGATAAATTAAGAGGTGCAAACTTAATACTTGCCGCAAAAACATTTAATATTCCTGTTCCAGAATCTTTTTGAAGATCTACAAATGTAAAAGTCTTATCTTGATTTGCTGGATCTATGTCTATTTCAAGTTGATAAATTCGAGGATTTCCAGTAGGATTTTCAATTACATCAGTATTTGTATTTACTCTTCCAATACCTGAAACAGCTATTGGTAAACTGGTTTGACTATACCAATCTGCTATTAAAGTAGCTGTAATAGTTTGAATTGAACTATCATCAAAATGAATTGTTCCTGACAAAGTACTTGAACCTCCACCTGAAGTAAGTAACAAATACAGTTTTTCTGCTGGATAAATCGTATCAAAAGTTAATGTTCCTCCATTCCCAGCTCCAGCTGTTTCTATACGTAATGAATTGTTTCCGTCATATGGTGCATTTGAAGGACTCATATTAAAAATCAAACCAGGAATACTAGCACTAGATATAAGCCCATTGATTGGCAATCCAAATGTTAAATCAGAATCCGACGCATTCACTTTAAAATCTTGAGACAAAAACACAAAATTACCCCCATCAATATTATTCGTTATTGAATTGGCAGAAGGTCCTACTCCATTTGCAATAACATCTGCATTTAGACCTGAAAATATTGCTAAGTTCATATAGTTACCAAAAACAAATGGTCCTGCCCAAGGACTATATCCTGAATTATTATCACAAACTGTACGCACATAAAATTCTGATACTGTACCTTCAGGATAAGTGGCATTATAAGTAGTGTTTGTAGTAACATTCCCAGAAAGAGGCTCTCCAGAACCATAATCTTGAACAGCAACTTCCCATTCCGTACCTACACCTCCATCCCAAGATAATACAGCAGATATTTCACTTATATCAGAAGCTGATAAATTTGTAGGCGCATCACATATTGGAGTTCCGGATGTCTTTAAATCATCAACAAATAAATAATATTGATCTGTAGAAATAGCTTGAATGGCAAAATATATGGTTTGACCCACATAAGCCGAAAGATCATAGGTATACTCTGTATAAGTGGTTGTAGGCCCCACATTGGAAGCTAACACATCTGTAAAATCGGATAATTGATTACCTGTTGTGGAGACCAACACATTAAATCGATCGATATAAGTAGTACTATAATTTCTAGACCAAAAACTAATCCTATCACTTACATTAGCAGTTACCGTGAAAGGTGGAGTAATTAATAAATCATTATGTGCTGTTCCACTGTAAGTTATCCTAGCAAATTTAGTTCCTGAATGTGGATAAGCAGGAAAATTACTCTGTACTGCCCAAGTATTTGCATCACCTCCATTAATTAAAGACCAACAATTTGGTAGACTTCCTGTTGTAGTACCTTCAAAATCTTCATCCAAACTAGTAACAACTGAACAAGCTGTTACAAAAGTATACATTGTCCACGCGCTATAACCATTGGTTCCACAATTAGCTCTTACATAAAAATCATAGGACATATTTGGTACTAAACCAGATATGTTTGCAATTGGATTCATCACTATACCATTTGGGAAATTGGGTGCTGAACTTCCTGTTGGCAAGACTGCATATTCCCATTCTGTTGCTGTTCCAGCATCCCAAGTGAATTCAGCTTCCGTAGTGGTAATTCCAGACACTTGAAGATTTGTTGGTTCTTCACAAGCTACCGCAGTTGTAAAAGTATAAGGACCAGTCCAAAAGCTATAACCACTTCCAGAGCAAACAGTTCTTACATAAACATCATAAGTTGTATCTGGATTCAAACTTGTAAATGTATATGAATTGGTTGTACTTGCATCTCCAGAAGCTGGAATTGGACTACTAGTATATACTATAGCAACTTCAAAAGTATCAGTCACATTCGCTCCTGTCCAAGAAATGTCAGCATCAAAAGCATTTATAGTCGTAGCTGTGATATTAGAAGGTCCAGGACATTCTGGCACTAATTTTCCACTAACTGCAAAAAGATTAAATACACCACCACTACTCTTTTCAACAGTAATTCCAGAAACAATTTTACTTTGATTGGCTACATCTATAGCTAAGTCTAATTGATAAATTCTTGGATTATTTGTTGGGTTTTCCAAACCATTATCTAATCTACTTCCACGGCCTATGCCTGAGATTATAGTTGGCAAAGCATTGGAATTAAACCAATCCGGTATATTTACACTTGTAAAAACTTGAGAAGAAGCATCTGTAAAATTAACGGTAACCGTTACATTAGAAGCGCCACTTCCAGAAGTTACCGCTAAATACAAGGTTTCAAAAGACTCTAATTCGGTAAACGTAATCGTTGATAAACCTGCGGCTCCATTATCTTGTATTCGAAGCGAATTATTTGAATCATAAGGAGCCAAATTGAAAAACAAATCGCTATTATTTACAGATAATACACCATTTGTTGGTAACCCATAAGCAGTGGGAGTCGATCCTGAAGTAATTTGAGTTCCTTGAGAAAGATAGCAAAAATTAACCCCATCCACATCATTTGTGGTTGATGTATTTAAACTTCCAACACCGTTTGCAATAACATCATCGGTAAAACCGCTTACGGTTAAAGCCATATAACTGGCTGGATCAAAAATTGCATTTTGGACAACTTTTTTTCTTTTTTCTTTTTTTGGTTCAGCTCTTGAGAAGGCTAAAAAAGGAAAAGATAAGCTTAGTAGCAGTAGGGTTTTACACGAAACACCCCAAAAACTAGAATAATTTTTTTTCATCATATTTGTAGTTACTCATTTGTCTAGTAAATATATGAAAAAATAACAAAAACAAAGTTTAAATATATTTATTCACAAAAAACTCATTAAAAGATAAATATAAAACAACAATTATGTTAAAATAATAAAAAAAATAAAAACAAAAAATCACTTACAAATTATATAGAATAAGTTTTGTTTTAATAAAAGCTATACAATAAATTAGCGCTAGCAATTTTATAAATCAATTCACTTGAATGACTTTATTAAATATTTTGACCAACCCTATCTTTATTACTATAAAGGCAAAAAGTTATTTCAAATTAGTGTATTAATTTTCGCATTAGGTTTTTTCTTTAATTATGTAATTGAACCTTTTGAAATTAATTATGAGGAATTAAAATTAAAAGTTTGGATAATTGCGTTCATTCACACTATAGTTCCTTTTTTCATTCTATATTTATTAGCCCTAATAACCAATCAATATCCAAAAACAACTGAAAATTGGACTGTAAAAAAAGAACTCTTTTTTATTTTTATACTTTTATTCCTAACAGGTATTGCCAATTATTTACTACGAGACCTCTTATACAACAACCCTTATAATCGTTCTATTAACTATTTAGTTGAAGAAGTATTTAATACTCTTGTTAGCGGATTTTTACTAGCATTTAGTGTGATTTCTGCGAATTTAAATATTCATTTCATCAAAAATAGTGAGCTTGCCTCTGAATTGAATTTAAAGCTAAAAGAACAATCAAAAAACACTCTAGATTATGAAATTGAAATTGAAACCGAGCTTAAATCTGAAACTTTCAAACTAGCAGTCGCATCTTTTATTTTTGCTAAAGCAGAAGGCAATTACATTGAGATATGGACAAAAGATGGATGCAATTCAAAATCTTCTATAAAAAGAATGAAGCTGAAAGAATTTGAAAAAGAATTATCCAATTTTCCTGAAATCTGTAAAATACATCGTTCCTATTTACTCAATATAACTTACATTGAAAATGTAAAAGGGAATGCACAAGGTTACAAAATAAAATTAAAAAATTGTGACGAACAAGTTCCTGTTTCTAGAAATTATTTAACCTTATTTAATGATAAAATGAACCAATAGGATTTTCAATTTATACCAAAAAAAACATTTCATACCTTCTTCTTGCATTCCATCACAAAAACGTGACATTGATACCAATTCTTTTGAACCCTTGTTTTTAAAGCTAAAATTTGCAAAAAAAACAAAAAAATGGAAAGACGTTACGATTTAGATTGGTTACGAGTTTTAGCTTTTTCGCTACTGATTTTTTATCATATAGGAATGTTTTTTGTTCCTTGGGATTGGCATATAAAAAATAATATTATTTATGATTGGATTATGTATCCCATGCTATTTTTAAATCGTTGGAGGATGCCTTTATTATTTATCATATCTGGAATGGGAGCTGCCTTATCTTTAAAAAAAAGAACCAATATACAATTTATAAAAGAACGTATTATTCGTATATTTATACCTTTAGTCTTTGGAATATTAATCATTGTACCACCACAAGTATATATAGAGCGTATATCCAATTTCGATTTTTCAGGTTCCTATTTTGAATTTTGGCCATCTGAAGCCTTCAAAGGAACTTACCCAACAGGAAATTTGAGCTGGCATCATCTATGGTTTTTACCATACATCCTTTGTTATTCATTGCTTTTACTACCTTTATTTCAATATTTTAAAAAAAAACCAAATGGTAGTTTACTACGTTGGACTTCTAAAAGAATACAATCAAAATATGGTGTTTTTCTACTATTAATACCTTTATTCTTGATGGAGTGTTTTTTAGATCCTTTCTTTCCTATTACTCATGGTCTATTTGATGATTGGTTCAATTTCTTTTACAATCTTGTCCTCTTCCTTTATGGTTTTATATTTATTTTACAGCAAGAACTTTTTTTTAATACAGTAAGATTATATTATAAAACCTATTTCAAAATTGGTTTGTTTACTTTTCCTTTATTTCTATTTATTATTAGTTATCCTGATGGCTGGCAACGTCATTTTATTGAAGCAGCAATTAATCAAATCAATATGTGGACTTGGTTATTATTCTTTTTTGGAATGGCAGCACAATTTTTAAATAAAAAAAGTAAATTGATAACCTATTGCAATACTGCGGTTTACCCATTTTATATTTTACACCAAACCATTATTATTATTGTTGTGTATTATTGTAAAGATAAAGATTGGTCATTTATAATTAAGTTTTTATTTATTACACTATCTACTTTTTTAATATGCTTCTTTTTGTATCATTTTATTATTAGAAAAATTAAACTACTAAAAATAATGATGGGTGTAAAATAAAATAATAAAATTCTTACAAAAAAATTATGTGAAAATTTTTTTTAAGAAAAAAACAGTGCCTTTTTTTTACCCAAAAAACCTCAAAAAAACAGATTTCTTAACACAAAAAAACGCTTCAATTTGAGCATGTTTTTTTATAGAATCTGCGTTTTTTTAAATGTAGTAAATTTGGAACAAAATTACATTATATTCAATTTTAACAACTAATTATTAAACATAATGCAATTTTGCTTTTTAAGCACAAAGATTAAAATAATTTAAAAAACACTGTAAACCAAAGACTTAAGCGCTATAAAAAACCATATCAGCCTTAGGAATAAAATTGATGTTTTTATAAATTTTGATTACATTTTTTTAACATTTATTTAACCTTTTAGATGTTGCACGTAATAAAAATACATCTAATTTTGCCGAAAATTTTAGAACATATTTTATGCGAAATTTATCCCTAATTCTAGCTTCATTTATTACATTAGTTTCTTGCACAGTTGAACCACTTTCTACTAATGAAAATGTTTCACAAAATAATACAACTACAAATTCAGAAAACTTTCAGTATTTGACTTCTGAAATTATTCCTAATTTCATGACAGCAAACATTAACGGTGTTCAGTTTAACAATCTTAAACCAATGGATTATGTTGATGCAAGCACCAATCAAATTAAAATCGAAACCTATACTACAGAAGGTATAAACTTTAAATACCTCTTTATTCAAGGTTCTAATACAACTATGAATGCAGTAGCTAGTAACGAATCAGTTATCATCAATTTAAGAATTCCGCAAAGTCAATGGAATGCTGGTACTTATGATTTAGTTAGCGAAAACGCAACCATCATGAACGGAAGCAACAGTAGCATCGGTTTTTATGATTTAGGAAGAGGAAATAAAACAGTATCAGTTGAACAAGGAAGCATCAGAGTAACTGATTTTGATATTGCAGCAAAAAGAATTAAAGGAAATTTCAATATTACATATTATTTAACAACAAATAATGACGTCATAGAAGGTCCATTTACAATTACCAATGGTACTTTTAATTATGAATTAGATGATCCATATTTCCAATAATACATTTGAGTTAGTTAAAAATTAAAAGCCTTAAGTTTTCTTGAGGCTTTTTTTATGTGCGTAAAAATTTTAAGAATTTTCATCGAAAAATGATACAGAAATTTTGCAATTGCAATCTTTTGTAATAAATTTACTAAATAGCTCGAACTAGTTTTCACTATAATATAAAACCAATACCGCTATAAATAAGCTCAATTCACCTATCTACACATAATACTAACATAATTGCCCATGGAGAAAATAGCAGACTATAAGTATGCTCTCGATGAATCATCAATTATTGCTATTACCGACCAAAAAGGAATTATTAACTATGTGAACGACAATTTCTGTAATATTTCCAAATATACAGCGGAAGAACTTATCGGTCAGGATCATCGCATTATCAATTCTGGTTTTCACTCAAAGACTTTTATCAAAGATTTATGGAAAACCATTGCACATGGTAAGGTTTGGAAAGGAGAACTTAAAAACAAAGCCAAAGATGGTTCCACCTATTGGGTGGACACCACCATTGTTCCTTTTTTAGACGAAAATAACAAACCCTACCAATATGTTGCTATTCGTTCCGATATTACCGATAGAAAAGAAGGAGAAGAAGAATTAAAAAAAATACTCAAAGAAATTTCAGATTACAAATATGCCTTAGACGAATCGGCTATTGTTGCGATTACCGATCAAAAAGGAATTATTACACACGTAAACGATAACTTCTGCAAAATTTCTAAATATTCTACAGAAGAACTCATTGGCCAAGACCATCGAATTATTAATTCGGGCTATCATTCGCAAGAATTCATTAAAGAACTTTGGAAAACCATAGCTCATGGTAAGGTTTGGAAAGGGGAACTTAAAAACAAAGCCAAAGATGGTTCTACCTATTGGGTGGACACGACCATTGTTCCTTTTTTAAATCAAGATGGAAAACCCTACCAATATGTGGCTATTCGCTCCGATATTACCGAACGAAAAGAAGGCGAGGAAGAATTAAAAAAAATACTCAAAGAAATTTCAGATTACAAATATGCCTTAGACGAATCGGCTATTGTTGCGATTACCGATCAAAAAGGAATTATTACACACGTAAACGATAACTTCTGCAAAATTTCTAAATATTCTACAGAAGAACTCATTGGCCAAGACCATCGAATTATTAATTCGGGCTATCATTCGCAAGAATTCATTAAAGAACTTTGGAAAACCATAGCTCATGGTAAGGTTTGGAAAGGGGAACTTAAAAACAAAGCCAAAGATGGTTCTACCTATTGGGTGGACACGACCATTGTTCCTTTTTTAAATCAAGATGGAAAACCCTACCAATATGTGGCTATTCGCTCTGATATTACCGAACGAAAAGAAGGCGAAGAACAAATTAGAGCCAATAATATTAAAGCGATTGAACATGCTCAAATTTTAGAACTTAAAAACACGCAACTTGTCGACTTCTGTAATATTGTATCGCACAATCTTAGAGCACCTTTAATCAATATTGCCATGTTAGTTGATTTTGTAGAACAAAGTGAAGATGAAGAAGAAAAAAGTGAAGCATTAGCAAAAATAAAGCCTGTTGTGAATCATTTAATGGATGTTTTTAATGAATTAGTGGAATCCATTCAGGTGAAACAAGATACTGAGGTAGATGTGGATACTATAATTCTAGAAGATTGTTTGGTGAAAATATTACGAGGCTTTGAAACTCAAATTGAAGAATATGAAGCCAAAATTCATATTGATTTATCGGAAGCCAATTCCATTTATTTCCCTCCAAAATATATTGATAGCATTTTATCCAATTTGATTAGTAATGCCTTAAAATACAAATCGCCACACAGAAATCCTGTCATACATATCAAAACCCAAAAAACCGAACAAGACTCCGTAATATTATCAGTTGCCGATAATGGTTTAGGAATTGATTTGGTCATGCATAAAGATCAAATTTTTAAAATTCGAAAAACCTTTCACAAACATCCCGACGCGAAAGGGTTTGGTTTATTTATGACAAAAACACAAGTAGAAGCCATGAATGGTAAAATTTGGGCAGAAAGCGAACCTGAAAAAGGGACTACATTTTTTATAGAATTTAAAAAACTACAATCATGAAGCATATTAAAAACCTGACACTAGTAGATGACGATGATGTATTTGTTTTCTTAACGAAAAAAACCATTGAACAAACTCATTTGGTTGACTTAATTCGTGTGTTTAATAATGGTATGGATGCCTTAAACTTCTTAAAAGAAAACAAAGACAATAGTGCCGAATTACCTGAAATTATTTTTTTAGATTTAAGTATGCCCATCATGAATGGTTGGCAATTTTTAGAAGAATACACCAAGCTAAATCCTTACATTGGTAAAAAAATATCGATTTATATTTGCTCTTCTTCTATTTCTCAAGATGATATTACACGCGCCAAAGCGATTAATGAAGTAACCGATTATATCATTAAACCCATTGCAAAAACCAAATTAATTGATGTTATAAAGAATTTATAAAAACAACACTTCCAAACCATTTTTAACAAGCATAAGGTTTCCTGAAATTCAGTGAAGCCTTGTGTGTTTTGTACACTATACAAATGACAAATAAAATATATAAAGAATCTATTTTTAAATACCATAGATTTATTTCATTATAATTGCATTAAAATAACAAAACACAAAATGAAAAAAACATTTTTTATAATAACGTTTATACTAACATATAGTAGTTATTCTCAAGTAACTTTATTTAATGAGAAAACAAATACTAGTGTAAATGATTTAATTAAACAAAATAACCAACCTTCAGATTTTGGAGAAACTCCATTAGTTGTACTTGATGGAAAACCAATTGAAAAAGACAAATCAAAAATACTCAAAAGTTTAAAATCAGAAATTATAGCCAATATAAATACTTTTAACAAAACATCAGAAACTGGAAAGGCTATTTGGGGAGAACAAGCTGAAGATGGTGTATTGTTAATTTCTACCACTCTTACTAAAAACACAGTATCGCCTAATTCAAAAGACAGTAAAATCTTATTTATTCTAGATAATAAAATTATCAGCAAAGAACAAGCCTATGCTCTAAATCCTGCTGAAGATGTTCAAGATATAAAAATTTATAATATGGGTTCCAAATTTTTACTTTTTAATAACGAAGAATATGATGCCATTATGGTTTTAACTTCCAAAACAAAATAGACAATTTCAAAATTCAAATAAATAAAAATCCCAACGTTTCCGTTGGGATTTTTTTTCTTATTTACTTAAGTACATTTTTCTTCTCGAATACAACTCATAGAACTGATCGTCTTTTAAGTCATCGATAAACAAGATGCTTTCTCCCGTAGATTTCATTTCGGGTCCTAACGCTTTGTTCACATTTTTAAACTTACTAAATGAGAAAACTGGTTGCTTAATCGCATAACCTTTCAATTGCGGATTGAAAGTAAAATCGGTTACTTTATTTTGCCCAAGCATCACTTTAGTCGCATAATTGACATAAGGTTCTTGATACGCTTTCGCTATAAATGGTACCGTACGAGAAGCTCTCGGATTGGCTTCAATGATATATACCGTATCGTCTTTGATTGCAAACTGAATGTTAATTAAACCAACCGTTTTCAATGCAATCGCAATTTTCTTCGTATGGTCTTTTATTTGTTGCATCACAAATTCCCCTAAGTTAAAAGGTGGTAAGGTGGCATTACTATCTCCTGAATGCACGCCACAAGGCTCAATGTGCTCCATAATTCCTATAATGTACACATTTTCCCCGTCACAAATGGCATCTGCTTCAGCTTCGATAGCACCATCCAAATAATGATCTAATAATAATTTATTCCCTGGAATCGATTTCAATAAATCAATAACATGTTCTTCTAATTCTTGTTTATTAATTACAATTTTCATTCCTTGACCTCCTAATACATAAGAAGGACGTACGAGCAATGGAAAATCTAATGAATCCGCTAATTGAGACGCTTCTTCTGCACTTTCAGCGATACCAAATTTTGGGAAAGGAATTTGTAATTCGGTCAATAAATTAGAAAAACGACCTCTATCTTCTGCTAAATCTAAAGCTTCAAATGAAGTTCCAATGATTTTTACACCGTGTTTTGATAATTTTTCTGCTAATTTTAAAGCGGTTTGGCCTCCTAATTGTACAATAACACCTTCTGGTTTCTCATGCTGAATGATATCATAAATATGTTCCCAAAACACAGGTTCAAAGTACAATTTATCTGCTGTATCAAAATCAGTGGATACCGTTTCTGGATTACAGTTAATCATAATGGTTTCATAACCACATTCTTTAGCAGCTAAAACACCGTGAACACAAGAATAATCAAACTCGATTCCTTGTCCAATACGATTAGGTCCCGAACCTAAAACAATAACTTTTTTCTTATCTGTTACGATACTTTCGTTATGCACATAACGCGTTCCATCTGCTTTTTCAATTTCAGCTTCAAAAGTAGAGTAATAATAAGGGGTTAACGCCTTAAACTCAGCCGCACAAGTATCTACTAATTTATAAACACGATTTATCTTTTGATCCTGACGTAATTTATAGACTTGACTCTCCAAACAACCCATCATGTGCGCAATTTGACGGTCACCATATCCTTTTTGTTTTGCCTCTAACAACAATTCTCTTGGAAGTGTATCTACTTTATAGTTGGCAATTTCTTTTTCCAAGTGGAATAGTTCTTCATATTGTTTCAAGAACCACATATCAATCTTTGTAATTTCATGAATTCTGCTTAACGGAATTCCCATGGCAATGGCATCATAAATCACAAACACACGATCCCAACTCGCATACGTTAGCTTCTCTATGATTTGTTCGTAATTTTTATAGCCTTTACCATCAGCTCCTAACCCATTTCTTTTAATTTCCAAAGATTGTGTCGCTTTATGTAAGGCTTCTTGAAACGAACGGCCAATTCCCATTACTTCTCCTACCGACTTCATTTGTAAACCTAACGTTCGATCTGAACCTTCAAATTTATCGAAATTCCAACGAGGTATTTTTACAATTACATAATCCAGTGTAGGTTCAAATAAAGCTGAAGTTGATTTTGTAATTTGGTTATGCAATTCGTCAAGGTTGTATCCCAAAGCTAATTTTGTTGCAATTTTAGCAATTGGATACCCTGTCGCTTTAGAAGCTAAAGCCGAAGAACGGGAGACACGCGGATTAATTTCAATTGCTACAATGTCTTCTTTTTCATCAGGAGAAACTGCAAACTGAACATTACAACCACCTGCAAAATTTCCGATAGCACGCATCATTAAAATGGCCATATCACGCATTTTTTGATACGTTCTGTCTGATAAAGTCATTGCTGGTGCAACGGTGATACTATCTCCTGTATGAATTCCCATTGGATCCATATTTTCGATAGTACATATAATAACTACATTATCGTTTTTATCACGTAGTAATTCTAATTCATATTCTTTCCATCCAAGAAGTGCTTTATCAATTAACACTTCGTGAATAGGAGACATTTCCAAACCATAGGTTAGTTTTTCGTCAAATTCTTCTTTCGTATGCACAAAAGCTGCTCCTGTTCCACCCAATGTAAAAGAAGGACGAATCACTAATGGAAAACCAAATTCTTGTGCAATCTCTTTTCCTTTTAAAAAGGAATTGGCAATTTTAGCAGGTGCAGCACCTACTCCTAATTCTTGCAATAATTGTTTGAATTGTTCCCTGTCTTCTGTAATATTAATGGCATTAACGTCGACACCTATCATCTTAACATTAAAATCTTTCCAAATTCCTTTTTCATCTGCTTCAATACATAAATTTAACGCAGTTTGACCACCCATGGTTGGTAAAACGGCATCAATTTGCGGATGTGCTTTAAGAATTTCAATAATAGATTTTGTAGTTAAAGGTTTTAAATAAACATGATCCGCCATAGTAGGATCTGTCATGATTGTTGCTGGATTAGAGTTAATCAAAATAACCTCTAAACCTTCTTCTTTTAAGGAGCGAGCCGATTGCGAACCTGCATAATCGAACTCACACGCTTGACCAATTACGATAGGACCTGAACCTATAATTAAAACCGATTTAATAGAATTGTCTTTTGGCATTGTGTAGTTATTGTTGTGTAGTTATATTATTTATTGTTGTTTTCGTTTTAAAAAAATCTTGCTGTAAGGGAATCATTTGAATGCTATCAAAATTAAAAAGATTATCTCATATATTTTTATTTTTTCTATGATTACCTTAATAATCAGATTATAATAACCTTATTTATCAAAACGTTGTTACTTTTCTCACGAAAAGATTAAAAAAAAGGTGTTACTAAAAAATAGTAACACCTGATATTGTTGCTTGGTAAAAGAACATTATTTTTTATGTCTAGGTTCGCTAGAAACAGTCAATTTGTGTCTTCCTTTAGCTCTTCTACGAGCAAGCACTTTTCTTCCGTTTGCAGAAGCCATTCTATCCATGAAACCGTGCTTGTTTCTTCTTTTTCTTTTTGATGGTTGAAATGTTCTCTTACTCATTGCTTGTATTTTTAAAATCTATAAATAAAATCGAATTTTTAACTCTTGGTTCTCTTTTTGTAAAACCGAGTGCAAATATACAAAGTCTTTTTTCAATAGCAAGTACTTTTTTAAAAATATTTTTAATTGATTTTATTACCTTTGCAACACTTAAAAAAATAATTATGTTCAACAAAAATATTAAATTAGTTTTAGCAGGTTTAATCATTGCGTTTGCAGTCTATCAATTTACAGAAGGCAATATTGGAAACGGAATCTTCTTATTATTGTTATCTACAATTTTTATCTTTTTATATTTTAAAAATGAGATGATTTTATTGGCTTTCTTAAAATTGAGAAAGCAAGATATGGATGGTGCGAAAAAATGGTTAGATAAAATTAAGAATCCAGAAAGCGCTTTAGTACGAAAACAACAAGGATATTATAACTACCTTAATGGAATAATGGTTTCACAAACTAATTTAACTCAAGCAGAGAAATTTTTCAAAAAAGCGGTAGAATTAGGTTTGTCTATGGATCAAGATTTAGCGTTAGCAAAATTACAATTAGCAGGTATTGCCATGACTAAAAGACGTAAAATGGAAGCTAACAACTTATTAACAGAAGCCAAAAAGCTAGACAAACATGGCATGTTAAAAGACCAAATTAAAATGATGAAAGAGCAAATGAAGAAAATCTAACAATTTCTTCTTTCGATAAAATTAAAAAAGCACTCTAAACGAGTGCTTTTTTATTATTAGTTTTCTAATTTACTATATCCTTCCGTAGGAATTGCTATTGTATATTTTTTTCGCGCTTTATTAGGCAAGGATTTATCTCTCAACCAAGGATTGTGAATTTTTAAAATCTTGTAGTTTATTCCTTGAGCCAAAGCAAAATCGGCCAAATCAGTTACTGTTGAGTCAATTTCAATTTTTTTAACGGGTATTTCAGAATACAAAGCATGCGTTGGAATTTCAAAACCATACTTTTGTGGGTTTTTCATAATTTCTTTTAAGGCTAGAATACGATACACATAACGTGCTGTTTCTTCCGTTAGTAAAACATCATAATAACTCGTTACTTTTTGAGATTCCAACTGTTTTTGAACACCAGCCATACCTCCATTGTAAGAAGCGGCAGCTAAAGTCCAATTTCTACCAAATTTCAAATATGCTTCTTTCAAATAATCACAAGCAGCTTGCGTAGATTTTTCCAAATCATAACGTTCATCAACAAAATCATTTACTTCCATTCCTTTTTCTTTCGCTGTCGTAGGCATAAATTGCCAAACCCCTCTTGCACCAGCTGGAGAAACAGCATTTACTAAACTGCTTTCTATAACTGCTAAGTATTTGAAATCGTCTGGAATACCATTTTTAGCTAAGATAGGTTCTATAATTGGAAAAACCTTATTGGCTCTTTTAATGACTAAAGTCGTATTGGTATGATAATTAATATTGGTTACCATTTCTCGATCTAATCGCTCTTGAACATCCACCATGTAAGTTGGTACAACTTCTTGAGCAAAATTCATTTGTGTAGGATAATCTACATGAGCAATTTGTACGACATTGCTTTTTGTCGCATAAATAAATAATCCGCTAACTGTGATTACAGCACAAATTAAAACAATTCTTTTTACAACATCCTTCTTCATAATTTATGTTTTTTCAATTGGGTTTATAATTTTGGGTAAATTTTCATTCAACCATTTGTATTTATTAATAATCATAATGTGCGTTCCTCCTTTTACAATTATTGCATTTTTTATATTTTGGATAGGAAAAACGGAATCAGAATCACCATGAATATGAATTACTTTTTCATCTGCTTTGTCTCTAGACCATAAAATTACGTTTTCTATCGCCCAATCCAAATATTTTTTATCACGAACACTTAAATATTTTTCATATAATTTGAGTCGGCTTGCAATAATATTATCTCCAAAAGCATATTTAACCAATAATTCCACATTCGACAACAAACTAGTGGGTATCAATTTATAGGCCAAAGTTTTTTTAGCAATTTTCATTCGACTTGGCATTTCTTTATTAGTCTTTACACTTGAAATGATAATTATTTTTTTAGTTTCAATATACTTGCTCATTTCTTGTACCAAAATGCCTCCAAAAGAAACACCGATTAACACGGGTTGTTTATGCTTAATTTCCTTTGTCATTCGCAATGCATATGCTTCTAGAGATTCTTTTGGCTTTGGTACAAACCATTCTAAAAAATGCATTTCGAAGGTATCTTCAGGTAACTTAATATTTTCAAATATGATTGAACTTGCAGCCAAACCAGGCATAAAGTAAACAGCTATTTTTGACATGTAAAGCGTAATTATCTTTTAGAAAACATAAATGTACTAAATCTATTGTAAAACGGGTGTTATTTAACATATCTGTACAAAAAATCTTAAAAGTTAAAATTATTTGAAATTGATTATCAAATCGTTAACTTTGCAATGTATAATTTTAGCAATTGGATAAATCTTTACAGATTGTTAAATTTTAATTTTAAAGCATTAACCAATGGAAATTAAAGACAATGAGTTGTTAAGACAATTTGAAACTATTACTGATGATGGATTAGTATCTATCGAATATTCGTTACAAGAGCGAAAGATTTTTTTGACAAAATTTTGCGAAAACGAAAATTCGGATGAAGCCCTACACGAAGAATTCATTAAAAATGTACTATCTATAGCAGAAGACAGAAAATTAAAAGTAGTTCCAACGCATCTTAAACTTATCAAATTTTTTAGAAAGAATCGTAAATACCAAGACATGTTACCTCCTGGTATTAAAATATAAAAAAAGGCCTCAATTGAGGCCTTTTTTATAAATCATGAGTTTTTAGATTTCTTCTAATACAATAACCTTCACTTCTCCTTTTACATTCAAATCATGATCTGAATCATTATTTAAAGCGGGTACATCAAATGAGAACGAAAACTTTAATTCATTCGTAGCATCATTAAAACTATAATTTGTAATTTGAATATTTGTACTTGGACTTGTAGTATCATAACTATCTGAAAGTACAAAATACTTTAAATCATCACCTACTATAGCAAAATTTTCAATTCGAAATGAATTTAATTCTAATGCTTCTGTAGCCAATCCAGCATCGGTTACATTCAAACTAAAAGATACTGTAGATTCTTGAAATACATCATCAGGCGAACTTAAATATCTTAGAATATTGAAAGTTAAATCACTTCCGTTCGGTTGCACAGAATTACTACTACTATAATCGCTTCCTTCAACTGAGGTAAATTTAAAAGCTGTTGTTTTAGAAAACGACACTTCATCTGGTCTTACACCTGTTAATGTAAGTTTTACGTCACCAAATTTGACTAATTCTTCAAATCCAACACCATCTTTACCATCTTCAACCGAACAACTTGTTACTACTAACATCGAAAAGCAAACTAAAAAAGCTTTCATTTTTTTTGTAATCATTTTATTATATTTGTTTATTATTTGGGCGCAAATATAGAGTCTAGGAAATAAAAAAAATCACCATTTTAGGTGATTTTTTGTTTTATTTAACAATCTTGGTATTACTTTACTTCACGAATTCCTTTTACAAATATTTATACAACAAATATAAAATTACAACGTTTAAAAAATGTCTCGATACTTAGACACTTTTTATATATTTTCAATCTATTTCTTTATAAATTTAAAATTCTTTTCCTTAATTTTAATAAAATATACTCCTCTATCATATTTCTCGATATAAATTTTATCGTTAAATGAAATGAAACCTGAATCTATTTTTTTTCCAAAAACATCTGTAATTGTATATTCTTGAGTAGAATTTAGGTTTAAAATTGAAATATAACTTTTCGCAGGATTTGGATAAATAACAATAGAATTATAATTATTCTCGAAAGAATCTGACGAAAGAACAGAACAACTTATATTATAAGGAGTATTTCTATGATCAGTTGTTCCGTCACCCACCTGACCAAAAAAATTAGCTCCATAGGTCCACAAGGTACCATCGGATTTTAAAGCCATAGTATGCCCATAAGAATCTATCTTCATCCATAAATCTGTGCCTATCTGCACAGGTGAATTTTCATCCACATTAGTTCCATTACCCAACTGTCCGTATTGATTGCTTCCCCAAGACCACAGAGTACCATCTGTTTTTATAGCATGAGAATCTCTAAAACCGCCTGACACAGTATTCCAATCTGTTTCGGTACCAATTTGAGTTGGAATATGCTTATCAATATTAGTTCCATCACCTACTTGACCTTGTTGATTATTTCCCCAAGCAAATAATTCTCCAGTCGTCTTAATCGCTAAAGAAAAAAAGTCTGCTCCCGCATCTATTTTAGTCCAATCTAAATCAAAACCAATTTGAATAGGTGTCATTCTTTGATCAGTGGTCCCGTCTCCTAATGCACCAAAATCATTTTCACCCCATGCCCATAAAGAACCATCATTCTTAATGGCTAAATTATGAAAATCTCCTGAGCTAATAGTATACCAATCATTATCACTACCTATTTGCATTGGTTCTGTTATTGTTGAGGAATTTCCTAAACCAATTTGTCCAAATGTATTGCCTCCAAATCCCCATAATGTATTATTTTGTTTTATTGCTAATGTGTGATAATAACCCGTATTTATTTCCTTCCAATCGTTATCAGTTCCTATTTGCATTGGAAAATTTCTATTATTGTTAGTTCCATCAGCTAATTGATAAACATTATTTAGACCCCAAGACCATAATGTCCCATCTGTTTTTAAAGCAATGGTAAAATTAAAACCTGTAGTCACTTTATCCCAATTCGTATCAGTTCCAATTTGAATAAAAGACGTTTTATCACTATTAGTTCCGTCCCCTAATTGACCATTATTATTATGTCCTAAAGCCCATAAAGTACCGTCAATACTTATAGCTACTGTATGCCCATTCCCTGTAGCAATTTCTTTCCAACACTGTGCTTTACTAGTTGGGAAATAAAAAAATATGGCTAAAAATAAAATATATCTCATATAATTAATTTACTTCACTTCACGAATTCCTTTTACAAATATCCATTTCATAAATATTTTTTCACCTTCATGGGTTTGCATGTATTGAAATTTAGGCGAAAGAAATAACGAAACAATAAAAGAAGGTCCTGCTATCCAAAAACCTATTAAATCTGTAAAGTGCATAATTATCAAATAAGCAGGAACATAAAAACAGGTAAAACCTAAAAGATTGTATAAAAATGCTTTTGTTTTTTTACTCATGATTTCTTTTTTAATAGTTAGTATCCGTTTGAAATTTAGCTCTTTTACTTCCCGCATACATTTCGTATTTTACGAATCGAGCTTCTAATTTTCCGTTAAATAATTTGATTTTTCGACTGGGTTTCAGACCCACAAATTTCAAAGCTTCTAAATTGGCCGTAATAAACCAAGCATTTGTATTGGGATATTTTTGTTTCATCGTATCACCAATTTCTCTGTAAAAACGTTCCATTTCAATATCCAAACGTTCTCCATAAGGAGGATTAAACACAATATGCAAAGGCCCTTCAGTCATTTTTTCCGTATCGAAAAAATTAGCCTGACGAATGGAAATATATTCGTCTAAATTGGCATTCCTAATATTATCTTTAGCTTTCGCAACTGCACTCGGTGCTTTATCATAACCGGTTATGGTATAATGAAATTCACGTGTTTTTTTCAATAAAGATTCCAATACTTTATCAAATAATTCACTATCCCAATCTTGCCATTTCTCGAAAGCAAACTCTTTTCTATTAATATTAGCTGGAATATTACAAGCAATCATCGCTGCTTCAGCTAAAATGGTACCACTACCGCACATAGGATCTAAAAAATGACTGTTCCCATCCCAACCCGACAACAACAACATTCCTGCCGCTAACACTTCATTAATTGGTGCTATATTCGTAGCTGTTTTATAACCTCTTTTGTGTAAGGATTCTCCAGAAGTATCTAAAGAAACGGTAACCATATCTCGGTCGATATGAATATGAATACGCAAATCGGGAAAGTCTTTATCAATATTTGGGCGTTTCCCTGTAGCATCTCTAAATTGATCCACTATAGCATCTTTTGTTTTTAAAGCGACAAACTGACTGTGGTTAAAATGTTCCGAATGTAAAGTAGTTTCTACTACAAATGTCTTGTATTCGGTAAGGTATTCCGACCAATCAATTTTTTGAATTCCATCATACAAACTCTTATCATTATACGCTTTAAACGTTTTAATTGGTTTTAGTATTTTCAAAGCGGTTCGTAAAGCTAAATTGGCTTTGTACATAAACCCTTTATCTCCTATAAAACTAACCATTCTAGTTCCTTGCTCAATTTTTTGTGCACCAAGTTGCAACAATTCTTTTGCTAATACTTCTTCAAATCCAAATAAGGTTTTGGCAACCATTTTAAAATTTTCCATGTTCAAACATCAATTTCAATTGCAAAAATACATTAAATTTATTCTAAATCTTTTATTTGTTTCATTTAGGACGAACGAAGCTATATTCTTTACATAATAATTTTATATGAAAGCAAATTTTATGTAGGTTTGCAAGATTAATTAGTGCGCAAAAGAATAATGACTGAAAACAAGAACTCAATTAACCAAAAATGGTATGCTTCATGGTTTGACACCCCTTTTTACCATATTTTATATAAAGATAGAGATTATCAGGAAGCACAATATTTCATGGATAACTTAACGGGTTATTTGAATCTTCCTGAAGAAGCTAAGATATTAGATTTAGCTTGTGGAAAAGGCCGTCATTCCATTTATTTAAATTCGCTTGGTTATGAGGTAACTGGAGCAGATTTATCTGAGAATAGTATTGCAGAGGCGTCTCAATTTGAAAACGAAAAATTGCATTTCAAAGTACATGATATGCGTGACATTTGTGAAGAAAAATATGATGCCATTTTTAATCTATTTACCAGTTTTGGTTATTTTGAAAACGACGAAGACAATCTCACTACCATAAAAGCGATTCATAATAGCTTAAACGAAACCGGATTTGCTTGTATCGATTTTATGAATGTTGACTATGTAATTGCTAACTTAGTACCAGAAGAGATTAAGACCGTTGAAGATATTGATTTTCACATCAAACGTTATGTAAAAGACAATCATATTTTCAAAGAAATTGCATTTACTCACGAAGGAGAAAAATATCATTTTACAGAAAAAGTCCAGGCACTTCGATTAGCTGATTTTGAACAAATGATGGAAGAAGCTGGTGTATATTTACTGGATATTTTTGGAAATTACAAACTACAAAAATTTTACAAAAACGATTCAGAACGTTTAATCATGATTTTTAAATAATGGATTATAGTGTCTATTTTTTACCGTTGCTATCTGTATTGATAGGATATTTTATAGCGCTTTACTTTCGTCCAAAAAGTAAAAAGAATTTAAAACTACTCCTCGCATTTAGTGGTGCTTTTTTATTATCATTAACTGTAATGCACTTGTTACCAGAAGTATACGAAGCTGATTTACATCATACAGAAGATCATCATCATAATCACAATAGTGCTATTGGTATTTTTATCATGATTGGTATTGTTTTCCAAATTATTTTAGAATATTTCTCTAAAGGTGCGGAACATGGTCATGTACACGGACATCAAACGCTACATCAAATTCCTTGGCTTTTGTTTTTTAGTTTATGTTTACATGCGCTATTAGAAGGAATGCCGATTAGTGCACACAATCATTTAGCCTATGGAATTGCCATTCACCATTTTCCAATTGCTATTATTTTGACTACTTTTTTTGTGAATGCCCATTTGAATCGAAAAGCCATTTTCTTTTTTATGTTGGTTTTTGCAACAATGACACCGTTAGGCACCTATTTATCGGCTCATTTAACCTTTTTGAGTGAGTATTATACTCAAATTTCTGGCATCGTGATTGGAATTTTATTCCATATTTCTTCAACTATTATATTTGAAACAAGCGAAGGTCATAAATTTAATTTAGCCAAACTTACGGTAATTGTTTTAGGGATTGTTTTAGCTTATTCTATTTAGCTTTTAAATTCTAAATCTAAAATTCTAAATACCGAAAAAATCTTTGTATTTTAGCAGTTATATCATTACTATAAAATGCACTTTACTAAAACTACAGAACAAACCTCTAAATATGAACATTTAGAGCAAATGTCGGTTCATGATTTGTTGACTAATATTAACAAAGAAGATCAAACAGTTCCATTAGCTGTTGCAAAAGCGCTTCCTCAAATAGAGACTTTAGTAACCGAAATTGTTACTAAAATGAAGCTTGGAGGCCGTCTTTTTTACATTGGTGCTGGTACATCTGGGCGTTTAGGAATTGTAGATGCTTCCGAATGTCCACCTACTTTTGGGGTTCCATTTGATTTAGTTATTGGTATAATTGCTGGTGGTGATGCCGCTATTAGAAAAGCAGTTGAAAATGCAGAAGACAGTACTACTCAAGCTTGGGTCGATTTACAAGAATGGCTAATTAACACTAATGATGTGGTAATCGGCATTGCTGCTTCAGGAACGACTCCCTATGTAATTAAAGGACTAGAACAATGTAATGAAAACGGTATTAGTACGGGTTGTATTACGTGTAATGCGGGAAGCCCTTTAGCTATAACTGCTCAATTTCCTATCGAAGTAGTTGTAGGACCAGAATTTGTTACTGGTAGTAGTCGTATGAAAGCAGGAACGGCTCAAAAATTAGTCTTAAATATGATTTCAACTGCCACTATGATTCAATTAGGAAAAGTGAAAGGTAACAAAATGGTTGATATGCAATTGAGTAATGACAAATTAGTCGATCGCGGTACCAAAATGATTATGGAAGAATTAGCCATTGAATATGAATTCGCTAAAAAATTATTATTAAAATATGGCAGTGTAAGAAATGCTGTAACCAACTATAAACCTTAACTTTTAAAACTATGAAAAAAATACTTTCTCTTTTTTGTTTCTTTACTATTAGCTTAATTTTTTCTCAACAAATTGAAGTGAGAGATAACAAATATTATGTGAATGATGCTTTAGTCTATAAACACGAAATCACAAAAACCTTAGCAGCTAACCCTGAAGCTTTACAATTATATAAAAAATCTAGAACCAAAGAATCTGTTGGTGGCTTATTATTAGGTGGCGGAATTGGATTAATAATTGGAGATGTGGTAAAAGGTTTGGTTTCTGATGTAGATTACCCTTCAGGTTTTACCTATGTGGGCGCTGGATTAATAGGCGTTTCTATTCCAGTCCTTTCGGGTAGAACCAGAATGCGAGCTAAAAGTATTGAACTTTATAATGAAAGTGTAAAAGATAATTCAAATAGTTTAGGCTATCAATTTGACATGAAAGTAATTACCAATTCAAATGGTATTGGATTGAATATCACTTTTTAAATTTGAGAAAAAGAAAAAAATATTATAATAGCAAAGGCTTTCTTTTTGCTTCCTTAATTACTATCTTTTTAGTGAGTGGTTATTTTTTGTTTTCTAATAAAACGTTTCAATATTGTTCCAATGAAAAATATCTTTTAGGTATTCCTGATTCGTTACCCACAATATCTATTGATTACAACCAATATCGAGAAGATATCTTAGAAGAAATAACGATAAAACTGAATCGAGAAACCTGTTGTAAAACCCACGAGTTTCTTTTAAAATTAAGTACTAATGAAACGGTGAATGTAACACTTTTTAATCATTGTAAAAGTTGCCCTATAGTATGTGGTGGACGATTATTTACTCGTGTTTTAATCAATCGAGATAATCAGGTTTTAGTCAATGAAAGACTTATTGCAAATGATTCAATAGCAAATTATATTCATGAATTTTTAAAAAAACCAGATACCGATTATAACTATGCAGAAAATTGCCTTCTAAATTGGGATTTAACAACAAATAAAGAAGCTATAGAACAGGCTTTTATCGGCATTCAAAAAGGGTATCAATTGTATTATGAAGAAATCGCACAAAAAGAATTTGGTAAACCTATTTGCGAACTCACAAAAAAAGAAATCGAAAGTATAAAAAGAGAAAAATCTAGTATTTATTTAGGTGTTGGCTACAGGATTCTAGAACCTCCACCTCCACCACCAATAGAATAATATTATGGCAACAGATAGAAAATTACTTGCAAAAGGAATTAAGTACTTATCTGGTACTTTACCCCTTTTATTTATGGGACCAATTGTTATTAATAGTTCGTTTAAAAACGAGGAAAGTCCGTATTATCCTTATGTTTTAGCAATTGGAATTCTCATTAGTGCTATTGCTATTTATCTTGGGTTTAAAGGAATTAATATTATCATGAAAAGTTTATTCGATGGAAACAAGTAACATCTATTTAGAAAGCGTTAAAAAACAAATGCTGTACTACAAAACCATTGCCGAAAAAGCAATCGATCAGTTAGAAACTTCACAGTTATTTATTACTCCAAATTATGATACTAACTCCATTGCTACTATTATCAAACACATGCATGGCAACATGTTGTCGCGTTGGACTGATTTTTTAACAACCGATGGCGAAAAAGAATGGCGAAAAAGAGATGAAGAATTTGATGCCCTTTTTGAAAACCAAGATAAAAAGAGTTTACTTCAACTTTGGGAAGAAGGATGGCAATGCTTTTTTAATGCAATTCACAGTTTGCAACCTGAAGATTTATCTAAAATTATTTACATTCGAAATGAAGGTCAGACGGCTTTAGACGCTATTAACAGGCAATTAGCTCATTATCCTTATCATGTGGGACAAATTGTTTTTTATGCCAAAATGTTAAAACAAACGGAATGGAACAGTTTATCGATTCCAAAAAACAAGTCCAACGAATACAATACTGATAAATTTTCCAAAGAAAAAGAATTGAAGCATTTTACAGACGACGAACTTAAGAAACTGCAATAACCTTTTATAAATCAATATTAAATTACAAATGCGCATCAAAAAACATACTCTCTTTCTTTTTTTAGTGCCCTTTTTTTTAGTTTCTTGTTATGAACAAGAACGCAATTGCAAAGATTTCAAAACAGGAAATTTTGAATTTACTCGTGAAATTGAAGGCAAACTAGAAACTTCCTATTTTGAACGTAACGATTCCATTCAAATTGAGACGTTTAGAGGTCATAAAGACACCTCTTCGGTTCGATGGGTAAATGATTGTGAATGTATTCTTAAAAAAATCAATCCCAAATCGATGAGTGAAAAAAATGCAGTACAGATAAAGATACTGACTACCAATGCAAAAGGATATACTTTTGAGTATAATATCGTTGGACAAACAAAAAAACAACGTGGTTCTGTAACAAAAAAGGAATAATTTACGTTTAACAACTTTAATTTCAATTCGCAACAAATAAATTAACTCACTATGGAGATTTTATCAAATCCAGATGCATGGATTGCCCTGTTAACCTTAACTTTTTTAGAGATTATTTTAGGAATAGACAACATTGTTTTTTTATCCATTGTTTCTGGTAAATTAAAAGCAGAAGACCAACCAAAAGCAAGAAGAATAGGGTTATTATTAGCCATGGTTTTCAGAATAATTTTACTTTTTGGAATTACTTGGGTTATGGGATTGAAAGAATCCTTCTATGATTTTGATTTCGGATTTTTCTCAGGAGGTATTTCGGGTCAGAGTTTGATTATTTTTGGAGGAGGTTTGTTTTTATTGTACAAATCCGTATCTGAAATTCATCATAAATTAGAAGGAGAAGAAGAAAGCACCGCTGGAAAAGCAAGTAGTGGTTTATCGGCTGCCATTATTCAAATCGCATTATTGAATATCGTGTTCTCTTTTGATAGTATTTTAACCGCTATTGGATTAGTAAGTTCTGCGGAACCACCAGCTGGTTTTGGTTACGCAGGTTCCTTAGAAATCATGATTATGGCAATTATTCTTTCAATTGTTGTAATGTTAGCTTTTGCTGGACCCGTAAGTAAATTTGTTAATGAACATCCTACCATTCAAATATTAGGTTTGTCCTTTTTAATTCTTATTGGTGTAATGCTTTTAGCAGAAGGCTCGCACTTGGCAAACTTTAAATTTGGTAACGATATTGAAGTGCATAGTATTCCAAAAGGCTATTTATATTTTGCTATTTTCTTCTCTTTATTTGTAGAGTTTTTAAATTTAAAAATGAAGAAAAACAGAAAACCGGTTCAATTGAAGAATAGTAAAATAATGGATGAGAAATTAACGAATGACGATTTTTTAGATTAATTCAACACTATAAAAAAACTCCCAAATTTGGGAGTTTTTTTATTTAAAATGTATCTGTAAGTGTTTTCATGAACAAAACCAAATCCTCTTTCTCATGATTCGTTAAGTTAAGTTTATCGAAAGGCAAGGTTTGGTTTTCCAAAGTTATTCCCAAACCAACGCCTCCTCCTCTGTTATAAAAATCTACAATTTCTTCCAAAGTAGTATACACACCATTATGCATATAAGGAGCCGTTTTTTCAATATTCCGTATAGTAGGCGTTTTAAAGAAATACTTTCTTTGTTCCGTTTTGTAAACACCATAACGTCCTAAATCGTCGTCTAAAACAGCTGTTAAAGTATCCTTTGTTTTGGGTACACCAATGAGTTCCAACTCTGATTCTTTAAAGGCTACTGGTACTAAACCATTGAATAAAGGTGCAAAATGACAGGTTGCGCATTTGGCCTTCCCCATAAACACATTAAAACCATTTATTTCATTTTGCGTAAGCGTATTTTCTTTACCTTGCATGTTTAAATCAAACTTAGACTGGAATGGACTAAGCGACATAATGTAAGAAGCTATAGCGCTACGAATTAAATGATTATCAATCTCTTTTGCGTATACTTTTTTAAAAGTGGCTACATAATTTTCATTTTCTAAGACTCTTTGCTCTAAATCGTTTAATGACAAATGAAACTCGTTTGGATTATTTACTACATCTACAATTTGTCCTTCTAAACTACCCGTTCTTTTATCATGAAAAAAACCTTTTTGTAAGGCTGCATAAAATAAAGTAGGCGAATTGCGAGTGGTTCCAGGAGATTTGCTCAATCCATCCGTAAAATACAATTCTTGTTTATGACAACTTGCACAACTTATCGTTTTATTATGAGATAAAGTTTTATCTTCGAAAAGCATTTTCCCTAATTGCACTTTTTCTTCTGCTAATGGATTTTCTTTTTGATCGGTAAAGTAATTAATATTAAAAGTATTCTTTTCAAATAAATTAGTTATGTCATAGTTAATCGGTTGCTTGAATGGAAAGGTAATATTCCAATCTGTTACGGTTTGGTTCCAAATTCCCAAAGCTTTATGAGTGTGTTCTTTGATAAAAATATATCTATCAAACGTATTAAAATCTTTCCCTGTTAAAAAAGTAATACTACTTTCAATTTGGTTCATCCAATTATGATACAAATCTTTATTTTGAAATTGACGTTCATAAATAGACAGTATTTCTTTTAAAGAAGTGTAAACTATCTTACTTTCTTCCAATGAATTGGATAAAACAGGAGAATCAAAACCTGTAATTCCAGTTAAAGCCACTCTGTTTAGTGCATCTCTGATAATCCATAAAATATGATGTTCTTTTAAAAACTGTAAGGTAAGGTTCTTATGCAAAAATTTAAATTTCGTACTAGCGCTAACAACTTGTCTTTTTAGAGTTTCTAAATCAACTGTATCTTCATACAACAATTCTTCAATTACCTGAAAACCATTCGATTCTTTTATTTTAATATCCGTAAAATCTTCTTCTTCTACTTTTAAAAGATTAGGCTGGTTCAAAAAAGTATAATTATCTGCATCGATATAGGCTAAAACAGGTTCCGACTTTTTAAAAAACATTCGTGCTTTTAAATAGAAACTGTGTTTATCGTTTATATTTTCTGAAGCATTTAAGGAATCCAAAGCTAAAGCCGCGTTCCATAAATCATTTTTAAATTGTATTTCTAATTGTTGTAAAGGAGCAATTGTTTCATACACTTCTTTTTCTTTACAACTAAGACTCATAAATACCAAAAGGCTATATAAAAATATAGCCTTTAAAGTATTTTTTTTCAATGTTTTAATCATATTAACGCTCTAGACCTTTGATCAAAAATAACTGACTTCCTTCTGAACTATCTGGGTTTGAAATTGCTTCAGCATCTGTAAATGCGCTGTTCGTCCAACCGTGATTTTGTGTACAAATTAAGAAACTTCCTTCCACTCCAATTACATCAGATACATCAATCATACCGGTTAATTCCCATATATTTGAAGCAGATCCCATTCCAGCTGCAGCAGCGGTATTTTGGTCACATTCTAAAACTACTTTTAACGCTTTTGTATTTAAATTGTATTGGTATAAATAAGGAAAATGGGTTTTATCAGCAGTATCAGGATAACCGTTAGGATCTTCCATAATGTATGCATAATCTTTTGTTACTACAATATTATCTGGACTATGGAATTGTCTGGCAACACCAGTTAAGTTATCACCGTCTAAAACACAAGTAATAGTTGCCACTTTAGGATCATTAGCATCTAAAACCACTTTATAAATTCTACCGTAAAAAGTTCCTTTACCTGTTAAAGCAGTACTCTTTCTACCAGTAACAGCAAAATATATTTCTCTATTTGCGCTTCCAGAACCTTTTCTGTAATCAATATCTTCTACCCTAGAGAATCCCATAATTCCTTTATCTCTAGATTCTTGCTCTAATTCGTTTAATGTTCTTTCTGTATATTCTTCAAATACTACTGGATACGTAACACCTTCTTGCATATCCATTTCATAATCAATCCCTGCTTGAGTTACCTTTAAACCATATAACTTCCCACTTGCTAAATCTCCTCTATTACCAACATACATAGCTAACTGACCAGATGGCGTAGTGTTATCTCCTGTATCATCACCTATAAAAGCTACTGTTTTTGAAGGATATGCATCTTTACCAATTACTACAGCGTTTTCTGTAGACCATTGTCCTAATGCAGGAAGTAAAGTAGCTAATTCAGCATCTTCTGCTTTTTTAAAAGGATCGGTTGCGAAAACTCCTTTAGATGCGCCACCCCATTCGCCTCCAGATAAATACAAAGGACCAAAACCATGCTCTTCCGGCATAATTAAAGATCCAGAACATTGAGCGGTTCTAGCAGTTGCAGCTGCATTTAAGATATATTCTCCTTTTACTGGTTTGAACGTTTTGTCAAATGAAATTCTTGCGATAGAATAATCTGCTTCAATATTGTTAATTAAAGAATAGGTTCCATCACTTAATTTCATTAATCCCATTCCGTCAGCCATAGATCCGTATACAAAATTAGGAGATTCAGACAACTGATCTTGAGAGCTTAATAAAGAATAAATTTCAAGGCTTTCAAAACCTGTTTTTTTGGCTAAATAAGCTGGTGTTTGTGAATGGTTTTTTAAAGTAACAGATTCTTGTGTTTCTACTTCTTTTGTATCATCATCATTACAAGAGACTACTGTAATAGATAAAGCAAGTAAAAAAATGGATTTAAAATTTGTTTTCATAATAATAAAAGGGTTGTTTATTTGTTGTCCAAAATTACCCTATGATTGTAAACAAAAAGTAAATCAAGTATTACTATATGTATAGGCGAAGTTTATGAAAACTTTACAAAAAGGTTACTAACTTAATTTTTCATTAACACAATGTGAATTTATTCTCTTTTAATAATTCAAATTCACTCCAAAACCAAATCCCATATCGCTGTCATAATGTGTTGTTATTCCAATATTTTTACCAGCAATATATTTGAAACCTGCCATATACTCTTTATCTGTATTTACCATAAAAGCCATTCTCAAGCGTTTTGAAATGGGAATATCTTCACGCATAAGTTGGAGTCTTACATTACCATCATGATACAATTCCGATTGAAAAGTAATAAGCATGGGTAAGGTGTAAGCAAATCCAATACTGGCTTGTAATCGCTTGTCTTTTGTACTTGTTTGACCAAATAAATTTTTCTCAATTTCGCCATAATCCAATTTACGATATCGAGCATCGAAACCTATAAAAGGCATAAACCATTGATTTCTTCCAATATATCTTCCTATATGTGTTTCTGATTCATACCCATGATGATCATTATATCCCAAACGCCATTCTGTAGCCAAACTCCAGCGTGTATTTTGTAACATCATTTGACCGTCATTTCCATTAGTGGCAAAGTCATTTTCTGCCATAAAATGAAAACGATTACTTTCAGCTTGCAATTTTTTATATGCTTTTTCTTTATTCGTCAGATAAGGATTAGGCTTAGAATTTTCATAACTAAAAACACGATTCATTCCTGCCATCATGTGATACAAAATATGGCAATGAAAAAACCAATCTCCATCAGCATTTGCTTCAAATTCGATGACATCTGTTTCCATGGGCATAATATCTAAAACATTCTTAAGTGGAGCATATTCTCCTTGCCCGTTTAAAATTCTGAAATCGTGTCCGTGTAAATGCATGGGGTGACGCATCATGGAATTATTATATAAGGTAATCCGAAGCACTTCACCCTTTTTTATTAAAATTTTATCAGTTTCTGCCAGTACTTTATTATCCATACTCCAAACGTAACGGTTCATATTTCCTGTTAATTCAAAATGCAATTCACGAACAGGTGCTTCTTTTGACAATGTGGTTTTTGTAGGTGATTTCAACATCGCATAATTTAAGGTTATCCTATTGGATTCTTTAGAAGGCATATTATGATTGCTATGGTTCATTTCCATTCCTTTAGCATTCATTTTTTCGTGTTTACCCATTTTATTCCTCATAGAGTTTCCTGCAATTTCAGGATACATTACAGTATTCATGTCCATTTTTTGAAAACTCATTTGCATTCCCATATCATCCATAGTACCATCCATATGCATCATGTTGTTCATCATTTTCATACCTTCAAAATACTTTAATTTAGGCATTGGATTAGCCAATTGTTTTACTCCTTCACCAATAAATATGGAGGTAGCATTGGTTCTATCTTCTGGTGTAGCTAAAAATTCGTATGAAATATTTTCATTGGGAATCGTTACAATTACATCATAGGTTTCCGAAACTCCAATAATCAACCGATCCACCTCAACAGGTTCCACATCATTTCCATCATTAAGCCACTACTGTTATTTTCCCACCTGCATACTGTAACCAAAAATAGGAAGATGCTCCACCGTTTGCAATTCGCAATCGGACTTTATCTCCTTTTTTAAATTGACTTAATTGGCTTTCTTTTTTTCCGTTTAACAAAAATGCATCGTAATAAACATCACTTACATCCATAGCTAACATTCTTTTCCACTCGTTAGTCAATTTCGTTTTAAAATGACCATCTCGAATGGCTTCAGCATAACTTTGAGTTGTTCCTTTTTTAATAGCAAACCAATCGGAAGCATTGTGCAACATACGATGTACATTCTTTGGATTGTAATCCGTCCATTCACTTAAAATAATTGGTATTTGAGGTATATCATCGATTCCAGTTCTGAATGTAGGATCATCAGCCCTTTTCTTTAAAATTAGAGAACCATACATGCCAATTTGTTCTTGCATACCACTATGACTATGGTACCAATGTGTTCCCGACTGTACAATTGGAAAACGATATACATGTTCGGTTTCAGGAGCAATAGGCATTTGTGTTAGATAGGGTACTCCATCTTCGGGATTAGGTAAATATAATCCGTGCCAATGCAATGAAGTTCCTTCTTTTAAATGATTATAAACATGTATTTCAGCTACATCTCCCTCAGTAAAAGTTAGTGTTGGCATTGGAATTTGTCCGTTAACCGCTATGGCTCTTTTTCCTTTTCCTGAAAAAGTAACTAGGGTATCTCGAATATGTAAATCATAACGCACTGTTTTTTGTGCCACACTATTTACAGTAATTAAAAATAGAGTTAATATATATAATATTTTTTTAATATTTATTTTCATTAGAATAGTATTTTTTTTTTACATTCTGTTTAAATGTGCTTTAGTAATTCTTTTTCTGATGCCGTTAATTTCCAACTCAAAGCACCTGAATCTTCATAGAATCGATTGGGTAAGGTGCGTGCTTCCATTTTTTGTAAAATAGAAGGATGAACATAATAGGATTTACAAACGGTGGGTGTATTCCCTAATTCATCAGCAACCATTCTAATTAAAGTATTACTGAACTTCTTTTTGGTACTGGAGGCAATCGCTTCTAAAGCATAAGGATATAATTCAACAGCTAATCTTGTGGCTACCCAAGTTCTAAAATCTTTACTTGAAAAAGCTTCTCCCATATGTGAATGAATGTAAGAATTGACTTCATCACTATCAACAGCATGAAAGCAACCCGATTCGTCTTTATATCTAAAAATTTCGTAACCTGGCAACTCCGAAGATTTTTTAATTAATTTCGTTAAAATAGCGTCATCAATTTCAACATGTCTTATTTTATTACTCTTTCCTTTGTATTCAAAAACAATTTGGTCATCTTCTAAATGCATATGTTTTCTTCTTAAAGTAGTTAAGCCAAAGGTTCCATTTTGAGAAGCATACTGTTTGTTGCCAATTCGAATTCCTGTTTCATCTAAGATTAAAATCAATAACGCAATGATTTTATCTTTATTCCATTTCTTAGTTTGTACATCTGCTATGACTTTTTTTCTAAAACTTTCCAAAGCGGTTCCAAAATCTTTCATTTTAGCAAATTTTTCTTCTTGTTGTTGCTTTTCAAAAGCAGAATGATAAATGTATTGTTTTCTTCCTTTAGCATCTCTACCAATGGCTTGAATATGACCATCATCCCATTTACAGATATACACATCGGTCCACATAGGAGGAATTATTAACTTACGAAATCGATTCAATAATTTTTGATTGGTAATTTTTTTTCCATCCTCATCGAAATATTGAAACCCTTTGCCATATTTTCGTTTGTGAATCGACATTGCTTCATCGTCTACAAGCTTAAATTGCCTTTTTGATTTCAATTTTTTCATACTTTATATTTTAACCGTTCTTAATCGAAGTGCGTTTGCAATTACAGAAACTGAACTAAAACTCATGGCTAAAGCAGCAATCATAGGAGATAATAACATTCCAAAAAAAGGAAATAACAATCCAGCTGCAATTGGAATTCCAATAGAATTATAAATAAAGGCAAAAAATAGATTTTGCTTTATATTTTTCATTACGGCATGGCTTAATTCTTTCGCTTTTACAATTCCTTTTAAATCTCCTTTTACTAAAGTAATTTTGGCACTTTCAATAGCCACGTCTGTACCAGTTCCCATTGCAATTCCAATATCGGCTTGCGCTAGTGCTGGGGCATCATTAATTCCATCACCAGCCATGGCTACTATTTTTCCTTGATCTTGAAGTTTTTTTATGTAATTCAATTTATCTTCTGGCAAACAACTGGCTTTAAAATCTGAAACTTCTAATTCAGTAGCCACTGCTTGAGCCGTATTTTCATTATCACCAGTGAGCATTACTACGGAAACACCTTGTTCTTTTAATTTTTGAATAGCTTCTAAACTAGTTTTTTTAATAGCGTCAGTAATCGTAATATAACCTACTAATTTCCCTTCGATAGCGATATAAGAAACTGTTTTACCTTTTTCTTGTTCAGCTGTAACTTCATTTTGTAAAGTTTGCTCTAAAGTAATTTTTTCTTGTTCCAATAATTTTTGGTTCCCCAATAGAATTCTTTCATCATTAATTTCACCCACTACTCCCATTCCTGTAACAGCATCAAAATCATTTACTTTAAAGAAATCAACATTCTTGTTTTTTGCAAACGTAACTATTGCATTTGCCAATGGATGTTCACTATTTTGATTTAAAGAGGCTATTTTTGCTAATACTTCATTTTCACTTGCTTCATTTACCACTATCTTTTCAACCGATGGCTTTCCTTCAGTTAAGGTTCCCGTTTTATCTGTAATTAAAACATCTATCTTATCCATTTTTTCTATGGCTTCAGCGTTTTTAATCAATACCCCTAATTTGGCTCCTTTCCCTACTCCAACCATAACTGACATTGGAGTTGCCAATCCTAAAGCACACGGACAAGCAATTATTAAGACCGCAATTGCATTTACAAAACCATAGACTAATTTAGGTTCGGGACCAAAAAGCCACCATATGAAAAAAGTTATAACTGAAATAAGAACAACAATTGGTACAAAATATCTAGAAATTTTATCCACTAAATTTTGTATAGGAGCTCTGGATCGACTAGCATCAGAAACCATTTGAACGATTTGAGATAGTAATGTTTCTGAACCAATTTTTTCAGCAACCATTAAAAAAGATTGCTTTCCATTGATAGTCCCTGATTTCACCTCATCGTTCTCTTGTTTATCCACTGGAATAGGTTCTCCCGAAATCATAGATTCATCAATCGTACTTTTTCCTTCCGTGATTTTACCATCTACTGGTATTTTTTCTCCTGGTTTCACTCGAATTGTATCTCCAATTTGTATATCATGAATGGAAATTTGTTTTTCTTCTCCATTAAGTACAATAGTTGCGTTTGTAGGCGCTAATTTTAATAATTCTTTAATCGCTCCATTCGTTTTAGTATGCGCTTTTGCTTCTAAAAGTTGCCCTAATAAAACCAAAGTTAAAACCACAGCAGTAGCTTCAAAATATAGATGAACACTTCCTTCAGCTGTTTTAAATTGGTCTGGAAAAAAAGAAGGGAAGAGTAATCCTAATATACTGAAGAGGAAAGCAACTCCTGTTCCGATGCCGATTAAAGTAAACATATTTAGATTCCAATTGACTATTGACTTCCAAGCTCTTTCAAAAAACATCCAACAAGCATAAAAAACAACCGGTAGCGTTAGAAAAAACTGAACCCAATTCCAAGTTTTTAAATCCATCAGTTCATACAATGGATTATTGGGAATCATATCGGACATGGAAATAATAAAAACAGGAATACTAAATAGTAGTGCTATTTTCATTTTATGCCATAACTTTTTATACTGCTTTTCTTCTTCAGAATCTGTGGGTTGAATAGGCACTAAATCCATTCCGCACTTCGGACAGCTACCTGGCTTATCTTCCATTACTTCTGGATGCATGGGACAAGTATATTTTGTTGCTCCACTTGATTCAGGTTGTTTCACTAAATCCATCCCGCAAACTGGACAATCACCAGGTTTACCGTACACTTTATCACCTTCGCAATGCATCGGACAATAATATTTCCCAGGCGTGTGATGATGATGATTGCTTTGCTGCTTTTCTTTATTGACACTGCAACAATCAGAAAGCTTCGTTCTTTTAGATGACTGATTACCAATAGAAATTTGATATTTACTTTCTTTTCCTCCTAAAGCATCTTGCAAAACTGGCAACTCAATATGTTCAGTCATGGTAATGATTGCTTCTTTGTTTTCTTTTGATACGGTAACCTCTGTAATATTTTCTACTTTTAACAAATTGGATTTTACAGTAGCTTCACAGCCCGAACACGTCATTCCTTCTATAGTATATTTGTGAGTCATAATCTTTACATTTTATAATACAAATTTCGGAAGACAAAAAAACAATCGCTTACACAATTATGGATAGATTTTGCAAAATTTATAATTGATCTAGTTCCTTTCGCTGTATTATTTTTAATTTCTTAAAATAACTAGGTGAAAAACCTGTTACTTTTTTAAATTGGTTACTCAAATGAGCCACACTACTATAATTTAATACAGCTGCAATTTCAGAAAGTGTCAGTTCATCATAGACGATGAGTTCTTTTATTTTTTCAATTTTTAGATGTATAAAATATTTTTCTATACTAATTCCTTCCACATTGGAAAACAAATTGCTTAACTTACTATAATCTTGATGCAATTCTTGTGATAGATAATCTGACAAAGTCAGTTTCAACTGATTATTTTTATAGTGCACTAAATCGATTAGTAGTGTCTTTATTTTTTCAATTGTTTTACTATTGGCATCATCTAAAATTTCAAAACCATACGATTGTAACTTTTTACCAATTATTAACTTATCATTTTGTGTCAAATCTTTTTTAAAAACTACTTTCCCTAATTCAACCGAAACTAGAGCGTGTCCTATTTTTTCTAATTCAGAAGTAACCACCATAATGCAGCGGTTACAAACCATATTTTTAATATGAAGTTGCTTCATGTATTACTGTTTTTTTTCCAAACGTTCCATCATTTGTTTCATTTGAGCAATTTCTCGTTCTTGAGCTTCAATGATATCTTGTGCTAACTTTTTTACTTCTGGGTCTTCAAATTTGACATTACTGCTGGTCATAATAGCTGAAGAATGGTGTGGAATCATGGCTTTCATGTATTGAATATCTGAGATAGGAGTTTGGGTTCGCAGTAAATATAAGGTTCCAAAAAAGACAATTGTTGAAAAACCAATGATTCCATAATTTACTTTTTTGTTCGGATACATTTTCCACATAAACAATAACATAGAAATAGCCATCGAGGCAATCATCAAAGTAGTCATATAAACTCGGGTAAAACTGTTATAAATATGATTGAATTCGGCAACATTTAAAAACATAACCAAATACATAATTACAAAAGATACTGTCATAATTAAAGCAAACTTTAGGTAGGGATTTTTATTTTGACGTGTCTTATTTTGGTCCATAATTATATTTTTATGTATAAAAGTAAAAAGAAACTACTATTTTTTATTTTAAAATTTAATGAGATTGTTATACAATTCGCACAACAATCCCATTCTAAATTATTCTATAGTTTCAATTATTTTACCACAGGATAACATCATGGCTCCATAATATGGATTTTTAATTTGTTTTTCTTTACTAAGCCAATTGGCACCTTTTCCATCGTTTGCCATAGGACAGTGCTGATAGTAAATTGCATTGTTCAATTTAGAAGCTTTCATCAAAACATAGATATTTTCAGATATCGCTTTGAAGTTTGTTCGTTGCTCTTCTAGTTTTTTTGAACTCGCAATAATGGAAGTATTTTCTTTTAAGTGCATCCTTTTTTCCATCCAAACGTTATGTGTTTCTGCACCTAAAGAATGCATATCAACTTTTTCGATAAGGACTACTAAATCAGAAGCTAACTTAGATGCCAATTTAGAATTGGAATCTACCAAAGCATCTTTTAATTCGAAATACATTTCAAACACATTTTCTAAATTGGTTTGAGCCTCTTCAGAATTTTCTTTATGCTTCGTATTAGATGGCATCACAACATTTTCCTGCTTATTCTTTCTTTCATATTGACAACATTGCGGTAAATTATCATATGCTTCTTTTGGAGCTAAATAAGAATTGTTATCATAACCTGCTAAAGCAATACGTTTTAAAACAGCATCTTTAGTTGTTTTTTTAGCATCAAAAGTAATAGTTGCTAACTTAGTTTCTTTGTTCCAATTTACTTCAGTTTCGTTCTTAATACTTCCTGCTTTTTCAATGGTCTTTTTACACATACCGCAATTACCTGAAATTCTTTCTGTAATTGAAGTTTCATTTTTAATTTGTGCGTTACAAGATGCGAACGATACTAATAGTAATAGTATCATTATTCTATTTTGAATTGATTTCATTTTTGATAAAGTTAATTTATAAATAATATAGATTGCTTTTTAAAAAAAGCGTAAAAAAGCCACAATTATGGCTAGACATAATTATAAATCAACCTATTTTAGGAGGAGACCAAATTGAAAAATAAGGAATGACTGAGCATTTTTCTAAGTAACTAAAATTGGTCTTTCTTTCTAAAAAAAGGAAACAGCTTACTTTTAGTAAATCGTTATTTGGTAAAACACTTGAAAAAACTGTAGTCACATTACAATTTGTATTGTCACAATTTCCAGAGCAGGATTTTTTTTGTTTTTGATGATCAGAACAAGCAGGTTGTTTTGTTTCCGTTTTACTTTTAGGTGTAGCACAACATGTTTTTTCACTAGCCACAGTTTTTGAACAAGCATAGTTTCTATTTGGATTGCATAAGAATCCAATACATAGTACTATTAGAATGTAAAAAGACTGTTTCATAAGTAGATTCAAATTTACAAAAAAAATGATATTGAAAGAATAAGTTGGTGTTAATCAAAATATAAAATTTTAAACTAACCGTAAAAACACAGCAAAATAAAAAGGGGAATTCACCCTAAAGAAACAGTATTCTTGCTCTTTCTCCATACTTGGATGGAACATACATTTGTCGAACAAAAATCAATTACCCCAACAGGTAAATAAACAAAGAAAAATGAAACAATTATTTAAAAAAGAAATTTTAGTTGTAGTACTATTATTTATTACCACAACAATGTCAGCTCAATTTGTAGCAAGACATGCTATGACACCAGCTCAGTATCAAACTGAATTTAACAATTTAAATGCGAAAGGATATCGTGTAACCTCTCTTTCAGGATACACAAGTAATGGAAAAGAATTGTATGCTGCTATTTGGAAAAAAGTGGCTGGTCCAGCTTGGGCTGCTCGACATGGTATGTCTGCAGCGGATTATCAAAAAGAATTTGACGACAAGGTAAGTAAAGGGTATCGACCTGTATGTTTATCGGGTTATGCAGTAGGCAATCAAGCTAAATTTGCTGCTATTTGGGATAAAAGAGCTGGTGGTGCTTGGAAAGCAAGACATAACATGACTGCTAGTGATTATCAAAAAGCCTTCGATGATTATGGTAAATTGGGCTATCAATTGCAACAAGTGTGTGGTTATGTGGTAAATGGAAAAGAATATTTTTTAGCTTTTTGGGAAAAAAAATCAGGAGCTATTATTGCAAGACATAATCTTTCAGCAGCAGATTATCAAAAAGCATTTGATGATTGTACGAATAAAGGATACCATTTAAAATCAGTAAGCGGTTACCAAAAAGGAAATACCGATTTATATGCAGCAGTTTGGGAAAAATCGGCTACACCCGCTTGGGCAGCAAGACATGGTTTAAGTAGAGTGAATTACCAACATACATTTGACAATATGTATTACCAAGGTTATGTTCCTGAATTTGTAAATGCTTTTGCTTCCGGCAGTGGTGATAAATACAATGCCTTTTGGACAAATACAGCTATGAAATCTTCCGATTTAACCTTACTAGATAATGCAGCAAATAATTACATGAAAACACAAGGCGTAGATGGCTTATCCTTTGCGGTTACTAAAAATGGAAAACTTGTTTTTGCAAAAGCCTATGGTTATGCTGATAAATCTAAAAATGAATACCTATCTCCCAATCATTCGATGCGAATTATGAGTATTTCAAAAGGAGTTACTGCTGCTGGAATAATGAAATTATTAGAGCAAAATAAAATTAGTATGAACCAAAAAGTATTTGGCCCTAATAGTATTCTTGGCTCAAAATATCCAACTCCTGCAGACAAACCTAAATTAAATCAAATTACGGTTTCCCAATTATTACATCATACTTCAGGTTTACGTACTTGCAATGGAGAAGCTGAATTTTGGAACAAAGACAAAACCTATGATGATACCATGAAAATGTTATTAAAGTCCTCTGATTTATTAAAATTTGATCCTAATACCAAATATTCGTATTCCAATACAGGTTATTTTATCTTGGCATGCATCATCCAACAAATAAGCGGACAATCCTATGAAACGTTCATTCGTAATAATGTATTGAATCCTTCTGGTGTAGGTTCCGGAATGTATGTTGGTTTAGCCAATGGAAGTGTAAAATCGAATGAAGCACATTATACACCTGAAACCAAACAAAATATGCAATTATGGGCTGGTTTTGGTGGCTGGGTAGCGAGACCAATAGATTTAGTAAAATATTTAGGCAAAGTAGATGGAAGTACAACACCTCCAGATATTATCAAAGCAAGTACCCATGCAATTTTAACTCAAGATACAACTTTATCACCAGGTTATGCTTGCGGTTGGAGTGTTTCTGGAGATCGTCAAAATCATAACGGAGCTCATGGTGGATCAAGATCTTGGTTGGCTGAAATAGGTGGTGGTTATAGTATTGCTATAATTGTAAATAACGCCCCTTCTAATGATTCTAGTTTAAGTAAAATGCTTAACGAATTATCAACGGCTGTGAAAAATGTATCGGCTTATCCGAATTATGATCTATTCTAAAATAAATATGAAAAATAAAAAAGCTGTATTGAGAAATACAGCTTTTTTTATTAGTCTAAACTTAAAGTAATTTGCCCGTCATCTTCCAAATCCGTTTTAATATCTTCAGAAACCGATTCTTCATCGTTTACTTCCATCTTTTCTGGTTCGGGTTCAACCGGTTCTTCAAATGATAAAGATTCCAACATATTAATTTGTTTGATTTTATCAGTGGTTAATTGGTTCCCCAACGCTTTAATACCTTTCACTGCAATAAATTCTTCTAAATTTACTTGAATGGTCTCTTTTTGGACACCTTTAACTTTGGCAAACACAACCTCAGCCATTGGTTTCCAATCGGTAGAAACAATTTCTAATTGAGATTTATCGTGCTCTGTGATAAAAATTTCTTCTTTATTCTCGTTTTCAATTACAAATCGTTTTACGTAATACCGTTCTTTTTCACCATCATAATAAATTGCAGAAATAGGTTTACTTGGTTTCCATTTTTCTAAAACAATCATATCTTCTTCAAAATGAGTTGACAACTCTGGAATAATAGTTTTTACTTTACCGGATTGATTGATGATTAACAAACGATCATTCGGTTTAAATTCGCCTAATAATTCGCCTCTTCCATCTACATTCAAACGTTGCACAGTATCGTCAAACCAAATCTTTCTAGGACGAAGGGTTGAAATTCCTTTTTCTTTTAATTCGATTTTTTTGATTGGATACTTAGAAACCGTATTTCCTTTAGAACCTCTTCCTTTGATTAAAATTTCAGAAAAGTCTAAATCCCATTTCAGTTTTTTGATGCTTCCCACCTGACGTAAAAGTATGGTTACCACTTCTGCTTCCCCATTTGGATTGTGTGAAAAATATAAAATTTGTGAACCAGGTTTTTCTTGGGTAACATGATATTCTTTATCTCTAGTTACACCCGAAACATTAAATCGTTTTATAAAGGTTGCACCGTTCTTTCCATCTCTATAAATTACATTATAAATGGTTCGTTTGTCATTTTTATCGAAAACAGCTATATGGATGATGTCTTTACCAATGAATTTCTTGTCGTCTACTTTAGTAATTACCATGCGACCATCTCTAAGGAAAACAATCACATCGTCGATATCAGAACAATCGGCAACATACTCATCTTTTTTCAATCCTGTTCCAAGGAACCCTTCTTCTCTATTGACAAATAATTTGGTGTTTCGCAAGACTACTTTGGTCGCTTCTATCGTATCAAAACTTCTTAATTCGGTTTGTCTTTCACGACCTTTACCGTATTTGTCTTTTAATTTGGTAAAGAATGCAATCGTAAAATCAATAATATGCTCCAAATCGTGTTTTACCTGTTCCATTTCTGCTTCTAATTTAGCGATAGCATCTTCAGCCTTATCAGAATCGAAACGCGTAATACGTATCATTGGAATTTGCGTTAATTTTTGTAAATCCTCATCATGAATATCACGTACAAAATCTTTTTTAAACGGTTCGAAACGCTTATATAAGTATTCATACAATGATTCTCTATCACCATACAATTTAAAATCGATGTACATTTCTTCACGAATGAAAATCTTCTCTAAAGTTGAAAAATGCCACTTGTTTTCCAATTCATCCAATTGGATCTCCAACTCTCTTTTCAATAACTCCACCGTTCTTTGCGTTGAAATTTTCAGCATATCTGAAACACCAATAAACAACGGTTTATTATTTTCAATTACACAACCTAAAGGTGCTACAGAAGTTTCGCAAGCAGTAAATGCATATAACGCATCAATCGTTTTATCTGGAGAAACACCTGCTGGAAGATGAATTAAAATTTCTACTTCAGCAGCTGTATTGTCTTCAATTTTTTTAATCTTAATTTTCCCTTTTTCATTGGCTTTCAAAATACTATCAATTAAGGTTGATGTATTCGTAGAAAAAGGAATTTGAGAAATGACTAAAGTGGTTTTGTCCAACTGACTGATTTTGGCACGAACTCTTACACGACCGCCACGCATACCATCGTTATAATTAGAAACATCAGCAATACCAGCGGTAGGAAAATCTGGATATAAGGTAAACGGTTTTCCTTTTAATATTTTTATCGAAGCATCGATCAATTCGTTAAAATTGTGTGGCAATACTTTGGTTGACAAACCTACCGCAATACCTTCTGCTCCTTGTGCTAAGAGCAAAGGGAATTTTACGGGTAAATTAATCGGTTCTGCTCTACGACCGTCATAAGAAAGTCCCCATTCAGTAATTTTTGGAGAATATAAAATATCGTGACCTAACTTAGAAATTCGTGCTTCAATATAACGAGAAGCTGCAGCACTATCTCCTGTAAGAATGTTTCCCCAGTTTCCTTGCATATCAATTAACAAGTCTTTCTGACCAATTTGCACCATGGCATCACCAATACTCGCATCACCATGCGGATGATACTGCATGGTATGTCCAACAATGTTCGCCACTTTATTGTAACGACCATCGTCTAACTCTTTCATGGAATGCATAATTCTGCGTTGTACAGGTTTAAAACCGTCTTCAATAGCTGGAACAGCACGTTCTAAAATTACATACGAAGCGTAATCTAAAAACCAATCCTTGTACATACCCGTTACTTTTGTAATGGTATCTTCTGGATTTTCGTTGTTTTCGTAGAAATGATGCCCTGATGTTTTGATGTCATCAAAGCCTTCCGTTTCTTGAGATTCGTTTCCTAATTCGTTTTGCTCGTCTGGGTTTACGTTTTCTTCTTCGTCTTTCATTTATATTTTGGTTAACGGTTAACAGTTAAAAGTTGACAATAAATTGCACTTTTAAACTGTAAGCTGCGAACTATTCCTTTTCAATTACATCCAATTCCACTTTCAAATTATTGATAATAAAATCTTGTCGGTCTGGTGTGTTTTTCCCCATATAAAACTCTAGTAAAGTTTCAATGGAAGTGGCTTTATCCAACATAACAGGATCTAAACGAATATCGTCTCCAATAAAATGTTTGAACTCGTCGGGTGAAATTTCTCCCAATCCTTTGAATCGGGTAATTTCTGGTTTTGGTTTTAATTTTTCAATCGCATTAACCCTTTCTTCATCAGTGTAACAATAAATGGTTTCTTTTTTGTTACGCACACGGAATAATGGCGTTTGTAAAATATACAAATGACCGTCTTTTATTAATTCTGGAAAAAATTGTAAAAAGAAGGTGATTAATAACAAGCGAATGTGCATTCCATCGACATCGGCATCGGTTGCAATAACAATATTATTATAACGCAAATCACCCATATCTTCTTCAATGTTTAAAGCAGCTTGCAACAAATTGAATTCTTCGTTTTCGTACACAATTTTTTTGGTCATTCCATACGAATTCAAAGGTTTTCCGCGCAAACTAAAAACCGCTTGTGTATTCACATCTCGTGATTTCGTAATTGATCCAGAAGCCGAATCTCCCTCCGTAATAAAAAGCGTACTTTCTAAACTTCTTGGATTTTTAGCATCGGTTAAATGCACGCGACAATCACGTAGTTTTTTATTGTGTAAACTGGCTTTTTTGGCTCTGTCTTTGGCCAACTTACGAATACCAGAAAGTTCTTTTCTTTCGCGTTCTGCTTGTAAAATCTTACGTAACAAGGCGTCTGCCGTTTCCGGATTTTTATGTAAGAAATTATCTAGTTTGGTTTTTACAAAATCATTGACAAACGTACGCACTGTAGGTCCTTTTGGTCCCACATCAGTAGAACCTAATTTGGTTTTGGTTTGCGATTCAAAAACGGGTTCTTCTACTTTTACTGAAATCGCAGAGACAATGGATTTTCGGATATCGGAAGCTTCAAAATTTTTATTATAAAATTCTTTAATTGTTTTTACAATCGCTTCTCTAAAAGCACCTAAATGCGTTCCACCTTGCGTCGTATTTTGTCCGTTTACAAACGAATGATATTCTTCAGAATATTGTGATTTACTATGCGTTAAGGCGATTTCAATATCATTACCTTCCAGATGAATAATGGGATACACCATATCTTCTTCTGCAATGTTTTCGTCAAGTAAATCTTTTAATCCATACTCCGATACAAATTTCTCTCCATTGTAATAAATCGTTAAACCGCGATTTAAATAACAATAGTTTTTAAGCATTTTAATGATATATTCATTACGATACTTATAGTTTTTAAAAATAGTCTCATCGGCAACAAATGAAACTTTAGTTCCCTTGCGTTTTGTAGTTTCAACTACTTCTTCTTCTGTTGTTAAATTACCAGCTGAAAATTCTGCTGCTTTTTGCTGGTTATCACGTACCGATTCCACTCTAAAGTAGTTGGACAAGGCATTCACCGCTTTGGTACCCACACCATTTAAACCAACCGATTTTTTAAAGGCTTTAGAATCGTATTTACCTCCAGTATTCATTTTAGAAACTACATCCACTACTTTTCCTAAAGGAATACCACGACCATAATCACGCACGGTCACTAATTTATCTTTTATGGTTACCTCAATGGTTTTACCAGCACCCATAACAAATTCATCGATACAGTTGTCGATAACTTCTTTGAGTAAGATATAAATTCCATCGTCTGGTGAGGATCCGTCTCCCAATTTTCCAATGTACATACCTGGACGCATACGGATATGCTCTTTCCAGTCGAGTGAACGAATATTGTCTTCGGTATATTGATTTTGCTCTAGCATAAACAGATTTTGGATTTTGTGCAATATACTATTTCTCTTTAAAAAATGAAAGTCTGTATTTTATAAGTTATTGACAAAAGGGTTTTAAAACAAAAAAGAAAAAAGAGAAAAGAAAAAAGAGGAAAGAGAAAAGAATTACAATTTGTTTTTTTAATACTTTTGATCAACACTACTGGAATTTGTACCAAGTTTAAGAATGGCAAAAACAGCTTTAAAATGCAGAAAGATTTTGATAAATTAATAAAACTAATTAGTAGTAATAATAATCCAATTGTTATTGAATTACTTTCACATTGTCTAGAAACTGAAATAACGTATTCCACATTTCATAAAGAATCTTGTCAAAACAATAGAGCATATTTAGCAAAGCTCTATCAAGAAAGATGGGATTTTATAAAAATTATGCGTAACAATGAATTCGTCAAAGGATTTGAAGAAGTCGTTCCAGAACTTAACCAAACCAAATTTAACAACATTGGCATCTCAAATATCACTTCAAATTATGGAAGTTATTTAGTATTTACAGATGATAATAAAAAGAATTTTATTGGAATTTTAAAATCAAAAAGAACATTAACAGAGATTAGAGATAAATATCGTCATCATAAAAAATTAGTAGAACAAATGGGCGAGAGTGTATTATATGATTATGAAGAACATGAAATAGTCTTTTATAAAGGGATTATTCAAAAAAAGTAACCTATTAAATTTTTAATTAATCTCCAACTTATATCCTACACCATGAAAATTAAGCAATTTAATTGAAGCATCTTCTTTCAATTTAAGGCATAATTTAGAAATATTGGTATCTAACCTTTTTGCAAAAAACTAAGCGACTTATTATTTATTTTTAACTTGAATGTAGTTTTGTCTTTTACTAGGCATACCCTTTTTGTATCTCACTTTTACAAATAAAAATTTTTTTGTACTATTTTTTTTCTATTTTAGCTAAAATTAAGCCCCTTATTTATGTTATTTCTTTTTGGAACCAGAGCTACAAGAATTCACAGAAAAGTTCTTGAAGACAACACAGAATGTGTCAATTGTAACAATCAAAACACATTAATTGCAACTACCTATTCACGCTATTTTCATATTTTTTGGATTCCGTTTTTACCTGTTGGGAAAACCACCATTTTAGAATGTAGCCATTGTAAAAAATCGTATGCTGAATCAGATTTAAATGAAACTATTAAACAAAGTCTCGTTAAAAGTCAAGAAGCTGATCCACCAAAATCGCCAACGTGGCAAGGCTGTGGCTGTTTACTTATTTTTGCTTTTGTAATATTTTCTACACTATCCATGTTAATTGGTTATCTTTTCAATAAAGATGAAATTGACGAATCTATGGATGATGTTCGATCTGAATATTTACAAGATGATATTGCTAAAACTAGAAACAATCCAGACAAAAAAACCGATTCTCTTTCCTTTTATATAAAGACTTGTGTCGATATTTCAATAGAAGGTATTGATATGGATCAGATTAGATATTACTCTAAAATTAATGAAGACAAGTTACTCATTTTACTAAAAGTAGGAGACATGAAAAAAATTGAACCTTCTTCTCGAAAAGAATTGGTTTATGCCGTTCAGAACTGTCTTGATTTTATCACAAAGGAGAAAAAATATCAAACTTACATAGCTGTTGATGGCAAATGGAATATGCTTTTAGTAAAAACCCCTCAAGGATCAGATTTAGGCGGTAAATTTGCTGATTCTAAACTTTTATTACCTTTTTATGATACAAAATTGAAAGTAAAAGAAAAGAACCAAGATACAGCAACAGAAGATACTGAGGAATAAAATTAAGAGAAACACCAAAATGAATCCTTTTAAAAAACACCTTTTTCTGAAATGCTTAGAAAAAGGTATTTTTTTATTTAATTGATTTCTAATTTATATCCTACGCCATGAATATTCAGTAATTTAATTGTAGCATCCTCTTTCAGTTTTAAACGTAATTTGGAAATATAAGTATCTAAACTTCTTCCTACAAAAACACCATGGTCTTCCCAAACTTTTTTAGTTAATTCCTCACGTTTAATAATTTGATTCGGTTGAGCCATAAAAATAGTCAACAACTCACATTCTTTTTTGGAGAGGCTTATTTCTGTAGTTTCTTTAATCAGTTTGTTTTGTCCATGATAAAATTTATATTTTCCAATGATTGTATAATTTTCATCCTCTTCAAAAGAAACAAGTTTAGCTTTGCGTTTGAAATATACAAGTGCTATAATTCCAAAAAACACGAAAAAGAAACTATACAAAAAGCTAACAAAAGAATTATTGCTATTTGCTTTTTCAGTTTTTTTGGTAAATCGAACATTTATATGATAACAGCTTTTTTTTAATTGTCTTCCACCGCAAGGAATAATGCTTTTTTCTATATTTTGTTCCATTTGGTAACTGTAAGCCACTTCTCTATCTTTACATTGAAGCACTTCAACTAAATAGTTTTTTGGCAAATTGGCTTTTAAAAAACTATTCTTAATTAAGTTTACTAAACTATCAGGTTGTATCGTTAATTCTTCTTCAAACGACAATTGATATTCAAAACTATCTAGAGTAACTACTGGTTTTATTACAGATATTGTATCTTGATTACTTAATAATAATTGATGGCCCACATCGCGTAAAGCCACTTTTATCAAACTAGAAGTATCTCCATTTGATTCCTTTGTACATGAAACCAAACTTAGAAGCAATCCAATTACGATTAAAAATTTAAGGAAATAGGGTGTACAGTTATTCATCATGGGATGCAAATAACATATAATTTTACGAAATTTTACAGCTATTGACACTTTTTTGACATTTTTTTGACACTTTTGGTCTTGTTGAGTTTTAGTTTTACAATATCAATCTTAAACAAATTAGGTTGGTTCAATTTTAATCACTTTAAAAAAATAAAAAATGAAAACATTATTATCTTGTTGCTGCTTTTTGTTATTATTTAGTTGTAAAACAGATCCTGCTAAAACAGAAGCTACTTTAGCATTAGTTCCTAGTGAAGAAATAAACTCTCAAAAAGATTCCGTATTTAATTTTGGTCCAAAACCCGCACCAAATTCATATGATATAAAATTAGATGCCCATCAAACGAGTAACCAAATTTATGAGTTAGAGATTCAAATGCTACTCTATAATAATGCGTATTACGCTTCCACAAATAGTAAAAAAGATTTCAAGGGTAAGTTTACTTTTTTTCTAGATGAAACTCCTTTCTTTTCATTAAAAAGTAATCTTATAGAAACACCTCTTCTAATTACAGAAAATGATTCAGAAGCAACAAATAATCAGTCATCTGATTGGATTCGTCAAAATACCTATTACAAACAACAGTTAGAAATAAAGACTTCAGAAGATTTTATGGTAAGAGGTTATATTCAGTTTACGATTGAACCTCGATGTACTTTAGAAAAAATTCCAGTTATGATTAAATCTGAAAAAGGCAATGTAAAATTTGAAATAGATAGATGTTAAAATAATAGTAAAGGAGTTTATTCATAATGATAAAAGATTCCTTTATCTATAACTGTCCAAAGCGCTGCCTTTTGATTACCCGATTTTAAGGCTTGGTTTGCCCAAGTATTGCACGTGTAAAACAAACTATAACTGCCTTTCGCTTCATAGAAAACATCATATTTTCCGTAAGAATGTGTTCCAATGCGTTGTATATTTTGATTTGTATCAACTGAAAAGCTATCTTCTATGTACGCAATTAACAGTTGGTAATCTTTATCTGTAATTAATATTTTTTTACAATTTTCATTTTCTTCTAATTCTTTATAGAAAGTGATATGCATTGCAGAAGAACTCATTCCTGTTACGGCTTTTATGGCTGTGGATGCTTTTAAGTCTGCCCACGTAGGTGTGTCTAGATAAAATCCTTTATCTCCCCATCCAAAAGCGAGTAACTGTCTTGTACTATCTTGAGCTTTGGTATGTAAATAAGAAATAGATGTGGACCAATTTTTAATACTATTATTTAAAGGTACAATAATATCTGTATGCACTCCATTAGAAAGTATATAAACCGGAATAGTATTATGAGTATCTAAAGATTTATTCTTATTCACAGGAATAATTGAAGTAATAAAAACAATCAAGCCATACAACAATAAAAAAACTGCTATACCTAGGGCTGTTTTTAATAGGAATCGTATGCTTTTTTTGACTACTTTCATTATTCGAATATTTTTTCACAAAACTAAACTAAAAAAACACACTATATTTGAAAGTAATATTTTAAATATAGTGTGTTTTAATAGATATATTATTTTTAGTCGTTAATTCATTACTATATTCTTTACATAATAAAAGAGTATTTTTTTTCTTAATACTATTAAAAAGAAAATTCCATAAGATGGCAGTTTTCTTAAAAATTATTTCCTTAACTTTTAATTCCAAAGTAAAGTACACAAATTGCATTACTACTATCAACAGTTATGAAACGAAATGGAGATGTGTTAGTATCTTTAGCCCAACGCAAAGGATTCGTAAATTTCATAAACTGAAATTTCTTGCTTTGATAGCCATTTTTTGTAAGTTGCTCTACTGCTTCTAAAAAATGTTCCCTATCAAACTGAACATAAATCATTTTAAGCATTTCTGTTTCTTCACAAAAATAGAACCTCATAAAGTCTGCTTTTTCATCTGAACCTTCTGGCTTTATGAAGTTTTTGTTGTAGACGCTTTCAAAATTTCCAGCAAACTCATAATTAAAACTTTTCATCAATTCTGCTACATTATAATACGTAATTTCACTAATTATTCCTGTAGCTATTTCTAGTTTTCCATTAAAAGCTTCTTGCGCTTGAAATTGCATTTGAAAACTTAGAAATAATGTGGTAATAAGTAATTTTTTTCTCATATTGAATCATTTTATATTTAAATGTAAGTTTCAATAATCTGAAAAACAATACCCACAAGTGATGATTTTTATATTAAACGAAAAGCGCTGGCATATTTATGAAGTTCAATAGTCGTTTCTGCTTTTAACTTTTCCTTTATTTTTTTACGATGTGTTTTTGCTGTATTTATAGAAATAAATAGAGTTTTCGCAATTTCATCATTGGTTTTACCTAATGCTAAAAGTTTTAAAACTTGTTTTTCTCTTTCGCTAATTAAAGAAAATTTATGAAGACTTTCCTTCAAAAATAGATGCTCTTCCATCAATTTATCCAAACGATTCACTACGCTGGTTAATTCACTAACGGGTTGTGCTAATGTTAAAACTAAAGAAGGCAATCCATTTTCTTGAAGTATTATTTTATTAACTGATAAATACCAAACCCAAGGTTCGTTATTATTTTTTCTCACTTGTTGAAAATAGGTAAGCGTTGTAGAAATATCATTTTTGGCTATAAACTGCAAATAATCCAAATAATTTCTTCCTGCTTCCTCTTCATTGAAATATTTATAATAATACGTACTCCCTAATTTTTCAAGCTCTTCAAGGGTAATTTCAAAATTATCTAAGCCTTTTTGAGACATATAAACGACCTTTCTAGTAGCTACATCGTTGATAATGACAATACCTGGAATAGCATCAGCTACTTTATGAATATCTATTATTAATTGTTTTTGAATAGCATTCATAGTTTTAAGATAATTTTAACAAATATAAAAAACCGCTGTATCACTACAACGGTTTTTCTATATAATTTCTTAAATTATTTTAAATATCGAAATAAATTTAGATTTTATACATTAAATCTAAAATGCATTACATCTCCATCTTTTACAATATATTCTTTTCCTTCTACTCTTAATTTTCCAGCTTCTTTAACTTTAGCTTCAGAACCATAGTTGGAATAATCTTCAAATGAAATAACCTCAGCTCTAATAAATCCTTTTTCAAAATCTGTATGAATAACTCCAGCAGCTTTAGGAGCTGTATCACCAATTTTTATAGTCCAAGCTCTTACTTCTTTCACTCCTGCTGTAAAATAAGTTTGTAAATTTAATAGTTTATAAGCGGCACGTATTAAAACTGCTGAACCTGGTTCCGACAATCCCATATCTTGTAAAAACATTTGACGTTCTTCATAACTTTCTAATTCTGTAATATCAGCTTCTGCACCTACAGAAAGAACAATCACCTCTGCATTTTCGTCTTTTACTAACTCTTTTACTTGTTCAACATATTTATTTCCTGAAACGGCTGATGCTTCATCCACATTACACACATATAAAACAGGCTTTAAAGTAATCAACTGAAATTCTTCCATTAATTCCGCTTCATCTTGATTTTGAGCCACAACAGTACGAGCCGATTTACCTTGTAATAAGGTTTCACGAATACGATCCAATAAGGCTTTTTCTGCTTGAGCTTCTTTATTTCCTGTTTTAGCAGCACGATTGGTTTTTTCTAATCTTTTTTCAACTGTTTCAAGATCTTTTAATTGTAATTCAATATCTATTGTTTCTTTATCACGAATCGGATTTACATTTCCGTCAACATGCACAATATTATCATTATCAAAACAACGCAATACGTGAATAATAGCATTACACTCTCTAATATTTCCAAGAAATTGATTCCCTAAGCCTTCTCCTTTACTTGCTCCTTTTACCAATCCTGCAATATCCACAATATCAACAGTAGCCATTTGTACTCGTTCTGGTTTAACCAACTCTTCTAAACGAACAATTCTTGGATCAGGCACATTTACAACACCAATATTAGGTTCAATTGTACAAAATGGGAAGTTTGCACTTTGTGCTTTTGCATTTGATAAACAATTAAAAAGTGTTGATTTTCCAACATTAGGTAAGCCTACAATTCCTGCTTTCATAGTATATTTTTTATAACTAATTCATTTTAAAGTTTGCAAATATACTTTAAAAGTTATAAAGTCTCAAAGTTGCTGTTATTTTAATAATTTATTATTTCAATTACAAAAAAGAATTCCGTTTTTTTTAAACTATATTTACACTTACAAACAAATAAACAGATTTTTATGAAAAAACTAACATTATTATTAATGTTTACAGGATTTCAATTGCTCTTTTCTCAGAAAGAAATCTCTGGAACTGTAACGGATGAATTTGGCGAACCTATTATTGGAGTTAACGTGATTGAAAAAAACACTTCGAATGGTGTAGTAACCGATTTTAGTGGTAAGTATAACATTACGGTCAACGAAGGTGCTGTATTAGTATTTAGCTACATCGGATTCAAAACGACGGAAAAAACGACGGAAAAAACTATTGTCGATGTCATTTTAATGGAAGGACAACAATTACAAGAAGTTCAAATTGTAGGTTCTAGAAGTCCCAAAAGAACTGTCACCGAATCGGCTGTAGCTATCGATGTTATTGATGTAAAAGACGTAACTACCCAAAGTGGTAAAATTGAAATTAATCAATTGCTTCAATATGTAGCACCTTCCTTTAACGCAAATAAACAGTCGGGTTCTGATGGTGCTGACCATGTTGACCCTGCTTCTTTAAGAGGATTAGGACCTGATCAAACATTAGTGTTAATCAATGGAAAAAGAAGACACCAATCTTCTTTAATTAATCTTTTTGGAACTCGTGGAAGAGGAAACACAGGAACCGATTTAAATGCCATTCCTGCAAATGCAATAAAGAGAATTGAGATTCTTAGAGATGGAGCTTCAGCGCAATATGGTTCCGATGCCATTGCTGGTGTAATTAATATTGTATTAAAAGATAATACCGAAGGAGTTTCTGGAAATATTACCTATGGTGCTTACAATACAAACGCACAAGGCGATTTTTTACCTGGAACTGCTAATACAGAAGGATACCGTTTGGATGAAAACGGGAATGGAAATTCCTTTGGAAAAGACAAAAAACTAGATGGTGAGTCTTTAAAAGTAGCAACTAATTATGGAGTAAAACTAGGTGAAAAAGGTTTTGCAAATTTTACTTTAGAATATTTAGACAAAAATAAAACCTTACGTCCTGGATACGATTTTAGAAAAGGTTTTGGTGAAGCCGAAATTAATGGTTTTAATTTTTTTGGAAATATAGCTACCCAACTTTCTGAACGAACAGAATTATACATTTTTGGTGGAAGAAATTATAGAAATACCGACGCGTATGCATTTACTAGAAACGATGGTGAAAGAGTCGTAGAGAGCATTTACCCTGGTGGTTTCACGCCTAGAATTACTTCAGTAATCTTTGACACTTCGATTGCAGCTGGAATAAAGACCAAAACCAATAACGGCTGGAATATCGATATTAGTAATACTTTTGGTAAAAACCTTTTTCATTATACTATAAAAGGAACCCTAAATGCTTCTTTAGAAGAGGCTTCTCCAACTGAGTTTGATGCAGGTGGACATAGTTTAAGCCAAAATACGTTAAACTTCGACTTTTCAAAAAATTATGAAGCAATCTTAGAAGGTTTGAACTTTGCTTTTGGAGCAGAATACCGTACAGAGCAATTTAGCATATTTGCGGGGGAAGAAGGTTCTTATGCTACTTATGATGTAAACGGACAAGTAGTAACAGATCCTGCGAACCAAACTATTCCAGTGGATCCTATTTCAGGTAATCCAAGACCAGGTGGTTCACAAGGTTTTCCAGGTTATAGCTTGGCTAATGAATTAGTAAAAGACAGAAGTAACATTTCTTTATATGTTGATTCAGAACTAGATGTTACACAGTCATTTTTAATAAGTGGTGCCTTACGCTTTGAAAACTATAGTGATTTTGGCTCCACAATAAATGGTAAATTAGCTTCTCGATTGAAACTTACTGATAAAATCAATCTAAGAGGATCAATAAGTTCAGGCTTTAGAGCACCTTCTTTAGCGCAAATTTATTATAATTTAAGGTTTACCAATTTTAATTCTTCTGGAGCAACAGAAGTATTATTATCACCAAATAATAGTCCGGTAACAAGAGCTTTTGGAATTGAAAAATTAAACCAAGAGAAAGCCATAAATAGCTCTTTAGGAGTAACAGCTAATTTTGGTGATTTCACCACCACAATTGATGGTTACCTTATTAATGTAAAAGACCGCATCATTTTAACTGGTTATTTTGATGCTTCAGCTTTAAATATTGGAGTTTCTGAAGCGCAGTTTTTTGCCAATGGGGTAGATACAAAAACATTAGGCTTGGATTTAGTTGTTGCTTGGAAAAAAAATATAGGCAATGCTTTTTATACGGCAACATTAGTAGGTAATATAAATGACATGAAAATTGATCGTGTTAACAATGGCTCTTTAGACGAAGAAACTTTTTTTGGTAAGAGAGAAAAAGCGTTTCTACTAGCTTCAGCTCCTTCCAACAAGTTTGCATTAAATCTAACCTATAAAAAAAATAAATTTGACAGTGGACTCGCTTTTACTCGTTTTAGCAAAGTAGTTTTAGTAGATTACTCAAATGAAGATGATGTGTATGATGCAAAAATTGTTACAGATGTTACATTAGGATATCAATTTACAAAAAACTTAAAATTATCAATTGGTAGCAATAACTTATTAAACGTATACCCAGATAAGCAAGATGAAATTGGAGACACGGAAGCTGGAGGGTATTGGGATTCTGTACAAATGGGTTTTAGTGGCGCTTATTATTATGCAAGATTAGGTTTTGATTTTTAAAAACCTTTTCCATAACTATTTAAAAGGTTACTTCATAGAAGTAACCTTTTTTGTTACATATAAGAAATATAGTAGCAATCTAATAATTATATAAAAAGGAAAAAAAATGATGTAACACAGTTAGCATGAGTTCATAGTAGCTTTGTACCATAACATTAAAAAATGAAATCATGAAAAATCTATTTTTAACATCGGTATTTTTAGTAGCCACTTTATCGATATCGGCTCAAAATAAAAACGTGCAAAAGGAAACGGAAACAGTAGTAACTACTGTAAAAGATTCGAAAGGAGAAAAGAAAATTGTAAAAACTGTTGAAACAAAAGAAGTTCAAAATGTAGAACTTGAAATGTCAGAACAAAAAGGAATTAACATTCCAATGAAAGAGGAAGCTAAAGTAGATGTTACCAAAACTACTAAAGTAAAAGTTGACGGAGAAACTAAATATGTAGATGTTGATCGCTCTGCTTATTACAACAGTGAAAATGGAAAAAAATACCAAATTATTCAAAAAGGTAATGGATATACAATGCTAAATCCTTCTCAAAATGAAGCCGGTGTTTTAAGAAAAACTTCTAACAACAATTATATTTACAGAAGCGATGATAGAGTATCTTTTGGGTATTTTGACGCAGATGGCAATCTAATTTTAGAAACTTTTGATTACAAAAATGATAAAATTACGATGGAAAAATTTGTGGTTCAAAGATAAAATTGAATCCATAGAATAAAAAAAGCGAATCGTTTGATTCGCTTTTTTTATTGTGTCTCTTCGTATGCTCCAGTTAAACCATCAATAAAGTCTTGTTCTTCTTGGGTTAAAACCAAACCAGAGTCGATATTCCAAAAATCAGTAAGAATAGTATTAGAACGATTTAACAAGGTTTTATCTTTAAAAACTTGTTTTGCATCATAAGTGAACAATCGTTTTGTAAATTTATTGGTTACAAAATAATTTCTCACTTCTGTTTTTATCATTTCTTTATCTTGTTTCGCTAAAAAACCAATTTCTTCTTTGGCATAAACCAAATAATACTCTTCATTTCCTTTTACTCTGTAAGTCATTTTAAAGGCAGACTTATAAACATTTTTCTTCCCAGAAATACTATAATCAGCATATTGCTCAGCTCTTTCAGGTTCAATAAAATTATCTATTTCTATAATAATTCTTTTGGTATGATCGTATAAAATAGTATAGTGAAACAAATATCCTTTAGCTTCTTCCAAAGGTTTTATAATTAACTGATAATAATTTTCATTTTCTGGATATGACTTAATTTGAAAATCATATATTTTTTTTACTTTATTATCCAGAACCTCATCTAGATATTTAAACTGGTAATAATTCTCCATTAAATTATTCAAATTATACCCATAAATATCTTTATCTGTTTTTTCATTAAGAATTCCCAAAACCCTATTTTGCTCGACTAAAATATCGGTTTTAATAGACGATTTATCTTTTAAAATTTGAAAATTAACCAAGCCATCATTATATAAAATATTAGCATCGTTCTTCTTAAAAAATTCTCTAATATAAACTCTCAAATTAGAGGGAACTGACAATTTCTCTTTCGAATTATCTACAATTTTCTTTAAAATATCTTGGGGATGATCTTTAGTTAAAATAATTTCGGGTAATTTATTTACCGTATTCTCCAAATAAATAACATTCTCTTCCTCATTAAGCGTAATAGACTTTACAATAAATTTTTTATAAGAGGAATGACTCACTTCTAAATAAGAAGGCCGTTTTAATAAAATTTTTACCATTCCATCTGCATTCGAAATAAAACTTTCCTTTGTACGAAGAATGGTAAGCGTAACTTCATCTACTGGAAGTTGACTCTCTATATCTCTAAATACAATGGTGATTTCTTTCTCTTGAGAAAAAGATTTTAGACAGCATATAATCAAAAAAAGAAAATAAATTCTTCTCATCGGCAATAACAATTTTAACAAAAATAGGAATATTTAAATAAACGCAAGCTTTTTAAATCTAAAAACAACATTTTCTGCTTTTTAGTATACAGCAATTAAACTTTGAATTCAAATTAATTTTTAAAGTTATTATACAAAATATTTTATCAAACATCATTTAAAAAAAACCTTAATAGTTCCTGTCATAATTAATAACAGTAATCCAATTAATATTAAATCAGGGATTTGTAACCAATAATAAAATAATTTATTTATTTTCACTTTATAACAATTATTAGTATCTACAAACAACTCAACCTTATCTCCTGCATTTAAGGAATTAAATACAATTTCTCCTCCTTCACTAAATTCCATTTTTTTATCTCCACAATAAAACGCTATGACTGGTAAATATTTATCTACATATTTACATCCTCCACCTCTTGACGAACATTTTTTTAAGGTAATTTTTTCAATTGCTATTACTTTTCCTTGAATTAAATTAAAGTCTTTTATTTTTATATATTTATACAAGGAAAAAAGAAAAAAAACTAGAAAATAACCTATTAGGAATTTTCTTCTAAAAAAGAAAAACTCCTCATGAGAGGAGCTTCTTTTATTCATTATGTAGAAAAGATTGCCTATTTAACAAGGTTTCTTCCGATTCTACGTAGTCTTCATCAGGCACACAACAATCTACTGGACATACTGCCGCACATTGTGGTTCTTCATGAAATCCTTTACATTCCGTACATTTACTTGGAACAATATAATATACATCATCCGATAATGGAATTTGAGCCGCATCTGCATCAACTTCAGTTCCATCCGGTAAAATTATTTTACCTGATAATTTAGTACCATCTTTATATCTCCAATCATCTGCACCTTCATATATAGCTGTATTTGGGCATTCTGGTTCGCATGCTCCACAATTAATACACTCGTCTGTTATTTTTATTGCCATATTTTTAAAACTTAAAAGTTAGTAACCTACAGTAGAAGTTTTTATAAATCTAACTAAATAGTCTAACTAAATCATTATTTTTGTGCAAAAATACAACGTAAACCCTTAAAAGCAAAAAACAAATGTTACAAAATGAAATAAAAGAATGTTTTATTGAATTAGGCCTATTTTTAGAACAATTTTCAACTGAAAATTTTACCAAAAATGATACTGTAAAAAACAACTCTTTATTTTATAATCAAATGGTAGATTTAATTGATTTATCGCAATCTCATAACGGTTGGTTTACCAAAGAAAATGTTTGTTTTTCATTAGCTTCATGGGCGAAAGCGTTAACTAAAGAAAACATTGAAAAATGGTTATCTGCTTATAACTTTAGCAATATAAAAGTAAAAAAAGTAGGCCTCATTTTAGCTGGAAATATCCCTTTGGTTGGTTTTCATGACTTTTTAAGTGTTTTAATTACCGGACATAAAGCCTTAATTAAAACTTCTTCAAATGACCAACATTTAATTCAATTTTTATCGAAGTACTTAATAAGCTTAGACCAAAGATTTCAAGATAGAATTACTTTTGTGGAAGGCAAATTAGAAAATTTTGATGCTGTAATCGCTACAGGAAGTAATAATACAGCACGTTATTTTGAATTTTATTTTAAGGAAAAACCAAGTATTATCAGAAAAAACAGAAACTCTGTAGCGATTCTAACTGGTAAAGAAACACCAGAAGATTTAACACACTTGGGAGAAGATATTTTTAAATATTTTGGTTTAGGTTGTAGAAATGTTTCTAAAATTTTTATTCCAAAAAATTATTCGTTTGATTCTTTTTTTAACGCCATGTTTACATATCAGGACGTTATAAAATATGACAAATACGCCAATAATTACGATTATAATAAAGCCGTTTATTTAATGAGTAACTACAAATTATTAGATAATGGCTTCCTGACTTTAAAAGAAGATGAAAATTATGCCTCCCCCATTTCATCTGTATTTTATGAACATTACGAAAACGAAAATGAGGTCGCTGAAAAACTTCAAAAAGATGTCGATAAAATTCAATGTATTGTGAGTAAAAATCCAATTTTGAAAAGTATTCAATTTGGTCAAACTCAAAAACCAAATCTTTGGGATTATGCCGATAACATTGACACAATTGCGTTTTTAACAACAATATAATACATTTACTACAACGTTATTGTTAATAACATTGCGTAATTAATAATAAAAAGAAATGCTATTATAATCTGTATTTCCGAAATTTGCTAACACTATAAAATCACAACTATTTTCAAATTCATTTTGAAATAAAATTATTACCAATGAAAAAACACAATTACAGTGCAGGTCCTTGCATTCTCCCTCAAGAAGTATTTGAAGAAGCTTCAAAATCAATTTTAAATTTCAACGAAAGTGGCTTATCCATTTTAGAAATTTCCCATAGAAGTAAAGATTTCGTAGCTGTAATGGAAGAAGCAAGAGCTTTAGTACTTGAGTTATTAAATTTAGAAGGCAAAGGATATCAGGCCTTATTTTTACAAGGCGGTGCTAGTTTAGAATTCTTAATGGTTCCTTATAACCTAATGAAAACTAACGGAAAAGCTGCTTATTTAGATACTGGAACTTGGGCAAGTGGAGCAATTAAAGAAGCCAAAGCCTTTGGAGAAACTGTAATTGTAGCTTCTTCCAAAGATGCTAATTACAATTACATCCCAAAAGACTATAGTATTCCAACAGATGCTGATTATTTCCATTGTACTTCCAACAATACAATTTTTGGAACTCAAATGAAATCTTTTCCTAACACAACTATTCCTGTGGTATGCGATATGAGCTCTGATATTTTTTCAAGATCGCTTGATTTTTCAAAATTTGACTTGATTTATGCAGGTGCTCAAAAAAATATGGGTCCAGCAGGTACAACATTAGTGGTTGTTAAGGAAGAAATTCTTGGAAAAACAGGAAGAGCTATTCCAAATATCTTGAACTACGAACAACATATTGCTAAAGAGAGCATGTACAATACGCCAGCGGTTTTTGCCGTTTACACTTCTTTATTAACTTTAAAATGGTTGAAAAAATTAGGTGGCATCAGTGCTATTGAGAAAATAAATGAAGCAAAAGCAAATTTATTATATACTGAAATTGACAGGAACCCGTTGTTTAAAGGAACAGTCTTAAAAGAAGATAGAAGCGCTATGAATGCAACATTCTTATTGGAAAATCAAGACCATCAAGAACTTTTCGATAGCATGTGGAAAAAAGCAGGTATTTCTGGAATTAATGGTCACCGTTCTGTAGGTGGTTATAGAGCTTCTATGTATAATGCTTTACCTTTAGATAGTGTACAAGTATTGGTAGACGTAATGAAAGAGTTAGAAAAAAACAGTTAATAAATTACATATCTGATTTTTACATTTATTTGAAAAGTAAAAATCAAAATTATAAAAGAATAAAAACAATGAAAGTATTAGCGAATGATGGTATTTCAAAAGCAGGTATTAAAGTTTTAGAAAAAGCAGGATTTGAAGTCATTACCACAAAAGTAGCCCAAGAACAAGTAGCAACCTTTATCAACACGCATGATGTTAAAGTAATTTTAGTACGCAGCGCGACTAAAGTAAAACAAGATATAATTGACTCCTGTCCAGGTTTAAAAATCATTGGACGAGGTGGTGTTGGTATGGACAATATAGATGTTGATTATGCTAGAAAACAAGGAATTCATGTGATTAACACGCCTGCTTCTTCAAGTGAAAGTGTTGCTGAACTTGTATTTGCGCATTTATTTACTGGAGTACGATTTCTTCATGACTCTAATCGAAACATGCCTTTAGAAGGAGATACTAATTTTAATGGCTTGAAAAAAGCGTATGCCAATGGTATCGAATTAAAAGGAAAAACTTTAGGAATTATAGGTTTTGGAAGAATTGGTCAAGCGGTTGCTAAAATGGCTTTAGGATTAGGTATGAAAGTTATTGCTTCAGATAAATATGTGGGCGAAGCTGTTATTCGTGTTGATTTCTATAACGGTCAGTTTATTAATGTGGATATCAAAACTGAACCTATGGACGAGCTTTTAAAGCATTCAGATTTTATCACGTTACATGTACCTGCTCAAGATGGATATGTTATTGGTCGCGAAGAATTAAAACTAATGAAAGAAGATGTGGGTATCGTAAATGCTGCTCGTGGTGGAGTTATTGACGAGGTAGCTTTAGTAGAAGCTTTAGACGAAGAAAAAGTTTTATTTGCAGGATTGGATGTTTTTGAAGACGAACCAACACCCGCAATGAAAGTATTGATGCACCCAAAAATCTCTTTAACACCTCATATTGGTGCCGCTACTATGGAAGCACAAGATCGCATTGGAACAGAATTAGCGGAACAAATTATCAGCTTGTTGAAAAACAATTAAAAAAATCACTAACTTTAACATCCAACTCAAATAACAATAACATGTCTGGAATTTTAGATTTATTAAACAGCGATTTAGGAAAACAAATTGTAAGTAACGTTAGTGAAAAAACAGGAATAAATCCTTCTCAAGCGAGCAATGTAGTTTCTTCTAGTTTACCTGCTCTATTAGGAGCTATGCAAGGAAACTTGCTTTCTGGAAACGGTGCTGAAGGGCTAATAAATGCTGTAACTAGTGGAAAACACGACGGAAGCATTTTAGAAAACTTAGGAGGTTTTATTAATGGAGGTGATTTCACTGATGGATCTAAAATTTTAGGTCACTTATTAGGAGACAAATTAGGTGCAGTTGAAACGGGTATTAGTGAAAAAACAGGTGTTTCTAGCAGTATTATTTCAAAAATATTACCCATGTTAGCTCCAATTATTATGGGTTATTTGGGAAAACAAACTAAAAACAAAGGTGTATCTGACGGTGAAGGTTTAGGAGGTATTTTAGGAAGTTTATTAGGAGGAAGCACCGATGGCAGCTCTCTTGGTGGTAGCTTATTAAATTCGGTATTGGATCAAAATAACGACGGAAAAGTAGATGTTAACGACGCCATTTCTGCCGTAACTAAGAAAAAAGGTGGCTTAGGCGGTTTATTAGGAAGTTTATTTGGCAAAAAATAACATATGAATCATTCAAATATGTTAAAAGCATCGACTATGTCGGTGCTTTTTTTTATCTTTATAACAGAATAAGGAGTAATTCTCCCCTTTTTAATAACTATTTATCTTGAAACAATATTTTATCATATTAGTTGGTATTTTAGGAATTGCAATTGCTTGTGATACTACTAAAGATATTGCTTCAACAGATAAACCAAAATTAGAAAGTGACACCATTCATATTGCAAATGATAAAATTGAATATGAAGTAACGATTATTGATGCTGGATTTCAATCTTGGTTCAATACAAATGCCAGACCAAGAAATTTTTATTCACAAAATTATTTGGAAGCTAGAAATAGAGTTTGGGTACTAGAATGGAATCGCAGAGCCATGAATCCCTATCAATTCAATCCCAATTTATACGAATTACAAATTAATTACGATAGCAACATCGATTATGGATATGAAGTAAATTACATGATTTACAACTATCTTGTCTATTTTCAATTAAAAAACAAGCAACGTCTTGGAATGTTTATGCCACGAATTTAACACTACATGAATAAACTGAAACAACGCTGGAATATCACTTCCAATTGGCAACTTCTTATCATTTTTATTGTATTTGCTATAACGGGTTCAACTGCTGCTTATATTTCCAAACCTATTACAAATGCCTTAGGAATTACTAAAGAAAATATGTCCTTATGGTTGTATTGGCCTGTTCGATTGCTGCTTATTTTTCCTTTATACCAAGTCTTGTTAGTTTTAATTGGTACGCTTTTCGGACAATTTCAGTTCTTTTGGTGGTTCGAAAAAAAGATGCTCCGTGGAATGAAATTAGGCTTTATTGCCAATTTTTTAGATAATAAATTGAAATAAAAAATCCCGAATAATTCGGGATTTTTTTATTCTTCTTTTTTTATTACATATTGATAAATCCAAGTAATGGTAAACGTAGGAATAAAATCGATAAAAGGAAATGCTTCTTCTATAAATCCAATAATTCCCGCTACTTTTCCCGTCATTCCTTTGTACATATATAGTAAAAGTAAACCTGAAATAGGTGCCCAAATTACATCTGTAATTTCAGCAAATAAAGGAACAATGTAGGAAAGCATGCCTATTAAATCAAATAAAATACTCAAGAGTAATTTTGATTTTTTGCTAGACGTTTTCGGTTTAGTTATGATTTGAGCTTCTTCAGCCATTTCAAAAAAATTAAAAATTAATCTATTGAAAGATAACAAAATAAATGCCAAAAACTATTCTTTCTTAATTAATTTATAAAAATCATCTCGAAACGCTTTCTCTTTAAAAACGCCTCCATATTGCAACGTAGAAGTAAAACTACTTTCATCTTTAATCCCTCTACTAGAAACACATAAATGGGTTGCTTCAACCACAACAATAACATCTTCTGTATTTAGAACCGTTTTCAATTCATTAAAAATTTGCATAATCATGCGTTCCTGAACTTGTGGCCTTTTTGCATAATAATCTACAATTCTATTCAATTTAGATAATCCAATTACTTTTCCTGAAGATACATAACCAATGTGTGCTTTTCCTACAATAGGTAAAAAATGATGCTCACATGTTGAATTAAAACTAATATTGGCTTCCACTAACATCTTATCATAATGATAGGAATTATCAAAAACCGAAATTTTTGGCTTATTGGCTGGATTTAATCCTGAAAATATTTCCTGAACAAACATTTTAGCTACTCGATGCGGAGTGCCTTTTAAACTATCGTCTGTAAGATCTAAACCTAATTCTTTCATGATTACAGCAAAATGCTCTTCAATAACTTCCATTTTCGCTTCGTCTGATTTATCAAAAGCATCTTTTCTTAATGGCGTTTCAGCCGAAGTCATTTGATGATTATCTCCTATAATCTCAAATATTTCTTTTTCAAGTTGCGTATTCATTTTCTTTTCCTTTCTTATTTCAATTTCGATTTGTAATATTTTCTCAATTTCTCCAATTTTGGAGCAATTACCATTTGACAATATCCTTGCAATGAATTTTGGTTGTAATAATCTTGATGGTATTCTTCTGCTGGATAAAACTCACTTGCAGCGGTTACTTGGGTCACAATGGGATTGGTATATAATTTCTCTTTGTTAAGCCATTCAATATAATGCTCTGCTTTTTGTTTTTGTTCCAAAGAGTAATAAAAAATCTCACTTCTGTATTGGGTTCCAGAATCAGCTCCTTGCCTATTCAAAGTAGTAGGATCATGTGTGCCAAAAAATATTTCTAATAAATCTTGATAAGCAACTTCTTTGGGGTTAAAAGTAATTTGAATGGCTTCTGCATGGCCAGTCGCACCACTACACACTTCACTGTAAGTTGGATTTTTCGTCTTTCCTCCTATATATCCAGAAGTTACTTTCTGAACTCCTTTCACTTCTAAAAAAATGGCTTCGGTACACCAAAAACAACCACCCGCAAATGTGGCAACTTCTAAATTTTCGTTCATAGTAACGGCTATTGGTTCTTTAAATTCTTTTGGTTTAAACTTCCCTTCTTGAGAATGGCAAGCTTGTAAAATAAAAAAACTAACTAAAATTAAATATTTCATGTAATTCTTTTTTTTGTTTAACAAATATACTAAATAAGTTAAACAAACATGTATTTTAACTTATATTTATTATTTACGAAAATAAATTGTATCAGGTTTAAAATTCAGAATTAGAAAAAAAATAGTTTCTTTGTACAAATGATTGAAAGATGATTAAGGCAACAAATTTACATAAATATTACGGCAGTCTTCACGTACTCAAAGGAGTTGATTTACATATTAAAAAAGGAGAAATTGTATCTATAGTGGGAGCTTCAGGAGCAGGAAAAACCACTTTATTACAAATTTTAGGAACTTTAGATAAACCGGATGCAGCATCTGGAACTTATTTAGAAATTAATGGTGAGGAAGTAACTCCAATGAAAGACAAAAATTTGTCACGCTTTAGAAACCAACACTTAGGTTTTATTTTTCAATTCCACCAACTTTTACCTGAATTTACAGCTTTAGAAAATGTTTTCATTCCTGGGTTAATTGCCAAAAGAGATAAAAAAGAAGTAGAATCGGAAGCTAAAAAATTATTGGATTATTTAGGTTTATCGCATCGTTTGCATCACAAACCCAGTGAACTTTCTGGAGGAGAACAACAACGCGTTGCAGTCGCTCGTGCTTTAATTAACAAACCCGCTGTAATATTTGCTGACGAACCTTCTGGAAACTTAGACACTAATTCAGCAGAAAATTTGCATCAATTATTCTTTAAGTTGAGAGATGAATTTGGGCAAACCTTTGTAATTGTAACTCACAATGAAGATTTAGCCAATATGGCAGATCGTAAATTAACTATGGTGGATGGTAATATTAAGGCTACCAATGAATAACAATAATGACAAAAGAACAGCTTAAAGAATTTCTAGACGAAAAAGTAACCTTATACAACAATCCTAATTTTATTGAATCAGATCCTATACAAATTCCGCATGCTTTTACCAGTAAAGAAGATATTGAAATTGCAGGATTTTTAGCAGCTACGATTGCATGGGGAAACCGAAAAATGATTATTAAAAGTGCCCAAAAATTAATGGATGCAATGGGTAATGCTCCTTTTGATTTTGTCATGCATCACACTACAACAGATTTAAAAACGTTAGATCATTTTGTACATCGTACCTTCAATAACTTAGATGCAATTACGTTTATTCAATCCTTACAAAACATTTATAAAAATCATAACGGATTAGAAGCTGTTTTTCACAAATTCAGCGAAAAACATTCGATGCAAAAGGGAATTTCTGAATTTAAAAAAGTGTTTTTTGAAATTCCACATGCCTCTAGAACTACTAAACACATTTCAGATCCTTTAAATAATTCAGCCGCTAAAAGAATCAACATGTTTTTAAGATGGATGGTTCGAAATGATAACAAAGGTGTTGATTTTGGAATCTGGAAAAGTATTTCCCCCGAAGCCTTATCTTGTCCACTAGATGTACATTCTGGTAATGTTGCAAGAAAGTTAGAACTCCTTACTCGCAAACAAAATGACGCAAAAGCATTAGCCGAACTAGATACTAATTTAAGAGTACTAGATCCAAAAGACCCTGTAAAATATGATTTTGCTTTATTTGGATTAGGTGTATTCGAAAAATTCTAAGCGATATTATTCTTCATCTTCTTCTTTACTAACCAAAGGATGATCCAAAATTCCTAGCCCTACAATTTTAATAATGTTTACAATAGTATTGTATAACATTAGCACCACCATAATCAATAACGAACTTAAGATACTAGAAATTCCTAAAGAAATATAATACACAAAATTAAACCAGTTGTAAGGCACGCTCTCCGATTCTGTTATAGGTAAATTAAAAATCAAAAAAGTAATTACTGCCGCAACAAACACAAAAGTATCTAGCTTCGCTATTTGCAAAATATGTCGGTAATGATCTTTTTTTAATTTCGATTTGGAACTCGAACTAATTCCTAATAAGGTAAGTAATAGAGCTAGAATCGTAGCAGAAGCTAAAGCGATCGTATTGCATAAAGTATTCATTCCTGTTAGCGAATTACGAATTAAAATTTTGGCCTCATAACCACTTAATTTTCCTAATAGAAAAGTTCCACTTAATATAATAGCTAATGAAATTGCACCTCCTAATAAAGCTCTCTTGGTATATGTACTGATTTTCATCGTTAATAATTTAAGATATTTTACCAACAAAAGTAATGGCTCATTGTTTAAATTCTTTTATACAATATACGCTTTATATTGCAAAATCTTCATTTAAAACCCTAAATAACAACAATATGGTAATAGTATAACGGATTTCAAAAATCTTATAAGGCAGAAGTAGGAGCTTCATTCTAAATTTGTAATAGAAAATGAGAAGAACAATTTCTCATTTTATTTAAACGATTTACAAACTAAAAATTTATTATTATGTTACGTTGGACTATCACATTTATTATTTTAGCAATAGTTGCTGGAATATTCGGTTTCGGAGGAATTGCAGCTGGTGCTGCTAGTATAGCAAAAATTTTATTCTTTATTTTTATTGTACTATTTATTTTATCACTTATTAGTGGGAGAAGCAGAGTTTAAGAAAAAAGAAAAATATTACCTATCCTGTAGATAAATTACTATAAACTAAATTTATCTACAGGATTTATTTTATTCTGTAGCTACAGCATCTCTATCGCCTTCTTCTTTTTTACCTTCTTCAATAATCTCTTCAATTTCTCCATCTTCTGCTACATTAGTATTCTCAGATAGATTTTCCGATTTATTTTCGGTAACGATACAAAATTTACAAAATAAGGGCAAATGATCCGAACCTATTGCTCGCAAAGTTTTAAATTCATTCACTTGTATGGTTTCAGAATGAAAAAATAAATCAATTGGAAAGCGCAATAATCGATATTTCGCATGGAAAGTAGACACAAAACCTCTTCCAATTCGAGGATCAATTAATTGTGATTTTTTCTTAAATAAAACAGAAGAATTGGCCCAAGCTACATTATTAAAATCTCCTGAAACAATAACTGGATAGTTACTTTCTTTTACTTTTTTAGCAACCGATAACAATTCTCCATCTCGTTCCTTAGAATTCTCTTCTTCCGTTGGACTTGGAGGTGGTGGATGAACTCCAAAAAAAGTAAACCGTTTTCCTGAATTCGTTTCTAAGATAATTTCAAAACTAGGAATATCATCTGCTACAAAATAATTGGTTTTAGATTGAATGACATTTAAATGCGTGTAAAAATGCATTCCATAGGTGTTTTCTAAAGTAACTTTATGTGTATTCGGATAATTCGTTTCAATTTTCCTTAAATGTTCTTCCCAATCTTTGTTAGATTCCATAGTTAGAACAATATCTGGATTTACTTCCTCTATTAAACGAATTAATTTATCGTATTCGTTATTAAATTGGTACACATTCACAGAAATAATACTTACTGAATTTTCTTCATTGCTACTATTACATTTATTTTCTTGACTGTATAAAGGAGTGTACGGCAACAATACTTTTAAATTATACCCAATAAAAAACAGCAACAAAAATTGTACTATTCTTGAAAAAACAGTAAAATCCGAAAAAACAAATATGCTTAATAAGAATAAAATAATTAACAAGAAAAGAAGCTGAATTCTACCAAAATCCCATACTCTAAAAAACCAATGTTGGTGCGGAATAAAAGGCAAAATATTAACCACTAAGACAATACAACAAAGTATATATATAACAAATTCCATAGCATATGTGTCTATTGTAAGACTTTATAAAAATACTCATATTTACGACTAAAAAAAATAAAATAAAAGAAATACCTTTTTTTAATCCAAGCTCTTTTTTTGTAACAAATTTTGCGAAGTATCGTCTACTTTTTAATAAAACTTTATATTTTGGAAACAATACTTACAATTACCAATCTCAATAAAATTTTTAATAAGCGCGTACATGCTGTTAAAAATGTGTCATTTGAAATCAAAAAAGGAAATGTCTATGGTATTTTAGGTCCGAACGGTTCTGGAAAGTCAACAACCTTAGGAATTGTCTTGAATGTGGTAAATAAAACTTCTGGTGATTACCAATGGTTTAATGGAAGTTTACCTACACATGAAGCACTTAAAAAAGTGGGAGCCATTATTGAACGTCCCAATTTTTATCCGTACATGACAGCAGAAGAAAACTTGAAATTGGTTTGTAAAATCAAAGGCATTCCTTATTCAAAAGTTTTTGAAAAATTAGAGTTGGTTGGACTTTTAGAACGAAAAGACAGCAAGTTCAGAACCTTTTCTTTAGGAATGAAACAAAGACTAGCTATTGCTTCTGCATTATTAAATGATCCAGAAATTTTAATTCTTGACGAACCTACAAATGGATTAGATCCTCAAGGAATAAGACAAATTAGAGATTTAATTAAATTAATTGCCTCACAAGGCACTACCATTTTATTAGCCTCTCATTTATTAGACGAAGTTGAAAAAGTCTGTAGTCATGTCGTTGTATTACGATATGGTGAAACCTTATATCATGGTGCAGTTGATGGTATGTTATCTAACGAAGGTTTTTTCGAATTAAAATCAGACAATATCGTATTATTAAAAGAACGTTTACAAAAACATACCGCTGTTAAGGATATAAAAATTGAAGAAGATAAGGTATTTGTTTACCTAAAAGACCATTTAGAAGCAGATGAATTGAATCAATATTTATTTGAAAATGGCATTATTCTCCAACACTTAGTAAAAAGAAAAAACAGCTTAGAGGAGCAATTTTTACAACTAACAAAAACCAACTAAAAACTAAAAAATGAAACGTTTACTCCTAATAGAATTTCAAAAATTATTAAAAAATAGAGCCAGTAAGTTCCTCATTATCTCCTATTTTGTCTTACTCTCTTTTATCGCTTTAATTGCTTCCATTAAGTTTGATTTTGGCAAACTAAAATTTCATATTGCAGAGCAAGGTATTTTTAATTTTCCATACATATGGCACTTTAACACCTATATTGCAGGTTATTTTAAATTATTTTTAGCCATTGTAATTGTTTCCATGATGGCTAATGAATATACCTATGGTACTCTAAAACAAAATTTAATTGACGGATTAAGTAAAAAAGAATTCATTCTTTCCAAATTTCTAACTGTTGTAACTTTTGCTCTCGTTTCAACCGTATTCATTTTTTTAATGTCTTTAATTTTAGGATATTCTTTTTCATCTTACACAGAATTTGGTATTGTCTTTTCAGATTTAAACTATTTAATAGCTTTCTTCTTTAAACTGATTGGTTTCTTTTCATTTTGTTTATTTCTTGGAATTCTGGTAAAAAGAAGTGCTTTTGCATTAGGTTTCTTGCTAATTTGGTATTTTTTTGAATGGATTGTATATGGAATTATGGGAAAATTCATTCTTAAAGATTTTGATTTAATGGATAAAATTTCAAATTTTTTCCCATTGCAATCCATGAGTAATTTAATCAAACAACCTTTTTCAAGATTATCTGCCATTAAAAACATTGAAACTACAATAACAGGTGAAGATGTAGCAAGAGACTATGGTGTTCATTTTTCAGAAATAGCCATTGTTTGTGTTTGGACTTTCATATTCATATATTTATCGTATTATATATTGAGAAAAAGAGATTTATAGTATCTTTGCCTTTGCTATTAAAAAGTAAAGAATGAGGTATTTTATAATTGCAGTTTTTTTATTGATTATTCAAAAGAATCAGGCACAAAGTATCAGTGTAGATCAAAATACTTACACACCACAACAATTAGTTGAAGATATATTAATTAATAGTGGTTGCGCATCGGTAACCAATGTGACTGTTTCAGGTGGAAATTTCCCTTCAGGAGATAAATCCTATGGCTATTTTAATCGAGACGGATCTTCTTTTCCTCTTGAAGACGGAATTATTCTAAGCACAGGTAGAATATATAACGCTCCAGGACCTAATGCCTATATTTCAGATGACGGAAATGGAATTGGATGGAATGGTGATAGTGATTTAAATCAAGCGTTAAATATTTCCAATTCAATTAATGCGACAATACTTGAGTTTGATTTCACCCCTTTAGGAAATCGTATCAGTTTCGACTATATTTTTTCTTCTGAAGAATATCATGGAACCGCAACTTGTCAATATTCTGATGGATTTGCATTTCTACTAAGGGAAGTTGGCTCAACAAATTATCAAAACTTAGCCTTAATACCAAACACTAATATCCCAGTTAAAGTAACCACTGTACACCCAAATATTCCTGGAGGTTGTGGACCACAAAATGAACAATATTTTGACAGCTTTAATGACATCAATCATCCCACAAATTTTAATGGACAAACGAAAACTTTGACGGCCCAAGCAACGGTTACACCTGGCCATCAATACCATATAAAATTAGTCATTGCAGATGAAGGAAATTATCGTTATGATTCTGCTATTTTTCTTAAAGCAGGTAGTTTCAATACTAGTGTAAACCTTGGAGAAGATAGAACTATAGCCAATGGAAATCCTGCTTGTGGAGCTATACTTTTGGACACCCAATTAAATGGTACCCATCAATGGTTTTTAGATGGGAATGAAATTATTGGAGAAACGACTTCCACTTTAACGGTAACGCAAGATGGAACATATACCGTTATTGTTTCTATTCCTGGTTGTTCTCAAGCTCCAACAGACGACATTATTATTGAATTTGCACCAACGCTTGTTCAAAATACCAATGATCCTTTTACAGAATGTGACGCAGACGACATACAAGATGGAATAACCATGTTTGATTTGAGTCTCCTATTACCTCAAATTATTAGTAACCTTCCTTCAAATTATGAATTGGCTTTATTTGAAAGCCCCACTGCTACAACTCCAGTTCCTTTATTATATCAAAACTCGGTTCCCTATCAACAGCCTTTATATGCAAAAGTCATCAATATTGCTGATTGCTATGACAATGAAGTATATCCAATATTATTAGAAGTAGCTACTTTTACGGAAGATTATAGCGATGAAACCTTAGGGCTTTGTGAAAACAATAGTATCGTTCTTGATGCAGGAAGCGGATTTAGTTCCTACAGTTGGAACACTACACCTATTCAGACCAGTCAATCTATAGTGGTATCTACAGAAGGAGATTATGCAGTTACCTTAGAAAATGCTTCAGGCTGCTTTAAAACAAAAACTTTTCACGTTATTGGATCTCAAATAGCTACCATTGAAAATATCGTAATTAATGATTTTTCCGAAAATAATACCGCAACAATTTTTGCTTTAGGAAGCGGACTATATGAATATTCTCTTAATGGATTAGATTACCAAGACAGTCCCATTTTTGAAAACTTACTTCCTGGGAAATACACAGTTTATGTTAACGATAAAAACAATTGTGGTTTTGTTACTGAAACTTTTTATATCTTAGATTATCCAAAATTTTTCACACCTAATGGAGATGGATATAATGATACTTGGCAGATTGAAAATTTAGATAAAAATGGTTTAGAAAATAGTAATATCTATATTTTTGATAGATTTGGTAAACTATTAAAACAAATTAATCCACTTGGAAATGGTTGGAACGGAACTTATAATGGCGAATTATTACCCTCATCTGATTATTGGTTTGTCCTTGAACTAAGTAATGGTAAAACGATAAGAAACCATTTTTCAATGAAACGATAAAACATGTTAAAAAATCTTCTTTTTATTGCTTTAGGAGGTGGCATTGGAAGTTCACTAAGATATCTATGCAATATCTATCTTGCTAAAACATATCCAAATAAAGCGTATATTGCTACGTTTTTAGTAAACATGTTAGGGTGTTTACTAATAGGATTGTTTGTGGGGTATTTCCAAAAACACCAAACCGAAAATGAAGCTTTTAAACTTTTATTAATTACTGGTTTTTGTGGAGGTTTTACTACATTTTCAACTTTTGGATTAGAGAATTTCAACCTTTTACAATCCCAAAATTATATACTAACCCTAGGCTACATTTTGCTGTCAATTGTAATTGGTATCACTTTTGTAGGCATAGGCATATATCTAACAAAATAAAATGCTTTCAACTACCGAATTAACTGAAATACAATCGTTACTAAGTACACCCAAAAAAATCACAATTGTGTGTCATCGAAATCCAGATGGTGATGCTATGGGGTCTTCATTAGGGTTGTTACTTTTTTTAAAACAACTTCAGCATCAGGTTACTTTCATTTCTCCAAATGAATATCCTGATTTTTTAGCTTGGTTACCCAATGCAACTCAAACTGTTATTTTTGAAAGAGAATATGACAAAGCATTACCTCTTTTACAAAATAGTGACTATATTTTCACTTTAGATTTCAATGCCTTACATCGAACAGGTGATGCTATGCAAAAGGTACTTGAAACTTTATCGAATCCAATGATTATGATTGATCATCATCAATTACCAGATTCTTATGCTAAGTATACTTTTTCAGATGTAAATTATGGTTCTACTTGTCAAATGGTATATGATTTCATCAATGCCTTAGGCTATAATCATCTTATTAATAAAGATGTTGCTAGTTGTTTATATACAGGAATTGTAACTGATTCTGGTAGTTTTCGTTTTCCAAAAACCACACCTCAAACACATCAATGTGTGGCTGATTTAATCGACAAAGGAATTAACAATAGTGAAATTCATAATTTATTATTTGACAATTCGAGTTACGAACGCTTACAATTACTTGGAAAAGCATTACAAAATTTAAGAATAGTACCACAATACAAAGCTTCTTATATTACACTAAGTCAAGAAGAATTAAATGCCTTTAATTATAAAAAAGGAGATACTGAAGGAATTGTAAACTATGGTCTAAGTATTCAAGGCGTAATTGTAACGGCTATTTTTATAGAAAACAAAGAAGAAGGAATCATTAAAATTTCATTCCGTTCACAAGGCAATTTTGATGTAAATGAATTTGCCAGAAAGTATTTTAACGGTGGTGGACACATAAATGCTGCTGGAGGAAAATCTTTTTCAAGTTTAGAAGAAACAGTCAATCAATTTATTACTATTTTAGCGGAAGAAAAAGAAAGAAAAGAGAAATGAAAAAATTCTTTATTATCATTACTACATTAGTAATTGCTACAAGTTGTTCAAAACAACAAGCCAGAAAACCTATATCAAAAACAGATGGGAATTTTATAAAAGAGTCTATCGAACGAAATAAAAAACTTATTGCAAGTGAAGAACTCTTAATAGATTCCATCATAAAAAAGGATACTTTAAAAGAATATATAGCTTCTAATAAAGGATATTGGTACAAATACATTACAAAAATAGAAGAAGAAACTGCTTCTCCAGTAAAAGGAGATATTGCCTATTTCAACTATGAAATTAATGATTTGAACAACCAAATAATTTATTCTAAAGAAGAACTAAAACTACAAGCCTACTTGGTGGATAAACAAAACATCATGATGGGACTTCGCGATGGTATTAAATTAATGAAAAAAGGAGAAACAGTTACCTTTTTATTTCCTTCTCATATGGGATTTGGTTATCATGGAGATGATAATAAAATACAATCCAATGTGCCTCTAATTTGCACCGTTGAATTAAAAGACATTAAAAAAGACACTACTCCAAATTAAGTTGAAACATACAAACTATAAAACAAATAAAAACAGTTCTATGAAACATCTTTTGACATTTTCAGCAAGTTTATTGCTTTTTTTTACTTCCTGTAACGATAAATTTTCAAAATTCGATGACGGAATGTATGCGGATATCGAAACAAATAAAGGAGATATTCTTGTAAAATTAGAGTTTGAAAAAACACCTATTACGGTTGCCAATTTCGTATCCTTAACAGAAGGAAAAAATCCGTTTGTTGCTGATGAATATAAAGGAAAACCTTATTATGATGGATTAACCTTTCACCGAGTTATACCCGATTTTATGATTCAAGGAGGTGATCCAAATGGTGACGGTTCTGGTAATCCAGGTTATAAATTTAAAGATGAATTTCACCCTGATTTAAAACACAATAAAGGAGGAATTCTTTCTATGGCAAATGCAGGTCCAAAAACAAATGGAAGTCAGTTTTTTATTACACATAAAGAAACGCCTTGGCTTGATAATGTACACACTGTTTTTGGCGAGGTAATGGAAGGAAAAAATGTAGTGGATTCTATCCAAATGAACGATACGATTCGCAAAATAACAATCATTAGAAAAGGGGCTGAAGCTAAAAAATTTGATGCTGTAAAAATCTTTAAAGACTATTACACTGTGGAAGCAGAAGTACAAAAGAAAGAAGCGGAAGAACAACGTTTGGCAGCTTTAAAAGTGGAAGCTACTGAAAAACTAAAAGCAGACCAAATTGCGAAACTGAAAGAAGAAGGTACCAAAACAAAATCAGGATTAATCTATCAGTTTTTGAATAAAGGAAATGGAGCAAAACCTAAAAAAGGAACTAAAGTATATGTAAATTATGCTGGTTTTCTTCAAAACGGACAATTATTTGATTCAAACTATGAAGAAGTATCTAAAATGTATGGAAAATTTGATTCTATGAGAGCACAACAAAACGGATATGTACCTTTCCCATTTGAATTTGGAAACAAACAAGGCTTAATTCCTGGTTTTATTGAAGGAATCGAATTGTTATCTTTTGGAGATAAAATCATGGTTTACATTCCTTCAAATTTAGGATATGGTGCTCAAGGAGCAGGTCATGTAATTCCACCTAATACAGATATCATTTTTGAAATAGATATTGTTGAAAATATGCCTAATTAATTTTAATACACATGAACACAAAAAAAATAGTAGTACTATTCACTTTATTATTTAGCTTCTTCTCTATAAATGCACAAAAAAATGAAGGATTATTTGCTGAACTTACTACTTCAAAAGGAAAAATATTATTACAATTAGAATTTGAAAAAACACCGGTTACAGTTGCTAATTTTGTTTCTTTAGCCGAAGGAAAAAACGCTTTTGTATCTGAACAATACAAAGGGAAACTATATTATGATGGTTTAAAATTTCATCGTGTTATAGCTGACTTCATGATTCAGGGAGGTGACCCACTTGGTACTGGTGGTGGTGATCCTGGTTATAAATTTGAAGATGAAATTGTTAGCGATTTAAAACACGACAATACAGGTATTTTATCTATGGCTAATGCTGGACCAGCGACCAATGGAAGTCAGTTCTTTATTACACACAAAGCAACTCCATGGTTAGATGGTAAACACACCGTTTTCGGACATGTAATCGAAGGACAAGAAGTTGTTAATAGCATCGCACAAAATGATGTAATTGAAAAAGTAACCATTATTCGTAAAGGTAAATTAGCTAAAAAATTTAAAGCTGAAAAAGTCTTTGAAAATTACATGAAAGAAAAAGAAGAAAAAGACAAAATAGAAGCTGAAAAAAGAAAAGCATTAGAAGCTAAATTTGCACAAACTATAGCCGACAAAAAGGCGTTTTTCGAAGCAAAAAGCAAGGAAGCAATAACTTTGCCTTCTGGTTTAAAATATGCCGTTATTCAAAAAGGTACTGGAGTAAAACCAGCTGAAGGAACACAAGTATTCATTCACTATGCCGGTTATTTTGAAGACGGTCGTTTATTTGACAGTAGCTACGAAGATATTAGTAGGGCGAATGGAAAATTTGATCAAAATAGAGCCAACGCAAATGGTTACGCACCTTTCCCTTTTCAATATGGAAACAAAAGTGGTTTAATTCCAGGGTTCCTTGAAGGTGTAAACTCGATGAGTTTAGGAGATAAAGTAATTCTTTTCATTCCTTCAGAACTAGGTTACGGAAAAACAGGTGCTGGTGGTGGTATCATTCCACCGAATACCAACTTAATTTTTGAGGTTGAATTATTAGAAAGTCAACAATAAATAAAAAAGCTCCAATCAAAAAATTGGAGCTTTTTTATTGTATTTCAAAACTACTACTTCGATTTTTCACCTACGAAATAATCACTTTGGTTTTTAAATAAAACATTAAAAGTGGTTAAACTACCATAAATTCTAGTAATATATTGTTGTAATTCAATCTTTTCATTTTGCTCCAAATTACTAGAATTAATTTTTTGTTCCATTACGCGTACTCGATCTCTCACCATTACAATTTTATTAAAAAAAGTATCAATAGGTACTTCTTTATTTTGAGTCGCTGTTCCTGGTTCTAAGATTAACTTACCACCTTTCCATTTGTCAGCTATAGAAACTTTAGGACCTATATCGCTATATTTTTCAAGAATTCCTTTTAGCATTTTTTCTACTTCAAACAAACTAACAGTATCTACCTCATCCTCTACTGCTTCAATTATTTCAATAGTTTCATCTAATCCAATAGTCTCTACTCCTTTTTCTATAAAGGTTACCCAATAATATTTTGAGGTTACATTTGTAACAACGCCTATGCCATGATCTTCGTGCTTAATTCGAGAACCAATTCCTAATAATTTCATAATATAAATAACTTTAAAACTCAAATATATTAAATTTGCAAGATAATTTTTATAAAATGAATTCAATAAACACAACCGATTTCAGATTTTCAATGACACTTCCTATTCGTTGGAATGATTTAGACCCTTTAAACCATGTTAATAATGTATTTTATTTTGAATATTTTCAAGTTGGTCGTGGCCACTACATGTTAGAAGCAAGTAAACAATGGGATTGGACTAAAAACATGTTTGTAATTGCCCACATTGAATGTGATTATTATAAAGAATTAAAGTTAACTGCTAAAGAACCAACGATTAAATTACGAACCTCATCTATAGGTTCAAAGAGTTTCGAAATTGAATATCTAATCACGAGTTTAGATAAGGAAAACAATGAAATTATTCATGCAAAAGGAAAAAGCGTACAAGTTTTAGTAGACATTTCTGTTGGAAAATCTGTTGAAATACCCAATTGGTTACGTGAAGACCTTACTCAATACGAACCCGTTTTAAGCTAATTTTTTTTGTACTAATTGCACTAATTTCTTTGGTGCAATAGTACAATATGCAGTAGTAATTGCATCATGAAATAAATCTTCATGTACGCTACTTAAATCTACAACTGTCCAACCTTGCTTACCCCATTCGTTTGGAACAGGAAAAATAGCATTGTCTTTTCCTGATGAAAACACATCTTGTTCTTCTAAGGATAATTTTAGTGTTATAGTATGATTCGAATGAGAATACGTTACAAAGATTTTCTTTTGTACTCGAAAAGAAATTTTCTCAAAATGTGGTGCTTCTTCTACTTCTGGAAAAGAAAAAACGTATTTACGTAAGCCTTCAATAGTAATCATCTTTGTTTAAATGTTTTTTTAAATTTACAAAAATTCGTTTATTCATTATACAAAGTATTAACATTTAATTCTGAATAAGGCTATTAGCTTTTATCCTTACAAATTGGTATCTTTGCGTTTTGCCAAAAAATTATGCTAAACACAGAAGAAACTATAGAAATTATTGGTGCGAGAGCGCATAATCTGAAAAATATTGATGTTGTTATTCCTCGTGAAAAATTAGTGGTTATAACCGGTTTATCAGGTTCTGGTAAATCTTCCTTAGCTTTTGATACTATTTATGCAGAAGGACAACGCAGGTATATTGAAACCTTTTCTGCCTATGCACGCCAATTTTTAGGTGGTCTAGAAAGACCTGATGTAGATAAAATTGACGGACTTTCACCTGTAATTGCTATCGAACAAAAAACAACCAGTAAAAGTCCGCGTTCTACTGTAGGTACGATTACAGAAATCTATGATTTTCTCCGATTATTATATGCGCGTGCTGCGGATGCTTACAGTTACAATACTGGAGAAAAAATGGTTTCCTATTCCGATGAGCAAATTAAAAACCTCATCATTGAAGATTTTCAAGGAAAAAGAATCAATATTTTAGCTCCTGTAGTGCGTTCTAGAAAAGGACATTATAGAGAGTTATTTGAACAAATTTCCAAACAAGGCTTTCTAAAAGTTCGTGTAGACAGACAAATTCGTGATCTAGAATTTGGCATGAAAGTCGACCGTTATAAAACCCATGATATCGAAATTGTAATCGATCGAATGGCAATTGAAAACAATGAAGAAACTGAAAAAAGATTAGCAGAAAGCATTAATACTGCCATGTATCATGGTGATGATGTTTTACTGGTAATCGAACAAGAAAGTCAAGAAGTACGTTTTTACAGTAGAAGTTTGATGTGTCCTTCTTCTGGAATATCCTATCCCAATCCTGAACCTAACAATTTTTCTTTCAACTCACCCAAAGGAGCTTGTCCAACATGCAATGGTTTAGGTGTTATTAATGAAATTAATTTAACTAAAATTATTCCTAATCCGAAAGCATCGATCAAAAGTGGTGGTTTTGCACCATTAGGAGAATATAAAAACTCTTGGATTTTTAAACAATTAGAAATTATTGCCCAAAAGTATAATTTCAAATTAACAGATGCTATCGATACCATTCCTGAAGAAGCCATGCAAATGATTTTGTATGGTGGAAATGAAAAATTTTCGGTAGTTTCCAAAGTAATGGGAATAACCAAAGATTATAAAATTGATTTTGAAGGTATTTCTAATTTTATAAAGAATCAATATGATGAAAGTGGCTCTTCTTCTATTAAAAGATGGGCTAAAGATTTTATGGATGAAAATACTTGTCCAGAATGTGAAGGTTCGCGTTTAAAAAAAGAATCACTTTACTTTAAGATTAACGGAAAGAATATTGGTGATTTAGTACAAATGGATATTTCTGAATTAGCTATCTGGTTTGCTGATTTACCCAAACATTTGTCGGAGAAACAAAGTACTATTGCTACTGAAATCTTAAAAGAAATTACAGCTAGGCTTCAATTTTTATTGGATGTTGGTTTAAATTATTTATCACTAAATCGCGGTTCAAAAACACTTTCTGGTGGAGAAGCACAACGTATTCGTTTAGCAACACAAATTGGTTCCCAATTAGTTGGAGTATTATATATTTTAGACGAGCCAAGCATTGGTTTACACCAAAGAGACAATGAAAGATTAATAAAATCTTTGGAAAGCCTTCGTGATTTAGGAAATTCAGTCATTGTTGTAGAACATGATAAAGACATGATTTTAGTAGCAGATCATGTAATTGATATTGGCCCAAAAGCGGGTCGTTTTGGTGGTAAAATTATCAGTGAAGGCACACCTAAAGAAATTTTATCGCACAATACCATTACAGCTCAATATTTAAATGGAAAAATGGAAATAGAAGTTCCAAAAACCAGAAGAGAAGGTAATGGAAAGGTTTTAAAATTAACAGGTGCTTCAGGGAACAATTTAAAAAATGTAACCGTAGAATTTCCATTAGGAAAATTAATCTGTGTCACTGGTGTATCAGGTAGTGGAAAATCTACTTTAATTAATGAGACTTTGTACCCCATTTTAAACGCTCATTTTTTCAATGCCGTAAAGAAACCTCAGCCTTACAAAAAAATTGAAGGTTTGGAACATATTGATAAAGTGATTGATATCGACCAAAGCCCGATTGGAAGAACTCCAAGAAGTAATCCTGCGACTTATACCGATGTCTTTTCAGAAATCAGAAACTTATTTACTTTAACTCCAGAAGCACAAATTAGAGGTTACAAACCCGGTCGTTTTAGCTTTAATGTAAAAGGAGGTCGTTGTGAAACCTGTGAAGGTTCTGGAGTACGAACTATCGAAATGAGCTTTTTACCAGATGTATATGTAGAATGTGAAACCTGCCAAGGAAAACGTTTTAACCGAGAAACTTTGGAAATTAGGTACAAAGGAAAATCCATTTCTGATGTATTAGAAATGACGGTTGACGAAGCGGTTGATTTCTTTGAAAATATACCTAAAATTTACCGTAAAGTAAAAACCATTCAAGATGTCGGTTTAGGCTATATTACCTTAGGACAACAAAGTACTACTTTATCGGGTGGTGAAGCGCAAAGGGTAAAATTGGCTACCGAATTATCAAAAAAAGACACTGGTAACACTTTTTATATCTTAGACGAACCTACAACTGGATTGCATTTTGAAGACATTCGAGTTTTAATGGATGTGATTAACAAATTAGTAGACAAAGGCAATACTGTTTTAATTATCGAACACAATCTAGATGTGGTAAAACTAGCCGATTATGTAATTGATATTGGCTACGAAGGTGGTAAAGGTGGCGGACAATTAGTAGCCAAAGGAACACCCGAAGAAATTGTTACAAATAAAAAAAGCTACACGGCTCAGTTTTTGAAAAAAGAATTATCTTAGCAGGCTTGTTTAATTTTAAAATACGAAAAGAAGATGGCAATAGATCAATACGAAAACGACGATCACAGAATACAAGAAAAGTTTAAACAAAAAACTTGGAACGAAATAAGAACGAATGACTCTTGGGCAATTTTTAAAATCATGTCTGAATTTGTAAATGGATATGAAGCCATGGGAAGAATAGGCCCTTGTGTATCAATATTTGGATCTGCACGTACAAAACCAGAAGACAAATACTATTTGTTAGCAGAAAAAATTGCTTATAAAATTAGTAAAGGTGGATATGGTGTTATTACAGGTGGTGGTCCTGGTATTATGGAAGCAGGTAATAAAGGAGCACATCATGGTGGTGGAACTTCTGTAGGTTTAAATATCGATTTGCCTTTTGAACAACATTTCAATCCATACATCGACAGAGATAAAAACTTAAATTTCGATTACTTTTTTGTTCGAAAAGTAATGTTTGTAAAATACTCCCAAGGATTTGTAGTAATGCCTGGTGGTTTTGGAACTTTGGATGAATTATTTGAGGCAATTACATTAATTCAAACTAAAAAAATTGCCAAATTCCCTATAATCTTAGTAGGTACCGAATTCTGGACTGGATTAATGGATTGGGTGAAAGCTACCTTATTAGATAAATTCCATAATATTAGTCCTGGTGATTTAGACTTGTTTACAATTGTAGATAACGAAGATGAAGTATTAGAAGCTTTAGATACTTTCTATAAAAAATACAATTTATCTCCTAACTTCTAAAAAATAAAGCCGACATCAAGTCGGCTTTTTTAATTTTAATTTTCTATAGGTTTCCCACTTGCTTGCCAATCGGTTATACCTCCATCTAAATCTATTATGGTAGTAAATTCCAAATCTTTTAATTGACTGCAAGCTCTACCACTTCTTCCACCCGATTTACAATATACTAATACAGGCTTGTTCTTATCTAAACCTTGCATTTTTTTTTCAAAATCTGGATCGCTAATGTTAATATTTATAGCATTTGGTAAATGACCAGAAGCAAATTCTTGTGGTGTTCGTACATCTATAAGTTGTACACCATCTTCTTTCATTTTTTCTTCAAAAATAGTTGCATTTACAACTTGAACCTTGTCGGTTTGTGATTTCACACAAGAAGTTGCCATAAAAAACAATAGCATAACCACACCAAATTTTATTTTCATCTTTGTATTGGAATTAAATTAATTAATGACCTATTAAAACCCGAAAATACAAAAATCAATTGAAATGAGATTGTATAATACTTACTAAATCTCTAGAAGAAACCACTCCCGATTGCCTCCACAACATTTTTCCTTGCTTGAATAAAATTAAGGTAGGCACTCCTCTTACACTAAATTCATTCGCTAAATCTTGGTATTGATCCACATTGATTTTTATAATTCGTACGGCATCTTTTAAAACACCTTTGGCTTCTTGTAATATTGGCGACATTGTTTTACATGGACCACACCATTCGGCATAGAAATCAACTAGAACCAATTCGTTTTGATGAATCAAATTAGAAAATTTTTCTATCATTTCTTTTTTTTGTAAAATTACTAAATCTTTCCCATTGTGGTTGTAATCAATGTTACACAAAACATTTCATGCTACATCTTACTTTTATTTTCAACCTTTTTTCAGTTGTATTGCATTCGAGAAAGAAAAGCTATAAATCAATAAAAATAGATTACGTACCTTTGCCAAAATTACAATTGCAATGAAGACATTTCTAGATTTCGATTTACCAAAATCACTACAAAAAGCTTTAGATGAATTGGGCTTTGTTAACCCAACACCCATTCAAGAAAAATCCTTTTCAGTGATACTTTCCGGACGAGATATGATGGGAATTGCGCAAACGGGTACAGGGAAAACATTTGCCTATTTATTACCTATTTTAAAACAATGGAAGTTCCAAAACACAGAATCTCCACGAGTTGTAATTTTAGTTCCAACCAGAGAACTTGTAGTTCAAGTAGTGGAAGAAGTAGAAAAACTAACGCAGTTTATGTCGGTTCGAACACTTGGTATTTATGGTGGAGTGAATATTAATACCCAAAGAAAAGACTTAGCACAAGGAGTTGATATTTTAGTTGGTACTCCAGGAAGAACCATGGATTTAGCTTTAGATGGTGTTTTGCGTTTTGATGCTTTACAAAAATTGGTTATAGATGAATTTGACGAAATCCTAAATTTAGGTTTTAGAATACAATTGACTTCTATTTTATCGATGATGAAAAGTAAAAGACAAAACATTATGTTTTCGGCAACCATGACAGAAGATGTAGATGATGTTTTAGATGAATTTTTTGAATTTCCAGAAGAAGTATCTTTAGCTCCAAGTGGAACACCATTAGAACAAATTACACAAAAGCTCTATCATGTTCCTAATTTCCTTACGAAAATGAATTTGGTGAAACATCTTTTAGCGACGGATGAAACAACCGAAAGAGTCTTACTTTTTGTGAATAACAAAAGAATTGTAGATGTTGCTTTTGAAATTTTAGAAGAAGAATTTCCTGGTCAATTTGGTGTGATTCATTCTAATAAGTCTCAGAACTATCGTTTGACCACCATGGCAAATTTTCAAAATTCTGAAATAAGAGGTATAATTACCACAGATGTTATGGCAAGAGGTTTAGACATTTCAGATATTACTCATGTTTTCAACTTACAATTTTCAGAAATTCCAGAACAATATATTCACAGAATTGGACGAACAGGTCGTGCCGATAAAGAAGGAATGGCAATTAGTTTAGTTGCCCCCTATGAAGAAGAGCAATTGTTAGCTGCTGAAATGCTTATGGATATGGAAATTGATGTTTTGAAAATGCCAGAAACTGTTGTTGTCGAAGAAAAGAAACTTGAATTTGAAAAAGACAAACGTAGATTTAAATCCATTGGTAAAAAAATAAATCTTGAAAACAAAGGAGCTGCATTTCATGAAAAGAAAGACAAAAATAAAAAAGTCAATTTAGGTGGCCCAAGCAAGACAAAACCAAGAAAAACGGCACCTAGAAACAGAGCAGCAGAAGCAAAAAAAGCAGCAAAAAGAAAGAAAAAATAAGAGATGGCTAACGATTTTTTTCAAGACCAACAATTTGCCGATATCGTTTTTCAAGAAGAGGATATTAAATTTAAAGAATACGAAAATTGCAATTTTATAGATTGCGATTTTAGAAGTTGCTTTTTTACAAGTGTCTATTTTATCGATTGTACTTTTACCAATTGCAACTTTAATGATACCAAGATCAACTATGTTTCATTAAGAGGTGTCGAATTTATGAAATGCGACTTTACGAATGTTAATTTTGCAATGACAGACCAAGTTATTTATGATTTCAACTTCACCGACTGCCTTTTAGATTACACCAAATTTTATACTTTAAAATTAAAACAAATTCGTTTTTCAGGCTGTAGTCTTGTTGCTGCAGATTTCATGAAAACCGACTTAACTGAAGCCATTTTTGATCATTGTGATTTAAGAAGAGCCGTTTTTATTGAAACCAATTTAAGTAAAGCTGATTTTACCACGAGTTTTAATTATGTTTTAGATCCGGAATTGAATAAGATAAAGAGAGCCAAATTTGCTCAAGAAGGTTTATCAGGTTTATTAGCCAAATATGAAATTATCATAAAATAATTTTTATCAAAATTTAGTTTCAATCTATTTATTTCTATTGATTTACGTTTGTACTGATTAAATTGTATGTTCTAGTAGTAAGTTATCAATTTTTTTTTTGTTAAATTTGAAAGAATAAGAGTTTAAAAAGTTGCTTTAACCCCAGACTATTTTTTAACTTTTCTTATAATAACATGCACTTAACCGATAAGAACAAGGTTTATACTCTTTTGAAAATGATTGAAGAAGTTCAGGATTATGCCATTATCCTTTTAGATAAAGAGGGTATAATTCAAAACTGGAATTCAGGAGCTAAAAAAATAAAAGGGTATCATTCCGATGAAATCATTGGTAAGAATTTCAGTCTCTTTTACACTCATGAAGACCAATTAAACAAAAAACATCTTAAATTATTAGAACAAGCTACAAAGAATGGCAGAGCATCCGATACAGGTTGGCGTGTAAAAAAAGACGGCACATGGTTTTGGGGTAACATCACCATCACGGCAATTCATAATGAAATGAATGAGGTTATTGGTTTTGGTAAACTAACTAGAGATTTAACCGAATTCAAAAAAAATGAATTGGCAAAAGCATTAAAAGCAAGAGAATTAAAAATAAAAGAACTGGAGCAGTTTACCTATATTGCCTCTCACGATTTACAAGAACCTCTTCGCACCGTTAGCAATTATATCCAAATTATCGAAGAAGATTATGGAGCATTCTTAGACCAACAAGGGAAAGAATATTTATCGATAATTGATCAGGCTGCCATGCGTATGAAAGCACTTGTAAGTGGCTTATTAGACCATTCTAGATTAGGTATAAAATCAAAAACTACTTCAGTAGACTTAAATGAAATCCTCAAAGCGACTTTAACCGATTTAAAATCTTTAATTGAGTCTAAAAAAGCAACGGTCCATTATCCAAAAAATTTACCCAATATAATCGGTTACAAAGTTGAATTACATCAATTATTTCTTAATTTAATAACCAATGCAATTAAGTTCACTAATGACAACATAGCACCTATAATTATCATTGGTTGCGAAAAAAGAATGAACCATTGGGAGTTTTCAATACAAGATAATGGCATTGGTATAAATTCTAAAAACTTTGATAAAATTTTCAATATCTTTCAACGTACAGAAGAAACTTTACATTATAAAGGTTATGGTTTAGGATTAGCCCATTGTAAAAAAATTGTTGAACTACACAATGGCAGGATTTGGGTAGAATCTGTAATTGACCAAGGTAGCACATTTTATTTTAATTTATTATCTCAAACCAATGAATAGACAATTAAACAGCATCATGCTAATTGATGACAGTAAATTTGATAATTTTTTTCATGAAAGAATTATTAAAAAAAGTGAGTGTGCCAAGGAAATCATTACCTATGAATCTGCAACTAAGGCTTTAGAATATTTAAAAAATGAGACTATTCCACCCGATTTAATTTTTTTAGATATTAATATGCCAACTATGAATGGTTGGGAATTTTTGGAAGCTTATGAAAAGTTAGAAAACGAATACAAAACAAAAGTTATTATCTCCATGCTCACAACCTCTTCTAATCCAGAAGATATTGCAAAAGCAAAAGAATTTAATCCTCCATTAAAAGAATTTAAAACTAAACCTCTAACTTCAAAAATTTTATCAAAAATTATTGAAGATTATTTTGAAAACGAAAAAGCAATTTAACCCATATAAAGTAAAAAAATAATGAGTTTCAATAAAGAGCAACAAGAAGAATTATTACAAATTCTAAAAAAACGTTTTGATAAAAATAAGCAACGTCATAAAGGAATGGCTTGGCAAGATGTTCAAGATAAGTTAGCCAAAAACCCTCAGAAATGTATTGCTTTACAGGCTATGGAAAGCACTGGAGGAGAACCAGATGTAGTTGCTTTTGACACTAATACAAAAGAATTTATCTTTTTTGATTGTGCTGCCGAAAGTCCAAAAGGCAGAAGAAGTGTTTGTTATGATAAAGAAGCACTTGATGCTAGAAAAGAATTTAAACCCAAACACAATGCAATTGATATGGCTTTAGAAATGGGAATTGAAATTTTAGATGAAGAACAATACCATTTTTTACAAAAATTAGGAGATTTTGACCAAAAAACTTCTAGCTGGTTGAAAACACCAAATGAAATTAGAAAATTAGGTGGTGCAATTTTTGGCGATTTTAGATACAACCATGTATTTATTTATCATAATGGAGCGCAATCTTATTATGCTGCTAGAGGTTTTAGAGGTTATTTAAAAGTGTAAAACTATTTTTACAACAGTACAATGTATATTAAATATTTAAATTACTATTTATGAATACAACTGATTGGATAGGGTTTATCGGTGTAAGTATATTGTTAGTTGCCTATTTTTTAAACTTAAGTAACTATTTAAAAAAGAAAAGCATCGTTTATCTTTTCTTAAATTGCTTGGGTGCTGGTTTAGCTTGTTTTGCTTCCATTCTTCTCGATTATTTACCTTTTATTCTACTCGAAGCTTGCTGGACGTTAGTCTCATTAGTTGGCCTTTTAAAGGTTTTTTTTAAAACCAACGAGCCAAAAGATTTTTTCTAATTTAGAAAGCCTTTAAATTAAATAACTCCTGTTTTTTGAACAATAATAAAATATATTTTTGTTAAAACTTAACCATATGACAAGAAAAGAACAATTACTTTTTTGCGAAAAATGCACCCATCGTAAAATGGATCTTAACCAAGGTATTTTATGTAATTTAACTAATGAAAAAGCAACATTTACTTCAACTTGTACCGATTACAACGAAGACCTTTCGATTGAAGCAGCCAATCAAGAAGAAAGAATTATTTATCATTCTGATTTAAGTGAAAATTTTTCAGAAAAACACATTGAAAGATTTAAATCAGAGCAAAATTTTTCACTTGGTGTTATTTTATCCTTATTAGCAGGAACCATTGGAGCAATACTTTGGGCTTTAATTACAGTCGCTACCAAATTTCAAATTGGCTATATGGCAATTGCAATTGGAGCTGGAGTTGGGTTTACTATGCGATACATTGGTAAAGGAATTGATCAAAAATTTGGAATTGCTGGAGCAATAGTTGCTGTTTTTAGTTGTGCTTTAGGAAACTTACTCAGTATTATTGGCTTTATTTCTGAATACCAAGAACTTTCCTTTTTGAATACTTTATTGTATATGGATTATTCCTACATTCCTCAGTTAATGAAAGAGGGTTTTAGTTTTATGGATGTATTCTTTTATGCTATAGCTGGTTATGAAGGTTATCGATTTTCATTCCGAGTATTTAAAAATGAAGATTTTATCAATTAAAATAAAAAAATCCCAAGGAGATCTTGGGATTTTCATTTCTCATTACTGTCTGTTTGTTTATAATGAAAATTTAATTTTAGATAATAACTAACTCTAAAAAAATATTGTAAAAAGTTTTATTAATCGCTTTGATGAGTATTAAAACGTATTTTTTTTATATTTATTTTATTGAAATGTATTTTTTTTATATTTTTTTTTAGAAATAAAAAAAGTTGCAAGAAATTCCTTGCAACTTTTAAGGATTTTAAATAGATAATTTATTTTATACTAGGCACTTGAACCATTTCATCAACATCTGCTAAATAATCTACTCCATCAAAACCAAAACCAAATAAATTTAAAAAGTCCTGTTTATAACCTGATAAATCTCCTAATTCAACTAAAGTTTCTGTTGTTGATTCGTCCCATAATTTTGCAATTCGATCTTGAACATCACTTCTCATTTCCCAATCATCAATACGTATTCTACCTTCTCCATCTGTAGGTACAGGTTTTCCAGTATACAATCTATCTGCATACAAACGTTGGATTTGTTCAATACAACCTTCATGAATTCCTTCCGCTTTCATGATCTTGTATAATAATGAAATATATAACGGTATTACGGGTATAGCTGAACTAGCTTGAGTAACCAAAGCTTTGTTTACGGAAACATAGCCTTTACCGTTGTAATCTTTTAATTTTTCAGTTATTTCGAAAGCGGTTGCTTCTAAATGGTCTTTTGCTCTACCAATAGTTCCTTTTCTGTATACTGCTTCAGTAACTTCAGGTCCAATATATGAATAAGCAATAGTTGTAATTCCATCAGCCAAAACGTCAGCTTCTTTCAAAGCATCGATCCACATGGCCCAATCTTCACCACCCATTACTACAACTGTATTTGCGATATCTTCTTCTGTAGCAGGTTCAATAGATACTTCACTTACTTTTCCAGTATGAAAATCAACAGTTTTATTTGTAAATGTTTTACCAATTGGCTTTAAAGTTGAACGATGTAAAACTCCTGTATCTGGATGTAAACGTACTGGTGATGCCAAACTATAAATAATTAAATCTACTTGACCTAAATCAGATTTAATCATATCTATAGTTTGTTGCTTCACTTCTTTTGAAAAAGCATCTCCATTAATACTTTTAGCATACAAACCTGCTTTATGTGCTTCCTTTTCAAAAGCAGCAGAATTATACCATCCAGGAGAAGCAGTTTTACCTTCCATAGGCGGTTTTTCAAAAAAAACACCTATAGTAGAAGCGTTTGAACCAAAAGCACTTGTAATTCTTGAAGCTAAACCAAAACCTGTAGAAGCACCAATTACTAAAACACGTTTAGGTCCATGAATTGCTCCTTTAGACTTAACATAGGCTATCTGATTTTTTACATTTTGCTCACAACCCACTGGATGAGCTGTTAAACAAATGAATCCTCTCATTCTAGGTTCTATTACCATCTTTATATTTTTTTATTGAATTTAATTTTTAACTTTTCAAAAATAGACATTTTATCACAAACTCTCCTTGAATTGATCTTCATATTTTCTATAAACTGAGTGTTAAATGCTAAGTCTCTTGATTTTTTATAATATTGATAGGCCAATATGTATTCTCCTTCTAATTCAGCGATTCGACCTAATTCACTATAAAAATTACAATAGTCAATATTATCTCCAGTTGCAAAAGTAAGACGAATATGTTCTTTCGCTTCAGAATACTTTCCTAAATCGACTAATAAGTAAGCATAATTAAGATATGGTGCAGGATATTTTGGATCAAATTTCATGGCTAATTTATAGTGATACATCCCTTTTTCATGATTACTCAACTTATTATAGTGTATCCAACCTAAATGATTGTGCGCTTTACCAAAATCGGGACATTGCTCTAAAATATCTTCTAATAACTCTTTAGCTTCAGACACTTTCCCTTCACTAATTAAGCTATCTGCTTTAATAAAGAGATTTTCATATAGGCTTAAATTTTCCATGAAGTCATTTTAATTTAATAATTCTTTGGCATGATTAATAGCTGAATCAGAAATGTTTTTACCCGAAAGCATTTCTGCAATTTCCACAATACGTTGTTCTGCCGTAAGCAATTTTAATTCAGAAAGCGTATCATTCTCAACATTATATTTAAATACTTTATAATGTTGATCTCCTTTGGCTGCAATTTGAGGTAAATGAGTAATCGCGAAGACTTGCATATTTTTACTCATTTCTTTCATTATTTCTCCCATTTTTATTGCAATTTCACCAGAAACTCCTGTATCTATTTCATCAAAAATAATAGATGGTAATTTCGAATAATTAGCCAAAACAGCTTTTACTGCAAGCATTATACGAGACATCTCTCCACCTGAAGCCATCTTTTTAATAGGTCCCATAGCCATTCCTTTATTAGCTGAAAACAATAAAGAAATAGTGTCTTTTCCAAATTTTGTATAGGAATCAGTAGGCTGAATCTCAAATATAATTTTAGCATCTGGCATGCCTAATTGTGTTAAAATATATTGAATTTGTTCTGATAAAGTTGGAATAGCCTCTAACCTAGCTTTAGTTAGCAAATTAGCTACTTGATCTAACTTTTCAATGATATCAGCTTGTTCTCGTTTCTTTTTAACAATTTCTGCATCTAAATCATCATAACGAACTAATTTACCATCTAAATCATTTTGAATTGCGAGCAATTCTTCTACAGAGGTAACATTATGTTTTTTTTGTAAGGTGTAAATTGTTTGCAATTTCGTAGAGACCAATTCCAAACGTTCTGGGTCGTTTATAATTTTTTCTGCACTCGAAAAACATTCATCAATAACATCTTGCAATTCAATTGAAATACTAATTATACGTTCATGATACTCATGATAGTCTTTTGAAAAAACAGCAATTTTTTGAAGCGATTGTTTTATTTCATTTAGAGTTACTAATGTTCCTAATTGCTCCTCATTAGCTATACTTAAAACTTTATCTAAATTTTCTTTAATGAGTTCAACATTACTCAACTGATCCAATTCTTCTTCTAAATCCTTTTGTTCGCCTTCTTTTAATTTGGCAGCAACTAATTCTTCTAATAAAAAATTATTGTATTCTTGTTCTTTAGATAATGCTTCTTTTTCAGTAATAAGCTGTGATAATTCCTTTTTGGATTGATGTAAAACTTCCAATCCCTTTTTATAACTCGTAAGTCTTTTTTCGTTTTGAGCAACAGCATCTAAAATATCAAATTGATAGGCTTCATTTAGCAGTTCTCTCGTTTCATGTTGGGAATGAATATCTATTAGAAAAACACCTAATTCCTGCAATTCATTTAAATTTACCGGACTATCATTAATAAATGCTCTTGATTTACCAGACGGAAGAATCTCTCTTCTAATAATGGTTTGTTCTTCATAATCCAAATCATTGTCTTGAAAGAATCGCTCTAGATTGTAATTAGCTAATGAAAAAGTAGCTTCAATAATACATTTTTGATCCTTATCTTTAAGCACTGATAAATCAGCCCTATTCCCTAAAACGAGACCTAAAGCACCTAACAAAATAGATTTTCCCGCACCAGTTTCACCTGTTATAATAGAAAATTGATTCGAAAAAGTAATATCTAATGATTCGATTAATGCATAATTTTTTATCGAAAGAGATAAAAGCATAATTTTTGATGTAAATAGGTTTAAGAAACTATCTTATTTTATTCCATTTCATAGAATTCAAAGGAGAAATTCTATTAAGATTTGCTAGTAAATTAGCATTATTGGTTAGTGGACCACCCGTAAAAATTTGCACAATTTCATCAGTTTTAGCGTCAAAAAATGTTCTCGTTAAAAGAGCATTTGGACGTGATCTTTGAATTTGTGCTAATATATCAATTGACTCCGCAACACCTTCTTTCCCTTTTTTTAAATCATCAGCCATTATATCTAATCCTTTCAAGTGATACTGAAACAATGCTTTTCTGTAAGGTGAGTAAGTATTTGACAACAAATCAGAAATTAGAAAATATCGATTGTTATTATTTCCCTCTGATTGTGACCAACCTTTATAACCACTTGATTGAGAAAGATTCATAATATTTGCTGCAATTTCCAAGTATTTTGTTCCTGCTAACTCTCCATAGGTATCCATATCTACTCCAATAATAATATTTGCATAATATGCTAAAACGGAAGTAAGATTTGAATTAAAAGAGTTTTGGTCATAAATTAATTGTTCAAATTCGATAAAACGAAAACCAAAATCTTTATCATTTAAATTAAGTACAGGAGCACTGTAACTAGAATTAAAAACAATTCTAGAAGATTGTATTTGTAAGGTGGCAACTATATTATTAGAATTAAATTCTGATACATTTATAAAAAAATTACAGGCAATTTTTTCATGCTGTTGGTATTCTCTATTGGTCCATTTGGTATTATTTAAAAATTCACCAACTTGTTTTTCTAAATTTTTAAATATTTGCGGGTTAACATCGGTCATTCTATCTGCATTGACTGAGACTGTTGCATTTAATTCTTGTGATTTTACCATTTGTAAGGCAAAAAAAAGAAACACTATTGTTAACAATTTACGCATCATAATGTAGAATAATTTTATTGATAATATCTTGAGCTACAGCTTCTTTCGACTTTAAATCCATAGCTTCAATTGTAAAATTCTTATCTATAAAAGTTACTTTATTGGTATCATGACCAAAACCAGCTCCCTTATCATTTAAAGAATTTAAAACTATCAAATCTAAGTTTTTTTTCTGAATCTTCAATTTAGCATGCTCAATTTCATTTTCAGTCTCTAGAGCAAAACCAATTAAAAATTGGTCTTTTTTGACTTTACCTAAGGAAGCCAAAATATCTTTTGTTTTTTCTAATTCTATTATAAACGTCGTTTCGTCTTTCTTTATTTTTTGATTTGCAACATTTTTTGGTTTATAATCAGCAACTGCAGCGGCAGCAATAGCTACATCCACACTAGAAAAGTAAGAAAAACAAGCATCGTACATCTCTTGTGCCGATTTTACACGCTTTAAAGAAACTGAAGAATGTTGTAAATCTAAATGAGTAGGTCCAGAAACTAAAATAACCTCTGCTCCATTTTGTGCCGCTATTTTAGCAATGTCAAATCCCATTTTACCTGAAGAATGATTCCCTATAAATCGAACAGGATCAATCGCTTCATAGGTTGGACCTGCTGTAATTAAGATTTTTTTTCCTATCAATGGCAACTTTGACACAATATCATTTTCAATAAAACGAATGATATTTTCGGGTTCAGCCATCCTACCTTCTCCAGAAAGCCCACTTGCTAATTCACCACTTTCAGCAGGAATAATAGTATTCCCAAATTTTTTTAATTTTTGAAAACTATCTAAAGTAGATGGGTGTTTATACATATCTAAATCCATAGCTGGAGCAAAGTAAACAGGACATTTTGCAGACAGATAGGTAGCAATTAACAAATTGTCGCAATTTCCATTTGCCATTTTAGATAATGTATTTGCAGTAGCAGGTGCAATAATCATGTAATCAGCCCAAAGCGCTAATTCAACATGATTATTCCAAATCCCATTATCAGCTTCTTCTTCAAAAAAAGAAGAATATACAGGATTTTTTGAAAGCGTAGATAACGTTAAAGGAGTAACAAAATCTTTAGAAGCAGGTGTCATCACTACTTGTACTTGAGCACCTGCTTTAATAAAAAGTCGAACTAAATGTGCTGTTTTATAAGCGGCAATTCCTCCAGAAACTCCTAGCAAGATTTTTTTACCACTTAATACAGAACTGTTCATGTATTATTTTGCTTCTCTGTGATAAATTTTACCTTCTAACCATTCTTGAACTGCTAATGCATGAGGTTTAGGTAATTTTTCATAGAATTTTGAAACTTCAATTTGTTCTTTATTTTCGAAAATTTCTTCTAAACTATCATTGTAAGTTGCAAATTCTTCCAATTTTTCAATTAACTCCTTTTTAATTTCAGAATTAATTTGACTTGCTCTTTTAGCCATAATTGTAATGGCTTCATATATATTACCCGTTGGCTCTTCAATTACATTTTTGTTATACGTAATTGTATTCACTGGAGCAGTCGTCTTTTTTAAATCCATGATTTAACTTATTTAGAAAATTGTTGTAATTCTTGATTAATTGTTGCTAACATAGCATCAGCTTTATTTTTAAATTCAGAATCTGATTTAAATTTTGTAAAAGTTGCATACGCATTTTTAGCAAAAATTAAACGATCTTCTTTTTTATATTGTACACTATTCATCGCTAATTTATAAGCGGTACTAAATTTCAAAAACAAAGCTTCTTCTTTAAAAGGAGTACCTGGATAATCTGAAATAAAGTTATCCAAAGCAGTTAAAGCAGCATTGTATTCTAATCTATGGTCAGAAATAGTATAATATTGTTTTGCTATTTCGAAAGCTTTCTTTTCTAATTTCTCACGCAATTCTTTTACATATTCATTAGCTTTTGGCAAATATTCAGAATCCGGATAAGTGTCAATAAAAGCTTGCAATTTATTTAAAGCTTTATCCGTATCTGTTTGATCTAAACTATACCTTGGAGATAATCTGTAAAAACATTCCGCAGATAAAAAGGCTGCTTCTTCTCTTTTTTCACTTTTAGGATAATTAGATGCAAAACTCTCGAATTGATACCCTGCTAAATAATATTGCTTGGTATTGTAATAGGATTTTGAATACAAATAAAACAACCTTTCAGCATTAGGTTTCCCTCTATAAGCTGGAGCTATTTGCTCATACAATCGTAAGGCTTTATTATATTTCCCTTTATCGTACATTGCATTTGCTACTTTATTTTTCACACTTAAATCTTCACTCTTTAGTGCTTTTTGATATTCACTACAGGAGCTAAGAAAAATTACAATAAGGATAAAACTGATAATCTTATTCATCTATTTATTTATTTTTACTCTTTTAAATTCAAAACATTACAGACCTAAAAAAGCAACTGCAAATTTAGGTATTATTTATATACTACGAAAATCTTTTTTTAGCTATTTTTAATAGTAAAATCAGACAATCTTTCCGCTAAATTTTTATCTACATTTACTAAGGGTAATCGAACCGTATTTTCAGTTATTGCTTTAATTTTAAATATCTCTTTAATGCCTGCTGGATTACCTTGCTCAAAAATCATATCTATTGAATCTGCTAATTGATAATGAATTTCATAAGCTTCACTTACTTTTCCTTGTAATCCTAAGCGAACCATTTCAGAAAATGCTTTTGGAAACCCTTGTCCGATAACCGATATAACCCCTGAACCGCCTGCTAAAACCATTGGTAAAGTAATCATATCATCTCCTGAAATTACTAAAAAATCATCTGGCTTATGTTGAATTAAGCGCATTGCTTGAACAATGTCACCAGCAGCTTCTTTAATAGCAATAATATTTTTAAAATCATTAGCCAAACGCAACACTGTCGCTGGTAGCACATTACTTGCAGTTCTTCCTGGAACATTATACAATATTACTGGAACTGGAGAAGCTTTTGCTATTTCCTTAAAATGCTGATAAATACCCTCTTGTGTTGGCTTATTATAATAAGGTGAAACTGAAAGTATTGCATCAAATTTAGAAAAATCTCTAGTTTTCAATTCTTCTACTACTTTCATGGTATTATTTCCTCCTACACCTAAAACTAATGGCAATCTTCCAGCATTTACTTCTACCACCGTAGTAATCACTAGTTCTTTTTCTTCTTGAGTCAAAGTAGCTGTTTCTGCTGTCGTTCCTAAGACTACTAAATATTCCACTCCACCGTCAATTACAAATTCCACCACTTTTTTTAATCCTTCAACATCAACTGAAAAATCCTTTTTAAAGGGTGTAACAAGTGCAATACCGGTACCAGCAAATTTTTTCATTCTATAATTTATTAAGTATTTTTAAATATTTAAACAGTTCGGAGATAAAATCACGATAGACTTTAATATCAGATTTAATTATTAAATGATTACCCACATTTGTTGTTACATTTTCAAATCCAACTTTAAATTTTGCTTTTGAAAATAGCGATACATATAATAAGGGTAATTTTTCTTTATCATAAAAATTAATCAACAAATCAAAAGGATAAGAAACAAAATCTTGCACTTCAATGACTTTAATTTTTCCTGACCAACTAATATCTCTGTATGAAAAACTCAATTGTGACAAACTGTCTTTATGACTAACACTATCATTATAATACAAAACTTTAATCTCTTTAAAATTCAATTGCTTTGATTTAATTTCTTCCACTACTTTCTCTGTATCAAAGAAGTATGTCGAATCAATCAATATTCCAATAGTATTTATTTTTTCATTTGAACCTTCTGTAATTTTTGTTAACCTTTTATTAATATCTTTTTTTAGGAAAAAGTCCTTTATAATTCTAGAAAACATAGTAATTTTACGTGTTTGACAAAAATAAATATTTAAACCTATTTAAAGGATGGTAAATGTAAAAAAGAAAAGAGTAAATACTAGTTATTTTGTTATATTATTAACATTAATAACTTTAGCTTCTTGTAAAACAAATAAGAATACTATTTATGAAATACAAGGTAAAAGAATAAACATTAATGAGCAATACGCTACCGATGATGCAATTGAAAAATTTATAGCTCCCTATAGACAACATATTACCAATGATTTAGATAGTGTTTTAGCATACAATCCTGTAACACAAGAAAAAAGTAAAGGAAAATGGCAAACTAATATTGGTAATTTTTTTGCTGAAACCACATTAGAATTAAGCAACCCTATTTTTAAAAAAAGAGAAAATAAAAACATAGATTTTTGTTTATTGAATCATGGCGGAATTAGATCTATTATTGCTAAAGGAAATGTAACTACAAGAACTGCATTTGAAATTATGCCATTTGAAAATAGCGTAATGATAGTGGGATTAACAGGTAAAGAAGTGAAAACATTAGCTAGTTATTTTTTAAAAGAAAAAAAACCGCATCCTTTAGCAGGTTTAACCATTTTTACAGATGAGAACGAGACTACTTTAAAAAATGTTTTAGTAAATGGAAATACAGTCGATGATTCAAAAATATATTATGTGGCTACTTCCGATTATTTAGCTAATGGAGGTGATAATATGACATTTTTTAGAGACAGTTCTATTAAATATGACTTAGATTATAAATTACGAAATCTATTTATTGATTATTTCAAAAAAGTAGACACCTTACCTAATATAACCACAGAAAGAGTAGTAATTCAATAAAGTATACCTTATGAAAAGAAGAGATTTTTTACAAAAGACAGTTGCGAGTTCCGCTTTATTGTCATTAGGAGGAATAACATTAAGCAGTTTTTCAGCTTTAGAAACTAAAAAAATAACTGTTTTACATACGAATGATGTACATAGTCATATTGACCCTTTTCCTGCTGATCATCCAAGAAATCCAAATATGGGTGGTGCTGCTAGAAGAGCTAGCATTATTGAGCAAATCAGAAAAGAAGAAAAAAACGTTTTACTTTTAGATGCTGGAGATATTTTTCAAGGCACCCCTTACTTCAATTATTATGGTGGCGAACTAGAATTCAAACTAATGAGTATGATGCAATATGATTTAGCTACTATGGGAAATCATGATTTTGACAATGGTATTGATGGATTTCATGCGCAATTAGGTCATGCCAGTTTTGATTTTGTCTCAGCAAATTATGATTTTAGAAATACGGTTTTAGACGGCATTGTTAAACCTTATAAAATTATTACTAAAGACGGGATTAAAATCGGTATTTTCGGACTTGGTGTAGAACTAGATGGTTTAGTTGACAAAAAACTATATAAAGAAACGGTGTACAACAATCCTATTGAAGTAGCTCAAAGCATGACCAAAAAATTAAAAGAAGATGAAAAATGTGATTTAGTAATCTGTTTATCACATATTGGCTTTAAATATAAAAACGAACCGGAAAAAGTTTGCGATATTATGTTGGCACAACAAACAAAAAATATCGACTTGATTATTGGCGGACACACTCATACTTTTTTAGACAAACCTATTTTAGAAAAAAATCTAGAAGGCAAAGACGTTATCATTAACCAAGTGGGTTGTTTTGGAATTAATTTAGGACGCATCGATTTCTATTTAACGGATGATGTTACTTATGATAGCACTACAAAAAACATCATTCTAGGGTAAAAAGATTTATTTGAGGTACCTTCTTCTTAAAGAAGTGCGCTCCAAAAAATACATCACATAAAAATAATAGGAAATCGTTTGGGTTAACGTGTTGACCAATTTAAAAACGACTAAGTTAAATTGCTTATCTAGCATAAAAAAAACGTCTGACAAAATAAAAGAGACGATAGTAAAAGCTAGATAAGCATTTTTTCTATAACTCGAATAGAGAAAAACGAGAGCAGTAAGTAAGGTCATTAAAAACAATTCTATACTAAACAATAAAATATAAACGAACTCCTTATTAGAACTAAATTCAATTAAGGTTAGTAAGCTATAGGTTAAATATAGCATGGTTAGTAGTACAATAACTAATGAGATGTCTATTTTTTTTATAGGGCGCACTTGCAATAGCAACCTAAAGTCTTTGTAAATAAAATAAATGATGATTAAATAGGGAATCAAAAACAAAAAAAGTCCAAAAAAATAGTAATCTTCTATATTGATTAAGTATAAAATATCACCAAAAAAGAATAGCACTAATGACAACACAAACAAATCGTCACTTTTTCTTCGTATTTGAGTAAAATAATAAAAAACGATTGAAGGAATGATTATGGGTTTAGTTACTAATGTAACCCATTCATTGTCTAAACAAGAGGAAACAACATAAAGAACACCAGCGAGAATATACAATCCCAAAGAAGCATTCAGTTTAGGCATCAATCATTTTATTAAATTCATATTCGTCTAAAATGGGAATATTTAATTGATTTGCCTTTTCTAATTTGGAAGGTCCCATATTCGCTCCTGCAATTACATAATGTGTTTTAGAAGAAATAGAGCTTCCTACCTTACCTCCATTATCTTCAATTGCTTTTTTCAACTCATCTCTAGAATAGCTTTCAAAAACACCCGAAACCACAAAAATCTTACCACTTAATTTATCAGAAATTGAGGTGCTATCTGATTCACTTACTTCCAACTGAATTCCATAACTTTTAAGTCTATCAATAAGCATTTGATTCGCTTCATTTTCAAAAAATTGCACCACACTTTGCGCAATCTTTTCTCCAATTTCATCGACTAGTACTAAATCCATTACAGTGGCTTTAGCTAGCGCATCAATCGTTTTATAGTGTTTCGCTAATTTTTTAGCAACAGTTTCACCCACATATCGAATACCTAAAGCATATAAAACACGTTCAAAAGGAATACTTTTAGAATTTGCAATTCCATTAATCAAATTTTCAGCCGATTTATCAGCCATCCGCTCTAAAGGAACTATTTGTTCTTTGGTCAATTCATATAAATCTGCATAATTAGAAACCAAATTAGCATTATACAACAAAGCTACAGTTTCTCCACCAAGACCATCAATGTCCATGGCTTTTCTAGAAATAAAATGCTGTATTCTCCCAATAATTTGAGGAGGACAACCATAAAAATTAGGACAATAATGATTAGCTTCACCGTTTATTCTTACTAAAGCAGTATTACACTCAGGACAATGTGTAATATATGCTGTTGGTTGACTAGTTAATGGTCTTTGGTCTAAATCAACACCAATAATTTTAGGAATAATTTCTCCTCCTTTTTCTACAAAAACCGTATCGTGAATTCTAATATCTAGCTTTTGAATTTGGTCTGCATTGTGTAAAGAAGCTCTTTTTACAATTGTACCAGCTAACTGAACAGGCTCTAAATTTGCCACTGGTGTAATAGCTCCAGTTCTTCCCACTTGATAGGAAATAGAATTTAAAACCGTGGTTACTTGCTCCGCTTTAAATTTATAAGCCATAGCCCATCTGGGAGACTTAGAGGTATATCCTAGTTCATCTTGATATGGAATTTGATTCACTTTCACAACTACTCCATCCGTTTCATAAGGTAAATTATGTCGATGTATATCCCAATAGTTAATAAACTCAAAAACTTCATCTATGCTATTGACTAACTTGGATTCTTTGGGCACTTTAAATCCCCATTCTCTAGCTTTTTGAAGTCCTTCATACTGACTCATAATTGACAAATTGGGACCTACTAATGTATACAATAAACAATCCAGAGGTCGTTTTGCTACTTCTGCACTATCTTGTAATTTTAAACTTCCTGAAGCAGTATTTCTAGGATTGGAATAAGGAGTTTCACCAATTTCAATTAATTCTTGATTCATTTTTTCAAATCCGGCAAAAGGCAAAATAATTTCACCTCTAATTTCAAACTTATCTGGATAATCACCTTTCAAATGAATTGGAACGGATTTAATTGTTTTTATGTTATTGGTTACATCATCTCCTTGAAATCCATCCCCTCTTGTAACCGCTCTTTTCAATTTTCCGCCTTCATATAAGATACTAATAGAAGCACCATCATACTTAAGTTCACAAGTAAACGCCAAAGGAACATCACCTAAAATTTTCTGACATCTTTTTTCCCAATCCAACAAATCATCTTTAGAATACGAATTATCTAGAGAATACATTCTGTATTCATGATGTACTGTTTCAAAATTTTTGGTAACTGCACCACCTACTCTAACCGTAGGAGAATTCTCATCATATAATTCTGGATGTTTCGCTTCTAATTCCTGCAGCTGCTTTAATTTGGAATCAAATTCAAAATCTGAAATGGTAGGTTTATCCAAAACATAATAATTATAATTATGTTGGTTTAATTCTTCTCTTAAAGATTGGATGGTTTCAATGCTATTCATGAATAAACTATTGATTTAAAAGATGTTCTAATTTAGTAAACAATTCCCCTTTACTTATGATTCCTCCTTGTTTAATAATTGAAAACAGAGAACCATTTCTATCTTCTGAAATATCTTTTTTCCCCTTCTTTATTTCAATATCATCTGAAAATATATTTTCACTTAACCAATTAATTCCATCAGAAGTTAAAAAATCAACATTAGAAACATTACTATTGATAATGTATGAATATACTGTGTTTTCAACACATTTGAATAAGAAAATATAATTTTTTGAAAAATGGTCAATAAAATTCACATTGGAAATCGCTCTGTCCCAAATCATATCAGAAAAGACATCTATTTCTTGTTCAGCTATTTCTGGTTTATTTTTTTTTAATTCATCCCATTCTTTTTTATCAATAGATTGAGTTGCTAAAAAAGTAACAAATTCAGGATGAAGCTCTTCTAATTGCTCTTTCGTAAGTCTTATATACTTCATGTTGTAAATATAAAAAAAAAGCCCTCCAAAAAGGAAGGGCTATAAAATATTTTTTATAAAAAAATTAAGCTTTTTCAGCGATAATTTCATATGGTAACTCAACGATTACATCTCTATGAAGTCTTACGTTTGCAGTATATTTACCTACACGTTTAACGATACCACTAGTGATGAATTTTTTATCAATTGCTTGACCGTTAGCTTCTAAAGCTTCAGCGATATTTGCATTAGTAATAGAACCAAATAATTTATCACCACCTGCTTTAGCACTAATTTTAATCTCAAGAGCTTTTAATGCTTCAGCAATTTTATTTGCATCGTCAACTAATTTTTGCTCTTTGTGTGCTTTTTGCTTTAAATTTTCAGCTAAAACTTTTTTAGCAGAAGGAGTAGCTAAAATAGCAAACCCTTGAGGGATTAAGTAATTACGACCGTAACCGTTTTTCACAGTAACTACGTCATCTTTAAATCCTAAATTTTGAACGTCTTGTTTTAAGATAAGTTCCATGTTGATGTCCTTTTATTTTAGAAGTTAGCTCCGAAAAAATCGCAGCAACAACTTATTATTGATAATTATTTTAATAAATCAGCCACGTAAGGCATTAAAGCTAAGTGACGTGCTCTTTTAACAGCTACAGACACTTTTCTTTGGTATTTTAAAGAAGTACCTGTTAAACGTCTTGGTAAAATTTTACCTTGCTCGTTAACGAATTTCAATAAGAAATCTGGATCTTTATAATCTACATACTTAATACCAGATTTTTTGAAACGACAATATTTCTTTTGTTTGTTAGTCTCTATATTTAAAGGAGTAAGATATCTGATATCTCCTTCTTTTTTTCCTTTTGCAGATTGCTCTAAAGTTGACATAATTAGTTTGATTTAGCTTTTAATTTTACTCTTCTTCTTTCTGCCCAAGAAATTGCATGTTTATCTAAAGTAACTGTTAAGAAACGCATTACTCTTTCGTCACGACGAAATTCAGTTTCAAAACTTGCAATAATTTCTCCTGGTGCTTTAAATTCAAATAAGTGATAAAATCCACTTTTCTTGTGTTGAATTTCATAAGCTAATTTTTTTAAGCCCCAATCTTCTTTTGATACCATCTCAGCCCCTTTAGAAGTAAGAAAATCTTCAAATTTGCTTACTGTTTCCTTTATCTGTTGTTCAGATAAAACGGGATTCAAGATGAAAACAGCTTCATAATGATTCATAATAATTATATTAATTTTGTTTAAATTGGGTGCAAAAATATAAAATTTATTTTAAATAACAACATATCTGCGATTAATTGTGTTTTATTTACGTTTTTATTTGTTTTATTTACGTTTTTATTTGTTCTATTAATTTTTTTAGCATACTTTTAGCTTTAAATTTAGACCTATGAAGTTGAATTGTATAGTCGTTGACGATAGTGCGATACAGAGAATGACAATAACCAAACTAGTTAATGAATCAACTAATCTACATTTAGTTGGAGATTTTGCTAATGCTTTAGAAACAAAAAATTCCCTAAATAATAATAATGTTGATTTAATTTTTCTAGATATAGAAATGCCCTTAATTAGTGGTTTTGATTTATTAGATGGTTTAAAAGTTAAGCCTCAGATTATCTTTATCACTTCGAAAGCAGATTATGCTGTGAAAGCATTTGATTATGAAGCAACTGATTTTCTTCAGAAACCAATATCTAAAGACCGTTTTTTAAAAGCGGTTAAAAAAGCTTTAGAATTACATCAATTACGAAATGAATCTCATGAAGAATTAGGCGAAGCTATTATTATAAAAAGCAATCTGAAGAAATTAAAAGTTTTTACTCACAAAATTAAATGGATTGAAGCTTATGGGGATTATATCAAAGTAGTTACTGATGACGAAAGTCATTTGGTTTTATCTACTATGAAATCTTTTGAAAACGAACTTCCTCAAGGTAAATTTATAAGAGTTCACAAATCTTACATTGTTAATTTAGATCGAGTAGAAAAATTCAATAGTAAATTTGCTGAAATTGATGGCCAAAAAATTCCAATAAGCAGAAACAAAAAAGATGTGATTAGCAAAGCTATTGAAGCAATCTAATAGTGATCTACATTAACTGTTATTTTTACTGCACGATATTGTGAAATCGCATCAAAACTTTGAATTATTTTTTCAATAGTTCTTTTTGTTTTACCTAAATGAATAGTAGTAGGAATCTTAATAATTATAGTACGTATATATTCATTTCTAATTTTACTTACAACAGGCTCTTCTGGACCAAGTATTGGTATTTGCAATTGCTGCACAAGAACATTATATAGCCAAAGTGATGATTCTTTCAGCTTTTCATAATCTCTATGTTTAAGCGTAAGTTTGATTAATCTGTAAAAGGGTGGATATTTAAAATTCTGTCTTTCATATATCTGCTCTTTATACATGGCTTTATAATCATTATTAACTACTTGTTGTATGGTATTATGGTAAGGATTGTAAGTTTGTATCAAAACGATTCCTTTTTTTTCTTTCCTACCAGCTCTACCAGCAACTTGAGTCATCATTTGAAAGGCTCTTTCGTAAGCTCTAAAATTAGGCTGATTCAGCATATTATCTGCATTTAAAATACCTACTAATGTAACATTATCAAAATGAAGTCCTTTGGCCAACATTTGTGTACCAATAAGAATATCAATCTCTTTATTTTTAAAAGCGTCAATAATTTTTTCATAACCATATTTCCCTCTTGTAGTATCCTGATCCATTCTACCAATAGATTTAGTTGGGAATAAAGACTTTAATTCCATTTCAATCTGTTCAGTTCCAAAACCTTTAGTAGTAAGATCTGCTGATTGACAATGATGACAATGAGATGGGTTTGCAATAGAATAACTACAATAATGACAACGCAATTGATTTTTAAATTTATAATAAGTCAAACTTACATCACAGTTAGGACAATGAGGCACATGTCCGCAAGTCATACATTCAACAAATGGAGAATAGCCTCTTCTATTTTGAAATAGAATTACTTGCTCTCCAAAAGATATTTTTTCAGTTATAAGTTCTAACAACTCATCTGAAAAATGACCTTGCATTCTCTTTCTAAAATATTTATCTTTTAAATCAATTATCTTTATTTCCGGAAGCGTTACATTACCATATCTTTCAGACAATTCAACCAAACCATATTTATTATTTTTTACATTATAATAGGATTCCAAACTTGGAGTTGCACTACCTAATAAAACTTTAGCATTATGTAATTTAGCCAATACAATTGCTGCATCTCTTGCATGATATCTTGGAGCTGGATCTTGTTGCTTAAAAGTTTGTTCATGTTCTTCATCGACAATCACCAGGCCTAAATTTGAAAAAGGTAAAAATAAAGCACTTCGAACTCCAATAACAATTTTTGCTTTATCAGAATTCTCCAATACATTATTCCACACTTCAATCCTTTCATTAACATTGTATTTTGAATGAAAAACAGAAATTTGATTACCAAAATATGCCGTTAACCTTTGTACCAACTGGGTTGTTAGCGCTATTTCTGGTAATAAAAATAAAATTTGCTTATCTAGAATTAAATATTCTTCAATTAACTTAATATATATTTCTGTCTTACCTGAAGAAGTAACTCCATGAAGTAAAGTAATATCAAAACTCTTGTATGTTTCTTTAATCTGAGTTAAAGCTATTTCTTGAGAAACACTTAAATTAAAATTAGCAGCATCATCTTTTTCAAATATGACCCTATCTTGATTTAGATAAAACTCTTCAAAAATTCCTTTATCAATTAATGACTTCAAAACTGAAGAAGAAGAATTGGAAAACTCAAGTAAATATTTAACTTCAATATCTCTTTTCTCTATAGCTCTCAATTGAAAATAATTCAATATCAAACTATGTTGTTTTTTTGCTTTGGAAACAATAAGCAACAATTCTTCTAGCCGTTCCTTTTGCAAAAACTCATCTTGAATTTTTACATATTTTATTTTTTTAGGTTTATAGGTTTCTTTTATTTCTTCTTGAATTACTAATGCACCTTTAGACAACATACCATTAATAACAGGAAAAACATTTTTTCTATTTAATAATTTTACAATTTCTCCAACTGAAATTGAAGATTGTAATTGCAATGCTTCATAAATTAAATACTCTTCATCCTTTAAATCGGAAACAGGATATACCAAATCATTTTTTTTAGAGATTATAGTTTCACTCTCTAATAATAACCCTGAAGGTAAAGCACCTTTAAAAACTTCACCTAATGAACACATATAATAATCTGAAATCCATTTCCAATGCTCAATCTGATAGGAGTTTATTATGACCGTAATATCTAATATAGTTTCAATTTGTTTAGCTACATAATGCAGAGGAGGGGTATTATTCTTGTCTAATACTAAAGATGTATAAACTTTATTTTTACCAAAAGGAACAGCAACTCGCATACCTTTTTCAATATAATTAAATTCAGCTTCAGAAACTTCATAAGTAAAAGTTTTTTTAAGAGCTAATGGTAAAATAACATCTATAAAATATCGCATAAGCAAATATAAATCAAAAAGAGAAGAGAAAAAAAGTGTTTTTATTAAATCAATAATTGATTACAAAATAATAAACCAATTTTATTTTAAACTATATAAAAACAAAAAACCCTTATCGATTAGATAAGGGTTTTCAAAAGAAAGGCGACGACATACTCTCCCACAAGATTGCAGTACCATCTGCGCAGTCGGGCTTAACTTCTC
>NZ_VDCZ01000012.1 GCF_006491645.1 Flavobacterium profundi
GTTTTTCTAAAACTAATCTTACGCATTCTAATTTAAATGCATAATCGTACTTGACTTTTCTTTCCATAAAAATACCCCCAAATAGTGTCTAACTTTTTGGGGGCAGTGCAAAACGGCGCTTTTTTATTTAAAAATGCATTGTCTATTAATAATACGTATAACGTCTTACTTTAGAAATATATTTGGCTAATCGAATCACTTGATGGCTATAGCCATATTCGTTATCATACCAAACATACATCACGATATTTTTACCATCTGCAGAAACAATTGTTGCATTACTGTCATAAATAGATGGAGCAGAAGTACCTACAATATCAGAAGAAACTAATTCGTTATTTAATGAGTATTTAATTTGCTCTACTAATTTCCCTTCTAAAGCATATTTTTTCATGATATTGTTTAAATCAGCTACAGAAGTTTCTTTGTTTACTTCTAAATTTAAAACAACTAATGAACCATTTGGAACTGGTACACGAATCGCATTAGAAGTTAGTTTTCCGGCCAAAGTTGGTAATGCTTTTGCAACAGCGCTTCCAGCACCAGTTTCTGTAATTACCATGTTTAAAGCTGCAGAACGTCCTCTACGGTATTTTTTATGCATATTGTCTACCAAGTTTTGATCATTGGTATACGCGTGGATAGTTTCTATATGACCTTTTACAACTCCTAATGTGTCTTCAACTACTTTTAAAATTGGAGTAATTGCGTTTGTAGTACAAGATGCCGCTGAGTAAATGGTAACTTCGTCTGGATTAAAATCTTCATGGTTTACCCCATAAACAATATTAGGAACTCCTTTACCTGGTGCAGTTAATAAAACTTTATCTACACCTTTAGAAGTTAAATGTCTTTTTAAAGCTTCTTCAGTGGTGAAAGCTCCTGTGTTATCAATTACTAAAGAATCTTCAATACCATAATTAGTATAATCAATTTCTTCAGGGCTTGAAGCGGTGATAATATGTACTGTTGTACCATTAATAATTAAAGCGTTGTTTTCAATATCTGCTTGAACGGACCCCTCAAAATCACCATGTACAGAATCATAACGTAATAAAGAAGCTCTTTTTTCTAATAAAACAGCATCCGTTTTATCACGAGTAACGATAGCTCTTAATCGCAATTGTTGTCCTTTACCAATTTTACTCATCATTTCGCGAGCTAAAAGACGTCCAATTCTACCAAAACCATATAATACTACATCTTTTGGTTTGATTTCTTTATATTCTTTGGCATTCTTTAATTTGTCAATTACAAAAGCTTTAGAGTCGTTGTATTTATCATCTTCTAAATGGTATTCATACGTAAGTTTACCAATATCAATTCGTGAAGGTGGTAAATCTAAACTTTGAATAGCACTAGCAATTTCAACAGAATCAAAAATATTAATTGGTTTTTCAACAAATTGTCCTGCATATTCATGAAGGTTGATAATGTCACTCACGCTTCTGTCAATCAATTGATTTCTAAAAAGAATTAATTCAATAGACTTGTCATACCATAAATCACTGATGATTTTAATAAATTCGACACATGCTTTTCTTCTATCTGCTTGAAACGTAAGCTCTTTTTCGTATAAAGTGTTGTTGTTCATGAAGTAAAATATAAAATGGTGTTGTGTAATTTTTTTGCAAAAGTACTCATTTCAATCGTTTTCGTAAAATATTTTTTTAAATAAAAAATCACTATAAAAATATTTTGTCTCCAAGTAAATTAAAGTAATTTTGGAACTACTAATTGAACCCAAAATGAAATTTGTTTTTACGGCTATTTTCTGCTCACTTTATTTTATTGCTTATTCTCAAGAACAAACTACTGAAAAAAAATGGTTGCGAATTGGTTTAGTATCTGGATATACTTCCCAAGACACCTTTTTAAAACAAGATAGCGATTATTTGTATGAAAATATTAGTTATAAAATCTCCAGTCATTTTAATTTATCTAAAAAGGATAATCATACTTGGGAATTATTAGTAGAACCTAGTTATTACAGATCAAGGCATCAGTTGTTTAATTATTGGTTTATTAGTCATACGGTACCAAATGGAGATGAATTAAGAGCTAAATTCATGCCTTTTAAGTCCATGAACGAATACGTTCTAAATTTGGGGGTTATATATCGTTATTATTTTAATTCTAAAACTTCTGTATATGGTTTGGCTAATGTAGGTCCTATGTATATAGATACAGAGACTGAACGTTTGCAAAAAGGATTTGCTTTTAGTGATATTTTTGGCTTAGGTTCTAATTACAAATTAGGACGTATTTCTATAGATGTAAAATGTTTATTTAGACATGTATCCAATGCCAATCTTCAAAAGCCAAATTTTGGATATAATGCAATAGGTTTTGAATTGGGCACGTATTACGAATTTAATTAAATAAAAGAAGCAGGATTCTTCTTTAAAAGAATCCTGCTTTTACTTAAATAATAATGAAGATGAAAAATTAAAAGATAACCTGTATCAATTGACCATCACTTGTGATCAATTTGTATTGTGACCTTGGGTTTCTTTTACTTTTAATATACGTAGTCACTTTTTCAGCATCTTCTGCTTTTCTTCCGTCAACAGTCAGTACAATACTACCTTGTAAGGCTTCAGCATATTCCATTATTTCAGGGTTTTTTATGGTTTTAATGCGTACACCATAATCTATTTTGTTTTCTTTTTTCTCATTGCTAGAAATATCTTCAAATTCTACACCATTGGCTTCTAATATCAATAATTCTCTTTTGGTTAATTTAACTGGAATGATTTTTTCACCTCCTTCTCTTAAAACCGTAACATTAACTGTTTCTTCAGGACGTTTAGAGTTAATATATGTAGTTAAATCATTGAATTTGTTGATTTTTTTGTTATCTATCTTCACAATGATATCTCCTTCTTTAATTCCTGCTTTTTCAGCTCCCGATTTTTTGGTAACACCACCTACATAAAATCCTTGTGTTTCATTTACTCCAATTTCTTTTGAGAAAACACTATTCAATTCTCTACCTTCAATTCCTAAAACACCTCGTTGCACATTTCCAAACTGCATCAAATCTTCAATAATTTTTCGGGTTATATTAGAAGGTACTGCAAATGAATATCCTGTATAACTACCTGTTGGAGAAGAAATCATAGTATTAATGCCAATTAATTCACCACGTGTATTCACTAATGCGCCACCACTGTTTCCTGGGTTAACTGCTGCATCTGTTTGAATAAAAGATTGTAAACCTTGATTGCTTAAATCTCTAGCTTTAGCCGATACAATTCCAGCAGTTACGGTCGATGTTAAATTGTAGGGATTGCCCACTGCTAAGACCCATTCGCCCACTTTAAGGTTTTCTGAGTCACCAAAAACAATATACGGGAGTTTTTCGTCTGTATCAATTTTAATTAAAGCAATATCCATGCTAGAATCGGTACCAATTAACTTGGCTTTGTAACTCTTATTATTGTTTAGAGTGACTTCTAATTGGCTAGCATTATCAATTACATGATTATTGGTAACAATATACCCATCTTCTGAAATAATAACTCCAGAACCTGTTCCTATTTGCATTTGTTGTTGCGTACCACCTCTTCCGTAACCAAAAATGTATTCCATTGGATTACTGTACACTCTTTGTAAAGTCATATTTTTAACATGGACAACACTGTGAACTGCAGTTTCGGCAGCAGCAGTAAAATCAATATTTTCAGCTCCTAAGGCTACATTTCTTGTGTAGTTTGGAGCTACTGTAACTACTGAATTATTTTCGGGTTCTAAAAATAATTTGTAAGCACCTAAAGTAATGGCTCCACTTAATAATGCCACTAAAAAAATACTTCCTAATCGTTTCATATAAATTAAATTTTCTATAGTTATAAAAATGGGTTATTTTTTATTTAAATGTTTTTAAATAATGAAAACACATCTAAAAAAATAACAATAACGTTATGATATGATTCCATTGTAAAATTAAACACAATATTTTAACAAAAAACCAGTTTAACGCTCGCTTAACAATGTTTAACATCTTATTAGTAATTCAAAATTGTAAGATCTAAGATGATTAAAATTAAGTTAGGTATACGAAAGAATAGTTTTCAATCGTTATTTCTTTGTTTTATCTTTGTATCTTATTATTCACATACATGAACCTTACATTTTATAAATATCAAGGAACGGGAAATGATTTTGTTATGATTGACAATCGTACCAACTTCTTCCCCAAAAATAATACCAAACTCATTGCATTTTTATGTGATAGAAGATTTGGAATAGGTGCAGACGGATTAATTTTATTAGAGAATCATGAACACTACGATTTTAAAATGGTGTATTATAATTCGGATGGAAATGAGAGTAGTATGTGCGGGAATGGTGGAAGATGTCTCGTAGCTTTTGCAAAGCAATTGAATATTATTTGGGATAAAGCTGATTTCGAAGCTATTGATGGTTACCATTATGCGACTATTGATGAAATTAATAAAGTCTCTTTGCAAATGAAAGATGTAGATGAATTACAAGTGTTTGAGAATTATACGTTTTTAAACACAGGTTCACCGCATCATGTGGAAACCGTTACAGATTTAGCACAATTTGATGTAAAAACTATTGGTGCTCAAATTCGATATTCCGATTTGTATGGAAAAGCAGGTAGCAATGTTAATTTTGTAGAACAAATTGACAGTGACAAATTTGCAGTACGTACTTATGAAAGAGGAGTAGAGGATGAAACATTATCTTGTGGCACTGGAGTAACTGCAGTAGCAATTGCAATGTATCATAATCAGTTTACCAATTCTAATAAAGTGAATTTGAAAGTAGAAGGTGGTGATTTAGAAGTGAATTTTGAAGCAAATAACGGAAAATATACACATGTTTTTTTAACAGGTCCAGCAAAATTTGTTTTTGAAGGAACCATCGAAATCGAAGCTATATAGTGATTACTTTAAAAGGACAACATATCTATTTAAGAGCATTAGAACCTGAAGATTTAGAGTTCGTTTATGCAATTGAAAACAATGAGGAAATTTGGGAAATTAGTAATACACAAACCCCTTATAGTAGGTTTTTAATTCGCCAATATCTTGAAAACGCACATCAAGATATTTATGAAGCCAAACAACTCAGATTAGCGATTTGTCTCTTGAATTCTGATGTAGCTGTTGGATTAATTGATTTGTTTGATTTTGATCCCAAAAATAGTAGAGCAGGAATCGGTATTTTAATCCAAAAAGAAGAAGATAGAACCAAAGGAATCGGGACCGAAGCACTTCAATTAGTAATACAATATGCATTCCATCAATTGCAATTACATCAATTATATGCAAACATTGGTACTGAAAACTCACGTAGTTTGCAACTTTTTTCTAAATTTGGTTTTCAGAAAATCGGAATCAAGAAAGATTGGAATCTAAACAATGGGAAGTACCAAGATGAATATTTGTTTCAATTAATTAATTTTAAAAAATAGCCAATTGAATTTAAAAAAAATAGTTGCTTTTATAGCAGTAGCAGGAATTATAGTAGCAGGAATTGTAGCTTTTGTAATCTATAACAAGGCTTTTGTTCCGAATACAAAATTTACTCAAAATGAGGTGTACGTTTATATTCCAACGAATGCTTCTTACGAAGAAGTGAAAGATACGTTAAGTCATTATTTAGTAGATTTAGATAAATTTGACTTTATGGCTACCAATCGCAAATACAACCAAAATATAAAAGCAGGTCGTTTTTTATTGAAAAAAGGGATGTCTAATTTTGATGTTGTACGTGCCTTACGATTGAATGTGCCTGTTAAAGTAGCTTTTAATAATCAAGAAAGTATTGGAAATTTAGCTGGAAGATTAGCATCACAAACAGAACCAGATAGTTTGGATTTTGTAAAAGCCTTTACTGATCCAACATTTTTATCTGAAAATGAATTTACAGAAGAAACGGTTTTAGCTCTTTTTATTCCAGATACTTATGAGTTTTATTGGAATACATCTGCGGAAAAAATAGCAGATAAAATGGCTAAATCCTATCGAAGATTTTGGAATAATGAAAGAAGGATGAAAGCAGCGGATAAAAATCTTTCTCTTATACAAGTGGCTACATTGGCTTCTATCGTGCATAAAGAAACGGTTAAAGTAGAGGAAAGACCAAGAGTAGCGGGTGTTTATTTGAATAGATTGGCTACTGGAATGCCTTTGCAAGCGGATCCAACGATAATTTATGCCTTAAAAAAACGTTCAGGCGATTATAATCAAGTGATTAAAAGAGTCTTGTATGAAGATTTAAAAATAGATTCTCCTTACAATACCTATGTGAATGCAGGTTTGCCTCCAGCACCTATTACGATGCCAGATATTTCTGCTATAGATGCCGTCTTAAATGCAGAAAAACACGATTACTATTACTTTTGTGCCAGTCCTTCAAAACCAGGTTATCATGCTTTTGCTGCTAATTATGCACAACATCAAATCAATGCAAGAGAATACAGTCAGTGGGTAAATAAATTAGGAATTAACAGATAGTTTTTGAAGCGATTCATCCCTACATATTTGGTTTCCTTTTTCCTGTTTTTTGTTGCAATCTTTTCTTATTTTAAACTAAATAAGAAAAGGATTTTCACGTCAACCAGGGCTAGTTGGGGTTTCATTTTCTTTTGGGTGAGTTTTTTTTCGTATTCGCAATCCCAACTCAATTTATTTTTAAAACCTTCGGATACTTTAAATAGTAATAGAAAAAAAAGTGTTTACATAGCGGAATCAGTGGTTTTAGGAGGCACGTTAATTGGGTTAAATCAATTATGGTATAAAGACTACCCTAAAAGTAACTTTCATTTTATAAATGATAATGAAGAATGGCTTCAAATGGATAAATTGGGTCATATGTATTCGTCTTATCATTTGGGTAGGATAGGAGCAGAAGCTTTAGCATGGAGTGGTGCTTCTCAAAAAGAACAATTGTTGTATGGAGCGACTTTAGGTTTGGGTTTTTTAACTGTAGTCGAAGTTTTTGATGGTTTTTCTCAAGAATGGGGTGCTTCTTCAGGAGATATGATTGCCAATGTTACAGGAACTGCTTTATTTGTTTCTCAAGAATTACTTTGGAAAGAGCAACGAATTACACCTAAATTTTCTTTTCATCAAACCCGATATGCAGCTTTGCGACCTGAAACTCTTGGAAACGGATTGCAAGAAGAAATACTAAAAGATTATAACGGACAAACCTATTGGTTGTCTTTTAATTTGCATTCTTTTTTTAAAAAAGAATATCTCCCTAAATGGCTTAATCTAGCTGTTGGTTATGGTGGTGATGGAATGGTTTTTGGAAATCACCAAGAAGCTTTGAATGCTAATTTTAACACTTCCATTTCACGTCAATTTTATCTGAGCTTTGACCTAGATTTGACGAAAATTAAAACAAACTCCCATTTTTTAAAGACTATTTTTTCCGTTTTTAACACGGTAAAAATTCCGGCTCCAACGCTCCAAACTACTGATTTTAACGGATTTAAAATGCACTTTATCTATTTTTAGAAAACTTTAACAAGCTCATAATCAATATTGTAAATTTTGTCGTATCTTTGCCCCCGGAAATTTCAGTGCTGTGGCAGGGCCTGAGAAATTAAAATTTATGATAAAAAAAGGTTCGTATTTTTTTGGATTGACCATCCTAGTAGTATTAGTTTCATCGGGATTTAATTCGTATGAAATTGAAAAAGTAGAAGGGTTTCATTTAGGAGAAAATGAGAAAATTTCGTACTCAGTTCCTAGTGAGAATGAAGATGAAATCGAAATCGAGAGCAGCTTAGTAGCTGTCCCTTACGTTGGAAAGACTTTTGTTGGTTTTAAACAAGCATTAGCTTTCAAAGAATCAAGAGGTATTTTAAACATGGTGAACTCTTATGGGTACATGGGTAAATATCAATTTGGAAAAAGTACATTGCGTTCTGTAGGAGTTTATGACTTTGATGAGTTCTTAAGAAATCCAGAATTGCAAGACAAAGCATTTAAAGCTTTAATTGCAAAAAACAAATGGGAATTAAGAAAAGAAATTAAAAAGTATAACGGAAAAGTTATAAATGGTGTTAAAATTACAGAATCAGGTTTAATTGCTGCTGCTCACCTTGGAGGTGCTGGTTCAGTAAAAAGATACCTAAGAAGCAATGGTCAAAGAGGTTTCAAAGATGGTTTTGGTACTTCGCTAAGAAGTTACATTAAAAAATTTGGAGGTTATGATATTTCTCACATTGCTCCAAATAAAAATGCCAAAGCTAAAATTAGTTAGTTAATTACATTTTATGTACAATGAAAATGCAAGGTCGCTTATGTAAGTCGACCTTGTTTTTTTTCCACTCTGCTACAGTTCTAGTCTTAATAAATTCTGTAGGAAGTGTAATATCGCAAGCAATACATAAATGTGTATTTGGTTGTAATAGTTGTAATAAATCGTCCACTAATTTATTGTTTCGATACGGAGTCTCAATAAAAAGTTGGGATTGATTTTTTTCTTGTGATATACGTTCTAGGTACTTTACTTCGTTTTTCTTTTCATTTGCATCTATGGGTAAATAACCATTAAAAGCAAAACTTTGTCCGTTCATACCACTCGCCATTAAAGCTAATAAAATAGAACTTGGACCTACTAAGGGAACTACTTGAATCCCTTTTTCATGAGCTAATTTTACAATAACAGCACCTGGATCGGCTATACCAGGACAACCAGATTCGCTTAATAAACCTACGTTTTTACCTTCCAATAAAGGTTTAATCATAGTGTAATGTTCAGAAACCTCTGTATGCTTGTTTAATAATGAAAGTTTTAAATCGGATTGTTTTTTTTCAGGTTGTATTATTTTTACAAAGCGACGCGCTGTTTTTTCATTTTCTACGATGTAATCGTCAATAAAATCAATACTTCTTTTAATAGTTTGAGGTAATACGTCTTCAGGAACTACAGTTGTTTCTCCTGGATTAGATAAAGTACAAGGAATCAAATAGAGTTTTCCAAAAGAGGTATTCATAGTTTACTTTATTTTTTTTGCAATGACATCGCATGCTTTGTCTAACATTTGGTAAACATTTTCAAATCCTTCTTCTCCTCCATAATAAGGATCAGGTACTTCAACGTTTTCATTAGGAAAAAGCTCATTTAAAATTAATTTTACTTTGGCTTTCGCTTCTGAATCAGGGGCTAATTGAAGAATATTTTTGTAATTTGACATATCCATTGCATAAATAAAATCAAATTGTTCAAAATGTTTTGCTGTAAAATGTTGGGCTCTCTGGTCGGTAATATCAATTCCATATTTTTTAGCAATGGCAATCGAACGTTTGTCTGGTAGTTGTCCTACATGCCAATCTCCTGTTCCAGCTGAGTCTACTACAAATTGATCTTTAGGTAGTTTGCTTTTTAAAATACCTTCTGCCAATGGTGAACGACAGATATTTCCTAAGCAAACCATTAAGATTTTTGGAGCCATTTTTTATAAAGAAAGTTTTTTATTAATATCGTCGACAAACTTTCTGAATTGTTTGTCGGTTGTGACTAAGTTATCGACTGTTTTACAAGCATGCAATACAGTAGCGTGGTCTCTATCTCCAATTTGATTTCCAATGTTAGCTAAGGAAGACTTAGTGTATTTTTTTGCAAAAAACATGGCCAATTGTCTGGCTTGTACCACATGTCTTTTTCTTGTTTTAGATTGAAGTGTTTCAATGTCTAATTGGAAATAATCGGATACGATTTTTTGAATATAGTCGATAGAAATTTCTCTTTTTACATTTTTTACAAACTTTTCAACTACTTGTTTTGCTAATTCAATAGTCACTTCCCGTTTGTTGAAAGAAGATTGAGCAATTAATGAAATGATAGCGCCTTCTAATTCTCTTACGTTACTTTTGATGTTTTTAGCAACATATTCAATGATTTCTTCAGGCATTTCAACACCATCTCTATATAAAATATTTTTTAAAATAGAAATTCTTGTTTCGTAATCAGGCTGATGTAATTCAGCAGACAATCCCCATTTAAATCGAGAAAGTAAACGTTGTTCAATATCTTGCATGTCTACCGGAGCTTTGTCAGAAGTTAAAATAACTTGTTTTCCGTTTTGATGCAGATGGTTGAATATGTGGAAGAATACATCTTGAGTTCCAGATTTTCCTGATAAAAATTGAACATCATCTATAATAAGAACGTCAATTAATTGGTAAAAATGGATGAAGTCATTTCTTGTATTTTTCTTAACCGAATCGATATATTGTTGGGTGAAAATTTCAGCTGAAATATATAAAACTGTTTTTTCAGGGAATTTATCTTTTATTTCCACACCAATGGCATGAGCTAAGTGGGTTTTACCTAAACCTACACCGCCAAAAATTAATAATGGATTAAAAGAAGTTCCACCTGGTTTATTGGCTACTGCCATTCCAGCACTACGAGCCAATCGGTTGGAATCACCTTCTAAAAAATTATCAAAACTGTAATTCGCATTTAATTGCGAATCAATATTAATATTTCTAATTCCAGGAATGATAAAAGGATTTTTTAATTCTGGATTTTTTTGAACAATAGGAACATCAACTTCTTGCGTTTTTACCGCCTGACGATTGTTACTAGGAATTTGTTCAGTGAATGGAAGTTTGTTCCCGTAGGTGTTTTCCATTTTAATTTTATAAAGCAACTTTGCGCTTTGTCCTAACTCTTTTGTTAGGGCTACTTTTAAAAGCTTTACATAGTGCTCTTCTAACCATTCATAAAAAAATTTACTAGGTACTTGGATAGAAAGTGCGTTATCATTAAGGTCAACTGCCTGTATCGGTTCAAACCATGTTTTATAGGCTTGTTCCTGTATGTTATCTTTTATAAACAACAGACAATTTTTCCATACTGATTGCGCAGTTTTATCCATATATTTGTTTTTTTTTATAATTATTTAGCTTTTTATAGTAGTTGTCTTACAAAGATGAATGAGTTAATAGCTTTGTAAACGGGAGAACAAATATGTGAACAATTTTTGGTAAAAAAAAACAAAAACGCTATTGATTTTTAAAAAAAAATATTGTAAGCCTGTAAAGGGTTGCTTAACGTTAAATTAAGATGTATTTAATATGAGAGAATATCAGTTTGAAGTGCGTGTAAGATATGCTGAAACAGATCAAATGGGAGTAGTGTATCATGGTAATTATGCGCAATACTTTGAAATGGGAAGAGTAGAATGGCTAAGAAACTTAGGGGTTTCATATAAATGGATGGAAGAAAACGGGATTATGTTACCAGTGGTTTCTTTGCAAATGAATTATAAGAAGCCAGCGCGTTATGATGATGTGTTAACTGTGAAAACAATCTTCAAAAGTCAAACCTCTGTTAAGATAGAATTTGATTATGAAATTTATAATGATAAGGAAGAGTTATTAACAACGGGTTATTCTATGTTAGTATTTGTAAACATGAAAACAGGCAGGCCAACTTTACCTCCAGATTATGTAAGTGAGCGAATAAAACAGCTGTAGTTTTTTAAGTTGTTATTTTTTTACAGTCTATTTCAAATAAAGACTCAAATAATGCTGTGATTTTTGTTTCGTTTTGTTTTCGAGTTGCAATTTCAATTTGGCAGTTCATTTCCATTTTTTGTGAAATAATTTGTAATTGGTGTTCTTTAATCACACGCATTACTTTATTCATGTTTTTATAATCAAAAGTGATGAGAAAATGAACGTCAATCGTTTTTTCAACAATAGTTGCATTTTCAAGTGCCAATTGAGCTGCTATTTTATATGCTGAAATTAAACCGCCTACACCTAATTTAACGCCTCCAAAATAGCGAACTACTACTATTAAAATATTGGTTACATCAAAAGATTGGATTTGACCATATATTGGAGCGCCAGCACTGTTATTAGGTTCTCCATCATCATTAGCGCGGTAATATTTGTTTTCTGTACCAATTTGAAATGCATAACACCAATGTCTGGCAGCATGATGTTGTTTCTTTAATTCCGAGATGTGTTCTTTTATTTGTTCTTCATTCGTAACAGGAAATGCATAACCATAAAATTTGCTATTTTTTTCTTTGAAGAGTACTTCTTCAGATGGAATTTCAATTGTTTTATAAGTGTCGGTGTCAGTTAAACTCATTTAAAAAGATACTAATACTAATGCCAGTATCGCTAAGGCAATACCTACATAATTTTGTTTTTTTAATTTTTCTTTGAATAAAAGAAGTCCAATTAATGTGGTCAACAAAATTACGCCAATATTTATTAATGTGAACAAAGTTGCGCTTTGAATTTTTTCATTTTGCAAGGCACGGATTAGAAAATACATGGAAAAATAATTAGGAATACCTAAAGCAATGCCGCCAATTAAGTTTTTAAAGTGAAATTCAAATTGGTTTTTATAATGTTGGTAAACGAAAACCAAGCAGCCTACTAAAAAAGCACTTAGGAAGGTGAAAGAAGAAAACAAGCTGGTATCAGCTAAAGGTACTTTTGTTTTTTGAATAAAATGAATGCTGGTATCAATAATTCCTGAACCAAAAAAAAGTAATATAGGAAACATGAAATTAGTGGTTTCAATAGTGGTTGTGCTTTTTTTGGTCGTAAAATAAACCGCAAATAAGGCTGTTCCGATTCCTATAGCTTTTAAAAAACCAATACTTTCTTTAAAGAATAGAAGCCCGAATAAAACAGGTATTATCAAGGACATTTTACTAGCTACAGAGGCTACAGAAACGCCATTGAGTTGCGAAGTTTTTCCCATAGTAAAAAAAATAGCTATGAAAAGACTTCCTAGATACATGCAATATAATAACCAGGGTTTTTGCAGTGTTGTCGCTATAGAAATGGATTGCTCAGTAGTGTAGATGCCTACTATAAAAGCTACGATGTAATTGCAAACAATAGCTTGAAATGTATTGATGTTATATTTGGTAAAATATTTAAAAACAACAAATAAAAGCACAGAGAAAAAAATAGCCCAAAAAAGAGAAATCATCAAATGGTTTTTATAAATTCTAGTAAGGACGTAACATCTTCAGTTTTTGGGTTAAGGTGCCAAGTTTGTAAACCAGCTTTTTTTGCGCCTTCAATATTTTCTAATTTATCATCTACAAAAAGTGTTTTTTTGGGAACCAAATTATGATTACCAATGATGTATTTATAGGTGTTTTCGTCTGGTTTTCTTTTACCAATTTCAAACGAAAAATAGACTTTTTCAAAACAACCATAAAAATCACGCGCAAAAGATTGTCCTACTTTGTGTTCAAATTTATCAATATGGGTGGAATCGGTATTGCTGAGTAAAAACAAGCGATATTTGGAAGAAATCATTTGAAGGAATTCTAATCGATACAAAGGGAAGTCTAATAACAAGGCGTTCCAGGCCTCTCTAATAGTTACTAGATCGGCATTGTGTGTATGTTTCTGAATGCCTTCGATAAAGGCTAATTCGTCTATTTTGCCTACTTCATATTTTTTATTTAATATATCTAAATCGGAATTCCATTCCTTTACGCCTAGTTGCTCTAAAGCCCTCTCTGTAGCACCATAATCTAAATTGATGAAAACATCACCAAAATCAAAAATAATTGTATCAATCATGATTTCTGAATAATTTAAGTGTATCGTCCATTATGCTAATTGTTTCTAAAGCTGTTGAATTAAGAATCGGGGCTTTAATTCCTGAATTCAATTTTTGATTGCCTTTAAAAACACGAGCTTCGTCCCATAAATTTAAATCTATAAAGGATTGCAAGGTTTGACTGCCTCCTTCAATAATTATAGATTGGATTTCTTTTTTGTGCAAACGATTTGTTAAAATTAATAAAAAATCAGTATTAAAAACAATATTTTCGTAAATAATATTTTCATTTTTTGTTAAAATATCATTTTCTGTAAAGATAATTGTTTTTGTAGTGTTGTCTTTAACTGCATAATTATCAGTTATTTTATTGGATTTATCCAATACAATTCGAATGGGATTATTCCCTTTAAAATCACGTGCATTTAACTTTGGATTGTCCTCTAAAACAGTGGTTGTACCTACTAATATACCTTGTTCTTCAGTTCTCCATTTATGTACCATTTGTCTAGAATAGGGATTGGTTATCCAAACGGGACTTAATTTATGATGTTCTTTTGTTCTTAAAGAACTATCTGGAGCAATAAAACCGTCTTTACTTTCCGCCCATTTTAAAATAATATAAGGTCTCTTTTTTTGATGAAAAGTAAAAAAGCGTTTGTTTAACTCGTTGCATTCTTTTTCCAAAACGCCTACTATAACTTCGCAATTATTCTCCCGTAGTTTTTTAATCCCATTTCCTGCTACTTTTGCAAAAGGATCAATGGTTCCTACTACAACTTTTGGAATTTTATGGGTAATGATTAAATCGGAACAAGGTGGTGTTTTTCCAAAATGACTGCAAGGCTCTAAACTAACATAAATAGTTGCTTTGGAAAGTAAGGATTTGTCTTTTACAGATTGAATAGCATGTACTTCAGCATGTGCTTCTCCTGCTTTTCTGTGCCAACCTTCGCCAATAATTCTATCGTTATACACAATTACACTACCCACAAGTGGATTAGGATATGTGGTTCCTAAACCATTTTTAGCCAGTTGGATGCATCGCTTCATGTATAACTCATGTGTATTCATCTTACAAATGTAGTATTTTTAATATATATTTTAGAATGGATTTGTGGCAAATTATGTACTTTTACCACACAAATTTGTAGTTATGATTCTTAGAAAAATCGAACCTAAAGATAATGCACAAATAGCTAAAGTTATTCGTGATGTTTTTGATGAATTAGATGCCCCAAAAGTAGGAACTGCTTATGCGGATCCTATTTTAGATACTTTGTTTGAAGTGTATCAGCAACCTAGAAGTGTTTATTATGTAGTTGAAAATGAAGGTGTCGTTTTGGGAGGTTGTGGTATTGCTCCTTTAGAAAATGGAGCAACTCATATTTGCGAATTGCAAAAAATGTATTTCGCACCTGAAATTAGAGGTACGGGAATGGCTAAAACAATGATTGAAAATTGTTTGCAATTTGCCAAAGAAAATGATTTTACTCTTTGCTATTTGGAAACCTTGTCTTTTATGAAAGCTGCTCAAAAATTATATACTAATTTAGGGTTTAAAGCTATCGATGCTCCTTTAGGTTGTACAGGTCATAGTAGTTGTGAAGTTTGGATGACCAAAGAGTTGCAATAATAGAAATTAAGAAAAATGCTTTTAAAAGATTATAAAAAAAAATTCATTGCAAATCTTGAACCTTTGTTTGATCCAATGGAATCTGAAAGTTTCTTTTTTCTGATTCTAGATGATTTGCATCAGATGAAAAGAGTAGATTTGGCTTTACAACCTGATTTTGAAATTTCGGATACCGAACTCTTTAAATGGAATGAAATACTTTTCCAATTAAAAAAAGAAAAACCAATTCAATATATTTTAGGGGAAACCGAATTTTATGGTTTGCGTTTTTTTGTCAATGAAAACACCTTAATTCCAAGACCAGAAACGGAAGAATTGGTACAATGGATTATTGAATCGCAAAATAAATCTTCTCAAGAAATCACTATTTTAGATATAGGAACGGGTTCTGGTTGTATACCCATTGCAATAAAGAAAAATCTATCGAATGCAAACGTTAGTGCGATAGATGTTTCTAAAGAAGCACTTTTGGTTGCGGAAAGAAATGCTGTTTTAAATGGAGTTGCTGTTCATTTTATACATCAAGATATCTTACAAACCGAAGCTTTGGAAACCTTTTACAATGTTATCGTATCCAATCCTCCTTATGTGAGAGATCTTGAAAAAGAGGAAATCAAGAAAAACGTATTGGATTACGAACCTCATTTGGCATTGTTTGTAACCAATGAGGATGCATTACTTTTTTATCGAAAAATTGCACAATTAGCCAAACATAGTTTAACACCAAACGGCTATTTGTTTTTTGAAATCAATCAATATCTAGGCTCGGAAACCGTTAGCTTATTGCAAGACTTAGGGTTTCAAAACGTTACATTGAAAAAAGATATTTACGGAAACGACCGAATGATTCGTTGTACGTTGTAATTATTACTCGTAACGAAGTGCTTCAACCGGATCTAGTTTAGAGGCTTTAATTGCTGGATATAAACCTGAAATAATAGTTACAATTAATGTAGTAATAAAAGCTGCAAACATCGCTAACCAAGGAATTACAAAGGAAAATCCAAATAATAATGCTAATACGGTTCCTAATATAATTCCAAAAATAATTCCTAAAATACCTCCAATTTGACTGATAATAAAAGTTTCTGTGAAGAATTGCCATGCAATCGTGCTTCTTTTGGCACCAAGTGATTTTCGTATACCAATTTCTCGCGTTCGTTCACTTACCGATACTAACATAATATTCATCAAGGCAATGGTGGAACCAAAAACCGTAATAGCACCAATAATCACCGCTACTAAGTTAATAACGGCTAAATTTGATCCTAACGTTTGAATTAAATCATCACTGCGTTCAATACCAAAATTATTTTTTTGAATAGGATTCAAGCGTCTAATTAATCGCATGGTTAAGGTAGCATTGTCAACCGCTTCATCCAGTAACGCTTCGTTATGTACTTTTACATCTAAATCATAGTTGATGTTAGGTGCAGAAAAAATGGAACGCGCAATTTGATTGGGAATTAAAACACGTAAATCTTGACTGTTTCCAAAGGTTGAACCTTTTTCCTTTAGTACACCTATGACTTTAAATTTAGCACCACGAATAGAAATTGTTTTATCTAAAGGATTTTTATCTTTAAACAATCCTTTTTCAAAATCAGAACCTAAAATACAGACATAATTGTTGTTGGAAACATCAAAGGAGTTGAAATTTCTTCCTTTAACCACTTCTAATCCTTTATTCGGACAAAAGTTCTCATCCACACCTACAATGTTAATTTCTGGATCGGTTTTGTCTCCCTGATACTTTACTTCAATACCACTTGCTGCGGTAAAAGATAAGGAAGTTGTAGTGTAAGGAAAATTGAATTTATCTTTAAAGGCTTTAGCCTGCGGATAACTAATAATAGGATTTATTTTTTGATCGGCATCGTTACGATTAATTTGAGCTGAAAAATCATACCGACTTATGGAAAATGTATTGGCTCCCATAGAGGCAAAATTGCCAAATAAATTTTTCTCTAAGGCTTTCGTTAAGGTTAAAATACCTACCAAAAAGGTAATTCCTAACATAATAATGAAAACCGTTAACGATGTACGCAAAGCTTGACCCTTAATGGAATCGATTGCTATTCTTGTATTTTCTCTAAATAATCCTATCATAACGACTATTAGACTTTAGAATACAAATTTTGTTACATAAAAATGTAGAATTTAGAATTTAGAATTTAGAAAAACGATAAAAAGAGTAATTTTATAATTCAAAAAAATAAAATTTTTAAATGAGCGAAAAAGATTTAAAAACAAGAACAAAATCTTTTACATTATCTATTCTTGATATTGTTGAAGAAATAACACCTACTATTTCTTCTAAAGTTATTATTTATCAAATTTCTAAATCAGGAACTTCAGTAGGTGCTAATTATCGTGCATCTTGTAGAGCAAGAAGTGATAAAGAGTTCTTGTCAAAAATGAATATTGTTTTAGAAGAAACTGATGAAACTTTATTTTGGCTTGAAATTATAAAAGAAAGAAATTTAATAAAAAATGATAAAATCAAAAAAGCAATACTTGAAGCCAATGAATTAGTTTCTATATTTGTAACCATTATTAAAAACACTAGAAAAAGAATAGAAAACGAGAGTCAAAAAAAAGTCTGAATGGATAATTTATACTACTCATTTTCTAAATTCTAAATTCTAAATTCTAAATTTAAAATGGCTCAAAAACCAAGTATACCAAAAGGAACACGCGATTTTTCTCCTATTGAAGTCGCAAAACGCAATTATATTTTCAGTACGATAAAAACCAATTTCGAAAAATTTGGTTTTCAACCTATTGAAACGCCTTCTTTTGAAAATTCGGAAACCTTAATGGGAAAATATGGAGAAGAAGGTGATCGCTTGATTTTTAAAATATTAAATTCAGGAAATTATTTTTTTAGTAAGAATAAGATTGAATTACCAAATAATATTGTCGAACTTCAACATAAATCAGCGGAAGATATTTCAACAGAGGAGCTTATCGAATTAAATAAATTTACCAGTAAAATTTCAGAAAAAGCCTTACGCTACGATTTAACGGTTCCTTTTGCACGTTATGTGGTGCAACACCAAAATGAAATTGAGTTTCCGTTTAAAAGGTATCAAATTCAACCGGTTTGGAGAGCAGATCGTCCTCAAAAAGGTCGTTTTAGAGAGTTTTACCAATGTGATGCGGATGTTGTGGGTTCTAATTCGCTTTGGCAAGAAGTAGAATTGGTACAATTATACGATTCCGTTTTTAGCCAATTAGGTTTAAATGGAGTTACCATTAAAATTAACAATCGTAAAATATTATCAGGAATTGCTGAGGTAATTGGTGCTTCTGACAAATTAATCGATTTTACAGTTGCTTTGGATAAATTGGATAAAATTGGAGAAGAAGGTGTTAAAAAAGAAATGTTAGAAAAAGGAATCTCTAATGAAGCGATTCTAAAAGTGCAGCCTTTATTCAGTTTTACGGGAACCATTGTTGAAAAAATAGAAAAGTTAGCGCAATTACTGGCTACTTCAGAAGAAGGAATGAAAGGAGTGGAAGAGTTGCAATTCATTTGTGAGCATGTAAATGAAATTGGTTTACAAACTGCTACATTAGATTTAGACGTTACTTTAGCACGCGGGTTAAATTATTACACAGGAGCTATCTTTGAAGTGACTGCTCCAAAAGGTGTGGCTATGGGTTCCATTGGAGGTGGTGGTCGTTATGATGATTTAACCGGTATTTTTGGTTTGAAAAATATGAGTGGTGTAGGGATTTCGTTTGGTTTAGACCGAATCGCTTTGGTAATTGAAGAATTAAACTTATTTCCAGAAACTGTTACTGCAACTTCTAAAGCGTTATTCTTAAACTTTGGATTAGAAGAAGCCAAATATGCTATGAAAGCTATTGCAAAATTAAGACAAGAAGGAATTAAAGTTGAAATGTATCCGGATGCAACAAAAATTGGGAAACAGTTTCAACATGCGGATAAAAGAGGCATTCCATTTGCTGTTTTAGTTGGGGAAGAAGAAATGAAAAATAAGCAATACGGAGTTAAAAATTTAGTTACTGGTGACCAACAAAAATTGTCTTTTGAAGAATTGGTTAACCTATTAAAAGAGAATAAATAATCCTTATTGTGAAATAGTTATTTTGTAAGTAATAGTACATTTCATTTGGTTCAAAATTGTTACTTTTGGGCTTCAATAAAAAAATAGATCATGTCAGATACAATAGAAAAAGTAAAATGTTTAATTATAGGTTCGGGTCCAGCAGGATATACTGCAGCTATTTATGCGGCTAGAGCCAATATGTTTCCGGTTTTGTACCAAGGTCAGCAACCAGGTGGACAATTGACTACTACAAATGAAGTGGAAAATTTTCCAGGTTACCCAAATGGAATCACAGGTCCGGAAATGATGATAGAATTACAAGAACAAGCCAAACGTTTTGGTACCGATATTAGAGATGGTTGGGCAACTAAAGTAGATTTTTCAGGAACGATTCATAAAGTATGGATTAATGATACGATTGAAATTCATGCAGAAACCGTTATTATTTCAACGGGTGCTACTGCAAAATATTTAGGCTTACCTTCAGAACAAAAATATTTACAATTAGGAGGAGGAGTTTCTGCTTGTGCGGTTTGTGATGGATTTTTCTATAGAAATCAAGAAGTAGTAATTGTTGGAGCAGGAGATAGCGCTTGTGAAGAGGCGCATTACTTGTCTAACATTTGTAAAAAAGTGACGATGTTAGTTAGAAGTGACCAATTTAGAGCATCTAAGATTATGGAAGCTCGTGTTAGAAATACACCTAATATTGAAATTTTAATGCATACCGAAACAGAAGAAGTTCTAGGTGATGGGCAAGTAGTTACTGGTGTGAAAGCTAAAAACAGAGCAACTGGTGAAGTAGTAGAAATTCCAGCAACTGGATTTTTTGTGGCAATTGGTCATAAACCCAACACCGATATTTTTGCCGACTATTTAGATTTAGATGAAACGGGATATATTAAAAATATTCCAGGTACAGCTAAAACCAATGTTGCGGGCGTTTTTGTAGGTGGTGATGCTGCGGATCATGTGTATCGTCAAGCGATTACAGCTGCAGGAACAGGCTGTATGGCTGCATTAGACGCGGAACGATATTTGGCTGCAAAACATTAAAAGAGAAAAAATATAGAATAAAAAAAGTCATTCGTAAGAATGACTTTTTTTATTCAATTTCTTTAAAGAAATCAGAAAGCGATATTTTAAAATAGTTACATATTTTTGAAAGTGTGGAAATTGTAATATTTGTCTTTCCTTGTTCGATTCTTGCCAAGTGAATTCCAGTATCAAAATAAAATGTTTCTAATGTTACATTATTAGATTTTCTCAATTCTTTGATATTGAGAATAATTTTGATTAAAAGTTCTTTATCTTGAAACTGTTTTGGCACTATGCAATTTCAAATTACTTTAACAAAAAATTAATTACATATTTGTCATTTTTTTTAATTCCTTTTTATATTTTTGAAGAAGATATCATAGTTATAAATTCATGTTAAAACCGATTCATAAATATTTTATGATGATTAAAAATATTCTTGCGCAGGAATAGTCATAAATTCAAATGACTTTAAATGTTTGGACAAATTTTAATTTTATTACTTTTTTTAAATGAAAAAATCAATTTTAAATTTGAGTGGAGTGTCAGTATTGACTAAAAAAGAACAAAAAAATGTTGTTATTCTTGGAGGAGGAGATGAATTAATTACAAATCCGCCTAAATTACGTAAACCGCTTCCATTTGGTATTGAAGGTTCTCAATTTATGTGTACTATGTATTATGGTGTTGGGTGGACTTACGTTGGTTATGGTACTTGTATTCATCATAACTAATTATTATATTTGATTATTTAAGTTCGGATATTTGTCCGAACTTTTAATTTTAAATTATCTATAAATGAAAATTAAAATTGTATTTATTCTTTCAATTTTTAGTCTTATTGCTTGCAAAAAAGAAAAAAATAATGATTCTAAAGTTTCTTCAACTGTATTTAAACAATATGCTGTAAAAAAAGTTTTTCCACATGATACAAATTCATTCACTGAGGGTCTTTTTTTAAGTGAAGGTGTTTTATTTGAAAGTACAGGTGCTCCTGAAAATATGGTAAATACTAGGTCTCTTTTTGGGGAATTAAGTTTGGAAACAGGTAAAATTGATGTTAAAGCTGAACTAGATAAAAGCATTTATTTTGGTGAAGGTATTGCTAAGGCAAATAATAAAATTTTTCAATTAACTTACTTGAATAAAATTGGCTTTGTATATGATGCTGAAACATATCAACAATTGAATACTTTTAAATTTGAAAATAATGAAGGTTGGGGTTTAACAAATATTGGTGATTCAATTCTTGTTATGAGCGATGGTACAGATGTATTGACTTTTTTAGATGTAAATACTCAAAAACCTACAAAAAAAATTAAAGTTACAGAATATGGAAACCCAGTTTATAGATTGAATGAATTAGAATATGTAAATGGTTTTATTTATTCCAATGTTTACACTGAAAATAGAATTTTAAAAATAGATATTAAAACAGGAAAAGTAATAAAATCAATTGATTTATCGAGTTTATATTTTGATGCTAAAAATAGATTTGTTGGTTCTATGGAAATGAATGGTATTGCTTACAATTCTAAAAATGGCACGTTTTATATAACTGGAAAAATGTGGCCTATTCTTTTTGAGATTGAAATTTTTGATTAAAATTATTTCTCTTTTTTGTATAAAGTTGTCGTATTCGTAAATTTTCTTATTTCAATTTTAGGCTCGCCATATAATTCCACTTGGGTTTTCCCAGAAGCAGATAAGGCAATTTCATTGGCAGCGTTTACTTCACACTTCGCATAGTTTTCCACTGTTAAATCCATTGTTCCTACCGTAAATTTCTTAGCTGTTAAAAGCGTGCTATTGTCTAATCGGATTTTTGCATTTGCAGCGTCACCTTCAATTGTAGCTTCTGCTTTTTCATACATGTCTATTTTTATTTCTGGTGAAGCGACTAAGGCTTTTAATTCGGCACTTTTGCTTAATTCTAAAACAGTATTCTGCGCTTTAATGTTTAATTCCGCTTCAGATTTGTCATTTAAAATAAGTTTAAACGAATTGGAATTAACATTCAAATAAGAAGCTGAATTATCGAAATTTTGAATGGTAATGCTATCTAATTGTAAGGCATTCAATGCATGTAATTTGGCATCATTTTTTACAGTGATAAGTTTTAGGTCTGAAGCATAATTTACGCGTAAATCAAATTTTTTAGCACTGCTAACTGTTTTTAAGGTAGTTACTCGTAATGTGTTTCCTGTAACAACAAAATTCACTACATCGTGTAAATTGTCATCTGCTTCAATTTCAATGGATGGAGTGTCTGCTTTAACCAAATAGATTTCTACATTGTCTTCTACTTCAATATTGACAAAATTTTCAACTTCTTTAATCGTGTGGGTAATAATTTTCGAACCTTTAATTTTATCTTTTTTTTGAGCAAAAATAGTAGTGAAAGTAAATAATACTACAAGTGAAAAAGCTATTTTCTTCATGTTATATAATGTGATTTGATGGGTTAAGTTATACAATAATCATTCCAAAAAAGGATTCTGAAAAAAGAATAACATAGAGCAAATATAAAAAAAACATCAGTGATTAGCTGATGTTTGTTAAAAGTTATTATTTTGAAGAAACACTACCTCCGGAACTTTCATCTTTAATTAAAGAAGAAGGCTTCGTTACAAAATGAATACTGCTTCCGCTCGAGGCATCAGCTTTGAGTTCATTAGTAACATTTACATTTGTAGAACTTCCGCTAGACGAACTAGATTGACCATTTTCTGCAATCAAATTTTCTAGATCTATGGTACTACCACTTGAAGATTCTGTAGTAATTGATTTAGCACTTCCTTTAGCAATAATGGAGCTGCCGCTACTGCTCTCGCAGGATAGATAATTACTTTTCACAGTAATATCTATTACACTACCGCTGCTCGATTCTAATTCTAAATTATCAAAGTCTAATGTTTTCTCACTGTTTATACTTGCGCCACTTGAAGAGGAAATTTTGTTTAAATTAGGTGCGCAAACATAGATTTTTTTAGCTTTGTAGTTTAAAATATTAGCATCAGAATGTATTATTAATTCTCCATCTTTTACTTCAGTAAAAATATGATCTAGTAAATTTTCATCAGCTTCAACTTTAATACTTACGTTGTTGTCCTGTCTTATGATTACGTCTAAACCAGTTTGCGCTTTTACAGCTTGGAAAGGTTTATCTACAGTTCTACTCACTTCAACAATATTTCCATTTCCCGAAATAGTTTCTCGATTCCAATTGGAATTCATACAAGATTGTAATAACAAAACGGTAAGTGCAATTACAAACAATTTTGTTATTTGAATAATTAATTTAGTCATGACAAGTTGTTTATTAGTTATTGATTTTTTTATTCGGCTTCAATTCGTAGTCTATCATCAGTAACATCAATATTGATTTCTTTGTTGTTTACTCGAATAGACATTTTTTCTACAGTATCTTCGTCTTCATTGTCACTTTCCTCATCGTTATCTTCAACCGGACAATTGGTACAGATTGTTTTATTTCCTTCTACTTGATATATATATTCGTCAGAATCATAATGTAAATTGAAGAAATCATTATCCGATCTATCATAGTCTTGAATGCTTTCATCAGGTTTTACATAGGTTCCATTTGGTAAGTAGATGTATATATTTACTTCCTGATCTCTAAATTTGTTTCCAAAAGCCGTTGTGAAATAATTATCTAAAGTAATTCTATTCCCTTGAATATCAAAATTATATCTTATTTTTTCTGAACGGCTTGTTGCTTCTTTATGAGATTTTCCTGTTGCTGAACGTTCTACTTGTAAAAAAGGCTGATTTTCTTCTGTTTTTAGAAAATGAACTCTAACCTTTGTAGAATAAATAATTTCTTTATTATTTTCATCGTGCGTGTATTTGTGGTTTTCTCTTTCGTACAAACTCTTCGCATAATAATTATTGTACTGCATTCTTACAAAAAGAGTATCTGTTGGTTGGATGAAAATTTGTTCTTTTTTTACCGATTTGCCTTCAAAACCCACTGCAGTTGCTTGTTGAATTCCTAAATAGGTAATTCCAATAAGCGCAACAATCCAAATAGCTAATAAAGAATATTTAAAGTTGTTACCCAAAGATTTCATGTTGGTTACCAGTAGTTTAATTCCTAATACTAATAAGAAAAACAATGGAATACCAGCAGCAAACAATAATAACAAACCTTGTATCCACATAGGTACATCAAAATCTAGAGGTGTATGGAAATTGTTAAAGATATACGAATCAGGTAATGAAGAGGAGAATATCATAAAAATGGACCCAATAAGTATTCCTAGCAAAGCCATTGCAGAGAAAAAGATGATAAATAATCCAATTACTTTCGAGATGATTTTAAAAAAGCTTAGGAATAAATCACTAAGTGTTGCACCAATTTGATTCGCCCCAGATCGAGCAGAATTTGCTATTTTTTGATGATCAATGTTGTTGATTTTATCACTAATGTCGTTAATTCCTTCCTTGACTTTTTTTTCAATATTAGAAATTGTAATCGGTTCACCTCTCATTTCTAATTTCTGAGAGGTGGTGATTGCTTCAGGTACAATAACCCATAATAATAAATAGATTAATATTGGGCTACCTACTCCCGCAACAACGATTAATACAATTCCTAAACGTATCCATAATGGATCAATGTTAAAATAATGTCCGAAACCAGAAGCGACACCTCCTAAAATGGCATTGTCTTTATCTCTGTATAATCGTTTGTTTCTTCCCGTTTTAGAACTTGAAGTATACGTTCTTTCGTTACTATATGAAGTTTCTTCATCTATTTTGTAATCTTCAGGTTGCCCCATGATGGCGATAACCTCATCAATCTCGGAAAGTGTAATTACTTGTTTTTCATTTTTAATTCTTTCTTGAAAAAGTTCAGCAATTCTACTTTCAATATCTTTTATGATTTCATCTCTTCCTTCAGGTGAAAGCGATCTTTTTACAGCATCAAAATAACGTGATAATTTTTGATACGCATCTTCATCTATATGAAAAAAGAAACCTCCTAAATTTATACTAATTGTTTTGTTCATGACTCTTAATTTTGGCTAGTTTGTGTTATTATATTCACTGCATCAGATAATTCTGTCCAGGTACTATTTAATTCATTTAAAAATTCTTTCCCTAATTCGGTTAGGCCATAATATTTTCTTGGTGGTCCCGATGTGGATTCTTCCCAACGATAATTTAACAATCCATCGTTTTTTAATCTAGTTAATAGAGGATATACAGTTCCTTCAACTACTAGTAATTTTGCATTTTTTAGAGTCTCTAGAATTTCAGAAGTATACGCATCATTTTCTTTTAAGACAGAAAGGATACAGAACTCTAAAACACCTTTTCTCATCTGAGCTTTTGTGTTTTCAATATTCATAATTCATTTTGTTTTTTTAATTAAACTGTTCATTTTTTGATTTTTTAAATTCCTCATTTTATTGAGTAATTTATTGATTGATTGATTGATTGATTGATTGTGATTTGATGATTGAAACTATTTTATAAAATTTATGGTTAGTGGATAGTGATAATATTCTCCGTTTGCACTTTTAAAAGAAGCATAAATAATTAAAAAGAATTCACCTAACTTTAAAAAAAGTGCAATTATTACAGCGACGATACCAAGAATTACCATACCACTTATGTTTTCTGCAGTTATGATTTCTCTTACTGTAACTTGTTGGTCACTGATTTCTAATCTTTCAATTATATTAATAAACCAATACAAGCAAGTAGGAATTGCAATTACTAAAGCAATTAAAGAATATAACAACATACTTAATTGAAAATTTAAAGCTTGTTTTCCAGTATAATCTATAAAAGCAGATTTTTCTTTTTTAGATGACCAAAGTAATAGAGGAAATAAATAATTTCCGAAAGGAATTAAATACTGACTCAATGTACTTAGATGTATTAATGAACCTATGCTTTTTTCGTTTGAAGTTTCCATAATTATTTGTTTTTAGATTTGATGATTTTTAAAAGAACTATCTTATAGCTATTAATTTCTTATACAAAGATAAGTCTAAAAACTAGTATTATGTTACGCATAGTACTAATATTTAACAAAAAATTAACATTTAATAAAAATAGTATGAGTGCATAGTATTTTTTGTATTTTTACAAAAAAAATATACTAGTTATGCGATTTACACCATCAAAATTAAATACTTTCATGTTCTTTAAATTGCCATCCGCTTACTGGTCTGGCGTTAGAGTTAAGAATATTAATCCAGAGACTTGTTCAGTTACAGTAAAACACAGATGGTTTAATCAAAACCCTTTTAATTCTATGTATTTTGCGGTTCAAGCTATGGCAGCTGAATTTACAACGGGTGCTTTAGTTATGTATCAAATTAAAGAAAGTGGGGCCAATATTTCAATGTTAGTAGCAAATAATAAAAGTAGTTTTACAAAAAAGGCAACTGGAAGAATTACATTTACCTGTGTGCAGGGAAATCAAATTAAAGAAACCATCCAAAAAGCAATAAGTACTAAAGAAGGTCAGACCATTTGGTTGACTTCTATTGGTGTAAATGAAAAAGGAGAACAAGTTTCTGAAATGCAATTTGAATGGACCATTAAGACAAGAGGTTAATTGGTACACATGTTAACATTCGTTAATTAAATAGTAACGCACTGAATTACTTTGTATTTTTGTTAAAAAAGATAGCGTATGAAAGTCTTAATAACAGGTGCGACTGGTTTGGTGGGAAATGAGTTATCCAGCTTATTACTTCAAAATGGAGTAACAGTACATTATTTATCGACTTCTAAATCTAAATTAGTCTCTGAATCCAATTATAAAGGTTTTTATTGGAACCCAAATGCTGGTGACATAGATAAAAATGCATTGGATGAAGTAGATGTTATTGTACATTTAGCAGGGGCTTCTGTATCAGAAAGATGGACCACATCTTATAAAGAAGAGATTATAAATAGTAGAGTTTTATCTACTCGATTATTATTTCAAACACTTTCTAAGAATCAAAATCAAGTGAAGCATATTATTTCAGCTTCTGCTATCGGTATTTATCCGAGTAGCTATGATGCTGTTTATAGTGAAGATAATCAGAAAGTTGACGCTTCTTTCTTAGGGGAAGTTGTACAACAATGGGAAGAAGAAGTGGATCAATTTGAGCGATTGGGAATTCTTGTATCAAAAGTTAGAACAGGTATTGTATTAGCTGAAGAAGGAGGAGCATTACAAAAAATGGCAAAACCTATCAAATTAGGTTTGGGTGCCGCTTTTGGGACTGGTAAACAATACCAATCTTGGATACATAATCATGATTTAGCTTCTTTATATTATTATATTATTCAGCATAAATTAGAAGGGATTTATAATGCAGTATCTCCTTATCCTGTGACCAATGAAGGATTAACCAAAGCTATTGCTAAGACTCTAGCTGTGCCTTATTTTATGCCTAATATTCCAAAATTTGTCCTGAAAATAATACTTGGTGAAATGCATCAAATCTTATTTACGAGTCAAAATGTGAGTGCTAGAAAAATTTTGGAAAAAGGATTTCAATTTAAATATGCTTCTTTGGATAAAGCCTTGCAAGAACTATTAACATAAAAAAGTCGCTACACAAATAACGATATTTTTATATAGAAATATTACAAAACTAGTTTGTAGCTTTTACTTTTACAGTTAGTTCAATTTCGTCATCAATAAATTGATCTTTTAAATCATCAAAAACAGATTTAGAGGCATAGTCAATACCCCATTTTGTTCTGTCAATTTTAAAAGTATCTGAAATTATAGAAATTTCATGTTCTGAAATTGAAATTTTTGCTAGAAATTGTACAACATTAGCAATTTCTTTTATGGTTAAGGTTCCTTTTATCATGAATTTATCTCCTTCTTGTATACAAGAGTTGATTTTAAATGAACTCGTAGGGAATTTTGAAGTGTTAAAAAAGTGATCTTCAGATTTTTTATCACCTAATCCTTTTAAATGGCTTTCTAATTTAATTTTTTCATCTTCTGCTTCTAAATCTGTAACATTAATTGTAGTCATGTCAATGATAAATAAACCATCGTTTATTTGACCATTAATTACTTCAAAGTTACCCTCTTTAAGTTCTATTGTACCAGTATGTTCACCAGTAGGTTTAGAACCAATCCAATCAATAATAGAAAAAGTGGTGTCAACAGTATAATTTCCAGAATAATTAGTTGTTAGATGTTTCTCATTAGTACTATTTTCAGTATTTTCAGTTGAAGTTTCTTTGCAACTATTAAAAAATAATAGCCCAAATACAACTAGACTTAAAATGCTTTTTTTCATAATGAATTTCTAATTTTTTAATCAATAGGTCCAAATATAGGGATAAATAAAAAGAATAAAGACTGAATTTCTGAAATATAGCTAGTATATTCAGTGACAATTTGGCATTTTTATTTTTTTGGCAGTACATTTGCGATATCAAGTAAATAAAATTTATCTAAATAATATAAGTATGAGTCAGGATAATACTGAAAATATTGAAAAGGAAAATATTGAAAAAGAGATCATTCAAGACGAGAATGTTTCAGAAAATCAGCCTGTTGCTTTAACAGTTGAAGAACAACTTCAAGAAGATTTAGCAAAAGAAAAGGATAAATTTTTGCGTTTATTTGCTGAATTTGAAAACTATAAAAAAAGAACCACTAAAGAGCGAATTGATTTATTTAAAACAGCGAATCAAGAAGTATTACAATCCATGTTGCCAGTTTTGGATGATTTTGATAGAGCTTGGGACCAAATTTCTAAATCGGAAGACGAAGCTTTGGTTACTGGTGTAGCCTTAATTCATGAAAAATTGAAATCTACTTTAATGTCTAAAGGATTGGAAGTTGTTGAAATTAAAGCAGGTGACGATTTTAATGCAGATTTTGCTGAAGCGATTACTCAAATTCCTGCTCCCTCTCAAGAATTGAAAGGAAAAATTGTTGATGTTATTGAGAAAGGTTATAAACTGGGAGATAAAATTATTCGTTTTCCAAAAGTAGTGATAGGTAATTAATAATCTATTTTATACAACAAAATAAAAAAGATTATAAATAGGAATTTTTGAAGTTTATGAAAAAAGATTTTTACGAAATATTAGGAATAAGCAAAGGAGCATCTGCTGAAGAAATTAAAAAAGCGTATCGAAAAAAAGCGATTCAATACCACCCTGATAAAAATCCAGGTGACAAAACAGCAGAAGAAAATTTTAAATTGGCTGCGGAGGCCTATGAAATATTAAGTGATCCTGACAAAAAAGCACGCTACGATCAATACGGTCATGCGGCATTTGATGGTGCAGGCGGTTTTGGAGGCGGTCATATGAATATGGATGATATTTTTAGCCAGTTTGGTGATATTTTTGGAAGTGCTTTTGGAGGCGGTTTTGGAGGCGGATTTAGTGGTGGTGGTCAAAGAAGGGTGAAAGGAAGTAATCTAAGGATTAAAGTGAAACTTACCTTAGAAGATATTGTAAATGGTGTAGAGAAGAAAGTAAAAGTTAAACGTAAAGTTCAAGCAAAAGGAGTTACCTATAAAACCTGTTCAACATGTAATGGGAGCGGGCAAATAATGCGTGTTACCAATACAATATTAGGTAGAATGCAAACAGCCTCTACATGTTCTACATGTGGTGGATCAGGTCAAATATTAGATGCTAAACCAGCTGGTGCTGATGCGTATGGTATGGTAATGGAAGACGATACAGTTTCAATCAAAATTCCAGCAGGAGTAGTTGACGGAATGCAATTAAAAGTTTCTAATAAAGGAAATGAAGCTCCTGGAAGTAATAGTATTCCTGGTGATTTAATTGTAGCCATTGAAGAATTAGAGCATGAGTTTTTGAAGCGTGAAGGTGAAAATCTACACTATGATTTATACATTAGTTTTCCAGAGGCTGCTTTAGGGGTTTCTAAAGAAATTGAAGCAGTTGGTGGAAAAGTGAGAATCAAATTAGAAGAAGGAATTCAATCGGGTAAAATCCTTAGATTAAAAGGAAAAGGTATACCGAGTTTAAATGGTTATGGAAGTGGGGACTTATTAGTACATGTTAATGTTTGGACTCCAAAATCATTAAATAAAGAACAAAAGTCCTTTTTTGAATCCTTATTAAGTGAAGATAATTTTAAACCATCCCCTGAAAAATCGGACAAATCTTTTTTTGAAAAAGTAAAGGATATGTTTTCATAATTAAATAAAAATATATACATTTGAAATTCACTTCCTTAGGGAAAGTGAATTTTTCTTTTTCATAGCAATTTTTCCCATCCTTCGTAAAAAAGGGATGGGTTTTTTGTAACATTTCTAAAATATCTATACTAATTATTGCAGTAAATAATGTATTATGGAATATTTTGTAATGGCAGAAAGTTGTAATACGTACAATCTGATACACAATCATTCTGTACTCGGAGAAATGAACTACAAAGGTTGGTTCAATGTTAATTATCCTTCTTTTTTTATTAATGACTCAGGTAACTTTATAATAAAAAAGCCTAGTATTTGGAAGTCTAACTTTTCCATTTATAATGGGAATCAAAAAATTCTCTCTGCCATATTTCAATGGAATGGTAGTGTACACCTAAAATTATATGATGAAAGTAAAACCGAAGTTTTCAAATTAAAAAGGAAAAGCATTTGGAAATCAAATTACAGCTTACTAAATGAGGAAGGAAAGGAGCTGCTTTTTATTTCTTGTCAGTACCAATGGAAGATTTGGAAAACGAAGTATTGTATTCAAGAAAACACTACTTTTACAAGTAATAACAAAGAAATGCTATATCTTACCTTAATTCATTGTATCATCAACTTAAAAAATAGAGCAGCAGCAGTTGCTTAAAATAAACCAATATGAATAATATACTTGAAGTAAACAATGTAGTCAAAAAGTATGGAGATTACACAGCCTTAAATAATGTTTCTTTAGCTGTTCCTTCTGGCAGTATTTATGGTCTTTTAGGTCCAAATGGAGCAGGAAAAACAACACTCATTAGAATTATTAATCAAATTACCATGCCTGATTCAGGTAAAGTACTATTAGACGGAAAAGTACTAAACCCTAATCATATTCAATACATTGGTTACCTTCCAGAAGAAAGAGGCTTGTACAAAACTATGAAAGTGGGTGAACAATGTCTCTATCTTGCCCAACTGAAAGGATTATCTCATCAAGAAGCTAAAAAACAATTGCAATTTTGGTTCGAAAAATTTGGTATCCAAGAATGGTGGAATAAAAAAATTCAAGAACTATCTAAAGGAATGGCTCAAAAAATTCAGTTTGTAGTTACGGTTTTACACCAACCCAAATTATTAATTTTAGACGAACCTTTCTCTGGTTTTGACCCGGTAAATGCCAATTTAATTAAGGATGAAATTATTGAATTAAATAAAAAAGGAACATCTATTATATTCTCTACGCATCGTATGGAAAGCGTAGAAGAAATGTGCAATCACATCGCTTTAATTCATAAATCGAATAAATTAATTGAAGGTAAATTAAACGATGTGAAACAACAATACAGAAGCAATACGTTTCAAATTGGTATTTTAACGAATAACATTGAAGGACTTATGTATCAGTTAACGCAAAAATTTGAAGTAAATCCAACGCATTTTAAATCTTTAAATGAGGATATAAAATTAGAAATTAATGTTGGGAATCACTCTTCTAACGAACTATTATCGATATTAACCAATTTTGGACAAGTAACACACTTTGTCGAAAAAATACCAAGTGTTAATGATATTTTTATTCAAACTGTTTCCCAATAATTCGCGTACTAAAGTTACCAAATACAAGTAAAAAAATGAACAAATTATTCTTAATTTTAAAAAGAGAATTCATTGCAAAAGTGAGAAACAAATCCTTTATTGTAATGACTTTTTTAAGTCCAATGTTATTTGTTGGAATTGCAGTATTAGTAGGATATTTATCTTCAATGAATAAAGATAAAGCTACAGAAATAGCCATTCACGACGAAGGAGGATATGTTAAATCTACTTTTAAAAATAATAAAGATTATCACTATACGGATATTTCTGCTATGCCTTTTGATATTGCGAAAGACTCAGCTTCTAAAAATTATGAAGGCCTATTATATATACCAAAAGTTGATTCTATTCAATCATTAAAAGATAAAGTAGAATATATATCTGAAAATAGTGCGAGCATTAATTTCATTGGTCAAGTGGAAGAAAAGGTAGATTCTGTTTTAACTTCAGATCGATTGAAAAATTTAGGATTAGACGAACAAATGATTGTTGGTGCTAAAGTGAATTCTAATTTAAAATTATCTAAATTTTCTGGAGGAGAAAGTCTAAAAGGATTAAACGAAATTAAAATTGCTATTGGTGGTTTTATGGGATATTTAATCATGATGTTTATTGTTATCTACGGTAATTTTGTCATGCGAAGTGTAATTGAAGAGAAAACCAATCGTATTATTGAAATTATAATTTCATCTGTGAAACCGTTTCAATTAATGATGGGTAAAATTATTGGTAACTCTTTAGCGGGTATACTTCAGTTTTTAATTTGGATAATTGTTGGACTTTTATTAGCCTTTGTGGCTCAAACATTTTTTGGTTTACAACTAAGTTCTAATGCATCTATGTCTCCAGAAATGATGCAAGCAGCAGAACAATCAGCGGGAATGCTAAAACTACAATCTTACATTACAGAAATTGTAAATTTACCTTTAGGCCTTATGCTGTTTTGTTTTGTAATCTACTTCATTGGAGGGTATTTCTTATATAGCTCATTATATGCAGCTATTGGTGCAGCAGTGGACTCTGAAACCGATTCGCAACAATTTTTATTGCCTATTATAATGCCATTGATTTTAGGAGTTTATATTGGGTTTTTCACTGTAATTAATGATCCTCACGGAACGGTTGCTACTGTTTTCTCCATTATTCCACTTACATCTCCTATCGTAATGTTAATGCGAATTCCATTTTTAGAACCGCAACATTATTGGCAATTGATTCTTTCTATAGTACTTTTATTTGGAAGTTTTATCTTTGTAGTTTGGTTTGCAGCCAAAATCTATCGCGTTGGAATTTTAATGTATGGTAAAAAACCTACATGGAAAGAATTGTTTAAGTGGATGAAATATTAAAAATGACAAAAAAAAATATTGCTATAGCTGGCCTTATTGCTTTTTCCTATTCTTGTATTGGTTATTATCCCAAAGAGGTTTTTACGTCTTTGCAGGATGAACCAATAACATGTAAGAAAAAAGATAGTATTGTAGCATTATATTTTGAAGGGGAGCCTATTAATTTTGAATATGAAAAAGTCGGTCTAATAGAAATTCAAGGCGCTAATTATGATAATGACAGTCAGGTAATTAGTGATTTAAAAAAGTTAGCTATTGCAAAATGTTGTGATGCAGTAATAGGAATAAGGAAAGGCAGTGTCGAAAGAGAAGAAGGGTTAGCTTTTGTAGGAGAAGAAGGTTTCACTTATAAATCAATTACTTACTATGGAATCGGTATTAGACGAAACTAATGTTTTTGAAACGTTTAGAAAAATTATCAATTTTAAATTAATTGATACAGATACTATTGATATAACTGTTGGAACATTTGCTTTACTTTTAATCGTTCTTATTTTAACTAGTTTTTTGTTGAAATTAATTCGAATGGTGGTAACTCGAAAATTGCCATTAGAAGATAAGAATAGATTCATTAGTTTCTTTCAGTTTATCCGCTATATCGTTTTTATTTTCGCAGTTATTTTTGCTTTAGATGTCTCTGGCGTAAATATGAGCGTGCTTCTAACTGCCTCAGCAGCCTTATTGGTTGGTTTAGGTTTCGCATTGCAACAATTGTTCCAAGATATTATTTCTGGAGTATTGATAATTTTAGATCAATCTTTGCATGTAGGCGATATTGTTGAAGTAGATGGTAAAGTTGGAAAAGTACTAGAAATAAAGTTAAGAACTACTAGAGTAGTCACAAGAAACGATAGGGTAATGGTAATTCCAAATCATAAGTTTATGATGGATACCCTTTTTAACTGGACTCAAAATAGTTTTACCAATAGAGAACAAGTAGATGTAGGTGTGGCTTATGGTAGCGATGTGGAATTAGTTCGTAGGCTAATGTTGCAATGTGCTCAAAGTGCTGAAAATGTATTAAATGAACCAGAGCCTTTGGTTTTGTTTGAAGATTTTGCAGATTCATCCTTGAATTTTTCACTGTATTTTTATGTGTCAGATGGCATGCAAAGTCCCAAAATTAAAAGCGATTTGCGATTTAGAATCGATGCTATTTTTAGACAAAATAACATTTCAATACCTTTCCCTCAAAGAGATGTACATATCATAAAGCAATAACAGAATTTACATTCCTAGAAATGTATGTATTTTTCATTAACTTTGAAGCCAATAGAAGAAATTAGTTACAAATTAGAAACACAATATGCCAAAAATATTAGTTATTGAAGACGAAGCGGCTATTCGTAGAGTATTGGTAAAAATACTGTCAGAAGAAAACGATAGCTATCAGGTAGATGAAGCTGAAGATGGAGTTCAAGGAACCGAAAAAATAAAAAATGAAGACTATGATTTAGTGCTTTGCGATATCAAAATGCCTAAAATGGATGGTGTAGAAGTATTGGAGGCAGTAAAAAAGATAAAACCTGAAATTCCGATGGTCATGATTTCTGGTCATGGTGATTTAGAAACGGCAGTAAACACCATGCGATTAGGAGCATTTGATTACATTTCAAAACCACCAGATTTAAATCGACTTTTGAATACGGTACGAAATGCTTTAGACAAAAAGAAATTAGTAGTTGAAAACAAAATCTTGAAAAAGAAAGTGAGTAAAAACTACGAAATGATTGGTGAAAGTGACGCAATCAACCATATTCGTACAATGATTGACAAAGTTGCACCAACAGACGCGCGTGTTTTAATTACAGGACCTAATGGTACAGGAAAAGAATTAGTAGCACATCAATTACATGAAAAAAGTGAACGATCAAATCAACCCATTATTGAAGTTAACTGCGCAGCAATACCTGCTGAATTAATTGAAAGTGAGTTGTTTGGTCATGTAAAAGGAGCTTTTACTTCAGCTGTAAAAGATAGAGCGGGTAAATTCGAAGCAGCTAATGGTGGAACTATTTTCTTAGATGAAATTGGTGACATGAGTTTGCCAGCACAAGCAAAAGTATTAAGAGCTTTACAAGAGAATTTAATTCAACGTGTAGGAGCTGACAAAGATATTAAAGTAGATGTGCGTGTAGTTGCTGCTACAAATAAAGATCTAAAGAAAGAAATTGAAGAAGGTCGTTTTAGAGAGGATTTATACCATCGTTTAGCTGTAATTTTAATTAAAGTTCCAGCTTTGAATGATAGAAGAGACGATATTCCTGCTTTATTAGAACATTTTACTCATAAAATCGCAGAAGAACAAGGTAATTCTACGAAGAAGTTTTCTAAATCGGCGATTAAATTATTGCAAGAATACGATTGGACAGGAAATATTAGAGAACTTAGAAATGTAGTCGAACGATTAATTATTCTTGGTGGAACCGAAATATCCGAACAAGATGTCAAACTATTTGCTAGTAAATAATTTTGGTTAAAAGCAACAACTTTTTACCCAAATAAAAGAATCAATGAATTTAAAAAAGATAAATGCAGCACTTCAAAAAGCCTTAATTGAAAACGGTTTTGAAGAAGCTACTGAATTGCAAGAAGAAACTTTTTCATATATAAAAAGTGGGGCAGATGTGGTTATACAAGGAGAAAAAGGCTCTGGAAAAACAATAGCTCTAATTTTAAACATTATTCACAAACTCAAAGAGCCTTTTGAAGAATCACCAAGGGCTTTGATTATGGTGGAAGACAAACCACAAGTGTTAGCATTATACGAATTGTTTGAACAACTCAATAAATACAATAAATTACGCTTGTATTATACGCATGATAAAACTGATTTTGATGATGATAAAAATCAAATTTCATTGGGGATTGATGTATTAATTGGGACACCCAATCGTTTAAACGAAATGTTTTCAGGAGCAGGATTTAATGTAAATAAATTACAAGTTATCGCTTTTGATGATGTAGATGTATTGCTTAGAAATCGTTATGAAAATAAAATATTGCGTTTGCTTGGAAGTATTGAAAAAGGACAACGCTTGTATTTTTGTTCTCAAATTACCGAAAGGGTAGAAGCGGTAGCTTTAAATGATGAAGAACGCGAACCTATTTTCTTGGAAATGGAATAAGAGTAAATACTAAATTAAGAAAGGAAGAATTTTTTAAATGTAGTTTTAAATTTATGAATAGTAAAAAGTATAAATTTTCTTGTTTATTCTTCATTTTAATTTTCATTATTTTTCTAGGATTCTTTTTCTATTTAATTTGGCTTTTCTTTTACTTAAAATATACAGATTAAAAAAGCCAAGCATTTGCTTGGCTTTTCATTTATTAAATATTTTATTATTCAAACTGAACCGAACCGTTTATAGCTACTTCACTCCAAGTTTTGCTCACACCGTCAGGACCTTTGTGTAATTCAAAACAAGCTTTATTAATGGCTTCAATAGCAGCTTGACCACCAAAATCATCTAAGTTAATCGTTGAACTAATAGCAAATTTCTTATTTTCAAAAGTATAAGGAACTTCCATTTGTTTGGTTACATCATTTAAAGTTAATGTCAAGAAACATTTGCCTTCTCTAAAATTGAATGCGCCACCTATCATTTCTGTATTTTTCAAAGCGGCAAAGAAAATCGTTTTCAATTTGCTATCACGGTCTTCATTATTGGTAAATAAACTACTCACAGGAATGGAGAAGGATGCTCCTTCTAAAACGCTTTCTGGAGTAGTACCATTTTGAGTATTTTTCAATTCAATTTGTTTAAAACTCCCACCAACAGCTACTTTATCTGTAGTTTTATATGCTGTCCAATTTACTTTTGTGGAATCTGAAATAATTTGTAAACCACTTGTTGCTTCGGTTTTAACCTCTTCTCCAGGAGTTTCTTCTTGTTTGTCTTCTTTTTTACAACTTGTAAAAGCTAAAGCTAAGGAAAAAGTAAGAATAGCTATTTTTTTATTCATCCTGTTTAATTGGTGTTTGTAAATCCTCGTTTTCATAAGATTGATTTTGTTAAAAATTCTATATCAAAGATAGGAAGAAAATTATCGTGTAACAAGATACGGTTGATAAAGATTGACTTAATTTTTTCAATAAAAAAATAGTAGATGAATAAAAATAACACATATCGATAGTTGATGCCACAAAAGGATAGTAATTTCATTACAAAAGGACTTAGTTTTGTTATTATTAGGGGTAACTTAAGAATTGTTAAGTTTCGAGTAGTAAAATTAAATTAAAATTTGATTTGGAAACCGTCCTGTTAAGGACGGTTTTTTTTATAAATTTCTATCTTTAGATATTCAAAAATTAAAATTATAGAATAAGTATATTAGCAACTTATAGGCTTATAATGCAAAAGATAATTTGTTTACTCTTTTTTTTATTTAAAACTACTTTCATTCTTTGTCAAAACGAATATGAAAAAAGTAGTGATAGCTTACTAGTTTTAATTAATGAAACCAATGATGATCATCTAAAAATGGATTATTATATTAATCTTTGTGATCTGTATGTAGAAAATGATTTAAAAGAAATAAAAAAAATAAATCCCAAATTATTTGCTGTTTCAAAAAAAATAAACTCCAAAAAAGGATTAGCTTTCTATTATTTTTACAACGCCATCCTACTTAGAAATTCTAATCAAGAAGGAGCAGCTTTTACCAATATTGAAGAATCTATCTCCATTTTTAAAGAAATTAAAGATTGGGACAATTACTTTATTGCAAATGCGAAGTTTGGTCATTATTTGATACTAAATGAAAACTATCTCAAAGCTGAAAACTTACTCAATGAGAATATAAAGTTCGCATTGAAACTAAACAATGAAAAGGTTTCTTATTTGTATTATATTATGAGTCAGATGTATAACTTTAAGAGTGATTATAATGAAGCCTTAGTTTATGCAAAGAAAGCCTTAGATTCTGAAAAGAATATTTCTCAAACCATAAAAATTTACAATTTAGCATCGAATATTTATCGTTCTTTAAAAAATTTCGATGAAGCGCTACAATTCAACCAAATGGGGATAGATCTTGAAAAATCAATTAGTGGTTTAAATCTACTTTTTTTTACTAGAGCCATCATTTTTTTTGATATGAAACGATATCATGAAGCTCTTGATTTGGCTTTAAATTATAAGAAGCATTTGGTGAAAAAGAAGAGTAATCGTAGCTTAATAGATTGTAATATTTTTATTTCAAAATGTTATTTTTATTTAGAAGATTATCATTTAGCAAATAAGTGTGTTGATGAAGTTTTAAATGTTGAAATTCCAAGAGCCGATATTAAGATGATGGCTTATGGTCTTAAAAGTAAAATCAGTTTGAAACAACACCGTCTAAACGATGCTAAAAAATACATTGATAAAGCGTTACGATTACTTCATGGCAATCATTATTATGAAATTAAATTGTTTGTATATGAAACAAAATTTGAAGTGGAAGAAGAATTAGGAAATTACAAAACAGCGCTTACGTTTTCTAAAAAAATTATGGAAATCAATAATTTGAATTATGAGACTGATAATGTAGATAGGCTAAATCAATTGCAAATTAATTTTAATATTTCTGAAAAAGAAAATAAAATAAAAAGTTTGCAACTTCAAGAATTGAAAAGTACCATGAAAATTGAGAAACAAAAAAATTATATTATTTATATTTCCATTGCTTGTTTTGTAGCTTTACTTTCAGTTTTATTTTATTTGAAAAACAACATTACTATTAAGAAAAAGAATGCTTTAATTGAAAGCGAAAAACTATTGACTCAGAAATCTCTTCAAGAGAAAGAAGTCTTGTTAAAAGAAATACATCATCGAGTTAAGAACAATTTACAATTGGTAAAAAGCTTATTGTATTTACAAGCCAAACAACAAGATGTAAGCTTGAAAACCTTTGTTGAAGCCTCTCAATCTAGAATTTTATCTATGGCTTTAATACACGAAAATTTATATTTAAAAGGAGATTTAAGTCAGGTTGATTTTAAAGAATATCTCCATAGGTTAGCACAGAATATTTTAGAAGCGCATAAGAATGAGAACAAGCTAATTGAATTACAAATCGAAGTAGAGCCAATCTATTTTAATATTCAAACTGCTATTCCTTTAGGTTTAATTATTAATGAGTTGGTAACGAATGCCTACAAACATGCTTTTATTATTAAACAAAAGGGTACAATACGACTTGTGCTGAAAAAAAAGGGGGATTGCTATTACGATTTAAATGTAATTGATGATGGTGATGGTATTGGAAAATTTAAACGTCCCATTCATTCTTTGGGTTTGGATTTAGTACATCAATTAGTAGTACAAATTAACGGGAAACTTTTCCTAAGCCATGAAGAAGGTATGCATTTTACCATACAATTTAAAAAAGCTTAAAAATAAATGTCCGTTTAATACTGTTCCCAATTGTTTGTTATTTTTTAAAATTTATGAATAAATGATGCCATGAAAAGCTGTTTTGTTTTAATTGTCGAAGATGAAGCTTTAATTGCCATGCACATTAAAGCGATTCTTGAAGACGAAGGTTACTGTGTTTTTTTAGTTAATAATGTAGATGATGCGATTAGTTGTATTGAAAATGAATCGATTGCATTAGTACTTATCGATATTCATTTAAACAAAGATAAAGACGGTGTAAGTTTAGGTAAATATTTACTTCAACTAGACCGTATTCCCTATATTTATATTACCTCTTACATAGACAAAGAGACTTTAGATAGAGTCAAAGAAACGAGACCTTATGGTTATATAGTAAAACCTTTTAAAGACATAGATGTAATTACGAGTACGTCTATAGTCTTAAATAATTACAAGTATAAAGAAATAGATATTTTAAGAAAAAAAGAAGTCCCTAATGATTTTATTCCCTATCGACTCAAAGAAGTTATTACCTACATCAATGAGAATATTGAACAAAAATTAGAGATAGACGAATTGGCTTTAAAATCACAATGGAAAAGACATCATTTTATGAAAATGTTCACAAAATACGTACATGTTTCTCCATACCAATACATACTTACTCGTAAAATTGAAAAAGCAAAAATTTTACTAGTAGATACAGCTATTCCTCTAAACCAAATTGCTTTTGAATTAGGTTTTAAAAGTTATGCTAATTTTAGTAATGCTTTTAAAAAAAACTGTAATATGACTGCTGAAAATTACAGAAAAAGATTTCAAAAAAAATAGTATGTATCCCTTTTTCAAAAAAATGAGAAAGTGTTTCAACAAAAAAGACAATAACTAAACTTTCTCATTATATTTGCACCTTCAAAAAAACAAGTTAAATGCCTACTAATGTATCGCTTTTAATTTTTTGATTTTTAACTTTTGACTTTATCATAATGATTACAGTAAATGACATCGCCGTAGAATTTGGTGGAACCACACTTTTTAGTGAAGTAACTTTTGCCATTAATGAAACCGATAAAATTGCCTTAATGGGTAAGAATGGAGCCGGGAAATCCACTTTATTAAAAATTGTTGCAGGTGAAAATAAACCCACTAGAGGAGCTATTTCTGCTCCAAAAGAAACGGTTATTGCGTATTTACCACAGCATTTGTTAACTGATGATCAATGTACGGTTAGAGAAGAAACTTCGAAGGCTTTTTCTGAAATTTTTAAAATGAAGGCAGAAATCGATGACATCAATGAGCAGTTAACCATTCGTACCGATTACGAAAGTGATGCGTACATGAAGTTGATTGAAAAGGTTTCTGAACTTTCTGAGAAATTTTATGCTATTGAAGAAGTCAATTATGAAGCTGAGGTTGAAAAAGTTTTAAAAGGGTTAGGTTTTGCTAGAGAAGATTTTGACAGACCTACAAGTGAATTTTCTGGAGGTTGGAGAATGCGTATTGAACTAGCAAAAATTCTATTGAGAAAACCGGATTTAATTTTACTCGATGAGCCTACAAACCATTTGGATATGGATAGTATTCAATGGTTGGAAGACTTTTTGGTAAACCAAGCCAAAGCCGTAATGGTAATTTCACACGATAGAGCTTTTGTGGATAATATTACCAATCGTACTATAGAAGTTACTATGGGACGTATTTATGACTATAAAGCAAAATATTCGCATTATTTAGAATTGCGAAAAGACCGTCGTGCACACCAACAAAAAGCATACGAAGAACAGCAAAAATTTATTGCCGAGAATCAGGCTTTTATTGAGCGTTTTAGAGGGACTTTTTCTAAAACAGAGCAAGTACAATCGCGTGTGCGTATGCTAGAAAAACTAGTTTTAGTAGAAGTAGACGAAGTAGATAATTCGGCTTTAAAATTGAAATTTCCACCTTCGGTACGCTCGGGTCAATATCCTGTTATTGTAAAAGATTTACATAAAAGTTACGGAGACAAGGTCATTTTTAAAGATGCTAATATTGTAATCGAAAGGGGTCAAAAAGTAGCTTTTGTGGGTAAAAATGGAGAAGGAAAATCAACCATGATCAAAGCCATTATGAAAGAAATTGGCATTGATAGTGGTAGTGTGGAAATTGGTCATAATGCTCAAATTGGTTATTTCGCTCAAAATCAGGCTGCTTTATTAGATGGAGAAGCTACTATTTTTGAAACGATTGATCGCATTGCAGTGGGTGACATTCGTACCCAAATTAAAAATATTTTAGGGGCTTTTATGTTCCAAGGTGATGATATACAAAAGAAAGTAAAAGTACTTTCTGGTGGAGAAAAGACACGTTTGGCCATGATTAAATTGTTATTAGAACCAGTTAACTTATTAATCTTGGATGAGCCTTCTAACCATTTAGATATGAAAACCAAAGATATTATCAAAGATGCGTTACGAGATTTTGATGGAACTTTAATTCTAGTATCTCACGATCGTGATTTCTTAGATGGTTTGGCTACCAAAGTATTTGAATTTGGAAATAAAAGAGTAAAAGAACATTTTGAAGATTTGAAAGGCTTCTTGGAAATCAAAAAAATGGATTCTTTAAAAGAGATAGAGAAGTAATAGAAAGCTAATTAGTAATTTAAAATTAAAATACTTAAGTTAACTATAGCATTTTAATTTTTAAATTACTAATTATATATTTTATCATAGTTTTATAAAACTAATTTCATTATTTTCTTTCTTTTCTAATCCTATTCATTATCTCTAAATTATATCGGCAAGAAAAACTAATTGTCCTTTTTGAACGTACTTTTTCTTCATAATAAGTTGCAGGTTTCCATTTAGGCATTATTAGAAGTAACCTTCTAATTTCGTATTCTACTTCTTCATTTAAATCTTCTTTATTAAATTTCAAAAATGAAATACTTCCATCTTTTTCAATGATGACATCAGCTAGGACACTCCAATATTTCATTTTTTTTAATTCTTGTGTATTATGAAGTAAAAAATTTTTAATTGTTCCATATTCTTTTGGAAACTCTGCATTAATATGAGCAGGATTAAAAACATAACCAGTATCTATTTTCGGTTTTATTTCTTCAATATATTTTTTAGACTTTTTTAAGTTAACTAATGCTTCTCGATAAATTTTTTCTTCAATATTAGTTCCAAATTTTTTTAAAACTAATTCTCGCATTGTCTTTTTATAACAAGAATTATATGGAAATAAAACACAGTCTGAACGTGTTAAAGTTATTCCATACTTTTCCTTTGCAACCTTAATTTGAAAATCTTGAAATTCTGGAAAGTAAACTTGACCTAAAGTAGTTAAAGTATATTTTTTAGAATTAAAATGAGAAATAGCATCATTTGTGCCTTCGTCACAACTTTTATATATTGATTGACTATGTACGAAATTTATAGATACTAAAATTGTTAAAAAGGCGATAATTTTCATATGTAAAATTTTTAAAAAATATTTACAAAAATTATACCAAATGAAATTACTCTTTTAAGTTATCTTGTAGTTCTCTAAAATAGGCAATAAGTGTAGCTTGTTCTGCTTCTGTTAAAACAGCGTCTTTATGAATCAGGGTATAACTTGAAAGTGGCATTTCACCTTTTTCAATAAGTTCGTATGATTCTTCAAGCTTATGTGCTTGTTTTTTGGGAGAATAAGTTCCAAATTCAGAAAAATTTAAATGTTTTTTTCCGTCTTCAATATGATTTTTTAAATACCAACCTACAGGTTGTATATTGGAATACCATGGATATTCGCTTACATTAGAATGACAATCATAGCAAGAAGCCTTAATTTTTGAGGCAATTTCGGCAGTAGGTTTGTACATCATTATAAAATCTTGATTTTGATCTAAAGGTGGGTTTGTTTTATCAATTTGAAAGAACTGAATGACAATAAATGCTACAAGCAATAATAAAAGTATTTTTTTCATTTTGTAAAATTTAGTTTAAAAATACAAATTTTTAAGTTTCGTAGCTATTTTTTTACTTTTTTCCATTCTAAAAAACCCATAGCTGAATTTTTTATTTCTTTTTCCCACTGTTTTCCAAAGTTAGCTGTAAGGTTCTCAAAAACCAGTGTATTTGCTTTTTCATATTTGTCAAAATCTAGAGGCGCAACACATCCAAAATCATAATATTGAATATTGTATTTTTTAGAAAAAGCGATATCTTCTTTAGTAATTGTAGATGCGATGCCACCTAAAATATAAATGGTTTTCGTTTTCGAATTGCTTTCAATTTTTATTTCTTTTTCTATTCTTGTATCTTTTTCTTGTGCAAAACTCTGCCAACTAATGAAAACCAGAAAAGCAATAATTTTATAATTCATTTTTTTTAATTTTTTGAGAAACATCCGTTCCGCCCCATTCTACTAAGGTGAAACCTTTGCGTTCTGTTTTTGGTAATTTTTGTTCGGGCACCGATTGAAATTGGTTGACACCAAAAAACTCCATATATACTCGAATGCTGGTTTCTGGTTGCGGATGAACTGTATTTACCGCAACTTCATTGCAGGCATCGTTTACTAAGAAATGAATGAAATTGAATTGATTTTGTTCTAAAATGGGCAACCAAAACTGAATAAAATCATTTGTTTCTTGATTGTTTAAACCGATATGTTCCAATTTTTCAATTAAGAAAGTTGTCAAATTTTCTTTTGCAATTACAAATCCTTCGTTGTATTGGTAATGCGATTTTGGAAGTTCAATTTCACCGTCCCAAAATAAAGAAGTGTAGGTTCGTTTGGTTTTGGTGTCATATAATTGTCCGTTTGGAGAAGCCATTACTTTCCAGTTTTTGTCATATTTTGGAAAGGTAGTTTTTAATGTACCGTTAAAATGAAATTGTATCGTGACTTCCGTTTCTTGAGTAGGATAAAGATAAAGTATTGGTTTTTTTAATAAAATACCTTGGTCTTCTTTTGGATTAACTTTTAATGTAACAGTTATTTCTTCTTTATTTTTAATGCTGATTTTTTGAGATATATAAGTAATGGCTTCAATTAATAAAACATCATTTTTATGAGCTTTTATTTTAAATTTGCCATAAAAATCAGAGAGGACTTTCTCTTTGGTATTTAAATTAATGACAGTTGCACCTATAACTGATAACTTTTCACAATCTAAAATGCTACCAGTAAGTATGAACTCCTTTCCTGTATTTTGTACATATTCAGCAGAATGTAATTGATAGAGTTTTTCCAATTTTTTATCAGAAATGTTTTTTGTTGTAATAAGAACAGCTCCATTTTTAGCTCTAGTTCCATACAATGAAGTGGCTTTATCTCCTTTTAAAATGTTAATTTCTTTTATTTTTTCTGGCTCAATTTTTTGTAATAGTGTTGAATCAACTACATGTCCATTTATGATATATAAAGGAGCAGGAATTGAATTGATTGTTCCTTGACATCTAATTTTTACGACTGTTGGCTTAGGAATACTGTCTTGTGCAAAAACAAAAACAGAACTTAGAACAAGAAGTATGCACATTAATTTTTTTTTCATTTTGAGTTTTTTTAAATGATTACTATTTAACAATTTCAACTAAACGAATAAATTCCGCTTTATAACCGTCTTCATCTTTAGATTTTCCTTCTTTTCCTAAATCTAATATAGCTTCTGTCGATTTATTAGTAATTAACTTTGAATCTCTTAATTTTAAACCAAACCAAGCTACTGCAGTTGCAAATTTAAAATCTTCTGTTGCATTTTCAATTGTGATGGCTTTATTTTCGATAACCTGAATCATTTCAATGCTTTTATCTCCATCCGGTTTTTTATATCTAAATTTAACAGTAGCTAGTTCATTGGTAAACGCATTAGATGACTTTTCTATCTTTGTGTATTTCAATTCGTCTGTTTCTAATAAATAGTTGCTCTTAACATTTGTGGGTATAATTTCATATAATGCTGTTACGGTATGACCACTTCCTAATTCACCAGCATCAATAGCATCATTTTTAAAGTCTTCTGGACGTAATTTTCGATTTTCATAACCAATTAGGCGATAGCTTTGTACCTGATTTGGGTTGAATTCAATTTGAATTTTAACATCTTTTGCAATCGCAAACATACTGCTTTTAAATTCTTTTCCAAGGAAACGATTTGCTTCTTGAATATTGTCGATGTATGCATAATTTCCGTTGCCTTTATCTGCTAAGATTTCCATTTTACTGTCTTTATAATTGTTCATCCCAAAGCCAAGACAAGTGAGAAAAATTCCAGATTTTCTTTTCTCTTCAATAAGTTCTTCCATGTCTTTATTGGTAGAAGCACCTACATTAAAATCACCATCTGTAGCTAAAATGATACGATTATTACCTCCTTTAATAAAGTTTTCTTGTGCTATTTTATAGGCTAATTCAATGCCTTCTCCACCAGCAGTACTGCCACCAGCATTTAGTTTTTCAAAAGCATTTAGTATGGTTTCTTTGTCATTTCCTGAAGTTGGAGGTAAAACCAATCCAGCAGCTCCAGCATAAACTACGATACTCACTTTGTCTTTTTCTCTCATTTTGTTTACTAATACTTTAATCGATTGCTTTAACAAGGGTAATTTATTAGCATCACTCATAGAACCTGAAACATCTATTAAGTAAACAAAATTTGAAGCAGGTAGATTTTCATCTTCAATTTCTTTTCCTTGTAACCCAATTTTTAGTAATTTATGATTCACATTCCATGGGCAGTCACTATATTCTGTCCCAATTGAAAAGGGATGTTCATTTTGAGGAGGATCGTATTCATATTTGAAGAAATTAATCATTTCTTCAATACGAACCGCATCTTTTGGAACGGTTTGTCCTTGGTTGATAAAACGTCTAATATTAGTATAAGAAGCATTGTCTACATCTATAGAGAAAGTAGATAAAGGTTCCGTTTTTGGACTGGTAAAAGGATTTTCAACAAATGACTCATATTCTTCTTGAGAGGAATCAACCTCGATTTTTTGATTTTCAATGGTGTCATTAGTTTCCTTTAAAAGTTTTTTGAGTTTTCTTTTAGATAATTTTTCTTTTGTAATAATGATAATTGCTCCATTAGCACCTCTAGCACCATATAAGGAAGTTGCAGCAACGCCTTTTAAAACTTGAATCGATTCAATCTTGTTGTGCTTTAATTTGGATGTTTCTATATTTTTCATAGGAATTCCATTAATGATATAGAGAGGAGTATTATTCCCATTTATACTATTATACCCTCTAATTACTACATTGGTTGAAGATCCAGGTATTCCATTTGAAGATGTTACGTTTACACCAGAAATAAGTCCATTTCTTATTTGTGGAGTTTTAGGTTTAGAGTTTGGAGTAATTTCTTGAGAGGGTACTTGGGTTACAGCATAGGAGGTGGTAGCCATTTTTCTAGTAACTCCATATCCAACAACAACTATTTCATTAGCTACTATTTCATAATCCATTGTTAAACTATCCTCAATTTTTATAATATCGGGTTTGTTACTATTTGCAAAGGTTTGAATTTGATTTCCATTACTGAAAGTTTGGTTTATTCTTTCTTTATCAATTTGAGGTTCTTTGGATTCAGATTCTACAACAGTTTGGTTTGAACCTTCAATTATATTCTTTTTGTCCATATCAATTACTATCGAATCTTTAGATTTAGTTGATATTGAATCTTCTTTAGACCATTGGTAACCTAGTATTATAAAAACTAAGAAGGAAGCTGCAATACTCACTTTTTTCCATAATGCAATTGTTTTTTTATCTTCTTTTTTATCTAATTTTTCTTCAACACGCGTCCATACTTTTTCCATTCCAGGAAAAGTTTCTGAAGGAGCATTTTCTGCGGCTTGTTGTATTTTTTTATATAATTTATCTTCTGTTCCCATGATTATTTTGCTTTTTGATAGTAAAAAGTGTTTACCAATTCTTTTAACTTCGTTTTCGAAGCATTCAATTGTGATTTTGAAGTACCTTCTGAAATGCCTAATTGTACTGCAATTTCCTTGTGTGAAAATCCTTCAATTACAAAAAGAGTAAAAATCGTTCTACAACCTTCTGGAATAAAGTTTAATAGATTTAATAAATCGGCTTCTTCTAGTTGGGTAACTTCTTCTGCTAGAGGCTGGGATTTGTAATTCACATCTTCTAAATACAAATTGAAGTTAAGGTTCTTTTTGAGTTGTAATAAACATTGGTTCACCACAATTTTACGAGCCCAGGCTTCAAAAGCGTAATTTTCCTTTAATTGATCTATTTTAGTAAAAATGATATAAAATCCATCCGCTAAAACTTCTTCTATTTCTTCCTCTTTTTTTAGATAGCGTTTGCAGATGAAATATAGCTTTGGAGCCATATATTCATACAGTTTTCGTTGCGCTTCACGATGTTGCTTTCTGCAGGCTTGTATTATTTTTTCATCCATCACAATGGGTTTGCTTTACTATATAGAGTATAAATTGCTAGTAAAGGTTGGGAACTTGAATAATTTTTTTTAAAAATAAGTATATTTACTAAAATTATGAGCTTTATGAAACATATAGATACTTCATCATTAAAAGTAACACAAACCATACAATTAGATAAAATTCCCACATTTATTGATGTAGCCACTTCTGAAAAAAAGAAAGAAAAGGAACTTCAAAAAGTGAGAGAGAAATTGAGCAAACTGCAAGATAAGATGTATGCACACAACAAATATGGCGTCTTGATTTGTTTGCAAGGCATGGATACAGCGGGAAAAGATAGTTTGATAAGAGAAGTTTTTAAAGAATTTAATGCACGTGGAGTAGTGGTGCATAGTTTTAAAACACCAACTAGTACCGAATTAGAACATGATTATTTGTGGAGACATTATTTGGCTTTGCCAGAAAAAGGGAAATTTTCAGTTTTCAATCGAACCCATTATGAAAACGTATTGGTAACTCGAGTGCATCCTAATTATATTTTAAACGAAAATATTCCAGGTATTGAATCAGTTGAAGATATTACTCCTGCATTTTGGGATAACCGTTTTGAAAGTATCAATGCATTTGAAAAACATATTGCTACTAATGGAGTGATTGTTTTAAAATTCTATTTGCATTTGAGTAAGGAAGAGCAAAGACAGCGTTTGTTACGAAGATTAGAAACGGAAAAACACAATTGGAAGTTTTCACCAGGAGATTTAAAAGAACGCGAACTTTGGGATGCGTATCAAAAGTGTTATGAAGATGCCATTAATAGAACATCTAAAGAATATGCTCCTTGGTATGTTGTTCCAGCAGATAATAAAGAAACGTGTAGGTATATTGTGGCCAAAACTATTTTGGAAACACTACAACAATACACCGATATTAAAGAGCCAGAATTAGAAGATGAGGTAAAAGAAAATATTAAAATGTATCATGATAAATTAGCTTCTGAAAAGTAAAAGTTCAATTGGGCTTTTTTTTATAAAAATTCCTAAAGTCATTTGGTTGAGAATGCGTAATTTTGCAGACTTAATTTAATACAATGCAATTAAAAACCTATTTTCAAGAGTTTTCCTATAACTTGAAACTGGCTTATCCAATTATTTTAGGAATGTTAGGACATACCGTTGTAGGTATTGTTGATAATATTATGGTTGGAAAATTAGGAGCAACCGAATTAGCAGCCGTTTCATTAGGAAATAGTTTTGTATTTATTGCCATGTCTTTAGGAATTGGATTTTCTACAGCTATAACTCCTTTAGTAGCTGAAGCGGATGGTAAAGGAGATATTGAAAAAGGAAGAAGTGCGTTTCATCACGGATTGTATTTGTGTACCATTTTAGGAGTGGTTCTTTTCACTATTATCTTTTTTTCAAAACCATTAATTGCTTTTATGGGGCAACCAAAGCATGTAGTTGACTTAGCCAAGCCGTATTTAGATATTGTAGCTTTTTCTTTAATTCCATTGATTATGTTTCAAGCCTATAAGCAGTTTGCTGATGGGATGAGTGAAACCAAATATTCCATGTGGGCTACCATTTTGGCAAATATAACCAATGTGGGGTTGAATTATTTATTAATTTATGGAGTTTGGATATTTCCAAAATTAGGAATTGTAGGTGCTGCAATTGGAACCATTGCTTCTCGATTTGTCATGTTAGGATATATGCATTACATGATGAATCTAAGAAAGAAATTCCATCCATTTTTTAAGGGTTTTAGTTTAAAAGAAATTAAAAGAGAAGTCAATTTAAAAATTATTCGATTAGGTACTCCTTCAGCGATGCAAATGTTTTTTGAAGTAGCCTTGTTTACAGGAGCAATTTGGTTATCAGGAAGTTTGGGTACTACAAGTCAGGCAGCAAATCAGGTAGCTTTAAGTTTGGCTTCGTTTACTTTTATGTTTGCCATGGGATTGAGTGTTGCAGCCATGATTCGTGTGGGGAATCAAAAAGGATTAGAAGATTACAACAAGTTGCGTTTAGTGGCTTTTTCAATTTTTTTATTAACCACTTTGCTTGAAATTGTTTTTGCATTAATTTTTGTAATCTTTCACGATTATTTTCCGTTGTTATTTTTAAAGCAACTGGATAGTTTTGGAAATCCAATATTGGAAAATATTGAAGCTGCAGCTATTGCTTCCCAATTATTATTGGTTGCTGCAATTTTTCAAATTTCAGATGGATTACAAGTTGTGGTTTTAGGAGCCTTAAGAGGTTTGCAAGATGTTAAAATCCCAATGTATATTACTTTTATCGCATATTGGATTATTGGTTTTCCAACTTCAATTTATTTAGGGAAGTTTACTAGTTTAGGAGCAGCTGGTATTTGGATAGGATTATTAGCAGGTTTAACAGCCGCTGCTTTATTTTTGTTTGTACGTTTTAATGCTGAAACTAAAAAATTAATTCATTCTAATCATAAATAGGGCAGAATTAATACTTTTGTAATATAAATTATACATCATGAATTTACCAAAATTTGTCATAGCTGACAATTCCGATTTTCCAGATGATATTTTCATCATTCATTTAGATTTTCCTCAATTTATTATTAATTTAAAAGATGATGAGGTAGAGTTTTTAGAAGATATTGAAGATGAAGACGAAAAAGAATTAGAGTCGGAAATGGAACATCTAATTACTTTAGCTGGAGAGTTTTACGATAGAGAAATGGAACGATATGAAGAGTAATTTACTCTTCATATCCATTTTTAAGGGCATAAACTGCTAGCCCAACTCTAGTTTTTAATTCTAGTTTTTCAAAAAGACTATCCCTATAATTTTCAACAGTTCGAGGACTACAAAACATCTTTTCTGCAATTTCTTTGTAGGTCATCTCGGTAATTGTGTATTTTAAAAATTCTTTTTCTCGATCTGAAATAGTAATTTCATCTGAAGATTTACTATTTCCATACAAGGTCGATAATACTTTACTAGTGGCCCATTCTTGAAAGTATTGTCCGTTTTTGACTATTTTATGTAATGCTTCTTCTAATTCTTTCGGATGTGCATTTTTCAATAGATATCCTTTGGCACCATTTTTAATCATTTTGATGAGACTTTGTTCGTCATCTTGCATGCTCAAAGCCATAATTAAAACTTGAGAATGTTCTTTTTTTAACCAATTGGCAGTTTCAAATCCGTCCATTACAGGCATGCTTATATCTAAAAGGATAATGTCTGGCAAGGATTCTGTTCTCATTTTTTTTTGTAATTCAGTACCATTTTCACAAACATAGAGTACTTCAAAATCTTCAAAATTGGTAATGATACTAGCTAAAGCATTGGCAATTAAAATATGATCATCAACAATAACAATCTTTTTTTTCATTCTGATATGGGTATTTGAAGAGTTAATTGAGTTCCTATATTTTTTTCACTTGTTAAAGTATACGTTCCATTAATCATTTCAGATCTTTTTTTCATATTGAGTAAGCCAATTCCATTAGATTGTTGTGAAAGGTCAAAACCTATTCCATCATCTTTTAAAGTGAGCTGGATGTAATTTGCTCTTTTTTCTAATATAACAGTAATATTTTTGCATTTCGAATATTTCATACTATTTTGAATGAATTCTTGTGTAATACGCAATAGTATACTTTTACTTTGATAACTGGCAATATCTATACTTTCTTGACAATAGAAATGAACGTCACATTTTTTCAACTCATTTATCTTTTTGCATTCTTGTTTTAATAAATCGAGGAGTGAATTTTGTTCAATATTATTATCTGTTAGAGATTTGGATAGTTGTCTTAATTCACTTAACGAATCATTTATAATAGTGCTAATATTTTCAATATTTTCAGTAATTTGTGGTGCTTTGTTTTCATAAGCTAATTGTTGTGTATATAAACTCGCAAGTGTTAATTTCTGACCAATATTGTCATGGATTTCTCTACCTATATACTGCATGGTTTGCGTTTGTATTTCCAATTGTGTAGTTAATAATTCTTGTTCATGTTCTTTTTGTTGTAGGAATAATTTATTTTCATGTTCCTTTTTCTTTTCCTTGTATTGTTTTATAAATACAATTATTCCTAATAAGAATAGGATAAAAAATAAATTAAAAAGTATTATAGTGACTATAATTTCGCTTTTCCCCATATAAAAGATGCTGTAAATAACAAATACATTAAACAATTAGAAAGTAAAAAATAAAGATAATAGATATTCCATATTTCTGGCTCTTTTACTATTAAATTATACAAACCAAAAAAAGGTAAAGTGCCCACATAAAAGAGCATGATACCTATGTTTATGTAAAACATTTTATTTTGCTTGAATTTTAAAATATCATCATTAAGTATTTGTTTTTGAAATTCTAAAAATACCAAAATCATTAATAAAAAAGAACCCATAGTTGTATTAAAAGAGTAAATTATATCAAATGATTTAAAATATAATTCAATTGGAATAAATGATAAAAAATAAAATAAAGTAAAAATAAAAAACAACTTTTTATTCTTTAAAGATTTAATTGAATATAACCAAAAAAAGAATATATATTCCAAAGGTATTCCTATAAATGCGAAATAAATTTTTTTCTCAATCGAGAATAAATTAAATATATGAGTACCATATTTTTCTATAATAAAGATATAAACAATAAAGAAAACAAACCACTTCCAATAGGTGTTTTTAATTTCATTAAATTTAATAATTGCTACTATAGCACAAAGGAATTCACACCATAATAGCAAATCAATAATTTCAGGATGTAATTTGTGCATTTTATAATATTAAATTCCAAAGCCTTCTTGACCTCCACTTGTAACAGGCGGTATAAGTGTTCCATGATTTTGAGAACCAGTTAAATTATTTGGGTCATTCTCTGTTGATCCAGTCATTGCTACGGTTTTTAAAGAACTACTAATTAATGGTGTTACTATATAACCAGGCATGTCGTTTAGTCCATTTGGATAGGTATTTGTGTCTTTTGGATTAAAATCTACCATTTTACCTTCAATATTAAGAGTAGGAACCATTACTAATGTATGTAAATGTTCGTATAATTGTTTATTCGGGTCAGTATACAAATCAATTAAATCAGGAAATTTAGCTTTCCAATTTTCTTCTTTTTTTGGATAAGCCGCATAGTAAATGCGTATTCCTAAATCTTTATCCGAAATAGTTCGATTAATCCCAGCTCCCAAATCACGAGATGTTTTTTCAATATGATAAATGAATTTTTTTAAGGTAATCAAATCAAACCATATGGAATGAGCATCTTTTTTATTGTAACCTAAGAAATCAGTATTTCTATTGACAAAGTCCAATTGATTACTACGATATTTATTCGTCATAGTATGAATAAGATCCACTCTTAGTTCATTTATTTGGCTATTACTATAATCCAAACATATTTTATTTGAATCTGCACAAGGACATGGATTTTTTCTAGGAGGGAATTTATATACATAAACTACAAATGCAATTGCTACTACTATTAAAAGTACTGTTGTTATCATCTTGTTTTTTTAAGTTATGAAATTACTTTTTTATTCTTTACAAAGAAACAACTCTTTACTTTTTTTAATGAAAGTTTAAAAACGTTTTTTGTAGGGGTAAATAACCCTATTATCTTAAAACTAATTTTTAGTAAATAAAAAAACGCATCCTTATATTTTAAGAATGCGTTAGTATTTAATAAATTGATATTTTAGAAACTTTCTTCATTATCAGGATCTGCAGGAGGAATCAAATTACCATGATTTTGAGCCGTGATATCACTATTTGCAGATGTTTTAGACATTATTTTATAATCACCCTTCTTTGTAGTATTTTGAAAACCAGTAAAGGTATTTTTGTCCATAGGGTTAAAATCTACATTTTTTCCTTCTACATCAATAGTAGGTATCATAACTAATGTATGTTTGTTTTCGTACTGTTGTGTAATGGGGCTATTTAATAAAAAAGATAATTCTTCATAACCTGTTGTTCCCCATTTTACTTTTTCAGGATAAGCAGCATAATAAAAACGAATTCCTAAGTCGTTACTTGAAGTGTTTCCATTTTTTTTAGCTTCATTTTCAACATCAGTAATAAATTTTTTCAATGTTTCTAATTCAAACCATATAGAATGCGCATCGTTCTCTATATTTGTTTTGTTGATAGTTGCTAATTGATTATTTCTGTACTGTTGAATCATCTCATTAACTAACGATTGTTTTAAAGTGTTTGGTTTTGAACTTTTTAAGGTTTTTTCTTTTGTGTCTAGACTTTCTGAGTTAGAACAAGAAAATAAAAATAGACTTGTAATAGCCAATAATGCAATGTTTTTCATGTGAATTTAATTAATTTGTTAGTCAAAACACAATTCAAAAATTATGCCACTTCCTTTTTTTAAGTTACTACTTGTCAAAATACTTTTCCAATAAAATTTGGGCAGCAGCAAAAGGTGATATTTCATTGTTTTGGACCGCTTTTTTATTGGCCTCCAGTAAAGTAATAATTTCAGAATGATGGTAAAAACGATTTTTTAATTGTTCATTAATCGTTTCTAACATCCAAAATTGGTTTTGTTCTTGTCTCTTAAGTTCGAAAAAATGATTCTTTTTTGTAATTTCTAAATAATCAGCAATCAATTGCCAAACGTTATCAATACCCTCTTTATCAATAGCACTGCAAGTAGTAACTTTGGGTATCCAACCACTTTTTTTTGCAGGAAATAAATGTAATGCTCTATTGAATTCTGTTTTTGCTAACTTTGCTTTTGCTTTATTGTCACCATCCGCTTTATTAATAACGATGGTATCTGCCATTTCCATGATACCTCTTTTAATACCTTGTAATTCATCTCCAGCACCAGCTATTTTCAATAAAAGAAAGAAATCGACCATACTGTGTACAGCAGTTTCACTTTGTCCTACACCGACGGTTTCTATAATAATGGTGTCATAACCACAAGCTTCACATAAAATGATACTTTCTCTGGTTTTTCTAGCGACACCACCTAAACTATCACCAGAAGCACTTGGTCTAATAAAAGCATTTTCATCTTTTACTAATTCTTCCATTCGGGTTTTATCACCTAAAATACTTCCATGACTAATAGACGAACTAGGGTCAACCGCTAAAACAGCTACTTTTTTACCTAAGGATGTAAGGTATTTGCCAAAAGCTTCAATAAAAGTCGATTTACCCACTCCAGGAACACCGGTTATACCTATTCTTACCGATTGATTGGCATATGGTAAACACCCTTGAATTACTTCATTTGCTTTGTCTAAATGCGCTTCATTGGTACTTTCAATTAGAGTGATGGCTCTACTTAAAGCAATTTTATCACCTTTAGTAATGGCTGTAATTAATTCTTTTGCAGAAGGTTGTTTTCTACGAAATTGTAAAATATTTTGAGCAACAGTAGAACTAATAGAGTCGGGTTGCTGCACTCCATTAATTTCTGATAAAGCCGATTTGTTATTTTTATTTTCCAAAATCCTAGTTGTTGTTGTAAAAGTACAATTTTTTTGAAAAAAATAAGGTTTCCGATGGCGAATCGAATAAAGCTTATACCTTTGTGTTTTTAGGACTACAATGGACAATATTTTACTATTATTTGTATGTTTATTCATAGGCGTTGCTTTTCAATTTGTAAAAGCATTTCCTAAAAACATGCATTTATCTCTAAATCAGTTTGTTATTTATGTTTCATTGCCAGCTTTAGGTTTATATTATATTCCAAAAATTCAAATCTCTATTGCTTTATTGTACCCTTTAGGAATTGCTTGGTTTGGGTTTATACTATCATTCGTGTTTTTTTATAGTTTAGGAAAATACTTTGGATGGTCTAAAAAATTAACTGGATTTTTAATTGTTACAGCAGGTTTAGGCAATACGTCTTTTGTAGGTTTTCCAGTAATTGAAGCTTTATATGGAACTGAAGGCTTGAAAACTGCCATTATTGTAGATCAACCAGGTTCCTTTGTGGTAATGGCAACGTTAGGCATTATTACGGCAACTTTATTTTCTAGAGAAGCATTAAGTACAAAAACAATGGTATTAAAAATTGCTCTTTTTCCACCATTTATTGCTTTTTCTGTAGCTTTACTAATGAATTGTATACAAATCGATTTTCCTGTGGTGTTGCAAAGTGTTTTTCAGCGCATCGGAAGTACGGTTACACCTATTGCATTAGTAGCAGTAGGCTTACAATTAAAAATCGAAAGAAACAGTAAACATTGGAAATTCCTCTGGTTAGGTTTAGGTTTTAAATTACTACTAACCCCTTTGTTTTTTTACATTTTATATAAAAAAATAGCACATGCTTCTGGTATAGTGATTGATGTATCCATTATGGAAGCAGCCATGGCACCCATGATAACAGGTGTAATTTTAGCTTCAAGTTATGGGTTAAAACCAAAATTGGGCAGTATGATGATTGGAATAGGTATCCCTTTGTCGTTTATTACATTAGCATTATGGTATTGGATTCTGAAATTTTTTTAGAGAATGAAAATCGGTTTTTATAACATTTTTATTAGTCTTCTGTATTTTTTGATGTTGTTAATGACAACTTATACTGGGTATGTCTATTTTAAAAATCAAGTATATAATTATGATATTTTGAAGCAAATTATACCAATACTTATTCTTATTTTAGCCTTATTATTATGGAGTTATTTTTTTTATAAGTTTAAGATTATAATCATTAATAAAAATTGTATTCTTCAAATCAACCCCTTTTTATTTAATTTTAAAAAAATATATTTTAAGAAGGTTAAGATTTTTAACTATTACCCTTGGATTACTGGAAAAAGATATTATTTCGTGTGTATGGAAATAAAAGATTATGAAGACAATACTATAATAATATCACAAGCTCTTTTTGAAAATTTTGAAAATTTAGTAAATAAAATCCATTTGAATACTAATATAAAAATTCCTTTTAAAATGAGAGATTTACTTTTGAAAGAAGCTAAAAGTAGTCTTGGAAATACCATTTTTAATTTTTTTTTATTATCATTATTTTTATTGTTTTTAATTGGATCAACACTTTTTGAAAAAATTCTATTTTCAAATTTTCATAAGATTGCTATTTCAATAAATATAATATTATTATTTGTTACTTTTAGAAGATTAAAAAATTATAAGTTAAGATTAAAAATATCAAAATGAATCCCAAAATAGTTGTCGAACTCCAAAATATAGTAGGTGAGTCTTGTGTTTTTACAGATGAAGATACAAGGAAAAATTATGGTCATGATGAAACCGAAGATTATAATTTTCCACCTCAAGTTGTGGTAAAACCAAAAACACCAGAGGAAATTTCAGCTATTATGAAACTAGCCACTCAAAATAAAATACCGGTTACACCCATTGGTGCTAAAACGGGATTAAGTGGTGGTGCATTAAGTATTTATGGTGGTATTGGACTTTCCATGGAACGATTTAACTCCATTATAGAGGTAGACGATAAAAATCTTCAAGTAATTGTTGAACCAGGAGTTATTACGCAAGTTTTGAAAGATGCAGTAGCTGAAAAAGGTTTGTTTTATCCTGTTGATCCGAGTAGTTTAGGAAGTTGTTTTATTGGCGGTAATATCGCTGAAAATTCGGGAGGAGCAAGAGCTGTTAAATATGGAGTAACTAAAGATTATGTGTTGAATTTAGAAGTTGTTTTACCCAATGGAGAAATTATTTGGACTGGTGCCAATACCTTAAAAAATTCTACGGGTTATAATTTAACTCAATTAATGGTTGGTAGTGAAGGTACTCTTGGAATTATTACAAAAATTGTATTGAAGTTAATTCCTAAAGTTACCCATACTATTTTAATGCTAGTTCCTTTTTATAAAGCAGAACAAGCCTGTGAAGCAGTTTCTGCTATTTTTAGAGCTGGAATTGTTCCGAGTGCTTTAGAATTTATGGAAAGAGACGCGATTGATTGGACTATGAAATTTGTAGAGGGCGTAAGTGTACCCATAAAAGAGGAAGTTCAAGCCCATCTTTTAATTGAAGTAGATGGTAATTATCCAGAGGTTTTGTTTCAAGAAGCCGAAAAAATTACAGAAGTCTTGGAACAATTTGAAATTGACGAAGTCTTATTTGCTGATACTGAAGATCAAAAAAATGCCTTATGGAAGTTGAGAAGAGCAGTTGGAGAAGCGGTAAAATCAAATTCGGTGTATAAAGAAGAAGATACCGTTGTTCCAAGGTATGCTTTACCCATTTTATTAAAAGGAGTAAAAGATGCAGGAAAAAAATATGGTTTTCACACGGTTTGTTACGGTCATGCAGGTGATGGTAATTTACACATTAATATTGTAAAAGGTGATATGTCTGATGAAAATTGGATTACAGAAGTACCTAAAGGAATTGTTGAAATTTTCGAATTAACCGTACAATTAAAAGGAACACTTTCAGGAGAACACGGCATTGGATATGTACAAAAAGATTATATGCCTTTAGCTTTTAATACTGCTGAATTGAATTTAATGAAAGGTATTAAAAAACTTTTCGATCCTCTTGGTATCCTAAATCCTGGGAAAATATTGAATATGTAAAGAGAAAGTTAACAGTACTAAATTATCGTTAATCTTTGGTAATTAAAAGTTAATGCTTATTCAAATGTAGTTGTTTACCAAATATATTTGAGAATTAATTTTTAAAACAAAAACAATGAAAAAAATTTTAGTTGCTGTAGTTACAGTATTTACATTCACATTTGTTAGTGCACAAGAGGAAACTCAACCTCAAGAGTTTGGATTTTTACAAAAGGATATTTTTGTGGAAGGAAACATTGGTTTTTCTGGTTCAAAAAATACAGATTCAGATGTTACTGGAGATATAGGTGAGAGAAAATATAATACGTTTAATTTTACACCTAAAGTGGGTTATTTTGTTACAGATGAATTAGCAGTAGGAATTAGATTAAATTTAGGAAATTCAAAAAGTGAGTATACTCAATTTGGAAGTCCTAATGTAGTAAATGAAACTAAAGTCAATAGTTATGGAGGTGGATTATTTGCTCGTTATTATTTTCTAGAATTAGGTAAGAGATTTAAAACTTATTCTGAATTAGGAGTAAGTTATAGTTCTATAAAATCAGAAATTTCTGAAAGTGGAAATCCTATTTTAAATAGTGATAGAGAAATTAAATCTTTTAATGCGGGCTTAGATTTAGGAATTCAATATTTTGTAACTTCAAGAATGGCTATAAATTTTGCTTTGTCTAATGTTTTGAATTTTAATTCAAGTACATCAAAAGAGAAGATAGCACAAACGGAAAGCAAAAGCACTGGCTTTTATAGTAATTTAAATTCATTTACCAATTTCTTTGATACTCCAACTTTTGGTTTAACCTATAAATTGTAATGGAAAACAGTTTTTAAAAATAAAAATCCCGTTTTGAAACTACAAAACGGGATTTTTTATATAATTTTTGAATGCTAATTTTTCAACTGAAAATTAAAATTGCTCTCTACCTGCAAAATGAAAAGCACCTTCAATAGCTGCATTTTCATCAGAATCTGAACCGTGAACAGCATTTTCACCAATTGAAGTTGCATATTTTTTACGAATAGTTCCTTCAGCAGCATCCGCTGGATTGGTAGCTCCAATTAATGTTCTGAAATCATCTACAGCATTTTCTTTTTCTAAAATAGCCGCTACGATAGGACCTCTTGTCATGAATTCAACTAATTCACCAAAAAATGGTCTTTCACTGTGTACTGCATAAAATTGTTGAGCATCAGCAACTGTTAATTGCGTTAATTTCATTGCTACAATTCTGAAACCACCTTCAGTAATCATGTTTAAAATACCACCAATATGTCCGTTTTCAACAGCATCTGGTTTAATCATTGTAAAAGTTCTATTCGTTGCCATAACGTTTTTTCTATTTTTAAAATTTGGTGCAAAAGTAGTCTTTTTGTTTGGAGTTTAAAAACTATTCGATAGGATTTTTGAATTCTTCTTTTGGTTGATTCGGCATTTGAGTAAATTCAATTGCATTTAAATCATTTTTTAAGCTCAAAAGAGTTTCAATCATAAATTGATCTAAATCATCAGGTATTTGCATTTTGCTGTCTTGGAATTGTTTTATAAGAAGCAATAAATACTCAGAAATAGTCTTTTCACCATCAGCATCTAAAAACATTTCTTGGTACCAAAAGTCCATTGTCGTTGTTTTAATAGAACCTTTCTCGTCTTTATGAACCAAAGCGATTTCTTCTTTTGTAATCCACATCCATTGTTTTGTTCGAACAAAATAAAAGTCTTTTTCAGAAAATGTATTTATAAATTCGAATTCAGGAATTACGTGCTTATTTTTATTTTTAAAGAATGAAAACATCTATAAATTAAATATTAATGTTAATGTACATCGATGCCATCAAAATAAATTTCTGTGATTGCGGTATCATCATATTTTTCACCTTTGTAAACTTCTACAATTTCGAATGTAATTGTCCACCAAGGTTGTTTTTGTAAAGAATTGAAATCTTCTCTATTGCTATTCCCAAGAGGATCAAAGTAAAATGATTGTTCATTTTTCGAGTCTTCTAAATGGAGTAAAGCAAAGGGTATATCATTTAAATACATTTTTAACTTCTTAACTCTCGAATTCTCTCTCCAAATTTTATCTGATTTAACATAACCATTTACAATTATAATTTCAGTAATTCTTGGATTTTCAGGAGGAAAATGATAAGTAATTGTTTCACCTATTCCGTAGCCAGAAACCCCTTCTATCCATGCTGTTTTATAATTTAAATCATGAATGTTTTTAGGAATATAGTTAATCTCTTTATTCGTTTTTAAGGCAGACGAAGCAGAGATTGTATCCAAACCACCACCACAATACCAACTACAACCTACTCCTAAAACATCCCAATATCCTTCTCTGTCTTCTAAACAGTCTTCATATTGTTTTTTTTCTTCAGGCGTAAGACGTTCTTTTTTCTTTTGATTTATTTTTTCAAAAAGAGTCTTACAATCTTCAATGCTTTTTTCAAAGGCTAATTCACCAGCAGGACTTTTTTCAATCAAAGAACCTAATTTAGGTTTCATTTCTTTTATATTCTGACTAAAACTAATTGAATTATATAAAAAGAAAAGAGTCAAAAAAGCTATTCTCATTATCAATTATTTATATTTGGTTACCTTACAAAAATAGATTAAAAAAAGTGGTTTTGATACAAAGATTATTAAAATTGTGAATATCTATTTTTAAAATTAACAAGCTATTTTTTGATTAAAAAGTATCTTTGGCCTCCTTAAAAAATAAAGAATATGAGTGCAACTTGGTATGAATGTAAAGTAAAGTATAGAAAAATAGATGAAAACGGCGTGCAAAAAGTAGTAACCGAACCTTATTTGGTCGATGCGATTTCCTATACTGAAGCCGAAAGAAGAATCAATGAAGAAATGGCAGCCTATGTGAGTGAAGAATTTAAGATTACCAATATTAAATTTGCCAATTATTCTGAAATTCATCCGTTTGAAAAAGCGGATCGATGGTTCAAATCTAAAGTAGCTTTGGTAGCTTATGATGAAGAAAGTGGAAAAGAACGTAAAACGAATATCTATTTATTGGTACAAGCCAATGATGTAAAAGAAGCCTACGATAATACGCTTCATGCGATGCAAAATACTATGGGCGATTATACCATTCCTGCTATTGCAGAATCTCCAATTATGGATGTTTTTCCTTATTTTAGTGGAGAAGAAGCGGATTTGGAAGCCTTAGAAAAATTTAACGCTGTTAAAGCTTCAAAATTAGAAATACAAGAAATGGAAGATTCATTGGATTTTGAAGAAGCAGTGGACGAATTTGTAATTGAAGAAGATATAGACTCTTAAGAAAATATAAAAAACCTGATTTATCGTTGTTTAAATCGGGTTTTTTTTAAGCAAGCTTAATTATTTATTGTTTAACCATTTTTTTATTGCGTTAAGTGCTGTTTCGTCCATGTTATATAAAGAGTCTCCAATAACAGCATTTTTATCGGTCAACCAATGATTAAGATCTTTCAAAATTTGAACCTCAATATTTTGATTATTAAATTTTCGAAGTAAATCTATTTCTTTCTCATAGTCTATAATTTTATTTTTCGTACCAGTTAAATAAAGTACAGGAATTGAGATAGTTTCTACTACACTTTCTAAATTAGTGGTTAACATTTCAACTAAAAGATCATCTTGAATAATTGCTGAACATTTTTTATTAAACCCTTTTTCTTTTATATATTTTTTTATATTACTTTGGTTAAATAATTTATTGTTTGAAATAATTTTGAATAGGCCTTCAAGAAATACTAAAGTTTCTTCTTTAGATTTATCCTTTCTCATAATTTCAGGAATTATTTTCTCATAATCCATTTTTATTTGATTCGTAACAAAAGCACCATTTTTTATTATTGGAGTTTCAATTAAAATAATGAAATCAGGAATTGATTTATTTTGAATAATATCTAAGGTTGCAATTCCTCCAAGACTATGGCCTATTATACCTATTTTCATATTTTTATAGGAATCTTTTAAATATTTAAAGACAAAGTTTAAATCTTCTGATAAATCTTTTGCCAATTCAGAATATTTGCCTTCCGATTTGCCAATACCTCTTTCATCAAATCGATATACTGCTATTCCTTCTTTTAATAAACTAGCTGCCAATTTGAAATGGGAATTTCTTGTGTCTTTCCCACTTCCTGGAACAATAATTACTATTTTATTGAATTCTTTTTTAGGTTGTAGGAGCGTACCAGAGAGTATTATTTTTTTAATTGTATTATCAATATTGATTTCTGTGGAAATATAATTTTCAATAGAATCAACTTCTTTTTCATAAGTAAAGATATTTTGAGAATTTGCAACAATGGAAAAGAATAGAAGAAAAAGAATTTTTTTAGAGATAAACATTTTTTTTAATTATGATTTTTTTATTTTTTTGGATATAACAAATTTTATAAAAATATTTTGATACGTTTCTACAGGAATTAATTAGAAATATGAAAAACAACTTATTCTTCAGTCACAATTCCCTTCCCATTTCGAGACCATTCACTCCAAGAGCCTACATATAAATTAGGTAGAGATAAGCCTGCACTTGCAATAGCTAATAGGGTATGACAAGCCGTAACTCCTGAACCACAATGCACGATTTGATTTTCAATTGGAATATTTCCTAAAATTGCTTCATATTTTTCTTTCAATAGGGAAGGAGACAAAAACAAACCATTTTCATCCAAATTAGTCGAAAAAGGCACATTCACAGCATTCGGAATATGACCCGCAACCAAGTCTAAAGGCTCTACATGACCTTTGTATCGAGCCGTTTCTCGAACATCAATAATGATGGCATCGGGATTTGTAGTTGCTTTTTCTACTTCATCCATCGTAACTTGTGGTAATTGCCAATTCGTGACAGGATAAAGTCCCACTTTTTCCGCCTTTTCAATGCCTTTTGCTAATGGAAATCCAATAGCTTCAGCAGTACTTTTTCCACCATTCAAAACCTGAATTTTTTCATGACCAATTGCTTTTAACATCCACCAAAAACGTGCAGCAGCATTCGCTCCGCTTTTATCATCATACACCACTACATGACTTTCAGGAGTAATACCTAATGCACCAACAACTTTTGAAAATTGTTCCAAAGTAGGCAAAGGATGACGACCACCTTCAGCAACATCTTCTTTAATAGCTGCCAATTGCGTATTCAAATCGACAAACAAAGCACCTTGTAAATGACTTGCCAAGTAATTGTTAAAAGCTTCTTTACCATTACTAGCATCGATGAGTACGAGCTTTTTAGTTTCTAGTAAAGCGAGAAGTTCGGTTGCGGAAATAAGAGGAGAGAGTTGTTGTTTCATGTGGTATAGTGACTATATAAATTAAGTATTTAAATAAGATAAAATTTCAAAAATTTCCTTTGAATTTTAAAAGAATCTTTTGAATTTAATATTTTATTTTTTGATTTGAAAAAACTTTTGGATTTAGTTTTGTTATTCTAAAAACCCCAACTCTAAGCCACATTCTTTAAAATTTAAATATCTCAGTTCAATATGTGTTTTATAATATGGTAATTTTCTAAAAAGAAATTGGTTCTTTTTGAATAGAATATTTTTAATACCATTATTATCTTCGAAATTCAGTTTTAATGTGTCTGAATTTGTTTGCCAATTAAAAACATCTTTTTCTGATATTTTTTCGTATTCGACATAACCTCTTCCATTTTCATAAAAAGTAAAGGAAAAACCTTCAGGAGCTTCTTCTCTTTCAGAACAAAACATACCAGAAACTCTCCATTTTCCAACTAAAATAATATTATTTTCAGGTTTATAATTTTCTGTAAACGAAAAAAATAAATAAGTTGAAATAAACATTATTAAAAATTTAATTTGGTTTTTTGTTCTCATATCTCCTGGGTTTATTTTCTTTTGTATACGAACATAACTTATTGAAATACAATCACAAAACCACCACAGTAAACTCCTGTTCCAATGGTTGTAACTCTTCCAAAAGCGTTTCAATTAATTTAGGTCCAAAAGCTTCATAAAACGCAGCAAAATTTACTTTTCGTTCTTGTAAACTTTGACTAGGAAATAATTCATTTTGTAACAGTGTAATGCGTTCTAATTTGTCTGCTAAAACACGCTTTTCAGCTTTTAATAAACGTTTTTCTAAATTGTCTAATCCTTTCAATTGTTTTATTTCTTGTGCTTCTACAGCACCAATAAAGGATTTGTCTGTTTGTTTTGCCATTTCTTTTAACCCAACAAATTGTTGTTTCAGATGTTCTTTTTGCTCTGAAAAATCAATCGTAAATTGCGATAATTGTTTGGTTTTATTCGTTAGAAGAATGTTTTGTTTTTGAAATAAATCCGACCAATTTAAATCTAATTTAGCTGCTTTTTGGGCTTGTTTCTCGGTTGCCAAAAGCACCGAATTGCGTAACAAAAGGATAGGAAAAGGAACTTTATTTGCCTTAAAATTAGATTGCAATTGTAACCAATAGGCCAATTCGCCTCCACCACCAATGTAGCATAAATTAGGTAAAATAATTTCTTGATACAAAGGTCTTAAAATAACATTCGGACTAAATTTTTCGGGATGATTCTCTAATTCGGTACGTATTTCTTTTTCTGAAAAAGTCATTTTAGTATTCAAAACGCTGTATTGGCCGTTTTCAAAAACAATGCGTTCTCTCAAATGATCTTCAATGTAAAACAAGTTAATTTCCCTAGGATTTACCTGAATTTTATAATCACGTAATGCCTCGTTCGTTTGTAAAACTTCAGTACTGGAGGTTTGATGCAACAACTCTTCTTTTGCATAGGGAACGAAAAGTTGTTTCAAGTTTTTATCGTCACCGTCTAAAATAACTAAACCTTCTTCTTTAAACAACTCATTGGCTAAATAACGGGTAGCATCGGCTAAATTGGAATGCTCTAAATAGGCTTTTTGAAACACTTTTTTCAAGTAATTGGCATGCTCACTAATCCCAATAGCTTTTGAAAATTCTTCAAAAACAGTTTCTAATCCTTTCGTATCTAAGCGTCCTACGGGTCCAAAACTCTCTTTTTTCCATTGGATTTTCTTACCATTTAGGTTGAAATAATTGATTTCTTCAAAATCATGATCCTCAGTTGCCATCCAATAAATGGGTACAAAATTATTTTCTGGATATTTTTTTTGTAATTCTTTACATAAATTGATAGTAGAAATAATTTTATACAAAAAATACAACGGACCTGTAAATAAATTCAATTGATGACCGGTTGTAATGGTAAAAGAAGTAGTGTTTTTTAAAAGCTGAATGTTGTTTAAAGAGGCTTCAGAAATTTCAAAATTCATATATTGTTTTTCTAAAGCTGAAACTAAAATTTTTCTATTTTCTAAAGTAAAACTATTCTGTTTTTCAAGGAGTTGGTCTTTAAAGTTTTCCAACTTTGGAAAGCGATGGTACAGCGGCCTCAAAGCATCTTTTTCATTTAAATAATCCATCATTAAGTCTGAAAAATATCCTGAGTTTTGGTAGCTGATACAGTCGGTTGGCATAGGTTAAAATTTTTGTAAAAATAGAGAAATTTAAACAAGTTGTTAAACGCTTTAACATTCACTTAATATAGTTTTTCTACTACAAAAAAATATTTTTTTTAAAATAAATTTGGAAATGTGAAAAATAATTACAAAAATTTGTCCCAGAAAAAAATAACATTAAAAACGAAGAAAAAATGACATTATTCAATTTATACTTTCAAAGCAACCCATCAGTAGAGACTGGTGCTGCTTTTCTTCGTGGTTTATTTCATTCCTAAAATCAGAATCAAAGATATGAAAAAGCCCGAAGCTATTTAGATTCGGGCTTTTTTAATTCTAGACCCTTCAAAAATTCCCGAAATACACGAACTTTTACATTATCATTTTGATAATGCGGTTTTACCTAATTCATTGTGCTGTATTCAAAACCGTCAATTCGAGTACTTTTTCAAAGAAAAAGTGTATCGAGAATAGGTTTTGAATCACTCAAATTCTTCTTTTAAAGCTATTTCGCCAAATAGTTAGGATACTTTAGCGATGACATTTAAGAATAGAATAATTATTGGGTAATTAATTATAACATTATTAAAAATTTCATGGGAAATAAATTATCAGGAAAAGACCTAATCAAATTAGGCTTTCCAAAGAATAACGCCATCAATATTGCTTTAGGGCAAATTAATAGATACAGAAAAAGAGAAAAAAAGGAAAGTATTTTAAATGAAGCCAAAGAGGTTTTGTTGCATCCAGAAAAGTTTAAAATGCACGGTACTTGGGGAAAAGTAGCAGAAGGATTGGTAAACCCGGTTCAAGTGAAATTCAACCAATTGAAAAATACAAGAGCTCCTTTTTCCATTTTTGGAGAAAATGAAATCGATGAACAAGCAAAGTTTCAATTGTATGACGCTTTAAAATTACCTGTAGCCGTTAAAGGGGCTTTAATGCCCGATGCACACTCTGGTTATGGTTTGCCAATTGGAGGCGTTTTGGCAACCGAAAATGCGGTGATTCCTTATGGAGTAGGTGTCGATATTGGTTGTAGAATGAGTTTGTCCATTTTTGATTTACCAGCTTCTTTTTTAAAAGGAAAAGACCACCAATTAGAATCGATTTTAAAAGACCATACTCAATTTGGGATGTATGAAACACATAAAATCAAAGCAGATCATGAGGTGTTTTATCGCAACGAGTTTGATACGATTCCTTTACTGAAAAAGTTAAAAGATAAAGCGTATAAACAATTGGGTACATCTGGTGGAGGGAATCATTTTGTAGAATTTGGTATTGTAAAATTAGAGCAACCCTTATCCGAATGGAAATTAGAACCTAAAGAATATCTAGCGGTATTATCACACAGTGGTTCGAGAGGTTTGGGAGCCAATATTGCCAAACATTATACGTATTTGGCAACCAAACAATGTCCGTTGCCTAAAAATGTACAGCATTTAGCATGGCTCGATTTGAATACACATGACGGACAAGAATATTGGTTGGCTATGAATTTAGCAGGTGATTATGCCAAAGCGTGTCACGATGACATTCATCGCAGAATTGCCAAAGCTTTAGGAAAAAGAGTAGTGGTTACGATAGAAAACCATCACAATTTTGCATGGAAAGAAATGGTTGACGGTAACGAATGCATCGTGCATCGAAAAGGAGCAACTCCAGCGCAAAAAGGAGTTTTAGGTATTATTCCTGGTTCCATGACTGCACCTGGATTTATCGTTATGGGAAAAGGCAATGAAGCCAGTTTAGATTCTGCTTCTCACGGAGCTGGACGTTTGTTCTCAAGAGCCAAATGCAAAGCAAATTTTACGCAAAGTCAGATTAAAAAAGAGTTGGCTGCACAAGATGTAAAATTAATAGGAGGCAATGTAGACGAAGCTCCAATGGCCTATAAAGACATACACAAAGTAATGGCTTTACAATCGGAATTAGTGGAGGTTTTAGGCACATTTACCCCTAAAATAGTACGAATGGATCGCTAATATTTTTTTGTAGGAGCGAATGGTTTGGGCATTTTTGGCTCACCATTTTCCCGCTTTTCGAAGTAGTCCCGAAATATCGGGAGCTACTTCCTACAATCGGGACTAAACAGGAAGCCAATCGAATTTTTGGAAAGAGAAATTAAGTAGTTAACTCTAGTTACTCGTCAGTTCGGGTGTTTTTGTGTAGTGAAAAGGAACAAAAAAGTATCGAGAACATTCTTATAAGGAATGAATTTTTAAATGAAGCATGTTTTAATAGTGACATGTTTATAATAAATAATAAGTATGGGAGCACCACATAATAAAAACAGATATGGTGAACTATGGAATCAAAATAGAATCGATGAAAGTTTGAAAATCTTACATCTTTTAAAAGAGTACATCGTTCTCTCAGGAGGTTGGGCCTGGCATTTTATGAGCATACCCAATCATATAGAGTATAAACACGCTCACGATCATAAAGATATCGACATTTTTGTACATCCTAAAAATGTAGCGAAAGTGATGGAAGTGTTATTAGAAAATAATTTTGAAAAAGTTTGGACAAGATATGATCATTTGTATAGCGCAGAAAACTTTAGGAGATATGAAAAAGTAATTGCAATAACTAATGAAAAAGCATTTCGAATTACAATTGATTTTTTTGAAAGAACCGATTTACAAACGGAAATATGCAATGGTTTCACAGTCGTTTCTCCACAAATGTTATTGCGTTTTTATTCTAATATACATTCCAGTGATAAATGTTGGGCAGTAATTAAAGCAAAGGAATTTTTAGAGAAAGGAATCAATCCAATAGGAAGAAAAGAACTCTCTGAAATACCAAAATAGAAAGAAGTATGGGGCATTATAACAAACATATATTTTCAGAAGAAGCGCATAATAATCAAGCTTTAAAAATAATACAAATCACCTCAGGAAGAGGTCCAGCAGAATGTACTTGGGTAGTGGCTCAGGTTGTAAAAAAAGTGTTGGAGGAAGCTCATGAAAAACAGCTAAAAGCAACTGTTGTGCAACGAGAAGCCGGTCAGGAAAATGGTACTGTAGAAACAGCTATTATTCAACTGGAAGGTAAAAATGCTAACACTTTTGTTGCTTCTTGGGTAGGCACCATTCAATGGATTGGTAAGAGTACGTTTCGAAAGTTCCACCAACGTAAGAATTGGTTTGTGGGTATTTTTGAAATTGAACAATCAAAAGATACTGCATTTCATGAAAAAGACGTGCAATACCAAGCCATGAGGAGTTCTGGAGCAGGAGGGCAACATGTAAATAAAGTGAGTTCTGCAATTCGAGCGACACACGTTCCTACAGGTATTGCCGTTGTTGCTATGGATTCAAGATCACAACATCAAAACAAAAAATTAGCTACAGAACGGTTAAAGCAAAAGATTGAAGAAAATAATTGGAACCAATTTAAAAATCAGGAGCAAAATGCTTGGTCGAATCAAATGCAAATAGAACGTGGTAATCCTGTTCGAGTTTTTGAAGGTTCCGATTTTAAGAAGCAAAAAGAGGATAAAAGTTATAAAAAAGAGCGATTGAAATTAAAACGACAAGATTATAATGAGTAGTACTTTTTTGCGTGAAGGATTGCAGCGAAAAGCCCACAATGAGGAACGAATGAGGACTTGTAGCGCAAAGCCTGACCTGAAAGGGCACGCCCTAAAAAAGAGTTTAGAAATTTGAGTTTAGAATTTAGAAAATTAAAAAAATGAAATCAATAGATAAATATTTGTTTCAAGCGATGGATAATTATCCGTATTGTTTGGAAGAAACCATAGAGTCTTTAGACTATGCCTTATCTTATGACGATAAGAATACAACAGCTTTATGTTTGTATGCGAGAATACAAGCAGAGCAATTGTTTCATTATGAAGAAGCGAAAAATTATTACCAACAAGCCTTAGGTATAAATATTAATGCGATTGAAGTGTATCCTTTTTACATTCAAACCTTGTTGTGGAATGAAGATTTTGAGGAAGCAGCCACGTTGATTGACTTTGCTTTAACGGTAAAAGGAATCAATAAGGTAGAAATTTTGATGAAGAAAATTCAGTTTTTAGAGATAAAAAGAGAATTCAAAGCAATCAAAAAAATATTAAAAGAGCTTCAGTTATTAGTCGTTTCAAATGAATATACATATTATTTGGAAGAAACTAAGAAAAGAATCAATGAAAAACTAGCGCTTCTAAAACCTAAAAAGAAAAAAGGTAAGAAATCTAAAAAAGACAAAAAAAAGAAAGGATGCTAAAAGGCATCCTTTTTTTGTTTACCAAAAGAAAATCAAGTATTTTTGAGAATAACAATCGTAGAAATGGAGGAGATTATACTTTCAAATTTTTGGAGAAGAACCTTGCAAAATGAACCTAATCAAACGACAACTTGGGATGAAGAAACGGGTTATTTGTATCGTTTAGGAATTAGTATGGAACTTACTTTGCAATTTATATATGAATCAAAACCTAGTTTAGAAGATTTTAAGCAATGGATTAGTACCAATAGTAAAGCATTTGATTCTGAAAAGTATGAAGAAAATGTACTTACTGCTGAAGATTTGCAATTTTGGGAAACCAATGGTTATGTGATTGTAAAAAATGCTATTCCAATTCAGGATTGCTTAGAGACACAACAGGTAATTTGGAATTTTTTACAGAAAGATCCTGAGGATAGTACTACTTGGTATACGTTTCACGAAGCTCAAAAAGGACTCATGGTGCATTTTTTTAATCATCCCATTTTAGAAAAAAACAGAGCGTCTTTGAAAATTAAAAAAGCATACGAACAGTTATACGGTACAGATGCAATTTTTAAAACAATTGATAAAGTAAGTTTTAATCCGCCCGTTACAGACAACTATGCTTTTTTAGGAAGTAATTTACATTGGGATGTGAGCTTGCAACAACCGATTCCTTTTCGTTTACAAGGGTTGTTGTATTTGTCAGATTGTGGTGCAAAGGATGGTGCTTTTCATTGTGTTCCAGGTTTTCATCATAAAATTGAAAATTGGATGCAATCTTTAGGGCCTAATGAACATCCTAGACAAGTAGCATTAGAAACTTTAAAACCTGAACCTATAATTGGAAATGCTGGTGATTTTATCATATGGCATCAAGCTTTACCGCATTGTGCCACACCAAATAGAGGTAGTAAACCGAGATTGGTACAGTATTTAACCTATTTTACTGAAAATTATAAAGAAGCAGAAGAATGGATTTAATATATTGATTCATTTGTGTTAATTATAACTTCATAATCAAGTCTTTTTTTGGCAATTTATTAATGAAAAGTTAAACTTATTAACAAATTTTCTTAATAAAAAAATAAACTAGAAGATTGTTTCGTTATCCTAAAAAGATATTTTTGCAAGCGCAAACAACAACTATAAAAAAAATGATTATGAAAAAAGTAAAATTAGGCCTTGTTATGGCAATGGTCGCGTCTTCTTCGATGATGATGGGTCAGCAGTCGGTTTCTCTAGAGAAGAATAAATTTGAAATGAAAACAATTGTTGCTAAAAACAATCAAGAGAGCAACGATAAAGGGTTAGTAATTAGTGATATTAAAATGTTTCCTAATCCTGCAAGTGATTTAGTTACACTTCAAGGTGTAAAAGTAGATGACCAAATTAGTATTACAGACAATAAAGGTAAAACGAGACTTCAAATTAAAGCGAAAGCTGAAGTTGAAATTATTCCAATCGACTTTTTAGAATCTGGTATTTATTTATTAGCAATCAATGGTGAAAAAAGAAGGTTGATTGTAGAGAATAAATAAAAAAGTATTTTAAATAAAAAAGGCAATGCATTCGCATTGCCTTTTTTTTATCTCTTCAAACTAAAATGTCCTTTGTAAACTTTTCCATTTTCTCGAGTTACAGTAAACCAATAATCAGTAGAAGGAAGCATTTTGCCTAAATAAGTGCCATCCCAACCTTGAGTATTCGAACCTAATTCTTTTATGAATTTTCCATAACGATCAAAGATTTGAACTCTTAAATGGGGCTCGTTTTCTGAAAACTGAATTTTCCAAAAATCATTGTACCCGTCTCCATTAGGGGTAAAAAATTTTGGATACATGAATACGTATACAGTTTCTTTCACTTCACCACAACCATTTTTATCGTTAATGTATACGGTATACATCCCACTTTGTAGTCCATTAAAAACATTGCTTTCTTGGTAATGTATTCCGTCTAATGAATATTCATAATCACCAGTGCTACTTCCCGATAATAAAACAGTAATTGTATTTTCAGTATCGGTCCAATCAGAACTGATAATTTGAGTAATAGAACCAATATTAGATTGAACTACAGTAAAGTCTTTAGTGGTTGTACAGACTAATGTACCATGATTTTGAGTAACAGTAACTGAATAACTTCCAGGTTGAGAAACTACAATAGAAGGAGTCGTTTCATTAGTAGACCATAAATAAGAATCATAACCATTTCCAGCAGTAATAGTTATGGAAGAACCTTCACAAATAGGCATAATATCCGTAATGTTTACAATAGGGTTGCTATATAATGTAAGTTCTAATTCTACGATTTGGTGACACGTATTTGGGGAATCGATGCGTACATAAATGATTTGACTTCCAATAGTTAAATTATAATTACTAAAATTTATAATTTCTTCCTGATTCATTTCATTTTCAGCAGCATTTTCTGAAGTATAATACCGAAAAGTATTTCCAGTGGAACCAATTAAATAAGTATTGTAGTTCGCTAAGTTGAGTACTTCATGTCCATCATTTTGTGCATCACATAAGGACTCGGAATAATTCGTTGCATTTAAGGTATTAATTAAACTAATATGTATGGGTCTTTTAGGACTTTCACAACCATTAATAGTTTGTGTACAATAATATATTGTTTCATGTTGAAGAGGTGTTGAACTAGGTATTATTGTTCCACCCACAAAAGAATCATACCAAATTAAATTTACTCCTGTAACTTCAATATCATCGAGAGTTAAATTAGCAGATGCACAAAATGTTTGAGTAAGATACGCACCTGGTATTGCTGGAGAATTAACAATAGTTCTTATTCCAATTCTTTCACTTTCGCATCCATTAATAGTTTGACTCGCATAATAAGTCGTTGCATTATAGATAGAGGTAGAAGGAGATAAAGTTGTTCCACCAACTGAAGCACTATACCAAGTAATATTTTGACCCACAATTTGAATGTCGTTGATTGTTGGGTTATCTTGGAAACAAAATTGTTGTGCTAAATCGGCTACTGGTGGTGCTACTGATGTAATAACTATGTTTTGAGTTTGTGAACTAGTATTTCCATTGCCATCATCATAAAGCCAAGTAATAGTGTAATTTCCTGGATTGGTGTAACTAAGTGGATCAGTAGTAGTAGCTGTAATTGTTCCTGCACAATTATCTGTGGCAGTTGGATTAGTTAAGGTTGTATTACAATCTCCTGTTACAGTAGGTAAATTTTGAAGAGTAGGAATTGGAGCTTCCGAGTCACCAACTCTAACATCAATAATTATTGTATCATCACATCCTGTCGTAGAACCAGTAATAGCACAAGAATATTGACCGTTGTTTGCAATAGTTGCATTTGGGATAATTGGATTTTGTTCAGTTGAGGTAAAGCCATTTGGTCCTGTCCATGAATAGTTTATTCCGCCAGATGCTGTTAACTCTAAGTTTTCACCAATACAAATGGGTGCGTTTGAATTTGCAATTGTTATAGATTGACAATCTCGAAATTTTGCCAGAAATGAATCTAAATAATTGTTTGTATAAGGATTAGGTTGATGAGAATTTGTAGTTGAAATGCCCGTATTACTACCAGTTATTCCGTATAAATAAATGTCATTATTAGTATCTAAATATAATCGTCCTATTGTGTCTGGTCCAAGACCACCATAGTAAGTCCCCCATATTTTTTGTCCGAATGGGTCCAGTTTTATAATGTATGTGTCATGATTAGAGCTACTTATATTGGGTAAAAAGCCATTAGGAGTTGCTATATCTGAATTTAAATTAGTTTGACCTGAGAAAAAAACTTCATGGTTGTTATTCATTTTAACATCAGAGATATAACCATAAAAATAGGTGCCCCATATTTTTTCTTGAGTAACGTGGTTAAAATTTATTATAAATGGAGATTCACTAGGAGAGGTAGGGCTAGTTACTAAATTTTGAAAAATAGGGACTAATGAGTTTGTTGTAGCAATAGATGTTTGATTTTGTGTTAGCCCAAAAATACAAATAATATCACCTTTTAATTCGGCATTAAAAACAGAGCTATTGTCTGCTATATAGGTGCCCCAAATTCTATTTCCATCTAAATCAAATTTCACTATCATCCCTCCAAAAACTCCATTATTTGTGGTTTGGTATGTATCTGAAGTAGCAATATTAGTTTGACTACTATGAATACCAGTTGCAAATAAATAATCATCATTTGAAATTGATAAATTGGTAAAACTATCTGAACCTTCACCTCCGTAAAATGTGCCCCATATCCTATTTCCAGAGCCATTAAATTTAGCAATAAAAGCATCTGAACGATTTACGTTAGAATTATTTGAACTTTGATGCGCTCCAGGAGTTGAAAGTGCATCAGTGCTAAATGTTTCTCCTGATATATAAATATTATCATATGAATCAATACAAATAGCAAAGACTCGTTCACGTCCATTTCCTCCGTAATAAGTTCCCCATTGTTTAATTCCAAAATCATTTAATTTTACTAAAAAAAGATCTAAATTTGAATTTTTTATTGGTTGGAATGTTCCAGGAGTGCCTATATTTGTATTATATAGTTCTCTTCCAGCTAGATAAACATTGTTTTGACTGTCAACTTTTATATACGGAGATTGAATATTAGTTTGTCCAAAGTCGCTATAAAAATACGTCCCCCAAATTCGAATACCATTGGTGTCGAATTTTGTGATAAAAATATTCCAGCTTGCTATTAAACTTGATTGATGAGTTCCTAAAGTAGCAATATTTTGTATACTATTTGTAGTGCCAGAAATGTATACATCATTGTTTTGATTTGTGGTTAAAGTGGAAGGTAATTCATCTCCACTTCCTCCATAATAAGTCCCCCAAAGTCTTACAGGAACAGGGTCAATAACAATCACTTTATTAGAATGATTTATGTCACCATCAAAACCAAAAACATTCTTCTTAATTTTTTTATAATGTAATGCGATCTCTTTTTTAGCGTTTTTATCTTCAATCCAACTCAAAGGCAGCGTTTCTTCCATTTGTCCAAACCGTAGATGCATTCTAATCTTGTTATCAATTAATTCGGTTTTTCCGCCCTTAAATTGTAATTGAATATCAGAAACTTTTCCTCCAGGTTTTACAATAAAATTATACTCTACTACTTTTGTACTATCTTTTGGAATAAAAAAAACAACATCAATGTTAGTGTAAATGTTTTGATAGGTAACTTTTTGATATTTATGTACTTGGGTTTTCCCATCTGGAGCATGAGCCACATTGTAGTAATTGTCATAATCAGCAGATTTTTCCTCAGAAACGAGAGTAACGTTTTTATTCGAATTCAAAAAGTCAATATCAATTCTGTGAAAATTATACTTTAGGGAGTAATCAGGATTTTTTATTCCAGTATCAAAACTTGGGTTAGAACCTTTAAATTCTTTATCTTTTTTTGTTAATGGTAGGCGCTCTGTTTCATAAACATCATATGAAAAGCCCTTTTCTCTTAATTGAACATTTAATCCATTAGTATTTAATAGATATTTTACTTGAGAATTTTCTTTTCCTTTTTGATCAACAATTTGCCCTTTGTTTTCAATAAAACCAATAGAAGTTGTTTGTTTCTGAGCAAAAACAATACTTGTATTAATTAAAAAAACCAGAACATAAAATGCTTTCATAGACTAAATTTTAAAAACAATCTTGCAAAAATAGGGTTTAAAGAATAATAAATGAGGATCAAATAATTATTTTTAAATAATGAAGAAAAAAAAAGTAAAGAATAAACAATTGTAGGAACTCAATTTTAATTACACTACAATTATTTTTTATATCTTGCTATTTTATTTTTATATCTTACTATTTATTTTTTGTATCTTATTAGTAATTTTTCAGATATTAATTGGTATTTTTTATTTTAAATTATTTTGTATTTATAACTTGTTTTATTATTACTATTACTTAGTGTTTTATTAATGAAACTTGTTGTACTATTTTAAAAACAGGTTAATTTATTTCTATTTCTTGTTACTATAATACGATATCATATTATTTTTTTATTACTTTTGAAATAAAAACAACATGATTTATTTCAATTTTGCTCGCATTTTTAAACTGAAAGGTATAGCAAGACCTTTTACATATCTAACAAAGAACGGTTACTCAGCAGGATACGCCACCAAACTTACAAATAATAGAGTACAGGAAATAAACTTAGAGCGTCTAGAAAAGTTTTGCCGAGATTTTAATTGCACTCCAAACGATATTTTAGATTTTAAACCTTCTTCTAAAGACCCTATTCCAAAGGATCATGCACTACATACTCTTACCAAAAAAGAGATTGATAACGAGTTAATTAGTAAAATAAATGCTTTACCAGTAGATAAAATCCAACAAATACATAATATTCTAAAAGAGATGGAGTAATTTTGTCTTCTTTTTAATTGATAATGAAAGACATTCTTCTCATAACACCTCCTTTTACCCAACTGAATACACCGTATCCAGCAACAGCTTATTTAAAAGGATTTTTGAATACTAAGGAGATATCTTCTTTCCAAATGGATTTAGGAATAGAAGTGATTTTAGAATTATTTTCTAAATCTGGATTGACCAATATTTTTCAATACGCTTCCAAACAATCTAAAAAAGATTGGTCAGAGAATGCCCAACGTATTTTTACTTTACAAAATGAATATGCTAAAACCATAGATGCGGTGCTTGCATTTCTACAAGGGAAAAATGCTTCTTTGGCAAGGCAAATTTGTAGTGGTAATTTTTTGCCAGAAGCTTCACGATTTAACGCTTTTAATGAAGATGAAGAGGGTTTTACTTGGGCTTTTGGAGCCATGGGTATGCAAGATAAAGCCAAACATTTGGCTACGCTTTATTTAGAAGATATCTCAGATTTTATAGTGGAATGTGTCGATGCTAATTTTGGTTTTAGTCGCTATGCAGAACGATTAGGTAGAAGTGCCAATTCTTTTGATGAATTATACAACGAATTGCAAAAAGAACTTACTTACATCGATACTATAACTTTAAAACTTTTAAAGGAAAGAGTAGTAGCAGTAGACCCAAAATTAGTCTTGTTTTCTGTCCCTTTTCCAGGTAATTTGTATAGTGCTTTTCGATGTGCTCAATGGATTAAAAAAAATAATCCTGCTATTAAAATTGCAATGGGTGGAGGTTTCCCAAACACAGAACTAAGAGATGTAAAAGACAAACGCGTTTTTGAATTTTTTGATTTCATAACATTAGATGATGGGGAATTACCAGTAGAATTATTATATAATTTTGTCAGTTCGAGCGGAGTCGAGAACCAATTCAAACGTACCTTTCTTCTAGAAAAAGAGGAAGTAGTTTATAAGAATACGACTTTAAAAAAGGACTATAAACAAAGTGAAATTGGTACTCCTGATTATACAGATTTATTATTGAACCAATATATTTCAGTCATTGAAATTGCCAATCCCATGCACAGCTTATGGAGTGATGGTAGATGGAACAAGTTAACCATGGCACACGGTTGTTATTGGGGAAAATGTACATTTTGTGATATATCGCTTGATTATATTAAAGTGTACGAACCCATTGCTGCTAAACTTTTAGTGGATCGAATGGAAACATTAATTGCACAAACTGGAGAAACCGGTTTTCATTTTGTGGATGAAGCGGCGCCACCCGCTTTAATGCGTGAAGTAGCATTAGAAATCTTGAAGAGAAATTTGGTGGTAACCTGGTGGACAAACATACGCTTCGAAAAAAGTTTTACTTCCGATTTATGTTATTTATTAAAAGCTTCGGGTTGTATTGCAGTTTCTGGTGGTTTAGAAGTGGCTTCTGATCGTTTGTTGGAACTCATAAAGAAGGGTGTAACGGTAGAACAAGTAGCACAAGTTACTCGAAATTTTACGGTAAATGGCATTATGGTTCATGCTTATTTAATGTACGGCTATCCTACGCAAACCGTTCAAGAAACAGTAGATAGTTTGGAAATGGTGCGTCAACTTTTCGAATTAGGAATTATTCAATCGGGTTTTTGGCACCAATTTGCCATGACAGCTCATAGTCCTGTTGGACTCGACCCAGATGCCTTTGGAGTTATTCCACAACAAAATGGCACGAGCTTTAGCGAATTGGCGAAGCAAATTACTTTTGCAAACAATGATATCGCATTCAAAGATAAAACGGGTATTGATCATGAAAAATTTAGCTTTGGATTGAAAAAATCATTGTTCAATTATATGCATGGTGTTTGTTTTGATTATGAGTTGCAAGATTGGTTCGACTTTAAAATTCCAAAAACGACAATTGATCCTAATTTTATTTCCAATTGTTTGGAAAAAGAAGAAAATTTTGCTTTAAAATTAAACGCTAAAGTGATTTGGTTAGGAAATTTACCTGAAATAAAGCATTTTACCAAATCCAAAAAAGGAAAATCTTGGAAAATGATACAGTTCCTTTTTCACGATAAAAGCACTTCATTTGAAATCGTATTAGAAGAGGAAAAAGGGTTATGGTTGTATGATTTTTTTCAAAAAAATACACCTCAAAATAGTAATAAATTAACTTTAAATCAAATGAAATTGGATTATGAAACTAATTTCGATGACTTTGAGTTATTTTGGTATGCCAAATCCATGCAAATTATCCGAAATAATGGCTTATTAGTGTTGTAATTTCTTTTTCAATGTAAATTGAGATAATTTAGATATTTCTTTTTGAAATATTTAATTTTTTAACTAAGTTTATTGATTAAATTGATTATATGTCATTTACAACTGCTAGAAAAAACCTAAGAGTTACCACTTACTCTAAAGTAGTCTTTGTATTACTTGTAGTGTCGTTTGGATTTATCCTTCTTTTTACAGCATTGTTCTATTTTAATCAAAAGCAAGAAAAAGAATTTTATCAAACATCATCTTTAGGTTTAGAAAGAGAAATTAATGGCTTAATAGATTTAAATTCCGATTCCTATATTTCTTTAATTAATGAAATAACGTATTGGGATGATTTAGTGGATTTTGTACATACGAAAGATATCGAATGGTTTGATAATTCGGTTGTTTATTTAATTGATTCTTATAAAGTTGATTATATTGATGTATATACCATACAAGAAGAATTTGTAAGTAAGGCTTCTACAACCAAAATCAATTCTAAAAATTTTATTCCAAAAGAAGTATTTCCCAAACTTAAAAATGAAAAACTAATTAAATTTTATGCTAAAATTCCGGAAGGTATTGTAGCAGTTTATGGAGCTACCATTCACTCTTCAATAGATCCTTTTAAGAACAAGACCGCACCACAAGGCTACTTTTTTATTGCTAAATTATTAGACAAAAAATACTTTTTAAATATTCAAAATGTTAGTAGTGCCAAAGCAGAATTTTATGATCCTCAAAAGAAAATAGAAGCGAAAACGATTTACTATATTAAAGATTTAAAAGATATAAATGGCAACAAAATTACTTCTTTGTTTTTTCAAAGAGACGCTAAAGTAGATTTTTCAAATACAAGAAAGATACTTTATATTATGCTGATAGCGTTTTGTCTTTCCATATTAATTTTTTTCTATTATGCAAAAAAATGGGCGCAAAGACCTATACGTTTAATAAAAGAAGTTTTAGAAAAAGGCAATGTTTCAGCAATTGATTCTTTAAAAAGAATTAGAGGGGAATTCAGATACATTGGAAAACTCTTTGAACAAAATTTCAATCAGAAAATTCAGCTAGAGAAGACCAAAAAGAAAGCAGAAGAAAGTGATAAACTCAAATCGGCTTTCCTAATGAATCTTTCTCATGAAATACGAACTCCTATGAATGCAATTATGGGATTCTCGGATTTGTTATTAAAGAAAGATTTAAAAGAAAATGAAAAAGAGGAGTATCTGAAAATTATTCAAAAAAGCGGCAAAAATCTAATTGATATTATTGATGATTTAGTAGAAATGTCAAAAATAGATTCCGATTTAATCGAACCTAAATACAGCAGTATCGATTTAAAAAACATGATTCAAGCTACCTTTGAATCTATAAAAGTGACTGTTCCTTCTTATAAAAATATTGACTTTAAATTAATTACTCCCAAAGGGACTACAACTCAAAATGTAGTAACAGACGTAGTGAAATTGAACCAAGTAATTACAAATTTACTCACAAATGCCATTAAATTTACTGAGGAAGGTTTTATTGTATTGGACTACGAATTTGATTTAAAAAAGAATCAAATTCATTTCACGGTTAAAGATTCTGGAAAAGGAATTCCAGATGACTTACAAGAAACTATTTTTTCCAGATTTAATAAAGTCGATTTTATTTCGGATCAAGACAATAAAGGTTTAGGTTTAGGATTAGCTATTTCTAAAGCCTATATAGAAATGTTAGGAGGAAAAATTAGTCTAAAATCAGAAGTTGGAGTAGGTTCCACCTTTTCTTTTTCTATTCCTTTGTTATTTGATTCTGAAACGGTACATGAAGCTGAACCAATTTATGAAAATATAAGTCTTGGTGATGAAGAGATTATCTTAGTTGCTGAAGATGATAATATCAATTATTTGTTGATAGAAAAATTGTTAAAACTGTTGAATTTTAAAGTGGTAAGGGCCAAAAACGGACAAGAAGCTGTTGAGATATGTAAACAAAATAAGGAAGTGGATCTAATTTTAATGGATATCAAAATGCCAAGCGTAGATGGTCATGAAGCATTTACCAAAATTAGAGAGTTCAATAAAGACATTCCTATAGTAGCGCAAACATCTTATTCTTTTCCTGAGGAAATTGAAAAAATTAACAAAACAGGCTTTAATGACTTTATTTCTAAACCTATTGATAAAGATAAACTCTACATCATTATTCGAAAATACATTCAAAAATAAGTGAGAAATCAAAACAAACAATCTTTTTGTTTCTTTTTTACCATTTGATTCCTAAATTTGTAAAAAGGATGCTCACTACTAACAAGTTTAATTTGTTAAGATGTTATTGAAAATCCATGTATTAAAATTACTTGCATGAAATACAATAGGTGTGGTAAAAGTGGTTTGTTATTACCTCAAATTTCTTTAGGATTGTGGCATAATTTCGGTTCTGTAGATCGTTTCGAAAATGCTCAACATATTGCTTTAACCGCTTTCGATAAAGGAATTACTCATTTTGATTTAGCCAATAATTATGGACCAGTTCCTGGTTCAGCTGAAGAAAATTTTGGTAAAATAGTTCAAAATAACTTCAATGGATTCTTAAGAGACGAATTAGTCATTACGACCAAAGCTGGATTTAAAATGTGGGAAGGCCCTTATGGAGAATGGGGCTCTAGAAAGTACTTAATTTCAAGTTTAAACCAAAGTCTAAAAAGAATGAATTTAGAATATGTCGATATATTCTATTCTCATAGACCAGATCCTAATACTCCAATAGAAGAAACCATGTCTGCCTTAGATTATGCCGTTCGTTCTGGAAAAGCTATATATGCAGGTATTAGTAATTACAATGCGGAAGAAACGAAAAAAGCAGTGGCTATTTTAAAACAACTTGGAACACCTTGTATTGTTCACCAAGCAAAATATTCATTATTGGATCGTTGGGTTGAAGATGGATTGCTCGATATTTTGGATAGCAAAGGAATGGGTTGTGTTGCTTTTTCTCCTTTGGCACAAGGTTTGTTGACTACTAAGTATTTAAAAGGGATTCCTGAAAATTCAAGAGCAGCAAATCCTAATGGACATTTGCAATCTTCAGAAATTACAGAAGATAAAATCAAAAAGATTAATGCGTTACATGAAATAGCTTTAGAAAGAGGACAAACTTTAGCACAAATGGCTATTGCATGGCTGCTCAAAAAAGAAACGATTACTTCGGTAATTATAGGTGCCAGTTCCGTAAATCAATTGTTGGATAATTTAGGAAGTTTGGATAAATTAGCCTTTTCTAATCAAGAGTTACAACAGATAGAAAATATATTAAAATAAATCACGTTACTATTCGTTGACAAACAGAAAGAACAGAAAGTATAAAAGGTCATAAAAGATGAATAAATTAAAAGTAGTTTTCTTTTTTTTATTACTAATACATAATTTAGCTTTTGGACAAGCTTCATTTGAGCATAAAGTAGCTTCGGGTGAAACCATGTATGCTATAGCGAGAAAATACAATACTACTGTTGCTGTTCTTTATCAACTCAATCCTAAATTAAAAGACAAAACCTTACAGGTTAATGCAGTAGTAAAAGTGCCTTCCAAAAAAGAGATCGAGAAGGATGTTAGTACAACTCAAGAAGAGAGTGTTGTTTCAGAATTTCATACTGTTACTAAAGGAGAGTCTTTTTACAGCATTTCAAAAAAATACAATTTAACCCTAGCCGATTTAGAAGCTTTAAACCCAAAAATAAAGCCTAAAAAACTCAAAGAAGGTGTTGTTTTAAAAATAGTAAAAGAAGATCCAAAAAATCTCGGAGAACAGCAAGAAACTACAGTAATTGTCGTTGATGTGAATCAAGAAAATGAAGAAGTTATTCCAAAAAATATTCCTTTAGAAATTAAAGATAATGCTTCGTTTACGATTTTGCACACCATTAAACGTAAAGAAACGAAGTATGGCGTTGCTAAATTATATGGAATTAGTATTCGTGAATTAGAAGCGTTAAATCCTAATTTACCCTCCGATTTTCCTGTTGGTTATGAATTAATCATCAAAAAAGATGCGGTAAATGAAACAACAGTAGCTTCCAATACGGAATTATCTTATGAGGAAGAAGATGCTGTCGATAAAATGTCTAAAGATTTTATGTCAAAAGCAGATTTGTTAGTAGAAAAAGCTTCTGAATATATTGGAATACGTTATAAGTATGGTGGCGATACACCTAAAGGGTTTGATTGTTCCGGATTAATGTGTACTACTTTTAAAGAAATAGATTTAAGTTTGCCAAGAACTTCTTCTGCACAAGCTACTTATGGAGAAAAAGTTAAAATGAAAGATTCTCAAAAAGGAGATTTGATTTTTTTTGCAACCGGAAGAAAAAATCGTATTTCTCATGTGGGTTTAATCACAGAAGTGAATGAAGATGAAATTAAATTCATACATGCGTCAACTTCATCAGGTGTAATGATTTCTTCTAGTAAAGAACCGTATTATGCTTCTAGAATTATTCAAGTAAATCGCGTTTTAAACCAATAATTTTACATTTTCACGCTATTAATTTTTTTCTGAAAAGGGATACATGTCTTATCTTTTTTTTCAGGTTATCTCTTTTTACATTTTATATAAAGTTGTAGCTTTGATAATGTGCTATCATTTTCCAAAATTGAAATTATAAAATAAATTTTCTATGAGTACTTCACCAGAACACGATCAAAAAATTGCCAAATTAACTCTAGCTTCTGTTTGGCCACATTATATTACAAAAGTTGAAAAAAAAGGGAGGTCAATTCAAGAACTTTACGAAGTGGTTACATGGTTGACTGGATATTCCCAAGAAGAGATAGACCAGCGCATGGCGGAAAAAGAAACTTTTGAAATTTTTTTTAAGGAAGCCAAATTAAATCCGAATGCCAGTTTGATTACAGGTGTAATTTGTGGGTATCGAATTGAAGAAATACAAACTCCTTTAACACAGCAAGTACGCTATTTGGATAAATTAGTGGATGAGTTAGCGAAAGGTAAGAAAATGGGAAAAATATTGAGAGTTAGCTAATGTAATAAATAATTTATGGATCCAGATATCGAAAATTTGCTTACCGCTGAAAATGAGCATATTGTTAAACTTCAAGAAATTGTAAAAAAAACGATGGAAGATGAAAACCTAATCATTCAAAACCTATTAAATCCACCCAAAGAGATTGTCACCAGAGGACAAAATATTTCAGATAAAGTAGCACGTTTTGGAGGTAGTTGGGTTTTTATTATTTCCTTTTTATTGCTTTTGACCGTTTGGATACTCTTTAATGTTTTGGTACCAAAAGGAGACGAATTTGATCCTTATCCATTTATTCTAATGAATTTGGTCTTGTCTTGCGTCGCTGCTTTACAAGCACCCATTATCATGATGAGTCAGAATAGGCAAGAAGAAAAGGATAGAAAAAGAAGTGAAAATGATTATCTCATCAATTTAAAAGCAGAGTTAGAAGTAAGAGCTTTAAATCAGAAATTAGATGTGTTGGTGCAAGAACAAATTAAAGTGCTTTTTGAAAGTCAAGCCAAACAAATGGAAATTTTAAAAGAAATACAAGTTGAAATAGTGAAGAGAAAAGAAAAATAATATTTTTTACGCAACCTTTTATAAAAAACAAGTCTTATAAGAAACATTAAATATGAAAAAAATAGTTCTTATTGTGTTGTTTACTTTATCCTCACTACTTTTTTATAGCTGTTCTAAAAATGAGGAAGTTATTGAGGTTTCAGATTTTAGTTTAGAAGGAACTTGGGAATTAGTTGAAATATATAGAGATTCGGGTAATGGTGTAAGTACATGGGATTCTGTTGATGAGGGCTATGAGTATACTTTTTTTGCAGATGGAAGCTTTCAATCTAACAGGTTTACATCTTGTTTTAGCGGGAATTACACTTTATTAGGCGACGAATTAAAATTAATTTATGATTGTCCAGGTTTTAATACACAACTGGGAAATACAGAAGATACATTCATTGAAACTATTTCTTGGGAAGCTAATACAATTATTTTAGTTCCAACTTATTTAGACTGTACTGAAGGATGTGGATGGAAATTCAAAAAAACAATTATTCCATAAACGAATAGTTAAACTTAAGGTTATTAAATAAAAATCCTATTATTCCAAAGAGTAATAGGATTTTTTAAAAAATGGTTAGTTATTACAGTAAATTAATCCTTATGTAGACACACAGAGATTTATATTTTAACATTATTTAATGGTGAAATTCCTTGACTGGTTGATTTAATATCTAAAATTGAATAACTATATGGAGTAATAGTTTCTATACCAATTTGAGAAAAGAACATAATAGTTACTAATAAAACAAATACATTTAGAAGAATTACTTTGTATGGTTTCATATGTTTTAAAAACTTGGGTTCTTATTTAATTTATTTGTGGTTAAAAACAGTAATTCGGTGTAAATATATAAAAAAAAGTGAATGAAATGTTAAAAAAGTACATTTTTTCTGTAATGAATTTATATCAGCGTTTGCAAAAAAGGAGCTTTTAATTAATTTCCTTTTATTCTTATGAAAAGTTTTTCTAATAATTCTGCGTAATTATCAGGTTGCTTTTGAGCCAAAGTATAAGTACCGTCTTTTTCAAATTCTAATGGGAAGAAAAATTCTGCTTGTTCATTTTTTATGGAGATGGGACCAAATTTTGTTCCGTAAATCATCATTTTTCCATTTTCTTCACGAGCCAATGCATAACCTTCCGTAAAATTAAAGAAAGGTTCTAATGCTTTAATTTTTTGTTTGCTTTCTAAAAAAGAGACATTACTTTTCTCGTAATGAAAGTCCAATGTGTTTTTTGAATCTAACAAACTATAATCTGAAAAATAAAAGCCTTCATTGGTTTTAACAATGCCTTGCCAAAGAATGGTGTTAAAAGGAGTGGGAACAATTTTTAATTGAGTATAGTCTATGTTTTGTCTTTCCAATTCTTTTTTAAAATGATGACGCACATATAAATTGGTACACAATCCAAATACTAAATAAGCGGTAGATAGTAGCAAAGACCATTGAATCACTAAAGTTCTTTTAGGATTCGAGTTTTTCATGAAGAGCAAAACCATACATCCAATTAATAACCAAATGGTGTATAATGGATCAATCACAAAAACATTATCTAAACTGTAAAAAGATTTGCTTAAAGGATATAAAATACGCGTTCCATAGGTAGTGCAAATATCTAATAGAGGATGTGTAAATAAAGCCAAAAATGATGCCCAAAACCAAGAAAGATAAGAGGTTTTATATTTGTAAGAAAACCATTTAGCGAAGAGTAAACTCAAGACCAAGGAAAAAAATATAGAGTGTGAAAAAGCTCTGTGAATGGCTAATTGTTGAATAGGGTCAAAAAAGGAATTCAGTAGCACATCTAAATCAGGGATGGTACCTAGAATAGCACCATAAAGTAAAGCTTTTTTGCCAATTTCTTTGTCTTTTACCAATGCAAATGTTGCTGCTCCTAAAACAATTTGTGATAATGAATCCATAATCTGGAGTTAGTAATTATACTTTTTCAATTTCACAAATGTAAGGCAATACCTTAATATGCCCTAGTTTGTCATTGACAAATTAAAGTTAAAATTATAATAGTCAAAAATAATAAAAGGTAGCGGGTTTTAAGCTACTAATTGATGAATCTGTTCCGCTAATTTTCTGTCTTTTTCTGTAATCATGTTTCCTGCATCGTGAGTGGTAAGCGTAATCTCAACTTTATTGTACACATTTTTCCATTCAGGATGATGATTCATTTTTTCTGCTAAAAAAGCCACTTTAGTCATAAAAGCGAAAGCTTCTATAAAATTTTTAAATTCAAAGCTTCGCTGTAAACTATTGTCAATTTCTTTCCACATGTTTTTGTTTTTTGGTATTATAAAAATAGTTATTTATTTTTTAAAGTTTGCATGAAGCCCTTTTTAATCGGTCATTAATAGCTTTACCTTGTTCTTTTTCAGGAAATAAATGAGTTATAATAGCATCATACTTTTTAGAATCTATATGAATTAATGTTCTATATAAGTTTTTTGCTGCTTCATTTAAATCCCTTTTTTCTGAAAGTAAGTAAGAAGTTTTAATTTTAGGATGTCTATTTTTTTTATTAAAGCCTAAATAAGCAATACTAGATAAAGAAGTTTCTTCTAAAAAAGTATTTAAATTATCAATTATATACAAAGGAATTTTTGGTGCATAATGTTTGGAAAACATACCTGGTGCAGCCGGTAAATTATTTGCATTATTTTTGATTTTAATTTGACCAACAACTTTTTCTATTGTTTCAACTGATAAAGCACCCAATCGATACAAAACAGGCTCCTTATTTTCAAAACCAATTATAGTAGATTCAAGCCCTTTTTTACATTCACCACCATCTAAAATAAAAGGGATTTCACTCTCAAAATAACCTTTAACGTGATTGGCATTTGTTGGACTAACTCTATTAGAAGGATTAGCACTTGGAGCTGCAAGAGGAAAAGATAAGCAATTTAATAATTGTAAAGTCATCTCATGTGCTGGAACACGAAGTGCAACAGTATCTTTATAGGCACTAATATAAGAAGGAATTTTTTCAGATTTAGGTAAAACTAAAGTTAAAGGTCCTGGCCAAAATCTTTCTGCTAGTAATAAAGCTTTTTCTGATGCATCAAAAGTATATTGAGCCAATTCATCTTTAGACTTAATGTGAACTATTAAAGGATTCGTTAAAGGCCTCTTTTTAATACTATAAATGGAACGTATAGCAGATTCATCATAAATATTCGCAGCTAACCCATAAACCGTTTCTGTAGGAATAGCTATAATTTTGCTTTGTTCTAGATACTTTTTAGCTTCAAGAATGTTGGTACTAATTTTCATACTATTAAGGATTACAATAATTACAGTACATAGGTACTTCTACTTCTTTTTGATGAGGAAAAAAAGATTCTTTTTCAAAAGCACATTTTTTACATTTATAAACCCAGGATAATGTAGATTTCGTAGGTAAATTACAAGAAGAACAACGCAAACCAGGTTTTACAATCGCAATATCAAATCCAGGTGTTTTACAAGAAGGACAACAAGATTGTATTTTAGAAATTAATTGTTGAGTGGCTTTTTTGATTATTTGCATCCTGCTAGGATTCATATGAGCACGCATATCAGTTTCTACATGAACTTTTGAAAAATTATCTTTTAAATATTCAAATTGGTTTATTAAATCTTTTTCTGACTGAATTCCTTTATAGATAAGTGTGGGCTTTTTCTCGGAAGATTTAAGAATTAAAGCATGTGTTGGAAAACAAGCTTTTTCAGCAAAAGCAAGTAATTCTTGCAAATTAGTAATTGTTTCGCCTCCAAAATTAGTAGCAGTAGACAACTCTTTAGCTACAATTTCTAAGTTGTTCTTTAAATCTAATAGCATAATAAACTCTTCATCAGCTGCTGAAAAAAACAAAGTAGGATGCATTCCAAAAGATCCTTCACTACCAAGAACTAAATCACATTGATGTAATTTTGCTGTTCTAATACATTTTTCTCTTAAAGTATCTAATGCAGTTGATGTTCTTTCTATTTCACCAGAAAAAGTACCTAAGGAATCAGTATTAAATAAAGTATTAGTGAAACAAGTTACTCCTATTTCTTTTTCTAAAATAGGAGCTATAACTTGTTCTTTTTTATGCTGAGTGGCAATAACTAATTTTCTTCCTTTAAACATGATTCTGCATCACTTTAATACTAATTATACCATCTATTTGAACGGAATTACCTTCTTCAAATTGTTGATTCATAAATTGAATTACTTTTTCTCTAGCTTGATTGAGTTCTTCAATTCTATTTTCCGAATAGGTAATACTTCCAGCATTTCTTTCGCTAATACTAAATGCTTGTTGTTGATGGTATTTTATTTTACTATTCAATAAACTGAAAAGCACTTCTTTAGCTTCTTCTAGATTAAATGTTCCTTTTACTAATTGGAATTCAATAGCTTCTTTCATTGTTTTGATTTTTTGGGATTGTTAGAAAAAATCATGATTATGTTTAAATTGTATAAAATCAATAAACTAATAATGAAATGTTCTTTAATGGTTTTTGTAACATTGGATTGGATGCCAACTATGGATACTGACAAGATTACCAAAGTCAAGATTATTATTTTATATTTCATATCATTTTTATAATTTGTATCGATAACTACCCGACTATAAATTAGGAGTCGGGTAGTTTTAGTTTTATTGACCTTGGCCTAAAGAATAAGCTTGTATACCATCAAACTCATACAAATTTTCTGTTTTAATAACATCTATCTTAGCTTCGTGTGCACGTGTTAAAAGTGTAAGAATTTGATTTTTAAACATCACTTTGCCCTTTGTCGGTTTAAATCTACATCTCCAATGATCTGTACAATAAGTTTCTTCAAAGCCATTGGGCCATACTTTGATACCTCTATTTGTTATCATTGTTAATTCTTTGTTTTCCGTATTAATTCCTTGCATAATTCTAGCAATTTCATTTGGATCAGTTCCATTCCAATGCACAAACAAATCAATTCCGACTAATACTTTTTCTTGTGGTGTTTTTTTAATGTATTTTGGGAGATGAAGTACAGCATCTTTTGCATAGTTGACTGCTTTTAATTGTATAGGACGTTTGCCTAGATTTTCGATTACTGCTTGAGCAAATTCTTTTGTTCCTACCTTTTTTGTACTTACATTTTCGTTAAAGATGTCATAGGTGTGAATCCCATCTTCAATAGTTTTCAACCAAGCATTTTGAATTTTTTCAGCAATTTCGGTTTGTCCAATGTGCGACAACATCATGATGGCACCTTGTAGAAGACCTGAAGGGTTTGCCATATTTTGACCTGCTCTTCTCGGTGCCGAACCATGAATTGCTTCAAACATAGCACATTCTTCGCCTATATTTGCAGAACCTGCTAATCCTACAGAACCTGCTATCTGTGCCGCTACATCTGAAAGCACATCACCATACAAATTTAAAGTAACTATCACATCAAAAACGTCAGGGGTATCAGCCATTTTTGCTGCACCTATATCAATAATCCAATGTTCATTTTCAATTTCAGGATATTCTAAAGCAATTTCATCAAATACTTTGTGAAATAAGCCGTCAGTTTGTTTCATAATATTGTCTTTAGTGAAGCAGGTAACCTTTTTTCTTCCATTTACTCGCGCATATTCGAATGCGTATCGAATAATTTTTTCACAACCTGGTCTGCTAATTAATTTCAAGCATTGTACTACTTCATCTGTTTGCTGGTGCTCAATTCCAGCATATAGATCTTCTTCATTTTCTCTTACAATTACGATATCCATATGCGGATGTTTCGTTTCAACAAAAGGATGTAAGCTTGTGCAAGGTCTTACATTGGAATACAATCCTAAAAATTTACGAGTCGTTACATTTAGACTTTTATAGCCACCACCTTGAGGAGTAGTTATTGGAGCTTTTAGAAAAATTTTATTTTTTCTAATGATATCCCAAGATTCATTGGCAATACCTGAAGTATTTCCACTTAAGTATACTTTTTCGCCAATTTCGATTTCGTCAATTTCTAATTGAGCTCCTGCAGCTTTTAAAATGTTTAAGGTAGCATCCATAATTTCTGGACCAATTCCGTCTCCTTTTGCAACTGTAATTCGTGTCATAATAAATTGTTTTTTTAAAATTAACAGGGCAAATGTCGAAACAAATAATTATAAATTTTTATTTATATTTGTAATGTTTAATATAAAAAATATTTATGAATTATACTTTACATCAGTTGCAAATATTCTTAAAAATTGTAGAAACAAAGAGTATCACTAAAGCAGCTGAAGAATTGCATTTGACACAACCAGCGGTTTCTATTCAATTGCGTAATTTTCAGGATCAATTTGAAATTCCATTAACAGAAATTATTGGAAGACAACTATACATAACTGATTTTGGGAATGAAATTGCTACTATTGCCAAAAGAATTAATAAGGAAATTCAAGAGATTTCATTTAAAACACTAGCTTATAAAGGGTATTTAACTGGTACATTAAAAATATCAGTAGTTTCGACAGGAAAATATATCATTCCTTACTTTTTATCTGATTTTTTAAAAAGACATCCTGGTATCGAATTGCAATTGGATGTTACTAATAAGTCTAAAGTTATTCAAAGTTTAGAAAATAATGAAGTAGATTTTGCATTGGTTTCCATTTTACCAGAATCAATATCTGTCTTTAATGAAGAATTAATGCAGAATAAATTATTTTTAGTTGCCAATAAGGATTTTAGTATTCCACAAAAGGGGTTACAAATTAATGATTTGACAAAATATGCAATTATTTATAGAGAGAAAGGTTCGGGTACACGTTTTACCATGGAACGTTTTTTTGAAAAGCATAATATTATCATAAATAATACATTAGAATTAACTTCAAATGAAGCTGTCAAACAAGCTGTTATAGCAGGTTTAGGGTTGTCTATTATGCCGTTAATTGGTATAAAAAACGAGCTTCAAAAAGGAGATTTACAAATTATTCCTTTAAAAAAATTGCCTTTAATGACTACTTGGAATCTAATTTGGCAATCTCAAAAATCGATATCACCTATTGCCAAAGAATATCTAAAATTCATAAAAGAAGAAAAACAAAAAATTATCCATGCAACTTTTAATTGGTATGAAGACTACAGCTAATTAGCGTAACCAAAAATGAAATTCACGTTCCATTTCTTGTTTGAAATGTTTTACAGAAGATTTAATTATAAAAAAGGGAATACCTATCATAAATGCAGCGTGTACAATAAGAAAAGGAATAGGTAAAAATGCGAAATTAGTATCTTTAAAGGATATCACTAAAAGTATAGTAAAACCGAATAAATATGAAAATACGATAAATACAAAGAAAAATTTCATAAAAGGAGTGATGCCATTTATTTCAATATCTAATTTGATATCGTTTATATTCTCTATTATTTTACCAGTTGCAATAGGGCTTTGTCTTCTATTATTGAAAAGTTGTTGTTTCTTTTGAATTTTAAAAGTTGAATTATCAAGGTTACCTTTGTATAATTTTGTACCGCCTGAAAAAGCTTCAAAAGGACTAAAAGACAAATTTGATGGTTCAACATTTTCTTTAAACTTTTCAATAAATGTAGCTTTATTACAATTTAATTTCAAGCTTAAGGTATCAATAAGCATGTATTTTCTTAGAAATGAATCCATTAATTTTATATTTTGTACAAATTATTAATTGACGGGTTCTGCATACAAATCAAATTCTGTGGCATCCGTAATTTTTAATTGTACAAAATCGCCTGTTTTTAAATAGTGCTTTGAAGCTTCAACTAATACTTCATTATCAACATCTGGACTATCAAATTCGGTTCTACCAATGAAATATTCACCTTCTTTTCTATCAATAACACATTTGAAAACTTTACCAATTTTTTCTTGATTTAATTCCCAAGAAATTTGTGCTTGAATATCCATAATTTCCATAGCACGTTGTTGTTTTACCTCGTCTGGAACATCGTCAATTAGACTATAAGCATGTGTGTTTTCTTCATGAGAATAGGCAAAACAGCCTAAACGCTCAAATCGCATTTCGGTTACCCAATCTTTTAAAATTTGAAAATCTTCTTCCGTTTCACCAGGATAACCCACAATTAAGGTAGTACGAATTGCCATTTCTGGAACGGCTTTTCTAAAGTCTTTTAAAAGGTTGGTCGTTTTTTCGTAAGTAGTTCCTCTTCGCATTGATTTTAAAACACTATCCGAAATATGTTGTAGTGGAATATCAATATAATTACAAATTTTAGGCTCTTTCTTCATTAAATCTAAAACTTCCATTGGAAAACCTGTTGGGAAAGCATAATGCAAACGAATCCATTCGATACCTTCTACTTTTACTAAAGCTTCTAATAGTTCTGCTAAGTTTCTTTTTTTGTAAATATCTAAACCGTAATACGTTAGGTCCTGGGCAATTAAAATTAATTCCTTAACTCCATTTTTAGCTAATTTTTCCGCTTCAATAACTAATTTCTCAATTGGTGTAGAAATATGTTTTCCACGCATTAGAGGAATCGCACAAAAACTACAAGGGCGATCACAACCTTCTGATATCTTTAAATAAGCATAATTTTTTGGAGTAGTGGTTAAACGTTCTCCAATTAATTCATGTTTGTAATCAGCTCCTAATGCTTTCAATAAAAGGGGAAGTTCTGTAGTTCCAAAAAATTGGTCTACATTTGGAATTTCTTTTTCTAAATCAGGTCTATATCTTTCCGATAAACAGCCAGTAACAAATACTTTGTCTACTAAGCCTTGTTCTTTTTTGTCAGCATATTCTAAAATCGTATTTACAGATTCTTCTTTTGCATTGTCTATAAAACCACAAGTGTTAATTACAATGATATTGCCTTCGTCTTTTGTAGCTTCATGAGTCACTTCTTTGCCATTAGCTTTGAGTTGCCCCATTAAAACTTCACTATCATAGACGTTTTTTGAACATCCTAGTGTAATTACATTGATTTTATTTTTCTTTAACGATTTGGTTCTCATATACTTAAAATTCATCCAAAGATTTAGGGCGCAAAATTACATAAAATTATTCATTAGAAGCATTAGGCTTGTGAGTTTTTTAAAAGTTTGTTTTTTTTTGAAGCCAAAGTTTAAATCTTCTTTATCTTTTGTTTTGGTAGTTATATGTTTAAATCTGGTCATACCAGAAAAGAATTGGTGAATAAAAAAATCCTTCGGTTAAGAAGGATTTGAATAAATACTCACTGCTTTATAATTTTAAAAATTAATAGAGTAGGTAAGTGTAACGTTATTTTGTAAGGCTCTAACTCTAGCTGTGTCAGTCATACCTGAAGAAATGAATCTTTGATTGTAATTTCTATAACTGTAGGAATAGGCTAAATCTAGTTTGCTATCTCCAAAGTTATAACCTAAACCACCTGAATAGCCTGTTAAATCACCCATAGTATAATCTACTTTATACGGACTCTGTTCAAAACGATATCCAGCTCTTAAACTAAATTCTTTAATTCGATATTCACCACCCATTCTTATCTCATAAGCTTCTGTTAAATTTTCGCTTAAGCTTTGATTAATACCAGTATAATCACTAACGGGTTTGAATTGTGTGCTTGAATAATCTTTTCTAGAGACATCAACACTGAATAAACCTTTTTTATCAAAAATATAAGCACCACTTACTGTCCATTTGGATGGAGTAGTTAGTTTATAAGGTGCGTATTCAATAGTAATGTTAGGATTGGTTACTTTGCCTATAAAATCATTATCGTTTGGAGCTTCAGTTCTTTCAGTATATAAGTTTTGAGATAGTTGGTCAGTTAATCTATGCCAAGTAGGAGTTTCATAAGTTAAACCTATTCTAAAAGCTTCCGTAATTTTTGCAATAGCTCCAAAATTCATTGAAAATCCATTTCCAAATGTGTATTGTTCGTTATTAAACTCAATGTAGCTTACACTAGCACCTGTTGGATATAATCCATTATTTGTCTCAATTAATTGATAGGTATTAACATAGTCGGTAAAATGAAAATTCAAATTCATTCCAAAGTAAACCTTGTCTTGATAGGAGGTTGCAAAATTTGCTGTAAACTTACCATTGTATCCTGTAGCTTTAGAATACCTTGATTGTTGATAAGTGGTGTTATTAGGAACGTTACTATAGTAAATATTATTAGTTGAATCGTATTCAACAATGTAGGAATTGTATCCTAACCAAGCCTGTTGGTCAATAAAAGATAAAGATTCAAAAGGACTGTTAGCACTATCTACATTGAAAACACCTTCATTTCCTATTCCATTAGCAAAACGTAAAAAATATTGATCAATTGAGTTGGTGCTATTTCCAAAAAAATAATTTGTATTGTCAAAATTTTTCGAATTTTCATAATTTAGACCAATGGAAATCTTTCTCCAATTATTTGTTTCGTTATTATCGACAAATACAAAAACAGCTCCTAATTGATTCAAGTCTAGGGTGCTGTTATTCTGTGTTCGACTTGTTCCATAATAATTGGATTTATTGTTAGTATTGAAACTACTAGCTGTTACAGTTGCCATGTTATGATTGAAAATGGCAGTACCTGCAGGGTTTACATTAATAGAAGATAAATCTCCGCCTAAAGCACCAAATGCGCCACTCATAGCTCTAAATCGTGCTGTTCCTGTTAAGTCTTCAGTGGCATAACGTAAAGCGTCTTGAGTGGTTATTTCTTGACTAATTCCATTAATAAAAGTCAATACTAAGGGGATTATATAAAATTTTTTCATAGCAATTCTATTCTAAATATATAGATTTAATTTGTCTTTTTAAATTGGATTTAGATTAACCTCTTCCGCCTCTTCCTCCGCTTGAACGTCCACCGCCGCCGCCTGAAGATCTACCACCTCCATAAGAACCTCCTGAACTTCTTGAGGGAGAGTAACTGCCAGAAGAACGGGTAGATGAAGAACTTCTTGGTGTAGAATAATTAGTGTTTGATCTTGTAGAACTATTTCTAGGTGTAGAATAATTATTTCTTGTTCCAGAAGTTCTAGGAGAAGAATACGTGTTTCTAGTTCCTGATGAGGTTCTGGTATTAGTGTATGTGTTTCTATTATTTGAACTTCGGGTAGAATTGAAATTTCTAGTAGAAGTTGCTCTATTGCTATATCTGTTTCCATTAGCAACATAATAACTAGAACCTCCTCTTGTGCCAGCATTATAAGCTACATGTCTTCTACCGCCTCCATAATATCCGTAATAATTAGAGTAATAAGGACTATAGTATCCACCCCATCCTGGACCGTACCATGAATTCCATCCCCATCCCCAACTAGGACCATACCATGAATTCCAACCCCAAGAAGAGCCATAATAGGGATAACCCCATCCCCAGCTTGATCCATACCAATTATTCCATCCAATTCCCCAATATGGAGAATACCAATTGTTCCAACCCCAATTGTCATAATAATTCACCGTAACATTACTTGAGTTATTTCCCCAACCTGCATATTGTGAATTGGTTTCATAATTTCTATAAACCGTTACAACTGTATCGTTGTTTTCCGATGAATAATCTTCAACATCTGTGAAGTAGGTGTAATCATCTTGCATGTCTCTAAATTGTTCTGAATACTTATTGGATTTTTCAATATTTTGTTCAGAATATTTATTATCAACATTACCTTCGTATCTCTGATTGGACCCATAAACGCCATCATTATCGTAATAGGATGAGTTTTGGTAGGAACCACAAGAAACGAGTATTGCGCTTATTCCTCCCGCGAGAAAAAATAAGCGAAATTTTCTTAAAAATGGTAAATTAGTTTTCATAACGTTTTTTTTTATTGTTGGACATCACAAAAATAGTTAGTTTTGCGTTACATTTAGTTAAAATAAATATAAACAAAATTTATGCCAAAACCTAGATAATGAGCAAAAACTTAACAACAAGAGCAGAAGATTATTCAAAATGGTATAACGAATTAGTAGTTAAAGCTGATTTGGCCGAGAATTCAGGAGTTAGAGGATGTATGGTTATCAAGCCTTACGGATATGCAATTTGGGAAAAAATGCAAGGAGAATTAGACAGAATGTTTAAAGAAACAGGTCATACCAATGCATATTTCCCCCTTTTCGTTCCTAAAAGTATGTTTGAAGCAGAAGAAAAAAATGCGGAAGGCTTTGCGAAAGAATGTGCTATTGTAACTCATTATAGATTAACCAATGATCCAGAGAAAAAAGGGAAATTAATTGTTGATCCAGAGGCGAAACTAGAAGAAGAATTAATTGTTAGACCTACAAGTGAAGCAATTATTTGGAGTACATATAGAGGTTGGGTGCAATCTTATAGAGATTTACCATTATTAATCAATCAATGGGCAAATGTAGTGCGTTGGGAAATGAGAACTCGTTTGTTTTTAAGAACGGCTGAATTTTTATGGCAAGAAGGGCATACTGCTCATGCAACTCGAGTAGAAGCTATTGAAGAATCTGAAAGAATGATGCATGTATATGCAGATTTTGTTGAAAATTTTATGGCTATTCCTGTTGTAAAAGGACTTAAGACAGAATCAGAACGATTTGCAGGTGCAGATGAAACGTATTGTATTGAAGCTTTAATGCAAGATGGAAAAGCGTTGCAAGCAGGAACTTCTCACTTTTTAGGACAAAATTTTGCTAAAGCTTTTGATGTTAAATTTACTAGTAAAGAAGGTAAATTAGAACATGTATGGGGTACTTCATGGGGTGTTTCTACACGTTTAATGGGAGCTTTAGTGATGACTCATTCGGATGATAATGGTTTGGTTTTGCCTCCAAATTTAGCTCCTATTCAAGTCGTTATTGTTCCCATTTATAAAACGGATGAACAATTTGATGCTATTTTGGAAGAAGTAAATAAACTTGTAATTGCTTTACGAAAGCTAAATATTTCAGTTAAGTTTGATAATAGGGATACTCATAAACCAGGTTTTAAATTTGCGGAATGGGAATTAAAAGGAGTGCCAGTGCGTTTGGCTATTGGTCCAAAAGATTTAGAGAATGGAACTTATGAAGTGGCTAGAAGAGATACATTAAGTAAAGAAGTTGTAAGTAAAGAAGGAATTGAAGTTTATCTTCAAGATCTATTAGAAACAATTCAAAAGGATTTGTTTACAAGGGCAGTGGATTATAGGACAGCTCATACAACTGAAGTAAATTCATTTGAGGAATTTAAAGATGTTTTAGAAAACAAAGGAGGATTTGTTGCAGCGCACTGGGATGGAACAGCAGAAACGGAAGAAAAGATAAAAGATGCAACAAAAGCAACGATTCGTTGTATTCCATTAGATAGGGTTGATGAAGTCGGAAAGTGTGTATTTACGGGGCTTCCATCCAAAGGAAGAGTGCTGTTTGCTAAGGCATATTAAAAAAAAATAAAAATTTTTCGAAAGTTACTTGCAGGAATAAAAAAAAGTTGTAGTTTTGCATCCGCATTCGAGAAATAATGGTCCGTTCGTCTAGGGGTTAGGACGCCAGGTTTTCATCCTGGTAACACGGGTTCGATTCCCGTACGGACTACAAATTTAAGCTCAATGGCCCGTTCGTCTATCGGTTAGGACGCCAGGTTTTCATCCTGGTAAGAGGGGTTCGATTCCCCTACGGGCTACAAATTAGTTGTGAAATAGTTTTATGAAATAAAACTTTAGTGTCTCAAAGTCTTATTTTATTAGTTAAAACCAAAGTGATTATTAAATATAATTGTGGGAGGTTTTTCTTTTTTAACTAGTAGTTTATAATAATTATTACAATTAAAAAAAGTACAAAATGGCAAATCATAAATCTGCTTTAAAGAGAATTAGAAGTAACGAGAAAAAAAGAGTGTTAAACAGATACCAACACAAAACAACTCGTAATGCAATCAAAGCTATTCGTTTAGCAACTGATAAAGCCGATGCTTCTGCTAAATTATCTTCAGTAATTTCAATGATTGACAAATTAGCTAAGAAAAATATTATTCATAATAATAAAGCTTCTAATTTAAAATCAAAATTAACGAAGCACGTAGCATCATTATAATTTAGATATTATAATTTTTGAAAATAATAAAAGCTCTCCTATCGAGAGCTTTTTTTTATATTATATTTATGTTATTTGTAATTTACTTATTTCATATGTAGTGTTTTATCCAAAAAAATACCTTAATTTTGCACCTTCAAAAAAATAGTTAAATGACGTCTATTAGAAACATCGCAATTATTGCACACGTTGACCACGGTAAAACAACTTTGGTTGACAAAATTATGTATCACTGTCAATTATTTCGTGAAAACGAAAACACAGGTGATTTAATCCTTGATAATAATGATTTAGAGCGTGAGAGAGGGATTACAATTACATCTAAAAATGTATCTGTAATTTATAAAGGAACCAAAATTAATATTATTGATACACCAGGTCACGCCGATTTTGGTGGAGAAGTGGAACGTGTACTTAATATGGCTGACGGTGTTTGCTTATTGGTAGATGCATTTGAAGGGCCTATGCCTCAAACACGATTTGTATTACAAAAAGCAATCAGCTTAGGTTTAAAACCATGTGTAGTAATCAATAAAGTTGATAAAGAAAACTGTACTCCTGAAGAAGTTCATGAAAAAGTTTTTGACTTAATGTTTGAATTAGGAGCTGAAGAGTGGCAATTAGATTTTCCTACAGTTTACGGTTCTGCTAAAAACAACTGGATGTCAGATGATTGGAAAAATCAAACTCAAAATATTGAACCATTATTAGATATGGTTTTAGCGAATGTGCCTGCACCTAAAGTTTCTGAAGGAACGCCTCAAATGTTGATTACTTCTTTAGATTTCTCAAGTTTTACTGGACGTATTGCTATTGGACGTTTGCAAAGAGGTGTTTTAAAAGAAGGGATGAACATTTCTTTGGTAAAAAGAGATGGGAAAATTATAAAGTCTAAAATTAAAGAATTACATACTTTTGAAGGTTTAGGACGTAAAAAAGTTACAGAAGTTGTTGCTGGTGATATCTGTGCTTTAGTTGGTTTAGAGGGATTTGAAATTGGTGATACTGTTGCTGATTTTGAAAATCCAGAAGCTTTGGAAACCATTGCAATAGATGAACCAACGATGAGTATGTTGTTCACGATTAACGATTCGCCATTCTTTGGTAAAGAAGGAAAATTCGTTACGTCTCGTCACATTAAAGATCGTTTAACTAAAGAATTAGAGAAAAATTTGGCATTACGTGTACAAGAAACTGATAGTGCTGATAAATTCTTGGTTTTTGGTCGTGGTGTACTTCACTTATCGGTTTTAATTGAAACCATGAGAAGAGAAGGATATGAGTTACAAATTGGGCAACCTCAAGTAATTATTAAAGAAATTGATGGTGTAAAATGTGAACCAATTGAAGAATTAACTATCGATTTACCAGAAAATTTATCAGGTAGAGCTGTAGAATTTGTGACCATTCGTAAGGGAGAAATGTTAAGTATGGAACCAAAAGGAGAGCGAATGATTATTAAATTTAACATTCCTTCTCGGGGAATTATTGGATTACGTAATCAATTGTTAACGGCAACTGCAGGTGAAGCTATTATGGCACACCGATTTATTGAATACCAACCCTACAAAGGTGAAATTCCAGGACGTTTAAGTGGTTCTTTAATTTCAATGGAAAATGGTAAAGCAATTCCTTATTCAATTGATAAGTTGCAGGAACGTGGTAAATTCTTTGTGGATCCTAATGAAGATATCTACGAAGGTCAGGTAATTGGTGAAAACTCTCGTGGTGATGATATGGTGGTAAACGTTACAAAGACTAAAAAATTAACGAACGTACGTTCTTCTGGAGCTGATGATAAAGCGAGAATTATTCCTGCTATTAAATTCTCTTTGGAAGAAGCATTAGAATACATACAAAAAGATGAGTATGTAGAGGTTACTCCAAAATCGTTACGTTTGCGTAAGATTTATTTAAATGAGAACGACAGAAAACGTTTTAAAATGTAATTGAAATTTATTTATGAAAAATACAATTTTTGTAACTTTAATAACTTTAATAAGTTTTTTAGGATTCAGTCAGAAAATAAAAATTAAAAAATCTGAAATTAAAATTAACGAAACCACCATTGGTAAAGTTACTCCTGTAAAAAAAGGAGAAAAATATGATTATCAGGATGTAAATGGGAATCATTTGTTTTTTGGAAGTTATTTTACAAAATCATTAAGTGGTTCAGAAGATAAAGTTAATTACATTGAAATTAAAATTAATGAAAATGATGAACCCGCTTCTTTTAATGCTGAATCAGATATAAATGATTTGAGTTTAGCTTCTTTTTCTTTCGATAATTCTAGAGAAATTGTACAACAATTATTCAAGAAAGGCTTTGTGAGTGAAGAAGGAGGTTTCGATATGGATAAAATTACTGCATTTGCATCTTCTAAAGGACAAGCAGATTTAACTCAGTCTTCAACAGTAGAAAGAAAACCTACAGACATTGGCACAAATTCAAAAAGTGACGGTACGGGTTTAAGTGCTGCATTAATTGAAAATTTTATAAACGAAAAAGGGGTTTTCACAATTGATGGAGTTGAATATAATGGCTGGGTAAGTATTATATTTAATCCTTTATCAATGAAAGATGAAGAAAAATTAGAAAATGCTGATTCTAGATTAGTTAATTATATTAAAAATATAAAAGAAGAAGAATTTGGAAGAAGAGCCATTCTTCATTATACAAAAACTAATTCTAGTGGAGAGAAGCAAGAAGAACTTGTTAGTATAAAATCTAAAACAGGTTTTAAAATTGCTATTACAAAAGAAGATGGTCAAAACTATGTGTTTACTAGTTATGAATTTGAAGATAATAACCTAATCGGTGAAGGGCTTAGTGTTTTAAAAATGGCTACTAAAAAAGTTGATGATTCAGCTTTAAGTACAAAAAATGCAGAACCTGTAGTGTTTTTTAATATAATTTCTACTATTGGTGATATTTTAATTTTGCAAGATCCTGTTACAAATACTTTAGCGGTTAAAATTCCAGCTAATAAAAAAGCTATGTCAATTAACGACATGTTTGTAGGAACGTATCAACCAAAAAATTTAAAACGTTACTTAGATTGTAAATCTTTAAATAATGAGATTGATACTTTAAAATCAATTTCAGATTTAGAAGCCTTACTGAAAAAATATCAATCTGAATGTAAATAATCACAAAACTGCCTTGAAAAAGGCAGTTTTTTTATATTATAATTTATAACTATGAAAGTAAAATTAAAATATGGTGTAGATCAATTGTTGTTTGGAATGAAGCAAAAAGATGTGGAAGCCATATACGGTAAACCAAACAAACAGTATATTGATGAAGAAGATAATATTGTGTATATGTATAATGCCTATAAAATGCGTTTGACTTTTTATGATGAAGAAGAATTACGTTTGGGATATATTACTTCTACCAATGAAAATTTAGAGTTATTTGACACTAAAATAATTGGTAAATCTTGGAATGAAATACATCAATTATTGCAAAATAACAAGTTGAAGGATTTTGAAACTGAAATTGTAGATGGAACTGAAAATTATTTCTTTGAAGACTCTTGGCTTTTTGTAAATGTGGATTATAATCAGGTTTTTAAAATAGAAATTGGTGCGGTTTTCACCAATCAAGATGAATTTGATTGGAAATTCTAATGAAATATATTTAAAAGTATAAAAGCCCTATTAAAGGGCTTTTTTTATGGTTTAAAATTATTCGATTACCATTTCTTTTAATTGACTTCGATATTTTTCTAAAATCATGGTTTTGTTAACGAAGCCAATAAAAATACTACCCTTAAAAACAGGTAAAATAGTCGTATCGGTTCTTTCAAATTTATCTAAGACACATTCAATACTTTCATTATGCATTATAATTTCTTTTGGAGCCTGCATAATTTCATGAGTGGAAGTATATTTGACTTTAAAAGCTGAAAAAATTAAGGTTCTTATTTTGGTATCATCTAAATTAATCAAACCTAATAACTCTTTCTTTTCATTAAGTACTGGAAAAATAGTTTCGTCAGAATATTTAATCACTTCCACTAAATTTTCAAGAGAATTTGATTCTGAAATTGCCTTATAATTGGTTAAGATGAAATTAGAAATGTGTAAAGAGGTCAATATGTTTTTGTCTTTATCATTGGTAAAAACTTCTCCCTTATCAGCTAAATGCTTAATGTCGAAAGAATAGGGTTCAAATCGTTTTGAAATTGCAAAACTTACCGAAGAAACAATCATTAATGGTACCATTAAATTATAACCGCTCGTAATCTCTGCAATTAAGAAAATTGCCGTTAATGGAGCATGGAACAAACCACTTAATACTCCTGCCATTCCTACAAGTGTAAAATTACTTACCGATAAATGTTTAGTAATTCCTAACAAATTTGATAATTGAGCGATACAAAAACCTAAATAGGAACCTACAAATAGAGAAGGTGCAAAATTACCACCATTTCCACCAGATCCTAATGTTAAACCTGTTGCATATACTTTAATCATCATAGTAATACCTACGAAAAATAACAATATCCAGCTATTGGATTTATAATCACTTAACAAGGTGTTTTCTAATATTTTACTCGGATTTGCATTTGCTAATGTTTTAATACTTTCATATCCTTCACCAAATAAAGACGGGAAAAGGAAAATTAACCCTGCTAAAAGAGCAGCACCATACAAAGCTCTGCGATATTGACCCATTTTTAAATTAGAAAAATGATGTTCTACTTTTCTAAAAATTCTAGAATAATAAATCGACATAAACCCAGATAAAAGGCCTAAAATAATGTACTGAGGAATGTTATGGTAATCAAAGGCTTCTCCTTGTTTAAAAACCAAAAGAATGTCTTCATTTAAAATAATTGTCGATACAAGTGCACCGGTAGCTGCACTAATCATAATAGGGATGAATGCAGTAATACTAATTTCAGCTAGTACCACTTCAATAGCAAACAGTACGCCAGCAATTGGTGCATTAAAGGCAGCTGCAATACCAGAAGCTACACCACAAGCTAATAGTAAAGAACGATCTTTATAGGTTAATCTATAATTTTGGGCATAATTACTTCCAAAAGCTGCTCCAGTTATGGTAATGGGCGATTCTAATCCTGCGCTTCCTCCTAAACCAACAGTAAACGAGCTGGTTAAAATTTGTGAATACATTTGCTTAATAGGCATGATGCTTCCTTTTTTGGCAACTGCATACATAATATGAGAGGTACCTTTTTGTATCGAACCGTCTAGTAATTTTTTTACGATAATAACAGTAACCAGTATCCCAATAATTGGTAATATACTATTACTGTAAGGTAAGTGAAGGAGATTGTTAAGATATTGAGCAAAATTATATACTAAATGGGCAAAGGCTTTTAATATGATTACAGCTAATGCAGATGAAATACCAACCAAAACACATGAAAAATAAATAAATTGTCTTGGGGTTAATAGCGATTTTAGAATAAAAACGAATCGTTCTAATTTTTTGAAGCTTTTGCCTAAGAATTGAATAATTGATTTTTTTTTCTGTGCTGACATTAGAAAATTTAAAATTTATGCGAAGTTAGGGTATAAATGAAAAATACACTAATCATTCTTGATTTTTTCTACTGCCATTTTCTGGATATCTTCAAAAAAAAGAGTAAATTCTTCTTCAAATTCTTTGTAATGCAGCTGTAATTCTTCCGTAGCATATTGCATTTTTGAAGTAAATTTAGTTCGATAATCCATTTGATATAAAATTTTAGCTAAACCCTCTATAGTAGCATAACTTAATAACCAATTTTCTCTTACCATGGAAGGAAACATTTTTTGAATTCGTAAGGTAAGAATATCAAAATTTTGTTCTAATAATTGGTAAAAATTGAAAACATATTTTTCTAAAGGTATATTGTTATAATTTGACCAATTTTTAGCTAAAAAATGATCGTAAAAGATATCCATAATTACTCCAGAATAATGACCATAACGATCATGTAAACGATGCTTGCTTTTTCGAAATACTGGATGTAAATCTGTAAAAGAATCTATAGATCGATGTAATAATATTCCTTTTCGTATATATTCAGGATAATTATTATAGTGATCACCTTTGATACTATCGGCCATAAAATTTCCAATTTTAATGAAATCATTGTCTCCTGAAAGGTATATATGGGCTAAAAAATTCATGGGCGTAATATGGGATAGTATTTATTATTCGTAAATATAGTAAAATTACTTAAGTTTTTTTTTCATAGTGAACTCTCTTATCTTTGTGCATCTAATATTAAAATTTCGATATGACCTTAATAAAATCAATTTCAGGAATTCGTGGAACTATTGGAGGAAAGGTGGGTGATAACCTTACTCCAGTGGATGCTGTTAAATTTGCATCGGCTTATGGTACTTTTTTAAAGCTAAACAATAGTGCTGTTATTAAAGATAGAAGATTAAAAGTTGTAATTGGAAGAGATGCACGAATTTCAGGTCCAATGATTCATAATTTAGTTCAAAATACATTAATAGGTTTAGGAATTGATGTGATTGATTTAGGATTATCTACAACACCAACTGTAGAAATAGCAGTGCCTCTTGAAAAAGCAGACGGTGGTATTATCTTGACGGCCTCTCACAATCCAAAACAATGGAATGCGTTAAAATTACTAAATAACAAAGGAGAATTTTTAAATGGTACAGACGGAGCAATTATTTTAAAAATTGCTGAAGATGAAGCTTTTGATTTTTCTGAAGTGGATTATTTAGGTGAAGTAACGGAGAATTCTTCCTACATGGATATACATATTGACGAAGTTTTAGCCTTACCTTTAGTGGATGTGGAAGCGGTAAAAGCCAAACAATTTAAAGTAGTAATAGATGGTGTGAATTCTTCTGGAGGTATTGTTATTCCTAATTTATTAGAACAAATGGGAGTGGAAGTTGTAAAATTATATTGTGAGCCAAACGGCCATTTTCCTCATAATCCAGAACCCCTAAAAGAGCATTTGGGAGACATTTGTAAATTGGTTGTAGAAGAAAAAGCAGATTTTGGTATTGTTGTTGATCCAGATGTAGATCGATTGGCTTTTATATCCAATGATGGAGAAATGTTTGGGGAAGAATACACTTTGGTAGCAGTGGCTGATTATGTTTTAAGTAGGACCAAAGGGAATACTGTGTCCAATATGTCTTCTTCTAGAGCACTACGTGATATTACTGAAAAACATGGTGGAAAATACCAAGCAAGTGCTGTTGGTGAAGTAAATGTAGTTACCTTAATGAAAGAAACCAATGCTATTATTGGAGGTGAAGGAAATGGTGGTATCATTTATCCTGAAAGTCATTATGGTAGAGATAGTTTAGTTGGTGTGGCTTTATTTTTAACGCATTTAGCAAAGCAAAACCTTTCAGTTGCTGAGTTACGAGCAAGTTATCCTCATTATTTTATGAGTAAAAATAAAATTGAATTAACGCCTCAAATAGATGTAGATTTGATTTTAAAATCAATGACAGATAAATATAAAAATGAAGACATTTCAACGATTGATGGAGTAAAAATAGACTTCCCAACGGAATGGGTACATTTGAGAAAATCCAATACGGAACCAATTATTCGTATTTATACGGAAGCTCCTTCTCAAAAAGAAGCAGATGTGCTTGCGGAACGATTTGTAAAGGAGCTCAAAGAAATAGCTGGAATTTAATAATAGTATAGCAAAGCCGTAGTTTCTACGGCTTTTTTTCAAAACCTTTACTTGTCATTTCACCCCAAGAATGATTTCTTTTTTTATTAATGCTTAGGACCTTTTCCTTTTTTTTCTTTCTTTACCTTTTTAGATTTTTTATAGGTTATTTTGTGTTGTTCATTATACTGATAGGGAGTATGACCTCCAATTTCTAACTCTACCTTACGTGCTGTGTTTAAATTAATAGTTCCAAAAACAGATGGAATTGAAGCAGAAATGGACCAACTACCATTGTTTAAATAAAGATATACACGTTTTTCTAGGTCAAAATAAAAATTTTGATCCGGGAAATAAATGTGTTTCGTTTTAGCTCTATAACCATGTGCTGGAGCCCAAGGTGGAGGACCTTGCGAAAACAGATCTTGTGGTGTAATAAATAGCAAGAATAAAGTGATGATAACTAGTAGTTTTGGGAATGTTTTCATAATGTTTTTTGTTAATTATTGGATATAAATATATTTAAATAACTGAATCGTACTGTACAATATTGTGTCTTCTTTATACTATTTTGATAAAAAAAATATAAAATAAAAAAAGAGGAAAATCGAGGTAGGGTTTTCTTTTTGTCAACTGTTTTATTAGAACATGTAAACAAAAAAAAGGCATTTTTTAATGCCAAAAAACAAAACAAAACAAATAAAACAAACAAGTATGAATGTAAGATTATTCTTATGTGTTACTATTGCCTCAATTTTTAGTATTACAAATTTAACCGCACAAGATTGTTCCGGATTTAAAACCTTTACCATTGGTGGTTGGGGAACCAATTGTCATGGACAAAATCCAGGTTGTTACCGAGATGCCATGTTTGATTTAGCATTTCCAAATGGTTTAACTATTGGTTGTGGAGAAAACCAATTGGTTTTTACTTCTTCTCAAGCCATAAATGATTTTTTACCTTCGGGTTCAACACCTAGAGCTCTAGAAGAGGGAATTTTAGTAAATCCAGGAAGAACGTATAAAAATGTATTAGCAGCTCAATTAGTTGGTGTTACACTAGCCATGGGTTTTGATGAATATGATGAAGAGTTTGCATTAAGTTCACAATACTTTGGAAATTTAGTAATTACAGAAGGGGTTTTTGAAGGGATGAACGTTTATGACTTTTTAGAAACAGCGAATGGTATTATTGGGGGGTGTTTAACAGGTTACTCTTTTAGTGATTTAAATGCAACTGCTACAGCAATTAATGAAAATTTTGATGGTGGAAATTCAGATAATGGGTTTTTATCTTGTCCAGATAATATTTATACGGAGAGAACTGCTGCGGTTAACATTTATCCTAATCCAATAGCAAGTCAAGCAACTCTTGAATTTTCTTTCAAATACGATTCACCAATTAACATAGAATTGTATAATGTAAACGGTCAGTTTCTAAACGAAATTTATAATGGTGATATAAAATCAGAGAAGAAGTATCGTGTAAGTATGGACGCAAATGCATTAAAGCCAGGAGTTTATTTTGTTAAGTTGATAACGAACCTTCAAGCTTACACGAGAACGATAACTATAACGAATTAAAATAGATACATTTTATCTATTGTGAAGAATTTTTTTTTCATGTTTAGAGGATATGTCTAAAAAGATGTTTGTTTGTATGCATTTTTTTAAATAAAAATAAATTAGATGTATTCTTGAGTTTTTTTAAAGAGTATCTTTGCCTAAAAAACAAAGATGCTTTTTTCTTTTATAATACCTGTATATAATAGACCTGAAGAAATAGAGGAGTTGTTGCAAAGTATGACTCAATTTAATTTTGAAGCTCCTTTTGAAGTTGTAATCGTAGAAGACGGTTCTTCTATGCCTTGTGAACACATCGTTGAAAAGTATAAAAATACGTTGCAAATTTCCTATTATTTTAAGCCCAACTCAGGACCTGGAAATTCGCGTAACTTTGGTATGCAAAAAGCGAAAGGTAATTATTTTATTATTTTAGACTCCGATTGTATCCTACCTAAAGAATATTTAACTGTTGTTTCTCAGTCTTTACAAAATCATTATGTAGATTGTTTTGGCGGTCCAGATAAAGCTTTACCTACATTTTCTAACATTCAAAAGTCCATTAATTTTTCCATGACTTCTTTCTTAACTACAGGAGGAATAAGAGGAGGAAGCGAAAAAGTGGATAAATTTCAACCGAGAAGTTTTAATATGGGCCTTTCTAAAAATGCGTTTGAAATTTCAAAAGGCTTTGGAAATATTCATCCTGGAGAAGATCCAGATTTATCCATACGATTGTGGGAATTAGGTTTGCAAACCAAATTAATTAAAGAAGCGTATGTGTATCATAAGCGAAGAATCGACTGGAATAAATTTTATATTCAAGTGAATAAATTTGGAAAAGCCAGACCTATTTTAAATTTTTGGTATCCTAAATACACAAAATTAACCTTTTGGTTTCCTTCCTTTTTTCTTTTAGGCTTTATTTTAAGCCTTATTTTAATTGTATTTTCATTGCCTATATTATTTTATTTGTATTTAGCCTATTTTGGAATGATTTTTGTAAGCTCATTAGTACAAAATAAAAGTGTTACAATTGCCGTTTATTCAATTATAGCTACGGCAATTCAGTTTTATGGGTATGGTATTGGTTATTTAAAATCATTTACAAATGTATTTTTCTTAAAGAAAAAACCTCAAGAAGCACACCCAGAATTGTTTTTTAAATAAATAGTATGACTAAAATTATTGGTTTAACAGGAGGAATTGGTAGCGGTAAAAGTACAGTGGCAAAATATATTGCTTCAAAAGGAATACCCGTTTATATTGCTGACGAGGAAGCCAAAAAAATAATGACTCAAGAAGTTGTCATTAGAGAGATCCAACAACTTTTTAAGGAAAATATCATTTTAGAATCAGGTCAATTGGATCGAAAAAAAATAGCGTCTATCGTTTTTCAACATCCAGATTTATTAAAACAATTAAATGCAATTGTACATCCCAAAGTAAAGCAACATTTTGAGGCTTGGTTACTGAAAAATAAAACGGCTCCATTTATTATCAAAGAAGTTGCTATTTTGTTTGAAACGAAAGGAAATGAGGCTTGTGACAAAGTGATTTTAATAACAGCACCAGAAGATGTTAAAATTGAAAGAGTGATGAAACGAGATAATGTGAGTCGAGAGGAAGTAGTAAAAAGAATGAAGAATCAACTTTCTGATGTTGAAAAAGCAAAGAAAAGTGATTTTATTGTAACAAATGTTAAAATTGACGACACATTTTTAGAGATTGATGAAATTCTTAATTTTTTAAAAATATCGTAAAAAATGCTTTGAATGTTAATCTTTGGTTAATGTTTTAATAGGCTAAATGTTAAAATACTAATTTTGTATTGATGAATAAAAAGAGGTTTCGACTATTGGTTTTCTTAATGAGTGTGTCGCTTATTGGGATAATTTTAGTACAATTATACTGGATAAATACATCTTTAAAGAAAAGTGAAGAAGAATTTAAGCTTCACGTTCAACAAGTTATTGGTCGTGTAGCAGAAAGGATTAACGAAAAAGAGTTCTACTCTTTTTACAAAAAATACAATGCTATTAAAGATAGTATTGGTAAAGAACCTGAAGAAAAAACATTAAAAGAATTTTTCTTCATGGAACGTAATAAAAAGACTAATGAAACCATTATTTACACCAGTTCATTGGTTTCACAAGATTATGGAATTAATGGATCGTTCTTTGATAAAAATGCAGATACAATTAAAGTAGGCAATATTTTAGCCAATAGAAAAACAGAAATTTATGCTGGTACGCCTTTAGATAATAATTCGGTTGAACTAAACAGAAAGCCAGATATCACGATAGAAAAGAAAGGAAGTTTATCTTCAATTGATAAAGCGAACTATCAATTATTCTTTAGAGATATTGTTTCTCAAAGGCCTATTCAAGATCGAATTAGTAAAGAGGAATTAGATAAATATCTAAAGAATGAATTGGAACGCTATCAAATTAAAACCCCTTACGAATATGCTATTTACAGTAATGGTTTAGCCACTAAAATTCGTTCAGATCGTTTTAAATATGATAAAAAATCTACGTATGGAATACCTGTTTTTCAGGATAATGAAGGCATGAGTCAATATCAGTTATTGGTAACTTTTCCTCAAAAGAGTAAATTTTTCTTTTCTTCGATTCTAGGGATTACGATGTTATCGATATTATTTACTTTAATTATTGTATTAACGTTTTCAAGTGCATTAAATCAGTTAATAACTCAGAAACAAATTTCAGAGATTAAAACTGATTTTATTAACAACATGACTCACGAATTTAAAACACCTATTGCTACTATTAATCTAGCTTTAGATGCGATTAAAAATCCTAAAATTATTGAAGATAAAGATAAAGTACAACGTTATCTTCAAATGATTAAAGATGAGAATAAAAGAATGCATGCACAAGTTGAAAATGTACTGCGTATTTCAAAATTAGAAAAGAAAGAATTAGATATATCAAAAGAACCAACGGATGTATTAGGAATAATTGATGATGCTGTAGAACACATTGGTTTGATTGTGGAAGATAGAGAAGGACAGATTACAAAACATATCGACGCTAAAAGATCTACTATTTTATTAAATGAAGTTCATTTTACAAATGTACTAGTAAATATTCTAGATAACGCGGTAAAATATTCACCAGGTCCTCCTGTAATAGATATTTATGTCGAAAATATAAAAGATTATATAGTTATAAAAATTAAAGACCAAGGTGCTGGGATGAGTAAAATAGCTCAAAAAAGAGTATTTGAGAAATTTTATAGAGAGCATACCGGAGATTTGCATAATGTTAAAGGTCACGGATTAGGCTTAGCCTATGTGAAACAAATTGTAGAAGATCACAACGGACAAATTTTTGTTGAAAGTGAAAAAGGTAAAGGAAGTGTCTTTATATTAAAAATGCCCTTAATAAATTAAAGAAATATGGAAGCAAGAAAAATTTTATTAGTTGAAGATGACCCCAATTTTGGCGCAATATTGAAAGATTATTTAATCATAAATGATTTTGATGTTACCCTTGCGAAAAATGGTATGGAAGGTTTTGAAAAATTTAAAAAGGATATCTATGATTTATGTATCCTAGATGTTATGATGCCTTACAAAGACGGGTATACTTTAGCTAGAGAAATTCGCGAAAAAAACCAAGAAGTGCCAATTATTTTCTTAACTGCTAAAACTTTAAAAGAAGATGTTTTAAAAGGCTATAAAGTTGGGGCAGACGATTATTTGAATAAACCGTTTGATTCTGAAGTTTTATTGATGAAAATAAAAGCAATTATTCAAAGAAAAGCTTCTGAAGTAAAGCCAGATAATACTAAATTTGAATTTGAAATTGGTAAATTTCATTTGAATTCTAAATTGCGTTTCTTGTCTTTCCAAAACGAAGAACCAATTAAGTTATCTCCTAAAGAGTGTGAACTTCTTAAAATGTTAGCATTACATGAAAACGATTTAATGCCTCGTGAATTAGCTTTAACTAAGATTTGGAGAGATGATAATTACTTCACTTCAAGAAGTATGGACGTTTACATTGCTAAATTGAGAAAATACATGAAACGTGATGAAAACGTTGAAATTTTAAACATTCACGGTGAAGGATTCCGATTAGTTGTGAAAAAATAAAACCAAAAGAATAAAAAACCTAAAAATATTAAACCTAAAAAAAAGCTTCGAAATTTTCGAAGCTTTTTTTTGAATTTTAACTTAAAATATCTCCTAAAATGTTAGAAGATAAAGGTTTTGAAATATAATCTTTCACTAAGAAGTGATCTTTCGCTTTTGTAATGTCTTCGTCTTCTGTAGAGGAAGAAAGCATGTACAATTTAATAGTTGTTGCATGGTTTTCAAATTCTTGTTGAAATTCTTCTAAAAAATCCCAGCCACTTTTTATAGGCATGAAAATATCAATAAAAATAACATCAGGTATCCAATAGTTTTTATTTTCTCTTAAGAAAGTGATAGCATCGCTAACACTATTTACGGTTTTTACTTCTATAGGAGTGCTACTTTGTTCTATTAATTTTCGATTAAAAAAATTGGTGACTTGATCATCATCTATTAAGAGTATTTTTTTTGTCATTTGCTATCCAGTTTAAAATAAGGTTAGTTCCTATAAAGTTAGTGTAAAATTTGCATTAAATTATAGTTAATAGCTTTGTTGTAAACACATTTATTAACAATTAGTACCTTATTGGTACCAATTTATTTCTAATGCATAAACTTTTTTATCTTCCTTAGCAATACTGTATAAAGTACTATGGTTATTTGTTTCTTTTTGAAGCACCGCAACATCGTTCCAATTTAATTCTTTAATAAAATTAATGTCTAAAGTTGCAATTTCTTGATGGAGTAATCGTTTCGGATCTTCAAAATCGAGACACCATTCCATATATTTTACATTATTTACATGGTTTACCACATCTAAATCAGACAAAACTACATTTCGATTCGCTATTGTTGTTGCATTTATACTAATGTCAATTTTTTTAGTAGAAGCTATGGTAGCATCCTTATCAAATTTCTGAAAATGATCGTGAGGTAAAGCCAAAGCTTCGGGCCTTCTTGTTTGGGTGTTAATTACAGCCCAAAAAGTTTCACAACCTACAATTTTTTCATCGTTCAGATACATTTCTAAACAACGAACCGAACGGGAATTCTCTAATGATTTTACCCAAGTTTTAATGGTAACGATATCGCGCCATTTAGGAAGTTTTTTTATTTCCAAACGCATTCTGATCATTACCCAAGCTTGGTTAAAGGCTTGCATATCTGTAAAACTGATACCCCCTAAATCGGCATGACGACCAGCAGTTAATTGAAGTAAATTACACAAATCGGTATACTTCAAATACCCATTAGGATAACAATGCAAAAATGTTATTTCTTGTTGTTGTTCTAAAATAGAGGTAAAGTTGGATGAAATAGGCATTTATAGTTGTAATTTTATGTAATTAATAATTTCCTGAACATTGGTTTGGTATGGAAACCATTTGGCATTTTCGGTTCGTTTAAACCACGTAATTTGCCTTTTAGCAAAACGACGTGTATTTTTCTTGATTTCTTCAATGGCAAATTCCAAAGTTGTTTTTTTATCAAAATAATCAAATAATTCACGATATCCAACAGTCTGCAACGCATTTAAGTTTTTATACGGTATCAATTCCTTTACTTCATCTAATAAACCTTCTTCTAACATCAAATCGACTCGTTTATTAATACGTTCATACATTACCGCTCTGTCTGCTTCCAAACCAATGATAATAGGCGTAAAGTTTCTCTTATTTTTTCGTTTACCAATAAAACTCGAATAAGGTTGGCCACTTCCTAGACAAACTTCTACAAATCGTTTCATTCGTTGCGGATTTTGTAAGGTTTGTGGGTTTTCTGTTAACAATGTATGGTAATAAGTAGGGTCTAAGGTTTGTAATTGTTCTTGTAAATAGGAAATGCCTTCTTTCTCATACTTTGCGTTAATTTGGTCACGAACCGAAACTTCAATGTCTGGAAAAGTATCAAAGCCTTTTAAAACAGCATCTACATATAAACCCGAACCACCAACGATAATTTGGATAGGATTTTTTTGAAAGAGGGTATCTAATTTTACTAAAGCTTCTTCTTCAAAGTCACCCACAGAATAGGCTTCTTGTATGCTTATATTTTGTATGAAATGATGCGAGGCAGCAGCTAACTCTTCTGTATTGGGAACAGCAGTGCCGATTCTCATTTCTTTAAAAAACTGACGGCTATCACAAGAAAGAATTTCGCAATTAAAATAGCGCGCCAATTGAATGCTTAAGGCAGTTTTTCCAATAGCAGTGGGTCCTATGATAGTGATGAGGTAGTTGTTCAAAGTATTACTCTTTATTTGTAATTAAAAACTGTATTTTGTTTTCTATAGTTTTGTACCAATGATTATCGTTTGTGTATATAATTATAACTTCGAAATTAAATTTTTCACTTTCTATTTTTACGCCTTCTGAATCGTCTATATGTACATCAAAATTAAATGCTTTAGGATATTTAGAACTTGAAATGCCTAATTGTTTTAACTTTTTATTATTTTCAATCTGATTTACTATTTTTTTAATTTTTATACCATAAAACCAGAAAGTCATTCTAATTTTGAACTTTGTTCTGTATGAAGTAGTATAAATGTGAATGTGATGTCCTTCATTTTGTAAACGATGCATTAAATTAGGAGTTCCTTTTCTAATTTTTTCAATGCCAATATACTTTGCAAACCAATTTCTTTTCTCTGTTTTAAATTGGTCAGAATAGGGTATTAAAGTATTGTCTAAATCAAAACTAATATTCATTAATCATCTAATAAATTATTGCCACATTGATGACAAAATTTAGCATTTTCTTGATGACCTTCAGCACCACAATCGGCACATGGATTTTTATCTATAAGTGCTAATTTTTGATCAGTTTTAGCTAATTCAGCTGAAACAATTCCTGTTGGTACAGCAATAACACCATATCCTAAAATCATGACCAAGGAAGCCAAAAATTGTCCTAAAGGTGTAACTGGGGAAATATCTCCATAACCTACCGTGGTTAAGGTTACTATGGTCCAATAAATACTTGTGGGTATGCTTGTAAAACCATTTTCTCTACCTTCTACTACATACATAATGGAACCAATGAGCACCGTACTGATTAAAACAAAATAGATGAATACCAAAATTTTACCTTTACTAGCTAATAAAGCATCTTTCAATTGTTGGGATTGACCCGTAAATTGAGGATGATTCAATACTTTGAATAATCGTAATAAACGTAGCGAGCGCACAATAGATAATACTCCTGAACCCGCAACTACTTGTGCCAAATACATGGGTAACGTAGCGATAAGGTCGATAATTCCGTAAAAACTAAAAATGTATTTTAAAGGTTTATTAATAGATATGATACGTAGGAAATATTCTATGGTGAAAAAAATGGTAATTCCCCATTCTAATGCAATCCTGATATCGTGGTATTTAGTTTCAAAACTTTTGACCGTTTCCATCATGGTTAACAGAATGCTAAGTAAAATAACGCCTAGTAAAATGAGATCGAAGGCTTTGCCAGCTATGGTATTGGTTCCATAAATGACAATGTAGGTTTTCTTTCGAAACTGTTGAAAAACACTTCTTTCTTTACTCATGATACAAATTTAAAAAATTAAAAAGGAATCACTTTCATTACTTTGTGTTTTCTCAAATAGCCTTGAATGATATTCTTTGAATCGCGATTATTTTGCATGGGTATGATAATTTTCTGCAAAATTTCTAAATTGTTGATTTGGTAATTTAGATCGTAAAAGCAGTAGCCTTTTAGGTTGCCATTTTCAATGACAATAGCACTTCTTTCATCATGAGTTCTACCTCTGTCCACAATGACCAAGTTGTTTTTAGAAAGCGTATTTTCTTCGATAAACAACTGAACCCTTTTATTATATTCTTGTGGTGTTTCTTTATTGATACAAGCTCCATAACATTGCTTTAAGTCGTATTGAAAACAACTACTCTTAGTATCGTATAAACCGTTTATTTTTTGACAAAGGTTGTATTTTTCTGTAATTTTAAACAAATAATTTTTGCCTTCTAGTAAGGAAGTAAAAGAGGTGATTTCTTTTTTTCGACCATCTACTTTTTGAACGCTAAGTTTAATATAGCCTTTCTCATCTTTTTCAGTATATAGAGCCCAACCAAATAGCGATTTTTTCAAAGATCTATTGTAAATAGGTTTGTTAATTTTAATTTCTTCACTTTCTTTTAAAAGTGCGATTAATTCACTTCCAGTTTCCTCATAAGTAACAGTATAGACATCACGTTGTATCTTTTTACTTTTGTGTGTGGTTCCTGTGAAATGCTGATTGACTCTTTTTTTGATGTTTTTGCTTTTACCAATGTAAATCAGGTCGCCTTTTTCATTATGAATGTAATAAATACCTGTTTTAGAAGGAACGGCATCTATAATATCGAGTAGTTTGGGAGATAAACCCGCTTTGATTTCGGTTTTTACAAAACTTTTTACAATTTCTTTTCCTGTGTCTTTGGAAAGTAAAAGTTTGAATAATTTTACTGTAGCCATAGCATCACCACTTGCTCGGTGTCTATCCGCAATAGGAATACCTAAGGAACGAACCAATTTACCTAAACTATACGAAGGTTGCTCTGGAATCAGTTTTTTAGCTAATTCTACAGTGCATAATGTTGGTTTTTTAAAGGTATACCCTAATCTTCTAAATTCGGTGCTTAAAATGCGATAATCGAAAGATGCATTATGAGCAACAATAATACTACCTTCAGTAATTTCGATAATTCTTTTGGCTACTTCATAAAACTTAGGTGCTGAACGCAACATAGCATTATTAATACCTGTTAATTTAACCACAAAAGGTTGTATCGGTTTTTCTGGGTTTACCAAACTAATAAATTGATCAATTACTTCATGACCATCGTATTTATAAATAGCGATTTCGGTAATACCTTCTTCGTTGTATTGCCCACCAGTTGTTTCTATGTCGAGTATGCAGTAAATGGTAATTAACGTTTAATGATTTAAAAATTTCAAAGTTACATTTTTTTCTTTTTGGACTAACTTCTATGTCCAAATATACTACTTCCTATTCGAACCATGGTACTTCCACAAGAAATAGCCAATTCATAATCTCCCGACATGCCCATTGAAAGAATATTCAAGTCTATAGTATCACAAGTAACGGAGCCGAAATGTTTTTTTGAGGTATCGAAAAGGACTTTTAAATGTTGAAACTCTTTTTGAATTTGGTTCTGGTTTTCAGTAAAGGTAGCCATTCCCATTAATCCAACTACTTTTATGTTTTTAAATGAAGGATTGTCACTTTGAGCAGAGTCGAGAAGTAGGTTGAGAATGTCATTTAATTCGGTTTCATCTAATCCAAACTTCGTTTCTTCTTCAGCAATATGCATTTGTAATAAACACGGAATAACGCGATTGTTTTTTGCCGCTTGTTTGTTAATTTCTTGCAGTAGTTTTAAGCTATCAACACCATGAATCAAACTCACAAAAGGAGCCATATATTTCACTTTATTGGTTTGAACATGACCAATCATATGCCATTCAATATCTTTTGGCATTTGCTCATACTTTTCAGTCATTTCTTGAATTTTGTTTTCACCAAAAATACGTTGGCCAGCATGGTACGCCTCCATTACATCTGAAACAGGTTTTGTTTTAGAAACCGCCACAAGTGTAACTTGTTGAGGAATATTTTTTTTTATGCTGTTAAGATTTGTTGCTATGGACATTGATTTAATATTTTTTTAATCGGATAAATTTTCTTTCAAAATAAATATATGAAAAATGAGATAAAATTATAGTACATATAATCGAAGAAAAATAAAATATAAAAATTGATAGATTTTCAGAGATATGGTTTGTAATTTTAGATTTAAGAAAAATCAATCCAATAAACTGAAAAATAATTGCATGGTACATGTATATACCATATGAAATTTTTCCAAAATAGTTTAAATACTTGTTATTTAAAAAAGGAATATAGGTTGTAGTTAAAATTCCAATAAATATAGGAAAAGTAAGCATACATATAAAATGATAGGTGATGGTTTCAAAATTATCATTTATTATGTCTGTAAAAAATAGTAAAAAAAATAGTAAGTGAGTTATTATTTTTAAAGGTTTAGAAAATAAAATAGTGTTTTTTTTAATAGATATAAATGCAATTACTCCGCTAAATGAAAAAAAATAAAAATACATCAGATATTTTTGTAAAGGAATAAATTGGCAGAAATGAAAAATGTAAAAATAAAGTAGGGTAAAAGTTAAAAAAAAGATTAAAAAATATTTAGCTTTTAATTTGTATAGAATGGGAGCAATTATAATATAAAATTGTTCTTCAATACCTATTGACCATAAAATTTCTAAAATGCCACCAGGTTTAAATGTGGCTAAAATATTTGCAAAAAATGTGAAGCCTAAAAAAATACCGAATACTAAATTATAATTATTATCTGGAATATACCCAAAATTAGGAGCGACAAATTCATAAAAGATAAAGCCAAAAATAAGTACTAAATAATACAATGGAAAAATTCTTAAAGCTCTTCTTGAAAAGAATTTTTTCAAATCAATGGTATTATTATTATCCTTTTCTATAATCAAATTCCGTATTATTAGAAAACCACTCAAGGAAAAGAACACATACACGGCTTCATCTCCTTTAAAAAAAATAGGAAGTTTATTATAATACGGAAAGCATCTATTTGCACAATACTGAGGCAAATGGTATAAAATTACGAATAGGGCTAAAAAAAAACGTAATGGTGTTATGTTTGGTAATATTTTCATCAAATTTCATACACAATTAAACCACTTCTAAATTTAGGTTCGATATAGGTACTTTTTGGAGGCATAATTAAATTATGATCGGCCAATGTTTTTATTTCTGAAATATCAGAAGGGTAAAGCATAAAACCAACTTCAAAATCTCCTTCATCAATTACTTGTTTAATTGTGGTAATGGATTGTTTTCCAGGGATGTATTCAATACGTTCGTCATTACGCAAATCTTCAATTCCTAAAATAGGATGCAGAACCGTATTGTATAAAATTTGTGCATCTAAAGTATTCAAAATTGAATTCTCTGCTTTTTCTTGTAAGGGATGTTTGTAAAATAAAGCATAAAAATTACCATCCAAATACATACCAAATTCAAATTTGTTTTCTGGTTTCCAAAGTTCTTGTTCTTTTGGTTTTACAATAAAATATTCTTCCAATAAAGTGAGAAAATTTGCTTTGGAATGTCCGTTTAAATCTCTAATAATTCGATTGAATTCATAAATTTTAACATTGCTTTCAGCAATTAAAAAACTCATAAAATATTCTAAATTTGGGTTGCCCAATTTCTTATCTTGCTCGTAAAGCATTTCAGCTGAAGCCGAACGATGGTGTCCATCAGCTATATATAGATTAGGGATATTCTCAAAATACTCTTGTAGCCAATCGATATCACTTTGAGTATCTATTTTCCAAAGCGTATGCTTTTCTTTAGTTGTGGTAGTAAATGCATAAATAGGTTCACTTTGTTTCTTTAATAACAACCAAGTATTAATTTCCACACTATCAGGATACGTAATTAATACAGGTTCTGTATTAAATTGGGTTTGATGTAAATAATCTTTGAATAATTCCACGCGATATTGTAAGGTGTCTTCGTGTTTTTTAATTACATCTTTTTGATAATCTTCAACTGAAGTTCCTGCAATTATACCTGTAAAAGTCTGACTTTTCGTTTGAATTTCATAAACATAAAAAACCGCTTTTTCTTCTTGAATAAAGATACCTTCGCTTTTAAAATCCTTGTATTTTAGAGCCACTCCTTTAAAGCGTTTGTCCCAACTTATTTTTTGCGAATGCGCATAGGCAGGATTAATTACATGCAAAAATGAATACGGATTGAAGTTAAGCCATGCCGCTAACTCGGCCGGACTATAATCGTCATAATTTCTGCAGGTAACCAAACCAATTTTATCCGATGCTGGTCTAACTGCTTTAAAAGGAATTATTTTACTCATAGTTTAGTTAAAAATCAAAAGCCTAAAAATCAAGAATGTAACTTTTAGACTTTTGACATTAGTCATTACGACTTCATAAATTGTTTTGAAACTTTTTCTGCTTTTTTAACTTCAGCATAATCGTAGAAACCTTCTCCAGATTTTACACCTAATTTTCCTGCCATCACCATATTTATTAATAAAGGACAAGGAGCGTATTTTGGGTTTTTAAAGCCATCATACATAACGTTTAAAATAGAAAGACAAACATCTAAACCAATAAAATCGGCTAACTGTAAAGGTCCCATTGGATGTGCCATTCCTAATTTCATTACGGTATCAATTTCTGCTACACCAGCAACACCATTGTATAAAGTTTCTATAGCTTCGTTAATCATTGGCATTAAGATACGATTGGCAACAAAACCTGGATAATCATTTACTTCTGTTGGTGTTTTTCCTAATTTTTCAGATAAGCTCATGATAATTTTAGTCACTTCATTAGAAGTGTTGTATCCTCGGATAATTTCAACCAATTTCATGATAGGCACTGGATTCATGAAGTGCATTCCAATCACACGCTCAGGGTGTACTACTTGTGCTGCAATTTGTGTAATAGAAATGGAAGAAGTATTGGTTGCTAAAATCACATTATGATCACAAATATCACTTAATTGTTTGAAGATTTTTAATTTTAAATCTACATTTTCAGTAGCTGCTTCAATCACTAAATCACAACCAACAACACCATCTTTAGTATCGGTATAGGTAATAATATTGCTTATTGTATTAATTTTATCGTCTTCAGTGATGCTGCCTTTGGCTACCATTCGATCTAAATTTTTAGCGATTGTGGTCATGCCTCTTTCAATTGCGGCTTCTGAGATATCGATTAATTTTACTGTAAATCCAGATTGTGCAAAAGTATGAGCGATTCCGTTGCCCATAGTTCCTGCACCTATTACTGCTATTTGTTTCATTGTATTAATTGAGTTTTGTTTTTTTAGTATATATTAAAAATGAGGTTAGGCCTGGAATTAACATCATGAAAAGTTCTAAAAGCTTAGATTCTATTATAAGTTGAATGGTCAAGCCTAATAAAAAAAGGATACTTATAATTTTAAAAAATAGTACTATTGAATTAACTATCATTTTAGCTTTTATGGATAGCTGATTTTTAACTTTTCTTGCAAAAAAATGAATAGTCATGAATGCTACAATTATTCCAAGACCTAAGCTACATAAAATAAAAATGTTTCTTTCATTGCTGTCCTTATTAAAAATGACTTGAATGAAAAAATAAATTACAACAAATAAAAAAGACAGAATTAAAAAAGGTTTGATTCTTTTTGATATAAAAAATAAGATAAAATCTTTTCTATTCATTATGATTTATTTTCCATCGATTCAATAATCATGTAAGCTACACGTAAAGCTTCGGTACCATCTTCCAAGGTTACAATTGGTGTTGTATTATTGTTAATTGCATCTGCAAAAGTTTCTAATTCTTCTAAGATAGCATTGTTAGCATTTACTTTAGGATTGTCAAAATAGATTTGTTTTTTTATCCCTTCCGCATTTTGTAAAATCATATCAAAATCACCAGGTACTTCTGGTGCGTCTTTCATTTTAACCACTTCACATATTTTCTCCAAATAGTCTACAGAGATGTAAGCGTCTTTTTGGAAAAATCGTGATTTACGCATGTTTTTCATGGAAATTCTACTCGAGGTCACATTGGCAACACAGCCATTTTCAAACTCAATTCGAGCATTAGCAATGTCTGGGGAATCCGATATAACAGCAACTCCACTGGCATTGACCGATTTAACTTTGGAACGAACCACACTTAAAATGGCATCAATATCATGAATCATTAAATCCAAAACTACTGGAACATCTGTGCCTCGCGGATTAAATTCCGCTAAACGATGTGTTTCAATAAACATTGGATTTTCAATCTTATCTTTAACAGCTTGGAAAGCAGGATTAAAGCGTTCTACATGACCTACCTGACCTTTTACATTATGTTTTTGTGCTAATGCAATGATTTTTTCTGCTTCTTCAACCGTATTTGAAATGGGTTTTTCTAAAAACACATGTTTACCCGCTTCAATTGCTGTAACCGCACATTCGTAATGAGAAAGAGTAGGCGTTACGATATCTACAACGTCTACTTCTTGGATTAAACTTTCAATAGAGTCAAATTTTTTATAACCAAATTCAGCAGCTACTTTTTTAGCATTTTCTTCAAATGGGTCATAAAAGCCGACTAATTCATATTTTGAGGATTGATTTAATAAACGCAAATGTATTTTTCCTAAGTGACCAGCACCTAGAACGCCAACTTTCAACATAATAAAGTATTTTCAACAAAAATACATATTTGTTTGAAGTTTTTGAGATACAGTTTGTATTTTTTTTGAACTTTATAGCTTGTTTATTGTGTTTTTTACTGTTATTTTTACCAAAAACTAATAGCCTATAAATTGAAAGATACTCCCAAACATCAAGGACTTAGAAATCAACTTGCTAAATTATTAGAGCAAAAAGGAATTACTGATAAAAATGTATTAGATGCCATAAGAAAAATTCCGCGTCATCTCTTTTTAAATTCGAGTTTTGAAGATTTTGCTTATCAAGACAAAGCCTTTCCAATAGCTGCTGGACAAACTATTTCTCAGCCTTACACCGTAGCATTCCAAAGTCAGTTATTAGATGTTAAAAAAGAACATAAAATTTTAGAAATTGGTACAGGAAGTGGTTATCAAACTGCTGTATTGTGTACTATGGGAGCCAAAGTGTATACCATAGAAAGACAAAACGAACTTTTTAAAATTACTTCTTTATTGTTGCCAAAATTAGGAATTAGACCCAAACATATTTCTTTTGGTGATGGCTACAAAGGATTGCCTCAATATGCTCCTTTTGATAGTATTATTGTTACCGCAGGTGCACCCTTTATTCCACCTGCATTAATGGCTCAGTTGAAAATAGGTGGTAAATTAGTTATTCCTTTAGGAGAAGAACATCAAATTATGACGATGCTTGTTAGAAAAAATGAATCACAATTTGAAAAACATGAGTTTGGAGAATTCCGTTTTGTACCCCTTTTAGAAGATAAAAATTAGTATGATTTTTTAATTCGGTCTAAATCTCTTTTAGTATCTCTTTCTTTCATTGTTTCCCTTTTGTCATAGTTCTTTTTACCACGACATAGAGCGATGTCTAATTTGGCTAAACCTTTTTCATTGGTGAATAAGCGTAAAGGGATGATAGTGAGTCCTTTATTATCACTGTCTTTTTGAAGTTTCTTTAATTCTTTTCTATTTAAAAGTAACTTTCTTTCACTTTTAGCTCTATGGTTGTAATGTGTACCAAAAAGGTACTCTTCTATAGTAGAATTAATTACAAAAAGTTCGTTATTGTGAAATTCACAAAAACTTTCAGCGATGGAAGCTTTACCTAAACGAATTGATTTGATTTCAGTACCAGTTAATACTATTCCAGCCGTATACTTATCGATAATTTCATAATCGAATTTAGCTCTTTTATTGAGTATGTTAATCGTTTTTTGCATGGGATTGCAAATGTAATTTAAAATATTAGAATTAGAAATTTTTATTACAAATATTGTAATTCTTTGAAAAATGTCATTTTTACAATAAACAATACTTAAAATTATGTACTTAATATTTTTTTACACAAAAAATTCATAAATTCGTATTTTAAACAGTAAACAAATAAATATGAAAAAAACGGTATTCAAGATATGCTTCTTGGCAGTTCTTGGCTTGAATGTAGCATGTACAGAAGATTCTATTGAAAAAAACTCTGCAGAAGAAGTACAAAATTTTGATCAGAAATTATTATCCCCTCAACAAATTAATGATGAAATTAAGAGCACCTTGCAACAAACAGGTCAATTTTATTGGAAAAACGCATCCTTGCAATTATTGTGGAGTGCTTCCCAACATGGACAAAATCTAGTAACTATTGGTTATGGTACCTCTACAACTGATTTTGAAAAATCAGCATCTTCTAGAAGTAAAGAGATTGTAGAACAATTATTAAATAGTATTCAAGCCAATGAATCCAATCCTGCAGAAAAACTTTTGGTTTACAATGATCCCGTTTTGAACATTATAGATGTAATTGTTAAAGATCAAAAAACATTATTTGCTTTACGAAATAATAAAAATGTTAGGTATGTGGAACCAGCGGATTATCGCTTTTTTAAATTTGAAGAAGAAAATGGAACACAAAGAAGTTCAAGTTCAGGATCTTCTGGATGTGGATTCGATTCTCAAACTTTAAGTACAGCTGATTATACTTCTATTACTCCAAATGCAAAGGTGCCATGGAGTTTTTATAAGCATAACATTCCAAATGCATGGAGTAAAAGTACAGGTTCTGGTATCACTATAGGCGTTATCGATTCGGGCGTTTCGCCTAATCAATCTTTATTGGGTAGTAATTTTAATAATGGTGATTCCAATGGTAGGAGTGTACAAAAATACGGAACCTATGTAGATTCTATTTGGCCATGGTCAACTTCAACAGACGGACCAAATGATCAATGTGGTCACGGTACCAGTATGACAGCTACTGCTACAGCACCTAGAAACAATAAAGGCTTGCCTGTGGGCGTTGCGTATAATGCCAATTTAATTTCTTATAGAGCAGCTGCAAATGTAGTTTTAGAGGGTTATCATGAACAAAAAGGAGTTCAAAATGCATTTGTTGGTTTAGGAAATAACTCTTCTGTTAAAATTATTTCTATGTCTATGGGACATATTTTTTCTGTTGGTCGAATTGAAGATGGGGTACGCTATGCTAATAACAGAGGAAAACTGATTTTTTGTGCTGGTGGTACTTCCACTAGTTTTACCAATTTTGTAGGTGTAATTTTTCCAGCTTGGATGAACGAAACAGTTGCTGTTACAGGTATTAAAGAAGGATCAGGTTATAATAAATGTTCCAATTGTCATTCAGGAAGTAAAATTGATTTTACAGTTGTAATGGAGCGTTCAGCTTCAGGAAATACAGCTCCTGTATTAAGTTATTACGAAAATCAAACGGACTATGTAGGAGGATCTTCGGTTGCAACAGCTACAACAGCTGGGATAGCTGCCTTAGTTTGGTCAAAAAATCCAAGTTGGTCAAAAGATCAAGTTTTAAATAAATTAAAACAATCTGCATCCTTATATCCAAATAGAAGTTCAGAATACGGCTATGGGAACATTAATGCGGCAGTAGCAGTACAATAAACAATAAATTTCATACAATTATTAATTCTTGCAAAAGCGGATTCTAAGGTATTAGAATCTGCTTTTGTTTTTTAAATTAAAATATCTTTTATGTAGATAATTTGGGTTTGTATAAGGTTTTAAGAATGCTAACTTGTTCAAAATGAATAAATTTAAAAAATAAAAAAAGGTTTTTTTTAACATTTTTATACATGCTAATATTTTTTTTGTATATTTATTACTATTAACCCCCAAAACAAACCTACTATGATTTTAGAATGCCAACAAATCGACAAAGAGCTTATCCATTCTTTGCATTTCCCCACAGAAGAAGTATTACTCGATAAAGACGATGTAATACAACGAAAGAATGATTTAGACAGAGCTTTAGCTTTAGGGAATTTAGAACATCTAAAAATGAAAATTTATTTTGAAGACGATACCAACCTTAAAATGACAGAAACGACGATTTGGGGTGTTACTGATAATCGGATTATTTTAAAACAAGGAGTTGTTATTCCTTTAAATAGAATACATAAAATTATATAATAAAAAAGAGCTGTTCATGAACAGCTCTTTTTTATTTAATAGATTTCAATTGAAAATTTGCATGTATAATTGGACTTTGAAGACAACCATTGGATTCCTTCTTTTTCTTCTATTTTTCGAGAGGTATCCTTATGGTCGGCCAATCCTAACCAAGGTTCGATACAAAGGAAAGGCGCTTTGTCTTTGGTCCAAATTCCTAAATACGGAAAGCCACTATAATCCATTTTAAAGATGGGTTTATTTAAATGTGATAGTGTAACTTCGGATGAAAGTAAGTTTTTAAAAACCAAGGCATCTTCTTCAAATAAACGATATTCCAATGGAATACATTCTTCGACGGAAGGTATAGTTTTGGTTTGACCAGAAAATAAATCGTTTTCGAGTAAATAACTTTCAAAACGTTCTATTTTGTTAAAGCACAATTTATATTCTTCAAATGCATTTGAAATGGCAAAAGCAGGATGTGCACCAATAGAAAATGGCATTTTTGAAATTCCTAAATTCTTGACTTGATAACCAATTGTCAAACAAGATTCATTTAAAGAATAGCTTATTTGAAGTTCAAACTCAAACGGGAATTTTACTAAGGTTTCTGTAGTATGCGTTAATGAGAAAACAGCTTCTGTATCAGTTTGGTGAATGACAGAAAACTCATAATCTCTTGCAAAACCATGTCTTGAAAGCTGATATTCTTTCTCTTCATAAAGATAGGTGTCCTCTTTTAATCGGCCAACAATTGGAAAAAGAACAGGGGATGTTTTATTCCAATAGTTTGTGTCTACTTCCCAAATGTAATTACAATTATTTTTAACTAGCTTTTGTAATTCTGCTCCTTTTGAATGTATGGAAGCAGATAGATATTTATTTTTTAGTGTTAGTATCATTATAATATTCTTGTTTTAATATGCCATAATGTACACTGTCAAGAAACTCCCCATTGTGATAACAGTTTTCTACAAAGTGCGCTTCTTTTCTAAATCCATTTTTTAGCAATACTTTTTCTGAAGCTATATTTCTTGGATCGATAATAGCTTCTACCGAATGCAACCCCATTTCTGTAAAGGCATAGTTTAAAAGTGTTTGGATGGCTTCTGTAATGTATCCTTTATTTTGATATTCAGGTAAAAGCATGTATCCTAATTCCGAACGATAATTTTCATTTTGGGTTCTGTAGAAACCGATAAGAGAGATGAGTTTGTCGTTACCTTTTTCTGTCATTGCCCAATTAATTCCTTCGTTGCTTTCAATTTTATCTTGAATCATTTTAATATGTTCTAAAGCTTCTTCTTGTTTTGTAAGTAAAGGTCTAGGAATGTATTGCATTAAGTCGGGATTACTTCTTAAAGCAAAAATTTCATGAACATCCGTATCGCGAAGTGCTCTAAAATGCAATCTTTCTGATTCTAAGACGGGAAAAGGGGAGAAGTTAAGTTGTAGCATGTTATCTAAAATTTAAGAGGTGTGTAGTATTATGATTTCATTTATACAAATGAGATAGTTAAAAATCAATTATTAATAAAGAATTTTCAATCTAAATAATAGTACGAATTTAGTAAAAGAATACTATAAAAAAGTCATTTAAAATGAAAAGCTTCATTCTAAATGACTTTTAGAAACTAATCTAGCAATCTATAAATAATTAGGAAGCTACACCTGTTATAAATTCTTTCTCACAAAATGTTTTATAAGCGGAACGAATTATTTTTTTAAAAGAGGAAGGAATAATATTTTCGGGTACTTTCCTTAATTTTTTTAAGGATAAATTTTCCTCAAATAGGAATTGTACATGATTGTCTGCATCCAATTGAGTACTTATTACGGTAATATCATCCATATTAAAAACCACACTATTAAGTTCCGATTTTCTCGGTTTTTGATAGTTGATTTTAAAACTTTCATAGTTTTGTGCTACCTTATTGTAATCAAAAGTAATGTAAAGACCACTCATGATTTCTCGATCGATTAAGAATCCCATCAATTGTCCGTCTTCATTTAGAATGTTAATTTTTAAATCTCTCATAGGGTAAAATTTTATTGATTATTTTGGGCTAATAGCAATAAAAAAGTGTACTCTTGAAAAATAGACTAACCTACCTTCTTCAAATCTAGGATTCTGCTTTTTATTTTACAATACGTATTTATACGTATTTTTAGCCTTTTTTTATACGTATTTATACGTACTTTTTGAAAAATGGCTTCTTATTTCTATTTTTTTAGGAATAAAAAATCCCATTAAACAAAATGTTTAATGGGATTGGTTTTTTAAAGTTAGAGGTTTAAATGTCTCTTAATTTATTTAATTTTTCTTTCCAAAGTTTTAATTCTTCTTTGTGTCTTTCAATATTTTTTTCCACTTCTTTAATAAAAGGATTTTCTCCTTTCGAACTACTGCTAATGAATTGAATATTGTTTTCTAGTTGAAAAATTTCATTTTGAACTTCGTCTATTTTCTTTCTTATGAAAAACTGCTCTTTTTCTAAAGATCGATTATCATCATTTTCTACCCACTGATCTAATTTAGCATTAAACTTCATCATTTCAGTATCTTTTTTAGATAAACTTAACTTCTCAAATAAAGCATCTAAAATTTTATTGAATTTCCCTTCAATATGTCTTCTGTTGAAAGGAACTCTTCCAAGGGATTTCCAAGCTTCAATATGAGCTTTAATTGCGTCCAGATCGGTTTTATGATTGCCCGTTAATTCAAAAGATTTTAAATTTTCTAAATATTCTTTTTTATTGTCAAACGCTTGAACTTCATCTTCGTTTTCAGCATTTCGAACTGCGTGCATGCGATCAAAATAATGATTGCAAGCGTCTTTAAAGTCTTTCCATATTTTGTCGGAATACTTGCGAGGTACATGTCCTATTTTTTTCCAATCTTCTTGAATCTGCTTCATAATTGGAGTAGTTGCTTTAAAGTCTTCACTATCTTTTAATGATTCCGCTTTTTCAACTAAAGCTAATTTTTTAGATAAATTTTCTTGTTGTTCGTGTTTGATATCTTTGTAAAAAGCATTTTTATTGACATTAAAATTACGCACCGCAGTTTTAAAAGCCGCCCAAGTGTCTTCTGTAACTTCTGCCGGAACTTTACCTGCTTTAAAGAAACTTTCACGTAAGGCTTCCATTTTTTTAATTTGAGACTGCCAGCCGTTATGCGATTGAATGTCTTCATTTCCTAAAGCAACAATTTGTGCAATAATTTCATTTTTATTTGCTAAATTCTCTACTTCTCGTTCTTTGGCTTGACCAAAAAAAGCTTCTCTTCTATCATGAATTTGTTTTGTTATTTCACTAAATTCATTCCAAATAGCTTCTCTGTGTTCTCTATCAACCGGTCCAATTTCTTCTTTCCAAACACGGTGAAGCAATTGTAATTCACGAAATGCTTTTAAAATATCTGCTTCGTCTAATAAGGCTTTGGCACGCTCAATAATGACTTGTTTTTGTTCAAGATTGTTCTTGAAATCTTGATCACGCGCTTCTTTATCTAAATGGATTAAATCATAAAAGCGTTCAATATGAAAATGGAAATTATTCCAAACAATATTGTATTTATCTCTTGGGATTGCACCTGCATTTTTCCATTGTTCTCTAATATCGTTTAATTTCTTAAACATATCAGCAATAGAAAGTGTTTCATCTGTACCGTCAACTAAATTTTTTAATTCTTCAATAATTTCGTTTCTAACGGTAAGATTGTTTTTTAAGTTCTTTTGTAATTGGTTGTAATGATTATTTCTATTCGTTTTATAATCATCATAAACCGCGTCAAATTTATTTTTTAGAGGAAAATGATATTCGAAAGTAGCCGTTTCATCTGTATTAGACTCATTAAATTCATCTCTTTTTTCATCAATTAAATGATGGTATTGATTCATGAACGATTTTCTAATTTCTTCTACATGGTCTTTAATCGCCATTACTTTATGGTTGTGGACTAACTTGTCTAACTCAGTAGTTAGTTCTTCCATAGTAAGAGAATCGTAGTCTAACATTGGGATAATATGCTTATCCTGAATAGAGTCGTCTTCGTTTTCTTCAGCATTAGAATTATCAATCTCGTCTAAGGCAGATTGATTGATAGTGATTACATTTTCTTGTGACTCTTGCTCTTTTTGTCCATCTGCGTTTTGCAGGTTATCATTCTTTTCTTCTAACATCTTTACATGCTTAAGGTTACTAATTGCGACCGAAGATACTAAAGGCTGTGCAAAATTCAAAGAAAAACCCGTATTTTTATATGTTAGAGCGTGCTTTAATATAAACGTTCTTTAGTTTTTCTATACAATGAATTGAATATAGAAATACTAAATTATCAAGAAAATTGATTGATTGATTGAATTGGTTTTGAAATTCTATTAAGTTTAAGAAAGCTTTACATTTGGTATGTCTATCGATTAACCATTCCAGATACTCCAAGCTTTTTCTGCTTGAAAAAGAAGCATTTCATAACCATTTTTTGTTTTGGCTCCTTGTGTTTTGGCTTTTCTTAAAAACGAGGTTTCCTCAGGATTATATACTAAATCAAAAGCGATATGATTTTTTGTAAATAAATGATAATCTAGAGGAGGTGCATCGTCTATGTTAGGATGTGTTCCTACAGGTGTTGTGTTTACAATGATTTGATATTCTTCAAAAATTTCTTGGTTTAACTCTTCATAACCTAATTGAAATTCATTTGGATTTCTAGAAACAAAATCATATTCAATTTTTAATTTTTTAAATGCAAATGCAATCGCTTTGCTGGCGCCACCAGTTCCTAAAATAAGCGCTTTTTTATGATGGGTATCAAGTAAAGGTTTGATGGCTTTTTTAAATCCATAATAATCGGTATTGTGTCCTTTTAATTTTTTCTTTTTTGAAATCGTAATAGTATTAACTGCTCCAATTATTTTTGCGTTTTTAGATAGTTTATCTAAATACGGGATAATTTCTTCTTTATATGGAATGGTAACATTTAATCCTTTTAAACCTTTAGTTTCTGAAAGAATTTTAGGAAAATCTTTAATGTTTGCAATATCAAAGTTTAGATATTCACAATTGTCAAAATGTAGTAATTTAAATTTTTCAGTAAAGTATTTTTTGGAAAAGGAATAACTAATGTTTTTTCCAATTAGACCAAATTTAATTTGCTTTTTATTTTTATTCTTTTTTGACATATAGCTTATTTTTTTCCTAGTCGGTTCGCTATCTTTTCTAATCCGAAAATTAACATAAATCCACAAATAACCATAATTATAGCTGTTAAAATTTGTGAATCACCTTCAAAATTTTGGGGTAGAATAGTTTTCTCTATAAACGGGACTGTTTCTCCGTGACTATTAATACGCGTTTCGATAACTTCTTTCCAAGGCCAGATTTTATTTAAGGAACCAATCATAAAACCAACAAGTAAGGCCAAAGTAGTATTTTTATGATTCGAAAACATCCAAGTTAGTACTTTTGAAAATAATTTCAAGCCTAAAATTGCTCCAATCGTAAAGGTTCCTAATTTTAATAACGCATTACCAATAATTTCAAAATTTACTGTAGAAAGACCTTCTCTGAGTTGATTGATGGTTCCAATAACAGTTTGATACGAACCCATTAAAAGTAATATAAATGCTCCTGAAACACCTGGTAAAATCATGGCTATAATGGCTAAAAAACCAGATATAAAAAGATACCAATAACTATCTGGTGATTCGGTAGGTTTTGCAATAGTAATATAATAAGAAATTACAATGCCAATGAGTAATGATACAATAGCTTTCCAAGACCAAGTTGAAATTTCTTTCCAAATAAACAAAATACTGGCGATAACTAATCCAAAGAAAAAAGACCAAACTACAATAGGTTGGGTGTCTAAAAGATGGATTATTATTTTTGAGAAAGTTACCACACTAATGGCAATTCCTAGAATAAGAGCGACTAAAAAGTTACCGTTAATAGCAGCCCAAGTATTTTTTATTCCGTTTTCTTTAATTCCCTTAATTACTGAAAAATTAATTTTATTTATACTTTCAATTAATTCTTCATAGATACCAGAAATAAATGCGATTGTACCTCCAGAAACGCCAGGGACTACGTCAGCAGCACCCATGGCAATTCCTTTTAGGGTGATTAGTACATAATCTGGGAAAAGTTTTCTCATACTTTTATAAAATAAATGTCATTCAGTTAGAATTGGTTCTCTATCTGAATGACAAATTTAGAGAAACTATTGTTTAGTTTCTATATTTTTCAATGATGTTTTGAACTGTTTTTTTCTTCCACATAGTAGGGAAATGCTCTTGAATAATGGTATGGTTTTTAAAATTAATTCGCAATCCATTATTAAGGTGGAAATTTCCTTTTTTAGTTTCTTTAGTCAAATGATAGAGACCTGCTAAACGATATTCAATCTCAAATTCATCAGGAAAAACCTCACTTGCTTGTAATAAAATTTCAATAGCATTTTCATATTCGCCCAATTCTTGTAACATTTGGGACCAAAGAACAAAAGTATCCAAATTAATATCACCTGCTTCAAAAGCTTTTCTGTAGCCTAGTTCCGCTTCTTCGTAAAATTGAAGTCCGTGATTAATGGCAGCATATCGTTTCCAATACAAACTGTTGTCACTATCTATTCCTAAAGCTTTGTTAACATAGTAAATGGCTTTTTGGAAGTTTTTTTGACGAATGTAAAAGTCGGTTATAGCAATCCAAGCTTTGTCTAACAACGGATCTTCATGAACTGTTCTAAGATAAAACTTCAAAGCTAAGTCTTTTCTGCCTAGTTTTTCATGACATTTACCTACACGCAATAAGGCAAAAGAAGTAGCATCATCCAATTCCATAGTGATGGTATAACAGTCGATTGCTTCTTGGTATTTTTTTAATTTTTCTAAACCTTTTGCTTTTTCTAAATAAGCACCTAAGAAGGATTCATCAATAAGTGTAGCATAATCAAAAGCCCAAACCGATTTTTCATAATTTTTCAAGGCATAATATTGTCTTCCTAATTGATGCCAAGCTACTTCACTGTAAGGTTTTCTATCAATGAATTTTTCTAAATAAGCAATAGCTTCATTATTTTGATCTAAAAAATCATAGCAGTAGATGATGTTGTACAATGCGGAATAATCTTCTGGATCTTCTTCTAAGCATTTGATGAAATAATCTTTTGCTTTTTCTAGTTCATCCATAAATAAATATTCCATTCCAATCATGGAATAGACATCTGCATAATCATCTGTGAATTTCAAAGCAATTTGTAACGATTCAATTGCTTTTTCATGTTGATCTCTTTTCGAATAAATATTAGCTTGTTGAATGTAGATTTCTTCGTTAGTAGGCTCAATAGCGTATAATTCAGACAATAATTTTTCAGCAATATCTAATCGGTCTTCATAGATTAACATCTCTACTTGAACTAATCGTAAACCAGTCGATTTTGGATGTTGCTCTTGACCAAGTTTTAATGCTTTTTTTGCTAAATTCATTCGACCTGTATCCATATAGTGAAGAATGATGTCTTCAAATTCTTCAGAATCAAAGAAAAACACTTTGTTCGTTTTTAACATTGATTCAAACTTAGATAAGGATAAGTTGTTCTCTTCTTCTTCATGACTCAATCTCATAAGCAATCAATTTTATGGGTTTTGTCTTATATTAAAAGTAAGACATTTTATGGGGTAATGCAATTTTAGTACGAATTGTTTTAAACAATTTAATTAACAATTTTAAAACCAAACGAGTTAGTGTGAATTGTTTTTGTTTTGTAATTCCTGTACTTCATTTAATACGTCAAGAATAATGCCACAACCTTTTTTTATTTCTTCTTTTGAAATCGTTAAAGGAGGTGTAATACGAATGGCCTTGCCTTCAAACAAAAGCCAAAATAAAATCAAACCTCTTTTATGACATTCTAGGATGACTTGGTTGGTAATTTCAGGACTTTCTGTCATGGCAGCTAGCATTAATCCCTTACCTCTAACTTCTTTAATTAATGGATGTATTAATAAAGATCTAAAGAGTTGTTCTTTTTCGAGTGCTTCTGCCATTATGTTTGTTTCTGTAACTTCTTGAAGCGTAGCTAAAGCAGCAGCAGCAATAACAGGATGACCTCCAAAGGTAGTAATGTGCCCTAATTTTGGGTCATGACTTAATAAATCCATCATTTTTGAAGAAGCTGTAAAAGCACCAATAGGCATTCCGCTTGCCATTCCTTTTCCCATTACTACAACATCAGGAATCATATTGTAATTTTGAAAACCAAATAATTTACCGGTGCGACCAAAACCAGGTTGAATTTCATCTAAAATTAAAACAGCACCTACTGCGTCACAACGTTTTCTTATTTTTATTAAATAGTCATTTTCAGGTTGTATAAAACCGGCACCACCTTGAATCGTTTCTAATAGAACACCAGCGGTTCGAGTTGTAATCTTTTGAATATCAGACTCATTGTTGAAAGTTATAAAATCAACATCTGGAATTAAAGGACGAAAAATTTGTTTTCTTTCTTCAAAGCCCATCACACTCATGCTTCCCATTGTATTTCCGTGATACGCATGATGACAAGAAATCAGTTGGCTTCTACCCGTAACGCGTCGCGCTAATTTTAAAGCACCTTCAATGGCTTCTGTTCCTGAGTTTACTAAATAGGTTTTATTCAGAGGTTCAGGTAGGAGTGAAGCTAATAATTTACATAATTCTGTAGCAGGTTTTTGTGCATATTCTCCGTAAACCATTACATGAGAATAGCGGTCGAGTTGCTCTTTTATGGCTTGATTCACTCGTATGGGTTGATGTCCTAAAGTGTTTGCAGAAACACCTGCTACAAAATCTAAATAGGCTTTTCCATTTGAATCATAAATATAACTTCCTTCAGCATGTGAAATTTCTAAAGCTAAAGGATAAGGAGAAGTTTGAGCTTGGTATTTAAAAAAATCTTCAATCATTTTAATTCGTTTTTAACCAGTTTAACCAATCTTTTGCTACTTTATCCCAATTAAAAATTGCATAATTTGGTTTTCCATTTTCAAGGACAGGAAAAAAATTATGCTCTAATCCAATGTAAGCATTAAAAGTGACATTTGATTTATTTTTTCTAATAAAATCTACTCTTATAAAATCAAGATAAGGTGTACACCAATCTTTGGTTCCATAAGTAACTAAGACGGGTATTTTAATTTTTTGTATATAATCAAAAGGAGGGCTTGAAAATTGATAGGTAGCTTTGTTTGTATCTCCGAAATCATCATTCATATTATCCTTGTCATTTACTACTGTTTCCCAATATTCAATTTCATTTTCAGCTTGTTTCAGTGTATCAGACTCCAAGCTTCTTTTTTCATTTATCATTGACATAATTCTTCCCATTGGATTTCCACTTGCATAAATTAAATGGGTTATTTTTGGATAAATTTCTGTCAGTTTAGCTGCAACAGTACTTCCTTCAGAATGTCCTGCAACAACTAATTTTTCTTTAGAAGTCCAATGTTGTTTTAGTAAATAATTCAATACAAATTTATTTCTTTTCACATAAAAATCTAAGAGGTTTCTTTTAGAATATTCTTTTGAGAATTTCCCATTAATTAGAAAAGTGTTATTTTTTTCAAGATCTTTTTTGTGTGATAATAATGGAATATTTGGTTTACCAATGAGTACTAAATGATAATCTTCACATATTAAATCTGAATCGAAAGGAGTTATTCCAAAGTTGCTTTCATCATCATATTTCAATAAAGGTATGGGAAGGCTACCTTGACAAAATAAAAAAATAGGTTTTGGATATAATTCTTCACCTTTCTTAGATTTTATGATGACATTGACAGTGTCTTTTTTGAAAAGTAGCGTTATATTTTTAACATCAAAATCAGCAATTGTTTTTTCTTGTGAATAAGAATATAAAGTGCTATAAAAAAGTATTAATAAAAAAAGTCTGCTCATTTTTAATATGAATTTACTTTCAAATGACGAAATAGTCTTTTTTAGTTATTCTTTACTTTAGTGTCTTTTGGTTTAGGATTTTCCTTGTCATAATCTAAAGTTTCTGGAAGTACTTCCATAGGGAGATCTTCTTCATCAGCTTTTTTCTTACTTTCTAATAGAATTTGTTCGTGTATTTTATTTTCTTCCTCCGGGAAAATATCTTCTTTCGACTTAATTCTTTCGTCTCCACGCCAAATAAAACCTCTTAGTTTTCTGGCGTTTTCTGGAAATTCACTTTCGGGATAGGTTTTCGCTTCTACATTATTAAAGGCAGTTTGTGAAACAATTTGGTTATTTTCAAATACAAAATTAAGTTTGCTACATACCTTTTTGTCAATTCCAACTAATTCATTTTTGTCATTGTACATATAATAAATGACTTCAGTGTTTTTTACAACATCTACTTCGCTTAATTTGTTTTCTTTAAACTTACCATACAAGTATTGTCCTTTAATTTGATTGTAACCGTTTTCGCTTAAAGAATCTTTTTGAACAATAAAAGCATTGTTAATTACTTTTAAAGAATCTAATTGTTCTGTTTTATTGTTGCCAATTAAATGCATGACATCTCCTGTCATTTGATTATCGTTGTTCCAAAGAACAGGATTGCCTATAAGTTGGGTTAAACCTGTTTTATTGTTCGAATGAATAGAGTCACATTTTCCACTCATATCGGTTTTAAAGAAACGAACGTTATTAAAAGCACGAATTACTCGGTCTTCTGGAGGGCCTGTTACCAGAATTTTTTTTCCATGCATGTATAACGAGTCATTTTCTACCTTTGTGATAACAACAGCTCTTTTCGTTAAAATGATAGAATCCTTTCTGGTTTCAGGATTGCGATACATTTCAGCATAATGACCTTTGGCCACCATATTATTAATAGTGTCTGTGATTTTTACATTATTAATCCCTCGTGAAAAATTGGTTTTTTGGTCATAATATAAATCGTCTCCTTCTATTATTTTATTATCGTAGGTTATTTTACTGTTTTTTTGAAGTTTACCAATGTCATTATTCGTGTCATAAAATCCATTTTCGGTATAAATCACATTGTCTTTACTGGTAATTGTTGAAGGTCCAAAAACATAGGCATGACCTGAATTCTCGTAAAAATCAAGATGATTGGTTTTAATTACCGCCTTAGGATTGGTAACGGTAACTGCAGAAGTAAACTGATATTTTTTAGAACTTACAAAATAACGACCAGATTTACTTTTTAAGGTGTTTTCTTTATTTATAATAGTGCCGTAGCTATTATAAAAGGCAATTTGTTTCTTCTTATCAAAGAAAATAGTATCAGTAGTTAAAGTTGATTCTGGAGATCTTAAATTAACATCTCCTGTTGCAAAAGCAAATTCATCTTTGCCATCATATTCGGCATAACGACTATTCATGGTAATGGAATCTCCTTGATTGATTTGTACATTACCAAATGCTTTTACATAATTTTCATCTGTAAAATAATAAGCTTTATTACAATTGATTTTGGTACCTTTATGAATAACCCTAACATTTCCTGTAAATACTGTAGCTCCTGGAATCTCATATTGATTCATGTCGATAAAATCAGAATGTTCAATAATAATTTTATCTGACTCTTGAGTAATGGGTTTACTCTTAGATTCAGGAGTATTTTTTTGCGCGAAGGCAATCATTCCTAAAAGGAAAAAACTTAGAATAGAATAAGTGAATCTTTTCAAACTATTTATTTTGGGTCAAAAATAAGTAAAAAGAAGAGAAAGCGATTGTTATTAAGATATTTTTATAATAAAAAAACGCTTTCAAAGGAAAGCGTTTTTTGTTTTATTTAATGATTGTTTGTTTTCGATCAGGTCCAACCGAAACAACTGAAATAGGTACTTCTAGTTCTTTTTCAATAAATTCGATGTATTCTTTCAATTCAACGGGAAGCTCTTCATATGTTGTCATTCCAGTTAAATCCGCTTGCCAACCTTTCATAGTAGTAAAAATAGGTTCTACATTTTCGGGTTCGATATTGTAAGGTAGGTGTTGGATTTCTTTTCCTTTGTATTTGTAAGCGGTACAAATATCTAGCGTTTCAAAGCCAGATAGGACATCACCTTTCATCATGTACAATTGGGTTACACCATTTACTTGAACGGCATATTTTAATGCTACAAGATCTAACCATCCACATCTTCTAGGACGACCTGTAACAGCGCCAAATTCATTGCCTACTTTAGCCATGGTTTGTCCCGCTTCGTCAAAAAGTTCAGTAGGGAATGGGCCGCTACCTACACGAGTAGTGTATGCTTTGAAAATTCCAAAGACTTCCTTTACTTTATTTGGAGCTATTCCTAAACCAGTACATGCACCAGCAGCAGTAGTGTTAGATGAAGTTACAAATGGATAGGTCCCAAAATCTACGTCTAATAAAGATCCTTGGGCACCTTCTGCTAAAATAGATTTTCCTTCTTTTAAAGCTTGATTCAAGTATTCTTCACTATCAATGAAAGTTAGTTTTTTTAATCCAGAAATTGCTTCAAAAAACTCTTCTTCCATTTCCTTTAAGTCATATTGTAAATCCACATCATAGAAGGCAATCATTGCTTCATGTTTATCAGCTAAAGCTCTGTAACGTGTTTTGAAGTCTTCTAATTCAATATCACCTACACGTAAACCGTTTCTGCCTGTTTTATCCATGTAAGTTGGTCCGATACCTTTTAAAGTTGAGCCAATTTTTGCTTTTCCTTTTGAAGCTTCTGAAGCAGCATCTAAAAGACGGTGTGTTGGTAATATAAGGTGTGCTTTTCTGGAAATAAACAATTTAGATTTTACATCCATGTTAAACTTTTCAAGACCTTCTAATTCTTTTTGGAATACTACAGGGTCTATTACAACACCGTTCCCAATAATATTAATGGCATTTTTGTGAAAAATTCCTGATGGAATTGTTCTTAAAACATGTTTTATTCCATCAAATTCTAAAGTATGACCAGCATTGGGTCCACCTTGAAAGCGTGCAATAATGTCATATTTTGAAGTTAATACATCGACGATTTTTCCTTTTCCTTCGTCACCCCATTGGAGTCCTAATAATAAATCTACGGTCATTGTAATCTTAGTTGTTTGTCGTTTAGTCTATTTAAGCAGTTGTTTTTAATTCTTGTTTTCTTTTTTAGTACCATAGAAATAAAGAGAGTGTGTTTGGATATCGATACCGAACATTTCCTCCATAGTTTGTTTAATTTGTTGAATTCTAGGATCACAAAACTCAATGACTTCTCCTGAATCGGTCATAATAATATGGTCGTGTTGTTTATCGAAGTACGATTTTTCGTAATGCGCTTGATTTTGTCCAAACTGATGACGACGTACTAAGCCACATTCTAGAAGCAATTCAATTGTATTGTAAAGTGTAGCTCTACTTACACGGTAGTTTTTGTTTTTCATTTTGATATACAAAGATTCGATATCAAAATGTTCTTTTGAGTTGTAAATTTCTTGTAGAATAGCATAACGTTCTGGAGTTTTTCGATGCGCTTTTTCTTCAAGGTATTTGGTGAATACGTTTTTTACAATTTCTTGATTTTTATTGTTTTCCATTTTTGGTTAACTAAATAAACGCAAAGATAGGTAAAGTTAAACTTTACTACCTAGTGGTTCTACTTTTTTTTTAACAAAACTTCTTAATAAGTTTGAGAAAATCTATTCCTTTGTTCTTGTGTTTGGAAGTTAATTTTGATAAATGCGAGTTACTTTATCAATTCCGTCTACTTTTTTAATATTATCTATTAAACGTTTTAAAATGGTATTGTTAGGTACAATTACTGTAATTTTTCCATTGAAAACACCTGCTTTTCCACTTAGAGCGATATTTTCAATATTTACATGCATTTGGTTGGAAATTACTTTGGTAAGTTCGTTGGTTAAACCCAAAGTATCCATTCCAGTTATATTTAACATAGCTCTAAATTCTTCTTGACTAGAATCGATCCATTTGGCAGGAATAATTCTATACGCATAATTAGATTGTAAGCTAATTGCATTCGGACAATCTTTTCGATGCACTTTAATACCTTCGCTAATCGTTATAAAACCAAAGACATCATCACCAGGAATCGGATTACAACAAGTTGAAAGTTTATAATCTAATTTTTCCTGTTCCACACCAAAAACCAGCATGTCGTATTTTTTGCTGATTTCGTTTTTTTCTATTTGCTCTGGTTTGGTAGGATTGGTTCTATTGAATGGTTTTTTTAAGAAATTAACCAGCGTATTGCTTTTTTGCGCAGCATAGTCTTTTAATTTCTGGTTTTCGATAGCGCCAATTCCTACACGATAGAATAAGTCTAAACTCGTTTGTAATTTAAAGTAATTGACTAATTCGTTAACTGTAGTTTCATTTAAGGTAATTTTTAAATGGCGTAACTTTCTATTTAGAATTTCTTTACCTTCTTCCGCAATTTTTTTAGTATTCTCGTTAAGTGAGTTTTTAATTTTATTTTTTGCTCTAGAAGTGGTTACATAGTCTAACCATTGAACGGTGGGTTTTTGATTAGGTGATGTAATTACTTCCACTTGGTCACCACTGTTTAAAACATAATTTAAAGGAACTAATTTTCCGTTGACACGAGTTCCTCTTGTTTTTGCACCAATATCGGTGTGGATACTAAAGGCAAAATCTAAGGTAGTTGCTCCTTTGGGTAGCGATTTTAAATCTCCTTTTGGGGTGAAAACATAAATTTCTTTGGAATATAAATTAAGTTTGAAATCTTCAACAAAATCTACGGCATTGGCAGCCTGACTTTCTAAAGCTTCTTTTAATTGGTTCAACCAAATTTCCAAACCATGCTCTTCTGCACCTACACCTTTATATTTGTAATGTGCTGCATAACCTTTTTCCGCAATTTCATCCATTCGTTCACTGCGTACTTGAATTTCTACCCATCTACCTTTTGGTCCCATCACGGTAATATGTAGTGCTTCATATCCTGTTGATTTGGGTGATGAAATCCAATCGCGCAAACGACTAGGACTAGGTCGGTAATGATCGGTAACCACAGAATAGATTTTCCAAGCTAAGAATTTTTCATCATGAGGATTGGATTTATAGATAATACGCAAAGCAAATTTATCGTACACTTCATCAAAAGTAACACCCTGCACGCGCATTTTTCTTCGAATAGAATAAATCGATTTGGGGCGACCTTTTATAGTAAAATCAATACCTTCCTCTTCTAAAGATTTAGATAATACATCAGAAATGGTTTTAATGTAGGCATCTTGTTCTTGTTTGGTCTCTTTTATTTTACTAACAATTTCCTTGTAAACATCAGGTTCGGTATATTTTAACCCTAAATCTTCCAGTTGTGTTTTTATGTTATACAAACCTAAACGATGTGCTAAAGGCGCATAAATATATAAGGTTTCCGAAGCGATTTTAGCCTGCTTGTATTCTGCCATGCTGTCCATGGTTTGCATATTGTGTAAGCGATCGGCAATTTTGATTAGAATTACACGAACATCGTCGTTGAGCGTGAGCAACATTTTACGGAAATTTTCCGCTTGCATAGACACGTCTTGATCGGTTTTTACTTTCGCAATTTTGGTTAATCCTTCAACAATTTTGGCAATACTCGGATTGAACATTTTTGAGATGTCTTCTACTGTAATATCGGTATCTTCCACTACATCATGCATTAAAGCAGCAGCAATAGAAGTTGCTCCCAAACCAATTTCTGAAGCTACAATTTTAGCTACAGCAATAGGGTGGAAGATGTAGGCTTCACCAGATTTTCTTCTTTGATCTTTATGTGCATCTACGGCAACATCAAAAGCTTTTCGGATTAACTTTTTATCTTCTGTAGTAAGTGTTTGATAACTAATGCGAAGTAGTTCTTTGTACTCTTGAGCAATAGCCTTGTTTTCTGCTTCTAAATCAATCTCGGTCATAGGGCAATTTTATAACAGTTAAAGTTATAACAAAGTTATGGATTGTGCAATAGGGAATTTAGAAATCGGAATTTAGTTAAAAGTTAAAAGTATACCAACAACCAACAACTATTTCACCTAAAAACCTCTTTGTCTTTTAGCTTCAAAAAGTAAAATAGCTGCTGCTACTGAAACATTCATGGAATCAATTTCCCCTTGCATGGGAATTATGATGTTTTGAGTGCTTTCTTTTCGCCAAGTTTCCGTTAAACCGGTCGCTTCTGTACCTACTACAATTGCTGTTGGAGTGGTGTAATCTACTGTATGGTATTCGTTAGAATTTTGTAAAGTGGCACTATAAAAGGCAATCTGATTTTTTTTTAGAAAGGCAATCACTTCTTCAGAAGTTCCAATTGCTATTTGTCGGGTAAACAAACAACCTACGCTAGAACGTACAATATTAGGATTGTATAAATCACTTTTTGGATTGGCAATAATTACCGCATCAATATTAGCCGCATCGGCAGTTCGTAATAAAGCACCTATATTGCCAGGTTTTTCTGGAGCTTCTGCTATTAATACTAAAGGATTCTCGCTTAATTTTAAATCGGATAAATGCAATGCTTTGGATTGGGCTACAGCCAAAATACCTTCGGTAGTATCTCGATAGGCTAATTTTTGATATATCTCTTTAGAAATTTCAATTCTTTCAATATTAGAATTATCAAAGTTTTGATAATCTTTATTTTGCATTACATCAGGACAAAAAAGTAAGGTGTTTAAGACATAACCTCCTTTAATGGCTAATTCAATTTCTCTTTTTCCTTCAATAAGAAAGGTACCCGTTTGCTTTCTGGTTTTAGCTTTTTCTTGTAATTGAACTAAGGATTTGATATATGGATTTTGTACAGAAGTAATTTGTTTCATCAAAGAGAAATTATTTGAATGCAAAATTACAAAAGATAATTGTATTTTTTATAAATGAAAAAATCTCACTTCAATAATGAGAGTGAGATTTTTAGTATTCAAAGCTAGTTATATTTATTTTTTGTTTTGAGCCTCAAACTTTTCTTTATAACGATCGTATAACTCGGTTTGATGACTTTCTAAACTAATGTTTCGGCCATCGATAAAAGCTTGAGTAACTTGATTCGAAGCCATGTCTAATGCATCTCCTTCAGAAATGAATAGCGTAGCACTTTTACCAACTTCTAAAGTACCATATTGATTTTCGATACCTAAAATTTTAGCTGTATTTGAAGTGATTAATTGCAATGCTTTTTCTTTTTCCATTCCCCAAGCTACACAAGTTCCAGCATAAAAAGGTAAATTTCTAATTTGCATGCGCTCCATATCACCTGCATTTTGAAGCCCCACTAAAATTCCTGCATCGTCTAATAACTTAGCATTTTTATAAGGTAGATTTACATCTTCATCTTCTAATAAAGGTAAGTCGTGAACCCTTCTTAATAAAACGGAAACATTATTTTCTTTTAATAATGGAATATTTTTAAAAGCATAATAACCACCTACTAATGTCATTTTTTGAATGTTATTTTTCTTTTTAAATACGATTGCATCCACAATTTCTTTTTCTCCATCTACATGTACAAAAAGTGTTTTTTCACCTGTATCTAAGCCTTTCATAGCTTCGTAAGGAATATCTCTTACAGCAGGATTGGCTAGAAAATACGCTTTCGCATCATTAAAGAAATCTTGAATTTCTGTAACTTGTTTTTCATAATTTTTATTGGGTTCGATACCTCCTGGTTCTGCCCACCAACCCGATCTGGAGAAACTTCTAGGCCAACTTAAGTGAATCCCATCATTTTCTTTTACTACAGCATCTTCCCAGTTCCAAGCGTCTAGTTGTACTACAGAAGAAGTTCCAGAAATACGTCCGCCTCTTGGTGCAATTTGTGCTAATAGAACACCATTAGGTCTGGCAGCTTCTACTAAACCAGATTCTGTATTATAAGCAATAATACTTCTAATGTGTGGGTTCATTTCGCCCATTTCACTTTCATCATCGGAAGCTTTAACAGCATCAATTTCAACGAGACCTAGTGTAGCATTGGCACCAATAAAACCTGGATAAATATGCTTTTTAGATGCATCAATATAAATATCATGCTTTTCTGGTTTGAAATTGGTTCCATCTTGAATCATCGCAATTTTGCCTTCCTTAATAGAAATAATGCTGTTTTCAATTACTTTTCCATTACCTAGATGGGCTTTTCCACCAGTAATTAAAATCGTTTGGGTTTGTTTAGGAGCAGGTGTTTGTTGGCCAAAGGCAAAACAACTGACTGCTAATAGGAATATATATTTTTTCATAAGATTTCGTACTTTACAAATTATTGATATTTAGCATGAGAAACCACGCAGTTTTCACCTAAGGTATCACAATGGTAATGCCCCACATCTTTTTTCTTAGGAGCCTGAGTTTTTAAACCTTTATTTTTGGCTTCTAATAAACTGTTTGTCAATTCGCTTCTTTGTTTCTGAATAGAGGCTAGTGTTGCTTTTTCTTTTTCTAAATCGTAGAAAACAATTCCGTCAACTATGGTTTTTTCTGCTTTAGCATAAATAGATAATGGATTTGCAGTCCAAAGCACCACATCAGCATCTTTACCTACTTTAATACTACCTACTTTATCGTCTACTTGTAATAATTTTGCTGGATTTAAGGTGACAAATTTCCAAGCTTCTTCTTCGGAAACATTACCATATTTCACTGCTTTTCCTGCTTCTTGATTTAAGCGTCGAGACATTTCTGCATCATCAGAATTGATAGAAACAACCACACCTTGACCGTTCATTAAAGCAGCATTGTAAGGGATTGCGTCTTTTACTTCATATTTATAACCCCACCAATCTGCAAAAGTAGAACCACCTACACCGTGTTCTGCCATTTTATCAGCTACCTTGTATCCTTCTAAAATGTGCGTAAAGGTTTGAATTTTGAAATTAAAACGTTCTGCCAATTTCATTAACATATTAATTTCAGATTGAACATAAGAGTGACACGTAATGAAACGTTTTCTGTCTAGGATTTGTCCTAAAACTTCCATTTCAATATCAAAACGAGGTGCTACTTTGTTTTTGGCTTTGTTGGCATTGTAGTCTGCCCATTCTTTTTTGTATTCTAATGCTCTTGAAAAATAATCTTCATAAACTTGTTCCACACCCATTCTAGTTTGTGGAAAACGACCACTTCCCCAATTGGATTGTTTTACATTTTCTCCCAAAGCAAATTTGATGTATTTAGGAGCGTCTTTTACCAGCATTTCATCTGGAGTGTAACCCCATTTTAATTTAATGAATGCTGCACGACCCCCAATTGGATTGGCTGAACCATGTAATAGATTCGCTGAAGTAACACCACCAGAAAGGTTTCGGTATATATTAATATCATCTGAATTTACTACGTCTTCAATTGTTACTTCTGCTGAGGAATTTTGGCCCCCTTCATTCACACCTCTAGAAATAGCAATATGCGAATGTTCATCAATGATACCCGCTGTTAAATGTTTACCAGTTGCATCTACGATTTTTGCATTTGGAGCCGAAAGATTCTTGCCAATTTGCGCAATCTTTCCGTTTTGAATTAACACATCGGTTTCCGTAAGTGTTCCTTCTTTTTCACCTGTCCAAACCGTTGCGTTTTTAAACAAAATGGTTTCTTGCGTTGGTTTTGCTATATTTCCATAAGCGATATTTGGATAGGTAACAGGGACCATTTCTGGAACTTTTTTGTCTTCTTTCTTATCGTCTTTCTTATCGTCTTTTTTGTCTTCTTTTTTATCAGATGCTTCTTTTTTAGTTGCTGTCCAATTCGTTTCTACACCATTTTCAAGTACTGCTTTTCCTTCTAAAGTAGTTTTGTTTTTTATACCTGTTAAGCGATAAAAAGAAGTTGTAGTCGTATCTTTCGTTTTAATAACTAAAGTAATCCAAGGTTCTTTATAGGTTAATTTCGTTCCGAAATTGATACTGTCTTTGCTAATTTTGGCATCTAACTTGTCTAATTCACCAGTAATAGCAAGTTCAAATGTTTGTTGGTTAAACACCAAATCATAAGTACCACGAATATCATCCACATTCATTTTGTCTAAGATATTTCTATTTCCTTGTACCCAATTTTCATGAATGGTACTTTTATCGTCGAAAATATCTCCAGAAACAATAATAAAGTTGGCTAAAGCTCCTTTTTTCAAAACCCCTAATGCATCTGATTGATTTAAGATTTTAGCAGGTGTTTCCGTTAAAGCAGCCAAGGCTTTTTCTTTGGGTAAACCATATAAAACGGCTTTTCTAAGATTGTCTAAAAAGTCTTTTGGTTTTTTATTATCGTTAGCTGTTAACACAAAATTGATATTGTTTTCTGCTAAGATTTTTAAGTTGAAAGGTGCTTGATTCCAAAATTTCATATCACTTAAACTCACTTGCTGTGCCAAATAAGGATCAGAAACGTCATACGCTTCTGGAAAATCTAAAGGAATGATATACGTTGCACCTGTTTTTTTAATTTCTGCAATTTTTTCAAATTCGTCTCCGCTACCTTTAATGATATAGTTTACACCAAATTCTTTTCCGATTTTATCCGCTCTTAATTTGTTTAAAATATCACCTGCATCAAAAATTTGAATTAAGTTTTTATTGGCATTGAAACTTTCTAACGATAAATCTTTTGTTTTTGAAGCACCTGTTGCATACCATTTAGCATCATGGTATACTTGACGAATTAAAGCCATACTTCCCATTAAGGAAGAAGGATAACTTTGATTGCTTAACTTACTTCTGTCGAAAGTAAAGTGTTGCGAAATTTTCGTATTTAAAATTCGTTTGGAATTATTATCGCTATCGTTTAAAGTCCATAGCAGTCCGGTTCCTGCAATGATCCCATCGTTGGAATGACTTAGAACAGTTCCAAAACCAACTTCACGTAGTGAACCAGCGGTTTTATCATCATATTTCAAATTTTCATAGGCATTGAATTCTGGTTTTACGTGGTCGTTCCAATAATAGCCTTCTCTAGAAGCATCGTATTGAGTTACGAAACCTCTTCTAGGAGCAGGTTGCGGTTTATCGATACCAAATTCACTGTAGATGTCGATGAAAGAAGGGTAAATGGTTTTATCCGTAGCATCGATAAGGGTTGCGTTTTTAGGAAGGGTAACATTGGTACCGACTTCTATAATTTTACCATCTTTAAATAGAAGCGTGGCATTTTCCAATTTTTGTGTGGGAGACACATAAATAGTTGCGTGGGTAATGGCAACATGGTTCTTAAAGGATTGTTTTACACCATCATTTTTAGGAAAGTAATCTTGAGCATTTCCAATAAAAGACAGTAAAAAAACAACTAGGAGCGAACAAATTCTCATAGGATTGTTTTGGATTAGGTTTAGTTAAAGGGACTAAATATAGCAAGAATAACCGTTTACGTTGGTATTGGGATTTGAATTTTAGATTTTTTTAACGTTTGTAGTAGAGATCTAACTTTTTGCCTATTTTCTTTTAAAAAAGGATGGCTATTTATTTTACCATTCGTCTACAGGAATGGGTTGTTGGTCGAGGGAATGGTTTGGGTTTGTCTAAAATTTGAACTATTTGGAATACAACGCAGTATCTTTACTATGTAATTAAAAGAAAGGTAAATATAAAGAATACTTTTTGCTTTAGTTTACCATAATTGACCTAGTAGTTTAGTTGTTTTATAGTTAAGTTTTAGATTTTTAACCCTCGTTTACCCCATAAACGAGGGTTTTGGGGTTTATAAGGTTTTTATTTTTTTATTGTGAAACCCATTGGAGCTTTTAAAGTTCCATAGTCATACATATTTATGTAAATTGAAATAGTATCTTTAGCGCCTTTCCATGTAACTCGATAGTTATCTAGCAATACTTCTCCAAATCCAAATGGATCATTTTTACTTTTAATGGCACAGCAACTGCCTGCTCTGAAATAGGAAATTTCTTCACCATTTGGACCTGCTAAAGCATTTAAAAACCTTCTTTCATTTACGGGACCTTCACTTTTGTCAACTCCGCCTACTTGTACTGGATTTTTTGATGATAAGCCATATGTTGGATCTGTTGAAATTTCTGTTATTTCAAAAGTTTGATTATTTAACAAATTTGTTTTAACAGCCTGTTTTGGTGATGCACATGAAAACATGATTACCAAAATTCCTGTAGAAATGATTTTCTTCATATTTAAAATTGTTTAAAAGAGGTTATGTAAGTATAATTTAAAAACAAGGTTCTTTTCCATACGGATCAGCTTCATGATTGATAGTAAAATGGAATTGTTTTTTATCTTTTTCGCGAGTGTAGGTTACATAATCCCAAACACCAGAATGCGTAAGGTTATAGGTACCGTTTTTAGTACCGTTGTAGATTTCATCATAATTGGATTCGATGGTAGGGTGTGCACCACCTTCTGAGGTTTCTTCACTGACGAAAACTAGATTAATAGCTTCTTTTTGTCCTTTATATTTCACTTGTTGTGCTTTTCCATCTTTGGTAAAACGAATCCAAATGACTCTTGTAGGCACATCATCATCGGTATAACAAATGTAGTAGTCTTCATTTGTGATTTCATTTGTAGAGGTATCGTTATTTTCTGTAGCTGGATTTTCTTCAGGTACGATTGTTTCAGTTACTTTTACAGTATCATGCTGTGTATTGTTTTCTAGAGTTGTTGCTGTGGTATTTTCTTTTTTAGACGTGCAGGAAATAAGTACTAAAAGGAGTAGGAGTAGTGATGCTCTTTTCATGAGGTTTTTGTTTTTTTAAATGTAAGATTTCCTTTTTATACGTGCAAAATTTTTTTGATAGCTGAGGCTTCTCGACTGCGCTCGAAGTGACAATGGAGTGGTTGCAGTGATATAATTCTAAAACTATCTCATAGATTTTATAGAACAGTTTGATTGTAATAAAGGGGTGGTTACGTTCTCGATACATTTTTAATCCATTCCATTTCATAAAAACACTCGAACTGACGGATGGTGGATTTATTATTTTTTTAGAATAGCTTCTCGACTGCGCTCGAAGTGACACTGGAGTGGTTGAAGTTATAGTGAGTTTTTCATTTTCTTCTGCTTTTATGCATTTGTTTTTAATTTTTTATTTTTTTGTTCTGTTTTGAATAAAATAAATAACGGTTGTAAAACTACAGAAGATAATAAATTTGAGTAACCAATCTATAATAAATGCACCCCAAAAAGGTTGGTACATAGTCCAAGAACTGGGTAAATAATCGCGATGTATTGAAGTAGTAAAGATTACTATTCTTTCAAAGTTAAGCATTAAGAAACAACCAAAAATAAGGCGCAATAGGCTTATCTTTCTTACAAATTTAAGCAAGAAGATTAATGAAAAGAAAATATAACTGAGTTGTTGTGCATATAATGAAAAGCCATAAGGACCTTTTAAGCGACTGAATAGGTGTTGGCTTTCCTCTGATTCGGAATGGATAAAAATAAATACCCAATCGGTTACAAAAGTAAGTGTGTAAATGGTTCCTGCTAAAATAAGTGTTGCTGTTGCTGCTTTATCAATGGCTTGTAAATTGATTTTATTTTTAAAATAGGCGTTATGTTTCCAAAGTAAATAGATGAGGTTGTATACTCCAAAGCCAAAAAAACACCATTGCGTAATTTGATATAGGGACATGTAATGTTATTTTTTTCAAATCTAGACTTTTGTTTCTAATCTTGCAAGAATAATGTGTTTTGGAGATAAGCTTCTCGACTGCGCTCGCAGTGACACTGGAGTGGTTGCAGTGTTATAATTAAAAAACATCTGTTAGATTTTATAGAACAGTTTGATTGTAATAAAGGGGTGTTTAGATTCTCGATACCTTTTTATTCCATTCCATTTCATAAAAACACTCGAACTGACGGATGGTGAATTTATTATTGTTTTAGAATAGCTTCTTGACTGCGTTCGAAGTGACAGGTCGTTTTTTTTAATAAGGCTTCTCGACTGCGCTCGAAGTGACAATGGTTTGGTTGTAGTTATAATGCGTTTTTCATTTTATTCTGCTTTTATACGATACCTTTTTGCATTTGTACCATGCCTTTTTGAACTTTTACCATAGGTTTTTGAATTGTTACGATGCGTTTTTGCTTTTTTACCATGTCTTTTTGAATTTATACCATAGGTTTTTGAATTTATACCATACCTTTTTGAATTGTTACGATACGTTTTTGAATTGTTACCATGTCTTTTTGAATTTATACCATAGGTTTTTGAAGATTTACGATAGGTTTTTGAGTTGAAGCGATTTGGGTTTAAAAAAAAACTACAAAGTGTAGTTGCTTTGTAGTTTTTTAATTTTGATTTAGATACTTCTAAACTTCAGTTTAGTGATGGCTTTGTAATAAGGCTCAGCTGAAGAACCTAATGCTTTAAGATAGGCTTTGATGTCTTTGATGAGTTGGATAATATTGGTCTCGTTTTTATACAAGATATCGTTGCGGTTTTTTCGAGCTGTAATGATTGCGTTTCCCGCTGCGTTCACTTGGTTACTAAGAGTTGCAAGTTCTTGTTGGTAGTTTTGGAGGCTATTGATTTGCAATTCCGTTTCGTTAGGAATATAGGTCGTATGAGAAGCCAACTGATTGATATAAGTATCTAGATTTGCGATACGACTGTCATAGGAGAGTTGGGCAGTAGAAATACTTTCCGTTTCCGCCGTTTCTGGATTTACATTTTTAGATTTTGAGGCACCACGTATTTTTTTTGCTTGGCTGAGGAGGTTTTCTTTATCAGTTTCTGAGATGCCAGTAGATTTTGCAAAGTTGAGCGTTCTAGTGATTAATTTACTAAGCCCTTCGATTCTTTCTTCCCGTTGTGCTACGGCATTTTTATAGATTGGTTTTTTGTTGTTGAGTTCGTTAGTTACGGTTGTGAGTTGGTTTTTAAAAGGCGTAAGGTTAGTAAGTGTAATAGCAGGGTTTGTAGGATTGTAGAGCCCATTCATTTCTTCGAGAATTTGGATGGCACTGTTAAAATTAGCAATGTTTTTGTTGTGCCCTGTTTCACTTACCGATTTTTTTGATGTTGTTTTCATGTTTTTCTATTGTTTAATAAATTTTTTGAAAGACAACAAATTGTATTCCCATTTTTTGTTTTTTAGGTATGTTTTGTAAGAATTATCATAGTTTTAACAGTTTTAGTTTTTAATCGGTAATTGTGGTTTGATGGTCGATAGGAAGAGAGGTGTTTTTTAGGTTTTGATACCTATTTATATTGAAATTTTGATTCTCGATACTTTTTTATACCATTGCATTTCATACAAACACTCGAACTGACGGATGGTGGAATTATCGTTTTAGAATGGCTTCTCGACTGCGCTCGAAGTGACAGGTCGTTTTTTTTAAATAAGGCTTCTCGACTGCGCTCGAAGTGACAGGTTGGTTTTTTAAATAAGGCTTCTCGACTGCGCTCGAAGTGACAATGATTTACTTTAATGGATAGTGTTATATATTGGTTTTATTGATATTGTAAAAAAAGCTTCTCGACTGCGCTCGAAGTGACAGGTCGTTTTTTTTAAATAAGGCTTCTCGACTGCGCTCGAAGTGACAGGTTGGTTTTTTAAATAAGGCTTCTCGACTGCGCTCGAA
>NZ_VDCZ01000013.1 GCF_006491645.1 Flavobacterium profundi
ATCTTAAGCAGAGTATTTGCTGTAATTAACAGACAAACTCCATACATAAACACGTATAAGTTTGCCTGTTGATTATTTTATATTTTTACTTGTTTTTTATCATAGAATGCGCTATCGGGTTTATTTATAAAATCATCAAGTTTTTTACTTTCAGCCAAGTCATCCAAATACTTCCTTGCCACATCATCACTCAACTCTTTTAGTTTATCAGCTATAGCTTCAACTTCTTTTTTTGTGCCTCTAAAAATTTCTTTACCATCTTTTATAAAACTGTAATTGTCATTGTTTTAGACTATTTGGTGTAAGAATAAAACGTTAAAAATAAGGCCACTATTTCTGGTAGCCTTACTTTTTTATTTGTTCAAAAAAATTTTCCACTCATAAAGTATTTCTATAAGCTCTTTTAAAGGCATTTGCATACTAGGCAAATTAGTGTTTTTATCTGCAATAAAATATGCCGTATTTTCATTGCACTCAAACTGTCCTGACCCTTCACCAAAATCCCATGCTACTTGAGGGTGTTCTAATATCTCAACAAATGTTTTTTCTCCTTTTAAAACAGATTCTAAATCCGCAATGACTTCGTTGATATTATATTTTATTTCTGATACAAAATATCCTAATAAAACATCTTCATCTTTGATTCCGATTGCCCAACCTACTTCTTTTTCAAAATTTAATCTATTATTCATCTCTATTTTTTTAAATTATTTGTAAATAAATATGCGTTGTCAATTATACCATCTTTTATTGAAAAAAATTCAACTCTATATCCTTCTTTGGAAATACCTATAAACTTATTCCTATCATTTTTAACTACATTTTCACTTGCTTCCTGAGTTATTCTTTTTATTTTATCTAAACTCCAATTTTTAGGCCAAAGTGTGGATTCTTTCTTTTTGAAAAAACCGTTAAGTTCTTTAATAAAAAATTGTATTTCTACTTTTTCTACTACCTCTCCCGTATGCAAAACATAAGTTTCAATTGTTTTTATCTTTTTGATTAATTTACCGTCAATGAATTTATGCATATGAACACCACCTGCCTTTTCTACTCTAACTTGCCAAGGTGGTAAAATTTCTCTTGCATTTTTACCTCCCTTACCAGTCACATAGGTATAAATTTCTTTAACCTCTCCTGTTTGTGCATTTTTTATATTTATTTTAATATCTCCATATAAAAGATGATTTTCGAAAATTGATGCAAAATTTTTAAATTTAAATGAGTTTTTAAGATCCACAACCTCATCCAAATACTTTTCTAAACCTATTTCATCTCCTTTTTTAAAGTATTCTTCCAAAGCTTCTTTGGCTTCTTTTTTTGTACCTCTAAAAATTTCTTCTCCTTTGTGTACAAAAACATAAATTTCATTTTCGGCTTTTGCAATTTGTAAACCTACTTTGTTAAGGTCGTTTACCCATTTTGTCTTTACTAGTTTTAAAACCGTTTCAACAAAAGATTGAATAGGTATTAGTTCTAATCGAAACGTACCATTTACTGTCCTTAAAATAATAAAAGATTTTAACTCAGCAAAAATACTCTTAAGGAACCTTAAGAAATCATCTAATAACGGTTTTATGTTTTTAGATTTTTGTCTTATAAAAGCAAATATAGCCATAATTTTATCTATACTTGTCGTACTTTTTTTAGCTATATAATTTATCGCTTTAGAAAAATTTACAAATAAGTCTGCAAAACTTCTCCAAACTTCATTAACCGCTTTTGCAACCGTACCAGCACCAAACAACAAAGCTTCCAAAACCATCTCAACAATCATACCAATAATATAACCCAAATAATAGCCTATAGCATCTGAAGTTATGGTTTTACCATCTTGAGTAAGCCAATTTAAAAAAAGTTTAGGAAAACTAAGGCCAAAAAACATGCATGCATTCACAAATTCAAAAATTGCTTCTAGATTTTTTTTGCTAAATAAATTCGTAAAAGTTTCAAGTAGATTTTCTAGCATTTCAAAGAACAAACTCATGTAAGAGAAATCTCCTCCTGCAATTTTATTTTGCGTTTCTTTTAATTCAAGTATTCCTTTACAAATAAGCGCTATTAAGTCTAATAATCCTTTTATGGCTTCAGTTAATCCATTAAGAAGACCTACTATAAAGGCATTGTATATAACAAAGACATCTTCTGCTAGCTCAAACTCTTTTCCCAAAGGGTTTTTAAAAAAATATTTGGCTTCTTGTAAAACGTTTAAAACCAATTTTATTATTTTTTTAAACGCTTTTTCTTTAGTAAAATTTCCATTTGATTCAACCTCGTTATTATGTATGAGTTGGTTTTTTAAGGTACTTTCTAATTTTTCAATATGTGCAATGGCTAAGGCATTAAGCTTACTACTATTTAACTCTTTTTTTTGTTGCGCGTTTGCTTGTTTTATAAGACTTAAGCCTGGTAAAAGCAAATCAGGATTTTCTACGACTGTACCATCTTTATTATAATATTTCCATTTTTTTTCGTCTATTTTTAGTTCATCCATCGCTAGAGATAATTTTTCAGCAGCTTCTTTTATAGCTTTAAGCCCCAAATTTGTTCCAAAACTGGTTACTTTATCATAAAAGCCAAAAACTTCTTTAACAAGATAGATTTTTTCAGTTTTATCCTCTAAATGTTCTTTTAAGATTTCTTCAAATGAAGCGGAACCAATATCTGTATTATAAATTTTTACAATTTTACTTAAATCTTTATAGGGAAACATACCTAAACTGTAGATATTGCTTCCTGTTTTTACACGTACCACCGAGCCAAAAATATTTACACCTTCATTTTTCTCAATAAACAAGACAATTTCATTTTCATATAGCGAATCGATTGACTGGTAGGCTCGCTCCAATTGTGCTCCATCAGTTGAGATAAAAAGAACGACAGTCATTTTTTTATCTTTTAAAATGGTATTTAAAGTAGGTTTAGCCGGTTTTGTTTTTGTATTTGCATAAAGAATTTGTTCTTCACCATTTAATATAATACCAGTAATATCTATAGGTAATTGTATAAAATAGTGATGGTTTATTTGATATACATCCGTTAAGACGACATTTTCATGGTATGAAAATTGTATATTGGAAATTACTTTCTCTATGTCAATTATTCCAGAATCTTTCATGTAATCAAATTCTGTTTGGCTCATAATTAAACCCTCTTTCTTTAATGCCAACTGATTTTCAATCTCAATTTCCATAAATACATAATCATCTTGAGGTATATTAGGATTAATTTCTCCTTCTTTTACAACATTAATCTCATCATTAAAAACAAAGATGTTTGTTTCGGTATCTTGTAAAGAATAGCCACCATATTGTTGCAGCCCATATTCTATTGCTCTCATTATACATTTGTTTAAAAACCCCAACGGAATGGTTGGGGTTTAAGATTAGTATTTCATTATTTTTAGGCGTCTGCAGGTGCAGGTTCTGGTTGCGGTTCATCTGCTGTTTCTGTATCGCCTATTGCGGCATTGGTTTGCACAATAGGATTCATATCAGAATCAAACAATAAATGATCTCCACATTCTGTATTACAAGGCAAGCCTGTTACTTCTAAGCCAATACTTCCTGCTTGAATAAGCGTTAAAGAGGTTGGTACTCTACTTTCCCAAGTTTCTTCTACTTCACCTTCTGGATTGCGTAATTCCTCAATAATAGAAACATATAATTCATCATCCATAGTTGGCACTTGTCCGCCATTCCATATTTGACCCGTTGCCATGTACCAGTTTACTGCTTCTTCAAAACCTGGTCGCACTGTAAGAATTACTCGTGCCATACCACTTTGTAAAAAAGCTTTAAACGTAGGATCGTCAATTTCATTAATGTTGTATAAAGCTTTCCAATTGTCTTTTTGCGCCCAATAGAAAGGATATAAGAAATAACTCATTAAGTTCCATTCAAAAGCCTGCTCGAAGAATTTTACTTTAGCTGCATAGGTTTCTAAAGCCGGGGAATTATAATCGACTCTTAAACCATTTAACGGATTTTCATCATTCCCTTTTAATAGTAAACCTTTCCCTAAAGCTTCGTGACTGATTAAATACTCAATACAGTTTTTACGGAATACCATATTTTCAATTTGACGGTAAAACCCAGGGTTGATTTTTGTTTTTTCTACCTGTTCTAGTTTTAAAGTTGCTAATGCTTCATTGTATTCTGCTAACTTTATTTCATAAGCAGCGATAATGGCATTGAAAGCTTCTAATCTCCATTTTTCTTTTGCTTCTGTTACTAGTTCGCATTCAAGTGTTACAGAAATCGTAACTTTATTAATATCCCAAGAGGTATAACTTACCGCTAAAGTATCTGTAATTCCTTTTAAACTAGATGTACTCAGGGAAACACTCCCATGTCGGTCAGAATAACCGCTTGTCCAGTTTCCAACTGAAAAAATAATTCCAGGATAGGCTTCACAATGTCTCCATGATAAATTTATTTTTGAGTTATCTGTTATCGCATAATTGGATGGAATTGAAAATTCTTTTGCACCACTTGAACCCGCTCTCTCTCCAGTGAAATCAACCGATTTACTTATATTTATTTTTTGAATTGGTTTTTCTGGTACCGCAACATTAAATTCTTTTGCCCAAATTAAATAGGTTTGTTCAAAGGTTTCATCTAATAACAATTTTGTGGTATCAGAAGCCATTCTAGGATCCTTAGGAGGAGTGAGTAATGTATCGTAATTAGAGGTATCCTTAATTGCTTCTTTATGGAACGATGCAGGTTCAGGAATCATAAACTCATACATCAAACGTTTGCCATAATTCACAATTTTATTTTTATACACTTTGTCTATCCATCGATACACTCCAGAAACATGATTGTCTCCTTTTCTATTGTCAAAACCATGTGTGTTTTCTTCAGAGAATTCCTCAATAATTTTAGAAACACGTTCCTCTTTTACTTTTTTTACCACGCGGTCCAAAGCTCTTTCCGTAACTTCCTTTGCATGTGATATGGCTTGATTCGTAGATTCTTCCGATGTGGTATTTGTTGCAAAATCGGCTCCAATGCTTCCACCAAAATCTCCGATTCCTCCCCAATGCATTTCTCCGTGTGATCCAAACGTTTTATCTTCCGCTAAAAGAGAACTAACCTCTTGATTCATTTCAAATCGATCAGTTGTGGAAGTATCCGTTAATTTTTCAATTTCCTGTTCTTTACTAGTGGTAGTAGTGTCTTCTGTTCTTCTTAAGCGACGCGTTGTTTTTTCTTTATATTCGCGAGCCATCACATTTTCAATATGAGAGACTTCACCAGGTACATAACAACATACTTCTTGTTCTACCTTGCGATAATCGGCCACTCCTAATCTACTAATTCCAAAACCCGTTGGCATATAATCCACTACGTTACCCGTATTTCCCTCACCAATACCTATCGTATCATCAACCAATTCTAATTCAAAATTTCCTTTTCCTTTGATGCTGTAGTTAACAATTGATCCTAAAATAGGTGTACTGATTGCAAGAACTCCAGAAAAATTAATTTTGGTTCCATTGGTTAAAACGATTTCTCCAAAAAAGTCAAAATTATTCAATTGATTTATTGATAATCCCTCAGTAAATACCGTTACAGCCAATTTCCCATTTACAATTGAACTAGAAAAAGTTTCGCTATATTGAGAAAATGAATTAATATCTTTACTAGAACCAACCGTGTAAGAAGCAGAAACTACATCTGTAACATTAGGAATTTGATTAAATAAAATTTGCAATGACATGGTTGGATTATATCCTAAACCAAGTCCTTTTACTGTAAAAGTATTTGGAGTATCTGTGTTTAAAGTAGATACTGGAATAACCACTCCATTGGTATTCACCAATGTTTGATTGGAATTGCTATTTGTAAAAACTGTATCGGTTAATGAAATAATTTCAGAATTGATAAAATCATTTATTTCATCAAAAGTTTCAAAATCATGAATTGACACAATATTTTCTACCAATGTAGCCGTTTCTTGAGAAACACTATTGGAAATAGTTGATAAATTGAGCTCTCCTTCAGTAAGAAACTCAAAAGTTGGTAAAACTAAATCAACATATTCTGTTATTGTTCGTTCCTCATTAGTTATTGGGTCTGTATAAATTCTTTGAATAGTATCGGCAGCATCGTAAGCAGATTTTACATCTTCTTGATAGGTTTTTTGAGCTAAATTATAGGCTTTTTGATTTTCTTTTTGATACTTCTTTTTTACAAGTACTAGTTCTTCTTTGGCTTTTTTTAACAAATCAATTTTTTGATTGCTTACTAAAGCGGTAATTTCCGAATCCAGATTTTTTGTAGTAAGAGGTAACTCAGATAATGCTTGCTTTTTTAAAGCATCTTTGGTAGAAGCTCCTTCTTTTTCAAATAATTCCTTTGGCATAATCACTCTTGCTTGAGCAAATTTTCTTAACTGATCTAAATTATCCACTGCAACAGTTGGATAGTTTTTAAGAAAAAAATCCGCTACTAAAATGGATAAAATAATATCTCTAAGATAATTCGATTTTGAATTTACAATCTGATAAAATAAATTATCCCAAAGCAAGACTAAAGTTGCTTCATCTAAACCCTCTAGCAAATCTTCATTTTCCGAAATTTTAGTACTTATTTCAGTTAATGTAAAACGGTTTCTGTTTTTGGTTAACCAAATGGAGAAATCATACATTTCTTGAGAGACCAATGCATTATCAACCAATTGTTCCTTTTTTTCAACAGCATTTGTTTCAAAACTAGCAGTAGTACTTTCTAAAGAAACTCTTTTCCCTTGGGAAGCAGTTTGCATGTCAGATAAATAGGCACTCGTAAATGTTTGATTAATCCCATCTAGCTCTGGATGTTTTACAAAAGATTTATCAATAGTTTCCTTTTCCAATAATTCAGGAGCTCTCATAGTTACAAAACGGAAGAGCGTGTTTTTAATTTGTGTACTCATTTTTTATAAATAATTAAGGTAAAATTTGGTTTACAAGGCTGCGCAACCTTTTAAACGAAGAATATATTCTAAGTAATTGATGCTTAAAATCAATTACAATGCAAATATAAAAGAAAATAATCTAATATACAAACATAAATAAGAAAATTTTCAAAATAATTGATATTTATCTGACTGTTATCTAATTATAAACGAAAAAAATCTATTATATTCGATTTTAAAATGAAAATTTTCGTAAGTTTGTATAAACTTTAAAACGCTATTACCATGGTTTCAGAAAGATTAGGTCAGTATATTGACCAAAAAGGATTAAGTTATTATGCCTTTGAAAACAGCTTAGGTGCTGGTAGAGGAAGTATTTCCAAAGCAGTAAAAGAAGGTAAAAGCATAGGTTCCAATGTGATAGAAAATATTTTGTCACAATACCCAGATTTAAACCCAATTTGGTTAGTTACTGGTAGAGGATCTATGTTCAAACAAGATGATGATTTTTTGCTTAATAAAAGCATTGATGCTTTTCCATTACGTACAGATAAAAATTTAGAATCGCAACAAATACCTTTGTATGATATTGAAGCAGTTGCTGGTTTAGTGCCTTTATTTCAAGATCGAACTACACAAACGCCTTTGGATTATATTTCAATCCCAAGATTGCCTAAATGTGATGGAGCTGTATATGTAACGGGTGACAGTATGTATCCTTTGTTAAAAAGTGGCGACATAGTTTTATACAAAGAAGTTAATGATATCAAAAATGAAATTTTTTGGGGTGAAATGTATTTATTAAGTATGGATATGAGTGGAGAAGAATACATTACTGTAAAATATATTCAAAAATCAGAACATCAAGGACATGTTCGTTTAGTAAGTCAGAACAAACACCATCAAGATAAAGATGTAGAAATGTCTAAGATTAAGGCGTTAGCTTTAGTGAAAGCCAGTATTCGAATTAATTCTATGAATTAAAATAAAATAAAAAAGGGAATCACTATCAAATGATTCCCTTTTTAATCCTTTATATCTCTTTATTTTTTTTCATAAACGTTGTTTGATACATCTACATCTGCCATTAATCCGCTTGGATCTATCACTACTGCTTGAATGGTTGAACTCGCTTTATCAATCGTAAATGAAAAAGTAGGGGCTGCCCAGTCCCAACCCTTCAAAACTGTTCTATTTATAGAATACGGATTTGGTTTTTCCCAACGCATTAACGTATTTGGGATGTAAAATGTTTCTTGTGTTCCATCTTCATAGACTACCAACAAATCAATTGGCATAGGCATTCTTCCAATTCGCTCTAATGTAATTTTAGTCTTAGCATTTTCATCTGAAACTTCTTTAATACTATAATCAATAGTATTGGTAGTTTGCGTCCAATCTAACAAGTACCAATCCAAATTAGCACCGGAAACTTTTTCAGCACTCCTTTTAATATCATTAGGCGTTGGATGCGTCAATTTATAATCACTGTAATATCTTTTTAAAGTCTTCATCAGGTTTTCAACACCAATCACATACCCTAATTGAGACAAGAAAATCTCGCCTTTACTATAAGCTGCTATACCATAACTTCTATTAAAATCATAGCGATCTGCGTGAGTAGATAACGGTTGCTCGGTTCCTGTTTTTACTAAAAAACGGTAATTATTATAAGCCCCTTCAAAGGGGTTTTCTTCTTTTCCATCTGCTGGAGGCAATACACTTTCCATAGCTAAATCAGAAATAAAGGAGGTAAATCCTTCATCCATCCATTCGTGTTTCGATTCGTTTGAGGCTAAAATATGTTGGAACCAAGAATGTGCAAACTCATGAGCAGTAACTCCCACTAAACTACCATAACTTCTGTTTCCAGTAATAAGTGTACACATTGCATATTCCATTCCACCATCACCACCTTGCACAACAGAATATTGCTTGTAAGGATATTGACCTACATTTTTATTGTAAAAGTCTAATAATTCTGCAGTTTTTGGTTGCAGTTTCTTCCAGTTTTCTAAATTTTCAGGCTTGTTTTTGTAGAAAAAATGTAATTCTACATTGTTTGGACCTATAATCATATCGTGAATATATTCTTTATCTGCTCCCCAAGCAAAATCATGTACATTGGGTGCTATAAAATGCCACGTTAGTGTTTTTGCTTTCTTAGGATATTTCACCTCAACACCTTTGTCTTGATAACCGTGTCCAATTTCGTTTTTATTCTGCAAATATCCTGAACCACCAATCGTATACTCTTTGTCAATAGTAATCTTAACATCAAAATCACCCCAAACTCCGTGGAATTCTCTTCCAATATAAGGGTCTGCATGCCAACCTTCAAAATCGTATTCGGCCATTTTAGGATACCATTGTGTCATGGACAAAGCCACACCTTCTTCAGAATTTCTACCTGATCTTCTAATTTGTAAAGGAACTTGTCCATCAAAGTTTAACGTAAAAGTAGTTTTTTGCTTGGGTAAAATGGGTTGATTTAAAGTAACTTCTAATACCGTACCCACAACTTTTGTTGTTGCCAAAGTACCATTTTGCATAAAATTAGTAATATTTAAATAGCCTATTTCATTAGGTTTTAAAGTACTAATTCTACTTTCTTTAACTTCTTTATCTGCTTGTTTGAACGTTCTCACCATTCTACCATCTGGATCAGAAATAGTCTGTAATCTTGAATCCATAGCACTTCCAGGTTGAAAAGCATTGGGATACAAATGATAAAAAACTTTTTGAAGGGTATCGTTTGAATTATTAGTATAAACCAATTCTTGAACACCTTTATATGTAAAATCTTTCACATTCATATCCACTTCCATTTTATAATCAACATGCTGTTGCCAATAACCTGGATTAGGATTGTTTTGACTAAATCCAATAAAAGAAAATAAAGTTAATGCAATTAGTTTTTTCATATTTTTAAAATTAAAAACCACAAAGGGAAACGCGTGTTTTCTTTGTGGTTAATTGATAGTATAATAATTTATAAATTATTTTGACATTTGCTCAGCCATCAATAAAGCATTGTATGCATTTACAATTTTACCTGTTTTTGAGATGGTAGAAAAATTTGCTTTATGCTGATCTTCACCTACTGCAACATCATTTTTCAAAGGTGTACCACTGTCCATAATTATCTGTTTTACCTGAGCAGCAGATAATTTTGGATAATAAGAACGTATTAAAGCGGCAACACCTGCAACGTTTGGAGATGCCATTGAGGTTCCTTGTAAATATTCATATGTTTGATTAGGTGTAGTTGCATAAATTTTAACTCCAGGAGCAAAAATATCAACATTTTTGGTACCATAATTAGAAAACTCTGCTACCATTTTTGAGCCATAAGTTGGTGCTAAAGCCCCAATAATTAAAACATTATTTGAAATTTCTGGAGCACCATCATAAGAGTCACTTGGATATTTATTTTCCACATCTAAATTTTTGGAATCATTTCCAGCTGCGAAAACTACTAAAACATCTTTTGATGCTGCATATTTTAAAGCTTCTTGAACCCATTCTTTATGAGGAGAATAATATTTACCAAAAGAACCATTAATTACTTTTGCTCCATTATCTACCGCATAACGAATACCTAAAGCGATATCTTTATCGTACTCGTCACCATTTGGAACGGCTCTTACTGCCATAATTTTTACATTATTTGCAACACCATCTCCCCCTTTATTATTTCCACGTACTTGAGCTACAATTCCTGATACGTGAGTTCCGTGTTTAGCATCTTCTGGATCTGGACCAATAACATTGTTGTTTCCATACTTAGTATCGTTTATGTCATTTGGATTATCTCCTACAACAGAACGGCCATCAAAATCTACATTAAAGTTATAGTTTAATTGATCCGCAAAATGATCAATTCCACCTTTTACTTGCTCTTTAAATTCAGCAACTGTTCCATCAGGAAAAACTCTTTGTAAGAAAAACTCTTTGTAATTATTTAAAGCCTCATCATCTGTTTGCATGGCTTTTAAATCTGCTTCGGTAAAATCCTCTTTTTTTAGATATTCTTGTAATTCTTTAGCAGCATTTAAAAGTCCTTCATAAAACTGTTTTCTTTGCATAGCCGTTTGAACTTCTGCATCCAATTCGGCTTTTGCTTTATCGTAATCTGGCGTTCCAGGACCTTGCTTTACAATACGAGTCATTTCCAATTGCTCGTTGTTACTATCACCTAAAAAGTTCCATCCATTAATATCATCCACATAACCATTGTTATCATCATCCTTTCCGTTATTCGCAATTTCTTTAGGGTTCACCCAAATTACACTTTTTAAATCTTCATGACGAATATCAACTCCAGAATCAACAATACCTACAACAACAGTAGTACTTTTTTTGCCTTTTAATAATTCTGCATAGGCTTTATCTACACTCATTCCTGGTACCGTATCCTTAACTAAGTCTAAGTGACTCCATCTTTTTAAATCATTCTCAGCTAAAGGAGTTACTTTTAGCGGTAAGTTATCAATATTAGCAGGTGGTGTTGAAATTATTGCTTTGCTACCACCACAACTAGCTAAAACTAAAGCTAATGCGGTAGAAAAATAAATTGGTCTTAAATTTCTCATTTATTTTAAATTATATATTTATTTTATTTAGTATTTGACAAAAATCTGCTTTAAAAGTTACATTTTACTAATGTATTAACACTATTTTAAGATTTCTTCACAAGAAAACACCTCTTTTAATCGTACTCCTTTCTCTGTATTTTGCAAAGTAATTATTGGATTATGAGCATCATGTTCTAGAAATAAGTAAAAGTTTTCTGCTACAGCTCTTTTTAAAAAAACATCTTTTTCATCCATAGACAGTAAAGGTCTTGTGTCATATCCTGTTACATAAGGCAATGGAATATGTCCAGCTGTTGGTAATAAATCAGCCATGAAACAGATAGTTTTATCTTTATAGGTAATCATAGGAATCATTTGCTTTTCTGTATGACCATCTGCAAAAAAGATACCAAAATTTAATTCGCTTTTTTCAACAAAGCCATTTTCTGGTCTTGCAATAAAATGCAAATGACCGCTTTCTTGCATTGGAATAATATTTTCTTTTAAAAAAGATGCTTTTTCTCTGGGATTTGGCTGAGTCGCCCATTCCCAATGATTTTCATTGGTCCAAAATTTAGCATTTTTAAAAGCAATTTCATAACCTGTTCTATCTTTATTCCAAATAACACTTCCACCACAATGATCAAAATGAAGATGTGTCATAAAAACATCAGTAATATCATCTCTATGAAAGCCTTTTTCTTTGAGAGATTTGTCTATGGAATGATTTCCCCAAAGATTATAATACCCAAAGAATTTATCTGATTGTTTATCACCCATTCCTGTATCAATCAAAATCAAACGGTTTCCTTCTTCAATTAATAAACAACGGGCCGCTATATCAATCAAATTATTAGCGTCTGCAGGGTTTGTTTTATTCCAAATTGTTTTGGGTACAACACCAAACATGGCCCCTCCGTCTAATTTAAAATTACCAGCTTCTATAGGGTATAAATTCATCCTTACTTTTTTCATGCAATTTACAAAAATTACCTATTAATACTAAGGAAAAGCCGTATATAAAAAAAAGTTATGCCTTTATAAGTTATAAAAATGTTACGAATTCTTGTTATAAGCATTATATGAACTATATTTGCAGTTAATTTAGACAAAATCAAAATAAGTATAGGCTATGATTAAAGTATCTGATACTGCTAGTAGAAAAATCATCGAAATGATGAAAGACGATGGCTTTGATGCTGCAAAGGACTATGTAAGAGTAGGTGTAAAAAGCGGTGGTTGTTCAGGATTGTCTTACGAATTAAAGTTTGATAATGAAATTAGTGAAAACGATAAGGTTTTTGAAGACAATAATGTGAAAGTTGCGGTAGAGAAAAAAAGCTTTCTATATTTAATCGGAACCACTTTAGAATTTTCAGGAGGATTAAATGGAAAAGGATTTGTGTTCAATAATCCAAATGCGCAAAGAACTTGCGGATGTGGAGAATCTTTTTCTTTATAGTTAAAAATATGAGTAAATACACTGAAGACGACTTAAAAGTCGAGTTACAAAACAAAGAATATGAATACGGGTTTTATACTGATATAGAATCTGAAACTTTTCCTACTGGTTTAAATGAAGAAATTGTTCGCGCGATTTCTAAGAAGAAAAACGAACCAGAATGGATGACCAATTGGAGATTAGAAGCTTTTAGAACTTGGGAAGAAATGATTGAGCCTGAATGGGCTAATGTGCATTATGCAAAACCCGATTTTCAAGCGATTTCTTATTATTCTGCGCCTAAAAAGAAAGATAAATATGAAAGTTTAGATGAAGTAGATCCTGAGTTATTGGAAACTTTTAAAAAATTAGGAATTTCTATAGACGAACAAAAAAAATTGGCGGGTGTAGCTGTAGATATTGTAATGGACTCTGTTTCTGTAGCTACTACATTTAAGAAAACACTAGCCGAAAAAGGAATTATTTTTTGCTCTATATCTGAAGCCATTCAAGAACATCCAGAATTAGTAAAAAAATATATTGGAACTGTGGTTCCCCAAAAAGACAACTTTTATGCAGCGCTTAACTCTGCCGTTTTTTCTGATGGTAGTTTTTGTTACATCCCAAAAGGGGTGAGATGTCCAATGGAACTTTCTACTTATTTTAGAATTAACCAAGGAGGAACGGGTCAATTTGAAAGAACTTTAGTTATCGCTGATGAAGGTAGTTATGTGTCTTACTTAGAAGGCTGTACTGCTCCAAGCCGTGATGAAAATCAATTGCATGCTGCAGTAGTAGAATTAATTGCTTTAGATAACGCAGAAATTAAATATTCTACGGTTCAAAACTGGTTTCCTGGTAATAAAGAAGGTAAAGGTGGTGTTTATAATTTTGTAACCAAAAGAGGTTTGTGTGAGAAAAACGCAAAAATATCTTGGACACAAGTAGAAACAGGTTCTGCTGTAACTTGGAAGTACCCTTCTTGTGTATTAAAAGGTGATAATTCAATTGGTGAATTTTACTCCATAGCTGTTACCAATAATTTCCAACAAGCAGATACGGGTACTAAAATGATTCATTTGGGGAAAAACACTAAATCTACCATTATTTCAAAAGGTATTTCTGCTGGAAAATCACAAAATAGTTACCGAGGTTTAGTCCAAATTAGTTCTAGAGCAGCTAATGCCAGAAATTTTTCGCAATGTGATAGTTTATTAATGGGTAATGAATGTGGTGCACACACTTTCCCATACATTGAAAGTAAAAATACTACCGCTAAAATTGAACATGAAGCAACTACCTCAAAAATTGGGGAAGATCAAGTGTTTTATTGTAATCAAAGAGGAATTCCAACTGAAAAAGCGATTGCACTTATAGTAAATGGTTTTAGCAAAGAAGTTTTAAATAAATTACCCATGGAATTTGCCGTTGAAGCTCAAAAACTATTAGAAATTTCTTTAGAAGGTTCTGTAGGATAACGTATAGCATTATGAATTTATCAAAAACACAAAAAATACTTGTTGGTGTATTACACTTCTTACCTTTCATAGGTTTTATAGCCTACTTTGTATTGTTTTTTTCTCTCTTCTTTAATAATCTAGAAGAATTACAACAAGACAGTTTAAATGGAAACCCTCCATTGGCTTTTTTTAGAAGTTTTATAGGTTTATTTGTTATTATAATACTAACTGTATTTATTGCTCTTGGTATTAAAATTTTTGACATCATTCATCTAACTAAAAGTAACAAAAACGATACCAATAATAAAGTTCTTATTTGGATTTTACTTTTTGTTTTTACAGGAATTATTTCAGAAATTATTTATTATTTCCTTGAAATTGTACCTGATAAAAAAGAAGAATTAGAGGGGCACAAAACCAATACAACTTTATGAGTAAAGCAGTAATTATAGTTGGTTCATCTAGAAAAAATGGAAACACCACAAAGATTGTCTCAGAAATACACAATCAGCTTTTGGTGGATGTAATTAACTTAAGTGATTATGATTTCTCGTACTATGATTATGAGAGTAAAAATAGAGCAGATGATTTTTTCGAATTAATAAAAGGAATTATCGAAAAATATGACACCTTGATTTTTGCAACACCTGTGTATTGGTATACCATGAGCGGTATTATGAAAGTATTTTTTGATCGTTTTTCGGATTTAATTCGTATAGAAAAAGAAACTGGAAGAAAACTAAGAGGTAAAAACATGGCTGTGATCTCCAATTCTCATGACAGTAGCATTGAAGATGATTTTTACCTTCCTTTCCAAAAATCGGCCGCATATTTAGGAATGAATTATTTGGGTCACAAGCATTTTAATGCTGACAGACCCGAAGAAATACAAAATTTAGAATTAGCATTTATATAAAATAGAGACCATGTTAAGTATTAAAAATTTACACGCTTCTGTTGAAGACAAAGAAATACTAAAAGGAATTAATTTAGAGGTTAAAGCAGGGGAAGTTCATGCCATTATGGGACCAAATGGTGCCGGAAAATCGACCCTTTCTTCTATAATCGCAGGAAACGAAAATTATGAAGTGAATGAAGGAGAAATCTTTTTAGATGGAGAAGAAATTTCAGAATTAGCTCCAGAAGAAAGAGCGCACAAAGGTGTTTTCCTTTCTTTTCAATATCCTGTAGAAATTCCTGGCGTTTCAGTAACCAATTTCATTAAAACTGCCATCAACGAAAGCCGTAAAGCAAAAGGATTGGAAGACATGCCAGCGAATGAAATGCTGAAAAAAATTCGCGAAAAATCGGAATTATTAGAAATGGATAAAAAATTCCTTTCTCGTTCGCTTAACGAAGGTTTCTCAGGAGGCGAAAAGAAACGTAATGAAATTTTTCAAATGGCGATGTTAGAGCCTAAAATTGCCATACTTGATGAAACCGATTCTGGTTTGGATATCGATGCTTTACGAATTGTAGCAAATGGTGTTAATAAATTAAAAAGTCAAGACAATGCCGTGGTTGTGATTACACATTACCAACGTTTATTAGATTATATTGTTCCCGATTTTGTTCACGTACTAATGGATGGAAAAATTGTAAAATCTGGAGACGCATCCTTGGCTCTAGAATTAGAAGAAAAAGGATACGATTGGATTAAAGCAGAGTTAGTATAGTCGAAAGTTTTAATGTCATAAAGTCGAAAGATGGGAAGATTCAAATCCTTTGAAGAAATCAATTCTTGGCAAAAAGCAAGAATATTTAACAAAAGAATTTATGAAATTACAGAAAGCCCAAAATTCAACAAAGACGTGGAACTAAATAGACAAATTAAAAGAGCATCTATTTCAATTTCATCAAATATTGCTGAAGGTTTTGAAAGAAATACAGATAAAGAATTTATATATTTCTTGTATGTTGCCAAAGCATCGGCAGCAGAAGTTAGATCTCAATTATACTTAGCTTTAGATTTAGAATATATTACAATAAACGAATTTCAAGAATTAATAGAATTAGTCACTGAAATTTCGAAATTATTAAGCGGATTTATAAAATATTTAAGTCCTAAGCCTTAAAGTAAAAATTACTTTCGACTTTAAGACTTTAGGCTTTAAGACTAACAAAAAATGGATTTAAAAGATAAATTACTTTCGTCATACATCGCTTTTGAAGAAAAGTTTGATATGGACTCTCATTTGCATGATGTACGAAATCAAGCTATAAAAAACTTTGAAACCAAAGGTTTTCCAACTAAAAAAGAAGAAGCTTGGAAATATACCTCATTGAATGCAATATTAAAACATGATTTTTCGGTTTTCCCAAAACATGAAAATGCGATTGAATTTGCAGCTGTGAAAAAATATTTCTTACATGAAATAGACACCTACAAATTAGTGTTTATAGATGGAAAATTTAGCTCGTTTTTATCGTCAACTACTCATGAAGGAATTGATGTATGTTTATTGTCTTCGGTATTAACAAAACCAAAATACAAACCTGTTTTAGAAACGTATTTCAATCAAATTGCTCAAAAAAACGAAAGCTTAACTTCACTTAATACTGCTTTTGCTCAAGAAGGTGCTTTTATCAATATTCCTAAAAGTAAAGTAGCCGATAAACCTATTGAAATTATTAACTTTTCAACAGGAACTGAAGCCGCTTTAATGGTACAACCAAGAAACTTAATAATTGTGGGTGAAAATGCACACGTACAAATTATTGAGCGTCATCAAAGTTTGAATAGCAATCCAGTACTAACCAATAGTGTAACCGAAATTTTTGCGCAAAAAAGAGCCAATGTAGATTATTATAAAATTCAGAATGATGTACAAACGGCGAATTTAATAGACAACACCTATATTGCTCAAAAACAAGAAAGCAGAGTCGCAGTTCATACATTCTCTTTTGGAGGTAATATGACACGTAATAACTTGAATTTCTACCATCAAGGAGAACGAATTGATTCTACTTTAAAAGGAATTACGATTATTGGCGACAAACAACATGTGGATCATTTTACTTTGGTTCATCACGCCCAACCTAATTGTGAAAGTCATCAAAACTATAAAGGTATATTTGGAGATAGTGCAACTGGTGTTTTCAATGGTAAAATATATGTAGAAAAAGAAGCCCAAAAAACCGATGCTTTTCAGCAAAATAACAACATTCTAATTAGCGAAAAAGCAACAATTAATGCCAAACCTCAATTAGAAATTTTTGCTGATGATGTAAAATGTTCTCATGGCTGTACAATTGGTCAGTTAGATGAAAGTGCAATGTTTTACATGCAACAACGTGGTATTCCGAAAAAAGAAGCACGTGCATTATTAATGTATGCTTTCTCAAATGAAGTGATTGAAAGTATTAAAATACCTGAATTAAAGCAACGCATTACAAAAATTATAGCCACAAAATTAGGCGTAAAAATGGGATTTGATTTATAAAATTCACTTTCAAATACAAATAAAGTGTTTCTGTTTTTTTAGAAGCACTTTTTTTATTTCATTATGCCTATTTGCTAATTTTTAACCTTTATTTATTCCAATTTTAAATAATCAAGTTGTAAATTTGTAACCAAATAGATTTAACATGTTTGATGTTCAAAAAGTAAGAGCCGATTTTCCCATTCTAAAACAAGAAGTAAACGGAAAACCTTTAGTGTATTTCGATAACGGAGCCACCTCACAAACGCCTCAACAAGTAATTGATACGATTGTAGATTATTATTCTAGATATAACGCAAACATTCATCGTGGCGTACATACTTTAAGTCAATTGGCTACAGATGCTTATGAAATAGCAAGAAACAAAATCCAACACCATTTTAATGCCAAACATAGTTATGAAATTATCCTTACCTCAGGAACAACTGAAAGTATTAATTTAGTAGCGAATGGTTTTGCGTCGATTTTACAAAAAGGAGATGAAATCATTGTTTCTGCTTTAGAACACCATAGCAATATAGTCCCTTGGCAAATGCTTTGCGAGCATACAGGTGCTGTCTTAAAAGTAATTCCCATGAGTGTGGAAGGCGAGTTGCTTATGGAAGCTTACGATGATTTACTTTCTAATAAAACAAAATTGGTTTTCTGTAATCATATTTCAAATGCTTTAGGAACTATTAATCCAATTGAATATATCATACAAAAAGCACATGAAGTAGGGGCTGCAGTTTTAATTGACGGTGCACAAGCTTGTCCACATTTGAAACCTGATGTTCAAGCATTAGATGTTGACTTTTATGTGGCATCTGCGCATAAGATGTGCGGACCAACGGGAGTAGGCATGCTCTATGGTAAAGAAGAATGGTTGCGTAAATTACCTCCGTATAAAGGTGGAGGAGAAATGATTGCAACCGTTAGCTTTGAAAAAACAACCTATGCTGATTTACCGCATAAATTTGAAGCAGGAACTCCTAATATCTGTGGTGGAATTGCTTTTGGAGCGGCAGTAGATTATATGAATCATATTGGCTTTGATGCCATAGCGAAACAAGAACAAGAATTATTAGAGTATGGAACACAAAAATTGCATGAGATTGAAGGAGTAACCATTTACGGACCTTCTGATTTAACGAGAAAAGCGTCTGTTATTTCATTTAATATTGAAGGTATTCATCCGTATGATATTGGCACGATTATAGATAAATTAGGTATAGCGGTGCGTACAGGACATCACTGCGCACAACCCATCATGGATTTCTTTAAAATTCCAGGTACTATAAGAGCAAGTTTTGCATTTTACAATACCAAAGAAGAAATTGATATCTTTGTGGAAGCCGTTAAAAAAGCAAAATTAATGTTATCCTAAAAACAAACAAAAAATTACATTTATGAAAGCACTTACTATTTTATCTACCCTAATTATAACTCTGATTAGTTGTAATTGTCAAAAGAAAGCAACTGAAACGGCAATGGCCACTTCAAATGAAAAATCAGAAAATATGATTTCAGAATCTAAAGAAGGGCAATCGACTCAGAACTTCCCAGTATTGGTTTATGAATCGACTTCTAGAGGTTATTATAAAAAAATAACGATTGAGAATAACAGTATCTCTGTTCAAAATGGAAGAGAGGAACTATCCAAAACAAAAACATTAACGGAAGAAGAACTTGCAACGATTGAAAAAGCATATAAGGGTATCGATGTAAAAGAATTGCCAAATATTAAAGCACCAACAGAAAAACGTTTTCATGATGGTGCACCGATTACTAATTTAGAAGTTAGAATGGATGATCATATTTACCGTTCTACAGATTTTGATGGTGGTACTCCTCCAAAAGAAATCGAAGGTTTAATAAACACTATTTTAGAAATAGCGGATAAAACAAACTAAAAAATGACCATACAAGCCATACAGGAAGAAATTGTTGATGAATTTTCAATGTTTGATGATTGGATGCAACGTTACGAATACATCATTGAACTAGGAAAGACCTTACCCTTAATTGAAGAAAAATACAAAACGGAAGAAAACATTATCAAAGGCTGCCAATCTAAAGTTTGGGTTCATGCAGAAGAACAAAATGGAACCATTGTTTTTACTGCAGATAGTGATGCTATTTTAACAAAAGGTATTATTGCTATTTTAATTCGTGCCTTTTCGAATCAAACACCTGAAGCGATTCTAGAAGCTAACACAAATTTTATTGATGAAATTGGTTTAAAAGAGCACTTGTCTCCTACTAGGGCGAATGGATTGGTTTCGATGATAAAACAAATAAAAATGTATGCCTTGGCTTTTAATGCTAAAAGTTAATTAATTGGTAAACAAATAAAACTACTAAGAAAATGGAAGAATATAAAGATGAAATCAACCTAGGAGAAAGTGTAGTAAAGGTTTTGAAAACCATTTATGACCCAGAAATTCCAGTTGATATTTACGAGTTAGGGTTAATTTATGATGTGATGATTAATGAAGCAAATGATGTGAAAATCTTAATGACATTAACCTCACCTAACTGTCCCGTTGCGGAAACATTGCCCATGGAAGTGGAAGAGAAAATAAAATCAATTGATGCCGTGCAATCTGCTGAGGTTGAGATTACATTTGACCCACCATGGAGTAAAGATCTTATGAGTGAAGAAGCAAAACTAGAATTAGGAATGCTTTAAAAAAAGGTTGCGTTTTCAGTCACAGTAGTTTTTAAAAAACGGTGACTGAAAACGGTGACTGAAAACTTAAAAAATGGCACGTTTTCAACCAAAATCATTAAACGATAAGAAAAAGATGGGTCTGAAAGCTTCCTTTCATTCTCTTTCTTACATCCCCCGTTTTTTTAAGGAAATTTGGAAAACCAATAAAAAACTTTTTCTAGTTTCTGCATTTTGCCGCATTATTGCTGCTCTACTTCCCGTAATTATTTTGTGGATTGGTAAAATTATCATTGATGAAATAATCAACATTACCACACATGAAATTACAGATTATAGCTTGCTTTGGAAATATGTAGCTATTGAATTTTCATTGGTCATTTTATCTGATTTAGTAAGCAGAGCCATTGCCTTAACCGATGGGATTTTAGGCGACCAATATAATATTCAAACTTCTGTACAAATCATTCAGAAAACTAATGAAATAGACATCAGTCTTCTTGAAGATTCGGAGTTTTATGACAAATTAGAAAGAGCCCGAACCCAAACCATGGGTCGTGTTGATTTAATGTCGAATGTTTTAGGACAAGCACAAACTACCATTTCAATCGCTACTTTAATCGCAGGTTTAATTTATTTTGAACCCTATCTCATTATCTTGTTAGTTTTAAGCATTATTCCTTCGTTTTTAAACGAAATAAGGTTCAGTCAACAACAATATTCATTAGCTAGGAGTTGGACCTCTGAACGAAGGGAACTGGATTATTTGAGATACATTGGAGCCAATGATAAGACAGCCAAAGAAATTAAACTTTTTGGGTTAACCCAATTTGTGGTAAACCGATTTAAGAACTTAGCGGTAAAATATTTTCACCTCAATAAAAAATTAGTCATTAAACGCTCGAGTTATGGGTTTTTGTTCAATGTATTAGGTTCTATTAGTTATTATGCAGCATATGTATTTATCATTTACAGAGTATTATCGGGGGTGATTACTTTAGGAGAACTTACCTTTTTATCGGGAAGTTTTAATCGGTTGATGAAAAGTTTACAAGATTTCTTTTCTCGTTTTACAAGAATTTCTGAAAGCGCTTTATATCTAAAAGATTACTTTGATTTTATCGACATTTCTTCGGAGCCTAAAACCAAAGAAGACATTCCTTTACCAAAAGAAATTAAGCAAGGTTTTGAATTTAAAAACGTTTATTTTGCCTATCCCGAATCGGAACATCAGATTTTAAAAAATGTTAATTTTACTATTAAAGCAGGTGAAAAAGTAGCTTTTGTAGGTCAGAATGGCGCTGGGAAAACGACCTTGACCAAATTAATTTTACGCTTTTACGAACCTACGCAAGGAGAAATACTGCTAGATGGAGTAAACATTAATCGTTACAATAAAAAAGAATATCAAGCTTTTTTTGGGGTACTTTTTCAAGATTTTTTCCGATATGAATTTACTGTTAAAGAAAACATTGCCATTGGTAAAATAGATGAAATTCATAACTTTACGCAAATTGAAAAAGCGGCTAAACTAAGCTTAGCAGAAGAGGTTGTTTCGGAATTAGAAAATGGTTACGAACAACAATTGGGGAAACGTTTTGTGAAAGGTCAGGAATTATCGGGTGGTCAATGGCAGAAAATTGCCTTAGCAAGAGCCTATATGAAAAATGCAGAAGTTATCATTTTAGACGAACCTACTTCGGCTTTAGATGCTAAAGCAGAAAGCGAAGTATTTGAACGTTTGATTCATCTGATTAAAAATAAAACGAGTATTATTATCTCGCATCGATTTAGCACCGTAAGACAAGCCGATCGAATTATTGTGCTAGACGAAGGAAGTATTTTAGAAGCGGGAACACATGAAGAATTAATGCAAAACCAACAATTATACGCTGAATTGTTCTTATTACAGGCAGAAGGATATCAATAAAAAGAAATTATGGAAAAAGAAATCGTAAATAAAGTTGCCAACAGTAAATTGGAAGTGTTTGATCTTGAGGATTATTTTCCAAAAGAAGAAATCGTAATCCTTGATATTTCCAAGTGGTTATTTGAAGGGTTTATTTTAAAAGAAAAAGAATTCCGTGATAACTTGAATAAAGAAGATTGGTCCACCTACAAAGATAAAGGAGTTATTTTATTTTGTAGCACAGATGCTATTTTACCGGCTTGGGCCTATATTTTAATTACAACCTATTTACAGCCTTTTGCGAAACAAGTGGTTCATGGAAACAGTCAGGAATATATTTTACTTCACTATCAACGCGTTTTAGAAACAGTAGATTATTCTATTTATAAAGATAAGCCTGTTATTTTAAAAGGGTGTTCTAAAAAAGCGGTTCCTCAATCTGTTTATACGTTAGCCATACAAAAACTAATGCCCGTAGCTAAAAGTGTCCTATTTGGTGAAGCCTGTTCCGCTGTGCCTTTGTACAAGTCAAAATAAAGTAATACGTCTAAAAAATTTTCACTTAAACGAAATTTTCAGCTATTATTTGTAAGTTTTTATACCTTACTTGCTTAATTGGGTTAAATTTGCCATACAAATCAAAACAAACAAACATCAAAATGAGAAAATTTTTTTTAGCACTAACATTAACTACGTTGAGTGTTTTTTCCCAAAAAACAGAGGGAGAATTAATCAACACCACTTCAGCGGCTGAGACCAAAGCTAAAGACACGACCAATATGGGATGGAAAAGAGCTGGAAACTTCGTGCTGCTTTTAAATCAATCTGCCTTTAACAATGAATGGTTAGGTGGAGGAACTTCTAATATTGCTGGAAATGCAGGATTGAACTATGATTTTAATTACAAAACTCCAGATATGATTTGGGACAATAAGTTTATTGCTGCTTATGGTCTTACCAAACAGAAAGGGCAAGAAATGACAAAATCAGATGATCGTTTAGAATTTACTTCGTTGTTAGGAAAAAAGGCAAAGGGGTATTGGTTTTATTCTGGATTTTTAAATTTTAAAACCCAAATGGATGCTGGTTTCGTTAAAGTTACAGACCCTGTTACCAGTGATGAAATATTAGTTAAAAATTCGCATTTCTTCTCTCCTGCTTATTTACAAGCTGGACCTGGTATGTTGTGGAAAAAAAGTGATAATCTTAAAGTGAATATTGCACCAGCTACTTCTCGTGTTATTTTTGTACACAAGCATTTTACAGAATTTGGTTCTGCATTTGGTGTAGAACAAGGAAAATCTTCTCGTTTCGAATTTGGAGCAGCTTTAAACGGGTATTATAAATTCAACATAATGGAAAATGTTTCCATGGAAAATATTTTGAATTTATACTCTAACTATTTGGAAAAACCTCAAAACGTAGACATGGATTACCAAATGAATTTGGTTATGAAGATTAATAAATACATTTCTACTAATGTCGCTTTTCAAGCCATTTATGATGACAATGCTATTGGTGCATTTCAAATTAGAGAAGTATTTGGTTTAGGTTTTAACTATGGTTTTTAACCGCTAAAAGAGGAATCAAATGGTAAAGAAAAATTTTAAAATGGCCTCTTGGTCATTTGCCTTGTCTATACTAACGCTTTTAATTTTGGCAACTACTGTTTTATTAGCCAATACTCGTTTAGGTGAAAATATGAATTTCTTCACCAATAAGAACCTTCAATCTGATTTGGAAAAATCCTATTTAGAAATTGAAAAATTAATAAGTGAGAAAGAACTTTTAATGCTTCAATTGGAAGAACAATTGGAAAAATACAAAGCATTAGAAATGGAAAATGAAAATCTTCAAACGGAATTAGAATTGAGAAATCAACAAATGGATGCCTTAATTCAAAAAATAGATTCTTTAGAAAAGGATGTTTCTAAACTAATGTCTTTAAAAGACGAATTAGCCAAAGCGAAAACAGCATATGAAACCCATGTAACAGAAGTCAAAAACGAAAAAACTCCTAAAAAAGTCACTTCGGATAATGTTTCAAATAACGAAACTAAAACAATGATAGCAGAAGCTCGTTTTCTGCCTTCTGAAAATCAAAAAAACACCTCTCCTGTTAGTACTATAATTAGGGATGATTATGATGAATTACGCTTATTAAATTCTTCTGTTCAAACCTATCATATAAAGAATTCGGGAGAAAAAAAATTAGCTTCTCAAGCAGATAAAGTAAATAGTCTAGTATTAGAATATACGATTTATTTAGACAAAAATAAATTGAGAAGATCCAACACATTTTATATTCAACTATTTGACACCAACAATAAAAACGTGGGAAAAACAAAAAGTGTATTTGTTGGCTCAAATGAATTGATTTATAGTTTTAGTTCAACCGTAAGCTATGAAGAGGAAGTAAATCGAATTCACGAAGAATTTTCTACAGAAGGGCTAGAATTAGACAAAGGAGTATATTTCCTTAATATTTTTAGTGAAGCTGGAAAGTTACTTTCTTCTAGAAGCTTTAAATTAGATTAAAACAGCATTTAGATTTATTTAGTTAAAAAAATAAGAATTATCTATTTTTTTGTTTAAAAAATTATATTGTTTATTAAACAAAACCGTTTGGATTAACAAAAAAGCATAAAAAATTGTATTTTTTTATGCTTTTTTTATTGTTGTATAAAAATTTTATGTACTTTAGTTCTAGTATTAAGTGATTCAATAAGAAAAAGTTAACTATTTACAAATCATTTAACACTTTAAAAAATCTCTGTTTACAACTAAAATATTTTTGTTTTTACCGTCAATTATTAAAAGGTAAATTTAAAAATAGAACAACTTCAAAACTATCTAAAAAAGAGTAAAATTTTTTCACAATCAACCATTATACTGCTGGTCAAGGTTGATAAAGAAAAACAGTACTAATTTAAAAATGAATTTGTTCCAGCTTCCAAAATTTAATTTGCTTAAGTAACCCTTTTTCAATTTCACTTTTAAATTGAATTAATGTATTTCCTATTTTAATGCTAATATTATGAAGTACTTGGTACAAAAAATCACGGATTTACTGTGACTAAGAATTGAACAACTACAATAAACATAGAAACGTTAAAAGGCTTTTCTTGTTTATATGATGACCATTCGCAAATACTTTTCTACGAAATTCAAAAATTACTAATCGTAACCAAAAATGTATTTGACTGAAATCTAAATTACCGCTAACCCAAAACTATTAACCATCATGATTAGAAAAAAATATAAAATGGCAGTATCGTCATTAGTATTGTCGTCTCTAACCCTGATTGTTCTTGCAGCCAATTTTGTAATTCCGAATACCGATTTTGGTAAAAAATTGTTTTTTCCTAAAGCTTCCGAATTACAATCTGATTTAGAAAAATCCTATCTTGAAATTGATAAATTAATTGGTGAAAAGGAGTATTTAATGCAGGAACTAAAACTACAATTAGAAAAAGTACAACAGTTAAAAGCTGAAAATGATTCCCTTCAATCTGAATTAGACGTGAAATACCAACAAATCGAAACCTTAATTCATAAAATTGATTCGCTGGAACAAGATGTATCCAAATTAATGACGTTAAGAAGTGAGTTGGCTTACGCTAAAAAACAGTATCAAATGGCTGCAAACCCTTCAAATGAAACGAAAGAAATTGTTTCGGAAGAAGTTACTGTAGTCGAAGAGGAAAACAGTGTAGAAAACTCCGCAACTCTTCCTAATTCTGCAACTACAGTTACTACTGATTCACCAATTAAAGATATTATTCGAAATTATGAAGAAAATATACGTTTATTAAATTCGAGCATAAAAACCTATCACAAAAGAGATTCAGGCAGTAAAAAAGAAACCGCTTCGGCTTCTAAAGTAAATCGTTTACTACTCCATTACACTTTGTATGTGGATAAGGGCAATAAAAAAAAGACAGCTAAATTTTATATTCAGCTTTTTGATACCAATAATAAAAATGTTGGAAAAACAAAAAAACTGCTTATTGATGACAAAGAGCTTATTTATAGTTTTGAATCTTCAGTGGAATATACCGAACAAGTGAATCAAGTGGAACAGGAATTCTCTACAGAAGGCCTAAATTTAGACAAAGGAGTCTATTTCTTAAATATTTTTAGTGCAAAAGGAAAACTATTATGTTCTAGAAGTTTTGAGTTAAATTAAGCCTTTCTATAAAAGTAAAAAACTGGAAAATCCAGTTTTTTACTTTTTCTTTTTAAGAATCGGAATCTTTATCGACAGCTTCTTTATATTCAGGATAAAGAAACTTATTATAAGGGAAACGAGTAACATGAATTTCACGAACCGCTTCATATACTTTTTCTCTAAATTCTTCAAAATTGAGCTTATCAGTAGCTGAAATGAATAAGGTATTACTTTCCCCCATTTTGTTCATCCAAGTTTGTTTCCAATCTTCCAATGTAAAATGTTTTGTTGTTTTTTCGATACTTAAATCATTTTCGTCAAAATAAACCGGTTGAAAAGCATCTATTTTATTAAAAACCATAATGGTGGGTTTATCATTACTTTTAATATCTTTCAAGATTTCATTTACCGAAGCAATATGATCTTCAAAATCAGGATGTGAAATATCCACTACATGCAATAATAAATCAGCCTCTCTTACTTCGTCTAAAGTACTTTTAAAGGATTCAACCAGTTGTGTTGGTAGTTTTCTTATAAAACCAACCGTATCACTTAAAAGAAAGGGTAAATTACGTATAACCGTTTTTCGAACTGTGGTGTCTAAAGTAGCAAAAAGCTTGTTTTCTACAAAAACGTCACTTTTACCAATAGCATTCATTAAAGTGGATTTTCCAACATTAGTATAACCCACAAGTGCAACTCTTACCATAGCTCCTCTATTGCTTCTTTGAACCGCCATTTGTTTATCAATGGTTTTTATTTTTTCTTTCAGCAATGAAATTCTATCGCGAACAATACGTCTATCGGTTTCAATTTCAGTCTCTCCAGGACCACGCATACCAATACCACCTCTTTGACGCTCTAAGTGGGTCCACATACCTGTTAATCTAGGTAATAAATATTGATACTGGGCTAATTCCACTTGGGTTCTTGCATAGGAAGTTTGCGCACGTTGTGCAAAGATATCTAAAATGAGATTGGTTCTATCCAAAACTTTACATTCGTCACCTAACTCTCTATTGATGTTTTTTTGTTGTGAAGGGGTTAATTCATCATCAAATATAACCGTGGTAATGGCATTGTCTTTTACATAATATTTGATTTCTTCCAATTTTCCAGTTCCTACAAATGTTTTTGGATTGGGCTTGTCCATTTTTTGCCAAAAACGTTTTACAACTTCTCCTCCAGCTGTAAAAGTTAAAAACTCTAATTCATCTAAGTATTCTCTTAGCTTTTCTTCATCTTGATTTTGGGTAACAATACCTACAACAATTGTTTTTTCAAAAACGTGATTTTCTTTTTCTAACATAGTCTTTCATTAACCTTACAAAGGTAAAGATAATTTAGCATAATGTGTGCTAATAATAAAGGTCTTACTTTTTAACTTTATAAGTATCTAATTTGTATCCAGCAATTTCAAATCGATTGCCAACCGAATCTTAGATTAAATATAAACCTTCTTGATTATTCCAGTTTAACAATAAAACAAAAAACGCTCAGAAAATCTGAGCGTTTTTTGTAATTCTATTTGTATTTATTGTCCGATTACTCTAACATTATCTACTTCCCAACCAGCTGCAGCTGCAGTGGTAGAAGTATATTTAAAAGCAACTCTAACATTTGAATTTCCAACATAATTAGAAATATCAATTCCACCTGAAGCACCTGCACTCCATGAAGTATAAGAACCCGAAGTCCATACTGGCAAATTGAATCCTGTTAATTGTGTCCATGTTGCTGCACTTGGAGCACCTGAACCACTATAATTTGTTGAAATATAAACTTGTAAAGCTGGTCCCGCAAATCTTGTACTGGTCTCAAAAGTAAGAGCAGCAAAAACATTACTTGATAAATCAATAGCTGGAGAAATTAACCAATCTTCATTTGCTTGACTTCCACTACTGAAACCATTCATATAAGCAGATGGTGTTGGGTTACCAAAATTAGTACTAGTCCAAACTTGAGCACCTACTACACTGTAAGCGGTCCAAGTTGGGAAATTATTTACAAATGTTTCTTCAAATAAAACATTCGGAACATATCTATCATTTGTCAACTGAACATCATTAATTGTTCTAATCATTAATTGATAATCACTACCAAATTTAGTCAAAACACCTCTGATTTTTCCATTTCCACTAGGAATTGCTTCTCCAGCGAAAGTCGCAAACTCACTTACTCTCAAAAGAATGTTGTTGCCAAATTTATCTTTAATAGTGTGGTTTGTTCCTGATCCAGCAGTATTATTAGGATTAAAGAAAGTAGTTCCTAACGATACATCATCAAATTGAACATTATCAAATTCAACTAAAGTATGTAGGTTTCCTAAATTACGAGCTTCGCCTAATCCAATATGATTAACTAAATCCTCCTCATCCATTTTTTCACAAGAACGGAAAATTATGTTTTTATACTTATCTAAAGCAACACGACCTATATCGTTTCCAAACAATTGTCCAATTTGTAAATCATCAGTATAATCATCTTCCATAACATACAAACCAGTTAAGTCGATATAAACTTTACGACCTGGCTCGTATACATTAAATAAATTATATTCATCAACCGGTACAGTAAACCCATATTCATTATCATTGTCATCAAAAGTAACCATGGAAATTGTTTTATAGAAGTTACCACCTTCATCTGATGAAGTAACATATGCTTCTAAAATTGTTCCGTTAGCTAAGTCCCATAATGTTGGTGTAGTTGTAGCATTGTTTGCTAATGGTACAATATCTATATCGGCTGTTTTTGTAACGCATTCTCCTGACAAATCAGGCGCATTGTAATCGTCACCCGTAACACAACTTGTTAATGTTGCGAAAAGAGCAGTTGTTAAAATTAATATTGTCTTTTTCATAGCCATTAATTTTTAAGAATTTTAATATTGTCAATTTCCCAAGTTGTAGAAGCTGAACTTGTAGAAGTATATTTAAAAGCTAAACGAACATTTGTACCAGTAAATGAAGAAATATCGATATTTCCAGAATTAGTCCAAACATAATTTGAAGTATCCAAATCTAAATTACCTGATAAATCTGTCCAAGTTGCGCTCGTTGGATCACCAGATGTATAATCTGTAGAAATTTTTACTTCTAAAGGGTTTCCAGAAAATTTAGATGCCGTTTGGAAAGTTAATAAAGCGGCATTCACTGAACTTAAATCAATAACTGGAGAAATTAACCAGTCTTCATTCACATTATTTCCAGAAGCAAAACCAGACATTTTTGCACAATTTCCTGGATTTCCATATTGCGTATCTAATTGCCATTCTTGAGCTCCTGTAACGCTTACTTTAGTCCAATCTGTCCAACTTGTTTCAAAACCATCTTTATATAAATATTCATATATTGTTGGTATAGCATACTCGTCATCTTTTACACAGCTTACAAGAGATAAACAGGCAACTGCGCTTAATAACAAAGATTTAATATTTTTTTTCATCATACAATTTTTTAGAAGTTAATGTAGAAGTTCACAAAATAAGTTCTTCCATAACCATAGAAATATTTTGAACCAAAAGAAGGGGTTCCATTTGCTCTATCTGCAGCTAAATCTGGGTAAGTTGCTTTTCTTGATTGTTCAAATCCTCCTGTTTTATAAACCTCATCTAATACATTATTAATGGAAGCAAAGAATCCAAATGTATTTCTGTTTTTTGAACTGATTCTCCAAGATTTACCACCAATTACATTCAACAACATGAAATTATCAAATTTTTCTTGTTTTAAGATATTTCTAACTGAAGTTTCAGTAACACCATCATAGTTATCTCCTGTGCTAGGATCAACTGTAAAGTTATCTGTTCTCAAAATACTAGACACATCAACGTAACTACCTGTTAAATAGTTGATATTTGCTCCAATCCACCAATAATGAGGATCTCTATATTCTAATCCAAATGAGTATGCTTGTTCAGGTAATCCTGGTTGGTGATAATCTTTTAAATATACCGTTCCAAAATTACGGATTGGATTTAATCCTTCCGCTGCTCTACCATCATCATTAGTAATTAATTTTGCATTGTCAGAATAAATATATTGACCAAATGAAGCAGAAGCATTAGCTGTTATAGTTGAAGTAATTTTATATTCTAAACCTAATTCAGCACCCATAGCTTGTTTATCCAAACCTGTTACAATCTCACTAACGAATGAATCCGCATCTCCATCAGCATCTCCAATACTTTCAGCGTAGTAAAAAGAAATCTCAGAACTGTTTGAAATTTTGTTGTAGAAACCTGTTAAACGCGCTTTTAATTTTGGAGAACGAATAATGTAACTTGCATCTGCAGCAACAATATTTTCATCTGTTAAGTTTGGCGTAATGTTATTATTTAAACGTGCATTAGAAAACACGTTTCTCATAATTGGTGCTTTCGTCATATAAACTCCATTGAAATCTAATAAATGACGCCCATTTATTTTATAGGTTAAACCTCCCTTGAAACCGAAGTTTTCATAAGTTGTTTTTTGGCTTTTCCCATAAGAATTATTAGCATAAATTCCATTTCTGTACAATCCTTCTCTTTGGTATTCTGTTCTTGAAAAAGATTGTGCTAAATAAAAATCAAATTTGCTATAATTGAATTTGAATTGGGTGAACCCATCAAAAACAGTAGCGAAAAGATTATAATTATAACCATAAGTATCACTTTCACCAACATATCTATTTGGATTATTTAAGTCTGACTGACTATTATCACCCGAATAAAATGGATCAATATCAGCAAAATAGGTTCCACCCATTAAATCCAATAAATTTTGGAAATTATGTGATTTTAATCTTTTAAAATTCACACCTCCATTTAAAGAAATATGATCGGATAAACTTGTATTTAAAATAGAGTTCGCACTCCATTGTGTATCATCTGTTCTATCTTCATATAACACATAAATACTTCTTCCTGGGAAACCAGAGTTTTGGTTTGCTAAATACATCGCATTCCAATTGATTTGTGAATTATTTACAAAATCATTTCTAATTCCATCAATCTCAGCCTCAGAATACGTGCCTAAATTATTGAAATAACTAGGTAATTTTTTATAGTACGTAGGATCTGGATTATTTCCATTTTGATAATCTAATCTAGTATTTCCTATCGAACCCGTTTGATAAGCTACATTTGTGTGTAATGTAGTATTTTCATTTATTTTCCAATAATGAGATAACATGTTAATTGGCTCAGCAATATCTTTATCTCTTGAATTTCTTTTTTGGCCACCTTGCCAACCCCAATACGAGTTGTATTTCACACCCATTAAATCAGTAACTTCTTGAGTATTTGGAGAAGATTTACCTCTACTGTTTTCAGCATAAATAGAAGTAAAATTGATACTGTGATTGTCATTAAATTTTTTCTCAACACTCGCAAATAATGAACTCGCACTGTAGTCTGTTCCTTCAAAATAACCTTCTTCAGCCCATCTTCTTGAACCTGAAACTACAAATGCCCAACCTTTATCATTTAAACCTGAAGCATGTGTTCCCATTGCTCTCCAACTGTAATTAGTGTTAGTTCCAGACATTGTAATTCTACTACCTGGTCTATAATGAGAAGCTCTAGTGTCTATTTCTTGTGTTCCAAGAATACCTCCAAAAGTATATTCAGAAGGTGATGAACCCATTGTAAATTCTTGGTTACGTGTAGCATCATTCAATCCACCCCAATTGCTCCATTGTGGTCTTCCATCATAAATCTTGTTCATTGAAATACCATTGATCATTGTCGTTCCATATTGGTTATCTAAACCTCTAATTCTAAAACGAGCTTGACCCCAATTAAAAGCAGCAGCTTGTTGGTACGTATCTCTAGAAGCTTGTAACAATCCTGATGTACTTTCAGAACCAGTATTATCATCTCCTAAATCATTTTCTGTAATAGTTACCAAACTTAATTGTAATTCAGTCGTAATATCTTCTTCTAAAACAATAGTTCCTAAATCTACTGTTTGTCCAGGAGTAACTTCTAAAACAAAAGTTTGAGTTCTATAACCAGTTGAACTAACCACAAGAACGGGTTCTCCATCTGGAATAGATTTAAAATTGAAAATACCTTCAGCATCAGTTACAACAGATTGATTCGTGCTTTGAATTGTTGCAACTACATTTTGTAATGGTTTTTGTGATTTCGAATCTACAACCTTACCTTTTAAGGTACTGGTTTGTTGTGCAAAAACAAAAACGGCTTGTAGTACCAATAATGTACTTAATACAAGTTTTTTCATAGAAAGAATAAAAATTAATAATAATTTAAACTTTAAGCGGTTTAAACTTAACAGCCTGCAAATGTATAACTTTTAATAATATTATTTACCTTTGGCACCGATTTTGTACTAAAATTGATAATTATATAACATACATTTCATGAAAATTAAACAATTTTTAATCGCTTTTTTTGTATTATTCACAATAAGCAAGGCTTTTTCACAAGATAAGAAATTTAAAATTCATACCGTAGCATTCTATAATTTTGAAAATCTTTTCGATACTATCAATGATCCAAATACTATAGATGAAGAATATTTACCAAACAAAGGTTGGACTTACAAAAACTATAGAAAAAAATTAGACAACCTAAGCCGTGTAATCATTGAGCTAGGAACTGATGAAAATCCATCTAACTCTCCAGTAGTTATCGGTGCATGTGAAATTGAAAACCGACGCGTTTTGGAAGATTTAGTAAAACATCCTACATTAGTTAATAAAGGATATAAGATTATTCATTTTGACTCTCCAGATAGAAGAGGTATTGATGTAGCACTTTTATACCAAGACAAATATTTTACACCAGTAAGTTATACTAATATACCTTTGTACATTTATAAAGATGGCAAAAGTACTGGTAAAAAAGAAGAAAAAGATAAAGAAAAAGAAGAAGAGACAGATGATGCGGTACAAGTAGATGAATCCACTCAAAGAATTTATACGCGTGACCAATTATTAGTTACAGGGTATTTAGAAGGTGAAGAAATTAGTTTTATCGTAAATCACTGGCCATCTCGTTCTGGAGGAGAGAAAAAAAGTAGTCCGAATAGAGAAGCAGCTGGTGCTCTAAATAGAAAAATTATTGATTCTCTATATAAAATCAATCCTAAAGCAAAAGTAATTACCATGGGTGACTTAAACGATGACCCAACCAATAAAAGTGTTAAAAAAGGTGTTGGTGCTGTAGGAACTAAAGAAGAATTAAAACCTCTTGGAATCTATAATCCCATGGAAAAAATGCACAAACAAGGTATTGGAACTTTAGGCTACCGTGATTCTTGGAATATTTTTGACCAAATTATGCTTTCTGAACCTTTAGTAAAAGGGGATTATTCTACTTGGACCTATTGGAAAGCCAATGTGTTTAAAAAACCATACCTTATTCAAAATGAAGGAAGGTGGAAAGGCTATCCTAAAAGAAACTCTAATGGTGTACCAGGATTTAGTGATCACTTACCCGTTTATATTTATTTAATTAAACAAGTCAACTAAAGATTTTAAAATATTTGAGAAAAGGTTAGTCCAAAAAAGACTAACCTTTTCTTTTTTTGTAACTTTACGTAACTAAAACATTCCAAATGAGCATACAAAAACCATTCAATTTAAATCAATGGATTGAAGAAAATAGAGCCCTACTAAAACCTCCAGTAGGGAACAAAAATTTATATGTCGATTCTGGCGATTATATTGTTATGATTGTAGCGGGACCTAATGCAAGAAAAGACTATCATTATAATGAAACGGAAGAATTGTTCTATCAATTAGAAGGAGAAATAACAGTTTATGTACAAGAGGACGGTCAAAAAAAAGCCATGACTTTAAAAGCGGGTGATATGTATTTACATCCTGCTAAAGTGCCACACTCTCCTAATCGTACAGCAAATTCTATCGGTTTAGTAATCGAAAGAAAACGCAACCACTTACCTGTAAAAGATGGGTTACTTTGGTATTGTGACAACTGTAATCATAAATTGCACGAAGTGTATTTTGAATTAAATAATATTGAAGTTGATTTTTTAAAACACTTCAATCATTTTTATAATTCTGAAGCATTACGCACCTGTTCAAAATGCGGTACCGTTATGGAAACCGATCCTCGTTTTGTAACGGAAGAGTAAAAGCTAATTCCTGCTATCCTGTTTAGTTTTCTCTGCTAGCTTTTGGTTTTTTAAACCCTAAAAAGAGCTTCTATTGTCGCTTTTTTATGGTAAAAAAACCTAAAAAATAGCCTTTGAAAAGCTATCCATTCTATCAGGGCTAAAAATTCAAATCAATTTCATACATTTGTAGAAATTTAACAAAAACACGTAAAAAAGTTACAATGTCAACAATAGCACAACAGTTTGGAATGCAAGAAGCATTGGAAATATTAGGCGTTAAAGCGACTAATTTAGGAACCTCTACAGGAAGCGAATGGTTTTCAAATGGAACTATCATTGAAAGTTACTCACCAGTAGACGGACAATTAATTGCAAAAGTACAAACTACAACAAAAGAAGATTACGAACGTGTCATGCAAAAAGCAACGGAAGCATTCAAAACTTTCAGAGCCATGCCAGCTCCTCAACGAGGAGAAATTGTTCGTCAATTTGGAAATAAATTAAGAGAATTAAAAGAGCCACTTGGAAAATTGGTTTCTTATGAAATGGGTAAATCGTTACAAGAAGGTTATGGAGAAGTTCAAGAAATGATCGATATCTGTGACTTTGCAGTAGGTTTATCACGTCAGTTAAACGGACAAGTAATTCCATCGGAAAGACCTGGTCACGTCATGCGTGAACAATGGCACCCTATTGGAATTGTAGGTATTATTTCAGCATTCAACTTTCCAGTAGCCGTTTGGTCTTGGAACACAGCTTTAGCATGGATTTGTGGAGATGTATGTGTTTGGAAAGCTTCAGAAAAAGCACCTTTATGTTCTATTGCTTGTCAAAATATTATCGCAGGCATCTTAAAAGAAAATAATTTACCTGAAGGTATTTCATGTATTATCAACGGAGATTATACCGTAGGTGAAATGATGACAGCAGACACTCGTATTCCTTTAGTTTCTGCAACGGGTTCAACTAGAATGGGAAGAATTGTAGGAGCAAAAGTAGCGGAACGTTTTGGTAAATCCTTATTAGAATTAGGTGGAAACAATGCTATAATTATTACTCCAACTGCCGATTTAAAAGTAGTGGTGCCTGGAGCTGTTTTTGGAGCTGTTGGTACTTGTGGACAACGTTGTACCTCAACCAGACGTTTAATTATTCATGAATCGGTTTACGATACAGTTCGTGATGCCATTGTAGGAGCTTACAAACAAATTAAAATTGGTAACCCATTAGATGAAAAAAATCATGTGGGTCCATTAATTGATAAAGATGCCGTAAATACCTATTTAGCAGCGATTGAAAAAGCGAAATCTGAAGGTGGAAAAGTATTAGTTGAAGGTGGTGTACTTTCTGGTGACGGTTATGAAAGTGGTTGTTATGTAAAACCAGCAATTATTGAAGCTGAAAATCATTTTGAAATTGTACAACACGAAACCTTTGCACCGGTTTTATACTTAATGAAATACAGTGGCGAAGTAGAAAATGCCATTGATTTACAGAATGGTGTAGCACAAGGTTTGTCTTCTTCTATCATGACCAATAGCATGAAAGAAGCTGAAAAATTCTTGTCATTTGCAGGTTCAGACTGTGGAATTGCAAATGTGAACATAGGTACTTCAGGAGCTGAGATTGGTGGTGCTTTTGGAGGAGAAAAAGAAACTGGTGGCGGAAGAGAGTCAGGTTCAGATGCTTGGAAAGTATACATGAGAAGACAAACCAACACTGTAAATTATTCCGATCAATTACCATTAGCTCAAGGAATTAAATTCGATTTATAATTCAACACATAAATTACAATGAGAAAACCCCAGTAATTAGTTGCTGGGGTTTTTATTTTACGTTTATCTTTGCTACAAGAATGAAAACCATAAATCAAAAATATTTGCTATTTATGGTTTTAAATATTTATAATTAATAATAAAAAACTATGAGAGTTTTAACCATCCTATTTTTAGGCCTTTCCCTTTTTGCAAGATCTCAAAATGTCATTGTTGAAGAAAAATTTGAAAAAGATAATGTTCCGTTAAATTATGAGCTTCTTCCTTTACAAAATAAGTTAGCTATTAAAAAAGGAAAAGTATTTGGTTTTTCAACCAATAGAGAAGTTAATAAAGTAACTACCTATAATTCTGAAGGAAAAGATAGCATTTGTTTTGACAATAAATCTCTTATGGATGTTTATTTTAATTATAGTGGAAATGTGATAATTGCAGAAGACTTTTCTAAAATGAAACTCTCAGGGGACAACATACATATTTTAGGGAAATTTGGTGATAAAATATTAGACCCAAAAAAACACCAACCTTTTTATGTGTTTGATGACCAAGCAATAATGAGAAGAAAAGAAAAAGACAAATATAATGTTGTTATACCTTATAAAGGTAATACACCTTCTAAAGCTGATTTAAAATTTGAAGGAACTGAACGTATTGTGGGGGAAAATTTTTATGAATCCCAAAGGGTTCCTGGTAGTAAGGTTTTTATAAATGAAAAAGGCAATCTAGAAGCAATTTATAAGTCTTTAACAAAAGATTGTAAAGAATCTATAATTTATAGAACTGAATATACTCCTTTAGGTGAAAGAATAGCTGATATTCAATATAATTTAACCTTAAAAGATTATAGTTTTATATTATCTGTTACCGGTGGGGGTTACATGGTTTTAAAATCAGTGGGTGGTTTTACCAATAGGTTTACAAACAATGCTGGTTTTACCTCTACAGTTAGTTTAGGTTCTAGTACCTATTCCGATTTTGGAGATGATGGATCAATTAATAATCTATTTTTTGATAATTCTGGAAATGTATACGTTTATGGTATGCTAGGAAAAAAAGAAAAGAAAAATTTATTATATAATAGAATCGTGGGATATTATATTTATAAATATAATAAAGAAGGAAGTTTGATTTGGGAAAAAAAATTTGAAACAGGAGATAAATTAGAAAAAATAGGTGTTGCTTATTTAAACAATACTTATGTAAGATTATTCAACACTGATGGTAAATTACAATTTTTATTTGCTTCAACACAGCCAGATGAAGTATTGATGCTGTCTGATATAAATGAAGAAACTGGAGATTTTATTAATTCTGATTTTTATTCTTTTAAAACAAACAATTCAAACGATTTTACAGATTTTATTATTGCATCTATCACCGATAAAGATAATTTGAAAAACAAAATTATAGACTATGAAGGATTAATGTTATATTATAAAAACAAAAAGTTTAAGGATTACATAGATTCTACTGTACATAAAAGCAAAATTTATTTTAATACACTTATTAATAAAGCAGGCACTTGGTTAATAGAATCAGATAATAAATCTTATTATAAAGTAATATATTTTGAATAAAAATTAAAAACCCCAGTAATTAGTTACTGGGGTTTTTAATTTTATATCACACTTCTTAATTTATCAATTTTACTTTTGATGGATCCTACTTCAAACAAACGTAACACTTTAAAGACTAAGGAAGGAATAAAACCAGCATTGGTAATTAAATCTGCTATTTTAGTAATTTTTTGATCCCTAATTAAAATTTGTTCATGTAATTGAGAGTTGTCTAATGGTGCGAGTTGAACTGCAAATTTCCAAGCTCCATTTCTCGCTTCCTGCATACTAAAATCAATTAAAAATGTGTCTACATTTCGTGTCTTTTTTAAAATCCATTTTAGAAAAGGCCACACATCAGAAAGTGCGGTTTCTACATTTCCTACCAAAGATGATAAAATGTGATTTATCATATTAAAATCGGCTTCTAAATCCTGTATTTCGTCACCTGGTGCTACTTGTGCTGCCGCAATACTTAAATCTAAGTTAATATGTGCATTCATGCCTAATAATAAATGTTGTAGCAACACTATCCAAAAATCAGTGGCATATTCAAATGCTACTTGCCAAGAAGTTGAAGGTTTCAATCCCCATTTATACTCATAATAAGCTGCAATGTAACGGTTTGCAAAGATAACATCGAGTTGTTCCATTCTGGGACCATTTTGAAACATCCCATTGGCAATCCCTTCTTTTACTTTTTCCGTTACTTTACAATACAAAACAGCAAAGTAGCCCATTGTACTTTTCTCGTTCAAAGCAGCATCTATAATTATATTTAAATGCAGAATAACCTCATCAATTGTTTTCGCTTGTGGTATTTGTTGTGACATGTTTGTTTATTTTTAGGAAAAATACTGCTTTTTTCTATTATTATTAATATCAAATATATTTTTATCTTTGGACACCTATAAAAAACATCATGGCATTACAAGAAGAATTTGCAAAACAAGGCATCTGGTTATTTAGATATAGAGGCGTGTTACCGGTTATTATTTTAGTAATAGGAGCCTTGCTTTTTCTACAAACAGAATTGCATCCAGAGGTTTTTCCATTAAAAAATACACCTTATGAAATGTATTATGAGATGTTTTGCTTAGTAGTGAGTTTGCTAGGGTTATTCATTCGAATTTGTGTAATTGGTTTTGTTCCAAAAAACACTTCTGGAAGAACGGTTGAAAAACAAGTAGCCGATAGCTTGAATACGACAGGAATGTATTCTTTGGTGCGACACCCTTTATATTTAGGAAATTATTTTATGTGGTTGGGTCTTGCCATGCTCCCAGGTAATTTTTGGTTTGTAGTCGCTTTTACCTTCATATATTGGGTTTATTACGAAAGAATTATGTTCTCAGAAGAAAAATTCTTACGCAGTAAATTTGGAGAAACGTACTTAGCATGGTCGGAAAAAGTTCCAGCTTTTGTTCCTGATTTTAAAAACTATCAAAAACCACACTTGTCATTTAGTTGGAAAAAAGTGGTGAGAAAAGAAATAACGGGTCTTTTTTTATTATTTCTTATCTTTTTTGTGTTTGATTACCTAGGTGTTGTAACTAAAAATGCTCCTCACCCGAATTACTTTTTGACCTACAGTCTAATTGTATTAACAGTTGCTATTATTATAATTAAAATAATCAAGAAAAATACCAATCTTTTAAAGCAAGAAAACAGATAATATTAGCTTAGTTTTTCTTTAAAAAAAGAGAGTGTTCTTTCCCAAGCCAATGTAGCAGCTTTTTCATCATATCTTGGTGTGGTATTGTTATGAAAACCATGATTTACATCAGAATAAAAATGGGCTTCAAATGTTTTTTTATTTTCAAGTAGTGCCTTTTCATAAGCAGGCCATCCTGCATTCACTCTTTCATCCAAACCCGCATAATGGATTAGTAAACTGGCATTAATTTGAGGAACTTCACTTTCCTGAGGTTGTCCTCCATAAAAAGGAACAGCTGCCAATAACTCTGGAATTCTTACTGCCATTGCATTGGAAACCCACCCTCCAAAACAAAACCCTACAACACCTATTTTGCCCGTACATCCTTCATGGTTTTTTAGGTAGTCATGAGCCGCAATAAAGTCTTCTAACATTTCTTGTCTTGTCCTCTTCTTTTGCAGCTCTCTTCCTTCATCATCATTTCCAGGGTAACCGCCTAAGGGAGATAAGGCGTCTGGAGCCAAAGAAATAAATCCTTCTAAAGCAACTCTTCGTCCAACATCTTCAATATAAGGATTTAAACCTCTATTTTCATGAACTACTATTATTCCTGGTAACTTACCTTTGCTTTTTATCGGTTTTGAAAGCAACCCTTTAATCTTTCCACCACCTTTAGGTGAAGCATACGTTATGTATTGAGAATCTAACTTTGGATCATTAGGGTTTATGAGTAAATTATCTTTATAATTCGGCATCATAAAACTTAAAAGTGTAGGTAAGGTTAAACCTCCAACGGCAAAAACAGATAACTTTTCGATAAACTGTCTTCGTTCCAATTTATTATGTGCATACGCATCATACAAATCAAAAATCGCTTGATTTAAATCTTCTTTTTTAATTTTTTGCATTACATCATTATTAAATAATTCTACTAAAGGTACAAAATATTTTTACTGTTTTTAATCTTAACCTATTATACTTTTTCTATGACTAAATTACCTGCAGGAACACCTAATCCAATTATATTATTTCTGTAGTTAGTGTTAATTTACTTTGTTATTTTTAACAAAATTCAATTTTATAACTATTTATTAATGGAATAAGCTGTTCAAGATTGAATTTGTATTAAAATTCTTCCTATATTTATAGTATGAATTAAGCCCATATGAAGTTACTCAAAATCATTTCTTTATTCATAACAATTTTGTTACTATTATGGGCAACTTCTTGTTCAGACACTTCTTTTCTGTCTTCAAAAGAAAAAAAATATTTAGCAAATCACGACAGTATTAAAGTAGCTGTTTTTCCTTATTATCCACCCTATCAATTTACTAATGATCAAGGTGAAATGGATGGAATTTATGTTGATTTTTTAGAATTAATTGAACAAAAAATAGAATATAAGTTTCAAAGAGTGTATTATACAGATTGGGAAAAAGTATTGACTGATGCGAAAACCCATAAAGTGGACATGATTCTTGAAATTCAACAAACAAAAGATAAAGAAAGTTTTTTGGTCTTTTATCCTCCTTTGTTTGAATCCAAACATGCCATAGTTCAGCGAAAAGACGCTACACCTATTACTAACTTAAAACAATTTGGTAAAGATCAAAAGCTTATTTTACCTTATCAATATTCTATAGTAGAGATTATTCAAAAAAAATATCCCCATATTACAATTGGTTTTGGTAAAGATGAATTGGAATGCTTACAAAAAGTTAATTCTGGAGAATATGATGCTTATGTAGGACCGAAGGCTGTCATAAAATATTTGATTACTAAAAACAATCTGAAAGATGTTGGTATCTCTTCTGAACTACCATTTTCTTATAGCCCAGGTTTTGCAGTAGCTAAAAATGATACTGATTTACAAAATATCATCAAAAAAAGTCTGAATAGTATTTCAAATGAAGAAAAAAAATTAATTATAGACAATTGGCTTTTTAATGTCGTAACACCTTTTTATGAAAAACCTAATTTCTGGATATGGGTAACCATTTCTATTGTGTTTTTACTATTGGTTATCATCTTAATAAATCGCTACTTAAAATTTAAAATTAAACAACGTACGCGGCAATTGCGAATTGCGAAAGAAAAAGCAGAAGAAAGTGATCGCTTGAAAACCAATTTTATTCAAAATATCTCTCATGAAATTAGAACACCTATGAACGGTATTATTGGTTTTTCCGAATTATTGCAAAAAGAAAATTTAACGCTAGAAGAACAACGAGAATTTGCTAAAATTATTGCGAATAATAGCAAGGAACTTATCGTAAGTATAGATAATATTTTAGAAATTGCTAAACTACAAACTGAAAAAATCACCATCAAACCTGAAGAAATTGATTTAGATGCTTTATTTGAAACTATTTACAAAAAATACCAACATAAAGCGAAAGAAAAAAACATTCATTTTGTTGTGGAAAGCCAATTGGATAAAGAAGCCGAACACGTATTAATTGATAAACCCAAACTTTTTAAGATTCTTTTAAACCTTATTGATAATGCTATAAAATTTACCAAAGTTGGTTCCATTATAATTGAATATACTGTAGAAGCTGATTCTATCATTATTACCATTAAAGACAGTGGCATTGGTATTAAAAAGAGAGATCAAGAAACTATTTTCAATATTTTTACACAATCTGAAAAAGAAATAGCAAAAAATTATGGTGGACTAGGCTTAGGACTTTCAATTGCTAAAAAAAATGCTGATTTAATAGGTGGCAAAATTACTTTTGAGTCTCTTGAAGGTCAAGGTACGACTTTTACAGTACTATTACCCTTCATTCCTGTACATAAATCTCATTCTAAAACTGCTGAAATACAAACTCCACCCAAAGAAAAACCAGAAAAACATATCATCTTAATTGCTGAAGATGGCGATGTGAATTTTTTATTTTTAAAAACGGTTTTAACCAAAATGCCTGAATTTAATTTTGTGATACATCGAGCCGAAAATGGAAGAAAAGCAGTAGATATTTGCGAAGAAAACTCACAAATCGAATTGGTGTTGATGGATATTAAAATGCCTATTATGGATGGTTATGAAGCTACTCAAAAAATAAAAAAAATTCGCCCTAAATTACCTGTTATTGCTCAAACTGCTTACTCAACTGAAGAAGATATTAAAAAAGCAATTGAAGCCGGCTGCGATGATTTTATTTCCAAACCTATTGATAAAAATATATTAAAACCTATTTTATCTAGATTCATTTTCAAGACCACATAATTATCAAACATTTTTTTGAGTCGACTACATTATTGATAGTACCTTTATTTTACATTCAATTATTACAACACATTTATTATTGAATGCTTTACATTTTAAATTGAATTCTAAGACTACAGAACGTTTTTGAGCGATAATTATTAAAATTGTTATTTCTTTTTGTTATAGAAAGAAGAATCAAATTCTTAAAAAAGAATTGTCTTTAAATTTAAAATTAAGTGTTTTTATGCTCAGAATTCCTTTGTTTTGAAATTTTTAATCCGTTATGAAAGCAAGGTGTGCATGATTTTTTTCAATTAAAACATTTGATACTATGATAAACATAGTAGGCTCGTATAAACTAAAACAAATTAATAAATTAAGATTATTTTCTTTGTTTTTTATTTGTTTATTAGATTATTTTCTATTATATTTGTATTGTTAATTTAAACGCTGCAATACTGGATAAATTAATTTCTGCTTAACAAAAAAATCAAGAAGGTTATATAATCGGATATTTTAATCATTTAACTTTTTTTAAAAAAAAGATAAAAAGGATTATGTAATTTTATAAGCAAGCAAATACAAGAAATATTTCTTACTATAAATCACAAACAAAAAAACACAGACATGAAAACATTTCAAATTAAAATTGCACTATTCACGTTGTTACTATTACAAGGGTGTCAAGCTATTAAAACAGCTGTTTACGATCAGTATTCCTATCAAAAAACAACAGAATTAAAAGTAGAAACGCTACTGGCTATTGATAACGCAACTACTTCTTTTGAAAAACATCAACAAATGGTTGAGAAAGTTCTTTTAGATATGGAAAAATTAAAAGAATATGAAAAGAACAAACCCAATAACGAAATTACTTTTTCAATGTGGTCAATCATGACCGATTCAGAGAAAAATTTAGTTGCTGGTTTTTTCAAACGATGGAAGGAAAAACAAATTCTATCTCCTGCATTTGTTACAGAAGCTAAAAAGCAAATTGAAGAAGCATTCAACTTATTAATTGAATATGAAGTAAAAAAAGACAAAACTTCAAAAGATAATTTATTAGCATTAATTTCAGCATAACAAACATACACCTAAACATCATGGACATTGAAAAATTAATTAAGGAATTAAAGGAAGCACTTTTAACCTTATTGGGAAACAAGTACAAAGAATTTAAACCAGAAATACAAAAGGACATTACCGTATTTCTAAAAGAGTCAGAAGAAAAATTAAAACGTTGGGTTCAGCTTTTAGCAGAGGATTCCATCACAAAAGAGGAATTTGAATGGCTGTTAAAAAGTCAGAAAGACTTAGTTTCCTTAAAAGCTTTACAAACTGTAGGTGTTTCGAAAATTAGATTAAACAATATAAAAAACAGTATCCTAAAAACAATATTTGATATTGTATTAGCAGCAGTTATAAAATAAAAAAAATGGCAAAAAAAATCAGAGTATTAAGTTTAGATGGTGGTGGAATTAGAGGGATTATTACAGCTGTGGTTTTAAAATACATACAAGAACAATTACAAAGAATTGACAATCCAAATGCAAAAATTGGTGATTATTTTGATTTAGTTGCTGGAAGCAGCACAGGAGGGTTATTAACAGCAATCCTATTATTTCCAGACAACACCAAAAGCGCAAAGTTTTCAGTAGAAGCAGCCTTAGATTTGTATGCAAAAAAAGGAGATTCAATTTTTAATGTTTCGTTTTGGGAAGAAATTATTAATCCGTTTGGTTTATTTAATGAAAAGATTTCACAACGCAATTTAGAACGTCAATTAAAAGAGGTATTTGGAGATTTAAAATTAAACGAATTGATAAAACCTTGCTTGATTACAACCTATGATATCAATCAAAGAAAATCAAAGTTTTTTTGCAGTCATGAAGCCTATACGCCCTTAGAAAATTTTTATGTAAGAGATGTTTGTAGAGCAACTAGTGCAGCACCAACTTATTTTGAGCCTGCCAAAATTAAATCGCTTTACGATCAAGAATTTACCTTAATTGATGGTGGTGTGTATGCGAATAATCCAGCGATGTGTGCCTATGCTGAAGCCAGAAAAATTCCTTTTTCTAAGGTATTGCATGACACTCAAAAAATTGATTATCCAGACATTAATGACATGATAATTGTATCTATCGGAACTGGAGAAGTTTTAAAGCCCTACACCTTTGAAAAATTTGAAAATGCAGGTAAAATCAAATGGATATCCCCTTTAATTGATATTTTATTATCTGCCAATGCGGAGACTGTAAATTATCATTTGTCTAAAATGTATGAATCACTTGGTCCAAGAAACAAAAGGAATTATTATCGATTAATGCCTCAATTACGAAATGCTTCACCAGAAATGGATGACACCTCGAAAAAAAACATTTACGAACTCATACAAGCAGGTTTGTATTTTATAGATCAAAACCGAAAAACATTAAATGAAATTGCAAAAAAACTAGTTAAATACAAATAATCAATTTTTCGAATATATTCTATATCACTAGAATTACATTTAATTACAAAACCAAAACAAAAGTGCATAATGTATGCACTTTTGTTTTTCTTACTTATCTTTACACCCTTTTTAAAAAATATGGATTTTAGTTACCCAAAAAACGAAAAGCTTAAAAGCAAAACCACTATCGATTTACTCTTTTCAGAGGGAAAATCGGTATCGAAATATCCCTTGCGTTTGGTTTATGTAGAAAATCCATCCGATACTGAATTTTTAAAATTCGGGGTTTCAGTGTCAAAAAAATACTTTAAAAAAGCAGTTGATCGCAACTATTACAAAAGAGTTCTAAGAGAATGTTATCGATTGAATAAGTCGCTTTTATTGGAAAACATAGAAAAAAACTACGCGATTATGTTTTTTTATCAAACCAAAGACCGTTTACCTTATTCTGAAATTCATCAAAAAACGATACTTTTGTTTGAAAAGTTTATTGCTGAGATAAAAAAATAAGTCTTTTGGCTAAGTTTTTGTAGCATATTTAATCTTATCTTTAATTGTTATTCAAACTAATTCTTTTTGCTTATGAAAACTTTTTGTTTGCGTTTTTTTATGTGTTTGCTTTTTATTTCTTGTAAAGAAAATTTTACAGAAGTGGATGTAGCTGAAAACACCTCATCCTTTTCTAACATTTCCAATTTATCTGAACCAGTAAGAGAAGAAAGTATTAACAAGTTAATGACACATGATTTAAAAATCATTAAAACGGCTCGTTTACGCTATCCAACTCAAGATTTAAAAACAAGCTTTGAAACCCTTTCCAAAGTAGCAAAAATTTACAAAGCCTATATACAAAACGATAATTCCGGAACAGATTATGGTTCTTACTATCGCAATGTAACAATTCGCATTCCAAATACGCATTTTGATGCTTTTATTACGGAAATTAGTAAAGGAGTAACGCATTTCGATGTTAAGGAAATTGCAGCACAAGATGTTACTGAAGAATTTGTAGATGTTACCGCTCGTTTGAAAGCGAAACGTAACTTAGAAAGTCGCTATTTAGAGATTGTGAAAAAAGCGACAAAAGTGAGTGAAATTTTAGAAATTGAAAAAGAATTATCCAAAATAAGGGAAGAAATAGAAGTTGCAGAAGGAAGACTACACTATTTGGAAAATCGTGTTGCTATGAGTACTATTTCAATTGAAATGTATACTGAAAAAGCAGAAGGAACAGGAACTAGAGTTTCCTATGGAAGTAAAATGTGGAATGCTATTACATCTGGTTTTAATGGTTTGTCAAGTTTCTTTCTTGGATTGCTACAAATTTGGCCATTTATCCTTATTTTCGTAGTAGTTTTCATTTTCGTACGAAGAAAAATTAGAAATAAAAAGAAATTATAATGAAACGATTTTTAGCAAAAAAATATATTCTAACTGTTTTAAGTATTGGTTTATTAGTAACTGCCGCAAGTTTTAAAAATGATTTTTTTGAAATTGCCAAACAAATTGAAATATTTACAGAAGCATTCAAAACAGTAAATCAAAATTATGTAGATGAAACCAATCCTGGCGAATTGATGGATATAGCTATAAAAAACATGTTGGCCGATTTGGATCCTTATACGGTTTTTTTTAACGAGCAAGATGTTTTAAAATTCAAAATCAACAATACTGGTGAATATACGGGTATTGGTGCCATGGTGCAACGAAAAGACGGTCGCGTTTTTTTGAAAGAAATCTATAAAGGTTTTCCAGCTGATAAAGCAGGTTTAAAACCAGGTGATGAAATTACGCAAATAGGCGATATCAATTTAAAAGAATACAAAGAAGACGCTTCTCAATTATTAAGAGGTACCAAAAACACCAAAGTAGCCATTACTTTTGAAAGACAAGGAAAAAAACAAAATACAGTAATTGTTTTAGATGAAGTTGAGGTAAAAGCAGTTCCTTTTTATTCTTTATTAGACGATAAAACAGGTTATATTGTACTTTCCAAATTTACTGAAAAAGCCAGTAGTGAAACTAAAGCTGCACTGCTTGATCTAAAGGCAAAAGGAGCTACTAAAATCATCTTAGACTTAAGAGGAAATCCAGGCGGTTTACTACATGAAGCTGTCAATATTTGTAATCTATTTGTACCAAAAGGGGAAACCATAGTTACCACAAAATCTAAAAATGAGAAGCACAACAATACGTATAAAACCAATAATGCTCCTATAGATCTTGAAATACCATTAGCTGTTTTAATTGATGGAAGTAGTGCTTCTGCTTCTGAAATTGTTTCGGGAGCTTTACAAGATTTAGACCGTGCTGTAGTGGTTGGTAATAGAAGTTTTGGAAAAGGTTTGGTGCAACGTCCTTTAAATTTATCATATGGAACTCAAGTAAAAGTAACCATTTCAAGATATTACACCCCTTCTGGAAGATGTATTCAAGCTTTGGATTATGCACATAAAGATGCGAATGGTAAAGCCATAAAAATTGATAAAAGCAACTTTAATGCTTTTAAAACTAAAGGTGGAAGAGTTGTTTATGATGGTGGTGGTGTGCTACCTGATGTCATCGTGGAAGAAACGAAAAAAAGCGCTGTTACTGATGCATTAGTGAAAAATGATGCTGTTTTTGACTATGCAACTACTTTGTATTATAAAAACCCCAACCTTACTGGTATTCCTACTATTTCTGAGGCTGATTTTACTACATTTAAAACGTTTATTAAACAAGAGAAATACAGTTTAGATAGTGAAACTGGTAAAGCTTTGAAAGAATTATTAGATAAAGCCAAAAAAGAAAGCATAGATGGTGCTATTACTGCAGAATATAAAGCGATGCAATTAGCTTTAGAAAAAAGTCAGGATGTGGAAGTAACCAAAAATAAAGAAGACTTTAAAAAACTCCTACAAGAAGAATTAATTACACGCTATCAATACAAAGAGGGTTTGTATGAGTATTACACTCAAAAAGATATTGAAATTGCTAAAGCGAAAGCTGTCCTTAATGATCTCAATCAATACCATGGCATTCTAAAACAGTAACTATGAAAAAAAAGGTACTTCTTCTTTTGCTGCTAACCCTATCCAATTTAAGCGCGCAAGAAGAGGAAGTACATTCTCTGTACTTTGAATTCGACAGGTTTGACTTAAAAGAGATTCAAATTCAATCTTTACTTGATTTTATTCGAAAACTAGACACGACAACAATTAAAACAATTGAAATCTTTGGCTACTGTGATGACAGAGGAAAAGATGCTTATAATTTTACACTTTCTAACCATAGAGCACAAACTGTAAAGACGAAATTATTAGAAAATGGCATTAAGAATAAAATAATCATAACCATAGAAGGCAAAGGTCGCATTCTAATTGATGATGATGTTTTAGAGAACATTCCCGAAGTGCGATCCAAAAACAGAAGAGTAGATGTTGTGATTAATTATAAACCTGTAACCGTTGAAAGTCTAAAAATTCCTGGTGTTTATAGCAGCATTCCTGAACAACCTGTAGCAGGAGATCGCATCTACTTAGAAAAACTACTTTTTGATAGAGGAAGCAGTAAACTATCCACAGATGCCAAAAAAGAATTAGATCGGTTGGCCAAACAATTGCATAAATTTAAAAATATTGAATTTGAGATTCAAGGTCATGTATGTTGCATTCCTTATTATCAAAAGGAAGCTATCGATCGCGATTCTAAAAAAAGAGAACTTTCCATTAATAGAGCTATAGTAGTCTATGAATACCTTTTTAAGAAAAAAATTAAAAAAGAACGCATGACACACAAAGGCTATGGCAATAGTCAACCTTTAAAAAAAGGGCCACAATTTGACAGAAGAGTAGAAATTGTGATAACCAAAGTGAATTAACCTCGTTTCATTTGAATGTGTGGAATATCATCTTCTAAATACATTTCACTCGTTTGAATAAAGCCTAATGATTGGTAAAATTTAGTCAGGTATTGCTGTGCAGAAATTGTGATTTTTGTTTCCTTAAAATACTCTTTTACAGCTGAAATAGAAACCTCCATTAATTGATAGCCCCATTTTTTATCTCTGTATTTTGGACTCACCACCACTCTTCCAATAGAGGCTTCATCAAAATAATATCCTTTATCAAAAATACGCGTATAAGCCACAATTTCATCATTGTAAAACCCAATTACATGAATGGCTTTGGAATCTTTACCATCTATGTCTTGATAAACGCAGTTTTGCTCCACTACAAAGACTTCTGAACGTAGTTGTAGTAAATTATATAATTCTTGTAGAGAAAGTTCGTTAAAACGCTTAATTTTAAATTGAATGGTTGAGTTCATGTTTTTTAAAAGAAAAATCTCATTAACCTAGGTTGAATGAGATTTATATTATGCTGACAAAATTAAGTTATTTATTTTAAAAATTTAACTGATTTTATAATAGCTTCTAATTCGAAAACCAAATCACGCTTGGATTTAGATGGATTATAAGTAAAGCCTTCTAAAACTAAGAAACGGTTGTTTTTAGGGTCTTTAATAGCATAATTGATAAATGGTCCACCCATGAAATCATTTTTAAGATACCAATTCCCTTTGGTTTCATACGTGTCTCTTCCAGTAAGTGTAATATTGAAGAAGTTAGGTGCATAGGCTTCTTCCGTTACCATCCAAGTGTTGTCAAGAGTACCGTGTATAAATTGCTTTCCTATGGAGTCACGCATTTTTACAATATTATTAACTACATTAGAATCGTTTTCAATAATATTGATTGGCATTTCATAAACTAAAATACTATTATAGCCTGTACTAAATTCTTTTCTAATCCATAAAAAATTATCTTTAACCATATCATATTTATAACCATGTCCAATGGTCAAAGCCACACCAAAACGATCTCTAACTTTTTGATCTGTAATAGCCGCTTTATTTAATCGGATTTGATTTTCAACAATTTCACCTTCTTTAATTTTTTGAATTATTTCATTCGCTTTCTTTTCTAAAGTAGCTAAGATTTCATCTTTATTTTTTCCAACGATATAAAAAACTTGTTGGGGTTTAGCAAATTCATCTTTCTTCGCACTAAAACCACTTTGATTGCTTTTTTCAACCACTATAATATTTCTTGAATTTCTAACAAACCCTTCAAATATTTTAGTGGGATACTGATTTAAGGTAAATAATGGCTCTTCGTTTTGTAAACCATCAACTGGAGCAGCAAATTTCTTTCGGATACTATCACCAATTTCTCCATTCCAAAGATTTTCATCAATGATAATGGAAACATTATTTATTTTACCATTTGATTCTGTTAAAACAGCATTTTTTTCAGCCTCGTTATCTTTACAAGACGATAATAAAATTAAACTTAAAAAAGCAATCCCTAATTTTTTCATACAAGCGGTTATTTATCCGTTAATATTGAGTTTCATACCTGGTCTAATATTATTACCACTAATACCGTTCCATTTTTTTATATCTTCAGCAGAAATTCCCGGAAATTTTTTTGCGATAGAGTACAACGAGTCTCCTTTTTTAACCTTATATACCTGATTACTAGCGTTATTACTAGTGTTTGAATAACTATTTGTAGACACTCTTTCAGTAGAAAATATTTTTAAATTTTTTCCAGCTTGTATCGAATTTCCTCTTAAATTATTCCAATTTTTTAATTGTGTAATGGTTACGTTGTATTTATTAGCAATTGAACCTAAGCTTTCTCCACTTCTAATTTTATGGTATTTAGTAGTACTGACTAAAGCTCCCTCAGACATATTAGGCAAAATTGTTTTCTCTTTAAAAGAATCTAAATAATCCACATAGGCATATACTTTTTCTTCATTTGAAACAAATAAACCTAATTTGTTTTTTGGTAAACGAAGATAATGGGCTTTATCATCTTGATAAGGTATAATATCCAATTTATAAATCGGATTTAAGAAAGCAATTTGTTCAATAGGTACATCTAAAATTTCAGAAATTTGTTCAAATGAAATTCTACGTTTCACCATAATGGTGTCTGTTTCAAAATATGTTAATGGAGCTTTTTGAGGTTTGAATTTATGTTCTTTATGATATTCATAAATATACATTGTAGCTAAAAAAGCAGGAACATAATTAGCAGTTTCTCTTGGTAAATTCTTTCGTATGTTCCAATAGTTTTGACTACCTCCTGAACGACGTATCGCTTTAGAAACATTACCAGGGCCCGCATTATAAGAAGCTAAAACCATACTCCAATCACCAAAAATGCGATATAAACTAGATAAATATTGACAGGCTGCTTCAGTTGCTTTAAGAGGGTCATAACGTTCATCTACAAATGAATTAACTTCAAGGTCGAATTGTTTACCAGTTGGATACATAAATTGCCATAAACCGGTTGCACCTACACGAGATTTTGCTTTAGGGTTTAATGCAGATTCCACTATTGCCAAATATTTGATTTCAAGAGGCACATCATATTTGGCTAAATGCTCTTCAAACATTGGAAAATAATATTCTGAAATAGCCATTAAACGTTCGTAGGCACCTTGTCTTTTTTTCAAAAATGTTTTAATCACATTCTCCAATGCAGGATTATATTCAATGATAAAAGGGGATTTATCATCTAGTCTTTTTAAACGCTTTTTTAAGACATCTGTAGATAAATCGAAAGCAACGGTTGAATCGATATCTATTTCTGTGACATCAGTATACATGTCTTCAAAAATTTCTTCATTAGACAATTCAGCTAACCATCGTTCATCAATACAATTGCTAGTATTATGATTGGTAAAAGTGGTTTTAATTGAATCTAGATAGGCCATTTTCAAGACCGCAACATCAACATTTTCTTTTTTTAAATCTTGAGCAAATGAAACACTTGCTAATAAAGATAAAATACTTGTATATAATTTTTTATTCATCATTTTAGTTTTAGTTTAATTAGGGGCTTATTTACTATAACTAATAATTACTTATTATTTTATTTTTAATCTTCTAAAATCGCTGCAATACCTGGTAATACTCTACCTTCTAACATTTCCAACATGGCACCACCGCCAGTTGATACATAACTCATTTTGGGTTCTAAACCAAACTGTTTAACCGCTGCCACGCTGTCACCTCCACCAACTAATGAAAATGCTCCATTTTTAGTAGCTTCTGCAATGGATTCACCCAAAGCTATAGTACCTTTAGAAAAGGTATCCATTTCAAAAACACCTAAAGGTCCATTCCATAAAATTGTTTTTGAATCGTTTAAAATTCTATCAAATATAGCAAGTGATTTTGGACCTGCATCCAAACCTTGCCATCCATCAGGAATTTGCTTTACATCAACAACTTGAGTATTGGCGTCATTAGAAAATGCATCAGCTGCAACAACATCTACAGGTAAATGTATTTGAACACCCTTTTCTTTCGCTTGTTTTAATATTTCAATGGCTAAATCTAATTTATCATCTTCACAAATAGAATTGCCTATTTGACCTCCTAAAGCCTTTACAAATGTAAATGTCATTCCTCCACCAATTATCATATGATTCACTTTATCCAAGATATTCTCAATAACAGTAATTTTTGAAGAAACTTTACTTCCACCAAGAATTGCTGTAACAGGCTTCTCAGAATTAGTAAGCACTTTATTAATGCTTTCAATTTCTTTTGCTAATAAGAAACCAAAACATTTTTTATTAGGAAAAAATTGAGCAATAATAGTAGTTGATGCATGAGCTCTGTGAGCTGTTCCAAAAGCATCATTTACATAAATATCTCCAAAGTTAGCTAATTTTTCAGCAAATGCAACATCTCCTTTTTCTTCTTCACTATAAAAACGTAAATTTTCCAACAGTAAAATTTCGCCTGAAGCTAAATTTGCAACTTCTTGTTCAACAGCTGAACCGATACAATCAGAAACAAATTTTATTTTCTTTTGAAGTACTTTTTCGACTGCTTCTACAATATGTTTTAAAGAGTATTGTTCTTCAAAGCCTTTTGGTCTTCCAAGGTGACTCATTAGAATAACACTTCCACCATCTGCAATGATTTTATCGATTGTTGGTTTAGCCGCTTCAATACGAGTGGTATCAGTTACTTTAAAATGTTCGTCTAAAGGAACATTAAAATCAACTCTTATAATAGCTTTTTGATTATTAAAGTTAAAATCGTGTAGTGTTTTCATGAAGTAAATAGATGTTTTATTTAAATAATTAAAGTTTACTATAATCTAAAAAAAGACTATAGTAAACTTCAAAAGTAAGAGTTTATTTTTAATATACAATTCTATTTTGCGTACAAGGACAATTACTTAGACTTTGTAAAAAGTCGAAACCAATTGTGATCATGTGCGTACCTGAATTATAGGATAGCAATTCATTTGTATTAATTTGGTAAGAATAACCAAAATAAAAGTTACTTTTTCTTCCACCAATTACTGGTCCGACTGTTACAGGAGTTAAAGATTGTTCATTTAAGAATCTAGCAGTAGCACCAATCCAAAAATAATCTTCATAAAAATGCTTTTTGAATTTAATGTTTAAGTCAGTAGTAGAACGACCATCACTTTGATAATATTGAACTAAAGCGGAAGGTTCAATTTCAAAAGTAGATCCACTTCTTCTCAATTTACCACCAAAGTATACTTGATGATTTAATAATAAATCAGGTTCTAAGAAATTAATATCTCGTATGTTTTTGTCCAAAATATTAGACGCATTGTAGCTAATAAAGAAATCTTTGTAACGGTACAAGAAACCAATATCAAAGTTATAATTCTGTGTGGCTCTATCACCATTAATGGCTGGGTCTAATTGATTGCTAAAGTTTTCAATATCAATTCTAAAGTGATTTAAATTAAAAGACACCCCTAAAGACAAGTATTGCTCAGAATCATAATCTAAAATTAAGTGCTGTGCAAAAGAGAATTTAGCACCATATTGCCTCGTATTTCCATTTTTATCATTATATGCAAAAAGACCTACACCAGAACGATCAGCGATTCGAAAATCAGCTGCAAGTGATTGATTAATAGGAGAATCTTTAATTCCAACCCACTGGGTTAAACCATTCAATCTAATTCTAGCATTATCACCAATACCAGCAAAAGTAGGAGATAAAGAAAAAGGGTTGTCGGCTAAGTACTGTGTTTGTTGCGGAATTGTAAGCTCTTGTGCTTGCAATTGGCTTAAACCAAGTAGTATTAAAAATAGGGCTACTTTTTTCATTTTCATATTTTTTTAATACTAAGCCTATTTTTCAATAGGCTTAGCTTTCTTTATTATCTATATAATGTGAAATTACCAACAAATTCTCTTGCGTCAGTTTCACCGTTTAATTTTAACACATACCAGTAGTCACCAGATGGTAATTCATTACCCATGTAAGTACCGTCCCAAGATTCTCCAGGATGTAATGTAATAATTTTTCTACTATATCTATCAAAAACATAAGTAACCGCTTTTGGATAGTTATCTAAATAATTTGGACTCCATCCATCATTATTTCCATCACCATTCGGAGTAAAGTAATCTGGAATATCTACATCATAGAATTCAAAGAATTGTGTATCTGTATCATTACAACCATAAATATCTGTAACGATAACCGTATAATTGTCTGTTTGATTATAGAAATAAACATTATTAGATCCTTCATATACCACTCCATTACTATTAATTACAGTATAGGTATAAGGTGGTGTTCCACCAGTTGCTGTTACAGTAAACTGATTCAATCCACTTTGAACAAATGACGTAATCGTTGGTGTAGTTGGTAAAACTATATCGAAACTAATTGCTGGTGTTTGACAACCATTAGCATGAGTAACAGTAGCTGTATGGCTTCCTGCGGCTACCCCTACAAAAACATTATCTCCTTGTTGAGGTGCAAAAACAGCTCCATTATCAAGTTCAAAAGTAAGATCATTAATATCTAAATCAGTGTTATATAGTACTGTTACAGTGGCAATAGGTACATTGTTGTCACATTCTACGTCATATCTCACACTAGCCTGAATATCAACTCCTGGATTAATTGTAAATTGAACAGGATACACACAAGTAATTGTTGAATCTTTAATAAAATATTCATACTCTCCTGGTGCAAGATTTGGTAAACTAAAGTCACCCGTTAAAGAAGTTAGAGTAAAAGTTGGATTAGTAAGAGAATCTGTTAGTGTATAACCCGTTGTTCCAGGAGTACCTCCAGATATCGTAAATGCTGCCGAACCTCCATCTCCACTACAAATTTCATCAAATACGTTAAGACTAGTTAATACAAATGGTTCTGCATTATCAATTGTAAATGGTAACGGCCCAACCGAACAACCGTTTTCATCTTGAACAAATACCCAATAATCACCTGGAGTTAAATCTGTGAAATATCCAGAATTAACAATTTCTAATGGGTCAGTTGATGTTAAGTCATCCGTAATAGAATATTGAATTGTACCTGTTCCTCCAGATGCTACAACTGTTATAGTACCATCAATAGGATTATCAAAACAAGAAACAGGAGTAGCAATTGAACTACTATCATCAATATCTATAGGAGTAGGCTCAGTTACTGTAATCGATGCTGTTTGAGAACAATCTCCACCTGTTACAGTTATTGTATAAGATCCTGCTTCAACTCCTTCAAATACACCTGGAGAAGTTTGAACAACACCTGATGTAGGTGGGCTAATAGAATAAACATAATTACCTAGACCATTTGTCGCTGTTGCAATAACTGTTGTGGTAGAGCCTGCACAAGAAATCTCTTGAATTGGTTCAACATCAATTGCAATTGGAAGAACTGGTTCAACTGTAATTGAGTTAGAAACAACTACAATACAATTGTTTGCATCCACCACATAATACTGATAAGTACCTGCTGGAACTGTAAATGTAATACTTGCTCCTCCAAAAGGTGTAAATGATCCATTAGGAGAAGTACTCCAACTATAAGGTGCTGTTCCACCCATTGCAGTCAACTCTAAAATAGCGTCTGTTTGACAAGTTGGGTTATAAATTTGAGCTAAAGTAGCTGCTACTTGGTTTGCTGGTTCTGTAATAGTTACATTAGTAGTTGTAAAGTCACAATTAAATGAATCTGTAATCGTTACATTATACGTTCCTGCACCAATATTTGTGAATACGTTACTTGTTTGAGGAGCAGAAGATGTTCCAGTAGTAACATTATTTAAAACATATAAATATCCACTACCATAACCTCCAGTAGTATTTGAAACAGTAATTGTTGCATTTGTATCACCCACACATGCAAGAGCCGTTGGTACAGCACTTATCAGTGCATCTATAGGATTTGGTATTACTAAAGTAACATTATCAGAAACTATACATCCTAAATTGTCTCTAACACTAACAGTAAATGTTCCTGCACCAAGATTTTCAAAATAAGCATTTGATGACCATGAAGGTGTTACACCTGGACCTTGAATTTGATATTCATAAGGACCACCCCATCCATTAGATCCTACTGCTGAAATAGTACCATCATTCACTGGGTTACAAGTAATAGGTGTACTGTTCAATACTAAACTTAAAGCTGTAGTAGGTTGTGTAATCGTAAAACTAGTTGTTGCAGGACAGTTTGGACTATTCGTTAAGGTAGTCACTAATTGATATATTCCTGCAGCTAAACCTGTTACAGTAAATGGTCCTGCGTTTGGACTATTTCCTGAAGTAACAAGAGTATTGCTGGCATCATATATTTCATATGCAAATGGTCCAGCATCATTAGTTGGTGTCAAGTTTTGATCTACGAAAGTAAAGCTTACGCTACCATCATTACCTCCAAAACAAGTAACATTATTATTAACTGTAGCGTTTACAACAAATGTATTAGGATTAAACACATAATGAATTGTTTCAACACTACATCCTGTTATTTGATTTAGAATTGTTATGTTATAGTTACCAATGTCTAATCCACTAAAATTAGGATTGTCTATTTGTGTAACATTATATGGATTGTTTATTCCTGTTACTGTATACGATAATGGACTTGGTAAAGTTGTAGCCACACCATTAATAGAAGCATTCACATTAATTGTAATTGCTTCTAAAGTTGTACAAGTAATAGGGCTAGTAACCGTAATAGTTGGATTAGAAATTTCTACAAATGGAGCAATTGTTGCTGTTGTAGAACCTAAACAACCATTGTTATCGTACACGTTAATAATATATGAACCACCTGCCTCATTGGCTGTGATAAAAGTATTGCTAGTTCCAGATTGAAGCACGCTATTGTTAGCACTATTGATAAATACATAGTTAATATAAGTACCTGAACCACCTGTTACACCCGTTACCACAATTGAAGCATTGTTTACGGTATTTGTTCCAGCGTTACAAGCAAATTCTGTAACGGTTGGAGCAGGTACCACAATAGGAGCTGGTTCATTAACATTAATGTTTAAAGTAGTTGTACAACCTCTACCCGAAGTAACCACAATTGTATAAGCACCCGCAGGTAAATTATTAAACACATTTGTAGTTTGAGCTGGGAATGTTACTGGTCCAGCTGTAATTTCATACGTGTATACAGGATCTGGGTTACTACCTGTTAAAGTAATCGTTATTACACCATTTGAAGCACCATTACAAGTTACATCTACCACTGAACTCGTTACAGATGGATTAGTTGGTTGCGTTAACGTAATATTTGATGTAATAATACAACCGGTTGTATTATCAGTAATAGTTACCGTATAAGTTCCTGCTGGAACATTAGAGAACACATTGCCCGCTTGTGTTATAGGCGCTCCATTAGGAGTAATAGTATAAGTATAGTTTCCTGAACCACCTGCTGCATTTACAGTAATAATACCATCACTTACACCACAGTTTCCTGTAGCAGCAATTGAGGGAATAATAGTTGCATTCAATGGAGGATAAATGGTAATACTTTCTGTTTCTGTACAACCGTTAGCATCTCTAATAGTTACAGTATGTGTTCCAGCATTTAATCCAGAAACTGTGAAAGGATTACTTGCTTGAGAAGTGAAACCACCACCATCAACACTATATGTAAAAGGAGCAATTCCTACAGCTACATTCGTGCTTACTTGTATGCTATAACTTCCATTATTTGTATTACATAAAGTAGCCGGGTTTAAAGTAACTGTTATATCTGGACTAGAATCTGTTGGTACAAATAAACTTGTAAATGGTTGCGTACATCCATTCGCATCTTGAATATAGATATCATAAGTACCACCAGCTAAATTATTGAACACGTTAGACGATTGTCCTGGCCAAGTTGTTGGTACTGGACTACCACCTGTTACGATTTGATATGTATATGGAGGTGTACCATTTGAACCTGTAACTGTTATTTGCCCAGCTTCCGCACATAAATTATCATTATGTGTTACTGCAGCTGTTACAGACAATAGTACTGGAGATTCAGAAATGGTAAAGTTAGCTGAAGTTTGGGTACATCCGTTGTTTGGACCACCCACCTCAGTGAATAAAACAAAATATTGACCTGGAGGTAACACTCCAAAGTTATTAATTGTTGCTGGTGCACCACCAGTATAATTTCCTACACCACCAACAGGAGTATTATTTAAAGCTTGATAGATTTGATACGTGAAACCTGTACCAGAGAACCCATTAACCGTGAAGGAAACACTTCCATCATTTGCTCCTGTACAAGTTACATTATGCGGTGTAATATTTGATGTAATACTTGAAGGAGTTGGAACTGGACCAGTTGCTGTCTCAAAATAATAACAATTTGTAGTTTCATCATAAACAATAAAACTATACGTTACACCAGGAATTAAGTTTGTAAATGTAGAACATAATCCTGTTGGATCACTTACATCAGCATTTTGATATCCTGGTCCTGGATAAGTAGGATATGGCGGGATTGCAGGCGATAAATCTTGATAAATTGCAAAATGATAAGGTCCACCTGCTAGTGAAGTATTTACACAAACTCTTATTGTACCACCTGAAGTACAATCTGCTGTTGGTGTAGAAATATCAATATTTAAACTATTTGGAGGTGAAGCAATGATGATATTATTTTGTACTAAAACACAACCATTAGCATCTACGACTTCCACAGTATAAATACCAAAATTTAGAATTGCAAAGGAATGATCTTCACCAACAGTTGCTGAATATGTATCTGAAAACGTTCCAGTAGAATTATAAATATTATATGTATATGGTGCTGTTCCACCTGTAACATTGGTTACATCTATAGAACCTGGTTCAGTACCTGTAACACCACATTGAATATCTGTTTTAACTATGGTAAAATTAATAGGATCTGGTTCTGTTAGCATAATTGTAGTTGTTTCAGTACAAGAATTTGCATCAGTAACAGTTACGGTATAAGTACCCGCAGTTAATCCTGTAAAATTATTATTTGTAGTTGGCCCACTTCCAATATCATAGGTATAAGGAGGTAAACCACCTGAAGCTGTTACGGTGAACGCTCCGTTTGAATCACCATTACATAAATTAAATGCAGTTTGTGTTGCTACAGGAGCATTTAAAATAGGTAACGGAATAACTGTAACGGTACTGGTTGTAACGGTACAACCAATAGCATCCGTAATAACAAACTGATAATCACCAGGATTAGAAGTTGTATATGTAAAAGTACCTCCTGTTGCAATAGCTGCACTTAAAGGTCCTGCATTATAAGAAACTTGATAGGTGTATGGTGCATTACCACCATTAATTGTTACATCAATATCAGCATCTGGAGAAGCTGTACAGTCTAATCCATTCGTTAATACTGCATCAGCAATTAATTGAGGAGCAATAGTTACAGCTGCTAAGGTAACTTCACAACCATAATCGTCTCTTACAGTAATCGTATAAGTTCCTGGTGTAACTGTAAATGTATTACTAGTACCAAAAGTACCACCATTCATACTATAAGTATAAGGAGCAACACCTCCTGAAGCCGTTACTACTAAAGTAGCACCGTTTGTTCCATCATAACATAAATCAGATGATGCATCGATTACCGCTGTTGGAGCTGTTGGTGTAGGAATCGTAATTGCTACATCAATTGGATCAGTACATAATAAAGCATCTTGTACGACCACAATATAATCACCTGGAGGCAAATTTGAAAATACATTGTTAGCACCAAATACACTTCCGTTATATGGATTTCCTAATCCATCTTGTAATTGATATTGATAGTTTGGTGTACCTCCTGAAGCAGAAGCTGTAATGGTACCTCCATTTAAACATGTTGCAGGACTAGACAAAACAGCACCAGCAACTAAAGCCGTTGGTTCTCCAATAGTTTGTGTAAATGGGAACGTACAAGGTGTTGAAGATAAATCATATTGAATATCTATTGTATAGGTATCTCCAGGTAAGTTGGAAATAGTAAAAGGCGAAGTAAATACATTTACAGGTCCTGTTACTACTCCACCAGAAGTGGTAATTGTATAATAATAGCCAAGAGTCGCATCAAAGTTTTGAGCTGCAATAGTAATTGAACCATCATTTGCTCCATTACAACTTACATCACTAGCATTTGTGATTTGAGCAGAGAATGCTTGGTTACAATCTACTAGAACTGGGAATTCTACTTCGGTAATACAAGCGATTGGCTCTTGACGCACATAAATATCATCTATAGCTGCATCATTACCTTGATACAATATACTTCCAGAACGAATATTGAAAGTTAAAGTTGTGTTATTACCTGGATTTAAAGACAATGTTTGAAATTGCCAACCATCTGTTATATTGTCAATTATACCAGTTGCTTGAGAAGCTACAACATTACCAGATGGATCAACTAATTCTAATATAAAATCAGGATCAGCCCCACTATTACCTGCATTTAATAAATTAGCTACATATAAATCTACCAATACTGGCTGATTAGGTAATACGCTGTTAATTTGTTTACTATATAAGATTCCGTAATTTCCTGCTGCAGAACCAATGTTTACTGCTAAAAATCTACCATTTGGATCTGGTACACCTGTTAATACTTGAGTATGATCTCTATACGGATACCAAGCACAGTTATTCGGTATAATTTTACTTGTTACACTATATTGATTGTCTTCAATAGTATAGGATCCACATATTGGAGAATATCCTGGAATGGTATTATTCCCACATGGCGTAGAAGCAGGGTAAGGTTGGCTATTCCAACAATATGCAGCAGCAATACCAGGAGTAGTTGTATTTGCACCCGAACCGAAATCTTCTCTTAATAAATCACTATAAGTAGGGATATTTAAATTTTGATATTGAACTGTAACTGTATGAGGACCACAAGGAACGTTTACAAAAACATTCGCAGGTGTATTTGTATTTGGGTTACCATCTAGTAAATAAGTGTACGCAAAATTACCACCATTATTATTTACTGTAATAGTAGTTGTTGCTGTACCATCACAATTATAATCAGGATCTTCAACTGTAATCGTTGGATCTTGAGGTGCTGGATCAATTGTTACTTGATAACAAGCGGTACAAGTAGTTGAATTTGCATCTCTAATACATACTGTATGTGTACCTGGTGCTACATAAGCTTCACTAGCTGTACCCCAATTAATACCTCCATCAAAACTGTATTCATAAACACCACTACCACCTTGAGGGTTCGTAATTCTAACCCTTCCTTCGCCATTTGGTCCACAACCTGCCAATTCAGAAACACCCGCAGAAGCTTCAACTGCATTTGCTGGTTCGTCAATAACTATTGTTTGAACAGCTGTTAAACAAGTTGTTCCGTTTAGTGAATATTGAATTTGCGCTTCATAAGTACCCGATACTAAATTTGAGAAAACTGGATTGTTTCCAAATGAAGCAGGATTTGGAGGAGTCGTTACACTATATAATATAGTATAACCATTAGTATTAGTTACATTGAAAGCAATTTCTCCAGTTGCACCACCATTACATAAAACATCAGTAGTAGTAATTGTGAACTCTGGTGCTGGTATTGCATCAATAGTTACTGTAGTTTGCGCGGTACAGTTATTGTTATCAGTAACTGTAAAAGTATATGTTCCTCCAGTAGTAATTACAAAATTAGGTACTGTATATAAATCTTGATCTCCACTAATTTGATAAATATAAGGAGGTGTTCCTCCTACTGGATATAAAGTAATTTCTCCATCTGTACAAGTAAGTGGTATGGTTACCGCTCCAGTTACAATTAATAAAGGAGGATCTGAAATCGTAATATCTTGAGTATAGGTACAACCATCAGTTGTAGAAACATTCAAGGTATAATTCCCTGCATTTAAATTAGAGAATGTATAATCATTAACATCAATTGGACCTGCATTTGCAAATGGATTTCCGTTAAGTAATAATTGATAGGTGTATTGAGGATCTACATTGTTTACTTGAACTCGGATTTCACCTTTATCACCATTACATAAAGCATCTTGAACAATCACATCCACTGTAAAATCTCTCAAATTCACAACTACATTTGGTATCGTGAATAAACAGTTACCTACACCACCACCAATTTGTTGCGTATAAACTGTATAAGTACCAGGAGATACACTTGTAAATACATTATCCGTTTGCCAGTTTACATTATCAATACTAAACATATAACCAGTAGCTGGAACACCATTTACAGTAATGGTTCCAGGGGTAGTACAAATTTGATCGGTAGCAACAGCTGTTGGTGTAAATAAATTTTTATATACATTAAAGTAATACCTTCTAAAACATCCATTTTGGAAAGTAATTGTTACTCGATACTCACCTGCATTTACTGCATTAAAGTATGCATCAGTTGACACTTGTGTCCAATCTGCATTAGGACAGTTTGTATTTGGACATGTTGAAGGAGGAGTTGTAGTACAGTTTGCCGTAGTACTTAAAACCTCCCAAACAAGACTTGCATTTACAATTCCGGAATCTATTAATTGACTATCAGAAGCACCACATAAGAAAATTTTAGGCAGTTCAGATCCATCGATAGGACAAATATCAACTTGGTCTGCGTATGGTATAACTGGGTTAGGAGCTACTCCGTTAAAATCTACTACATTAAAAGTTTCTACTATAGACAAGCAAGGAGCTGGTGCTGTATTTACAACACTATACGTACCTGTTGTAGTAGCTGTATACGATTGGTTGGTTGCTCCATTAATAATATTACCTGCATTTGGTGGTGAACCACTGTACCACTGATAAGAACTATAACCAGAACCTGCAGTAAGTGTTACAGAAGAACCACATAAAATTTCTTCAGACTCAAAAGTACAGTCATCAATATCAGCAATGAAATTTGTTGCTCCAGGTGTTGGAAATAAACAAGCGTTTATACCGGAAGCACTCGGTTGTTGATTTTCAACAAGATTACCTGAAGTTGAACTATAATACGTTTTGTAAGCTGTATTTGTAATTTCATTCGAACAAGCGTCTCTTAAATCATAACAGTTCTCTGCTACTCTTACTCGTATTCTAATGGTGTATTCTGCTCCAAATTCTGTTACTAAACTATTTGGAATATTGAACACCATTGGACTTATTGTTGGATCTGCTGGAGCAATAACTCCTGGAGCACCGGTTACATCTACACTTAATGGAGTTACGTTAACAGGAAATACATCTGTTAATGTAAAATTAATAGCATCGTCATTTCCAATATTTTGAAACGTTAATTCATAAATGATTTCTTGACCTAAAGCAACAGTAGTGTTACCAATATCATTACCATTTAAATCCAATACTCTTTTAACTAAATTAATTTGAGGTTGAATTACTTCAATAGCGAAGGCATTCATGTAGTAAACATACGAATCATTATTTGTTTGCAGACGTATGGTGGCACTGGTGGCGCTATTTGCAATTACTGAATTTCCAGGATTTGGTACATTAATAATACCTGCATCAAAACCTAGTAAGTTAGAACTAGCAATATTCCTATCTGTATAAGCACCATTGATATCATTTATGGTTGCATTAAAAAAGTTATTAGCTGGTCGAGTAGGAATCGTCATACTCACTCCATTTACTCTTAATCGGTCATCAGTATATGCTCTATCTCCTTCCAAAGCAGCAAAAGCCAATTGAGCTCTTACGGGTCCAATTGGAATAGAGTTAAAACCAGTAATTGGAATATCTAAAGCAGGGTCTCCACTACGAATATTACTAAATCCAGAAAAAATATCTATATTTTTTGCAGTAGTTAAAGGGTCTTCATATACTATAATTAAATTCCAACCTCCTGAAGTATTACTACCTAATCCTGCTTGAATATTAGCAACACCATAGGTTCCATTAGCACTTGGCAAAGCTTGTAATAGATTTGTTACTTCAAAATAAGCAGCATATCCATAATTTGGGTTAGAAACAATTCCACTTGTTCCTTCTGTATAAGTGTCAAAAATGGTTGTTCCAGTAATGTCAACATAATTTCCTCCAGGAACTTTAAACTTAACCTGATTTAATTTGGTTCTATCAACAATAACTCCAGGATCTGTAGGGTCATTATAAACTCCAGCCCAAAATAATCCTGCAAATCGAATTTGATAACAACCAGCATTTGCTACAGGAATGGTTAAATTTGCGGTAGTCGAATTGAAGGTGGAGGCATCTCCATCAATGTCGATAAACTGCATATTTGTTCCATTATTATTCCCAGTACCATTATATGGGTTGTTTGGACTTTGGGAATTAGTTTGTCTATTTAGGATATTATTTCCTATTTGCAACATATTCCCTTTTAATCCTTGAAAGGAACCATTGGCTACAGTGGTAAATGGCACATAATTTTGTTGGGCAAAAATAGTCGAACTCATCAAAATGGCGATGAGAAAAACTATTTGTTTTAGTAGGGTAGTTTTAATTTTCATAGTATTTAGATTTTAAGACCGTTAAAAGTAATAAAAATTTTAATATAAAATTAACAATTAACTTATTGTACCTGAACGATTTTCATTTTTTTGTTATATGATTTCGTTCCTCTTTTACTCAATTCCTTAGTTGCACTTCCCAATTCATCGTATTTACCTAAGAACACATAATAGGTTGCATCATAAATATTATAGAATTGATTTACACTTGTACCTCCTTCAGAAACTACTTTTTTAATGAAAGCATCTCTTTGTTTCGTATCTTTAAATTTACCCAGTACCATATAATATCCACTTGCCACATTATTCATTTTTTGAACAATTGGAATATCATTCGTAACTGGTTCATCATCTAATAAGTTTCCGCTCACTTCTTGCCCTTGTGTTTGTCCATTTGAAGCTGAATTCTTAATGTTTTCTAGATTACTTTGATCTTTTTCAATTCTTTGCTGTTCACTATCAAATTGTGCTTTCTTAATTCTTCGTTGCTTTTCTTCTTCTTTAGCATCGCTAATTTGTTTAATTTTTAAGTCCGCCATTTTTTCAAGATCAATATATTTTTGTTTCTTATTTTTCAAATCGTCTAAGACATTTTGATAATAATCATTCAATTGTTTTGTTTCTTCATTATCAAGACCTTTTTCTTTCATTTCATTTAACCTCGCTCTGTTTGCGTTTTCGAAGTCGAAAATTAAATCATCAAAAACTCGCTTGTTAGCAGCAATTTGACTCTTCAGTGCATTTAATTGTGCATTTTGTTGCGTTGTGCTTACGAATTTACTCGCAGGTCCTTTATAATTTGGATCACTTTCTCCAATATAGGCTTTTAAATCTAAATCCCTTTCTTTTACAATCGAATCTAAACTCTTAATTAATTGATCAGATTTTTTAGTTCGTTCATCAATATCACTTTTATAATCGTCAAGTAATTTATTTGAAATATTCAGTTTGCTTTCGATACTAGATATTTTTTCACCTACTGAAAGTTTTGCGTTTGCCGCTTTCTCTCTAGCCAAACGGTCTTGCTCTGCTTTCTCTCTAGCCAAACGGTCTTGCTCCGCTTTCTCTCTAGCCAAACGATCTTGCTCCGCTTTCTCTCTAGCTAAACGATCTTGCTCTGCTTTTTCTCTAGCCAAACGATCTTGCTCCGCTTTCTCTCTAGCCAAACGATCTTGCTCTGCTTTTTCTCTAGCTAATCTATCTTGCTCTGCTTTTTCTCTAGCCAAACGATCTTGCTCTGCTTTTTCTTTAGCCAAACGATCTTGCTCCGCTTTCTCTCTAGCTAAACGATCTTGCTCTGCTTTTTCTTTAGCCAAACGATCTTGCTCCGCTTTCTCTCTAGCTAATCTATCTTGCTCTGCTTTCTCTCTAGCCAAACGATCTTGCTCTGCTTTTTCTCTAGCCAAACGATCTTGCTCTGCTTTTTCTTTAGCTAAACGATCGCGCTCTGCTTTCTCTCTAGCCAAACGATCTTGCTCTGCTTTTTCTCTAGCCAAACGATCTTGCTCTGCTTTTTCTTTAGCCAAACGATCGCGCTCTGCTGCTTCTTTAGCTAACCTATCTCTTTCAGCTTGATCTTTTGCTAATCTTAATTTCTCTGCCTCTTCTTTAGCAATACGGTCTCTTTCTGCTTGTTCTCTTGCTAATCTATCTTTCTCCGCTTTTTCTCTAGCCAAACGATCTTGCTCTGCTTTTTCTTTAGCTAAACGATCTATTTCTGCATTTTCTTTTGCAATTTTATCGTTTTCAGCTTTTTGTCTAGCTAATCTTTCTAATCTATCTTTTTCAGCTTTTTCTTTAGCTAATCTATCTTTCTCTGCTTGAGCTAAGGCAGCTAAACGGTCTCTTTCTGCTTGTTCTTTTGCAAGCCTGTCTTTTTCTGCTTGTGCTAAAGCTGCTAATCTGTCTTTCTCTGCTTGATCTGCTTGAGATAAAGCTGCTAATCTATCCTTTTCTGCTTGTTCTCTAGCCAATCTTTCTTTTTCAGCTTGAGCTAAAGCAGCTAATCTTTCTCTCTCAAGTTGTGCCAAGCGATCGTTTTCTGCTTTTTCTTTTGCCACTCTTTCTCGTTCTGCTTTTGCTTTATCTATACGCTCTTGCTCTAATTTAGCAAAAGTGGTATTGACAGCGCCTTTTTTCTTAGCATTACGTTCTCTTATTTTTTGAGCTCTTTTTCTATAATCAAACGCATTATCATATTCATCAAATCGGTACGAAAGTGAGAATTCATGGCTCGAGCCAAAAAACAAAGAATTATTTATTGATAAATTATAGGCATAACCAATTAAAAATTTATTAGAAATAGCAACACCTACGCCAGCATTTGCTCCATAAAGTGTATTATAACCTGCTTCAACCCAACCCATTTCTTTTTGATCTAACAAAAAGTTTCCTCCGATACCTGTTGCTCCGTTACTACTTTTAACACGCACCATAGTAGATAAATTGGCACCGTCTAAAAGGTTATAATAACTATCTAATTCTTTGGTATACATTACATGACCAGAAAAAGAAGAAGATTTATTCTCTTGAACACTTTCGCTTGTAGTTAAGTTATAAGATATGATATTATCAGCTGCAATACCAATATCAAAACTGTTAAAATTAAGATTGATACCTGGCTTTATAGTGATGATATTAGTAGCACTTAAATTTTCAAATAGAGGTTCCGGTGATTCTGTAATAGCTCTATTAATGTCGATATTACTACTTGAAAAATAAGCGTTTAGTCCAAAAGTAAAATTAGCATCTTTTTGTAAGGGTACATTTAATGCGTAATTTAAAAATCCTCCCGTATTTTTTGAAATTCCAATAGATTGTGAATAACCTCCAATCGCAAATCGAGATTCATTACTTAACCTTCCTTGATAATTAATAAGATATAAAACCGGTGCGTCTTCAAACTTGACCCATTGCCTTTTGTTTACTAAATTTATAGTTGGAGCTATTTCTCTTGCGTAACTAAATGATGGATTAATTAAAAAGCGATTTAATCGTATAGAATTATTTAACGATACATCAAAAGAAGAGTAGGCATTTTCTTGTGAAAAAGCTGCTGTAAAAAAGACACACAAAATTATACTTAGGTACTTATTTTTCAATTGATAGATTTGTAGGGGTTATTTAATTACGGTTAAAATGCCTTCTTTTATTACTTGACTATCTTTTGTCATTTTATAATAAAAGAATGCTTTAGCTTGAAACGCTTCATCTATATTTTCAGGCCACGTATTTTGATAATTTTCAGTAGCAAAAACTTGTTGCCCAGATGAGTTGTATATTTCAAGATTAAGATTGTTTGCACTTGTTAAACTATAAGGAACTTTAAATTTTTCATTTACTCCATCACCATTTGGACTTATTAAATTAGGAATTTCATCCACACTAGGATCAATTACTTCTAAATTTAATTCTATTGTAGAAACACAACCCGAATTTTCAGTCACAATTACTGTATATAAACCTGCTGCGTTAATATTTAACGTGTTAGATGTTTCTGCAAGTACATTTCCATTTAAAAACCATTCGAAAGAAGGTGATATGGCGTCTGTAGTAACTATCGCATCCACATTTCCTCCTAATTCTAATTCATAGGGTGTACCTACATTTAAGGTTGCATTAAAAGTGATGTCTTCCAAAACATAAGCTTCGGATGGAGGCACGCTAATTGTACAAGAACTTCCTCCATTATTCAAAGAAGCTGTGTAAGCACCACCTTGAGTAGCAGTATATGTATTTGTAGTAGCATTTGGAATAACAGTACCATTTAAATACCATGTAATATTAGAACCATTAGCTACTAAATTACCTGAACTATCTTGTAAATATAATTCTACTCCTATGGTTTCACAAACTTCAGTTTCCCCGCTTTGCGAATTAATTTGTAATGAATCACTTGCAGAAGCTACTGTTACTGTAACTTGCACAGAATTTGCAAAAGTATTTGGTGAAGCAGAACTTGAACATACTGGCCCGTAATTTACCTCTACATAATATACCCCAGCTGCACTTACGGTTAAATTTGGTCCCGTTTCATTAGGAATAATATCAAAGTTAGCTCCATTTTTTTTTCTCCAAACGTAAGTCAAATAGGGATAAGCCAATGGTGAAGGATTTGGATTATTGTTTTCTAAAATAGAAATGGTAAAACTTGATCCCGAACAAATAATTACGTTTCCATTAGTTACATTTAATGGAATTTGAGCATTAAAAATAATATCGTATACCGATATTACTTGTGAAGTAGCATTACTTGATAGCGTAGTACTTTTAACACGAACTCTGTAATTGCCATAGGATTGAGCTGGAAAACTAAAAGTAGCTGAATAAGTTCCTGTAGTAGACCCGTTATTCGTTACAAAGGAAATAGTAGGGTTAGAGATTTGAATTCCTTCAGGTGGATTCACAAATCCATCATTTGAAATAAATAATTGAAATTGATTACTTGGACTAAGATTAGCATAATTGCTAACCTGAAAGGTAATTGTAAAGGTAGGATTAGAAGCACTTTGACAATAGTTAACAGGGTCAGCTAAGCCATAATTAGGAACTCTTACATTTTGAATAATAGGAGTTTGAAACAAAAGTTCTTTTGTATTCATTGCAATATTATTCGCATTTGAATTAAACGCAAATAAAACTGAAAAAAACAATAACAATTTAAAGCTTTTAGATCCCATCTCTTATCAAATATTAAATTCGTTTATAATAACCAAACTGTTAAAATTAAAGCGTAACACTTCAATTTTAACAGTTTTAGATTATTCTCTATTTTAATTAGTATATAAACTTATTATTAGTTGATACTACCTATTTTTATTCTAAAATCTGGTGTTTTTGGATTGTTTGCATCAACAAATAAATCTTCAGATTTAAGAACTGAATATCGATTGCCATATGACAACTTACCATAGTAAGATTCTAAATCGTCATTCGTTACTCCACCATTTTCTGAAACAATGTTTTTCTTACAATTATTAATGAAGATTCTTCTTAATTTAATTTTAGACAATCCTTCTTCATCAATTGGAATTTTACCATCCAAAAACAAAGAAGAAGAGAAGCCTGTTACTACACTGTTTTTAAAGTCAAAATAACAATCTTTGTTGATATAAATCGCTTCTTTTACTAATCCATCAGCTACTTTACCATCTGTCTCGTTCACGATAGTAAAGTTATCTAAAGTTACATTTGTACTTGGTTTTGAAAAATCAGTTAAATCTTTGTTGATGAAAGCGTTAATTGTTACCGCTCTGTAATTAGAGCTAGCTGAAAAATAAGGATTTCTAATTGCTAATCCATTGCTAATGTTCGCTATTACTCCTTGTGTAAAGTCAAAATCACTGCTTTTACATCTGTAAGCTACTAATTTAGAAGCTTTAGGATTACCACCTATAAACTTAAAAGCATTTCCATTTGACATACTGACTTGAATTGATTCAAAAACAGTACCTGAACCTACACCAACTAACGTTAATGCATCGTATACAGCATATCTATCTTTTCCTTTTCCAGCAAACTCGATTCTTACGTTTTTCATAACTCCAGAGTTATCTGCAACATTATCACCACCACCAACTACAAAGTTACTTGGAATGCTGCTTTCAATTCTAGACATACTTCCAAAAGTGTTAATCGGAGCATTACCTAAGATAAAAATTCCTCCCCAATCTCCAGCTTTACGTGCATTTACAGGTTTATCTGAAGTAAATACAACAGGATTAATAACTTGTCCTTCTGCAACAATTTTAGAGCCTTTAGTTATGATTAATGCACTGAACTGATCTGAATTTGCTCTGATTACAGTACCTGGCTCAATTTTAAGAGTGGCATTATTGGTAACATATACTTCTCCAACAAGACTATAAGTTTCTAAATTAGTCAAGGTTAAATCTGAAGATATGTTTCCAGTTAAGATTTTTGTTGTTTGAGGGTAATCTTTTCCAACTGGGTTGAAAGATGACCAACCATTTAACCAATTATTACCACCAACAATCCCCCAATTATCTTGAGCTTGTATTGAAAGTCCTGATAGGACTAAAGCAATTAATAAGATAGTTTTTTTCATAACTTTTGATTTTTAGATTTTTTTGTTGCCAAGATTATTACTCAACTTGAACTTGATGAACAAGTTTCAATACTTCTTCATAGAATAAAATGGCGTTAATTATGTTCTTTGTGTCTGAATAAGGTAAAATACCTTTTAAAAACTCAGCATTGTTTGTTAAAAATTCTTCTCTATTCGATTGTTCCGTATCTAACAACTTGATATTTTCTTTTGTTGTTGGAATACCTAAATCGGTAAATGTCACTCCTGATTTACTGGTTACTCCAAAATATTGGATAACACTAAATAAAATTTTAACCCTTTCTAAATACAATGGCATCAATTGTCCCTTTGTCATTGCCTCAAGGTCTTTACGATCATGATAAGTACCGATACCTCTAATATCAATAATTACTTTTTGGCCGTTTTGAGCTACCACATCAACTGATGCAAGTAAAAATAATGCAACTATGCATACGTAAAATTTTCTCATAATAAATTTTGTTAATTTTTCAGTAAATAGGCAAAACAACTACAAATATATGTATTTAAATGTTTTAACAAAATATTTTGATAAAAATGTTGATAAAATTTTTAAAAAAAAAATTATTATAACCATTTTTTATTCATAATTGGGTTTGCCGTTAATTCGATTTTTAATCAATATATCAATTATATATATGCTATTTCAAAATGCGTGCCAAAAATTTTAAAACACTAATTGTCAACTATAATATTTATAAAAAAGTGTCTTTTAAAACTATAAACCTTAACATTTATCCCTTATTTTGTTTGATTAATCTTAGATTAAGTGCAAAATTCTTAGATAATCATCAATAGCCTTTTTTATAAAATTACGAATTAATTTATACAATTGAGATTTTAAACTGTTAAAAAAAGAATGGTGATAACTACTTTTTACCAACTGTAAAAATAAATTTAATTCTATTCAATTAAATTTCAGATTGTTAATAACTTATTTACGAAATAACATTTCAAATAGATTGAAAAATAGATTATTTGAATGATATAATTTTACAATTAGTATATTTGTTTCATGCTTTTTAAAGACGTTTTAGGACAGGATCATATAAAAAATCACTTAACCAAAAGTGTTTCACAAGGAAGAATTCCTCACGCTCAATTATTTGTAGGACCTGAAGGTTCAGGTACATTAGCTATGGCTATTGCGTATGCACAATATATTTTATGTTCTAATACAGGAAATGAGAATGATACAGGGAATGCTAGTTGTAATTTAAAATTTGAAAACTATTCCCATCCCGATTTGCATTTTGTTTTTCCAGTGGCTACAAACGATACTGTAAAATCACATCCTGTAAGTAGTCATTTTTTGCAAGAGTGGCGAACATTTTTGAAAGAAAAGAACTATGGAGGTTTGTTTGATTGGTTTAAATACATTGGTATACAAAACAAACAAGGACAAATAGGAGTAGATGAGGCCTCAGAAATAAACAAGGCATTATCTTTAAAAGCATATGAAGGAGGGTATAAAATTATGCTTATTTGGATGGCTGATAAAATGAATACGGCTGCATCAAATAAATTATTAAAATTATTAGAAGAGCCACCTAATAAAACGCTATTTATTTTAATAACAGAATCCTTAGATGATATTCTTCAAACTATTTTATCGCGTTGTCAAGTTTTAGATTTTATTGGTTTAAGTGAATCTGTGATTGCTAATGCTTTGATAGAAAAAGAAAATTGTGAGGAAAAGCTGGCTCAAAAAATTGCACATCAAAGTGAAGGAAATTATAATAAAGCCTTACATCTACTAAAAAAGGATATGGATGATTTCCCATTTGAAACTTGGTTTATAGAATGGGTTAGAAGTGCTTTTAAGGCCAAAGGAAATGCCACTGCCATACAAGATTTAATCGCTTGGAGTGAAAACATAGCTTCTTTGGGAAGAGAAGTACAAAAACAATTTTTACATTATTGCATCCATTTTTTTAGGCAAGCTTTATTAAGCAATTATCAAGCTACTGATTTAGTTTTTTTTGAACCCAAAGAAAATAATTTTGATTTAAAAAAATTTGCTCCCTTTATAGATGGAAACAATATTACACTTATATTTAACGAGTTAGAACAAGCTATTTACCATATTGAAAGAAATGGAAATAGTAAAATTATATTAACAGATTTGTCAATTAAATTAACCCGTTTATTACATAAAAAATAAGATTATGATTCAAGTTGCCCCTATTTTATTACTATCTTTATTAAGTATTACTTTTTTACAATCTGGTTATGATAAAATAAAAGATTGGAAAGGAAATGTTTCTTGGTTAAAAGGTCATTTTTCAGGAACTATTTTTGCGAATACTGTACCCTTAGCCTTATTCATTATTTTAATATTAGAAATTTTCTCAGGGGTATTGTGTGTTTCTGGAATAATTGAATTATTTTCAAATCAAACCACAGAAGTAGGCTATTATGGTGCTATTTTATCTTGTATCACCTTACTATTTTTGCTTTTTGGACAACGTATTGCTAAAGATTATGATGGAGCAAGAACTATTGTTATTTATTTCATACCTGCAATAATAGCTGTTTATCTATTAGGATAATCTATTTTACTGTTGCTCGATACAATTTTAATTCTTCCCAAGTAAAAGCATCACCTATTTTTTCTTTTATTTGGGATAAACTCTCTCCTTTGTGTGCATTAAAAACATACGCTATTGCTTCAAGACGTTCTTCAGCCATAATTTCATTAATTTGGATGATTTCCATACGAATTAATTTTTCAAAATGATTGAATATTGTAGCTTCAGTGAGCTTTCTTTTTTTAGCAATAGTTGGAATTGAAAGTTGTTCTTTCCACATTTCAAGGGTAATTTCTATAGTGGATTTTTTTTCTTTTTTTACTTTCTTCTTTTCTGATGTATCATAATAACCATCAAAATCATCGTTTAATAAACCATTTTGGTTTTCCATATAATAACGCGATTTCGCTTGATCTAATTTTATAATTCGATATTTTTGTAGCTGTTTGAAATCTAAATTATCTTTTGTAAAATCGCAATTTTCTAAAATTAAGTTTGCTACTTTTTTTGCTTTTAAAAGAGATTTAATCGCAATAAGTGTTTGATCTTCTAATTGATACAGTTCTTTAAAATATACTTTCGCATTCTTTGTTCGTTTAATGATTTCAATTTGAAAAAGGAGTGCTTCATAAAGAGTATCTAACGTTTTAAAAAAATAATGGTAAGCAGCTTCGCATCTTTCTTTAATAAGTTGATTATCAATATTTTCTCTTGTAAATAACGATTGTAATTGTTTTATAAATTTTTCTGATGGACTTTCCAGACCAGCAATGGCTTCCCATTGGGTAGTAACCCATTTTAAATGATTGTTTTTAATGGCTTTTGATTCCAAAGAAGAATAACTATAATAGTGTGTTCGCCATTCTTGAATAAGCTCTTTCAAATTAAAGGCATGGCACAATGATTTACATACAAATTCCTGTTTTTCAATTAAGTAACTATTTTTTAAATCCTCTTCACTAGTTTTATTAGTAGCATAATTTGTAACCGTTTGGTCATTTGTTAGCCCATTCATTAGTAATGGGTTGAGTAAAACTAATCCCTTTAGATTACGTAATCTTGAAAGTGCTACATAGGCTTGACCAGGAGCAAAAACTTGAGAAACATCTAGTACAGCTTTATCAAAAGTTAATCCTTGGCTTTTATGAATGGTAATCGCCCAAGCTAATTTAATGGGATATTGAACAAAAGTTCCCAATACTTCTTCCTCAATTTCTTTCGTGGAAGGATTAACATGAAAACGAATGTTTTGCCATTCATATTTTTCAACTTCAATGGTTTTATTTTCATCAGGAAAATGGACCAAAATTTCTTTTTCAGACAACGAATCTATAATCCCCATTTTACCGTTATAATATTGTTTATCAATATTTAAGTCATTCTTGACAAACATTATTTGAGCCCCAACTTTAAGTTCTAAATACCCTTCTATGGGGTATATTTTATCAGGAAATTCTCCTGTAATTTCTGGTAAATAAGTAAACTTCTTTTCAGATAAGTCATCTAAAGCTTCTTGATTAATTTTAGTAGCTTTACTACTATGAGTAGTTAAAGAAATATATCCTTTATGCTTTTTTGGATTAAAAGAAGGTTGTATATATTGATTTAAAAGTTTTTGGTGTTCGGGGGTAATTGTATTATTTCGCAGATTGTTAAGTAAATCAATAAAAATAGGGTCGGATTGTCTAAAAATAGTATCAAGTTCAATATATAATGGGGGAAAATGTTGCATAACATGAGCGTTAAAGAAAAACATCCCTACATAATAATTTTTTAAAACGTGCCATTCATCAGATTTAACTACTGGAGGTAGTTGTAATAAATCTCCAATAAAAAGTACTTGAACACCACCAAAAGGATCGTTATTTTTTCTTGTTATTCTCAACATTAAATCCATAGCATCCAGTACATCTGCTCGCAACATAGATACTTCATCAATCACTAATAATTCTAAATTTTTTATGACTGCTTTTTTTATCGCATTCATTTTAAAATGCCGTGCTAATGATGTTCTGTTTTCAATTTTTAATATTGAATTGACAGGGGAAATTTCTTTAGAATCAGGAATAAAGGTTGCAAAAGGAAGTTGAAACATTGAATGAATCGTAACACCATTTGCGTTTAATGCAGCAATACCAGTTGGAGCCACAACAACAGTATTTTTATGTGTTATCTGTAAAATTTCTTTCAACAACGTGGTTTTACCAGTTCCGGCTTTACCAGTTAGAAAGATAGATTTGTTGGTATTGTTTATGTATTGAATCGTGTATTGCGCTTGTACAGATAGTTTCATTTTGGCATATATTAAAAAAACAAATATAAAGAAATGGTTATCAATAAAAAAGCCCCTTGATAAGGGGCTTTCTTAAATAAATATAAATTATTATTTTTCTTCTTCTTTTTTATCAGACTTATCGGTTTCTTCCTCTTTTTTATCCGTTCCACCGTTTTTAGCATTAAACTCATCGTTTAATTGTTTTAATACTTTTTCTGTAATATCATATGGCTCTTTAGCAAATAGGATAGTAGCTGCATCACCTGTACCGTAAATGTAATCGTATCCTTCTTTTTTTCCATAACCTTTGATATAATCTTTTAACTCTTTAACAATAGAAGTTCTGATGCTATCACTTTCCATTTGAATTTGTCTTAATAAAGCATCTTGTTCCATTGAAAGTTCTTGTTCTCTTTGTTGCAATTCAGCTCCTTTTTGTTGTGCCCAAGCCATACCTTTAATTTGAGCATTTCTTTGAAAGCCCGAAGCTTCAGTTTGAAAAGCTTTTAGTTTAGCTTCCAATGGTCTACCCATTTCTTGAGATTTAACTTTGAATTTTTCATCTTCATCCTTAAACTTTGCATAATCCTGAATTAATTTTGCAGTGTCTATATATGCTGTTTTAAAACTTTCATTTTTATCCTCTTTTTTATCACAAGAAATAAGTGCAATCGCAACTCCTAAAATCAATAAGGCTTTTTTCATTTTTTAATTTGTATTTGCTTTTAAATTATATTTTGAAATTTTTCGTAAAAATAGTAATTCCTTATGAAGTACCAAATTCTATGGTTTTTTTAATCATAAGTAAAATTTATGGCTTTTGAATTAAGTTATAGGTAAAAATTATACAAAATAAAGTATTTTAAAGCGATTTAAGACACTTTCTTTTTGGGTTAAATAGTTTTTACATGTAGCTAACTATTCTTTAATTAGTTCTCTTTATAGTCATTTTGTTGAGTTTTTAAGATATAAATATGAGATGAAAATTCATTTTTAAAAATACCTACCATATTTGAGAACAATCCGATGCAAAAACCTTTAAAAAAGTTCATTTTCCCTGACTTATATTTTTCAGATAAAAGTGAAACATAAAAACTATCAAACCACATGGGTTTCACGTGAAACAATTTGATATTTTCTTTATAAAATATTTTTTGGATTGCAGTTTTAGAAAAATGCCAAAGATGACGCGGTACATCATAAGCAGCCCAAAATTCCTTATAATGTTTAGCATCATACGATTTGAAATTGGGAACAGCTATTATAATGGTTCCATTTGGTTTTATAAGTCGCTTTAATTCTTTAATTTGTTTCTCCAAATTAGGTACATGCTCTAAAACATGCCACATCGTTATCACATCGAATGAACTATTGGGTAAATCCTCTAAAGTTTCGGCTAAAATAATATTTTTATTCAATGCAATTTGTCTCGCTTTTTCGTTAGGTTCAAAACCCATTATTTTCCAACCTTGTAATTTTGATTCCACTAGAAAATCACCTGTACCAGATCCAATATCTAAAATAGCTCCTTTGTTAGCAAATTTTGAAATTAATTTAACTTTATTTCGAATTGCCCTTTTTTTAACCAATTGATATAGCTTTTCAAACAAAGAACGTGAACTATCAGTGTGAGAAATATAATCATCACTATCGTAATAGGAACCTAATTTTTCAATTGAAGGTTGGGGTGTAGTTTTTAATAATTGTAATTCCGAATCTAATTGTAAAGAAAAAGATTCTCCAGAAACAGAAAAATCTTTTACATGAATATAGGTCTGATTTTCGTTAAAATTCATTTTTAAAATTCTATAAATAAATAAAAATATTTGAGTTAAAATGTTTCACGTGAAACATTTTAACTCAAATATAAAATTATCTTCCCATATGAATTAGTAAGACGGATATATCACTTGGTGAAACTCCACTAATTCGTGAAGCTTGAGCAATAGTTTTAGGTCTAATTTTATTCAATTTTTGTTTTGCTTCAATAGAAATAGATTTGATTTTATTAAAATCAAAGTTTTCTGGAATAATGGCATCTTCTAAACGATTTAGTTTATCTGCGTGATTTTTTTCCTTTTCTATGTAACCTGAATATTTAACTTGTATTTCTGCCTGTTCTATAATTTCATTATCTAAAGCATGCTCTTGAATATAAGATTTTACTTTTTCAAATTTAACGATGTCTTCTAAGTCAATCTGAGGTCTCGAAAACACCTTGAACATTTTATCAGGTTGCACCATTGGGCTGGATCCTTTTTCTTCTAAAATAGGATTTGCTTCTTCAGGCTTTAAACTAGTCTCCTTAAAAAAATTTACCATTGCTTCAGATTTAGACAATTTCTCTTCCATACGAATTAATCGTTCCTCTTTTGCTAATCCAATTGCATATGCTTTTGGCGTTAATCGAATATCCGCATTATCCTGACGCAATAAAGTTCTATATTCAGCTCTTGAAGTAAACATACGATAGGGCTCTTCTGTTCCTTTCGTAATTAAATCATCTATAAGCACTCCTATATAAGCTTCATTTCTTTTTAATATAAAAGGATCACGTTCTTGCACTTTTAAAGCAGCATTTATTCCTGCCATTAGTCCTTGGGAAGCCGCTTCTTCATATCCTGTAGTTCCATTAATTTGTCCTGCAAAATACAAACCACTTACTAATTTGGTTTCTAAGGTGTGTTGCAATTGTGTAGGAGGGAAGTAATCATATTCGATGGCATAACCTGCTCTAAAAAACTTTACATTTTCAAAACCAGCTATAGATCGCATGGCTTTAAATTGAACATCTTCTGGCAAGGACGTAGAAAAACCATTGACGTAAACTTCCACGGTATTCCAACCTTCTGGTTCCACAAACAATTGATGACGTTCTTTATCAGCAAAACGATTAATTTTATCTTCTATTGAAGGGCAATACCTTGGTCCAATACTTTTGATTCGTCCATTAAACATTGGACTACGATCAAAACCTTCACGGAGTAAATCATGTACTTCATTTGAAGTATATGTCATCCAACAAGATTTTTGAACAGCTAACGGCTTCGTTAAACTTGTATAAGAAAATTTATCTGGAAATACATCTCCAGGTTGTTCAATCATTTTTGAATAATCTAAAGAACGACCATCAACACGTGGTGGAGTTCCTGTTTTCATTCTACCTGATTCAAAACCGAGTTGTATTAAATCTTCCGTAATTCCAAATGAAGCACTTTCTCCTGCACGGCCTCCTCCAAATTGTTTATCACCAATATGAATAAGTCCGTTTAAAAAAGTACCATTAGTTAAGATAACCGTTTTAGATTTTATCTCAATACCTAATGCTGTTTTTACACCAATCAACCTTCCGTTATCTGTAATAATACCAGAAACCATTTCTTGATAAAAATCCAAATTGGGAGTCTGCTCTAAAAGCAAACGCCATTCCTCAGCAAAACGCATTCGGTCACTTTGAACTCTTGGAGACCACATTGCAGGTCCTTTAGATTTATTAAGCATCTTAAATTGAATAGCTGTTCTATCCGATACAATACCGGAATAACCACCTAACGCATCAATTTCTCTAACAATTTGCCCTTTGGCAATTCCACCCATTGCAGGGTTACAAGACATTTGTGCAATATTTTGTAAACTCATTGTAATAAGTAGAGTAGAGCAACCCATGTTTGCTGCAGCTGCAGCTGCTTCACAACCAGCATGCCCACCACCAACAACTATAACATCATATTTATCTTGAAATAAACTCATTTTGTGTTAAAATTATTAATATATAATAAGTAATTTAAAATGTTTCACGTGGAACATGTAAACTAATGTTTATAAAAATGTTTCACGTGGAACAAATTAAATTAAACCTAACTTTTAAAGTTCCACGTGGAACATGTTAATTTTCTCTTCTTCTTTGGCTCGCATTATATTACTTTGTGATTCTGTTTTGTCTTTATAACCGCAATAATGTAAGATTCCATGAGCCATTACTCTTTTAATTTCAGCAGGAAAAGTTGTATTAAAATCAATTGCGTTATCTTTTACTCTTTCTATAGAAATAAAAATATCTCCACTAATAACACTACCTTCAGTATAATCAAAACTGATAATATCTGTAAGTGTGTCATGTTGTAGGTATTCCATATTTATGTTGTGAAGATATTCGTCATCACAAAATATATATGCTATTTCTCCTAAAACCTTGTTTTCAGAAATTATTATTTTCTCTAACCAACCTGCGTAAACAGCTTCGTCTTCTAAAATAAAATCTGTTTCGTAATTAAAATTAATCATTCGATTTAAAATATTCTTGAACTTTTTGATTGTAATTTGGCTGCAAAGGTAAACTTTGTCTATTTAATATTTCTATACTATTTAAATAATCTTTTAATTCTTTTGAAAGAATAGTTGTGGTTCCCTTGTAATCCTTATTGTTAGAATTTGATTTTCTTTTATTGTCTTCACCTTGTTGTTGAATAGCATTTTCTAACTTTAATAATTCATGTTTTAAATTAAGCATCTTATTTAAAGTTTCATTTTTGAAACCTTTGTTGATTAGTTGCTTTTCAATGTCTTTCATTTGTTGAAGTGCGTTTTGACCCATACCGGACATACCTTCTTTCTCCAAAGCATTTTGTAAGGCATCACGTAGTTTTTGTTGTTCTTTAATAATTTCTAAAACTTTACCAGCGTCACCTTCCATGCCGTTTTGGCCTTCTCCTTCTCCTGATGAACCTTGTTGGTTAGAATTGTTTCCTTTTTCTCCATTCTTTCCTTCTTTAGAACCATTTTGTGCTCCAGGTTTTTGTCCTTCCTTTTGTCCAGGTTGTTGTCCCTCTTTCATACCTTTCTTCATTTGCTCTCCTAGACTTTCTTGTTTTTTAATAATATCCGGTAATTGCATTCCTTGGCCTTGACCTTTTTTGGGTTTACCAGCTCCACTACTTTGCATCATCATTTGATCGCGAACATTACTTAAAAAGTCTGATAATGTATTTGCACTAGTTAAAACATATTGTTGATGTGAAGTCCCTTTATAAATATTATTATCTACCAAAACATCTAAAGATTTATCTAGGTTATAATGAATTTCGCCGACTTCGTTTAAAATTATTTCAGTTATTTTTGGATTTCTTAAAGAAATTGCAAAAAGACTATCATCTATATGTTTAAATTGATTTTTTAAATCTTGTTGCTCTTTTAAGATTTTATTAAATTGTAAGGATTTAGTTTCAACTTTTTTAGTCTGATTCATTAATGCTTCTTCGTTAAACGAAAATGATAATAGATTATCAAGAATCTGACGCATCATTTTAGCATCTTCTTCCATCTGTTCGCTTTCACCTGCTTGAATAGACATAGCCATCTTTTGACCCATTTGCTTCATTTTAGAACCCGCAGCTTTTTGATTTTTACCTGCATTTTGTTTGTTATTGTTTTGTAAATTTTCTTCTGCTTTGTTTAAATCGTTTTCAATATCTTTACTTTCATTCTGATCCAAAGGGATATCTAAAGGTGTTTTTAATTCTTTATTTTCTTTATCTAAGTCATATAGTTCTTTTTGTAACGTGTCAAATTCATCTGAAAGTTTCTTTTGTTTTTCTAAAGAATTTTCTTTTTCATCTGCTAATTTTTCTTCTTTATCTCCGAGTGTGTTTAATTTTTCGGCTAATTGTTCAGCCTTTTTTTCGACATAAAATCTCTTGGTTAGTTCCACTAATTGTTCAAGATTCTTAGATTGATTTTTACTGTTTTGTTTTAATTTATCAGCTTTATCAAATAATTTATCTTTCTCTAATTTTTTGGACAACTCTTCTAATTCTTTTAATAACGCCTCATTTTCTTTAGATTGTTTTTCAGCTTCATCTAAACGTCTAATTAACTCTTCTTTATCTTTATCCATCTTTTCGGGATTAAATTCATCGAGATTTTCAGATAATTTTTTAGTAAATTCCTTCATCATTTCATCTTGTTGTTTTTGACGTTTGATAAAATCATTCACTTTCTTTTGGTCTTGAAAAGATAAATTCTCTTTTTGTTTGTTTAGTTTTTGTAACTTATCTAATTCATTTAATTGCTTGTCTTGGTTTTGTAGAGATTTCTCCAGACTATTTATATTTTCATTTTGTTCTTTTAGAATACTATCGTCTATTTCAGACTTCGTTTTTTCATAATGAGAAAAAACAATAGATTTAGAACTTTTAAAGTGATTGATTGCATCATTATCAAATATTTCAAAGTAATATTCGTAATCCATTCCAGGCAACAAATCTATACCATCAGGGAAATGATAGATGAAACGGTCTACAAGATTATTTTTTAATTGAATAGGGAAAGTTTTAAATGCTTTAGGATCATTTTTATTATAATAAACAACTTGTAATTTTGATAAACCATAATCATCACTTACTTCACCTAATATAACATTGCTTTTCATTTTCAAACTATCTGGAACAAATTCAGCCGTTATAGAAGGGAACTGATCTTTAACAATAGTGATTTGGTATTGTAGTTTTTCAAAATTCTGAATTTTTTGATTAGAAGTTAAAATTTCATAGGTGAGTGGATTTACAATACGAGATGTAAACTGGAAATTATCCTCCTCTTTAGTAAAAGGAAAAATAGAATTATTAGTTTTAAAAGATATTGCTGTTGTAGCTAGAGCATCAATTTTCCAAGATATTTGAGTTCCTTCAGGCACCATAGCATTACCTGAACCATAAATAAGTTCATCTGTTTTTTTAAGATAAGCAGGATAATGAAGATACATTTGAAAATTAGAAATAGAAGGAACTTGAATAACTTTTAATTGGTAATTTTGACTCTCAATGCCATTAGATTCGAAATAGAATGGAGTATCTTTTTGAATGTTTTTAAAAGTAAAATAAAAAGAACCTTGCGCTTTTTTTTCTAAAAAATAAGTTTCATTATTAATAACTATAGACGCATTTTCAGGAATAATTTTTCCGATTGTAGAAACATCAATAGTAAAATCTTGACCTTGTTGTACGAATAAATTTTGTTCCGAAATTATAAATTGAAATGGAGCAGGAGCTATATATTGGGTTTGAAAATGAACTACACGATCCAAACTATTAGTGATTACATTTGCATTTCCTGTAATAAAAAATAAAACTAAAAGCAAAACTGGTATTATTGCATAAGGTAAATATTTTTTGTTTTTAGAAAAAGAAATTGCGTTAGAAAAGGGTATAGGAGAAAGCTGATTCGCTTTTTGTTCAATAGAAGCTAAAACTAATTCAGAAGAACAACTAGAATTAGATAATTGCAAAAAATTCAAAAGAGAATCTTTAACTTCTATAAAATGGCTACCAATAATTTTGGAAGCTTGAACATAATTAATTCCTTTTGATAAATGAAATAATTTGAAAATAGGAAAACAAATAAAACGTAAAAACAAAAACAATTCTACCACAACAAATATCCAAAAAAGAATGGTTCGACCAGGTATTGATAACCAAAGGAAATGCTCAATCAAAAGAGTAATTATAAAATATAAAATACCAAACCCAATAAACAAAATACTTCCCTTTAATAATTCATTTAAATAATACTTTTTTATAAAGGCTTCTAATTTCTGATATATAACCGTTTTAAGTTCCATTTCTAAAGCAATAGTTTTAACCGATAAATTTACGATTTTATTGAATATGAATGGAATAAAAAAATTTGTAACTTTAGTAACTAAAAATAGTTATGAAATATCTTTTAGCATATACCTTACCTTTAGCATCATTGTTAGGAATCTATGTTGGAAAATCTTGTTGCTATTTGGGTGTAGTTTATGCTTTTATTTTAATACCTTTTTTAGAAATTATATTACCAAAAGATGCTACTAATTTAAATAAAGAAAGGATAAGTAGAGTAGAGCATAATTGGATTTTTGATGCTTTATTGTATTTAAATATTCCAATAGTATACGGATCAATTTGGTATACTATGCAACTTATAACTTACACATCTAAAGAAATACATGAGTGGATAGGCATTATTTTAAGCTTAGGAATTATATTAGGTGCTAATGGAATTAATGTAGCACATGAATTAGGCCATAGAAAAAAGAAATGGGAAAGAATTTTAGGTAAATTATTATTAATTCCAACCTTTTATATGCACTTTTATGTGGAACATAATTTAGGACATCATGTTCATGTAGCGACTCCTGAAGATCCATCGACTGCAAAATACAATCAAAATGTATATGCTTTTTGGTACCAAACCATAATAGGTACTTATAAAAAAGCTTGGCAAATTCAGTTAAAATTAAATAAAATAAATCATAACTCCTTTTTTACTTTACAGAATGATATGTTTTGGTTTACCATAATTCAAATCAGTTATTTATTGCTAGTATATTTCATTTTTAATACTAATGGATTACTACTTACAACAAGTTCAGGAATTGTAGGTTTTTTATTACTAGAAACTATAAATTACATAGAACATTACGGCTTAAAGAGAACTCAATTACCTTCAGGTAGATATGAAAGAGTAACGGAAAAACATTCTTGGAACTCTAATCATATTATGGGAAGAATTTTATTATATGAATTAACTAGACATAGCGATCATCATTATAAGGCATCTAAAAAATACCAAATATTAGAGTATCATGATGTGAGTCCACAAATGCCTTTTGGATACCCAACTAGCATGGTCATCGCTTTATTCCCACCTTTATGGTTTAACGTTATGAATAAAAGAGTTCCCGAAACGATGAAATAAAAATAAAATTTATGTGATAAAGGAAATTGGAATTTTTTCATTGAAATTTTTATAGTTGTATCTTTGCCAAAAATTATCAAAAAATGTCTAAACCAGTAAGAGTACGTTTTGCTCCAAGTCCTACAGGTCCTTTACACATTGGTGGTGTAAGAACTGCATTATTCAATTATTTATTTGCCAAAAAAAATGGTGGCACCTTTTACATTCGTATCGAAGACACCGATCAAACTCGATTTGTAGCGGAAGCTGAATCCTATATTTTTGAAGCATTAGAATGGTTAGGTATTGCACCAGATGAAACCATTGGTAAAAATGAAAAATTTGGACCCTACAGACAAAGCGAAAGAAAAGCAATTTACAAGCAATATGCAGATCAATTAATCACTAACGGTTGGGCGTATTATGCATTTGATACTCCTGAAAAATTAGACGAATTAAGGAAAGAAGCTGAAGCCAATAAAAATACTTTTATTTACAATCATACGGTAAGAGATACATTAGATACCTCATTACATCTTTCTAAAGAAGAAACTGTAAAAAGAATACAATCGGGCGAACATTATGTCATCCGATTTAAAACACCTGTAAATGAAGTTTTAGAAATTCAGGATATTATTCGTGGAAACGTAAAATTTGATACTAATTTATTAGATGATAAAGTATTATTTAAAAGTGACGGCATGCCAACGTATCACTTGGCGAATATTGTTGACGATCATTTAATGGAAACTTCACATGTGATTCGTGGAGAAGAGTGGTTACCAAGTGTACCTTTACATTATTTATTATACCAAGCATTTGGTTGGGAAGCACCAGAATTTGCACATTTACCCTTAATTTTAAAACCAGTTGGTAATGGAAAATTATCTAAAAGAGATGGTGATAAAATGGGCTTTCCCGTTTTTCCTCTAGAATGGAAAACATCTGAAGGAATATCCATGGGTTACAGAGAAAATGGCTTTTTCCCAGAAGCGGTAGTTAACTTTTTAGCGTTATTAGGTTGGAATGATGGCACAGAGCAAGAAATCTTTTCTTTAGATGAATTGGTTGAAAAATTTGATTTGAATAGAATTCACAAAGCAGGAGCGAAGTTTGATCCAGATAAAAATAAGTGGTTCAATCATCAGTATTTGCAGAAGAAAAATGATGTTGAATTGGCAGCTATGTATCAAAAAGAATTAGCAAAGAAAAATATTTCTACTGCGCACGATATGTCAGAAGATAAATTAACAAAAATTGTTTCCTTGGTAAAAGATAGAGCTAATTTTGTAACAGAGTTGTATGATTTATCGGATTATTTCTTTGAAGCTCCAAAATCATATGATGAAAAAGCAGCTAAGAATTGGAAAGAAGAAACACCAGTTTTAATGGAAAAAGTAGCTAATGAGTTGGAAAAAATTACTGATTTTACTGCTGTAACTATTGAAACGATTTTAAAGGACTGGATGACTGCAAATGAAATTGGAATGGGGAAAGTGATGCAACCGTTACGATTAAGTGTAGTAGGTGCTTTAAAAGGACCTCATTTATTTGATATTATTGAAATGATTGGAAAAGAAGAAACAATTAGAAGAATTAAAAAAGCAATTGAAAGTTTATAAACGAAAAACCCAGCAAATTGCTGGGTTTTTACTTTTATAAATAAATTGTAATCATTCCGCTCAAAATACCATAATTGGCTTTAAACTTTTGATTGCCATTAAGCGCTTTTAAATCGTCTTTTTTATTTAAATTATTCATAAAATTATTGATACCATATTGATACGCTACATGCAAACGAACATTTTCAATACCGGCTGTAATACCAGCATAAATATTACCACTAATTTTAGTAACATCTACAATATCATTTGCTGTTAATAAAGGACTATCTTTTAATAGTTTTAATTTGTCATTATCCTCGATCGATAACTTACCATTTACTTGTAAAACAGGCCCAATTTCTAAACTTAAATGATGCTCAATAACCATATAACTTCCCGTTAAGAAAACCTGTACACCAGACATTGTATAGGTAATATCGTCTGCAGTTGTTAAAGATTCTAAAGAGAATTTACTTTGTGTAAAATGCATTCCAAAAGCCATTTGCCAATCATTGTAATAATTGCCTCTTAATGAAAAACCAGCGGTCCAACCTAGTTCAGGTTTTGCATTGAATTGATCAGAAAATAAGCTCATTTGTGTAATACCTCCTGAAAGACCAATACGATTACTATCGCGTCGACCATATTGTGCATTCAAAGAAAAGGTAATGAAAAGGGTTAATAAACAGATAATTTTTTTCATATTCCAAATTTTCTATAAAAATAAGGTTATTAAATAAAACGTGTAACTTTTTTCGATAAAAAGCGTATAATAACTATAAACCAATTAAATAAACCACATTATGCCTTTTTTAATTATTGTAGTTGTATTAGGATTGTTCATCCTATTGAGTTCATTTTTTACTGTAAAACAACAAACAGCTGTTATAGTAGAACGCTTTGGACGTTTTAATAGTATTCGAAATTCAGGATTACAACTAAAAATTCCAGTTTTTGATCGCATTGCTGGAAGAGTAAATCTTCGTATTCAACAATTGGATGTCATCATTGAAACTAAAACGAAAGACAACGTATTCGTAAAACTAAAAGTTTCAGTTCAATTTAAAGTATTACAAGAAAAAGTATACGAAGCTTTTTATAAATTAGAATATCCACACGATCAAATTACTTCTTATGTATTTGATGTAGTGCGTGCTGAAGTACCAAAATTAAAATTGGATGATGTATTTGAACGAAAAGATGATATCGCTATTGCAGTAAAAAGAGAGTTGAATGAAGCAATGTCTACTTATGGTTATGATATCATTAATACTTTAATTACCGATATTGATCCAGACATTCAAGTTAAGAATGCCATGAATAGAATTAATGCTGCGGATCGTGAAAAAACAGCCGCAGAATATGAAGCAGAAGCTGGAAGAATTAGAATTGTAGCGAAAGCGAAAGCAGAAGCAGAAAGTAAAAGATTACAAGGTCAAGGTATTGCCGATCAAAGAAGAGAAATTGCTCGTGGATTAGTGGAATCTGTTGATGTGTTGAATAGAGTAGGTATCAATTCACAAGAAGCGTCAGCTTTAATTGTGGTTACCCAACATTATGATACTTTACAAGCAATTGGTGCAGATACCAATAGCAATTTGATTTTGTTACCTAATTCGCCACAAGCAGGAAGTGAAATGTTAAATAATATGGTTGCTAGTTTTACAGCAAGTAATCAAGTAGGGGAAGCGATGAAAAAAGCAAATACTTCCAAAGCAAAAAATAAAGGTAAAAAAGATATTTTTGGAGGAACAGAAGAAGAAAAAGATTCAGAAGAATAAGATTTGAATCAAAAATTAAAAATGAAGCCATCAATTTTAAAAATTGGTGGTTTTTTTGTTTGTAAAAATAATTTTGGTACTAAAAATTAAAATAAAGCGATTTAAAACCTTTTTCTAATAGAAATATAAAATCATAAAGACTGTTTTTTAAAATGTCTTATATTTAAAATATGAAAGTCAAATTTTTAATATAAAATCTATTATTATAAAATATACTATAATTAAAATTTATAATTATAAAAATCTATTTAAAATATAAAATTGATAACAGATATAAATTAAAAAGGCTAGTTCATGAACTAGCCTTTTTAAAATTTATTTTGAGTAAAATTATTGTACACTTACTTTTGCCCAAGTATCACGTAAACCAACTGTTTTGTTAAAAACTAATTTTTCAGGTGTTGACTCTTTATCCACACAGAAATAACCCAAACGTTGGAATTGAAAATGTTCTAATTCTTTAGCTGATTGCAAACTTGGTTCTAAATAACCAGTAATAACTTCTAAAGAATTTGGATTGATGTACTCTTTAAAATCAACTTCTTTATTTCCATCTGGATTTTCGTGCGTAAATAGACGATCAAACACTCTAATTTCTGCCTCAATAGCATGAGGAATAGATACCCAATGTATTGTTCCTTTTACTTTTCTTTTACTAGCTTCGGAACCACTTCCTGATTTAGAATCAACATCATAGGTACAATGAATTTCAGTAATATTTCCATCAGCATCTTTTACAACTGATTCTCCTTTAATGATAAAGGCATTTTTTAAACGTACTTCAGTACCTAAAGATAATCTAAAGAATTTTTTGTGTGCTTCTTCTTGAAAATCTTCTCTTTCAATGTACAATTCTTTAGAAAAAGGTACTTTTCTATAGGTCATTACTTCTTCTTCAGGATTATTTTCAGCTTCTAACCACTCTTCTTGTCCTTCTGGATAATTGGTGATTACCAATTTAACAGGATCTAAAACTGCCATAACACGTGGTGCCACTTTATTCAAATCTTCTCTAACACAGAAATCTAACAAAGAAACATCTATTAAATTTTCTCTTTTGGCAATACCAATCGTTTTTGCAAAATTACGAATAGCAGTCGCAGTAATTCCTCTTCTTCTCATACCAGAAATAGTACTCATACGTGGATCATCCCAACCTGTAACATGACCTTCTGTAACCAATTGCAATAATTTTCGTTTAGAAACAACGGTATGCGATAGATTTCTACGTGCAAATTCTCTTTGTTTAGGTCTTACCTTAGATTCATCATAAATTTGGTTTAAAAACCAATCGTAAAGCTCTCTATGCGGTAAAAACTCTAAGGTACAGAAAGAATGCGATACTTGTTCTAAATAATCGCTTTCTCCATGAGCCCAATCATACATTGGATAAATACACCAATCATTCCCTGTTCTATGATGATGAGCATGCATAATACGATAAATAATAGGATCACGCATCAACATATTATTCGCATTCATCGAAATTTTAGCTCTTAAAACGTGTGTACCTTTTTCAAATTCACCTTGCTTCATACGTTCAAATAAATCTAAATTTTCTTCTATCGAACGATTTCTGTAAGGAGAATCAGTACCAGGAGTTGTAGGAGTTCCTTTTTGAATAGCCATTTCTTCAGAAGTTTGACTATCAACATACGCTTTATCTTTTTTAATTAACTCTACCGCCCAATCATATAATTGTTGGAAATAATCCGATGCATAACATTCTTTATCCCATTGATAACCAAGCCATTCAACATCTCTCTTAATTGCATCTACAAATTCCTGCTCTTCTTTTGAAGGATTGGTATCGTCAAAACGAAGGTTAACAGGTGCATTATAATCGATTCCTAAACCAAAATTCAAACAAATAGCACTAGCATGACCCACATGTAAATAGCCATTAGGTTCTGGTGGAAAACGAAAACGTAATTTATCTTGAGGTAGACCTTTTTTTAAATCTTCTTCAATAATTTGTTCAATAAAATTTAATGATTTTTCTTCCGTTGACATAATAATTTTCAATGTTTTGACAAAGATAGAAAATGTTTAATTGTTTAAAGTTTAAAGTTGTTTAAAAGTTAAAAAAACATAGTAACTTTGACAGTAATTATAAATAAAATTTGCAATGGGAATTATTATTTTACAAAATATACGCACCTATTCTTATCACGGCTGTTTATTAGAAGAAGGAAAAATTGGTAGTGATTATAAAGTAGATTTAAAAATCAAGACCAATTTAAAGAAATCAGCACAAACAGATGAATTACATGATACGGTAGATTATGTAGATTTAAATCGAATTGTAATCGAAGAAATGGCTATTCGAGCAAAACTCTTAGAACATGTGGCTCAACGCATTATAGATAAAATCTTACAAGAATTACCAACTGTTACTCAAGTTAAAGTTGCTGTTTCAAAGTTAAATCCTCCAATTGGTGGTGATGTGGAAGCAGTAACCATAGTGCTACAACAAAAAAGATAGTGCAATAAAAATAATGGAAAATTAAAACTTTTTAGTGTTTAAACTTTAAACTTTTAAACTTTTTATTATATTTGCACTCCTAACAAAAGGCGTCGTGGCCGAGCGGCTAGGCACCGGTCTGCAAAACCGTCTACCCCGGTTCGAATCCGGGCGATGCCTCTGAAAGAGTTATTAGAAATAGTAGCTCTTTTTTTATGTGTAATTTTTAGAAAAAATTAAGTAAAGTTATCGGGAGAAGACTTTATTTTAATAATAGTTACTAGAAATAGTAACTATTATATTTCACAATAGTTGCTACTATATAAAAAAACCTTAAAGATAATCTTTAAGGTTTTTTTATTATTTAAACATATCAAAATGTTGTTGAAGTTTCTGTTTTTCATTTGGAAATAAACCTTGTAAAACAAAAAACAATCCAAAAATGAGAATAACAATACTAATAACGCGTTTAATTTTATAAATATTTAAGGGCGTTAATTTGTTTTTTAATTGCTTTGCTAATAGAATTTTAGCAATATCAAATAACAAATAAAAGAATAAAATAGCTCCAAAGAAAATGATAATACGTTGGGTTTCCATATGCATTTTTGGTCCGTGTGTAATGATAATCATCAACCAAAAACCTAAAACTCCTATGTTGATAAAATTGACTAAAAATCCTTTAAAGAATAAACCAAAATAATTGTTCTTTTGAATATTATCTTCATCTTCAGGAATATCTTGTTTTTTTTTATACGTTTTCTTTAATTGAATAAAAGAAATTAAACCATATCCTAACATAATTAGACCTCCAACAATAAACAATGTGGGGTTATCTTTTAATTGTTCTAGCAGTTGATTGGTACTTAAATAAGCAATTAAAATAAATAAAATATCTCCAAAAACGATACCTAAATCTAAAGTTAAAGCAGCTCTAAAACCTTTAGTTATACTTGTTTCTAGTAAAACAAAAAAACCAGGTCCTATTGAAAAAGCCAAAAGCAATCCCCAAGGAATTGCTGCTAAAATATCTTGCCACATAGTGTAAAAAACGTGTTTAAAACACGAAGTTACATAAAAAAAAACTATTTCGCTTGTTCTATGGTTCCTCCAGCTATGGTTTTTTGGTTGATTTGCTTTGGTTTTCCATGAATTAAAATAGTACCGCCAGCTCTAATTTTGGCATCTACTAAATCAGTAGCATATACATCTGCTTGACCTCCAGCATTTCCCGTTATAGTGGTTTGTTTGGTAATTAATTCTTTAGCTTCATATTGAGCTCCAGAATTAACTAAAATATCAGCATAATCAGCATTACCTGATAATTTTAAAATACTTCCTTGAGATGCTCTAGCTTTTAATTTCTCCACTTCAAAGTTTACTTTAATTTCTGAACCTTCTTTAGCAATTAACTCAAAAAGTACACCTTCAAACGTATCATTAGAAGAAACTCTTGAACCTTCGTTCGCTTCTATAGCATCAATTGAAGTATAATATACTGTAGCAGAAATATTATCGCCTTGCAATAATTTACCGAAGCTCATTCTAATTTTTAATTCACCATTTTTATTTACTATTTCAACATCTTCCTTTTTATCTCCTTTTAAAACTACCTTGTTTTCAGTACTTTTAATTAAATACACATCAATTTTATCAAAAGCCGTTACTTTAGAAAAAGCACCTACTTGTTTTTCAGTTTGTGAAAAACCTAAAGCAGTTATAAATAATAAACTATAGATTAATTTTTTCATGATTCTTTATTTTAAATTTTAATTCTTTGCTATTCGTTTTTCCTTAAATACCAGAAATCCAATTGTTTTTTAACTAAATCTGCATTTTTTACTTTTACAAATACTTCATCTCCTAATTGTAAAATATTTTTTGAAACTTCTCCTACTAAAGCATATTGCTTATCATCAAAGGTGTAATAATCGTCTTTTATTTCACGAATACGACACATTCCTTCACATTTATTTTCAATAATTTCAACGTAAATTCCCCATTCAGTAACTCCAGAAATAACCCCTAAAAACTCCTCATCTTTATGATCTTGCATGTATTTTACTTGCATGTATTTTATAGAATCTCTTTCTGCTTGAGCTGCCAAATTTTCCATATCTGAAGAATGTCTACATTTCTCTTCATATTCTTCCTCACTTACACTTTTACCTCCATCTAAATAATGTTGTAACAAACGGTGTGCCATAACATCTGGATAACGACGAATTGGCGATGTAAAATGACTGTAATAATCAAATGCTAAACCATAATGGCCAATATTTTCAGTTGAATAAACGGCTTTACTCATGGTACGAATCGCTAAAGTATCTACTAAATTTTGCTCTTTTTTTCCTTGTACTTCTTCTAATAAAGTATTCAAAGAATTGGAAATGGATTCTTTAGATTTGAAATTAATAGAATAACCAAACTTTTTAATTACTGTTTGTAAATTCATTAATTTATCTTCATTCGGTTCGTCATGAATTCGATATACAAAAGTTTTTTTCTGTTTACCAATGTATTCTGCTACTTTTCTGTTTGCTAGTAACATGAATTCTTCAATCAAATGATTGGCATCTTTGGAAACTTTGAAATAGACTCCTGTAGGTTCAGCTTCTTGATTCAAATGAAATTTAACTTCAACTTTATCAAATGAAATAGCCCCATGAGCCATTCTTTTTCTTCTTAAAATTTTAGCCAACTCATCTAATTTTAAAGTAGCATCTACTATAGGTTGCGGTACTTTATATTCAGTTCCAGTTAAGGATATTGCTGCAGGAATAATGTCTGACTTTGTCTCTATTATAGCTTGTGCTTCTTCATAAGCAAAACGTTGGTCACTATAAATTACGGTTCTTCCAAACCAAGAATCTACAACTTCTGCTTTTGGATTCAATTGGAAAACAGCTGAAAAGGTATATTTTTCTTCATGCGGTCTAAGCGAACAGGCAAAATTAGATAACACTTCTGGAAGCATGGGCACTACTCTATCGACTAAATAAACAGAAGTGGCTCTTTGATAGGCTTCTTTATCTAAAATAGTATCTTCTTTAACATAATGAGAAACATCGGCAATATGCACCCCAATTTCATAATTTCCATTTTCTAAAACTTCGAAAGAAAGAGCATCATCAAAATCTTTGGCATCCTTTGGATCAATAGTAAAAGTGAGAATATTTCTCATATCTCGTCTCTTTGCTATTTCCTCTTCTGTTATTGAAGTATCTATTTTATTAGCATAAGCTTCTACTTCTACAGGAAAATCGTAAGGCAAACCGTATTCAGCAAGAATCGCATGAATTTCAGTATTATGTTCTCCTGGTTTTCCTAAAACATGTTGTACTGTTCCAAAGGGAGAATCTGCTTTTTTAGGCCAATCTTCCATAGAAACTAATACCACATCTCCATGTTGTGCCCCATTAATTTTATTTTTTGGTATAAAAATATCCGTATACATTTTTGCATTGGTCGTAGTAACAAAAGCAAAGTTTTTTTGAATATCAATTACACCCACAAAATCGGTTTTAGCCCTTTCTAAAATTTCCAAAACTTCTGCTTCAGGTCTTCTCGAACTTCTACGATTATAAATATAAGCACGTACTTTATCACCATCTAAAGCATGATTCAAATTGATAAAAGGAATAAAAACATCTTCTTCTAACTCATCACAGATAAAATAACCCGTTTTCCTTGAAGTCATATCTATAATTCCTTCATAATATTCTGATTTAGAAATAATTTGATACTTCCCTCTATCGGTTTCATGAATTTTATCTTGTGATTTTAAAATTTTTAAATCACGTATAATTTCATTTCTGCTTTTCGTATCATTTAATTCTAAAGCCGCAGCAATTTGTTTGTAATTAAATGACTTTGAAGGTTCTTTTGATAATATTTTAAATATTGGTGCGGTAAAATCTTTTTGCTTTTTACCTAATTTTTTTGGTTTCTTACTCATTGTATTTTTTATGTAAGTCTTGCATTTTTTACGGAAACACAAGCATATAACCTTTACACTTTCCGTATCTAAAAAAAAAAATTACAGACTCTATTTTTAATTAATGGTGAAAGTTACGAAATAGTTACTAGTTGCAAGTTATATGATTTAAGTTTTAATATAAATCTAACATTATTTATCTTTATAGAAAGATTAAACACATGAAAGATTTTGTAACAATTGCTATTTTTAATTTTCCTCATGAAACCTATATTTTAAAAAATCTTTTAGATCAAGAAAATATTGTTCATTTTTTTGAAAATGAAACTTTGGTAGCTATAGATCCTTTTGCTTCTATAGCCTACGGTGGTATCAAATTAAAAGTACATCCTAAAAATATTCAAAAAGCAAAAGAAATTTTAGATCGTTTCCATAATGACAATCATTTAAAAATTGTTTAGTTACTAAAATGAAAGTTTTCAACAGTATTTAAAAACAACAAAAAAGAATTTTTAAAATTTTAAAATTTATGATGGTTATGATAGCGTGTTAATATGTGGTATAAGTTTTTTTTAATCCTTTGATTTTATAAGTTTTCTTTAGTTATACAATTCTATTAACAACACTTTTTTTAGATAACCCCTTGATTTTTAATTTTAAGAATGTTTTTGTGTTTTGGTTATTAACAACTGTTAATTTCTGTTTTTTATTGTCTTTTGTAAATAACTTTGCTTTTAAAAAATGTTAATAACTGATGTTTATAAACTCATAACTTTGGAATAAAAAATAAAAACTATTCCTCATTTTTTCATTTCCATTTTTGATTATAAAAAAAACGTATTCCTTTTTAAAAAACTTCTCTTTTTTTGTTTTTACTTATTAACAATTGATGTTAATTTAAAGTTACCTGATTATCAATGCATTGTAAAATACTATTAACAACGGTGAGAATTAACTTTAAATTGATTTTTAAATAACTGATTCCTAAATAATTATAAATGCTATCATTTAATAACAATAATAATTGGCTTCTGTTTTTTTACTCCATGGTTAATTACTTATTTTTGTAACACATAAACAACACAACTCATTATGATAATTTCAATCGGTAATGACCATGCTGGTCCCAATTACAAAAAAGCAATCGTTCAGTTTTTAGAAAAACAAGGTCACCAAATTATTAACCATGGTACAGATACTTTTGATAGTGTAGACTATCCTGATTTTGGTCATCCAGTTGCTGAGGATGTAGCGAATAAAAAGGCTGATTTTGGTATTGTAATTTGTGGTTCTGGAAACGGAATTGCGATGACAGTAAACAAACACCAAGAAATACGCGCTGCACTATGCTGGACAAAAGAAATTGCTGAATTAGCTCGTTTGCATAATGATGCCAATATTATAAGTATTCCTGCTCGATTTACTGCTATTGAACAAGCGGTACAAATGGTAGAAACCTTTTTAAATACTGCTTTTGAAGGTGGAAGACATGCTACGAGAGTGAACAAGATTGCTTGTCAATAAAAAACAGAGGTATATAGAATAGTAACAATTAAAAATATGTCTCATAGCCACAGTCATAATCATAAACATCAAGTAGAAGGCAAAAATTTATTGTTTTCCATTGTCTTAAATGTGATTATTACGCTAGCACAAATTATTGGTGGTATTGTATCCGGAAGCTTAGCTTTAATTTCAGATGCTTTGCATAACTTTTCGGATGTTTTATCCTTAATTTTTAGTTTAGTGGCTCATAAATTATCAAAAAGAAAAGCTTCTTTTAACCAAACTTTTGGATTTAAAAGAGCAGAAATATTGGCCGCTTTTGTAAATGCAGCTACTTTAGTTATTGTAGCTTTCATATTAATTTATGGTGCTATTGAACGTTTAATAGCTCCTATTGAAATAGAATCCAACTTAGTGATTTGGTTGGCTTTACTAGGTATTATTGTAAATGGTTTTTCCGTTTTATTATTAAAAAAAGACGCAAATCATAATATGAATATGAAATCGGCCTATTTGCATTTGTTAACTGATATGTTGGCTTCTGTTGCCGTTTTAATAGGTGGTCTATTAATGTTATTTTACAAAATATATTGGATAGATAGTATTATGACTTTAGGAATTGCTATCTATCTAATTGTTGTTGGATTTGATTTATTAAAAAAAGCTACTAAAATTTTAATGCTTTTTACTCCAGATCATATTTATATCAAAGAAATCGTTAGAGAAGTTCATAAGATTAAAGGAGTAAATAAATTGCATCATATTCATGTTTGGCATTTAAATGAAGAAGAATTGCACTTAGAAGCGCATTTAGATTGTACAGAAGACATACTAATTAGTGATTTTAATGAATTGTTGCATCAAATTGAAAAGGTACTTTTAGAAAAATTTGAAATCAATCACATTAATATTCAACCTGAATTTAAGAAAGAAGATCCTAAAGACTATATCGTACAAGATTAAAAATTTTACTTGAAAATGACTAACGAAAAACAACAGTTAAAAAAAGAGTCTTTCCCTATAAATAAGCCCCTTCGGGATTATTTGGACACCTATAAAAGACTAACTAAAACCAATGTTTTTTATGAAGATTTATTGCGTTTTCAAGGCGCTATTTCTGTATTTGATAAAGAGGGGAAAGATACCTTATGGGTTCGTGTTTACTATAATGAATATGAACGAGCAGAGATTGATAAAAATCTAAAAAAGATTTATACCTTATTGCATTCTGATGGAAATGAAAGTAGCTTTGCTTTTTTAAATGTGGACCAAATTGACTTTTGTACGTTTGGGAATTCCAAACCCTTTCGAATTAAAGTCAGAAACATCTTAAATGACAATTACACGCATTTTTATATAAAAAAGGCAGATGCATCTCGTATTTATGGATTAGAATTAGAGCATATTTTATCGCCAAATCGAATCAACTATTTGGTATTTAAAGATACTTTAATAGAAGAACACATTGTAGGTATTCCAGGAGATGTTTTTATAGAAAAAAACTTAAAAGAGTGTACAGAGCATGAAAAAGCACAAATAGCCAAACAATTTGTAAAGTTTAACGAAAGATGTATGATTGGTTTATTGGGCGATATGCGTTCGTATAATTTTGTTATTATTCCTATTTATGATTTTGATCAATTGGTATTTAAAATTAGAGCCATCGATTTTGACCAACAAAGTTATGAAGGGAGCTTTAAATTGTATAAACCACATCTTTTCAAAGAAAATTTTCAATACAATCAATTGGTTCAAAATAAATTGAGCCAAAGCTCTATTGAACAGTATCAAAATGAAGAACGATCGGTTCTTGTAAAACGCTTGCGAGATTCAAAAGTTCGGATTCATGATTTATTGGTTGCTATGAAATCAACACCTTTGGCACCTAAAGAACATATTGAACAATTAGGAAAAGAAATTTATAATTACACTTTAGATCTTAATTTTAAAAAAGCAACCTCTATGGGTGAAATTGTGGAAGCAGCACTAAATTTTATGAAGCGTAATTTTAGGTTTGAAGGAGATGATTAATAGTAAAGTAAAATGACGATTATTGATAACAACCTAGTACAAACTTTTTACAAAAAAAGAAAGCCAAACACCCATAAAGGAGATTTTGGTCACGCTTTTTTAATTGTGGGAAGTCCGAATAAAATGGGAGCAGCATTAATTGCTTCTAAAGCTTGTTTACGAGCTGGTGTTGGACTATTAACGACAAATGTTCCAAAAGAAGAAAAAACAAGTGTTACGAATTTCATTCCTGAAGCAATGCTTTATTTTAGAGAAAATAGTATCGATTTTACTCCTTTCAATGCAGTAGGAATCGGACCAGGATTGGAACAAAATGAAGCTTCACAAAAAATAGTGTATACTTCCCTTCTAAAAGTAAGGAAAAACCTAGTTTTAGATGCTGACGCTTTAAATATTTTAGCCCAAAATCCAGATTGGTTTAGCCAATTACCTAAACAAACCATTTTAACACCGCATCCGAAAGAGTTTGATCGATTATTTGGTACGCATACTTCAGAAGAAGCAAGAAGAGAGACAGCTCATAAAAAAGCGACACAATGGAATTGTATTATTATTTTAAAAGGCCATCAAACGTTTATTACCAATGGAATTGATTCTTACGAAAACACCACCGGAAATTCAGGTCTAGCTAAAGGAGGTTCGGGCGATGCTTTAACAGGAATTATCACTGCTTTTTTAGCACAACACTACCCTCCTATTCATGCAGCAATTATTAGCGTGTATCTTCATGGTTTAGCTGCGGATATCACATTATCCAAACAAAGTGAAGAAAGTATGTTAATTTCAGATGTAATTGAAAATTTAGGATGGGCATTTAAAAAAATAGCAGAATAAATACACTTTATTTTCGTTAGTTTATTTTAAGCAAATAAAGTTATTTGTATAAATTGCACCCAGAAATTTTTGACTATAATGAACCAAATCCAATTTGTAAAAGCGGTTGTAAAAACCGCTGATAAAAATATTGAAGCTACCTTAAAATTACTTTCTGAAGATTGTACCATTCCTTTTATTTCACGTTATCGAAAGGATCAAACTGGAAATTTAGATGAGGTAGAAATTGAGACAATAGCGAAATTATCCAAACAGTTTGATGAAATTGTGAAACGTAAAGAAGCGATTCTAAAAACTATTGAAGAGCAAGGCCAACTTACTTCAGAACTGAAATCTAAAATTCAGAATAGCTTTGATTTACAAGAAATTGAAGATTTGTATTTGCCTTATAAGAAGAAAAAGAAAACCAAAGCTGATGTAGCAAGAGAAAACGGGTTAGAACCTTTGGCTAAAATTATTATGGCACAAAATAATGATGAAATTGAATTTGAAGCCTCGAAATACCTTTCTAAGAATGTATCTAATGAAGATGAAGCTTTACAAGGCGCAAGAGATATAATTGCCGAATGGATTAATGAAAATATGTTCATCCGAAAAAATTTACGTCGTTTGTTCCAAAGAAAAGCAGTCATTACTACCAAAGTGGTTAAAAAGAAAGCGGAAGAAGAAGAAGCTCAAAAATTTCAACAGTATTTTGACTGGAGCGAAGCTATTTCAAAAGCACCTTCACATCGTTTATTAGCCATGCTTCGTGCCGAAAAAGAAGGTTTTATCAAATTAAAAGTAGAATTAGAAAATGATGAAGCCATTGATTTTATTGAAGAAAATATTTTAAAAGGTAAAAACGAGAGCACTTCACAAGTTAAAACAGCTATAAAAGATAGTTATAAACGTTTATTAGAACCTGCTATATCAAATGAAACATTGCAAGAAGCTAAAGCGAAAGCAGACGAAAAAGCAATTGAAGTATTTGCAGGAAATTTAAGTCAGTTATTACTAGCTCCTCCTCTTGGTGAAAAACGCATTATGGCAATCGATCCGGGCTATAGAAGTGGTTGTAAAGTAGTTTGTTTGGATGAAAAAGGCGATTTGTTATACAATGAAACGATTTATCCACATCCACCTCAAAATGAAAATGCGATGGCGATGAAAAAGGTGCGCTCTATGGTAAATGCCTATAATATAGAAGCCATTTCTATTGGAAATGGAACAGCAAGCAGAGAAACGGAATTTTTTATCAAAAAAATAGCTTTTGATAAACCGGTTCAAGTATTTGTAGTTTCAGAAGCGGGTGCATCTGTCTATTCTGCTTCTAAAATTGCTCGTGATGAGTTTCCAACGTATGATGTTACGGTACGAGGTTCTGTCTCCATAGGAAGAAGATTAAGCGATCCATTAGCGGAATTAGTAAAAATAGATGCGAAATCAATTGGGGTTGGTCAGTACCAGCATGATGTCGATCAAACCAAGTTGAAAGAAGAATTAGATACCGTTGTGGTTCGATGCGTAAACTCTGTTGGAATAAATATAAACACTGCGAGCAAGTCATTGTTAAGTTATGTTTCCGGAATAGGTGAAAAAATGGCTGAAAATATTGTGGCTTACCGATCTGAAAATGGCCCTTTTGAAGACCGAAAACAACTTAAAAAAGTACCAAGATTAGGTGATAAAGCCTACCAACAAGCAGCTGCTTTTATTCGAATTAAAGAAGGAATAAATCCATTAGACAATTCTGCGGTACATCCAGAAGCATATAAAATAGTAGAAAAAATGGCAAAGGATTTAAAAATTTCAGTGAACGAATTAATTGCCAATAAAGAAAAGATCAGTCAAATTAAATTGGAAAATTATATTTCAGATGAAATAGGAATTTTAGGTTTAAAAGACATTGTTAAAGAATTAGAAAAACCAGGTTTAGACCCTCGAAAAGCAGCTAAAGTTTTTGAATTTGATCCCAATGTTAAATCAATTCACGATTTAAGAGCGGGTATGATTTTACCAGGCATTGTAAATAACATTACTGCTTTTGGTTGCTTTGTTGATGTAGGTATCAAAGAAAGTGGTTTGGTTCATATTTCGCAACTTAAAGAAGGCTATGTTTCCGATGTGAATGAAGTTGTTAAATTACACCAACATGTACAAGTAAAAGTAGTTGATGTGGATGAAGCGAGAAAGAGAATTCAGTTAACGATGATATTGTAAAAAATTAAATCAAAAATCACAAATTCCAAGATACTTCGACAAACTTAGTTTGACAATTGGAATTTGGGATTTTAATTTAAAATCATCCAATAATGATTTAAATTGATTTTGTCTAAGGTAATTCTAGAATGTGCAGAAAGATACTTGGTTATTTTTTCATTTTCACAAATAAAATTTAGGTCTATTTTTAATTTATCTTCTTCAAACCAAGAAATATCAGGATTTGTACTTTGTTGCAGTTGTTCGTTAATCCATTCATTAACTTTTGCATACCAATGACTTGAATTTTCTCCTTGTATATACCCAATCATAATAGCTAGATTATTAGAAATTTCTTGAGAATGAACTTCTTTTTTGAAACGTTCAATTCCCCCTAAATTTCCTTCGACATATTCTTTTTCTCTTTTACTTCCAGGAGTTGGAAGTCTTTTAGCTTCCATAACTACTATTTTTCCTAGATTTCCTTTTGTATTAGCAAGTATTACTCCTGTATCGTATGTTCTATGCCCTTTTCCAGTAGATTGATTACTGAATTGAAATTCATAATTATCCTGTTTTTCAAAAGTATAAGTATATTTCTTTTCATGGGTATTAAAAAACACACATAGGTTTTCTGTAATTTTGTTTTCACCTTCTATGGTATTAGGTAAATTTTGAAGGATGCTACTATTTTTTAGATAATCAGGGAATAGGTTCAATTTTTGTTCTATAAAAAGTATTATTTCATTGACATAAGTATTGGTGTCAATGTTATTAAAAAATGGATTATTGTACCTATTAGAACCTTTTCGCATTAATATCCATTTTTTATCATATCCTCAAAAACATCGTCAGCATCTCTCAATGCTATAGATTTTAACCAATATCTAAGATTTTTTGGTTTTATCAAAAAGATAGAATTTGGTCGATAAATACGCATTACTCTTTTTGTAATTGAATTAGTTGAAAATTCGTTAATTATTAAATTATTTATATCAAATGCATTTTCAAATATTCCTTCGTATTTAATGTTTTCGCCATATTCGAACTCTAAAGCATAAAATGTTTTACCATAATAGATTTTCTTTAAAACCTGTTCTTTAGAATCTTTTTTGTAAATAGAATTAAATGATTGATTAAATATATCTGCAAAAGCTAATAGATTGTCATTAGATGATTCATTTTTATTTATAACGGCTTTTTCACCTTCATACCAAGAAGGGTAGATATAGTCTAAAACGTCATTCATTATAATTTTTTCCGAAAAAGAAAGATAAATTTCATCTCCTTCTAATGGAATAGTCCAATTATTTATATCAGCTTTTTGAATTACGGAAGAAGAACCTAAGAAAAATTGCGAACAGGTTGCTAATGTTTTTAAAGCATTTATTTTTTCATTTTTTTGTAAAATATGATATATATTTTTTGCTATTTCTAAACCATTTTCAATCTCAGAAAAGGAAATCCCTACAATTCTAGAATCATAGGCAATATTATTTTTATGCAATCTAACAAATGATTTAGATTTTGTAATTTGCTCTTTAATTGTAATTATTGGACCCAAAAAAGCTTCTTCTTTTGGCACGTAATAGAATTTAGTTTTATCAGAAAGATTTTGATAGTCAAGAACATCAAAATTTTTAGCTGTTAATATGTCTTTATTAGTAACATATTGACATTCTTTATTTTTACCATCTTTTTCTCCTTGTGGAGTTCCTATCATAAACCCTTCAGTATATTTTTCTTTATCTATATTTAAATAATTAAAAATATAATCCTCTAAATTTGTTTGAAAATGTGTTTTTTTATTTAATTTATTTATTAAATGATTTAATCGATTTCCACCTAATAAATTACATCTCCAAATAGTATTGTCATTTAAAACAATTTCTTTTGGAATATCATAAAAATCATAGTAATCAAATTCAAATGATAATCCATCTTTGGTGTTTTTTAATAATCTTGAAACAATATGATTTGTATTATACTCTTCAACAAATTCTTTTTTATAAAAAACAGCACAAGATTCTACTGAGGTACTTTTACTTTTTTTTGGTTTTCCTTTACTGTCTAAAACAGGTTTTTGATTTTCGTCCAAAATTTCACGACTTTTCGATTTGAATAAATCATTTTTTAATAAAGTAAAATCAATTATCTGATGAACGTAAAATTGATTAAATAATGAATTTCTGAACTCTTTTGCACCAGAATTATATAATAAAGAAGTGGATTTTTGTATGAAACACAATTCACCTTGATTTCTTAGAAGTAAACTACTTGCTTCTAAAAACATTAGAGCTAGTTGATTATCAGGTATTTTAACAGAGAATTCAAAGTTGATATTTTCTTTTAATTTTTTTGTAATTGTAGAATATTCCTTAATCTTTTTATCTTCTTTTAAAGATTGAAATGGTGGGTTACCAATTATTAAATCTAGGCTATTATGAAAATCTTTATTTTCAATTAAAAAATCAAAAAAATCTTTGTTGTAGATATTAATATTTTGTAAATCTTTAAAGATCTTATCTTCATTCCAAGTCCATAATTCTTTATTAGGAACTAATTGACATAAAGCTAATTGAAGACTGAATTTAGTTAGTTTAACTGAAGTAGGATGTAAATCAACACCAAAAACATTATCAGATAAAATTTTCTTAACGATTTTTAAGTTAGGAGTTGCTAATTCTCCTGTTTTTTTATTTCTGTTTTTTACTCTCCAGCGTTGTACTAATCGTTTGAAAGCTGTTGTAATAAATATTCCACTTCCACAACTCACATCAGCCAATCTAACATTATATATTAAATCTTCTTCTTTGTTAGATAAAGGTAAACATTCATCAATTAGCAAATTAACCAAATGGCTTGGAGTATAGACCGTTCCTGAATTTTCCTTGTCTTTAGGAATAAATTCTTCATAAAAATTACTGATTAATTCAATAGGAATATGCTTAAAAGAATACATTTTCCATATATAGAGAGTTGTATTACTTCCAAATTTTCCTTCTAGACAAAGTGCCAGTGATGTTAAATTTAATTTATTTAAAAGATTTTTTCTTTCACTGTCGATAAAAAATACATTTCCATTAAAATGGAAATCGAGTTTATCTAAAAGAATACTTAATTTATTTTCCTCTAAGATTTTGTTTAATGAATCAGGAAGTTTATTTTTTCTATAAAATTCTTGAGCATCTTCTAATCCATTTTCTTCTAGATATTTAACCAGAATACATTTAAACAATATTTCATCTGCAAAATCATTTGCATCTTTAGGATTGTTTTTGAAATTATTATCACTTTGAAAAACAATATGAAAGCTTTTTCTAATTAAAGATAATGATTTGACAAGTTCTTCATAAGCTGAGGTATTGTTTCTAAAATGTTTAGAAGCTTCTTTAGACTCCCAAAATTCACCACTATTTAATTTTTTTGCATTAAAATATTTTGATAAAATATTTAGCTCATTTTCTAATGAGTATGATCTTTCAATTACACATTCATCATTAGTAATAGTGTTTTCATTTTCTATCTTGACTGGTTTTCTTGTATCGTAAAGAGTGATGTTGATTTTATCAATTATTGCTATTAATGCAACTTGACTACTGCTGTAAACATTCCTATGAATTTCAGCAATTTTACTTTTGTCGTATTTAGAATTTTGATTATCATAAAAATAAACTTGAGCTACACAATCTCTATTATCGTCATAATATTTAAAATAGACTGCATCTGCTTCTAAAACGGATGCATATTCAAGAGCAATAGTATGTTTTGGTCGAAGATTAGATGGGGGATTTTTAGTAAAAATAATTTCTGGATAATTATTTTCAATATATAAATCAGAACTAAAAAAATCTAGTTTTCTTAGAACATCTACCATTAAACGATTTTCTTCTATATTTACCACTTTACAAAAATAATTTATTGTTATAAAAAAAACTAATTAAGTATAAATATTAATTAACAAAAAGCTAATTAAAAGCAGTTGATGTGGATGAAGTCAGAAAGAGAATTCAGTTAACGATGATACTGTAAAATAAAAAAATCCAAATTCCGATTTTAAACTTAGTTTAAGTTGGAATTTGGATTTTTAGTATAAGAAATTTAGTAGACTTATTCTTTCGTATCGTCTTCTTTTTTAGTCAATTTTTGGTCTTCTTCTTTCATAGCGTTTTTAAATTCTTTCACACCACCACCAAGACCTTTCATTAATTCTGGAATTTTTTTACCACCAAATAACAAAAGTACAATAACGACTACTAGTATTATTTGTGGGGTTCCTACAACACCTAAAAAAATTGTTAATGCATTCATGATTTCAAATAATTAAAGGTACAAAGATAACAAGAAAATGATAAACCTATATTTTTTAACTAATAATTATACTGTTTTTCCTAAAAAACCGTTGTAATTAGTATATTTGTGAGTCTATAATTGAAAGTGAAATGACTAAAAAAAGAAAAAAAAGGCAGATACTTTTAAAGAAGCTTTTCAACAAGAGACGATTAGTTATTCTTAATGAGGATACTTTTGAAGAAACGTTCTCATTAAAATTAAATCTAATGAATGTTTTCGTTGTTGTAACACTTTCAGCCATTTTTTTAATCGGAATTACCACTTACATTATTGCTTTTACTCCTTTAAGGGAATACATTCCTGGATATGCTTCCACGCAGTTGAAAAAAGATGCGATGAATTTAGCTATCAAATCCGATTCCCTTCAAAAATCAGTTGAAATAAATAACCTCTATATTTCCTCAATTAAAAAAGTATTGACTGGAGATTTAGAATACGCTAAATTAAATAAAGATTCCTTAATTGCTTCTGAAAAACAAACGATTGACGAAAGTGTTTTAGCCACTAAAGAAGTTGAAAAAGAACTAAGAAACAAGGTTATTCAAGAAGATAAATACAATGTTTTCGAAAATGCTAAACCTAAAGTAAACTTCGTCTTGTTTTCACCAGCAGAAGGAACCATTATTGAAAACTATAATGCTAAAAATAACTTTTTAGCCGTTAAAATTGCTTTAGCAAACAATACCCCTATAAAAGCGGTAGCTTCTGGAACTATAATTTTTTCTGAATGGACTCCTTCTTATGGATATGTGGTTATTATAGAACATCAAGAAGGTATTTTATCTGTTTATAAAAATGCAGCGGCCGCTACAAAAAAACAAGGTGATACTGTAAAATCTGGAGAAGTTATTGCTTTAGCCGGAAATTTAGCTACAACAGATGAAAATAGTACCTTACGCTTTGAACTATGGAAAGATGGTTTTCCAATAAATCCTACTCAGTTTATTAACTTTCAATAAATATGTCAATTAAGACTTTTGCTGCAAAAATTTTTGCCAAAAAAATACATTTGAAAAATCAACATTGGATTGATAATCCAGTTGCTACTCAAAAAAAAGTATTTCTAGAGTTGATAGCGCAAGCTAAAGATACGCAATTTGGTAAAGATCACGACTTCAAAAATATAACTACTTTTCAGGAATTTGCAGAAAAAGTACCTATTCGAGATTATGAAGATTTAAAACCCTATATTGAAAAGGTAATCAAAGGAGAAGAGAATATCCTCTGGAAAGGAAAACCACTCTATTTTGCAAAAACTTCGGGAACCACCTCAGGAGCGAAATATATTCCGCTTACTAAAGAATCCATGCCTTTTCATATTGAAGCGGCTAGAAATGCTATATTAAATTACATTAATGAGACAGGAAATGCAGGTTTTGTAAATGGGAAAATGATATTTCTTCAAGGAAGTCCTATTTTAGAAGAAAAAAACGGTATTAAACTGGGTAGATTGTCAGGGATAGTGGCTCATTTTGTTCCTAAATATTTACAAAAGAATCGTATGCCTAGTTGGAAGACTAATTGTATCGAAGATTGGGAAACAAAAGTGAATGCGATAGTGGAAGAAACCCTTCATGAAAACATGACGGTTATTTCCGGAATTCCTTCTTGGGTACAAATGTATTTTGAGAAATTACAAGAACGTGCACATAAGCCTGTAGGTGAAATTTTTAAAAATTTCAATTTGTTTATTTATGGAGGTGTAAATTATGAACCCTATCGTGCAAAATTTGAGAATTTAATAGGAAGAAGAGTTGATTCCATCGAACTCTTTCCTGCTTCTGAAGGGTTTTTTGCTTACCAGAATTCCCAACAAGAAAAAGGCATGTTATTGCTTTTAAATTCAGGAATTTTCTATGAATTTGTTAAAGCAGAAGAATTTTATAACACACCTAATGGTTTACCTGCAAAACGCTATACAATTGGTGAAGTGGAACTCGGTGTTAATTATGCTTTACTTATTTCAACTAACGCAGGACTTTGGTCGTATAATATTGGCGATACAATTCAGTTTACCAGCTTAAAACCTTATAAAATTATTGTTTCTGGTAGGATAAAACATTTTATCTCTGCATTTGGAGAACATGTAATTGCCAAAGAAGTTGAAAGTGCTTTAGAAGAAGCAATTCAGGATACTTCAATCCAAATAAATGAATTTACTGTAGCACCACAAATTACTCCTGTAAATGGATTGCCTTACCACGAATGGTTGATTGAGTTTGAACAAGAACCGGTTGACTTGGAAGATTTTGCCTTAAAAATTGATACTGCTATGCGCAAGCAAAATGTGTATTATGATGATTTAATTACCGGTAAAGTTTTGCGAACATTAGTAATTTCAAAAGTAGAAAAAAATGGTTTTCAGGAATATATGAAATCTATAGGTAAATTAGGAGGCCAAAACAAGTTGCCTCGATTAAGTGACAACAGAAACATTGCAGATAAACTAAAAACAAAATAGCTATTACTATTACATGAAATTAAAAACTCCATTTTTCGTATTCTTACTGCTGAGTAGTTTTTCTATTTCAGCACAAATTAGAGGCGTAGTAAGAGATAGTATTTCAAAAGAACCTATTCCTTTTGTTAACATTTGGATTGAAAATCAAGAAATAGGTACCACATCAGATTTTGATGGTAGTTTTGCTATTACTGTAAAAGAAGGAAATCCTAACCTTGTTTTTTCTGCTTTAGGATTTTATAAAAGAGTAGTTAAAGCTTCAGAAGCAAAAGAAGTTTTTTTAAAAGCAGCTGTAATTGAATTAGATGAGGTAGTTGTTTTAAATAAAAAAGACACAAAAGAAATTGAAATTGGAAAAACGCCTAATGCCATTTTACAAACCTTTGATAATGGACCAAAAATAGAAGCGAAATACTTTCCATATAAAGAGTCATACAAAAAAACACCTTTTATAAAAAGAGTAAGTATTCAAACCGATTGTAAAATTGATGAGTCTACTATAAAAATACATTTTTACGCTGTCAATGAAGATGGTTCACCAGGAGAAGAACTATTAAACAAAGACTTTTTGGTTAAAGTAAAAAAGGGAATTTTACGAAATAAATTTGATGTTTCCGATTTTAACCTTGTAATTCCAAACAACGGAATTTTTGTTGCCTACGAAAAACTAATGATAGAAAGCAATAAATTGGAAAGACAAATAGTGGATCCATACACGAAAAGAGAAAAAACTCAAAAAACCTATTATCCTCTTGTGTTGTACAATTATGTAGAACGTGATGTCTTGTACAGTTTTTATGGAGGAAAATGGAATAAAAAAATAAATGAACAAAATCCAAAAGACAAATTAACCATATTTGAACCTGCGATTAATCTTATATTAACCAACTAAGAAATAAAAATCTTACCTTTGCTGGTTAGATAAATAAAATATTAATGAAGGACATTAAAAACATTTCGCGTTCTAGAGCGCAAGAGTCGTCGGCAGCTATTGAACGACTGTACATTACCATGAGACATTTATTTAACAGAGGTTTTTACAAACCAATGGGTGTTTCAGGAGAAACTTTAAGAGAAGCTTTACTATCACTACGACCAGAAATCTATGGTAGTATAGCAGAAGAAAAAGTAGAACTTAATGGATTACTTTATGTAATTGAAAGGTTACCTATAGGAATTGAAGAATGTAGGTATATTAATTTAACTTCAGATGAAGGATATTCTAATTCTCATTTTAAAGCGATTGTTCCTCCAAAAAGAAGAAGAAACTGTTATCGTATCGATGATGAGCAGATGAATGTAGAAATTACAAGAGGACGTTCTGATATATATGATATCTTAACCCATCTTACTTTTGTTTTTATCGAGTCGCATAAAATTAAAAACAGAGTTTTAATTGCAGATGATGGTTCGGTAACAAGAGATTGGCAAAAATTAGAGCAAGTAGTTAATCAAACTAAAAAACTTACTTTGATAGAAAGAGAAAAAGCCATTTCTCATGCAGCTAACGTGCTTGGAAGAACTTTTGCAGAAGTAAAAGATATTTATGATGATTTTGCTACTATAGATGCTCCTGACCGATTTATACATGTGGTGTACTGGTTAGGAAGATTAGCAATTGAAGAAATTGTAGATAATAATAAAAGAACCATCACCTTTAGTCCTATTTTAAGAGAGCGTTTAGGACATCATATATATGGCGATATTTGGGCAACCAATATTAAAGAAGTATTATTAGCCAATAATTTAATTGATAGACCACTTCATATTATTAGTGCTAATATGCATAGTGTGATGAACTCCATCTTTGCAGAACCCGTTATTGGAAAAAAATATAAAGAAGCATCTCCCTTTCAAATATTTGAAGATTTAAGTAGTTCAAATAATAAAGACATACGTAAAAAGGTGGAAGAATATGCATTTAAACAAGGAATGCTCTTTTTACCTGATACTTCAGGAACCAATATAGATGTACAAATTTTTGATACCGCCAAAATAGACTTAAAGAAGACTGTTTTTTCAAACGCTTCATTAGAAACGGAAAAACCTGTTTTAATTGTAATGGATTATGCTTTTGGGGAGCAAGCTTTTGAAACTATAGATGAGCTTTTAAAACCCTTTAAAACAGATAAAAAGAACAAACTGTTTTTAAATGTCGAATCCGTTTCTATAATGGGTAAAGCAGGTATTCTTCAAGGAGGTAAAGGTGATATCATGATTCCTAATGCTCACGTAAATGAAGGTACTGCTGACAATTATCCTTTCGAAAACGAATTAACAGCAAGTATGTTTGAAGGTAATGATATTCCTGTTTTTTCTGGACCTATGATTACCGTTTTAGGTACATCTCTTCAAAATAGAGATTTATTAAAGTTTTTCCATGAGTCAACTTGGGAAGCTATTGGATTAGAAATGGAAGGAGCGTATTATCAAAAAGCAATTCAATCTGCTTCTAAAATTAGAAAAAGTATTAATGCAAATGTAAAAGTTCGTTACGCCTATTATGCTTCTGATAACCCTTTAGAGACAGGAAGTACTTTAGCATCTGGTGGACTTGGAACTACAGGTGTAAAACCGACGTATTTAATTACAATTAAAATTTTAGAACAAATATTTAACATAAAATAAAAGACTATGAGTACAAACTCAAAAGATCAAGAAGTTGATTTAGGACAAATTTTTAAAAGTATTAAGGGTTTTTTTGAATCTATTTTAGATCGTTTTTTTGAATTTATTTTATTTCTAAAAAATAATAGTATCGTCATTATCATACTTTTGATTTTAGGTTTTACACTAGGGTATTTTTTGGACCAAAAAAATAAAACCTATGAACATGAGATTATTGTAACTCCAAATTTTGGAAGTGCAGATTACTTATATGCTAAAATTGACCTTTTAAATTCTAAGAAAAAAGAAAATGATACTTTATTTTTTAGCTCTATAGGTGTAAATGAACCAAAAAAAATGGGTATTATAGAAATCGAACCCATTGTAGATGTATACAAATTTGTAGATAATAAAAAAGAAAATTTTGAACTAATTAAGTTAATGGCTGAAGAAGGTAATTTAAAAGAAATTATTGAAAACGACATTACAAGTAAAAATTACCCTTTTCATAAAATTACATTTAATACGGTTGAAACAACTACAAATAAAAATACGATTGACCCCATTTTAAAGTTTTTAAATGATTCTGATTATTTTACTGCCATACAGAAACAAAATTTAATAAATATTAAAGCTAAGATGGTTGCAAATGATAGTACTATTGCTCAAATAAACGCTTTATTAAATGAGTTTTCAAGCAATTCAATTAACCAAAAAAGTGACAAACTTATTTATTATAACGAAAACAATTATTTAAATGATATTATTAAAACAAAAGAAAATTTAATAATTGAACAAGGGAATAATAAAATCAACATGATTAACTTGGATAAAGTTATTAAAGATATAAGTGTCAATATAAATAAAAAGAGTCTTAAAGGAATAAGAGGTAAATTAAAATTTATTATTCCGTTTTTATTTTTAATTATCTTTTTCAGTTTCATAACATTAAAAGTTTTTTACAAAAAACAAATTGCTAAAAGAAGTTAGTTATGAAATCGATATTAGTAACTGGTGGAGCAGGTTTTATTGGTTCAAATTTTATTCCTTATTTTTTAGAAAACAACCCAGAATTCCATATAGTTAATCTGGATGCATTAACATACGCAGGTAATTTAGAAAATTTATCAGAAGTAAAAGATAGGGCTTCTTATACGTTTATTGAAGGTGATATTTGTGATAGACACTGGGTGGAGCAATTGTTTGACCAATATCAATTTCAAGGTGTAATTCATTTTGCAGCAGAAAGTCATGTTGACAATTCCATATCTGGACCGGAAGCTTTTATTAAAACTAATGTATTGGGTACATTCAATCTTTTGGATTCGGCTCGTAAATTATGGATGAAAGGGCCAAATGAATATAAAGAAGCGTATCAAAATGCTAGATTTCACCATATCTCTACTGATGAGGTTTATGGAACTTTAGGTGAAACAGGATTGTTTCATGAAACTACGCCATATGCTCCAAATAGTCCATATTCTGCTTCAAAAGCTGGATCAGATATGATTGTGAGGAGTTATTTTCATACTTTTGGAATGGATGTTGTCACAACGAATTGTTCCAATAATTATGGCCCAAAACAGCATAATGAGAAGCTTATACCCACAATTATTAGGAAAGCTTTATTAGGTGAAAATATTCCAATTTATGGAGATGGAAAGAATGTACGTGATTGGTTATATGTTTTAGACCATTGTAAAGGAATTGAATTGGTATTTAAAACAGGAAAATCTGGTGAGACCTATAATATTGGAGGGCGAAATGAAAAAAATAATTTGTATATAGCAGATAAAATTTGCACAATTTTAGATCAAATGAAACCCAAAAAAATGGGGAGTTATAAAGAGCAGATTACTTTTGTAAAAGATAGACCAGGTCATGATTTACGCTATGCTATTGATGCTTCTAAAATAGAAAATGAATTGGGTTGGAAAGCAGATGAAAACTTTGATACTGGAATTGTAAAGACTATTGAATGGTATATTAATAAGTTTAATTAGCTGCCAGCTGTCAGCATAAAGTATAAAGCCAAACATGAAAGGAATAATATTAGCAGGAGGATCTGGAACCCGTTTACATCCATTAACACTAGCAGTTAGTAAACAACTGATGCCTATCTATGATAAGCCCATGATTTATTATCCCCTATCAACCTTAATGTGGGCAGGAATTAGAGAAATATTAATAATTTCTACTCCTCAGGATTTGCCCCTATTTGAAAAGTTACTAGGTGATGGAACTCAATTGGGATGTCGCTTTGAATATGCAGTACAAGAAAATCCGAACGGTTTAGCTGAAGCTTTTATCATTGGAAAAGATTTTGTAGGAAATGATAAAGTAGCTCTTATTCTGGGGGATAATATTTTTTATGGTACAGGTTTAGCAGAATTATTACAAGCTAATAACAATCCAAACGGAGGAATCGTTTATGCGTATCATGTACATGATCCAGAACGTTATGGTGTAGTAGATTTTGATAAGAATGGGAAAGTATTATCTATAGAAGAAAAACCGCTTCAACCAAAATCGAATTACGCTGTTCCTGGAATTTATTTTTATGACAATCAAGTTTTAGAAATAGCAGCAAATATTAAACCCAGTCAGCGTGGTGAATTAGAAATTACCGATGTAAATAAAGTTTATTTAGAAAAAGGAAAGCTTCAAGTATCTATTTTAGATAGAGGGACGGCTTGGCTCGATACAGGTACCTTTCAGTCTTTAATGCAAGCAAGTCAATTTGTACAGGTAATAGAAGAACGTCAGGGTTTAAAAATTGGTGCGATAGAAGAAGCGGCTTATAAAATGGGTTTTATTACTAAAGAAGCCTTAGAACTTTTAGCAGAACCCTTATTAAAAAGTGGTTATGGTAAACACTTAATGAGTTTGATTAAAGAATAATTATGACATTTTTAGAAACTAAATTAAAAGGATGTTTCATTATTGAACCGGCTATATTTCACGATGAAAGAGGTTATTTTATGGAAAGTTACAATGAAAAAAAATTTTCCCAAATAGTAGGTCAACAGGTTCATTTTGTTCAAGACAATCAATCTTTTTCTACCAAAGGAGTACTTAGAGGACTACATTATCAATGTGGTGAATTCGCTCAAGCAAAGTTAGTACGTGTTTTACAAGGTGAAGTCTTAGATGTAGCAGTAGACATTAGACCAGATTCAGCTACTTATGGACAATATGAAGCTGTAATTTTATCCGCAGAAAATCAAAAACAATTTTTCATTCCAAGAGGTTTTGCTCATGGGTTTTTAGTTTTAAGCGAAACTGCTACGTTCTTTTATAAATGCGATAATTTTTATAATGCAGCTAGCGAAGGAGGAATAGTTTATAATGATGCTAACTTGGCTATAGATTGGAAAACTCCTTTAAAAGACCTTATCATATCATCTAAGGATATAGCGTTACCCACATTAGAGAAAGCTAAAAAAATATGGTAGTTTTAGTTACAGGCAGCAATGGTCAATTAGGACAAGCTTTACAAGCTCTTTCTGAGCGTTATCCTTTTTTCCAGTTTGTTTTTTGTAATTCTAAAGAATTAGACATTACTAATAAGGTAAATTGTAAAGCTGTTTTTGAAAAGTACACTCCTGATTTTTGTATTAATGCTGCAGCTTATACTGCAGTGGATAAAGCTGAATCGGAGCCCGAAAAAGCTTTTGAAATTAATGCCAATGGTGCTGAAAATATTGCGGAAAGTTGTAAGAGACACAATACTATTTTATTGCATATTTCAACTGATTTTGTTTTTGACGCCTATTATTCTAATAACATTGCCTATTATGATAAAGAACTGAGATTGCCTCTTAAGAGCAATTTAGGGCTTACTGAAACAGATGTTCCTTTTCCGGCAGGAATTTACGGTTTAACCAAATTACAAGGGGAACAAGCAGTTCAACATACTTGGGAGAAACATTTTATCCTACGAACGTCATGGGTATATTCTGAATTTGGGACCAATTTCTTGAAGACGATGTTACGATTGGCGTCTGAAAGAGATACTTTATCTGTAGTTGACGATCAAATTGGAACACCTACGTATGCAATAGACTTAGCCGAAGCTTTGTTACAGATGATTTTATTTTGTACTTCCAGAAACATTTTGGATGACCTATTTGGAACGTATCATTTTAGTAATGAAGGAAATTGTTCATGGTATGATTTTGCTCATGAAATTTTCAAAGAGAAAGATATAACTATCAATTTGCAACCCATACCTACCACGTCTTATCCTACACCTGCAAAAAGACCACAGTATAGTGTTTTGGATAAAACCAAAATAAAAAAAGTCTTTGATTTAAATATTCAAAATTGGAAAATAAGTCTTCAAGATTGTCTTCAAAAAGTATAAGGGAATGAAACTAATTTTATGCATCTCTTTGTTCTTTTTCTGTTTTAGTTCTTTTTCTCAAAATCAAGAAAAAGCAAACACCTATTTTGATGTTCATTTTTTTCGCGGAAACATCTATAAGCATAAAGACGAAGTGAGTCATTTAATTAGTGGTCATCCGAATGGTTTTTTGTTAAGCTATAATTGGAAGACAAATGGGAATAAGGAATGGCATCAAGCTTATAATTATCCCGATTATGGGATTTCTTTTCATTATATTGACTTTAAAAACAATTATTTAGGACATAATTTTGCTTTAGGAATTCATTATAATTTTTATTTTTTTAAACGAAATTTAATGTTCCGAGTGTCGCAAGGAATTGGTATGACATCTCACCCTTACGATAAAGAGGCCAACAACAAAAACATTGCTTTTGGAACTAAATTAATGGACAACACCTATTTTTTATTACAATACAAAAAAGAAAACATAATAAATGGCGTGGGTTTGCAAACCGGGTTTTTATTGAATCATTTTTCTAATGGTAGAATTAAATCACCAAATATTGGTTTAAATACCATAGCATTTAATTTTGGAATTAACTACAATTTTGATGAAGAACAAGAAATAAAGAGAGATTCATTACTTCCTAAGTCTAATTTTGTTGAACCTATTCGTTATAATATTGCTTTTAGAACAGGGGTTTCTGAAGGACCAATTCCTAATTTAGGTCAACGTCAATTTTATCATTTAGGTTTTTATGTAGATAAAAGAATTGGTAGAAAAAGTGCTTTGCAAGCAGGAACAGATATTTTCTTTTCTCAATATTTAAAAGACTATATTCAATTTGTATCAGTTGCATATCCTGAAGATCATAAAAACTATACAACTCCCAATACTGATTATAAAAGAATAGGTTTGTTTTTAGGACATGAATTATTCATTAATAAAGTGTCAGTCGAAGCACAATTAGGATATTATATTTATAAACCGTTTCATTATGAAGATAATATTTATCAAAGAGTTGGCTTAAAATATTACCTTTACAAAAACTGTTTTACAGGAGTTGGTTTAAAAACACATAGAGGCAGAGCTGAAGCTGTAGAAGCAACCTTAGGAATACGATTATGATAAAAGTTAATTTATATATTGTACTAGTAGTATTGTTAGTTAGTTGTGGTATTTCTGAAGATTGTTTTAAAGGGAACAGTAATTCAGTGACACTAACTTTTCCTTATGAGAATTTCACTAAAATAAAAGTATATACAGGTGTTGGATTAGTAATTAAAGAAGGTCCAATTTATGAAGTAAAAGTTGAAACAAAAGAAAATATTAAAGGTGATATTGAAGTTTTTTTAGACGGTGATTTTTTAGTAATAAAAGATAATTCTACGTGCAATATAGCAAGAGATTATGGTGTTACTACAGTATCTGTTACGGCACCAAATATAGAAGAAATACATAGTAAAACAGATCAAGATATCAGAAGCGATGGGGTTTTAAAATATGGTTTGCTACGATTGTTTTCTATTAGAGATGACGGTGATGGTGCAGGTACTGGAAATTATTTCATTATTTTGGATTCAAACGGTCAATTTGTAGTAGAGAGTAATTCGTTCTCAAATTATTATATTGAAGGGAAGTGTAAGGAAATGCTTTTAAATTTTTATAATGGAGAAGGTAGGTTTGAGGGAGAATTTTTTGAAGCCGATAGTATACACTTATATCATAGAGGCTCTAATGATATGATTGTTAGACCTATTGAAAAAATAGATGGGGAAATACTTTCAACAGGAAACGTCCTTTTAAAACATTTACCCAATACAATTGATGTAGAACAAAGATTTACGGGAAGATTAATTTATTAAATTTCCAAAAAAATACATAGAATATAATATGCAATATGTTTTATATTATCTTAAAAAAAAATTATCAATTGAGTTGTGACTTATTGATATTACAATAATTGAAACATATATTAATTACTTAAAAAAAGAACTAGACACCTAAATTTTCAAATATGAAAGATTATATTGGTAATGAACTTGAACTTTTTAAATATGCTATAAACTGGAAACAATATTATAAAAGTAAAATTAATAAATATTTAAAAGATGATCTTCTTGAAGTGGGAGCTGGTATTGGAGAAACCACTTTTTCATTGTGTGATGGTTCGCAAAAATCTTGGATTTGTATTGAACCAGATGCGGCTTTAATTAATATCATAAAGGAAAAGAAAGAAAACGGGTACCTTCCTTCAATGATTGAAATAAAAAAAGGAACTATTGATAATCTAGATAAAGAACAAAAGTTTGATACTATAATTTACATTGATGTAATTGAACATATCGAAATGGATTCTCAGGAGTTAATTAAAGCAAGTAATTTCTTAAAACCAAATGGCCATTTAATCATTTTAGTTCCCGCACATAATTATTTGTTCAGTAAATTTGATGCAGCCATTGGTCATTTTAGAAGATATAATAAAAAGAGTCTTGAAAAAATTATTCCTAAAGACTTACTAAAAAAAGAATTAATTTATTTAGACTCGGTTGGACTTTTAGCTTCGCTTATGAATAAATGGTTTTTAAAACAAGATTACCCTAAACTAAAGCAAATTACATTTTGGGATAGAGTAATGATTCCTTTTTCAAAAATTATAGATCGACTAATCTTTTATAAATTAGGCAAAACAGTTGTAGGTGTTTGGCAAAAAAAAGGATAAATATATGGCTCATAATAAAAAAGTTATTTGTTTAACACCTGTTTATAACGATTGGGAGAGTTTTAAAATTCTAATTCAAAAAATAGAAAGTCTTTATTTTTTAGAATCAAAAACAATTGACATTCAGGTTATTGCAATAAATGACGGCTCTTCTCTAGAATTCTTTGACGATAATTTTACAAAGGTCCCTTTTTCAATAGTAAATTTAAAAAAAAACGTGGGTCATCAAAGAGCAATCGCAATTGGTTTACAATACATAAATGATCAAATTAATAATTTTGATTATGTAGTAGTTTTAGATAGTGACGGTGAAGATAGACCAGAAGATATTATCACTTTACTACAAAAAGCAGAAGCATTAAATAGCAAAAAAATAATTTTTGCGCAAAGAAAAAAACGACAAGAATCGCTAGTGTTTAAAATAGGTTATTTTTTTTACAAACAATTCTTTTATTTTTTAACAAAACAAAAAATTAACTTTGGAAATTTTAGTTGTATTCCAGCTGAATTATTAAAAAAGATAATCGTTCAGGAAAACTTATGGAATCATTATTCAGGAAGTATTATTCAATCGAAAATTCCATTTGACAAAATCCTTTTAGATAGAGGAAAAAGATATGCAGGAGAATCCAAAATGAACTTTACTAGTTTAGTATTACATGGTTTAAGTTCAATAGCTGTTTATTTTGATATTCTTTCTGTAAGAATTTTAAAATTTACTTTTATTGGAGTATCGATATGTATTTTTTCTGTTCTAGTTGTACTCTATTTTAAATTTTTTACAGACCAATCCGTACCTGGTTGGGCTTCAAATTTATTATTAATTATTTTTAATATTATACTACAATTATTTTTAATAACCTTAATTGTTTTATTAATGCAATTAAGCTCACGTAAAAATATTATACCTCCAAAAACAGATATTTATAAAGATTTTATTGATTAGAAAATGAGCAAAAAAAGTAGTATTTTATATAGTATAGTTTTAATAAGTGTAATTTTAATTTTCTTGCTAAGATTTGGTATAGATGTTTTAAATCCAACTTCAACCAATTGGTTAATGAGTGCTTATCATGATTGGGGAACACATTATTTAGGTTGGGCCTATTTTAAAGAAGAAGCTTGGAAATTTCCTTTAGGTCAAATAGATGGCTATAATTATCCTGCAGGTACAACTGTGGGTTATACTGATTCAATACCTTTGTTAGCAATATTTTTTAAGATATTTAATTTCTTGTTGCCCAAAGAATTTCAATATTTAGGGTTTTGGCTGTTGCTATCCCATTTACTATTGTCCTATTACGCAATGAATATATTTAAAAGATACACTAATAATACATTGTATATTTTTTTAGGAACTCTTTTAATAACATTTAATCCCGTAATACTCTATAGAGACATACATCCTGCTTTAACGGCTCATTGGTTATTTGTCGGAATTATTTTTTATTATCTAAATATGGATAAATATAACTTTAAAAAAATGTTGCTGAAGCAATTTATTTTGATTTTTTTAAGTGCTTTAATCAATCCCTATTTAGTTTTATTTTGTTTGGCGTTGACGACCTTTATAATCATTAAAATAACGTTCATAAATAAATTTTTAAGCATTAAAAAAGCGCTACTTTATTTTAGTGTGAGTCTGTTACTCATTGTAATACCTTGGTATTGTACTGGAATGATTTCTTTCAACAAAGAAGTGGATATGGAAGTAACTAATAGTTATGGTCTTTACGGTCTTAACTTAAATTCATTTTTAAATACTGAAACATTCTCCAAATTTTTACCAGCATTAGATAAAGTTACTCCTCATCAATATGAGGGTTATGCCTATTTAGGTTTTGGTTTTCTTCTTTTAACCATTTTCTCATTAATACTTTATAGTTTTAATTATAAAAAACTGCAGTTTTCATATAAAAAGGCAATTCCACTAATTATTGCTGCTATTTTATTATTAGTATTTGCAATAACAAATAGTATAAGTTTTAATGATAAAATAGTATTTAACATTCAAATTCCTGAAATCATCATAAAAGTCGGAAACATATATAGAGCCTCTGGAAGATTTGTTTGGTTGTTCTATTACCTGCTTATTTTTAGTTCATTAATTGTACTTATTAAAGTTGAAATTAAAAACAGTTTAAAAACAATTTTGCTATTATTTATTTGTGGTATTCAATTCTATGATATTTCCCCTTTATTTATTAAAAATTTACCAAAAGGGAAATATAAAAACGAAAAAATTTCTGAAGATAGATGGGTTAAATTAACCTCAAATTTTGAAAAAATAATTACCTATAAACCATTTCAAAATCATTTATTAAACCATATGGATTACCAAGATTTATCCTACATGGCTTTGAAAAATAATTTACCAATAACAATTGGTTATGTAGCTAGAGAAACTACAGGGATAAACAAAAAGTTCTTAGACTCATTAGATATTGAAATTAAAAATAGTAATTATACTACAAATGATATTATTGTTACTACAAAAGAGTATTTAAATAATTTCTCACATTCAATTTATTACAATGAATTAGAAGTAAAATACTTAGATGGATATTATTTATTATATTCTTCTAAGAAGGAAATTCAAAATAAAATTTCACTGAAAAAGCCTGAAAAAGATTCCGTTAAGAATTTAATGTATTCTATTCGTAAAAGTTTAGCGTATAGAGAAATTACTAATCCAATTACAATTGAAAAAGGAATAGAAGGAAACATTGAAGACAATTTTATTACAGAAGACTATTTAGAAATTAACGGATGGTGTTTCAACAAAAATAATGTTACAAATAAGGATTCTATTTTTATTGCACTGGTAAATGAGCATAAAAAATATCTTTTCAATACTGAAAAAAAAGAAAGGCCTGATTTAGTAGATCATTTTAAAAATGAAAAATTAATAAATAGCGGTTTTAAGTGTAGAGCAGTTTTAAAAGAACTTGATGAAGGAAAATATGAAGTATTCTTAGGAATTAAAGATAGTTTGAAAAATGTAATTTTTAATAATACAAATAACCTTTCAATTGATATTAAGAGGAAAATTATCCCTAAAGAAATCCATCTACCTTTAAAAGAATCAGAGGAAGTTCTATTAAATGTAGAAGAAATTTTAGAAAATTCTAAGAAAATTAAGATAAAAGGATGGGCAGCTTTACCGAATAAAGACTCTTTTAAAAATACCATACAACTAATCTTGGTTGGTACCAAAAACTTTTCGATTGATGTGAATTATTTTAAGCGGGAAGATGTTACACAATTTTTTAAAAACACCTACAATAAAAATTATGATAACGCTGGTTTTATGATAGATATGGAAAAAAACGACATTTACAAAGGGGAATATAAAATAGGGATATTACTTACTGATGAACATAAAAATCAGTTTTTTAAAATTTCCGACAAAAAAATAATTATAAAATAAAAACTGAATATATTTGCAGTATTAATTAGATGAATATTATGAAAAATTTTTTTAAAACAATCTTATTTTGTTTTGTTTTATTAGTAGCAATTTCTTGTAAAAAAGAAGAGGAGCAAAAAGATGTTGAAAATGTACAAGCTGAAATTGTTGAAAAGGATGAATCGTTACACGTAATTTTCGATGTGATTGTTCCAGAAGATGACAATTTTCAGATTTATTGGTTTGATAATGGAGCTCCAATTGATCCAGAGCATTATGTAAATATTGATATAAAAGGAGCACCAACAGCTCAAACTTTAGATTTCAAAATTCCTGATGATTTTATTCCTACTCAATTGCGCTTTGATATTGGTAGTAATAAAAATCAAAAAGAAGTTAAATTTCTAAGTTGTGAATTTAAATATTTAGATAAAGTATTTAAAATTCAAGGTTCAGATTTTTGGATGTATTTTGGAAATAATGCTTCAATAGAATATAATAAAGAAGAAGCAACCGCAAAACCAATAACCAACTTACCAGAAGGTTATGATCCAATTTTTGGTGGAACAGAAAACACGGTAAGAGAACTTGAAAATTTATACAAATAATATATATTTTAATTTACGATACAACAACCCCTATAAACATAAAAAAGCTCAATCGAGCTTTTTTATGTTTATAGGGGTTGTTTACTTATTGTATATTTTATGGAGTAAGACATAAAATTTTAAGAATTGAAATAAAAATTGTTTTGATTTAACAAGTTAACCTTAATGTCTTATTTATTCCATTCAAAAGTATAATTTTTAGTTTTTTCTGTAGGATTTTTGACATTCAATTTTTCTCCATTTAAAACCTTTTCGTATAAATTAAAATATTCTAGAGTCATTTTTCTAGAATTAAAGTTGTCAAGGGCATATTCATGACATACTTTTTTATCAAAATTTTCAGCGTTTAAAACAGCTTCTTTTAAATCGTTTACAGAGTTACTAAGAAATCCTACTTCTTTAGGAACCAGTTCTTGTAATGAGCCATAAGGTGTTCCAAAAACAGGACAACCAAAGAATAAACTTTCAGTAATTGCAAGCCCAAAAGGTTCATGCCATAAAACAGGAAACAATAACCCTTTAGATTTATTCATAAGCCTACTTTTTTCTGAATCATTTACAGTACCTTCAAATTTTACTTTGTTACTAAAAGTAAAGGTATTCGGGTGAAATCGATTTCCTCCAAGAATTCGTATTCTTTCCTTTTTTGAAGCTCGTATAATTTCAATAGCACCTTTCACATTTTTAACGTTCCAAGCTGCTTTTCCTAAAAAATGAAAATATTCTCTTTTATTATCAAAACTTGGTTTTTTGTATGCATCCCAATCTAATCCATTATAAACATAACTTTCAGAATTATACCTATTTGCATGATTTTTGGATACAAATACAGAATTTAAATTGAGTTCATTAATTAAAAATGGATTTCCTTCAATCGTAACGATATGAGGTTTGTCAATTTTCTCTATGAAATTATCATCAAAAATATGTACGATATCAATATTTTCAGGAATTTGATCATTAAGACTTTTATTAGGATTAAAAATTAATAAATTGGTAAAATCACAGTATGAACCTTCTGGTGCTAAAAAAGTAACTTTATGTCCTAATTTATGAAGTTCTAAACCTAAATACCAAACTACTCTTTCAGTTCCACCATAAAAAAGAGAAGGGATTTTGTTTTGAACAGTAATTAATATATTCATTTAATAATAGGTAGTAATATAGCTGTAAACATAAAGATAAAGACTAAAAAAAACTAATTTAAAATTAAAAATAATTATTTTTGTTTTTTTTAAAAAAAGTATGGAGAGTAAAATAAATGTTATCTTTAGAAGTTGTGATATTGTTAATGCAGTTCATAATGCTCCTAGACCATTTGATTTAGATAAGAAAACACTAATAAAGATTTGTTTTAAAAGTCTCTATAACTCTTTGAAAGATTACGACTACACGATTACAGTATTAGGAGATAATTTATCGGATGAAATGAAACAATTTTTCTCGAAATTTGATTTGAAACTTATAGAAGGAGTCTATGGTAATGATAAATCAATTAGAGAAACAATAAAAATTGCTGAGCAATTTAATGATGACGAATGGGTTTATTTTTGTGAAGATGATTATTTGCACAAACCAGAGGCTTTCCAATATATCATTGATTTAATCAAGAATAAAGAAAGAATCGTTCCTGGAAAAATCAAAATAAAACAATTATTAAGAAAAAGAGAAATAACCCTTTTATCTATTAAAAGATTTTTTTCAAAGCCAAATTTAATAATTCATCCCTGTGATTATCCTGACAGATATAATTTAAAATACTTAAGCAAAAACTTTATATATCATACAGATTTATGTCATTGGCGACAAATTACAGATACTACTTTTACATTCGTAATGCAAGTTAAAGACGTAAAAAAGAAAAAGAAAGTCTTACTAAAATCATCTTACAGAGCTAATGATAGATATTTGAGCAAAAAAATGTATGGAAGATCTTTCTTTTTTAAGAAGTTTTTGTGTCTTTCACCTTTACCTAGTTTATCTACGCATATGCATGTTGAGACTATGTCACCTTTAGTTAACTGGAAAGTACTAGTTGATAAAATTTCCAAAGAAATATAATTATGTTCAAGATTTTAAATAGCTTGAATTTATTTAATTCTATTTTCAAAAAAGGAGGTGTTATTTTTGTATTCAAATTAATTGCAATGCTAATTAGTTTTTTTACCTATTGGTTTATACCTAATGAATTTGGAGAATCAGAACTAGGCCTTTTTACTTTAGCTTTAACAATACTTCAGTTGTCATATTTAATTTTTGCTCTAGGTTTACCTCATGCATTTTTAGCTTTTACTGGAGGTTTCGAAAATAATTATTTAAAAAAAGGATTTTTACTAAAATCATCTTTAATAGCAATATTGGTTTCATTACTACCTTGCTGTATCCTATTTTATAGTTCTAATTTTATTGCTGAAACTATTTTTAAAAAGGAAGATTTTAGTATTTTCTTATCCATCACTGCAATTGCAATTCCTTTTATGATTCTACATGAAATTTTGTGTTATTTCTTTTTATCTGTTGGAAAACACTTAATTTATAGTTTGTCATTATTCATTATCCCCAATGTTTTATTTTCTGTCTTTTTACTACTATCAAGTCATTTTAACCTTCCACCCTATAGTGTTTTTTTAAGTTATGTACTTGGGTTCTTTATAACTACAATATTCGGGTATTTATTAGTTTTTGGAAAAGACTTAAAGTTTATCATTCCTCAAATTTCCACGCCCAATATTTTAAAAAAATCTTTTCCAATGATGGTGGGAACAATTTTTTTACTCTTGCTTAATTGGACAGATGTTTTAATGTTAGGTAGATTGGATACGGAAGAAAATATTGGAATTTATAACATTGCCTTTAAAATAGGTTATTTAACTCTTTTTTTTGTAACCGCTATGGGGTCTGTAATAATTTCAGATATTTCGGAAAAATATAATTTGAAAGATTTTTACGGACTAAAAAAGACAATCAATAAAGCAACACAGTGGACAATAATTTTAACTTTACCCGTTGCTTTAATTTTAATAATATTTAGTTCTTTTTTCCTGCGATTTTTCGGTGAAGAATTTGTACAAGGTAAATGGGCACTTATTTTAATAACATTAGGAGCATTATTTAATGCAATGACAGGAAATGTAGATCAAATATTAAATATGACAGGAAACGAAAAAATGGTGAGAAATATTATGTTTCTAGGTTTTATTGTAAATGTAATATTAAATTTAATTTTTATACCTTCCTATGGTTATCTAGGAGCTGCTTTTTCAAGTTTATTAGTAAATGTTATTGTAAATAGTATATTTGTTATTGTTATAAAGAAAAAATTAGGCTTTTTAACGTTTATGTAATATGATTTTGGAACTATCAGTTATCCTTGTTAATTATAACGGAATAGAATATCTAGATGCTTGTTTAAAAAGTATAGAAGAAAATTTAGCTACAATAAATTATGAAATTATTATAATTGACAATTGTTCAAGTGATGATAGTTGTAAATTTATTAAAGAAAATTATCCTAAAATAAACTTAATCGAATCTAAAAACAATAATGGTTTTGGTAAAGGGAATAATTTAGCTGTTCAGCAATCGAAAGGAAGCTATTTACTTTTATTAAATGTAGATACAATTCTACAAAACAATATAAAACCTGCACTGGATTATTTGATTTCAAATAAAGAAATCGGAGCATTAGGAATTAATATGCTAAGTGGTACAAAAAAATATTTACAAGCAGCAGGTAAATTCCCAAATTTCATAAATCTTTTTTGGATGAAAAAAGCATTTAGTTTTAATAAAGAATTTATTTCAGGAAACTTTTCTAATCTTATTTATGAAGTTGATTGGCTAACGGGATCTTTTATTTTAATGCCAAAAAATGTTTTTGAAAAAATCAATGGCTTTGACGAAGATTACTTTTTATATGTTGAAGATGTTGATTTATGTAAAAGAATTTCAGATTTAGGCTATAAAAGAGTTTTTTACACCTCTCTTAATTATATTCATTTTGTAGGTTTTAACAAAAAGAAAAATAAAATGTTAATTGAAGGATTTCAATTATATATTAACAAACATTTCAAAGGTATTTATAAGTATATTTGTCATGGTTTATTGAAAATAAATCAAACTATTAAAAAGATAAAGTCTCGATTTGATGAAGATTAAAGTAAATACAATTTATTCAATATTTTTTTCAATTATTTTATTATCTCAACTTTATATACCTTCTTTTAAATTTAATATATTTTTACAGATAGGCGTATTACTATTATTTTTAGTAATCCCAAACAATAAAATTGCTGTAAAAACTTTACTAAAATTAAGTCCATTATTAATTATAGTTTTGTTAGGTATACTAATTGGATTTATTTATTCTAACAAAATAGGCGTTTTCATAAAAGATCTTTTTTATTTTATAAAGCCAGTTATAGGAATAATCTTAGGCTATTTATTTTTTAAAAAAACAGATAATTTCAAATTATTTTTAAAAACAATTATTTTAACAGGTTTAGCATCTGCATTAGTCCATTTAATAATAGTATTATTTTTTACAAATTTTTTATCTGGAAGTGTTTCTCAATTAAGAGAATTTACAAAGGATAATTTTTTAGAATTATTTGCAATTATACTTTTATTTTTTTCAGAAGATTATTTAGAAACACCTTTGTTTAGCAAAAAAAGAAAATTACAAATTTTAATAATATTATTTATTTCGGCAATTTTATATTTTTCAAGAACGATGTTTGTTGCTGGGATTTTAATGGTAATGGCAGTTAAAGGCTATACAGTTATAACTGCTAGAACCGTAAAACTAATAGCTTTATTACTTTTAAGTATAAGCTTATTGTATGTTTATTTATTTTCTGTCAAATTAGAGAGAAATGCCGTAGGATTTAATGGTTTTTTATATAAACTTAAAATGGCACCTGGGGAAATTTTCATCAGTAAAATTAACAGAGAAGATCATAGAAAGCTTTGGGATCATTGGCGAGCCTATGAAGCATCACGAGCAATTACTTTGATGCAAGAAAATCCAATGAGTTTTTTAGTTGGTACAGGATTAGGTTCAGAAATTAACCTAAAATTTTATTCCCCTTTAGGTGATGGTAAAAAAGGATTGAAATATATTTCTGAAATTCATAATGGCTATATTTTTGTCTTTTATAAAACAGGCTTAATAGGTATATTATTTTATTTATTTTTTTTAATAAAGTTATATAGGACAAGCTATTTTCAAAATAATTATATTTCGAATTTAATTTCGGGTATTGGCCTTTTTTATTTTTTTTCTTCATTAATAATTACAGGAATGTTTAATAAGAGAGATATTGTTGTACTTGTTTTAGGTGGGTTACTTTTTTTTAAATCAGTTGAAAATCAGTTGAATGAAAGAAAATAAAAAAACAAAAATACTTGTGGATTGTCATAAGTTTGATGAAGATTTTCAAGGTATTACCACTTACATAGAAGGTTTATATACTGAATTAGTTCAGCAAAAAGATTTTGAATTCTATTTTGCGTCAAGGAACCTCCATTTGTTGAAAGAGGTATTCGGTGAGGGAGATAATATATATTATAGAAAATTATATTTTTCGAATAAATGGTTGCGGTTAATCTTTGATTTTCCTCGAATTATTTTAAAAAACAAAATTGATTATGCTCACTTTCAATACATAGTGCCTCCAATTAAATTATGTAAGTATATCACCACAATACATGACGTCTTGTTTTTAGAGTATCCTAAATTTTTTACAAAAAAATATATTTTTAAAAACAAATATCTGTTTGGTTTTTCAGCTAAACTTTCAGATATAATTTTAACAGTTTCAAATTATTCTAAAAAGCGTTTACTAGAAAAGCGTATTGTAAAGGATCATATTTATGTTACACCTAATGCTGTTAATCCTGTTTATTTTAAAAAACATGATAAACAAGTAATCAGAGCAATAATTTCAGAAAAATATAAAATATTTCAACCCTATTTTATTTTAGTAAGTAGAATTGAACCAAGAAAAAATCATTTGCTACTTCTAAAAACATACATTGATTATCAATACTATAAAAATTATGATTTAGTTTTTGTTGGAAAAAAAGACCTAGATTATTCTGAATTATATTCATTTTTATCTCAATTAAATGAAGAGATTAAAAAAAGAATTCATTTTTTAGAAAATGTAAAAAACGCTGACCTATTAAAGCTTATACAGGGAGCAAGACTTTCGGTTTATCCTTCCTTAGCAGAGGGTTTTGGTATTCCTCCATTAGAAACATTGGCTGCTAATATTCCAACAGTTTGTTCTAATGCAACAGCTATGGAAGATTTTTATTTCCTAAATAAATATCAATTTAATCCAAATAATGGTTTTGATTTAAAAGAAAAAATTGACATGGCTTTGAATGAAAATGATTTAGATGAAAGTATTGAAGAGATGAAATCAACATACAATTGGAAAATTAGTGCAAAGAATTATTTAGAAGCAATTCGATTTAAAAATTCAAATTAGTACTTTTGTTTCCCATTCTTTTAAAAATGAAAATAGGAATACTTGGTACTAGAGGAATACCCAACCATTATGGAGGTTTTGAACAATTTGCGGAATTTTTTGCTACTTATGCAGTAACAAAAGGGCATGATGTATTTGTATATAATTCAAGTGCACATCCCTATAAACAAAATACTTTTAATGGGGTTAACATAATACATTGTTATGATCCAGAAAATAGAATTGGTACGGCTGGTCAATTTATATACGATTTAAACTGTATTAGAGATGCCAGAAAAAGAAATTTTGACATCATTCTTCAGTTAGGTTATACAAGTAGTTCCGTTTGGTTTTCATTGCACCCTAAAAAAGCTATTGTAATTACAAACATGGATGGTTTAGAGTGGAAAAGAACTAAATATTCAAATAAAGTTAGAAAAGCGCTTCAAGTTGCTGAAAGAATTGCGGTAAAGAAAAGCGATTATCTCATAGCGGATTCTTTAGGTATTCAAAAGTATATCCAAGAGAAATATAATAAGAAAAGCATCTACATTGCATATGGTTCTAATTGTTTCAATCAACCAGATAGTGATGTCCTTAAACCATATCAAGTAGAAAAAGAAAAATACAATATGATAATGGCGCGTTTTGAACCAGAAAACAATATTGATATGGTATTGGAAGGAGTTACTTTAAGCGAAGATAAACAGCCTATTTTGGTAATTGGTAATTATAAAACCAAATATGGATCGTATCTTAAAGATAAGTTTTCAAAATTTAAGAACATTATTTTTTTAGGAGCCATTTATAATTTAAATCATTTAGATAACCTTCGTTTTTTTTCAAATTTATATTTTCATGGTCATACGGTAGGGGGAACAAATCCATCTTTATTAGAAGCAATGGGATCTAAAGCATTAATTGCAGCTCATAATAATGATTTTAATAAAGGTGTTTTAAATGAAAATGCCTATTATTTTTCTTCTGCTGAAGAAGTTAAAAAAATACTACAAACAATTAAAAAAAGTGATAACTTGCAGTTTGTAGAGAATAACTACGAAGCAATTGCAAAATCGTTTAATTGGGAGAAGATAAATGAACAATATTTACAACTTTTTGAACAATGTTTGGAAAGAAATTCAACTAGAAAATAAACAAAATATTTCGTTTATTCCTTTTGTGTTATTAATTAGTACATTGCCTTTAGCGATGGGAGTTAATAATGTTTTACTAGGTATTTTTCTATTAACTTCATTTCTTTCTTTTGTTAGAAAAAAACAGTATTTTTCTATTGTATTAGTTCCCCTTTTTGTATTTTTTTTATGGATTTGTTTATCTTATTTTTGGTCTATAGATAGCAATAAAACGCTAGTAAATCTTCCAAAGGAGCTTCCTTTTTTATTGGTCCCATTAGCTTTCATGAGTATTCCCACTTTTACAAATGAGCAAAACAACAAGATACTAAAATTTTATAGTTATTCTATGGTTGTTTATGTGCTATATTTTACAATAAGAGCAATTGTTAGATATAGTATTAGTAACAATATTGATGTCTTTTTTTATCATGGACCAGACAATTTGACCGATACTGGATTAGTGCCGAGACTACTTAATGCTATTCATTTTTCTGTCTATTTGGTAATTGCTTTTTTTTATTTTTTTACAAAAATGAATAAAACTAAATTAGAGTATATTTTTTCGATACTGCTTTTTATTTTTATCATTTTATTGTCTTCTAAAAACATTATTTTAATTTTTATCTTATTAATTTTAATTCATGTTTTTTTCTATTCAAAAGCTGCTAATAGATTACGATTAAGAAACTTAACACTTATTTTTATACTATTCGGATTTATTATTTCATTTAAAAATATAAAAGAACGATTCTTAATAGAATTTACTAGTAATTCTAAAAAAAGTCTGTCTCATAATGTTAATGTTAATAATACAAATGGCGTTAATAACATAAGTATTTATGAAGCATGGAATAACAAAGCTTTTACACATAATGATTTTTTTCCTGGAACCTCTTTTAGAGTCTATCAAGTTCGAATTTTTATGGATTTTTTAAAAGAAGAACCTATATTTTTAAAAGGTTTTGGTTTTGAAGCTTCAAGTGAAAAATTACTAGAGAAAGAAAAGCAATACAATTTATATCCAGGTTATGGAAATTTTAATTTTCACAACCAATATATTCAAAATTTTGCAGAATTAGGAATTATTGGCTTTATTTTACTTTTAGTAATAGTAGCAATAAATATAAAAATAGCCTTAAGAAGTAAAGATTTTATTCATATTGCTTTTGCAATTGTAATGATAAGCTTATTTTTGACAGAATCATTTTTGTGGAGGCAAAGAGGAGTCTTATTCTTTGTTCTTTTTTATTGTCTTTTAAACACAAAAAATTATGCATCAATTTATAAAAAATAAAATGAAAAGAATATTAATAACAGGAGCTGCAGGATTTTTAGGTTCACATCTTTGTGATCGATTTTTAAAAGAAGGTTACTTTGTAATTGGAATGGATAATCTAATTACTGGAGATTTAAAGAATATTGAACATCTTTTTAAAGAAAAAAACTTTGAATTTTATCATCACGATATAACTAAGTTTGTCCATGTACCAGGAGAATTAGATTATATTTTACATTTTGCATCTCCAGCAAGTCCGATAGATTATTTAAAAATTCCAATTCAAACCTTAAAAGTAGGTTCATTAGGAACACATAATTTATTAGGTTTGGCCCGTGTTAAAAATGCTCGTATTTTAATTGCTTCTACTTCTGAAATTTATGGAGACCCCTTAGTGCACCCACAAACAGAAGAATATTATGGAAATGTGAATACCATTGGTCCAAGAGGTGTTTATGATGAAGCCAAACGTTTCCAAGAATCTATTACTATGGCCTATCATACTTTTCATGGAGTAGAAACCAGAATTGTAAGAATATTTAATACCTATGGACCTAGAATGCGACTTAATGATGGTAGAGTAATACCCGCATTTATTGGTCAAGCCTTACGAGGAGAAGATTTAACAGTTTTTGGTGATGGTAGCCAAACACGTTCTTTTTGTTATGTAGATGATCAAGTTGAAGGTATTTGGAGATTGTTACATTCTGATTATGCTTTACCGGTTAACATAGGAAATCCTGATGAAATTACCATTAAAGATTTTGCAGAAGAAATTATTAAGTTAACAGGTACCAATCAAAAAATTGTATACAGAGACTTACCTATAAATGATCCTTTACAAAGGCAACCCGACATTACAAAAGCTAAAGATATTTTAGGTTGGGAACCAAAAGTAGGAAGAGAAGAAGGTATGAAAATAACTTATGAATACTTTAAATCTCTTTCTCCAGAAGAATTAGCAAAAGAAGAACATAAAGATTTTACAAAATATATTTATTAATGTCACCAAAGACAGGAAGATATTCAGGATACATAAGGCCCTTTTCGTATGTCGTTGATTTATTAATAGTCAATGTACTTGCTTTTTATTTTCTTCCAGAACAATTAAACAATTTTGGATATCATTTTTTTATTTCCTTTTCTTGGATAATAATATCTTCAAACGTAGCTTTTTATGAAGTATATCGATTTACAAAAGAGTTTCAAATACTAGGAAAATTAATAAAACAATATTTGTTTTTTTTAATATTTAATTTTGCTTATTTAGGATTTTTTTACAAGTTTTCAGAACCTTCACAAATGGTAAAGTTTATTTCTTTTTCTTTACTTTTTGTTTCTACTGAAAAATTTGCCATTTATTACTTTTTAAAAAGATTTAGAGTCACTTTTGGAGGAAACTTTAGAAGAGTAATAATCGTAGGCCATGGAAAGCAAGTTGAAAAATTAATCCATTTTTTCAACGAAAACCCAGATTATGGTTATAAACTTGAAAAAGTTATAGATGTTAAAGAAGGAAAGAAAGATAGTTTTAATTCTTGTTTTGATTTTGTTTTAGATGAAAGAATAGACGAAATATATTGTTCCATTTCTAGTTTAAGCAATAGTGAATTGAATTTATTTGTTGATTTTACCGATAATAATTTAAAAAAACTAAAGCTATTACCTGATAATAAAAATGTATTATCTCGAAATTTGATACTCGATTATTACGATTATATTCCAATAGTTTCTCTAAGAAATATTCCTTTAGATAAACGTACCAACCAAATTACAAAAAGAGTTTTTGACATTGTTTTTTCGTTACTAGTTATTATAGGAATTTTATCATGGTTAACACCAATTGTTGCTTTATTGATAAAGCTAGAATCAAAAGGGCCTGTTTTTTTTAAGCAAAAAAGAAATGGATTAAACTATGAAGAATTTTATTGCTATAAGTTTCGATCCATGCACTTAAACCCAATTGCAGATATTGAACAAGTACAAAAAAATGATCCTAGAGTTACTCGATTAGGAGCTGTTTTAAGAAAAACAAGTTTAGACGAACTACCTCAGTTTTTTAATGTTCTTTTAGGAGACATGTCTGTTGTAGGTCCAAGACCTCACATGGTCAGTCATACGGAGATGTATGCTAAAAGTGTAGATAAATTTATGGTAAGACATTTTATTAAACCAGGTATTACTGGTCTTGCACAAACCAATGGTTTTCGAGGAGAAGTAGAGAACAATAGACATATTATTAATAGGGTTAAATATGATATTTTCTATATCGAAAATTGGTCTGTAGTGTTAGATGTAAAAATTATTTTTTCTACAGTATTAAATGCAATCAAAGGAGAAGAAAAAGCCTATTAATGGAAGCTTTAGTTTCAATCATAACACCTACATTTAATTCCGCTAATTTTATTGCTGAAACCATTGCTTCAGTACAAAATCAAACCTATCCTAATTGGGAAATGATTATTGTAGATGATGGTTCTTCAGACGAAACAGAGAACATTGTTGCTTCGATAATTGAAAATGATAAACGTATTCAATTTTACAAGTTAGATATAAATTCTGGGCCAGCTGTTGCTAGAAATACGGCTATTGAAAAAGCAATAGGTCATTACATTACTTTTATTGATGCAGATGATGTTTGGTTTCCTACATTTATTGAAAATAGTGTAAAAACAATAAAAGAACAAAACGTTTCATTTGTTTTTTCGTCTTATAAACGCGCTAATGAAGCTTTAGAATTCATATACTCTGATTTTATTGTTCCTCAAAGAGTTACTTATACCGATATTCTAAAATCAAATTCTATTAGTTGTTTAACGGCTTTTGTGGATATTAAGACACTAGGAAAGAAACAAATGCCCTTCATTCGTAAACGTCAAGATATGGGATTATGGTTGCAGTATTTAAAAATAATTCCTTTTGCTTACGGAATTCAAGAACCACAAGCCATATATAGAATTAGAGAAAATTCTTTGTCAAGGAAAAAATCACATTTAATTAAGTACCAATGGCAATTTTACAGAGAAGTAGAACAATTAAATCTACTGCAATCTACTTATTATATACTTCATTGGATGTATCGTGGTTTTATGAAATACCGAAATTAGAGTAACGATTCGAACTGTTTTAACTTACCGCGCTTACTACGTTGTAACATTTCTTTTCGGTGATACGTAAACTTTAGATTAGGTTCTAAATATTTAGAAATGGCTTTTTCAATTTCCACTATCTGTTGGGGTGTAAGTTCAAAATTACTTACATAATCGATTTCAAAACTATCTGTTTTAGTTTGACGAATGATAAACTCTTTTACATTCCCATCATCTTCAATAATACTTTTGGTAACATAATAAAAAGTAAGTCCTGGTGAAGTTTTTCCACTAGGTAGAATAGCAATATCATTGGTTCTTCCTAAAAGTTGTTTTAAAATAGGCTTTTTCCAGGTACTTTTTTCATCTAAAATACCTCTATCACCTATTTCATAGCGAATAAAAGGATGTGCTTTGTTATATAAGGAAGTAATTACAATTTTCCCTTCTGTGCCATAAGGGACAGGCCGATTGTTTTCATCTACTATTTCAACAAATAAAGTTTCACTATTTACTTGCCATTCTCCTATTGTATTCTGAAAAGCAATCAAATCCAATTCTGAAGCACCATATTCATTAACGATTGGAATACCAAACTGTGTTTCTAATAATTCTTTATCGGAATCAAACAACATTTCTGAAGTTACCATACAAACTTGTAGTGAAGGGCAAATATCTTTTAAAATGATGTTTTTCATTTTTAAGAATTTAGCAAATAATACAATAGAGCTGGTATAACCGTTGATATAGTCAAATTTTTTTCGCTTGAACTGGTATACTATTTTTTCTAAAACAACATCTGATAAATCAAAAATTGGAAACCGATAGCGTTTACTTAAAAAATCTTTAAGACGTTCTTTTTGGTACCCCAAAAAATCTAAAGGAATACCATAGAAACGAGCCTGATAAGAGGTGTTAAAGTTTATATTATACCAGCCAAATCGATAGATTATAGAAGCCCAAGTTAAAGCATGTGCTTCTTTATCTTTTGCAAAAATAAAGGGATCACCACTAGAACCAGAAGTTTTATTCACAAAAACAGTTTTTTCAGAGTAGGTTTTTGAAAGTCTTTCCGATAAAGGTTGTTGCAAATCTTTTTTGGTTAATATAGGTAAATCTTCCCAAGTATTAAACTGTTTTTTTTCTACTAAATTTTGATAAAAAACATTATTTTTAAGATGAAAAGCAACGATTTCTTTTCTTTTTTCCTCAATATATTTTTGATAATTATCATCTTCAATTTTTAAAATGGAAGCAAAATCTTCTTTTGCTTTTTGTATAGGAAAGCCATTTATTTTTAATGTCAATTCAAAAAGAGGAAACATGAGAATTAATTTTCTCAAAAGTATAAAAACTGTAAGAAACAAAATTCTTTTTTCTTTCTTCTTTTTTCTTTCTTCTGTAGAAAACGTATTTTTGCCAAAATAACAACACAACAAAATGACAATATTACTTTTAGGTTCGGGAGGACGCGAACACGCTTTGGCTTGGAAAATGTTGCAAAGTCCAAAATGTTCTTCTTTATTTGTAGCTCCAGGAAATGCAGGTACAGCAACAATCGCAAAAAACATTTCAATTAACCCTAATGACTTTGAAGCTGTAAAACAATTTGTTTTGCAAGAAAAAGTTGATATGGTGGTTGTAGGACCAGAAGATCCTTTAGTAAATGGAATCTACGATTATTTTAAAAACGATAGTGAATTAAATGAGATTCCGGTTATTGGACCTTCTAAAATTGGAGCACAATTAGAAGGCAGTAAAGAGTTTGCTAAGGAATTTTTAGTTAAAAATAATATTCCAACAGCTAAATACGAAAGCTTTACAGCTGCTACTGTGGAAAAAGGATGTGCTTTTTTAGAAACTTTACAACCTCCTTATGTATTAAAAGCAGATGGCTTAGCAGCAGGAAAAGGAGTTTTAATCTTGCAAGATTTAGAGGAAGCTCAAAAAGAACTAAGAAGTATGTTGGTTGATGCTAAATTTGGTCAAGCCTCTTCTAAAGTGGTAATTGAAGAATTTTTAGATGGAATTGAATTAAGTTGCTTTGTTTTAACTGACGGAAAAAGTTACAAAATTTTGCCTACAGCGAAAGATTACAAACGCATAGGAGAAGGTGATACAGGTTTAAATACAGGAGGAATGGGAGCCGTTTCACCAGTACCTTTTGCAGACCAAGTATTATTAGATAAAATTGAAACTAGAATTGTAAAACCTACTATTGAAGGTTTACAAAAAGATACTATTGATTATAAAGGATTTGTTTTTATTGGTTTAATCAATGTTAAAGGGGAGCCTATGGTAATCGAATACAACGTTCGAATGGGAGATCCAGAGACGGAAGTGGTTATGCCAAGATTAAAAAGCGATTTAGTTGCTATTTTTGAAGCAATGCATGCTCAAGAATTAGAAAAAATTACTTTAGAAATTGATGAGAGAGCGGCTACAACAATTATGGTGGTTTCTGGAGGTTATCCTGAAGAATATGAAAAAGGACACGAAATAACCGGAATTGAAACGATTACGGATTCATTAGTTTTTCATGCAGGAACAAAACTAGATAATGGTACAGTTGTTACAAATGGTGGAAGAGTATTGGCTGTAACTTCTTATGGAAATGATTTTCAAGAAGCCATAAAAAAATCTTATCAAAGTATAGCAAAACTACAATTTGATAAGATGTATTATCGTAAAGATATTGGCTTTGACTTATAAATAAAGTTCCTCTTTTAAAAGGGGAATTTTATTTTAAAAACGAATGTGCAGTTGTGTCTTGAGTATCTTCATTATTTGCTTTATGAAGATTTAATTGTTTTACCCAATACACCATAGCCACACAACAAATAATGATGAAAATCCAGTTTATAGTGTTTGCACCCCACCAATTTGTTAATTCCATTTCTCTTAACCAATGAAAAGGGACAAATAAATAATCGGTGAAAAGTGTACCAATTCCTTCAAAAAATGATTTCATTTTAATAATGTATTATATTTACACTACAAAAGTATAAAATATCCTGATGATAGCAAGCATTTTTAATAAAACAAGACCTTTTAATTATGTAATTATTGGAACATTGCTTTTAATAGCCTTTGTTTCTTATTCTGTTTCTCACCAAACATATACCGGATGGGAAGGTATTTTATATGGAAGTTTATACTTTATAGCAATTGCAGCTTCTTGTTTTTTAGTCAATTTTATTGCTTTAAAAAATAATTTGTCTAGAAATAATAATTATGCCATTTTACTCTTTTTTATTTTTTTACTCTTTTTTCCTACCATTTTTAAAAATAAAAACATTTTAATATCTAATTTTTTATTACTACTGTCCCTAAGAAGATTAATTTCATTAAAATCGATGAAAAACACCAAAGAGAAAATCTTTGATGCGTCATTCTGGATTTTTTTAGCTGCGTTATTTCATTTTTGGAGTATTCTCTTTATTTTTCTTGTTTTTGCTTCTATTATCTTACACGTATCAAGAGACTATAGAAATTGGATCATTCCTGGAATAGCTTTGTTTAGCGTAATTATTCTATTTTTTATTTTTAATATTTGGAGTGATAATGAACTTCTAGAAGCTTTTTTTGCTAAGTCCTTTATTAGTTTTGATTTTACGTATTTTGAAAACACGTATCAAAATATTGCACTAGCTGTTTTCACGTCTATTGGTTTTTTGTTTTTTATCAATATGATTTTAACCTTGGCAACAAAACCAATGAACATGAAAACCTCTTACAAAAAGATTATTTTTGCATTTATATTAGGTGTTATCGTATATCTTTTTTCAGCGGATAAAAACAATAGTTGTTTGGCTTTTTCCATAGCACCTTTAGCTATACTAGGAGCTAATTTTATTGAAAATCAAGAAAATAAAATTCTTAAAGAAGGAACTCTATATGTTTTATCTTTATTGGGTATTTTCTTTTTTGTGGCTCAATTATAATTTGATACCATAAGCTAAATCACCCGCATCACCTAAACCAGGAATGATATAATTTTTTTCATTCAGTTTTTCATCTAATGCGGCTACCCATAAATGTACGTTTTCTGGTAAATTTTCTTGTAAATATTGGATGCCTTCTGGAGCAGCAATTGCTACGGCGATATGAATTTCTTTCGGTTTTTGCTCTAAATGTAATTTATGCAAAACGGCTACAATGGATTGTCCAGTAGCTAACATTGGATCAATTAAAATAAGCGTTTTATTTTCTAAGTTAGGAGCCGCTTGATATTCCACTCGTATTTCAAAAGTAGCATCATTATTTGGATGATAGCGGTATGCTGAAACAAAACCATTATCTGCTGCATCAAAAATGTTCATAAAACCTGTATGAAGCGCTAAACCAGCCCGTAAAATAGAACATAAAACGACTTTATCAGAGATTTGGGTTGTATTTTTAATTCCCAAAGGTGTTTGTACTTGTATTGGTTTGTATTCCAATGTTTTACTCAATTCATAGGCCATAATTTCACCAACACGCTCTATATTTTTACGAAAACGCATACTGTCTTTCTGGATTGAAACGTCTCTAATTTGAGCTAAAAAGTGATTTAAAATGCTGTTTTCTTCTGAAATATAATGAATATGCATTGGATTAGTTTTTAAATTTCAGGTTAAAAGTACAAAAAAACCTTATTTTTGTAGAAATTTAAAAAATTATAATCATGTTTGCAGAATTTGCATTTCCCATATTTGAGCGTGCTATTAACGATTATCACGTTATTAACGATGTGTATCAACCCGTACAAAATCCGTATGAAAAAGGAACTATTGAGTACTTATTGTATGCAAAAAACTGGGTAGACACGGTGCAATGGCATTATGAAGATATTATTCGTGATCCACAAATAGATCCTGTAGCGGCTTTAGATTTAAAAAGAAAAATTGATGCTTCGAATCAAGTACGTACCGATATGGTAGAATATATTGATAGTTATTTTCTTCAAAAATATGCAAATGTTCAAGTAAAAGCGAATGCAAAAATCAATACAGAGAGTCCAGCTTGGGCTATTGATAGACTTTCGATTTTAGCGTTGAAAATTTATCATATGAATGAAGAAGCTACAAGAGCAGAAGCAACTGCAGAGCATAGAGCAAAATGTCAAGAAAAATTGAACGTATTATTAGACCAAAAAAACGATATGTTTACTTCCATTAGCCAATTGATTGAAGATATTGAAAATGGAGATAAGTACATGAAAGTATACAAACAAATGAAAATGTATAACGACGAGGAATTAAATCCTGTTTTATATCAAAATAAAAAATAGTCATCGTTAGATGTCTAAAACAAAACATATTTTAGTAATAAGGCTTTCAGCCATGGGTGATGTTGCCATGACAGTTCCTGTGTTGAGAGCTTTTTCTATGCAATACCCTGAACATTCTATAACCGTAGTTTCTCGTCCTTTTTTTAAACCCTTTTTTCAAGATATTCCAAATGTAAATTTCTTTGCAGTGGATTTAGTAAAAAGGCATAAAGGATTTCTAGGACTGTTACGCTTGTTTTTTGATTTACAAAAATTAAACATCAATGCTGTTGCTGATTTACATAATGTGTTGCGTTCCAAAATAATTCGAACCTTGTTTTTTCTTTCTGGAAAAAAAGTGGCTGCAACTGATAAAGGTAGAAAAGCTAAAAAAGAATTAACCCGATTAGAAAATAAGATTTTCGCTCCCGTAAAACCCATGTTTCAAAATCATGCAGATACTTTTCAAAAATTAGGTTTTCCAATTGATTTCTCTATGGTTCCATTGTCTGAAAAAGCAATTCTATCGGAAGCAATTCTTGAAAAAGTGCCCTTTGATACCCATAAAAAAAATATTGGAATTGCTCCTTTTGCACAATATGAAAGTAAAGTATATCCTTTCGATTTGATGCAAGAAGTAATCCAACAATTAGCCTCTCATTCTCAGTATAACATCTATCTTTTTGGAGGTGGAGCAAAAGAAATTCAGTTATTGGAACAATTAAAAACGAATTATTCTAATGTAATTGTTTTGGCTGGAAAACTAACTTTGGAACAAGAACTTAAGGTAATTTCTAATTTAGATGTGATGCTTTCTATGGATTCTGGGAATGCACATATTGCAGCTATGTTAGACATTAAAGTAATTACCCTTTGGGGAGCAACCCATCCTTATGCTGGTTTTAAGCCCTTTCATCAGCCTGATGATTTTTGCATTACTGCAGACAGAACCCAATTTCCACTGTTGCCCACATCGGTTTACGGAAATAAAAAAGTTGTAGGATACGAAGATGTAATGCGAACCATTGCTCCAGAAACGGTTACCTCTAAAATAGAAAGTGTATTATAGAAAACTGTTATTTATAGTGTTTTTCCAATTCGTTTAGAATAACAGCTCTTGTTTGTTCTTTTAATGCTGTCTTATGATCCAAGCTCAAGCCTTTGGTTTCAATAAAAGGATGCACTTTTACACGCATACGACCTGTTGTGCCACTAAAAAAACGAAAAGGAAAACGTCTTTTATTGTCTATAAAGGTCATTGGTACAATAGGAATTTGATGTTCGATTGCCAAACGAAAAGCACCATCTTTAAACTCATCTAAAACAATACTTTCATCATCAGGAACACCTCCTTCTGGGAAAATACAAATACTCAATCCTTGATGTAATCGTTTTTGCGCCAATTCAAACACTTTAAAACGGCTTTTACTACTGCTTCGATCTACCATAATGCAAACGCGTTTGAAAAAGAAACCAAAAACAGGAATTTTAGCCAATTCTTTTTTGCCGACAAAAACAAAAGGATTCTTTTTTACCACTAAAAGCATCAACATAATGTCCGTCATGGAAGTATGATTGGCTACTAACATATAACTTTCTCCTTTTACCAATTTTTGTTGGTATTCCACTTTACGATAAAAACCCATTCCATAAAAAATAAGTTTCGCCCAAAAACGAGCTAAAAAGAAAAATTGAGGATAAGTTTTTTCACTTAAAATGGTGAGAAATAATATTGGAAAAAGAATAAGAATTGGAACAATTACCAAAAGGTAAAACCAAATGTGCCATACAATCCAAAAAGCATATTTTAGTATCTTCATATTTTTAAAACCAAACGTTAACGTATTGTTTCCATCATTTTCCTGCTATTCGTTTTATCTTTTAAACTTTGTTTAAAAGGATGCCACTTCTATCAGGAGTAGACTCAAACAAAGGGTGTTTTTTAAAATTCTCTCAAAAATAGCAATATTATTCAACTCTTTAGAAATAACCTTTTCCCATTTCTGTAAAAGTGGTATTTTTGCGACAAACAATAAGAAAAAAATGTCAAAAATTTTAACTGGCGTTCAAAGTACAGGAACTCCACACTTAGGAAATTTATTAGGTGCCATTTTACCAGCAATTGAAATGGCAAATGATCCAGCCAATGAGCCGTTTCTTTTTATTGCCGATTTACATTCGATTACACAAATAAAAGACGGAAAAACCTTGCGAGCAAACACCTACAGTACGGCTGCTGCATGGCTTGCTTGTGGATTGGATACGAATAAAGTTGTCTTTTATAGACAATCCGATGTGCCGCAAACCGCTGAGTTGTCTTGGTATTTGAGTTGTTTTTTCCCCTTTCAGAGATTAACCTTAGCGCATTCCTTTAAAGATAAAGCCGATAGATTAGAAGATGTAAACGCAGGTTTGTTTACGTATCCAATGTTAATGGCAGCGGATATTTTATTGTATGATGCAAATATTGTTCCTGTTGGAAAAGACCAATTACAGCATTTAGAAATCACTAGAGATGTGGCTTCTCGTTTTAATCATCAAATGGGAGAAACTTTTGTGTTGCCAGATGCCAAAATTGATAATAACACGATGTTGATTCCAGGAACCGACGGACAAAAGATGAGTAAGTCTAGAAATAACACGATTAATATTTTTTTAGATGATAAAGCCTTGCGCAAGCAAATTATGTCCATTCAAACGGATAGCACTCCTCTAGAAGAACCTAAAAACCCCGATACGTGCAATTGTTTTGCTTTATACCAACTTTTAGCTACTGCTGAACAAACAGCAACCATGAGAGCTAATTATTTAGGAGGGAATTACGGTTACGGTCATGCGAAACAAGCGTTATTTGACTTGATTGTAGAAAAATTTGCAACTGTACGTGAAAAGTACAATTACTACATCAATAATTTAGATGAGGTAGATGCGTTACTAAAAGAAGGTGCTGCTAAAGCAAGCATAGTTGCTAATGGTGTTTTAGGAAGAGTACGAGAGAAATTAGGGTATTAAGAAAATATTAGATATAGAAAAGCAGCTCAATTGCACTGCCCCCAAAAAGTTAGACACTATTTGGGGGTATTTTTATGGAAAGAAAAGTCAAGTACGATTATGCATTTAAATTAGAATGCGTAAGATTAGTTTTAGAAAAA
>NZ_VDCZ01000014.1 GCF_006491645.1 Flavobacterium profundi
TAACAACGAAAGAATTAAATCAAATCTAAACAAAATGAGCCCGATAAAATATCGAGCTCATTATTATCAAAATTAAGTTTAAATTTGTCTAACTTTTTGGGTGCAGTCTATATGAAGCGCTTTTTTTTAATACTGATTTTCACCTAAAATTCAAAGAAATAAACCGGTTTATGAATTTCTATTCTATTTTTTGTATGTTGTAACAAACCAGTTTCCTTATCTCTAGTATATACAACAATAGAGTTAGAACCTTGACTTGCTACCAAAATAAAATCTTCATTTTTAGAAAGTATAAAATTTCTTGGGCTCCATTCGGTTGGAATGGACTGAATTTTTTCTAAAGATGCTCCTTTATTGATTTTAAAAGCAACCAATTGATTATCTTCCCCTCTAACGGAAACATATAAAAAATCATTTTCTTTATTTATTCTTACTTCTGCAGCTGAACCTAAGTTTGTTTTTTTGTCAGTCAAACTTTTTACTTCTAAGAGTTGCAATTTATTGTCTGTATAATCCAATACAGCAATTTCATTGGTCAACTCAAAAACAACATAAATTTTATTTCCATCATTATTAAAAACCAAATGTCTTGGACCAGAACCAAGTGGCATCTTTGTTGAAATTGTTTTTTCAGGAAGCAATAAAATTTGATTATTCTCTTCAGTGTAAGGAATTATATCAATGGTATCATTTCCTAAATCAGCTACAAATAGTTTATTTTCTGTAGGATGAAAAACAACACAATGCACATGCGCTTTTTCTTGTCTTTCTTTCGTGATACTATTTCCTTCATGCTGAATTACTTGAGGGTAATTTTTAATTTCTCCTGTTGGTGCTACAGGAAAAGCCGTTAAATTACCACCAGAATAATTTCCAACAATTAAAGCATTTTCGTTAGGGCTAAATGCTAGTGTACAAGGATCATTTCCTAAGGTTGCAACAGTAGTCAACTCTTTAAAAATTCCTTTTCCTTTATCATAAGAAAAAGTGTGCAACAGCCCTCCTTCTTTACCTTGAATTTCACCTACAGCTGCAATAATCGTTTTAGCTTTGTTCGTTACTACAAATGAAGGATTGGGTATACTATCCAAAACGACTTCTAACTTTAATTCCTGAGTAAACGGATTAAAAGAAAGCAGATTAATACCTTGTGATAAAGAATCTGTATAGGTTCCAATTAAGTAATTCTCTGCAACACTAGTTAAATCATTACTTCTTTTTTCTTCTTGTTTCTTCTCTTTTTGACAAGATAAACCTAGGCATACTATGAAAAACAAAGCCAATACAACTCTTTTTTTCATCCTACAAATTGCTTTAAATCCGTTGCATCAATAGCATCATGTGAAGCCGTATATATTACTTTCCCATTTTTGATTACTAAAATTTGAGGTGATTGATGCATTACATCGTAACGATTGGCAATCGCATTAGAAACTTCTCTGTAATTTAATAAATCTAAAAGATACCATTCCATTTCTGTATTCGTAAAATGGTACGCATTATCAAATTGCTTTAAAGCAAACCTGCTAATACTACATCGGGTACTATGCTTAAAAAGCACTATTGGCTTTTCAAAAGATGCCGTATCAATTGTATCTAATTCTTCAATATCAGTTAAGGTATGAAATTTAGGCTCGCTATTCGATTCTGGATTTTCTTGGTTAGATGAACCAAAAATTTTATTTAAAAAACTCATAATTATACTTTTTTCAAAGGTACTTAAACTATTATTCTCTTACGAATGTTAAACGTAAACTTAAACAAATTTATTTTGCTAAAACCGCTCTTTGCTTCTCTAAAATAGCAGCATCATACTCTAATTTGTGCTTCTTCATAAAATAAATTAGAGCATCCAAACGATCTACATCTTGAAATTTTAAATTCCAAGAAAGCTTAGTCAAACATACAGAACATAAGGCATTCGGTCTTGAATCACCTTCTACAAGATTATTAACACCATTCATCAAACATTTTGCTTCAATACAATGTGCCAATGTAAACATATGACTAATTTCATGACTAGATGTTTTTATAATTCGCCTTAAACAAAGCGGATAAGTTGATGCATCCAATCCTCCTTCAGAATATCTTGAAATAGAGGAAACAGCTGTTCTTTTTTCATAACTAGCCAAACCAAAAACAAAATTCCATTTTGGATTGGGATATAAATCTTTCGCTGTTAATGCCATTACAACAATGCCATCTTTAGGCATTTTTGAAGGCAACAATGTATTAATAATATAACTTGCATTTAGCTGATGATTACCAAAATGAGTCCTTTGTTCTTTAGACGGAATTTCGGATTCAGAGATAGGTTGTAACTGAATTGTTTCTAGACCAAAAAATAAACGGATATACTCTATATTCCAATCTATAATTTTCTTTTCCCAAGCTGTAAAACTTCCTATCGGTTGAATATAAATCTTATTCTTCTTACTAGTCGATATAATTAAATTCTTATTAGCAATATATTGTTGAAAAGTTTGTCCGTTTTCATCATGAACGCTTAACCAATCACCCGATTGAGGTTCGGGCAAAGGCTCGTTTAAAAGAACCAATTCTTCATAGTTTGGTAATTTAAAATCTATTTTATTACTGATAGCTTTACTTTTTTTTGTAGTAGATGATTCTTCTTTTTTACTACAAGAAAACAAGAATAACAATAGTATTACACTGAGAAATAACTTCATACTTTCTAAATATTTTCTGACAAAACAACTTAAAAATAGACATTTTGACTTGTTTTAGCTTTCATTTTACTAAAAAAAACCAACAAATAAGTCATTTTGACATAAATTCAACATTGGAATATAAATTGACTAAATTCAAGAAACGAAATAACACAAATAAAAATAAAAAAATGAATTTTAATAATTATACAATCAAATCACAAGAAGCCATACAACAAGCGCAACAAATTGCGCAAAGTTTTGGGCATCAACAAATAGAAAACGAACATCTTTTTAAAGGAATTTTAGAAGTAGATGAAAATGTTACTCCTTTTTTACTTAAAAAGTTACATATAAACGTTGAACTTTTTAAAAAAGTATTAGATAGTACCATTCAAAGTTTTGCTAAAGTTTCAGGTGGAGAAATTATGCTTTCAAGAGATGCAGGAAACACACTCAACGAAGCTTCCATCATTGCTAAGAAAATGAATGATGAATTTGTTTCTATTGAACATTTAATTTTAGCCATTTTTAAATCCAAAAGTAAGGTTGCCCAAATTTTAAAAGATCAAGGAGTAACTGAAAAAGGCTTAGAAAGTGCTATTGCAGAATTAAGAAAAGGAGAACGAGTAACTTCAGCTTCTGCTGAAGAAACATATAATGCATTAAATAAATACGCTAAAAACTTATGTGAATTAGCTAAAAATGGTAAACTAGACCCTGTTATTGGTAGAGATGAAGAAATCAGACGTGTATTACAAATTTTAACACGTAGAACCAAAAATAATCCGATGTTAATTGGTGAACCAGGTGTGGGTAAAACAGCCATTGCTGAAGGTTTGGCGCATCGAATTGTAGATGGTGATGTACCTGAAAACTTGAAAGATAAAATTATCTATTCTTTAGACATGGGAGCTTTAATCGCTGGAGCCAAATACAAGGGTGAATTTGAAGAACGTTTAAAATCTGTAGTTAAAGAAGTAACCTCTGCGGAAGGAGATATTGTTCTTTTTATAGATGAAATTCATACTCTAGTAGGTGCAGGTGGTGGTGAAGGTGCTATGGATGCAGCTAATATTTTAAAACCTGCCTTAGCGCGTGGTGAATTAAGAGCTATTGGAGCAACAACTTTAGATGAATATCAAAAATATTTCGAAAAAGACAAAGCTTTGGAACGTCGTTTTCAAAAAGTAAATGTTGACGAGCCAGATACAGAAAGTGCCATCTCCATTTTAAGAGGTATTAAAGAAAAATACGAAACACATCATAAAGTGCGTATAAAAGATGATGCCATTATAGCTGCTGTAGAATTATCACAACGTTATATTACGAACCGATTCTTACCAGATAAAGCCATCGATCTAATGGATGAAGCGGCTTCTAAATTACGAATGGAAATTAATTCCAAACCAGAAGAATTAGATGTTTTAGATCGTAAAATCATGCAATTAGAGATTGAAATTGAAGCGATTAAAAGAGAGAATGATGATAACAAGTTAAAATCTTTAGGTTTAGAATTAGCCAATTTAAAAGAAGAAAGAAATGAAATTTTTGCGAAATGGAAATCTGAAAAAGATGTAGTAGATGCTATACAATCTATCAAACAAGAAATTGAAGATTATAAAGGTGAAGCAGAACGTGCTGAAAGAGAAGGTGATTATGGAAAAGTCGCTGAAATTCGTTATGGAAAAATTAAAGATGCACAGGAAAAGTTAGATGCACTGCAAATTCAATTGCAAGAAAACCAATCTGGAACTTCTTTAATAAAAGAAGAGGTCACCCATGAGGATATTGCTGAAGTAGTAGCGAAATGGACTGGAATACCTGTTACCAAAATGTTGCAAAGCGACAGAGAAAAACTGCTACACTTAGAAGATGAATTGCACAAACGCGTCGTAGGTCAAGAAGAAGCTATTGAAGCGATTAGCGATGCTGTGAGAAGAAGCCGTGCTGGTTTACAAGATACTAAAAAACCATTAGGTTCCTTCTTATTTCTTGGTACAACAGGAGTAGGAAAAACAGAGTTAGCCAAAGCATTAGCCGAATATTTATTTAATGACGAAAATGCGATTACGCGTATCGACATGAGCGAATACCAAGAGCGTCACAGCGTGAGTCGTTTAGTAGGCGCACCTCCAGGATATGTTGGTTATGATGAAGGTGGACAATTAACAGAAGCTGTTAGAAGAAAACCTTATTCAGTAGTTCTATTAGATGAAATTGAAAAAGCACATCCCGATACCTTTAATATCTTATTACAAGTTTTAGATGAAGGGCGTCTAACAGATAATAAGGGACGTTTGGCCGATTTTAAAAATACCATTATAATTATGACTTCAAACATGGGAAGCCATATTATACAAGAAAAGTTTGACAATCTAAAAGGCAATATTGAAGCAGCTACAGCAGCCGCAAAAGTTGAAGTTTTAGGTTTATTAAAACAAACTGTTCGACCAGAATTTATTAATAGAATTGATGAAATTGTAATGTTTACACCTTTATCAGAAAACAATATTAAGGAAATTGTAAGCTTACAGTTAAAAAGTTTAACCAAAATGTTGGCACATCAAAACATAACTTTAGATGCAACTCCAGAAGCTATTGATTATTTAGCGACTAAAGGTTATGATGCAGAATTTGGAGCAAGACCTGTTAAAAGAGTCATCCAAAGAGAAGTTTTAAATCAATTATCTAAAGAAATATTATCCGGTAATGTAACAAACGATAGTATTATTTTATTAGACAGTTTTGATGGAAAATTAGTTTTTAGAAATCAATAAGAAAAAGAAATAAAGAATAGTTTTTAGTTAGATTGGTTAGTTAGTGAAAAGCACCTTACGAAATAAAATGTAAGGTGCTTTTTTTACAAAAAATCTAAATTATTAAAAAATAATTGGGATTTAATTTTAAAAATACATTTTAATTAATATTGTTGCATTTTTTCATAAGTACTTTTCAAAAGACGCTTCATTTTTCCAACTGCACCAGAAAATGCTTTTTCAACAGTATCCGCTTGTTCTGTTACCACTAGAGGTTCTTTTTTAGCAATACGCACCTCAAACACACAAGTTTTATCATTTTTACTAATTTTATCACTATTTTCATCTTTAAAATGAACTTCAACTCTCGTAATTTTATCATCAAAATGAGCTAATTCTCTTTCGATTTCACTTGTATAGAATGAAACTAATCTTTCGTTTCCATCAATATTTTTGTCGGTATTAATTTGTACTTGCATAATATAATAATTTATTTGTTTCCCTAAAATTACTATACTTTAAGAGAGTTTCAAAGTATTTTAATAAAAGTTTAATAAAAAACTTACAAGAATTTTAATTTAAATTTTTGTAAGTAAATTTTTAGTTTTTATTTTGAAAATATTTATTAATTTTATTTTAATTTTAATTACATTAGCTAAACAAAACAATCCTTTTATCAAGGGACTAAACCGATGAAGATATTTATAAGAAATATGGCTTGTGAAAGCTGTAAAGTGGTTGTCAAAGAGGCACTGGAAGAACTCAATCTTCATCCAGAAAAGGTAGAACTTGGCATGGCGGAAACAAAAGAAGACTTAGATGCTAAAACAAAAGAAAAGCTGAATCAAATGATTCAAAAAGTAGGTCTTGAAATTGTGGAAAGTAAAGGTGGCATTTTAATTGAAAAAATCAAACATTATTGCCAAGAATATGTAAACAATGCTGAAAAGATAAATTCAAACATATCGGAATATTTACAAAAAAAATTAGACAAAGACTATAATTATTTATCCAATGCTTTTTCTGAAGTAACTTCAACGACTATCATTATGTATGTTAATCTACTAAAAATGGAAAAAGCGAAAGAAATGATTTTATTTGAAGAACATAATTTTACAGAAATTGCTACAAAACTCAACTTTAGTAATTTATCCACTTTTTCAGCACTATTTAAAAAAATTACTGGTTTTACCCCATCCTACTTCAAAAAATTAAAAGAAAAAAGAAGAAAAGCCATTCAAAATCTTACTAAAGATTTAAAACATAAAAATTAATAAATTTCTGACTAATATTAAAAAATTTATTTCTGTAAATATCTTTATATTTGCTTATAAAAAAACAAATTTTAAATAAACAAATGAGTGAAATTAATATTTTTTACGCTGATGATGATGATGATGATTTAATGTTTTTTAATGATGCAGTTTCTGCATTGTCAAATAAAGCTGAAAAGTTAATCAATCTTTATATTCACAAAAATGGCGAATTACTTCTAGAAAGTATCAAAAAAAACAAGCAGAACAACAATGTTGTTTTTTTAGATTTAAACATGCCAAGAAAATCAGGGTTTCAATTTCTAGAAGAAATTAGAAATGAACCAGATTTAAAAACAATTCCTGTCATTATTTATTCTACTAGTGCAGATGATGATAATATTTCCTTAAGCCATAATTTAGGTGCCAACTTTTATGCTGTAAAACCTTATAATTTTCAAGATTTAATGAAAATGATTTCAAATGTAGCGCTAATTAATTGGCAAAATCATCAAGCTGATTTTGAAAATTTTCTCTTTAATAAAATAGTCAATTAATTTTTTTGCTTTCAATATTTTATAAATGATTTTTAAAGACATTGTCAATAGAGATATCGTTAATTTACAGAATTGTGAAGACGAACCTATACATATTCCTGGACTAATTCAACCTCATGGCTTTTTAATAGCAGTTGATAGTACAACACATAAAATTACTGTTTGTAGTGAAAACATCAATCAATTTCTTAGTATTTCTTACGAACAAGTGTTGGGTAAAAAGATTGAAGAATTATTTAATGAGGCTTTTTTAATTGAATTAAACCAATATCAATCTGAAAATACAAATCAAACGAAAGTCTTTAATTTCACTATAGACAAACAACTTTTCTCCATTAGTATGCACGCTTCTGTAGGTAAAGAAATTATTATTGAAGCAGAACTTACGGAGAATCAATTTACAAATAGTAATAGCCTATACAACTCTTCTAAGCAATTATTAAGCTACATCGAAGATAGTTTTACTCTAAAAGAATTAACTAATGCTGTAGCTGTTGCTATTAAGAAAATTACCAATTATGATCGTGTGATGGTGTATCGTTTTGATGCAGATTACAATGGCGAAGTTATCGCTGAAAGTAAAGAAGAGCATTTAGAATCTTTTCTAGGTCTGCACTATCCTCATACAGACATACCTGTTCAGGCTAGAGAATTATATATTAAAAATCATTTGCGAATAATTGGAGATGTAAATTACAAACCTGTTCCACTTTATACGTATGCTGAAAGTCATTTGGATACTCTAGACATGAGTTATTCGGTATTACGAAGCGTCTCTCCTATTCATATTCAATATTTACACAATATGGGTGTTGGTGGCACATTAACTATTTCTTTGTTACACAAAGACAAATTGTGGGGCTTAATAACATGCCATCATTATTCACCCAAATATTTAAGCCAAGAAATACGAAATACAGTTAAATTACACGGTCATTTTATCACCTCACAAATTGATGTTCGTTTGTTGAATGAAGAATATGAAATTGCCAGAAAAACAAACCAAGCTGTTGAAAATTTAATTTCTAAACAATTGGATTTTGACAGAAGTTCAATTACTCAACTTTTTCAAGATACATCGATTATTGAGTTATGTAACAGCACTGGAATTTCAGCTTTAATTGGTGATGAAATATACACCTATGGAAACACACCCAATCATCAAGATATTAAAAGGTTAAGTATTTTTTTAAGTCATTATACAGAAGAAAATCATTTTTCAACTAATGCTCTTTCGAGAATTACTAAAGATTTATCATTTATTTCTGATGAATTTCCTGGTATCAATTATCATTTTATCGGAAACGACTACGATTGTATTGTTTGGTATAGAAAACAAACCATAACAGATATTTATTGGGCTGGAGACCCAAAAAAATCTATAGAAAAAGATAAAAACGGATTATCCCCAAGAAAATCATTTGAAAAATTCACGGAAAGCGTTAAAGATAGCAGCAAACCTTGGTTAAAATCTGAACTAACAGCAAGTCAAAATTTTTTCAATTTCTTCCAAATTCATTTACGTTCCATTTTATTAAATGAAGAAAAAGAAAATCAAAAGAAATTAAGTGAAATATTGAAAGAAACCAATGCAGAGCTTGAAAATATAAATTGGATAAGTACGCATGATCTTCAAGAGCCACTGAGAAAAATAAGAATGATGGCCTCTATGCTTGTAGGTGACGACATCAAAGAATTACCAAAGGATGTTCAGTTAAAAATTATAAAAATGCAAAACTCAGCTGAACGTATGCAAATACTAATCAGCGATATTCTAAAATATACTAAAACTACAGCTCAACATTCAGATTTAGAAATTATCGATTTGAATATATTATTACAAGAAATAAAAGAGGAAGTTTCAGATTCTTTAGAAGACAATGAAGGACAATTATTAATTAGTGAGTTACCAACTATCCAAGGCGTTGGTTTTTTACTAAAACAATTGTTTACCAATATTATTTACAACTCGTTGAAATTCAAATCTGAAGCAAGAAAACCTATCATTAGTATTCGAGAAAACAAGACTTCAAAAGATAAGTATCAAAAATCTGGAAATTATTATAAAATTGAGATTGAAGATAATGGAATTGGATTTGATAATGAATACAGTCAAAAAATCTTCAAAATATTCTCACGATTGAATGATAAAAATGAATATTTAGGTTCAGGAATTGGTTTAGCTTTATGCAAAAAAATTATGACCAAACACAATGGATTAATTGCTGCTGAAGGACAACCTGATAAAGGTACAATTATTAAGATTTATTTTCCCAAAAATTAATTTTGTAACAACCAAATTCGTAAAGCTTCAAAAGTATCTTTTGCACCTAAAATCATTTCGTTTTTATCTATAAATTCTTCAGAGGTAGTAATATGCTGTTTGAAATCATGCCACATTTCATCAGTAGCTTCTCCATAGGAATTAAAATAAGAAATTTCAGATAAATCTGTTAGATTTAATTGCCTTTTTAAAAGATTCGTAATGATTTTTCCTCCTAAAGTAGAACCTTCAATCACATAAAGAACACCTAATGCATAAGAAAGGTTTGTAATTTTTGATGCAAAATTATTTTCAATATCCTTAATCTCATGTCCAATTGCATATAAATCATTTTTTAAATGTTTCACATGATTTCTACTTTTTATATCTGGAATAATAGCTTCTGTAATTTCTAGTTGTAATTTACTTTCAATTGACTCATAAAAGTTATGCAACTTTAATAGTAAGTTACCATAGGCATTTTTAGTTGCTATTTCTTTAAGCTCCGCTATTAAAACTTTTTCAACACTGCTATGAAACAACTTGGTTTCTTCTTTTAATTGTACTAACAAGATATAATTTCTAAAAATAAAGTTCAAAAGTACTTAAAAAAATAGCAAAATCCTCATAAAAGAAAGAATTGAAAAGCTTTCCTTCTTGCATTTTTAAAAAAGGGATTTTTTCCCTTTTAAAAACAGGTATTTCTACCTGTAAATATCTTATACAAATAAACTAGTTTTGAAAATAATTAACAAATGTTTATGAAATTCATTGAAAAGTACCGATTAGAAATTGCATTAACAGCACTGTATTTAACCATAATTTTCGCTGTATTATTCATTTTTATTTAATAATTTTATTAAAATAATTTGATTATATTAATAATTTATGTTAATTTAACATAATATTTACTTTTACTAACTATTAAAAATCTTCTTATGAAAAAAAACAAATTACTCACATTTCTTATTCTCGTAGGGACTTTAGGCATTTCTGATTGCTTTGCACAGAGCTCCGTTCATAGTTCGGGAGGCAATTTATCAGGAGCAAGCGGTTCTGTCTCCTATTCTGTTGGACAAACAGTTTACACCACAAATACCGGTGCAACGGGATCAATTGCTCAAGGTGTACAACAGCCCTTTGAAATTACAGAAGTATTAACCGCAGACAATTTTTCAGATTTAGTGAAAGACTTAAAAGTTTTTCCAAATCCAACTACAGAAAATTTAACCATTAATCTAACTAGCCAAGGTACAAATTCATTAGATTATGAAATTATCGATAGTAATGGTAAGCTTTTTAAAGCTGGAAAAGGTATGGAAAATGAGACCAATATCGATGTATCCTCATTTCCAGCAGCTATCTATTTCTTAAAAATCAAAAATCAAAATCAAGAGATTAAAACTTACAAAATAATCAAAAAATAAACTTATGAAAAAATTATACACTTTATTAGCTACTTTATTAGTAACAGCAAGTATTTTTGCACAAGCACCAGAAAAAATGAGCTACCAAGCCATTGTAAGAGACGCGTCTGACGCACTAGTAGTTTCTACAACTGTTGGAATGCAAATTAGTATTTTACAAGGTTCAGCAGCAGGTACTGCTGTCTACGTTGAAACCCAAACTCCAACAACCAATGCAAACGGCTTAGTTAGCATTGAAGTGGGTTCTGGTAGTGTAGTTTCCGGTACTTTCAATACGATTGATTGGTCAAGCAATTCCTACTATATTAAAACTGATGTGGATCCAGCTGGAGGAACTTCATATTCTATTAGCGGCACTAGCCAACTTCTAAGTGTTCCTTATGCTTTATTTGCAAAAAGTTCTGGAGGAGTTGCAAATTCTGCCGACTGGGCTGTAAATGGCAATAATATCAATAACACCAATACAGGAAGCGTAGTAGTTGGACCAAACGTAACCAATTCTAACTTAAACTTCTATGTAACCAACACAGGTTCTCCAAAAATGGCTATTGGTAACATGAACAATTTCAACAATGTAAATTCTGGAGAATTGCATTTTGCAGAAGACACAAATTATTCAGGTTCAGAATGTGGTATCAAATTCCAACATAATGGAAATTTAAATAATTTATATTTAATTGGTGGATGTCCAACTCCTGATACTATTGCTCGTTTCAATAGAGATGGGTTTTCTAATATGAAAAGATTACGTTTAAGTACCAATTATAATGCAAACACAACCAATCAATTAACTGTTGAAGGAGAATCAGATTTTACAGGAAACGTAACCATAACCGGAAACCTAACTGTAACTGGCAATATCGCTAAAGGAGGAGGAACTTTTAAAATTGACCACCCTTTAAATCCTAAAAACCAATATTTAATTCACAGTTTCGTTGAATCACCAGATATGATGAATATTTATTCAGGAAATGCAACTACAGATACTAACGGATTTGTAACAGTTACCTTACCTGCATATTTTGAAGCTGCAAACAAAGACTTTAGATACCAATTAACCACTATTGGTACATTTGCTCAAGCTATCATTAAAGAAAAAGTAGCAGGAAATAAATTTGTAATTCAAACAAGCACTCCAAATGTGGAAGTGAGTTGGCAAATAACAGCTGTACGATCTGATAAATTTGCAAATGAAAACAGAATTGTTCCAGAAAAAGAAAAAGAATTCAAAGGGACTTATCTACATCCTGAGTTGTATGGCGCTAGTGTAGAAGAATCTGAAACCTATGCAAGAAACCAAAAAGCATTACAAACTTTAGAAGCTGAATCTAAAGCTGTTAAAAATTCAGACGGACAATAATATAAATAAAAAACAAAGCATCTAAGTAAATTAGATGCTTTGCTTACAAAAAAGGCTTTCTAAATAGAAAGCCTTTTTATTTATAAAAATTTTATTCATTCATAGAAATCAAAAATTCTTCATTATTTTTAGTTGTCTTTATTCTCTTTTCTAAAAATTCCATCGCTTCAATAGGATTCATATCTGCTAAATACTTTCTTAAAATCCACATTCTATGTATCGTTGTTTCATCTAATAATAAATCATCCCTTCTTGTACTTGAAGACACTAAATCTATAGCAGGGAAAATTCGTTTATTCGAAATTCTTCGATCTAACTGAAGCTCCATATTACCAGTACCTTTAAATTCTTCAAAGATTACTTCATCCATTTTTGAACCTGTTTCAGTTAAAGCAGTAGCAATAATACTTAAAGAACCACCATTTTCAACATTACGGGCCGCTCCAAAGAAACGCTTTGGCTTTTGAAGTGCATTCGCATCAACTCCTCCACTCAATACCTTACCAGAAGCTGGTTGAACAGTATTATAAGCTCTTGCTAAACGTGTAATTGAATCCAATAATATCACAACATCATGTCCACATTCTACTAACCTTTTTGCTTTTTCCAAAACAATGTTCGCAATTTTCACATGTTCTTGCGGCTCTCTATCAAAAGTAGAAGCAACCACCTCCCCTTTTACACTTCTTTGCATATCTGTAACCTCCTCAGGACGCTCATCAATAAGCAATACTATCATGTAAACCTCAGGATGATTTGCTGCAATAGCATTAGCTACATCCTTTAACAACATCGTTTTACCTGTTTTAGGTTGTGCCACAATCATACCTCTTTGTCCTTTACCAATAGGAGAAAACAAATCAATAATGCGTGTAGAAATCGTACTTGCTTTTTCAGCCAACTTAAATTTCTCTTTTGGGAATACCGGAGTTAAATGCTCAAAAGAAACTCTATCTCTAACAACCTGCGGATCATGTCCATTAATTTTTAAAACACGTACTAGTGGAAAGTATTTTTCCCCTTCTTTTGGTGGACGCACCACTCCTTTTACTGTATCACCCGTTTTTAATCCAAATAATCGAATTTGTGAAGTTGATAAATAAATATCATCAGGTGAAGCCAAATAATTATAATCAGAAGAACGTAAAAAACCATAGCCATCAGGCATCATTTCTAATACACCTTCACTTTCAATAATTCCATCAAATTCAAAATCTGGTTCTCTAAAATTATTTTTAGTATTTTGATTTTGATTTTGTCCTTGATTTGGGTTCGGATTACCATTTGCTTTTTTATAAGCAGGATGGTTAGGATTATTCTGATTGGCTTTGTGATTTGGATTAGGGTTTGTATTTTTAATTGGAGTAGAAGACTTTACAGCAGCTTCTTCAGTAGGAATTTCTTTATTTTCTTTTTTTTCTTCTAATGAAACTGGCTTGGTTTCATTTGAATTTGCTTTTTTTCCTTTTATAGGTTTAGAAACTTTTGATGCAGAAGCAACAACTTTTGGTTTTGGTTCTTCTGCTACAACATCTTCTTTTTCAGAAACTGTTTTTTCTTTGAAAGGATTAGTAACTGGTACTTTTTTTTCAATTTTAGAAGAAACAACTCTAGCTCTCTTTGCTTTTACAGTATTTTCTTCAGCTTTAGCTACATTCGTTTCCTCTACTTTAATTGTTTCAGGATTAGCAGCTTGAACATCTAAAATTTGATAAATTAATTCGTCTTTTTTTAATGTTCTGTATTTTTTGACTTTGGCAATTTTAGCAATTTCCTGTAATTCAGAGAGTTTCATCTCTTTTAATACTTCAATATCAAACATGGATATATTATGAATAAATTATTTAAGATTTAGGTCAACAAAAAATATGAGATTTTTTTTTGAGATTTACAAATCGTAGAATGAAGTACTTACGATTGTACCCTGCAATATTACGAATAAAATTGAATAAAACAATAGTTTTTTTAAAAAAGAAAATCTATTTTTGCGGTGCTAAGACTAATTTTAATGTTACAAAGAATTCAAACTTTATATATGCTTATTAGCTGTGTATTAACTGCAGCTCTTCCCTTTGTTTTTTTCTTATGGAAAGAAGTAGGAAATTCAACTCCAGTTTATTTTACAAGCTCAACCATATATATGATACTATTTGGACTAATTTCTTTAGTAACTTTAATTAGCATCTTTAGTTTTAAAAAAAGACAGACACAATTTGTGTTAAACAGATTGTCAATCATATTTAACTTTATTTTACTAGGATTTTTTGTGTATCGAACACTAAGCTTATCCGGAGAAACGGAAGTTTCTGAGAAGGGTATTGGGATGATTCTTCCTGCCATTTCTATCGTTTTTCTTGTTCTAGCTAATAGAGCAATTAAAAAGGACGAAGATCTCGTAAAATCTGTGGATCGATTGCGATAAACCTAACATCTTAGTTTATTAGTGCGTTAAAAATCCGAATCGTAATGATTCGGATTTTTTTTATTTTAATATCTTGTATGTTAATACTTTTCACCAAGCGATGTTAGATACAAAAAATCACCCGCTTTAGTAAACACTAAAACAAAAAATTCTTTAGAATCTGAAACACCTATATTATAAAATTCCTCACCGTCATCTTTCTTTATAATAGAAGCCTCATTAATATTAAAAGTAGGATATTTTCTCTTCAAATAAGCCAATATAGTTTCGTTTAATGAATTTATAGCAATACTTTTTTCAATTGCTCTAATATTTCCTTCTTTATCATAACTCACTAAATACTTCGTATTTCCCTTTAAAAACTCTACTTCATATCGCAATTGATCTCTAAACTTACCTCTATAAAATAATGACCAACTCACATCTGTTGCTCCTTTAAACTCTTGTTCGAATTTTAATTCTAAAATTTTTGGCGCGTTGATTTGTTCTTGTGCAAATGTCATAAAAGACATACACAAGACAAAAATTAAAACTATTTTTCTCATGATTATCTTTTTTTAAATTACACTATAAAGTTACGATTCTTAACTCTAAAAACAGGTGCAGTTAAAAAAAATTTAACACTAAAATTAATATTAATTATCTATTTTACAGCACTCTATCTATTTATTTTTTACCCAACTCAATCACTTCTAAGTTTTGAATTGACTCTCCTTCAATTTCGAAACGAAGCATGGTTCGTACTTGATGAAAACCATGTTTACCTACTGCACCAGGATTCATATGTAACAATCCTAATTTCTTATCTGGCATTACTTTTAATATGTGGGAATGACCGCAAATAAAAATTTTTGGAGGATTTTTCGCTATCTCTTCTCTTATATCTAAATTATATTTTCCTGGATAACCACCTATATGAGTAATCCAAACAGCTACTTTTTCACAAAAAAAACGATTGTGTAACGGAAATTCTTTTCTTGCATCCTGATTATCAATATTTCCAAAAACAGCTCGTAATGGCTTTTCTTTTTTAATGGTATCTGTAACCACTAAATCACCTATATCACCCGCATGCCAAACTTCATCAGCTTGTCTTACGTATTTCATTATTTGATCGTCAATATAGCTATGGGTATCGGAAAGTAATAAAATCTTTGTCATAGCACAAAAATAATACAAATAGTTGCTACTGATTAATAATTTTAAAAGTTGTTAACAAACTTTGGGATTAAGAAAACTTAAATTAGGAAGGGAATTTTGTAACTTTGCCACTTTGTAAAAATAAACTAGAATTGAGATATTTTATCAAATTTGCTTATAACGGAAAAAATTATTTTGGTTTCCAAATTCAACCCGATGCCGTTTCTGTACAAGAAACACTAGACAAAGCACTTAGTTTACTTTTAAAAGAAAAAATTGAGATTGTTGGTGCAGGTAGAACTGATAGCGGTGTGCATGCAAAAGAAATGTTTGCTCATTTCGATTGCCAAAATGAATTGGATGCCAAACATTGGATCAAAAAATTAAACTCCTATTTACCGAAAGATATTGTAATTTTTGATTTAATACAAGTCAAAGAAGACGCTCACGCTCGTTTTGACGCTACAAGCAGAACATATGAATATTACATCCATACTTTTAAAGATGTTTTCAATCAAGAGGGAAGTTGGTATTTTTCTAAAAAATTAGATGTACAAGCCATGAACAAAGCGTGTGAATTATTATTTCAACATACTGATTTTGAATGTTTTTCAAAAGTAAATACAGATGTTCACACTTTTAATTGTAAAATTACTGAAGCCTATTGGATTCAAAAGGATACTGAATTTATTTTTACCATTACAGCGGATCGTTTTTTACGAAATATGGTTCGTGCAATAGTTGGTACCATGATTAATATTGGATTAGGTAAAATAAGCTTGGAAGAATTTAATACTATTATTTTAAGTAAAAACAGAAGTAAAGCCGGTTTTTCAGTTCCCGCTCACGGATTGTATCTAGTAAAAATAGCCTATCCCTATTTGGAAAGCCATACAAGTAATTGATATTTATAATATAATTAAAAAATAAATGAGTGCTATTAAGCCAAAATCTTTAAAAAAAGTAATCCAATATGCAAAACCTTATCAAAGTAGGTTCAATTGGGTAATTGTTTGGGCTATTTTATTATCTATTTTTGCTGCAGCACGTCCTTACTTACTGAAGCAAACCGTTGATGATTATTTAAAAAATCACAATAAAGAAGGCCTTTTACTATATGTTATTATTATGGGAGTAGTTTTACTTTTAGAGGTACTCTCTCAATTTTTCTTTACCTATTGGGCCAATTGGTTAGGTCAAGACATTATCAAAGATATTAGAGACAAGTTGTTCCAACACATAACTTCCTTTAAAATGAAATACTTTGACAATGAACCTGTTGGTAAATTAGTTACAAGAACCGTTTCAGATATCGAATCCATTGCCAGTATTTTTAGCCAAGGATTGTTTATGATTGTAAGTGATATTTTAAAAATGATAGTCATTTTAGGAATCATGATTTACATGAATTGGGAACTTACTATTATTGTTCTTTTGGCAATGCCAATATTAATATATGCAACCAATGTTTTCCAAAAGAAAATGAAAGTTGCCTTTAATGAAGTACGAAATGAGATTTCTAATTTAAATACATTTGTACAGGAACGATTGACTGGAATGAAAATTGTACAACTTTTCAATCGTGAAAAAATTGAATATGAAAAATTTAAAGAAATTAACCAAAAACACAATAAAGCTTGGTTAAAAAATATTTTATATAACTCTATCTTCTTCCCTATCGCAGATTTTGTCTCTTCTCTCGCTTTAGGTGCTATTGTTTGGTATGGTGGTTCCCAAATTTTAGATGGAGATACCAGTACTACTTTTGGTGATCTATTTACCTATACAATGCTAATTAACATGCTTTTCAACCCATTACGCCAAATTGCAGATAAATTCAATGTTATGCAAATGGGAATTGTCGCAGCAGATCGCGTATTTGAAATACTAGAAACGGATAGCCAAATTCAAGATAAAGGGGAAGTTATTGCCAACCGTTTTGAGGGCATCATTTCCTTTCAACAAGTTCGATTTAGTTATCTTAAAGGTGAAGAAGTTTTAAAAGGTATTAACTTAGAAATTCCAGCTGGAGCAACTGTAGCCATTGTAGGAAGTACTGGAGCCGGAAAATCGACCATTATTAATCTATTGAATCGATTTTATGAAATTGATTCTGGAAAAATTCTAATCGACCAAACTAATATTGATGACTATACTATTGAAAGTTTACGCAAACAAATTGCAGTAGTTTTACAGGATGTCTTCCTTTTTGCGGATACAATTTACAACAATATTACCTTGTATAATGATTCTATTCAACGAGAGGATGTTATCGTGGCAGCACAAAAAATTGGTGTACATGATTTTATCATGAGTTTACCTAACGGATACGATTACAATGTAAAAGAACGCGGTGTAATGTTATCTTCAGGACAACGACAATTAATTGCTTTTTTAAGAGCGTATGTGAGTAATCCAAGTATCTTAATTTTAGATGAAGCTACTTCTTCAATTGATAGCTATTCAGAAGAATTAATACAAAATGCAACTGAAAAAATAACAAAAGGAAGAACCTCTATTATCATTGCGCATCGATTAGCAACTATCATGAAAGCCGATCGAATTATTGTAATGGATAAAGGTGAAATAGTTGAATCGGGCACACATGCCGAACTACTTGCTTTAGAAAAAGGATATTATAAAAATTTATACGAATCTCAATTTTCAATTCAGGTATAATCTTTTAAAATAATTCCTTAAATTCGCAAACGATAATTATTAGAATTACTTTTTTACTATAAAAATCAAAAAATGACACGAGCATTTGCGACTGTATTTTAACAATAATAAATAAAAGCACAAAAATGAAATACGACATCATTGTTTTAGGAAGTGGCCCTGGTGGATATGTAACCGCAATTAGAGCTTCACAATTAGGTTTTAAAGTAGCCATTGTAGAAAAAGAAAACTTAGGTGGAATTTGTTTAAATTGGGGTTGTATACCAACAAAAGCCTTATTAAAATCGGCACAAGTTTTTGATTACCTTAAACATGCATCTGATTACGGATTAACCGTAAAAGAATTTGATAAAGATTTCAATGCCGTTGTAAAGCGTTCAAGAGATGTAGCAGAAGGAATGAGCAAAGGAGTTCAATTCTTAATGAAAAAAAATAAAATTGATGTTATTGATGGTTTTGGTAAAGTAAAACCTGGAAAAAAAGTAGAAGTTACAGATAAAGACAATAAAATAACTGAATATACCGCTGATCATATCATTATTGCTACTGGAGCGCGTTCAAGAGAATTACCAAACTTACCACAAGATGGTAAAAAAGTAATTGGTTACAGACAAGCCATGACCTTACCAGAACAACCACAAAAAATGATTGTTGTAGGTTCTGGAGCTATAGGCGTGGAATTTGCACATTTTTACAATGCAATGGGAACTGATGTAACTATCGTAGAGTTCATGCCAAATGTAGTTCCTGTTGAAGATGAAGATATCTCAAAACAATTTGAGCGTTCCATGAAAAAAGCGGGTATCAAAATCATGACAAATTCGTCAGTTGAAAGAATTGATACTGCTGGAAATGGTGTTAAAGCATTTGTAAAAACTGCAAAAGGAGAAGAAGTTTTAGAAGCGGATATTTTACTTTCAGCTGTTGGTATTAAAACCAATATTGAAAACATTGGTCTAGAAGAAGTTGGTATTGCAACTGATAGAGATAAAATTTTAGTAAATGATTTCTACCAAACAAATGTACCAGGTTATTATGCTATTGGAGATGTTACTCCAGGACAAGCATTAGCACACGTAGCTTCAGCTGAAGGGATTTTATGTGTTGAGAAAATTGCGGGTATGCATGTGGAAGCGTTAGATTATGGAAATATTCCAGGATGTACGTATGCTACTCCAGAAATTGCATCTGTTGGTTTAACCGAAAAAGCTGCTAAAGAAAAAGGATACGAAATTAAAGTTGGTAAATTCCCATTTTCTGCATCTGGAAAAGCAAAAGCGGCTGGAACACCAGATGGTTTTGTGAAAGTTATCTTTGATGCTAAATATGGGGAATGGTTAGGTTGTCATATGATTGGAGCTGGAGTTACCGATATGATAGCAGAAGCAGTAGTTGCAAGAAAATTAGAAACGACAGGGCATGAAATCTTAAAAGCGGTTCACCCTCACCCAACCATGAGTGAAGCGGTTATGGAAGCTGTAGCTGACGCTTATGGTGAAGTAATTCATTTGTAAAATAAAATTTATTTAAATACCAAAATCCGTTTACTTATAAACGGATTTTTTAATTATAAAAAATGAAACAAACTATACTTTTTTTATTATTTAGTATTTCATTACCCCTATTTAGTCAGGAAATTTCCCTTCAAAATGATTCTCTAAAAATTGAAATACGGAACACCTATAGTGTTACAAAAAATATCCTAGGCAATAACAAAAATCTAAAAGTTGATGGAGTGACGCTTAAAAAAGTAGGAATTATAATAAAAATAAAAAATACTTTTAAAAGTCCTTTACCAATGAGTGCATTCTCTTTAGTAGATACTAAAAACAAGTTACGATATCGAGCAGATGATTTTACACAAAACAGTGCAGCTCCCTCAATGAATACTAATCCTTCTGCAGTTACATTTCATCTCTCAAAAGGTTATTTTACTAAATTCAGAAAAGAGAAACTATATACCAAAAATGGTTCTGAAATAATTACTCGCCTTGATATACCAGATTTAGACCCATCAGAAATAGATTATTTCTCACAATATAAAATTGAAAGCTTTACAGACTTAGAATTCACTATGGATTATGGCAGCAAAAAGAATCCTAAAAAAACAATAACTTATTTAGGTTCTTTAACTCAGAAACGTGCTTATGGTGGCTTAGAATTTAGAATTCCAGAATTATTTCTTACTTCAGAATATGATTTATATTATAAAGATGAAAAAGTAGGATCCGTTACATTTTAAAAAGTGAATAAAAAAAGAGCTTACAATGTAAGCTCTTTTTTTATTATTCATGTTTAGCTAATTAATGTCCTCCACTAATTTTTTTATCAAAATTAATTCCTTGCTCGCTTAAAATACCTTTTACTTTCCATGCATAGAAAGCTAAATAGGCAAAACAAAGTACCCCTACAATATAACTAGAATGTATCGTAGTAACATCTGCAACATATCCTTGCAATAAACTAATAAATCCACCACCCATAATCATCATAATTAAGAAACTACTTCCTTGACTGGTATTTTTACCTAATCCACTCACAGCTAATGTAAAGATACATGGCCATAACGTACTACAAAATAAGCCTACACTAGTAAATGCATATACACTTACCATTCCTGTAGTAGACATTCCTATCAGTAAAGCTAGAATTCCAAGTCCCGAAAAAATCAATAACATACGCGCTGGATTTCCTTTACTAGCCATATCTGCAAGTATTAAAACTAAGATGATTAGTGCATAAATATAAAAAGGAGTCAAATCATGTTTTGCAATGGCATTTACTAATAAAAAGACACCAAAAGCTAAATAGGGTGCAATAAATCTTAATATTTTTTGCAAATCCATTTTATCGGTAAATGCTTCTACCGCACCGGTCCATCTACCAATCATTAAACTTGCCCAATAAAGAGAAATGTAAGGAGCGATTTCGTTAGTTAAGAAACCTAAATCTTTTTCCATATATGCGGGTAAATTACTTGCTGTTGAAACTTCTACCCCAACATACACAAAAATACCAATCATTCCTAAAACTAATTGAGGATACTTTAAAGCACTGCTACGATCTTTTGAAATTGAATCATCCGTTTCAACAACAATTTCTGGCTTATCTGGTAAGGAAGAAAACTTTAAAAATATAGCAACTAATAAAAAAGCAGCTCCTAAAACTAAATAAGGGATTTTAACACTTTCAATGCTCATATCCGTTTCACTACCATTAATTGCTGATCCAAAAATGGCAAAACTTACAATTAATGGTCCTATAGTTGTACCAAAATTATTAATCCCACCAGCCAAAGTTAAACGTTGAGAACCTGTAGATATGGGTCCCAATGCAATCGCTAATGGGTTAGCCACCGTTTGTTGTAATGAAAAACCTAATGCTACAATAAATAATCCTGAAAGCATTAAAGGAAATGAGCCTAAATTTGCTGCTGGATAAAACAACAAAGTTCCTAAAGCTGAAATAAACAAACCTAATGCCAATGAATTTTTATACCCTAGTCTATTAATTAAATCTCCTTTAGTAAGGTAAGAGATCAATAAATAAATTAATGATCCAACTGTATAAGCAATGTAAAATGCAAAAGATACTAATTGACTTTGAACTTGGGTTAAATCAAAAGCTTTTTTAAATACAGGAATTAAAATATCATTACTTGCTGCTACAAATCCCCAGAAAAAGAAGACGGAAGCTAAAGGAATGAATTGTGCCCAATTTGTTTTTGTTTGGTTTGTACTCATAATTAAATGTTGGTTAGATTGATCAATACTACATTTTAATCATAAACGCTTCATCTTTTCAAATAATTGTTAAAATGATAAAATTGTAGTGAAATTTTTCATAAATATACATTTATATGATTTTCGTTCATTCATTTCCTATAATTAGTTATTAACGAAAACGATTTCTTAAACTCATTTTTATCAATTTATTAAAAAATTACAACGATTTCGATTGTTAATAACTTTGAATATTTAAAATTAATAAAGCATAATTTTGAAATCATAACTGCAAAACTCGAAAATAATTATAAATAACAAAGAATTTAAAAATTAGTTAAATAAGTGGTCCAAAATAAAATATTAAACTTACTTTTGTTTGAAATATATGCAGCGTTTATTAAGCTATCTCTTATGAAAAAAATATTGCTTCTTGTTTTTAGCTTCTTTTTGTTTTCTTCCTGTGATGATGGAGAATTAACTTTAGAATCTTTTAATTTTGAAAATCAAACCATTCAAAAATGTACTGATAACTATTTATTGTTTAAAACTAAAAATGATGAATTGTTACTTCTAAATGTACCCGTAGAAGTTTACACGACACTTTTTGCTTCTTCTCCTACAAATGGTACGCCTAGAGAAGCCAGCATTGGTGGAACTAATGAAATTTTATATAGAAAATATTCTGGAAATCTAACAAGTGCAACTGTATGCTCATTAGTACCTGTTTCCTCACCTACAGTTACCAAAGAATGGATTGCAACTGGTGGTAAAATTTTGGTAGAAACCAACGAAGTGTTTGATACCAATGATGTATTAGTAAAGTATTCTCACAATATCACTTTTCAAAATGTAAATTTTGCTAGCGTGGATAATTCTTTTAGTTTTGAAAGCTATATTTTTGGAAATCACGAAATTAATGTAAATTAACGTACATTCTGTTTAATATACACTTCAGTAGCACCAAAACCATACTTTTGGAAACTAGCTTCTTGAAAACTTACTTGTTCGTAACGGTTTAACATAAACTCGAGTTCCGACTTTAAGACCCCTTCTCCTACTCCATGGATAAATACTAATTTTTGCATTCGGTTTCGAATAGCAAAATCCAGTTGGCCTTTGGCAGTATCCATTTGAATATTTAATATTTCGTAATTAGAAAGCCCCTTAGTAGAAGGAACTAACTTTTCAATATGTAAATCTACTTCCAAAACGAAATCTTCTTTTCGAGATTTTTTTTCTTTTACAAAAGAGCGTTTTTGAGGTTCTTTTTTTTCTGATAATACTTGACTTACACTTTTTGAAGAAAATAAGCCTTTCAAAGATTCTTTGTTTATTTTAACCAATTCATCTGGTTTAAATTGCATTACAAAATCATCATTTGTAATTACAGTAATTTCCGTAGCATTCACTTTGGTAACAACACCATCAATAGCATCATCTAGTACAGATACTTTATCTCCTATTTCAAAATTATGATTCATCTTCGTTATTTTCAGTATCATTTTTACTAGGAATTTTTTTCATAATTCGAAACAATCCTATAAAGAAAAGTGCAAATGCAATAAACATTATCCATTTATTAGGCTCTGGCTTCGATTGTTCATAAATCGCATAAATTCCTAACCCAAAAAGTAAGATTGTATAAATAAAACTTTTCATTCTAAATCTTTTTTCAAATATAAAAAACTAAAACAGACAGGCTGTTTTTTTTACAATATAATTTTTGTAAACTTGTAAAAAAGATTTATCACTATGGAAGAATACATGCTACCTTGTCTCAGCAAAACTCTTTTTGGGGTGGAATGTCTTGGTTGTGGTACCCAAAGAGCTTTAGTTTTACTTTTTCAAGGAGATTTTATAGGAGCATTTAAAATGTATCCTGCAATATATACCACACTTCTTTTCTTCATATTCCTTTTTCTTCACTTTGTAGATAAATCAAGGAATTATACCAAAACAATCATCGCTTTTGCTATTATAAATGCTTGTGTAATGGTTATAGCTTATTATTTCAAACATTTTTATTAATTATTATTATAAATCAAACTAACAAATAAATTAAATTATGGAAAAAAAGAAATTACCTAATGAACAAACGATAATGATTTTAGGAATTCTATCGTACATAGGGTGTTGTTGTACAGCTGGTATTCTTGGAGCAGTTCTATCTGGTATTGGTTTGTCATTAGCCAATAAATCTGAAAAAATTTATAACGAAAACCCAGCTGAATATGATTTAGGTTCTCTTAAAACTTGGAAAATAGTTAATATAATTGCATTAGTTTTAAGTGCAATATTTATTATCCGTTTAATTTATATAATTGCTACTGGTCAATTTCAGGAAATTATTAATATTTATAATGAAGCATTAGAAAAATCACGTGGAATGTAATTTTTTCTTTATATACTTTCAAAATCCAGCTTTCAGCTGGATTTTTTTATTATACTTATTGTACTAACAGTCAATCAATTAAAAAAACTTTTCATAGTCTTTTATTTTTTGGCACGCAAATTGGTTATACTTAATCAAGCAACACGTTTTTAAAATAAAAACTAAGTTGAAAGTTTAACCTTAAATTGATGTGTTATGAAAAAAATTACTCAAGTATTAGTTATCGCAGTTTTAACTTTAGGTTTACATACTGCAAAAGCATCGGATAAAAAGGTTTTTGATGATGCAATTGATAGAGCCTATCCACCTGTAGATTATCGATTTGCAGATCCGATAGTATTCATGGAAAGAGGAATCGAATTTTATATTTTCCCAAATGGTGAATTTGATTTTAATACGGTTCAAACCACAGCACCAAATAGAAGATCCAATAGTGTAAATAGAACATATGGTGCACCAAGTACAAGAGGTTATTCAAATACCTACTATGGTACTTCTGGCACAAAAATTGAACACGATTATATGGGAAGAGTTAGAAGAGTTGGTAACGTTTTCATTAACTATGATGCCAAAGGAAGAGTAAAAAGAGTTGGTTCTGTATACATGAATTATAACAGTTTTGCATTGACTCAAGTAGGTGGTTTACGAATCATTTATGATAGAAGAGGTAGAATAGTAAATATCATTGGTGTAGTTAACAGTTATAGCGGACATTATACCTATACTACTAACAACAATCACTATCAAGCTGACAACCATTATGAGTACCAATCTGGTTCAGGTTACAGTAACGATGATGATGAAGAAGATTACTACTACTACCGCCAAGATGGTACAAAAGCAAAAATGGCTGCAGATGATATAAAAGCAGTAGATAAAAAGAAATAAAAATTTCGTAATATAGTTTTGATTGGTTTAGTTTGTTTGTTAAAAAGTCCTGCCGAACAGTAATGTGAAGCAGGATTTTTATTTTTTAACTATTTTTTGAAATAGTTTTCCTAAAACACTATTGATATCAGATGATAGTGAAAAGTAATACGAAAAGCCAAGATAGAACAAGGTAATCAAAACTGATTTTAAAAAGATATTGAGAATTGGATGAAAACCAAAATCCCAAAAATAAAACACCGCAAAAGTTGCTATTAAAATTCCAAATGATTTTAGTGTATTTATTGAAAAAGGAAATAACTTCATCTTAAGTACCACAAAAAATAATTTAGATAAGCTGTACAATGTAATAGACAATAACGTTGCAAATGCGGTTCCTTTTAATCCATACAAAGGAATAAAAATCATATTCAATCCAATGGTCACCAGTAGTAATAAAACCCCAAGAAAAAGAACCGTTTTGTAATATTGTGAATTGAAAATAATGGCATTATTATTTCCTAAAGTGAGGTCAAAATATTTAGATAAACCAATGGTAAAAACCACAAAAATTCCATCTGAATATTCCTGAGGCAACAACACATACAACTGATTAATATTGCATAAAATTCCAATAAAAATTAAACCACCTATGATTTGTAGCGTAATAGATGTTTTTTTGTATAAATCATTAAGTGCATCATACTTATTTTCACTCATTAATTTAGCGGTAATTGGGTAAGTTATTTGATGCATCGCTCTACTTGGAACGGCAATTACTGTGGCTATAAATATGGCAACTGAATAATAGGCAATATTTTCAATCTTTACATAATTATTCAACATGAATTTATCGATTTCCAAAAATAAATTGGCAATTCCTCCAGTTAAAATAATGAACAAACTATAAACCACTATGGCTTTTGCATTTGTTGGAATACTTAAAGAAAACAATGGAAAACGCACTTTAAATGCGAACCATTTCATGAATAACATAGCAAATAAATAAATTCCCATTAAGGCATATACAAAGGCTTCTGGTGTAATCCAATTGAGATACACCGCAAACAAAGTCATACTCACTAAAATTCGCAATACAACTTCTTTGATAAAGTTCCCTAAAACCGATTGCAAATGAACTTTTACCCAAGCATAAAAAATTTCAAAATATCCCATAGACAAACCTATCACTGGAATCTGCCAAACATAATCGTAAACAATTGCATTCTCTTTGGATAAAATTAAAGCTATTTGATGGTAACCAAAATAAGCTATTAAGGAAAATGGAATAACTAATAATAAAGGTAGAAATAAGACAAAGGTTAAAAATTTCGACTTTTCTTCTTCTGTTTTATACTCATTAAAATATTTGACTAATGTATTGTGCACTCCAAAAGCCATTAAAGGCATTAAAATATTTGCGGATGATAAAATATAACCTACCAATCCATAGTATGTGTCACCTAAAAACTGAACATACATATATAAGGTATTGATTGCTCCTATTGCAAAACCTATATAGGTAATTACCGTATTCTTAATGGATTGATTGATAACTATTCCCATTTTTTACTTTAGAAATTAGAAATTAGAAGCTTGGAAAGTCTTTCAGTCAAACTTTTTCTACTATACTTTTGCAAACCAACTGGATGAGATTTTAAATTATGCGCTACATACATCCTAAAATAAGTTAGAATTTGATTTTTTAAAGCTTCTTTATCTTGGTAATTAAAAAATGTGCCTGTATTGGTTGCCTTAATAATTTTCTCAACATCGGTTTCTGTTGGACCTATAGCTACAATAGGACGTTCCGATACCATATATTCAAATAGTTTTCCTGGTATAATGCATTTGGTTTCTTCAGAATCAATTTCAATCAGTAATAAAACTTGGGAACAACGTTGTTCTTGCAAAGCTTCCTCATGAGAAACGTAACCTAAATTATTTACAAATGAAGCCAACTGATATTTCTCAATACTTTCTAAAACTTCATTACTAACAGCACCTATTAATTTTAGTTCGAAATGTGTGGCAAAACTTTCATTTTCTTGTGTTAATTCTGATAGTACTTGCCATAATATGTGAGGATTTCGTTCAGAAAGAAAAGAACCTATGTGTGCCAAAGTAAATTTTGCATCTAAAGGCTTTTTATTTATTTGTTCCACATCATAACCATTGGTAATCACTTCAATAGGGCTATTGGTTAGTTGTTCAAATTCTTTTTTTGTGGTTTCTGAAGTTACAATAATAGCATCGCAAACATTTAAAACCTCCTTTTCCAAAGATTTGTGCTTTTTAGCAGCCCAAGAACTTAACTTTAATTGTTTGTGGTAACCAATAGTGGTCCAAGGATCACGAAAATCGGTAATCCAATTGATATTTATTTCTTTCTTTAATTGTAAACCAATAAGATGCAAACTATGCGGTGGTCCAGTAGTAATAACCGTATCGATTTGATGTTTTGACAGATACTCTTTCAAATAGCGAACGGATGGTTTTACCCAAAAAACTCGTGCATCAGGAATAAATAAATTACCTCTAACCCAAAGCATGATTTTTTCTAGCATTGACTGCTTTTTCTGATTGGAAATGATTCCAGAACTAATTTTTTTTGCTTTCTTTTTAGAAAAAACAGAAGCCAATCCATAAGGTTCAAAAATACTTTTTTTTATGATAATCGTCTCTTCTGAAACTTCACTTAATAGTTTATCATCCAGCAAAGGATAGGTTGGGTTTTCTGGAATATAAACGTGAGGTTCAATTCCAAAATCTGGCAAATACTTGACAAATTTTAACCAACGTTGCACTCCTGGTCCACCTGCTGGAGGCCAATAATAAGAAACAATGAGTATTTTTTTAATGGGTGTAATATTATTTTTTCTTTGTTTCAAAATAAATGCCTCCTAAGAACAATAAAAAGATAAGGATCGAACTTGTTAAAGCTATTCTACTTCCCGTTTGTACAACTTGTGGTTCAAACTTAAATTCAATGGTGTGTTTACCCGCAGGAATGGCCAAACCTCTTAATACATAATCTACATTATATATTTCAGTTTCTTTACCATCAATAGTTGCTTTCCAACCGTTTTTATAATACATTTCAGAAAATACTCCGAAACCATTTTTTGAGTTATTGGAAGTATATTTTAAATAATTAGGTTGATAAATGTTCAACTTAATTGTAGCAGTTGAATCTTTTTCAATATTTCCTTTGAAACTATTTTCCAAAGAGTTCATTACTACTACATTCTTAGTATCTAAACTATCTAATGCATTAATTTCTTCATCCGCATTATTTACATAATTAATCTTATTGACAAACCAAGCATTTCCATTCACAAAAGGATTAGTAACAGCTATTTCTCCTCTACCTGTTGGTACAACAAGATATTTTATATTTAACATATCCAATATCGGATTGTTTTTAGTAATATACAATGTACTATCTATAGACCCTCCAATTCTGTTTAAATCTTTTTCGACTTTATAAGTAAACAATTCATCCATTCTTCTTGGACGAACTGCACTATAACCGCCAACAGATTTATGAAAATAAGAAGTTTTGGCTTGCAAGCGTCCTTGAATATCATAAACTCTATAAACGGATGTATCTTTTAGAATTTGATTATCAATTTCATTAGCTTCAAATGGATAATCAACCTCTCTTGCACTTACAAAATCTTTACTATTAACATAATTTTTATCAATTACAAACAAATCTAAAACCATTAACCCACCAACAATTATAACAGTTGTAATTATTGATATTTTATCTTTTATAAACATCCATAAAGCAATTGTCGCGGCTAAAATAAATCCTCCAGAACGCAAAATATCATTTACATACATTGATTTTCTATCTTCTCTTAAAGCATCAATAAACCCGTTACCGAAAGATGGGTCTTGTCCTTCAGAAAACATTTGTAATAATTGTCCATCAATTGATCCTGAAAAATCGAATAAAATTCCTTTAAATAGCAACAATATAATTAACAATCCTAAACTTACACCAACAGATTTTAATAAATTTTGTAATTGTTCTTTATTTTCTGTTGTAAAAAATGATTGCAACCCCATTAAGGCTAAAACAGGTAAACATAATTCCAAAATAACCTGAATAGATGAAACTGCTCTAAACTTATCATACAACGGCACATAATCCACAAAAAAACGAGTTAAAAAATCAAAATTTTTACCCCAAGATAGCAACAAAGAGAGTATAGCTCCTGTTAAAAAAACATATTTTATCTTTCGTTTGTCATTAAATAATGCTAAAACAGCTAAAAAGAAAATAATAGCTCCAATATAAGCAGGAGCTGCAACTATTGGTTGTTCACCCCAATATGTTTTGCCATAATATTTAACTGTTTGAATTGCTTCTTCATTTGAAGCACCATAATTTATTAAAAATCGATATAGAGAAGATTTTTCATCTAAAGTTTCACTATTTCCACCACCAAATAATCTCGGTGCAACTAAATTTAAACTTTCTCCAATTCCATAGCTATATTCAGTTATATAGTCGTATTTCATAGATGAATTAGTCTCATTTATAGAACCATCATCATTAAAAGATAACTCACTTTTACCTCTTATGCTATAGTCAGTAAATTCAGATGTTGCTAAAAGATTACTAGCATTTGCACCCACAGCCAATAATCCAGCGATAACAAAAACGCCAAATACTTTTCCTAATTCTTTAAAAGCTTTGTCTTTTATAAAATGGTACACATAAAAAATACTTACCACTAAAAGAAGTAACAATAAATAATAGGTCATCTGAAAGTGATTCGCTTGAATCTCCAAAGCTGCAGCAAATAGTGTTAATAAACCACCAACAATATATTTTTTTTGGTATACCAATAGTACACCAGCTAAAACTAGTGGCATATACGCAATCGCATGTGCTTTTGCATTATGTCCTACACCAAGGATTATAATCAAATAGGTTGAAAAACCAAAAGCTAAAGCACCAAAAAAAGCTTTTAAAGGATCAATTTTTAAAACGGATAGCAATATATAAAACCCAATAAAATACAAGAATAAATAATCAGCTGGACGAGGTAAAAATCGTAAAACTGAATCTAGTTTTTTAATATAATTATGAGGATAATTGGCCCCTAACTGATAGGTAGGCATACCGCCAAAAGCACTATTCGTCCAATACGGTTCTTCATTGTTTTCCTTTCTAAAATCATTTTGCTCTTTGGCCATACCTGTATATTGAACAATATCAGACTGGTATATTTTTTTACCTTCTAAAACAGGATAAAAATAGATTACAGCTACTAAAATAAAACCAACTAAGGCTAAAAAATGAGGAATGAAAGGTTGTAGTTTTTTCATTGGTAAAATTATATCTAAATAAAACGCTAAGGTAAATAAAAAAAGGATATTGCAACAATATCCTTTCTAGCAACTCATTTGCTTTTAATTTCTTTTTAATCTATTTCTTCAAAATCGACATACTCACCTACTTTCTTTTTTTCTCTTGGCATTTGCTTCGTATCTGTTTTTTGAGAAGATGTATTTTGATTCGAGTAAGAACCTTGTTGTCCAAACTGTTGATTCATTTGATCTTGCATTTTTTGTTGCAATTTACTCACTGCGGTACGCATCAATATAGGCGCAAATATGCGAAACAAAAATTTAAACAAGTACCAAAATAAAACTATGTAAGCTAACGTTTTTATAAAACCTGTGAAAGATGCTGTTTCCATTTTAATTCAATTTAAAATTCAAATTTACGTTTATTAGTAGATAAAAGCATAGGAATGTTTCTTAAAATTATTATAAAATACTATTTTTGACCTAAATATTAGCACCATGAAATATACTAAAGGACTATTCGTATTCTTTTTCTTTGTTTTTCAAGTTCATTATGCCCAATTTACCGATGAGATTAATTCCAACCGTCCTGGAAAATCCATGATGGCATTTTCAGTTGGAAAATCTATTATTCAAGTAGAAACCGGATTAAATTATCAAAATGAGGATCATGCAGGTTTAAAATACGATGCGAATGGTTTTATAGCCGAATTAGATTTTAGATGGGGCTTATTTTTTGAAGAATTAGAATTCGTAGCAGAACTACAATATCAAAATGACAAATACACGTCACTTTTTGAAAGCAAAAATAGATCTGCTTTAAAGAAAACCTTGGTGGGAGCGAAATATTTAATTTATGATCCTTTTAAAAATTACGAAGTCAAACCAAATTTGTATAGTTGGAAAGCCAATCATAAATTCAACTGGAGACAATTTGTACCTGCTGTTGCTGCTTATGCGGGTGTAAACATTAATTTTTCAGACAATCCATTTAATTATGCTCCATCCTATGTAACCGAAAATACAATTAGTCCAAAAGTGATGTTAATTGCTCAAAACCATTTTGGTTCACGTTGGGTTTTTGTAACTAATATTATGTATGATAAAATTGCATCCAAATTTGCTTCTATTAACTATGTGATTACATTGACAAGAGGTTTTAACGAAAAATGGTCAGGTTTTATTGAAAATCAAGGTTATAATGGAGATTATTATTCAGATGGCGTATTCCGATTAGGTGCTGCTTATTTAATTAACAATAGAATGCAAGTGGATGCATCTGTAGGTAAAAACATAAAAGATAGTCCGTCTTTATTTAATGCGGGTGTTGGTTTTTCTTGGCGATTTGATGCCAATTATGAAGAAGTAAAAATTGAAAAAGACAAAGGCAGTAAAATGGATCAGAAAATGAAGAAGAAAGCAGAAAAAGAGAAGAAAAAACGTAAAGACGAGGTAGAAATAGAATAAAATGATTACAGTAAAAAAAGTAAGTTCAAAAAAAGAACTAAAAGAATATGTTTTATTTTCTTTTGAGTTATTTAAAGACAATCCCAATTGGATACCTCCTATTATAGCTGAAGAATTAGAAACTTTTGATAAAACAAAAAATCCAGCATTCCATTCAGCTGAAGCTCATTTTTATTTGGCTTATAAAGAGGGTAAAATTGTTGGTAAACTTGCCGCAATAATTAATTGGGATGAAGTAAAAATCTTAAAAAAGAGTAAGGTTCGTTTTGGGTGGTTTGATGTAATAGACGACATTGAAGTTACCAAAGCTTTACTAGAAAAAGTATATGAATTAGGAAGACAGCATCATTTAGAAATGGTGGAAGGCCCAATTGGTTTTTCCAATTTAGATAAAGTGGGTGTATTAGTGGAAGGTTTTGAAGAAATGGGAAATATGGTTACTTGGTATAGTATGCCTTATTATAAAGATCATTTTGAACAATTAGGTTTAGTTAAAGAAAAGGAATATGTAGAAAGCAGTTTTTCCTTTACCAATATTGATCCTGCTCCATTCATGAAAATCAGTAAATTAATACAAGAAAGATACCAATTAAGAGCGATTAATTTTACTAAAACAAAAGACATCATGCCTTATGTGGATGAAATGTTTGATTTGTTTAATGAAACTTATGCTAAGTTACAATCCTTTGTTGCTATAAATCAAGTTCAAAAAGAATATTTCAAGAAAAAATATATTAGTTTTATTAATCCTGAATATATAAAATTTATATTGGATAAAGACGATAAAATGGTGGCATTTGCTATTGTTATGCCTGGTTTTAGCGATGCACTAAAAAAAGCCAAAGGAAAATTATTCCCTTTTGGTTTTTATCATTTACTTCAAGCAAGAAAACATTCTAAAGAAGCTGTTTTTTATTTAATTGGAGTTACACCAGAGTATCAGAGCAAAGGAATTACAGCGATTATTTTTGAAGAATATTATAAAATTTTCAAAGCCAAAGATATTAACACTTGTGTAAGAACACCCGAATTAGAAGAAAATAATGCCATACACAATCTTTGGAAACATTTCAATTCTAAAATAACGAAACGAAGAAGAACATACAGTAAAAAATTATAAAAACAAAAAGAGTTATCTAAATAGATAACTCTTTTTGTTTAAGGTTATATTGAAATTATTCAGTATCTATTGGGCCTTCCCACTCAGTTATACCTCCAACTAAATTGTAAGCATTAGCAAAACCCAACTCTCTCATTATATTACAAGCATTGGCACTTCTTGATCCAGCAGCACAATACACATAATAGTTTTTAGTTTTATCCAATTCTTCTAAAGCATAAATAAAACCTTGACCTTTGAAAATATCAATATTAATTGCATTTGCAATTTTTCCTCTGTTAAACTCATCTTCTGTTCTAACATCGAGAATGATTCCTTTTTCATCAGTTAAAAACTGACTCCACCACTGTTGTTGCTCTAAATTCATATATCATAATTTGTTCCAAAAATACTATGCTTTTATAGAACATCCAATAGCTTTGGTAACTTTTACTGAAACTTCTTTGTTTTTTAATAAGGCATCAACCGCATTTTCAACATATTTTACTTTAACAGCCTCTTCATCAGCATGATTATCATCAATTGCTCCAATATATTTTACAATATTTCCTTCCTTAGTTTTTTGTAAAACATATACATGAGGCGTTTTTGTTGCTCCATATTGAGGATATATTTTTTGTCCTTCATCAAACAAATAGGGAAAAGTAAACCCTTTTTCTTTAGCTCTAACCTTCATTAATTCAAAACTATCTTTCTCTTGAACTTCAGGATTGTTAGGATTAATCGCTAGTACTGGATAACCTAATTTTTTATATTTTTTGTCTAACGCAATAATCCTATCTTCATAAGCTACTGCATACGGACAATGATTGCACGTAAAAATTACAATATAGCCTTTTACATCTTTGTAATCACTTAAAGATACCATTTTATCATCTACGTTTTTCAACTTAAAATCTGTTGCTTTATCACCTATTTCATATCCAGACATTTCACTTTTAGTAAGGGTAAATGCACTAATTAGTACAAATAGGGAAACACCCAAAACAATTTTAAAAACTTTCATATTTATTCATTTATTTTAATTAACACTTCTTTTTCGAGTTCTTCAAAGGTAAAGGATTGTTCATAAAAACTATACGAATCGTTTTTATAGATAATCGTTGCTGGGATAGCTCCACTCCATTTTTCATTCACCTTCTCAATCCACGAATTTGCATCTGGATCATCTAAATGTATGACTTCAGATTGTAATTGCTTTCTTTTAATGTAAGGAATTAAATTAGACTCCACTTTTTTAGGGAAATCTAAACTGACTAAGATGACTTTTACTTTATTGTTAGCATATTGCTTTCCAATATTTTCAAAATGAGGTAACTCCTTAATACATGGAGCACACCAAGTTGCCCAAAAATTAATCACATAAATGGTATCATTTTTCTTTTTCAAAAAAGCTTCCAATCCTTCATAATTGTAAGACGCTACCTTAATATCCTCCTGATTGTAAATTGTAATAGGTTCGCTTGGAGTTTGTCCAAATAAGAATACACCACAAAAACAACTTGCTAAATACATTAATTTCTTCATAACTAGTTAAAAGTAATCATTAAAGTAGATGGTAAAATAAATTTAATAAAAATTTAACACACATTTGTATATACAAATAATAAAAATATATACATTTGTACCTACAAATTTTGTAATTACAAATGAAAATAGAAGACGAAATAAAAAGTACAGTTGCATTAAGTATTGCAAAAAAAGTAATCTTAAATTTAGCCTTTACCAAAAATTATGTAGGTGATAAATTTAATGAAATTTTGAAACCTTTTGAAATTTCTGGAGAACAATATAATGTGTTACGAATTTTAAGAGGACAGAAAGGAAAACCTATAAACATGCAAGACATTCAAGATCGTATGGTTACTAAAAATAGTAATACCACACGATTGATTGATAAATTATTATTAAAAAAAATGGTAGAACGAAATGTTTGCCCAGAAAACAGAAGAAAAATAGAAATACTGATTACTCAAATTGGATTAAACACCTTAGCAGAGCTAGACCCTTTAATTGAAAATCATGAAAATGGAATAACGAGTAATCTCACAAATACCGAACTAGAACAATTAAATAATTTATTAGAGAAAATAAGAGAAAATTAATATGAGTACATTTATAGAAAATCAAAAATGGAGATATGCAACAAAAAAATTTGATGCTACCAAAAAAATCGCAACTAAAGATTTAGAAACACTAAAAGAAGCCATTCAATTGAGCACTTCTTCTTATGGATTACAACCCTATAAGGTTTTAATTATTGAAAATCCTGAACTAAGAGCAAAACTACAACCTGCTTCTTGGGGGCAAACGCAAATTGTTGACGCTTCTCACCTATTAGTATTTGCAAATAGTGTAGATGTTACTGAAAATGAAATCGATAATTATATGGCTAATATGGCAAATACTAGAGGTTTACAAATTGAAGATTTAAAACCTTACAGTGATTTCATGAAATCAAAATTAGTTAATTTACCAAAAGAAGCTAAAGCCATTTGGACTTCAAAACAAACCTATTTAGCGCTTGGTAATCTTCTTAATGCAGCTGCTGAATTGAAAATTGATGTCACTCCAATGGAAGGATTTGAACCAGAAAAATACAATGAAATTTTAGGTTTAAATACTTTGGGACTGAACGCTTCTTTAGTAGCTACTTTAGGGTATCGTCATGAAGAAGACGCTACACAACATTATGCAAAAGTGCGTAAACCAAATGAAGAATTATTTATTACACTATAATTATTAAATTAAATTAAAAAAAACAATGAAAAATTTAAAAACAATTGCAGTTGCATTCCTAACTTTAGTTTCATTTGCTGTGAATGCACAAACTACAAAAAAAGTTAATGTAGAGAAAAGTAAGATTGAGTGGATTGGTAAAAAAGTAACAGGTCAACACAATGGTACAATTAACTTAAAAGATGGTGCTTTAGTATTTAAAGGAAAAAAATTAGCGGGTGGTAATTTCACAGTAGACATGACTTCTATCAATACAACCGATTTAGAAGGTGGAATGAAAGGTAAATTAGACGGACATTTAAAATCTGAAGATTTCTTTGGTGTTGAAAGTCACCCAACATCTACTTTGGTTTTCAAAACTATCGCTGATAAAGGAGACAATGTATACACCGTTACTGCAGATTTAGAAATCAAAGGAAAAACAAATCCTATTGTTTTTGATATGACAGTTAATAAAGATACTGCTTCAGCTAAATTAATCGTAGATAGAGCAAAATATGATATCAAATATGGTTCAGGTTCATTCTTTGACAATTTAGGTGACAAAACCATTTATGACGAGTTTGAATTAAATGTAACTTTAAGTTTCTAATTCACAAACTATGAAAAAGAAAAAGCCCAAAATTAGTTTTGGGCTTTTTCTTTTTAAAACTTTAAACAGGAATACTTCATCTTATAAAACATTTTATAAACTCTTATTATTCATAGGCTTGCATTTATTAATAATAAAAAAAACGGTCTAAAAAATATAATTTCTAAAATATTATTTGGTTTTAAAAAAAATATTTTAATACATTTGTACCAATCAATAAAAAAATGCAAACAATTTTAAATAATACTTGGTGGTGGAACAACTTACGTCAGACGTCGTGAGAGAATCCTCCTATAGTATAATTTAAACCAAAATACATAGAAAAGGCTTGTCAATCACGACAAGCCTTTTTTTATTATCACATTTTAAACGAATATAAACCATGAAAACGTACCCACTTAAAACACATTTTAAACAAATTCTGGCAGACACCATAACACCAGTAAGTGTGTATTTGAAAATAAGAGATAAATTTCCAAATAGCATCTTACTTGAAAGTAGTGATTATCATGGAAATGACAATAGTTTTTCCTATATATGTTTTAATCCAATAGCTTCTATAAAAGTAGAAAATCAAAAAATTGAAACTCAATTCCCTGATGGCTATTCTGAAATTATTCCTATAGACGATTCTGTAAAAGTGGCTGATGAAATAGAACAATTTTCGAAACGATTTATTACTGAAGAAACCAATTTTAAATTCATCACTCAAGGTTTATTTGGGTATATTGCTTACGATGCCATTCCTTATTTTGAAAGTATCAAAATCAAAAGTAAATCTTTAGAAAACAAAATTCCAGAAATTTATTACGCGGTTTACCAAAATATCATTGCAATTAATCATTTTAAAAATGAAGCGTATCTATTTTGTCATTCTTATAATGATGTTAGTAACATTGCTGAAATCGAACAGTTGTTACAAGCTAAAAATTTTGCATCTTTTTCCTTTACTAAATCTGGAAACGTAATCTCAAATTTAACCGATACTGATTTTAAAGAATATGTAGCTAAAGCAAAAAAACATTGTCAACGAGGTGATGTATTTCAATTGGTTTTATCCAGAAGATTCTCACAGGCATTCAAAGGAGACGAATTTAATGTGTATCGCGCTTTGAGAAGTATTAACCCATCTCCTTACCTCTTCTATTTCGATTATGGAAATTTTAAAATTTTCGGATCCTCACCTGAAGCACAATTGGTTATTAAAAATGATTTAGCTGAAATTCATCCTATTGCAGGTACATTTAAACGTACTGGAGATGATGAAAAAGATGCGCAATTAGCCAAAAAACTAACTGAAGATACTAAAGAAAATAGCGAACATGTGATGTTAGTAGACTTAGCTCGTAATGATTTGAGTAGAAGTTGTGAAGAAGTTACCGTAGAAAAATACAAAGAAGTACAATTCTTTTCGCACGTGATTCATTTGGTTTCCAAAGTAACTGGAAAACTAAAACCCAATCATCCATTTATGGAACTAGTGGCAAAAACATTTCCAGCAGGAACTTTAAGTGGCGCCCCAAAATACAAAGCAATGGAATTAATTGAATCTATAGAAAAAACAAACAGAAGTTTTTATGGAGGAGCCATTGGCTTCATGGATTTTAAAGGCAATTTCAATCATGCTATTATGATACGAAGCTTCTTAAGTAAAAACCATTCACTTTATTTTCAAGCCGGTGCTGGCATTGTTTCCGATTCTTCGGAAGAAAATGAAACTCAAGAAGTCTATAATAAATTAAATGCCTTACAAAAAGCATTAGACGTAGCCGAAAATATTTAACAATGGTAATGGCAAAAAAAATAAAATAAGAAATAAAATAACTAGTCAAAACTTAATTTTTGAAATTGAATTTGGCTTTGAAATTGAAAAAAATGAAAATAGTAGTAATCGACAATTATGATAGCTTCACTTATAATTTAGTACATTATTTGGAAGACTTAGATGCGGAAGTTACCGTATTTAGAAACGATGAATTTGAATTAGATGAACTCGAAGCATTCGATAAAATTGTATTGTCTCCAGGTCCTGGTATTCCAGAAGAAGCCGGACTTTTAAAAGCAGTCATTAAAAAATACGCGCCAACGAAAAGTATTTTTGGTGTTTGCTTAGGTTTACAAGCGATTGGTGAAGTCTTCGGAGGCAAACTGATTAATTTAGACAAAGTATATCATGGTGTAGCTACTCAAGTTACACAAATAGAAGAAGATTTTATATTTCAAGATTTACCCAAAATTACTGAAGTAGGTCGTTATCATTCTTGGGTTGTGGCCAATGAAAATTTACCCGAAGAGTTGATTATCACTTCCATAGATGAAAACGGGCAAATTATGTCTATGAAACATAAAACGTATGATGTAAGAGGTGTTCAATATCATCCTGAAAGCGTATTAACTCCAAATGGTAAAAAAATTCTTGAAAATTGGTTGAAGAATTAAAAATACACTATTATAAAATTTATTCAAGTATCTCTCACAAAACCAACTATGAAAACAATATTAAATCGATTAATCAATCATGAAATACTTTCAAAAGCAGAAGCAAAAGAAGTATTAGTTAACATATCTGCTGGTAATTATAATGGCAGTCAAATTGCTTCCTTTTTAACTGTCTACATGATGCGTAGCATTACTATTGAAGAATTATCAGGGTTTAGAGAAGCTTTATTGGAATTGTGTATTCCTGTTGATTTTTCTGCTTACAACACGATTGACTTATGTGGAACAGGTGGTGATGGTAAAGATACGTTCAATATTTCAACTTTAGCCTCTTTTATTGTTGCGGGTGCAGGAATTAAGGTTGCCAAACACGGAAACTATGGTGTTTCTTCTATTTCTGGTTCAAGTAACGTTATGGAAAAAATGGGTGTAAAATTTACAAATGATATTGCTTTTTTAACCCAATCTATTGAAGAAACCAACATCGCTATACTTCACGCCCCTTTATTTCATCCAGCCATGAAAAATGTAGGACCTATTCGTAAAGAATTGGGAGTAAAAACCTTCTTTAACATGTTGGGGCCAATGGTAAACCCATCCTTTCCAAAAAATCAAATGGTAGGCGTTTTTAGTTTAGAATTAGCTCGAATGTATGCTTATTTGTACCAAAACACCACTACTAATTATAGCATTCTTCATGGATTAAGTGGTTTTGATGAAGTTTCTTTAACGGATGAAGTTAAGATTATAACCAATACTTCAGAAAATATTTTAAAACCAAAAGATTTTCAATTGTCTACCATTGAATTAGAAAAAATAAAAGGAGGAAATACTACAGATGAAGCAGCACAAATATTTTATAACGTAATTTCTGGAAAAGGTTCAGAAGAACAAAATAATGTCGTTTGCGTAAATGCAGCAATTGCCATACAAACGGTTAACAAAAATAGTTTTGCTGAAGCATTTTCGCAAGCGCAAGAAAGTTTAGATAGTGGTAAAGCATTTGAAAAATTAAAAAGACTAATTGAAATAAGTAGATAAAACCATGAACATGCTAGATAAAATAATCCTAGATAAAAAAAGAGAAGTTGCACTGAAAAAAAGCATCATTCCTACAACTCAATTGGAAACATCTGTTCTGTTTAACGAACGTACCTATTCGATGTCCAAATTACTTAAAAACAGTCTGTCAGGAATAATATCAGAACACAAGCGTCGTTCTCCATCAAAACTAGAAATTAATAATGCTCATACAGTTGAAGAAGTTGTTGTTGGATATCAAAATGCTGGTGCTTGTGGAATTTCTGTCTTAACTGATGGTAAGTATTTTGGTGGAAGTTTAGATGATTTGTTATTAGCAAAATCTTCCGTAACAATTCCTTTATTACGAAAGGAATTTATTGTCGACGAATATCAAATCATTGAAGCAAAAGCACATGGAGCTGATACCATTTTATTAATTGCTGCCGTTTTAACAAGAGAAGAAATAAAGCAATTATCGGAATTGGCACAAAGTTTAGCCTTAGAAGTATTACTAGAAGTACACAATCGTGAAGAATTAGAAAAAGCAATTATGCCTAGTTTAGATATGATAGGTGTAAATAATCGAAACTTAAAAACATTTGAAGTTAGTTTAGACTACAGTAAAGAATTGGCTACCTTAATTCCAGATAATTTTGTAAAAGTTTCAGAAAGTGGCATTAGTACTATTGAAGCTGTTAAAGAGTTACAAAAATATGGTTATCAAGGCTTTTTAATGGGTGAACATTTTATGAAAACCAACAATCCTGGAGCAACAGCAAAAGAATTTATAAATACAATTACAAATGGTAGACATTAAATTAAAAATATGTGGCATGAAATATCCTGAGAACATTCAAGATATTAGTACTTTAAACCCAGACTATTTAGGTTTTATTTTTTGGGAAAAATCCCAACGAAAATTTGATACCAATGAAATTTTAGAAGTTCCTAGCTCCATTAAAAAAGTAGCTGTATTTGTAGATGAAGAGCCCGAAAAAATTAAATATATTATTGATCAATTCAATTTTGATGTAGTTCAATTGCATGGTTCGGAAACTCCGGAATACTGTGAAATAATTCAATCTTTTTCAGTTGAAGTGATCAAGTCTTTTTCAATTGATGAAAATTTTGATTTTGGACAACTTACTGCTTACGAACCTTATGTAGATTACTTTCTTTTTGATACCAAAGGAAAACTTCCAGGTGGCAATGGTATTTCATTTGATTGGGATTTACTTTCGCAATATACCTTAGAAAAACCTTTTTTTCTAAGTGGTGGAATTGGCCTAACCAGCGTCGATGCTATAAAATCTTTTCTAAGCACAGAAAATGCAAAATATTGTCATGGAATAGATGTAAACAGTCGCTTCGAAAAAAAGAAAGGATTTAAAAATTATTCAAAACTAAAACGATTAAAAAGAAGATTATATGAAAACGAAATATAATGTAGATGAATTGGGCTTTTATGGAAAATTTGGCGGTGCATTTATTCCTGAAATGTTGTATCCAAACGTGGAAGAACTGAAAGAAAACTATTTAAAAATAATGGCAGAACCTTCTTTTCAAGAAGAATTCAACCATTTGTTACAACAATATGTAGGAAGACCTACTCCACTTTATTTTGCAAAAAGACTCTCTGAAAAATACCAAACAAAAATTTACTTAAAAAGAGAAGATTTATGCCATACTGGTGCTCATAAAGTAAACAATACCATTGGTCAAATCTTAATGGCCAAAAGATTAGGTAAGAAAAGAATTATTGCTGAAACAGGTGCTGGCCAACATGGAGTGGCTACTGCAACAGTATGTGCACTTATGGGATTGGAATGTATCGTTTACATGGGAGAAATTGATATTCAAAGACAAGCTCCCAATGTAGCCCGTATGAAAATGTTAGGTGCTACAGTTCGACCAGCAACATCTGGATCAAAAACATTAAAAGACGCAACTAATGAAGCGATTAGAGACTGGATTAACAACCCTGTAGATACATTTTACATTATTGGATCTGTAGTTGGTCCGCATCCTTACCCAGATATGGTGGCTCGTTTTCAAAGTGTGATTTCAAAAGAAATTCAAAACCAACTTCAAGTTCAAGAGGGCAAAGAAAATCCAGATTATGTGATTGCCTGTGTAGGTGGTGGTAGTAATGCTGCCGGAGCTTTTTTTGAATTCTTAGAGAATGAATCCGTACAATTAATAGCTGTTGAAGCGGCTGGACATGGAGTTGATTCTGGAGAAAGTGCAGCTACTTCTGTATTAGGAAAAATTGGGATTATTCATGGAAGTAAAACACTTTTAATGCAAACAGAAGATGGTCAAATCACCGAGCCTTATTCTATTTCAGCTGGATTAGATTACCCAGGTGTTGGTCCGTTACATGCGCATTTACATGACTCTAACAGAGCAGAGTTTATAGCCATAACTGATGCTGATGCCATGCAAGCGGGATTGGATTTATCAAAAACAGAAGGCATTATTCCTGCCATTGAATCGGCGCATGCTTTTGCTGTATTAGATAAAAAAACCTTTCAACCTAATGACATTGTGGTAATTAACCTTTCTGGAAGAGGAGACAAAGATTTGAATACCTATATCGATTATTTTAATTTAAGTGATTAATTGTTGGCTAAACCTTTTAAACAATTAAACCTTACAATTTTAAACCCAAAATAAGATGAACAGAATAAACCAAAGTTTAGAACAAAATAAAAAATTGCTTTCTATCTATTTTACAGCTGGTTATCCCAATATAAATGATACCGTTTCCATTATTCAAGAATTAGAACAAAATGGTGTTGATATGATCGAAATTGGTTTACCATTTTCCGATCCATTAGCTGACGGACCAACCATTCAAGAAAGTTCTACACAGGCCATTGCAAATGGAATGACCACTTCCCTACTTTTTGAACAATTAAAAGACATTCGTAAAACGGTCCAAATTCCATTAATTATCATGGGTTATTTTAATCCTATGATGCAATTTGGCATGGAAAAATTTTGTCAAAAATGTCACGAAATAGGAATCGATGGTTTCATTATTCCAGATTTACCTTTATATGTATATGAAAATGAGTATAAAAGTTTATTCGAAAAATACAACCTAAAAAATATCTTTTTAATAACGCCACAAACTTCAAAGGAACGAATTACTCAAATTGACACTATTTCCGATAGTTTCATTTATATGGTTAGTTCTGCTTCGGTAACTGGAAGTCAAAGTGGATTTGGAGAAGAACAAATCCATTATTTTAAACATATTGAAAGTTTGCAGTTAAATAACCCCCAAATTGTTGGTTTTGGTATAAAAGATAATGCTTCTTTTACACAAGCAACTGCGCATCAAAAAGGAGCTATTATAGGTAGTGCGTTTATAAAATTTTTGGCTCAAAATCCAATAAGCCACATACGTGAATTTATTGAAAAAATAAGAAATTAAATAGTAGTAGTATTATATCTTTTTAGTAGGGTTTAAAGTCATCTAGAATTTTAAACATAAATATGCTTATTGTTTTTTTAACTAGAGATTGTCTCTTTTTTTAATTCAAAATAAATAGGGTACAGAATTTATTTTATATTTGGCAAAAAAGATTTCAATAAAATCTTAAAAAGCCCTAGTATAATTCAACAAAATACATCCTACTAATACTTAAAATATGAACAAAGATTACAAAATAGCATTTATAATTTTATTTATAATTGGTTCTTTACTTTTTGCAAGAGAAAGAACTATGATTGCTAATTCTATAGAAGCGCATGAAAATTATTTAAAAGAAGAAAATGATAAAAAAAATGAAATTAATAATTTACTCCAAGCAAATACAAAAAAAATAGAAAATATCGATTCAAAAGTAAATTCATATTTGGATCAATTTAAAAAAATAGAACTAAAAACTTTTGAAAATAAAGATATCGATAGTTTATCCAATTATTTTTTAGAAGTTATAATTGCTAAAAGCTTAGATTCTACAGAGGCAGTAAATGATAAAGATAATTTCATTTTAAATAAACTAACTAAAAAAAATACACTTGTTGTTTTTAAAGATGAAATTGAAGTAGACGAGAAATTTAATCTTTTAAATAATTTTGAAGGAGCCTTAAATGGTAATTATGAATTTAAAAACAAGTTAAATTCTCAAACTGATTTAAATTCTAATTTCTTAAAAGAATCATTAACCAAGTGTCAATCAATCCAGTATATTGTAATTGCAAAAGAGGCTATTGTATATAAACCCAAAGTAATCAGTAGTAAAAACTTTGAGAGTGGGATTATTGCTATTTATTATGAAATATATGATTTAGAATCAGGAGACAAACTTCATGACAGCTATGTATATGCCGAAAACAGTGAAAATATTCCTACATTCACTTTTGGCAATAACAGTGGTTTAACCAATAGTATTTTAGAGCGAAATTTAAAAACAAATGGTACAAAAGCAATAGTAAGCTTATACGATGCTGAAAATCAATAATTTTCTGTTTGAAACTTAATTACATTAGAAACCTACTAAAAAATATATAAATGATAATATTCGGTAAAATATTTGGTGGAAAAGTCCATAAAGTTGATAATCAATGGATCGAGACAAGCTATTTAATGATAATGGCACCTTTAATTCCATTAGAAACTATGTTTGTTACAAACTCTGAGTTTAATAGACGTCAAGGTTTTTCTATCGCTATGAATGGAAAAAGTGTTTTACATGGTTATATTCGATTTTTTACCTTCATCGCAACAATAGGCCTTTTTGGCTTTTCTTTATTTGGTAGACATGAAATAAGCCATTCTATAATGTATTCTCCTGCTTTATATGGAACGCTATTTGGAGCTATTTATATATGGTCTCGATTTAAAAATACCGAACCTAGTTTAGAAGAAATTATTCAAAGAAAAGCAATAGGTGCTATAACGGGTTTAAATGCCTTACCAGAATGGTTACCCGTTGCTGTTAAAAATCAACAAGAAGAAAATTTAAAAAAACTGATTGAAGAAAAGTTTAATTCTGAGGATATTAAATCGATTGCCTTAAAAAGCTTTAAAACCCCCGAAGAATTAATGTTAATCTTTACCTATTTAAGATTTGTAATTACCGATAAAAACAAAGCAATACAATATAAAACGGAATATGAATTTGTTTTAAATGAGTACGCCAAACTTTTTGCAAAATCAGAATCTCAATCACATTAAATCTATACTGTAAATTCAAAATTTTTTTTTTTTAGTAGCATTAAATATAAAAATAGGTAATCTGATTTATAGCACTATATCTTTTTAAAATCATTTTAATATATATACTAATAGATATTCACTATTAGAATATATTTTTAGTAACTACACTAGATTGTATAAGTTTTAAAAACAGTTTCATAAAAGTTAAAAATATGTTAAAAAAAATTAAACAAACGTTTAATTTAAACAATTGTTTAATTTTGTATCGGATTTAAAACTTTATACAATGACAGAATACAATCCAAAGCAAATAGAAATCATTTCCATCACTGAAAAGTTATTTGCTGAAAAAGGATTTGATGGTACTTCTATAAGAGAAATTGCCAAAGCTGCTGATATTAATGTGGCAATGGTTTCTTATTATTTTGGTTCTAAAGAAAAATTATTGGATGCTATTATTTTATATCGTCTTTCCTCCTTTCGATTAATGCTGGAAAACTTACAAGCTGAAAACATAACCGCAAAAGAAAAGGTGAGCAAGTTTGTAGCTATTTACATTAAGCGTATTTATGAAAATAGAGATATTTATCAAATACTGCATTACGAAATTGTAAATCAAAACAGAACGAGCAACTTTCCTGCTTTTTCAGAAATCAAAAAAAACAATTTAAAACTTTTAGAAGAGATTATTCAAGAAGGACAAAAGGAAGGTGTTTTCAAGCAAAATTGTAAATCGGTTTTAATTCCACCAATTGCAATAGGTGCTTTCTTTCAGATTTATAATAATAAAAAGTTTTATCAAGAATTAATTGGTTTACAAGATGAAATTTCCTTTGAGAATTATATCTTAAATGAGTTTACCAATGATATATCAAACGTAATTTTAGGAATGTTAATTCAATAAATATGAATAATAAAAATGTACTTATACTCTATTTTGTGCTCTTATTGACCTCTTTTCTACAAGCACAAAATGCGAAATCACTTTCCTTAGAAGAAGCTATCCATATTGGTGTTTCCCAAAGTAACCAAGCTATTTTGGCAGATACTAAAGTAAAAACTTCGGAATGGGAATTGAAAACCGTAAAAAACAATCAATTGCCGAATTTATCTGTTTCTGGACAATATTTCAGATTAACACAAGCTAAAATTAAAGGCAATTTAGCACCCGAATCGGGTGGGAATGGTTTAGATATCAACCAATTGATGATTGGTCAAGCTACAGCTACTATACCTGTCTTTAATGGCTTTAAAATTCAAAATGGTATTAAAGCTGCAAAAAGCATCAACAAAGCAGAAATTAGTCATGCCCAACATACAAAAGAACAAGTGGCTTTAGCGGTTACCCAATTGTATTTTGGTTTGTACAAAACCAATCAAATGATTCAATTAACCGAAGATTTTTTAAAAACGGCACACCAACGTGTACTTGATTTTCAAGCAATGGAAGACAATGGCTTACTGGCTCATAATGATTTATTAAAAGCACAATTACAAGAATCAAATATTCAATTGTCATTGGCTACAGCCAAAAAAAATTATTCAGTTTTAAACTATCAATTGGCTAATCTTCTACAATTACCTGAAGGAACTGTTATCGAAATTCCTGAAAACAGTGTTGAAAAAACAACTGAAATCGTTACCGAAACTGCAACAGAAAGAAAAGATTTAGAAGCCTTGCAATATCAAGAAGAAGCCTTAAAAAGTAATATTAAAATTGCAAAAGGCAATTATTTACCATCTATCAACTTGATTGGAGGTTATATTGCACTTGATGTTAAAAATGCTTTTACAATTACCAATGCAATGAATTTTGGAGCGGGTATTTCCTATGATTTCTCTTCTCTATTTAAAAATAAAAAGGAAGTTGAAAAAGCAAAAAGTAAGACCCTAGAAGCTACCCAACAAATTGCCATTCTTTCCGATAAAATTAAGGAAGAAGTTCAAGAAGCTAATGCTAATTATGAATTAGCGCTCCAACAAAAAGAGGTGTATTTAAAAGCACAAGAGCAAGCAACAGAAAATTATCGTATTGTAAAAGATAAATATGATAATGGCTTATCTACCACTAATGATTTATTAGAAGCCGATGTAGATCAAATTCAAGCTAAAATAAATTATGCTATTGCTACTTCGGATATTCAAGAAAAATATTATGAATTATTATACCAACAAGGAAAATTAACCCAATCATTCAACGTAAACTAAGAGATACTGATGGAAAAAAAGAAGACAAATAAGAAATTCACCCTAATATTAATTGTAATTGTGATATTAGGTCTTAGCTATGGTGGTTACAAATACATCCATTCCTTAGCACACGAAACGACAGATGATGCCCAAATTCAACAAAATATGAATCCGGTAATTCCAAGAGTTTCAGGTTATATTAAAAAAGTAAATGTTACGGATAACCAATTTGTAAAAAAAGGAGATACCCTTTTTGTCATTGATACTCAAGATTATTTAGTAAAAGAGAAAGAAGCTCAAGCCGCTTTACTTATAGCGCAAAACAGTCTTGAAGTTTCCAAGGCAGATACAGGTGGTGCTTTAGCTAATGTTTCGGTTTCTAGTGCCAATTCAAAATCTACTGAAAATGCAATCGAAGCTGCCAAAACCAGATTATGGAGAGCAACTAGTGATTTTGAGCGTTATGAAAATTTATATAACAACAAATCGATTACCAAACAACAATACGAACAAGCTTTAGCTGCAAAACAAGAAGCTGAAACAAATTTAAAAGTGGCTCAAGAGCAAAGAAATGCAAGCAATTATTTAAAAAATGCGGCTATCTCTCGTTCTAATGTGTCTAACAAACAAGTGGAAGTAGCTGCTGCTAATATTATGAAAGCCAAAGCGGTTTATGAAGCTGCTCAATTGAACCTTTCATACTGTTATGTAATTGCACCTATCGACGGACAACTTTCTTCCGTTAGCATTCAAAACGGTCAATTAGTGCAACCTGGACAATCTTTATTCTATATTATTAATACAGAAGATGTTTGGGTAGTAGCCAATTTTAAAGAAACTCAACTCAATAAAATGGCTTTAGGACAAAAAGTAGGTATTAAAGTGGATGCTTATCCAAATGAAGAATTTGAAGGGACCGTAACTTCGTTTTCTCCTGCAACAGGATCTCGTTTTTCATTATTACCTCCTGATAATGCGACAGGAAATTTCGTAAAAACGGTACAAAGATTACCCGTAAAAATATCATTAACTGAAGCTAATAATAAAGAGAAAGTAAAATCACTTCGTTCTGGCATGAATGTAGAAGTTGATGTACATCTTAAATAATCATGAGTACAAGCACAACAAATACACACGAAGATAGTCTCGTTGAATATGGTTTTAATCGTGTGATTATTACCATAACAGCAGTATTATGTGCACTTTTAGAAATTGTAGATACTACTATTGTAAACGTAGCCTTAAATGACATGCGTGGAAGTTTAGGAGCTACATTAACAGACGTAGCATGGGTAATTACTGCTTATGCAATTGCCAATGTTATTGTAATTCCAATGACGAGCTGGTTGTCACAACAATTTGGACGTAGAAACTATTTTGCTGCTTCTATTATTATTTTTACCACAGCTTCCTTTTTATGTGGAAATGCCACAGGAATTTGGGAATTAATTGCTTTCCGATTTATACAAGGTCTTGGTGGTGGTGCATTACTAGTAACTTCTCAAACTATTATTACAGAAAGTTATCCGGTTGCTAAAAGAGGAATGGCTCAGGCTATTTATGGAATGGGTGTAATTGTTGGACCTACTTTAGGACCGCCTTTAGGAGGTTACTTGGTTGACACTTATTCTTGGCCTTATATTTTCTATATTAATATTCCAATAGGGATTATAGCTACCTTATTAACTTTGACCTATGTGAAGAGTCCTAAATATGGTGAAAAATTAAGTAGCAAACAGGTGGATTGGTATGGCATACTCACATTAGCTGGTTTTATAGGCTCGTTGCAATATGTTTTAGAACATGGACAGCAAGATGATTGGTTTAATAACACTACTATAATTACTTTAAGTTTAGTTAGTTTCTTAAGTTTATTTTTCTTTATTTGGCGCGAACTAACCTATGAATATCCTATTGTTAACCTGAAAGTTTTAAAGGACACCAATTTAAAAGTTGGTACCATTCTTAGCTTTATCATGGGATTTGGTTTATATGGTTCTACCTTTATTATACCTATATATACGCAATCCATATTAGGTTGGACTGCTACAGATGCAGGATTACTTTTAATTCCTAGCTCCTTGATGACTGCTTTTATGATGCCGATTATTGGCCAATTATTACAAAAAGGGGTTCCTCAAAAATATTTAGTCGCTTTGGGCTTTCTAATGTTCTTTGTGTTTACTTTTTGGATGTATACCATCATGACACCAGACACAGCTGAAAATTATATGTATTGGCCTTTAATTGTGAGAGGTTTAGGTTTAGGATTACTCTTTGTTCCTATTACTACACTATCATTATCCACTCTTAAAGGAAAAAGTATTGGTGAAGGAGCCGCATTTACTGGAATGCTTCGCCAATTAGGAGGTTCATTTGGTATTGCCATTATAACTACATTTATTGCCCGTTTTAGTCAGGAACATAGAGTAAATTTAATTTCTAATATAGATGTTACTAAAGTTCAGGTACAAGATCGAATTCATCAATTACAAATGGGATTTATGTCGAAAGGTTTTAGTAGTAACGAAGCTTTGGCTAAAGCACATCAGGTTTTAAATATGAGTGTGATGAAGCAAAGTACCGTTTTATCGTATATGGATATCTTCCTATATTTAGGTATACTATTCTTAATTTGCGTACCCATTATTCTTTTAATTAAAAACAATAAAAATAAAGTAGATATTAGTGAAGCCCTACATTAATCACTTTTAAATTTAAAAAAGTCCAAGTGTTTCTTGGACTTTTTTATTTCTAACGGTTTGTATTCTGTATCTTTGATTGTATTTTCCAATCGCTAGTATGTTTCAGTTTAAAAAACACTACTTTATAGCAACTATCCTACTCTTTTTAATTGAAGTTGGTATTGCGCTTTATATACACGATGACTTCATTCGTCCTTATATGGGAGATGTACTCGTAGTACTATTACTTTATTGTTGCATTCAATCCTTTTTTACATTCTCTGTAAAAGCAACAGCTGTAGTTGTATTATTGTTTTCTTTTACTGTAGAATTCTTCCAGTATATCCACATAGTTGAGAAATTAGGCCTACAAAAGTATGCAATAGCACGAACGGTTTTGGGAACTTCTTTCTCTTGGATTGATTTACTTTGTTATACTATAGGTGTTATCTTTATAGTATTAATTGAAAAAAGAAAGTTATCTCGTAAAAACTAATTTATTTCCTTTGCTTAAATTGGCATCAAAAGCATAACCCTCATAATTAAATTTTTTCAAATCATCAATGGTTTCTGCTTTGTCATCAATAATATAACGCACCATTAAACCTCTCGCTTTTTTAGCAAAAAAACTAATCATTTTTAATTTACCATCTTTGTAATCCTTAAATTCAGGAGTAATTACAGGCACCTTTAAGGCTTTGGTATCCACAGCATTAAAATATTCATTGCTGGCTAAATTTAAAAACAATTCACCTTTACTCAATTCTTTATTTAAAGCATCTGTAATTGTTTTTTTCCAAAATTCGTACAGATTTTTCTTGCTTCCAATTGGTAAAGAAGTCCCCATTTCTAAACGATACGGTTGTATTAAATCCAAGGGTTTTAAAACACCATATAATCCAGAAAGAATACGCAATTTATCTTGTAAAACCTCTAATTGATCTACTGGAATGGTATAGGCATCCAAACCTACATATACGTCACCGTTAAAAGCATACACTGCTGGGCGTGCATTTTCAGCTGTAAAAGGAGTTTGCCAATCTTGATTGCGTTGCCAATTTAATTCAGCTAACTTTTCAGAGATAGACATTAAATCCATCAATTGTTTAGGTTTTTTCTTTTTTAAGGTTTTATGAATGGTTTCCGATTTGGATAAAAAATCAGATTGTGTAAATTGATTGGTAGGTAATTGGGTTTCAAAATCTAATGATTTTGCAGGTGAAATAACAATTTTCATAGTACGTTTTTATTGTTTTTCAAATGTACGAAAAAGAGTAAGCTTTGGTTTACAATTGCTATCAAAAATAATTATAATTATATTAGTTTTATGGATAAAGTCTTTACTATATTTGAATAATACTCAACTTTATGTTTTTATTAGAACTAATTATAGACTGTATACTTCTCTTTTTAGATATTAAATTTTTAAGAGAATTTAAAAAGAAAAAAAAGGCAGGGCTTCCAGTACTACCAAGCACAAAAATTTATATCGCAACAATAAGCATTGCGCTATTTTTTATAACAGGTTATTTTATTTATCAAATGATTATTGGTTCAAAAAAAGAGGCTTTGGAAAAAATGCATGGTGTTGAAATCGCATTAAATAAAGAAAAAGAAAGTTTTGGTAAATATCCTGAAAATTTAAATGCAATTATCCGAAATAATCCTTTGAAAAAAGATATCACTTTAGATTATTGGGGAAATGAGTATTTTTATCAAACTTCCAATAATGCTACTTCTTACCAACTCCTATCTAAAGGGAAAGACGGTCTTCTAAATACGGATGATGATATTCATATTACTTTTTAGTTCCAATCTATTTTTTGTAATTCAAATTGCTTCGTACTAGAATTAAAATAATAAATTTGGGTATTTCCAAGTAAACAATCCTTACCATATTCTTCAATAAATGAATCTAAAATGATAATTTGAATTGTTTCTCCAATAGTAAAATCATAAACTGGGTAATTCATTTCTTCAAATAAATCTATACAGTTACCATTGCCCTTTTTTGTACTTTTGAACGCATCAGTAAAGTTTGTAAAAATAGCTTTATTTGAAATACTTTCTTCTATTGCATTATTTTTAACTTCATAGAAGGTTACGTTATTTCCATCTCCTACTTTGTCATTTAGTACAACTACATACGAATCATCATCAGCCTTGAATAAAGTTATGGTCCAAAACCCATCTACAATTGAAAAACCTGCCTTAGTAGATTCAAAAAATTTTTGATTAAAATATAGAGGATCATTATCAATATAAAAATTATTGCTTTTAATTTCATTATACCATTTTTTTCTATCTTCCAATTTCCATTCCCAACTTGAAAAAGAAGAATCTGGCAATAATAAAATAATATCCAATAAGTCTTTATGCTTATTAAAATCTAACGCAATCTTTTGATTAATTGAATCTTCACTTTTCTTTTTAACTAAAGAAATAGTGTCATTTGATTCTTTCTTGACATTCAAATTATCACGTAAATTTTCTCTACATGAGACACCTAAAATCAAAATGAAAATTAGTTGAAGTACTTTCATACAATTGAAGAACTTTTATTTATATAACCTTACTCTTCTTCCGTATAACTTTGTGCTTTACTATACACTCTCCATTTTTCAATACAATCTACCATATCTTGCGGAATAGCTGTATTAAAACGTAAAAAATCTTTCGTAATAGGATGTTCAAAGCCTAAGGTTTTAGCATGTAAAGCTTGTCTTGGTAATACTTTAAAACAATTGTCTACAAATTGTTTGTATTTTGTAAATGTAGTTCCTTTTAAAATCACATCACCTCCATAACGTTCGTCGTTAAATAAGGTGTGTCCAATGTGTTTCATGTGCACTCTTATTTGGTGCGTTCTTCCTGTTTCTAATCGGCATGAAATTAAAGTGACATAACCAAAACGTTCCAAAACTTTAAAGTGCGTTACGGCTGGTTTTCCTCTTTCTCCATCAGGATATACTGCCATTTGCATTCTATTGGAAACGTGTCTATCGATATTTCCTTCAATAGTACCTTCTTCCTCTTGAATGTCTCCCCAAACTAAGGCTACATATTCTCTTTCTGATGTTTTGGCCGCAAATTGTTTGGTTAAATAATCCATAGCCAATTCGGTTTTGGCAACCACTAATAAGCCCGAAGTATCTTTATCAATTCGGTGTACCAAACCAGGACGTTCTGAACTGTTCATGGGCAAATTATCAAAATGATAGGCCAAAGCATTCACTAACGTTCCGGAATAATTGCCATGACCAGGATGCACCACCATTCCAGCAGGTTTGTTGATTACAATCAACTGATCGTCTTCATAAACTATATCTAAAGGAATATTTTCACCTTTTAAAAGGTGTTCGTAAGGTGGATGTTCAAGCATCACACGCACTACATCATCTGGTTTTACTTTATAATTGGATTTAACGGGACTATCATTCACAAAAATAGCACCCGAATCGGCTGCTTTTTGGATTTTGCTTCTTGTCGTATTTTCAAGTGCATTCATTAAGAACTTATCAATACGTAAGGCTTGTTGCCCTTTAGCAATTACGAACCGATGATGCTCGTGTAAATCGTCTTCCAAATCATCGTTTGAAACGGTATAATCTGTCATTTATTCTCCTTCTTTAAATTCTTCTGGTAACTGATTTTCTTCTGATTCTAAAATGATATCGGAAGCATCAAAAACCTCTTTCCCATCTCCTAAAATAAAATCTACAACAGAATTTTTCTTTACTTTATCTCCTACTTTTAGTGTTTTACCATTTTGAGTTAATCCTAAAACCACATCCTTAGCCATGTTTTTCTTGTAGGTATTTTTTCCTTCTTTTAATCCTAATGATTTTAAATTAGCACTAATTTGACGGTAGGTTTTCTCATAAAAATCGGGTAATTTAATATCGGTAAAACCTCCTGAATTCAATTTAACATAAATTTTTCTACCATCTTTTACTGTAGTTCCTGCTTTCGGGCTTTGTTCTACAATCGAGAAAGGAGGCATATCTTTTCTAAAATCAACCGTGTCTAATAATAACAATTCTAAACCCATTTCTTTTAATTTCTCATCTGCAATAGTCACTTGCATTTTAGATAAATCTGGTACAGGTATTTCCTCTCCATGATTGGTTTTAAAATCTAAAAATGTAAGTAATGCAAAACCTAAAACGATAATAATACCAAAGGCAATCGCTAACTGAATAAAAAATGTTTTACTGGTTAAGAATTTTTTAATGCTCATAAATTTGAATTTTGACAAAGATATAAAATAGAAAAGATTTAGAGTTATAAATAAATAATGTAATTTTGTTTACTTATTAACGGAATTATATGAAAAATGTTGCCATCATCATGGGCGGTTATTCAAGCGAATATAAAATCTCTCTTACTAGCGGTAATGTCGTTTACCAAAATTTAAATCCATCAAAATATAAAGGATATCGCGTTCATATTTTAAAGGATAAATGGGTGTATGTTGCTGATGATGCAAGTGAATATCCAATAGACAAAAGTGATTTTTCGGTTACAGTTAAAGGTTCCAAAGTGATTTTTGATGTGGTATTCAATGCCATTCATGGTACACCTGGAGAAGATGGTTTATTACAAGCCTATTTTGAATTATTACAGCTTCCACAAACATCTTGTGATTATTATCAAGCAGCATTAACTTTTAACAAAAGAGACACACTATCCGTTTTAAAACCTTATGGTATTAAAACAGCTACTTCTCATTATCTAAATTTAGGGGATGATATTCCAGTAGATACCATTTTAGAAAAAGTAGGTTTGCCTTGTTTTGTAAAACCAAATAAATCGGGATCTAGTTTTGGTATTACCAAAGTACATGCTAAAACGGATTTTTTACCCGCTATAGAAACAGCTTTTAAAGAAGACAATGAAGTGATTATTGAAAGTTTCTTAGACGGAATTGAAGTTTCTGTAGGTGTGATTAGTTATAAAGGAGAAACAAAAGTATTACCCATTACCGAAATTGTTTCTGAAAATGACTTTTTTGATTACGAAGCCAAATATTTAGGTAAATCTCAAGAAATTACGCCAGCCCGATTATCCAAAGAAGTACAAGAAAAAGTTGAAGCAGTTGCAAAAAAAGCATATGAAGTATTAAAAATGAAAGGTTTTTCTCGTAGCGAATTTATCTTAGTTAATGGAGAACCTCATATGTTAGAAATGAATACGGTGCCGGGTTTAACCAATGAAAGTATTTTACCTCAACAAGCTCGTGAAGCAGGAATATCGCTTGCAGAACTTTTTGAGAATGCCATTGAAGAAGTAGTACAATAGAACCAACTTAATTATTTTATATGATTTTTTACGGAACCAGAGCCAAAAACATCCACAACGGACAAATCAAAAATGTAAAATGTCCTAACTGTGAAAACGAAACTTCCATGACTTACAGCGTATTTGGTAAATATGCTCATGTGTATTGGATTCCTTTCTTTCCAATTCGTAAAATTGGCGTAGCAGAATGCAATACTTGTAAACGCACCTTTGAGGTGAAAGAATTACCAGAAGCGATTCAAAACAAATATGAAAATGAAAAAGAAAAAGCAGGTGTAAAAACTCCGGTTTGGTTCTTTAGTGGTGTTTTTATAATTGCTGCTTTAACTCTAATGGGAATGTATTTTTCCTACCAAAATGACACAGACAATGCCGAGTTTATTGTCAATCCAACTAAAGGTGATGTGTATCATGTAAATGGAGATGCAGGCTACTATTCTACTCTTAAAATTGAAAAAGTAACCCAAGACAGTATTTATGTTTTTGTAAACCAATTACAAACCAACAAAAAATCGGATTTAGATAATATAGATAAAGAAGAAAATTATATTGATGTGTATGGTTTTACAAAACAAGACATTCAAAGAATGTTTGATGAAAAAGAAATTTTCGATATCGAAAGAAAATAAATAAATCATGAAAAAAATAGTAGTATTTCTGATGTTTTTTGTGCACCTCGGTTTTGCTCAAGACGCCATCATTCCAAAAGACCAAATGAATTCCATTCGTTATGAATACAATTGGAAAGACGAAACGTTTCTAATTATTAATTATCGGTATCCACAAGACTATTGTCCATACGAAAATTACGAAGAATTGGATAAAACCTATGCTTGGCTAACTGATAAAGTATATGGTAAAATTGATCTTTCAAACATCAGAAATATTTACGTTTACGAAGATAAATTAGCCGCAAAACCTATCCTTGATTTTACAACGCATTATGATGATGTAGGGCATTATTTTTTAAAAAACTTTTTTGATAAAAAAGGCAATTGTATTGGCTTACTCATTATTAATAGTCAAGGAGCTTATAAATACATCATTGGTGATTATTCCAGTAAAGATATTATCAATATTACGGAAGCATTAAAAATAAAAGAATGAAAAGAGCTATTTTCCCAGGATCATTTGATCCTATAACTAATGGTCATTATGACATTATTAAAAGAGGTGTTTCTTTATTTGATGAAGTGATTGTTGCCATTGGTGTAAATGCTGAAAAAAAATACATGTTCACTCTAGAAGAACGTAAAAAATTTATTGAAGAAACCTTCAAAGACGAGCCTAAAGTAAAAGTAATTACCTATCAAGGATTGACTATCGATTTATGTAAAAAAGAAAAAGCCGATTTCATTTTGAGAGGACTTCGCAATCCAGCCGATTTCGAATTTGAAAAGGCAATTGCACATACCAATAGAAGTTTGTCCAGAATTGAAACCGTATTCTTATTAACTGCTGCACGTACTTCCTATATTTCATCGAGTATTGTTCGTGATGTGTTACGAAATGGTGGTGATATCACCCGATTGGTTCCAGAAGCGGTAATGGCAAATAAATAATTAATTAGGTTTACTACAAGTTAAGTTTAGTTTAAGCATAACTTAATCAGGCTTATTATGCATTAAGTTTGTTTTAAACATAACTTAATTAGGTTTACTACAAATCAAGTTTGGTTTAAGCATAACTTAATTAGGCTTATTATGAATTAAGTTTGGTTTAAGCATAACTTAATTAGGCTTATTATGAATTAAGTTTGGTTTAAGCATAACTTAATTAGGTTTACTACAAATCAAGTTTGGTACAAAGCTAAAAAAAGGGTTAGGTTTCTTTCTTTTGAAGTACTACTTTTGCATTTTTATTCTAAAAGCCAAAATTAGCATGCAAAAAGTACTCAATTTATTCGATTTCAAACAAAAAGTAGATTATAAAACGGAAGTTCTAGCGGGTTTAACGGTTGCTATGACCATGATTCCAGAATCGTTATCTTTTGCAATTCTAGCAGGTTTTCCTCCTCTTGTAGGTTTATATGGTGCTTTTATTATGGGAATCATAACTGCTATTTTTGGTGGTCGTCCTGGTTTAATTTCAGGTGGTGCTGGTGCAACTGTTATTGTATTGATTGCTTTAATGAAAACCCACGGCTTAGAATATGTTTTTGGTGCGGTTGCTATTGCTGGTGTCATACAAATCATTGTTGGATTGCTAAAATTAGGAAAATTCATCCGTTTGGTACCACAACCTGTAATGTATGGTTTTGTAAATGGGTTAGCCGTTATCATCTTCCTTTCTCAATTAGAACAATTTAAAACTTTGGTAAACGGACAATCGGAATGGTTGAGCGGTACTCCTTTATTTATAATGGCTGGTTTAGTGGCTTTAACCATTGCCATTATCTTACTTTTTCCAAAAATCACAAAAGCAATTCCTGCTTCATTAGTTGCTATTCTAATTGTTTTTGGAATTGTATTACTTTTTAACATCGATACCAAACAAGTGGTGGATATTGCTTCTGTAAGTGGTAGCTTGCCTCCTTTTCATATTCCTCAAATTCCTTTTACTTTTGAGACCTTTAAAATTATACTTCCCTATGGTTTAATTATGGCTGCAGTAGGTTTAACGGAAGGTCTTTTAACCTTAAATTTAGTAGATGAAATTACAGGCACCAAAGGAAACAGTAATAGAGAATGCCTCGCACAAGGTACTGCGAATATTGCCAATGGTTTTTTCTTTGGCATGGGCGGTTGTCCTATGATCGCACAAACATTGGTCAACTTATCTTCGGGTTCAAGAGCGAGATTATCTGGAATTATTGCCGCATTAACTATTTTGGCAATCATTTTAGTGGGTGCTCCTGTAATCGAATTATTACCTATGGCTGCTTTAACGGGTGTCATGATTATGGTTGCTATTGGAACATTTGAATGGGCCAGTTTTAAAGCGTTTACCAAAATGCCAAAACCAGATATTTTTGTAATGCTAGTAGTAACCTTAATTACCATATTCTTACACAATTTAGCTTTAGCTGTTTTAATCGGAGTGATTATTTCTGCTTTAGTATTTGCTTGGGAAAGTGCCAAACGCATTCGTGCGCGTAAATATATAGATGAAGCAGGTGTGAAACATTATGAGTTGTACGGACCTTTATTTTTTGGTTCTACTACCGCTTTTGCTGAAAAATTTGATGTACAAAACGACCCAACCGAAGTGATTATCGATTTTGCTGAAAGTAAAATTACCGATATGAGTGCGATTGATGCAGTAAATAAAATTACGGAGCGTTATGCAGCCGTGGGAAAAACCGTTCATTTAAAACATTTAAGCAACGACTGTGTGGAATTACTTAAAAATGCAGCTGCGATTATTGATGTTAATATTTTGGAAGACCCAACGTATAAAGTGGTTCCAGGAAAATAAATTAGTCATACATTTTTTAGTTATATACTAAATTAATAAAAGAATATACAGAACTAAACAAAATATACTTTATCAACCATTTGTACTTCATTTTGATTACATTTGATTTTCTTTTTTTAATAGGTACATTATGAAAAAAATTATACTCCTTTTATCTTTTTTTATTGCAACTCTTACTTCCTTTAGTCAAAACATTTTAATTACTGAATTAAATACTAGGAATATGACTGGAGGAATTAATGTAAATGTTAAGACGGTTTCTGGAACTGGTTCGGGCTATTTAAGCAACAGTTATACAATTAATGGAAATGTAATCGATTTAGATGTTTGTTATTGGTTTGATAATACATTACCCATACTCTATTTTGATAATGATTTTTTTATTCCAATTACCACAGAAGGAAATTACACCATCAACGTGCATATCATTCTTTCAAGTTCTCAAGTTACTTGTGATTATTATGCTAATACTGATAATCAAACCACATCTGAAACGTATTTGTCAGCAACTCAATTTGAAAGTAATAAAATCCAATTTTTACTTTTTCCAAACCCTACAAATGGAAAACTAGAATATACTATTAAGGACGCAACTATCAATCAAATTACAGTTTTTGATCATGTAGGGAGTTTAGTAAAAAAAATAAATACAGTATCAAAAGATCATATCGATTTAAGCGAATTAAACGAAGGTGTATATTTTTTAAAAATTCAAACTGATTCTGGAATTCTAAATGATAGAATAATCATCCGAAAGTAAGTTTACACCCTACTTTTTATAGTTCAAAGAAGTATCTAATTTTATTTTTCAAAAACTATAATCTTATCTCTAATGTCAAGTTTCTTGAATGGTACTTTCTTTTGTAACCAATGTAACGTAGCTTCTTGATAGATAAACACATGCGTTAAATCATTTTTGTAATACCAATTTTCAAAAGGCGATTGATTACGATACACTTCGGTTTTACAATATAGTTTTCCATGAGGGAATAACATAGAATGCAATAATTCAAACTCTTGTAAAGGGTGATGAAAATGCTCCATCACTTCACAACAGGAAATAAAATCATATTGCTGCAATAGTCTTTCTGGAATATTTTCAAAAAAAAGATCATAATTTACTACCGAATAGTCTTTTTCTGTGAGTAGTTTTGAAATAACAGGTCCAGTTCCAGAACCAAAATCCAAGCCTTTATGTGTTGTTGTAAAATCTTTTATAATTGCTTCAACTATCGGCCATACAAAATTTTGGTATCCCAAATCATTCACATCATTTTCGTGTTGTTCGTAATGTTGCTTTTCTGTATCTCTATCAAAATAAGTATGTTTAGGTCTGAAAATACCGTCACACTGACTGCATTTATAAAACAGATGCTTGGGTTTTGTACAAAAAACCGTAGCCGTTGAATGACATAAAGGACAGGTTTCAGGTTTCAATTTAAATAGGGTTATTTTGATAAATTATTATTTTAAGAGTTCTCGATACACGTCACTTCGAGTGCGAAGCGTATCGAGAAGTTTATTCCATTACACTTCATAAAAAACACTCGAACTGACGTTAAATAGAAAAGTAGAGAAATTAAGCATTTTATTTTTATATGAGTTCTCGATACATTTTTTATTCCATTTCATTTCATAAAAAACACTCGAACTGACGTATACAAAAAGTAGAATAACACACCTCCTCTTTCCTCTTTCCTCTTTCCTCTTTCCTACTCTCTTTTCACAACAGATCGTGCCACTTCAATTTTGTACTTCTTCCCTTTTATTTTTTGGTCTTTTATTTTTAATAAAGTTGGTTGAATCTTATTGGAACGTATGGCAGCAAAAGAGATAAAATCTTTCACTTCAATTAAACCAATATCTTCTTTACCCAAATTTGCTTTTTGAGATAAAAAACCAACGATATCAACTTTATTCAATTTATTTTTCTTGCCACCACTTATATATAGGGTTTGAAAAAGAGGATCTTCTGGTAACTTTTTCGCTTTGGAGACATCCAAAACAAAACCGTCATAATCAAAATAGTCTACTTTTTTCTCGGCTTCAGTAACCAAAACATAAGCCGTTCCAGTGGCCAACATACGAGCAGTTCGCCCGTTTCTATGAATAAAATCTTCTTCCTTTACTGGCAAATGATAATGAATCACGTGTTTCATTTCTGGAATATCCAAACCACGAGCTCCTAAATCGGTAGTTATTAAATACGAAACACTTTTATTTCGAAACTGAATTAAAGCTCTTTCTCGTTCGTCTTGATTTAAACCCCCATGATAAAAAGTTGCTATAATTCCTTTTTTTGTTAACCAATCATACACCCTTTCGACTGCTTCTCTATGATTGCAAAAAATAATTGCTGCTTCCGATTGTAAGGAGCAAATTAATTGGAATAGTGTTTCTACTTTATCTTTAGAAGGCGATACAACGATACGAGTAGCTAAATTCTCATTTATTTTTTCTTCTTCCGTAAAATCGAGTACGGTTGGATAATTTACTCCTGTGAACTTTGGTATTTCTACCGCAGCAGTTGCAGACACTAATATACGCTTGTTAATTTTGGGCAATCGTTTGATGATATAAGACATCTCTTCATGAAAGCCTAATTGCAACGATTTATCAAATTCATCTAAAACAAAGGTTTGTATGTTCTTCGTATCAAAACTTTCCCTATCTAGATGATCGGCAATTCTTCCTGGTGTACCAATGAGTAGTGCAGGTGGCGTACTCAAATTTTTCAATTCGATTTCAAACGAATGTCCGCCATAACAAACATTAGCTTTAAAAGCCGTATTCATTTTTTTCCAAACCTGTTCGATTTGCAATCCTAACTCACGAGAAGGGACTAAAATTAAAGCTTGTACTCCTTTTTTATCAACTTCTAACATTTGATAGATTGGTAGCAAAAAAGCTAGCGTTTTTCCAGAGCCTGTTGGTGAAAGTAACAACACATTAGGATCATTCAAGATAGCTGTTTGAGCCGCTTCTTGCATGGAATTTAACTCTTGAATTCCTAAATTCAAAAGTAGCGTATCAGATAAAGAATTGTGATTCATTTGGCAAAGATAGTTTTAGAATTTTGAATTACGAATTTTGATGGGTATTTAATAGCTGTTTCTTTTTTTATTACATTTGAGAAACTAAAACAACCTACATGAAAAAACTAACACTACTCCTACTATTTTCCACTTTTGTTTTTTCCCAAGATTTAAAAACCCCTTTTGAAAAAGGAAACGGAAACCAATCTACCACTTATGAAGAATGTATTGCGTATTATACACAATTAGCCAATCAGTTTCAAACCATTCAAATGGATGCGATGGGCTTAACCGATGCTGGAGAACCTTTACACATAATCACTTTTTCAGAAAATAAAAATTTCGATTACAGTCAGAATAAAGGCGTTATTTTAATCAACAACGGCATTCATCCAGGTGAACCAGATGGAATTGATGCCACCATGCTATTATTTCGTGATTTGGCTACAGCCAAAATAAAAGTTCCAAAAAACACGATTATTGTAGCCATTCCTATTTATAATATTGGCGGAAGTTTAAATAGGAATTCCTATTCAAGAGCCAATCAAAACGGTCCAGAAGCATATGGTTTTAGAGGAAATGCGAGAAATTTTGACTTAAATAGAGATTTTATCAAATCAGATTCCAGAAATTCTAGAAGTTTTCAGGAAATTTTTCACGAAGTAAATCCCGATATGTTTATTGACAATCATGTTTCTAACGGTGCCGATTACCAATACACTTTTACCTGTATCGCTACACAACATCAACGTTTAGGTGGAAAACTAGGAGAGTTTTACAAAAATGAAATGCATCCAGAAATCATGAAAGATTTAAAAAAGAAAAAGATTGAAAGCACTCCCTATGTAAACATTCATGGCGATACACCAGATGGTGGTTTTTCTCAATTTATGGATTCACCTAGATATGCTACAGGTTATACCACATTGTTCAATGCGTTAGGTTCGGTCCCAGAAACCCATATGCTAAAACCTTACAAAGATCGTGTTGCAGTTACGTATGAATACATGTTGAGTACCATTAACTATGTAGACAAAAACTTTTTAAAGATTAAGAAATTAAAAACCGAAAATCTTAAAAATTATACGGTAGGCATGAAATATCCTTTACAATGGGAATTGGATTCTTCTAAGGTTACCAAAATGGAGTTTAAAGGCTACCAAGGCAATTATAAAACCAGTGAAGTAACTGGTAAAAACAGGTTGTATTATGACAGAAAACAACCTTTTACCAAAAAAATTAACTTTTATAACGATTATAAAGCGACTAAAGAAACTACAATTCCTTCTTATTATATAGTTCCGAAATCGCAATGGCCCATTTTAGAGCTATTGAAATTAAACGAAATTGAAATGCGTTCCATTGAAAATGATACCACTATTTTAGTCGAAAGTTATACAATTGCATCTTATGAAACAGCCAAAAGACCTTATGAAGGACATTATGGTCATTACAATACGGTGGCAATTAAAAGTTTTGAAAAAATGTCATTCAAAAAAGGCGATTTTTTAATTAAAACCCAACAAAAAGGAGTTAAATACTTGTTAGAAACATTAGAACCCGAAGCCGTTGATAGCTATTTCAATTGGAATTTCTTCGATGCCATTTTACAACAAAAAGAATATTTTTCTGCTTATGTATTTGAAGATTTAGCCAAAGAATTATTGGATAAAAGTGCCAAGTTAAAAGCCGAATTTGATGCTAAAAAAATGATGGATAAAGATTTTGCTGCAAGTGGAGAAGCGCAATTAGATTGGATTTACAGAAATTCAGAATATTATGAAAAAGCGCATTTGCAATATCCTATCTATAGAATTAAATAACTTTATTTTAGGAAATACTTCTAAAATAACATAAAAAAGGCTTGCAAATGCAAGCCTTTTTCAATGGATAGTTGTGTTTGTAATTTATATAGAAATGTTTTTATACGCTTTAATCTTAGCCATTGCTTTTTCAATCGATAATAATTGAGCAGAAATAATCGCAAATAATTCTGGAGTTAAACTTTTTTCTTTTAATGCATCTTTAAATTTTTCTTGAGCTGCATTTTCTCCAGTTAAACACGCCTCAATAATGGCTTCATTATCATGACCGGTTACCATTGCTTTAAAATCAATCCATGCTCTATGAATAGCTCCTAACGGGCCATCAGTAGCATCTGTAGATTTTCCTAATCGGTTTACTTCATCTTGCAATTGCACTACCATTAAAGAACGGTCTCTAGCAATCCCTAAGAATTCTGTTTTTAATTTACTGTCTTCGCAGTTTTCGGCAGCATTGGTATAACCTACTCTACCGTCTTCTAAAAATGAAATTAATTCGTTTAAAATTTCGATGTTTTTTTTCGTTTCCATGTCAATTGTTTTTTAATGTTTATACAAATGTCCAAAAAACAGTACAGAAACGTCTTACACGATTTTAGTGAAAGTTTACAGAATATAAATATGGATTAAAAAATTTTCACAAGGATTACTATTCAAATAGTAATTTGATATTTTCGTAGGAGTTTTCTAATAGTTTCGGAATTTCATTTGGGGAAACCCAAACTACTTTTTCAATTCCTTCATCTTCTTGACCTTGAGGTATTCCTTTAAAAGTAGATTTCATTTCGTACCAATACGTTTGTTTGAGTTTATATCTTCCGTTTCTTTTAAATACATGATACGTTTTCTGAAGTTTCTTAGAAATGGATAAACCCGAAACCCCTGTTTCCTCTTCCACTTCTCTCATGGCTGTTTCTTCCATCGTTTCGTTCTTTTCCGTTCCTCCTTTTGGTAAATCCCATTTTCCATTCCTGTAGATAAACAAGACCTTCCCTTCTTCGTTATAAACTAAACCACCTCCTGCTTTAACCACAGGAATTTTTGCTTTTAAAGTTTTCATTATTAGCTTTTCATCTGGATGATATAAAAAGGCATTTTCAATTTTATTTTGAAAAAGTTTTATGATGAGCTTTTTAATATCGATGCTTTCTAACAAAAAAATTTTAAAATTTGTCTCTTTTTGAACTTCATTTGTCAAAAAAAGTGCCTTATCGTTTACAAAAACTTTATACATTTGCAATATGATTTTTAATACCAACACAGCCGAAAAAACTGCCGAATTGCTTTTACAAATAAACGCAATTAAATTAAATTCTAAAAATCCTTTTACATGGGCTTCAGGATGGCAATCTCCTATTTATTGTGACAACCGAATAATCCTCTCATTTCCAGCAATTAGAAACTTCATAAGAGATGAATTTGCTAAAAATATTGAAGAAAAATTTGGCAAACCTGACGTTATTGCAGGTGTAGCAACAGGAGCAATTGGCGTGGGAATACTCGTTGCTGAAGCTTTAGGTCTCCCTTTTGTTTATGTTCGTCCAGAACCCAAAAAACACGGAAGACAAAATCAAGTGGAAGGTTTCTTAGAAAAAGGACAAAATGTAGTAGTTGTTGAAGATTTAATCAGTACGGGAGGTAGTAGTTTACAAGCGGTCGAAGCGCTTCGTAATGAAGGTGCAAATATTAAAGGAATGGCTGCTATTTTTACCTATGGATTTGATCTTTCTGTAGAACGTTTTAAGGAAGCCAATGTAACTTTATATACGTTAAGCAATTATGAGAATTTAATTCATGAAGCAGTTAACAGAAAATACGTAGATCAAGAAGAAATTGCTACCTTACAAGAATGGAGAAAAAATCCAGCAAACTGGAATACAAATAGTTAAAATAAAATACCAAATAATGAATTTAGAGAGTACAAAAGTAGTAGTTGACAAATCGGCTGAATATATCTTTAATGCCTTGACTGACGTTAAGAATTTTGAAAAATTAATGCCAGAGAACATAGCTAAATTTGAAGTGATTGATGAGAATTGTTTTGAATTTGGATTGAAAGGAATGCCCGAAATTAAATTAGTAAAAAAAGAAGCTACACCTCATTCTAAAATTGTGTTAGGAGCGGCATCAAGTAAATTGCCTTTTACATTAACTGGTAATTTGAATGCATTGGATGCAAATAAAACAGAAGTACAGTTACTTTTTGAAGGAGATTTTAATCCAATGATGGCTATGATGGTAAAAGGTCCTATTAGTAAATTTATTGAGACGCTTTCACAAAACATGCACAAATTATAATGATGCAATCCTAAAAACACCTTAAAAAACTCCTACTATTAGGAGTTTTTTTTATTTATATTTGAAAAAAAGAAGCTATGTTTGATAGAATCAGTTATCTCTTTTTGTTTTTTGCACTACTAGCAGAGATTATTGGAACCATAGGTGGTTTTGGTTCTTCTGTGTTCTTTGTACCGCTATCCAGTTTTTTCTTTGATTTCCAAACCGTATTAGGTTTAACCGCTATTTTTCACTTATCAAGTAACATCAGTAAAATGGCACTTTTCCGAAAAGGATTGGACAAAAAATTATTGTTATACATTGGTGTTCCTTCTGTTCTTTTTGTTATTCTTGGAGGTATCTTATCCAATTATCTAGATTCTTATATCTTAAAGATCATTCTAGCTGTTTTTTTAATAGCTTTTAGTTTACTGTTTCTAATAAAAAAAGAATTAGTCATTCAACCCGAACCAAAACAATCCATTACTGGAGGTGCTTTATCTGGTTTTACAGCAGGTTTGTTAGGAACTGGTGGAGCTATTAGAGGTATCACAATGGCCGCTTTTAATTTAGAAAAAACCGTTTTTATTGCCACCTCAGCAGCTATTGATTTTGCTATTGATTTTACGCGAACTATTGTTTATTTCAAAAACGGATTCATACACCAACATGATCTAATCTATGTTCCCTTTTTATTTGTAATTGGATTGATTGGTACTTATATTGGAAAATACATTTTGCAATTCATACCGCAAGAACGATTCAAACAAACCTCTTTAGTTTTAATCTTGCTTATAGGAGTCGTAATGATTATTCAAATTGCTATAAACTAAAAAAAGTGTTGAATTACTTCAACACTTTTGCAATTTAGGGTGAAAGACGGGTCTCGAACCCGCGACCTTCGGAACCACAATCCGACGCTCTAACCAACTGAGCTACAATCACCGTTTGTTATGCATTTGAAACCTAAACACTTCTTATTTTGAATTGAGAATAAGCCTAGCCTCATTTGCGAGTGCAAATATAGTAGTTTCCTCAAATCTGACAAAAAAAAATTAAACTTTTTTATATTAAATCTCCTAAACTATTGACAGCCAAATATCTTTCCACCGTAAATCCTTCAGCATATTCAACACCAATAAGTCTTCCAAGGTCTTGCGCTCTATATTTTATAGAATCTAAAAAGTTTTTTGAGGTAATTGGCGTAACGGGTTCTTTAGAATTAGGATCATAAAATTGGGTGCCATAAGCTAATACACTTTCCATTTTAATATCTATAAATCCTGTAATATCAACCGCAAAATCAGGCTCAATATTTTTCCATTGGATATAATGATATACTACTTTGGGTCTCCAAGCCTTTTGAACCACTCCATCCAATTCTGTTTCTATTTTAATTAAACCCGACAAAAAACAAGCGTCACTCACTAATTTACTTCCTTTTCCATGATCAATATGTCTATCTTCGATAGCATTACACAAAATAATTTCGGGTTGGTATTTACGAATCATCTTTATGATTTCTAATTGATGAAATTCATCATTCACAAAAAAACCATCTCTAAAACCTAGATTTTCTCGTACCGAAACTCCTAAAATATTTGCCGCTTCTTGTGCTTCTCTGTCTCTGATTTCTGCTGAACCTCTAGTACCTAATTCGCCTCGGGTTAAATCGATAATTCCTACTTTTTTTCCAAGTGAAATTTCTTTTGCAATAGTTCCAGAACAACCTAATTCTACATCATCAGGATGTGCTCCAAAAGCTAAAATATCTAATTTCATATTTCTATTTTTCAATTATATTATAGTGAAATAAAAATCTACATTTTTAATTTTTAATTTTTAATTTTTAACTTAATTATTCTTTGAATAGTCCCTAATTTATTCTCAGTTTCTACAAATTCTTTTTCTGGAATACTATCTTTAGTAATACCACATCCAACATAAAAATGAATGCTATTTTCTTCAATTTCTGCGCATCTTAAATTTACAAATAAATTGCTTTTCTCTCTATTCCATTCCCCTAAAAAACCAGAATAAAATTTTCTGTCATATTTTTCATTTGCCAAAATGAATGCTAACGCTGGTTCTTTGGGCAAACCACAAACTGCAGGAGTGGGATGCAAAACTTTTACCGCTTCGATTGCCTTTTGCGAAATCTTTAATTGAGCATCAATAAACGTTTTAATGTGTGCCAAACGACCTGCTTGAACGGTAAACGGTAAAGATACATTGATTTTTTCCACTAAGGGATTTAATTTACCAATGATATAATCGGTAACAAATTGTTGTTCTTGCTTTTCTTTCTCTTCCCAAAATAAATTTTCTTGGTAAAGTTGGGTTCCAGCCAAAGCTACGGTTTGCAATTCATTTCCGTTAATTTGGACTAATTGTTCTGGTGAAGCTCCCATCCACATTCCAATTTTTGGATGATAGAAAAGATAACGAAAAGCCGAAACATAGCTAGAAACTAATTGCAAATAAGAACTTATAAAATCAACACCTACTTCATAAGATACTTTTCTAGAAAGCACCACTTTTGAAAATTCATTTTGGTTGATGCTTTGTACTGCTTGCTCAACTAATCTTTCAAAACAACTACTTTCACTTATAGGAAAAGATTCCATTTCAGTACTTTCAGCATCTAAAAACAAAGGTTGAATTTCACATGTATACGCTTCGCTTTTTTCATAAGGAATGATAAATGAATCCTTTGAGTTAAAAGCTGAAAACACAAAGCCTTCCTGATTTTCAAAAGTATACAAAACGGCATCTTTTTGAAAATAAGCGTGTAAAACAGATTGGTTGGGTTTGGCAAAAAGCACAAAAGGTTCTCTTTCTTGATAGCTACTTTTCGCTTTAGTAATAATTTGCTGCATTACATTTTTCTTCTTGGTAAAACCATATTGGTTAGTTTACATAAAGAAATTAAAGCATCATTTTCATCTACAATCTTTATTTCCCATAAATGAATACTTCTTCCTTTGTGAATAATTCTTGCAGTAGCAAACACAGTACCTTCTCTCTTGCTCTTTAAATGATTGGCACTAATTTCAATGCCTCGTACTTCAAATTTTTCTGGATCGATAAACATAATAGAAGCGGCACTTCCAACACTTTCTGCTAGCGCAACTGAAGCACCACCATGCAATAATCCCATAGGTTGGTGTACTCTTGGGTTAACTGGCATTTTAGCTTTTAAAAAATCTTCACCAGCATCTATATATTCTATTTCTAAAGTTTGCATTAACGTGTTTTGAGATAATTTTGTACAAACTTTAAGTATTTCTTCTTTATTAAACATAATATGTAATTTCTACAAAAATACGAATTTATCCTTTTTTGAGTAGCATAAGAAAACAAGATTAATTTCGTTATTGTTTTAAAAATAGTACATTTACAAATCAAAAAAAATGCTAATATCTTCTATTCGATGAAAAACTATTATTATCTATTCATTGTATTATTTGTGACTTTATTTTCTTGTAGAAATGATTTTGATTTTGAACCTAATGTAGGTAATCTTTTATTCTCAAAAGACACCATATATTTAGATACTGTTTTTACCAATATTGGCTCCAGTACCTACACTCTAAAAGTATATAACAATACAGATAAAAATATTGCTATTCCAAAAATACAGTTAGGAAAAGGCGAAAATTCGAATTACCGCTTAATGGTAGATGGAATGCCAGGAAAAATATTTGAAAATGTAGAGTTATTAGCCAATGATAGTTTATATGTTTTCGTCTCAGTTACTTCAGATGTAGCCGATGCAAACCCAACCGATTTTTTATATACGGATCAAATTCAGTTTGGAACAGATGGCAATTTTCAAAAAGTTGAATTGGTTACCTTAATTCAAGATGCATATTTTATCTATCCTGAAAGAACCCAAAATCCTGATAACACTTATACTTATGAAAATATTAGTTTAGGAATGGATGAAGAAGGAAATCCAATTACGATTAAGGCTAGTATTTTATCAGAGACCGATCCAATTAATGGTGATGAATTACATTGGACAAATACTAAACCCTATGTAATATATGGTTATGCTGTTGTACCCAATACAAAAACACTTATTGTAGACGCTGGTGCGCGTATTCATTTTCATGCTGAATCTGGATTAATAGTTGCTGACGATGCCTCTTTACAAGTTAATGGCGCTTTATCTACAACTGAAAGTTTAGAAAATGAAGTTATTTTTGAAGGAGATCGTTTAGAGCCTGAATTCTCAGAAATTCCAGGTCAATGGGGAACAATTTGGTTTACTCTAGGCAGTTTAAACAATTCAATAGACTATGCAACTATAAAAAATGCTACTGTTGGACTATTAGCAACAGGCAATGAAGGCTTTGAAAACCTAACCTTAAACAATGTACAGATTTATAATTGTAGTAACGTTGGACTTTTGGCACGTACGGGTTATATTTCTGGAAATAATATGGTTACCAATAATTGTGGAGAAGCAGGAATTGCTTGTACATTTGGTGGAAACTATCAATTTACACATTGTACTTTCGGAAATTATTGGTCTTCTCCTAGTCAAAGCGCAGTATATATTGATGACTATAACGGTGCTCCGGAATTTGCATTAACCAATGCTACCTTTACAAATTGTATTTTATATGGTTCCAATAATTATGCCTTAGTCTTTGAAAAAGAAGGAATTGATGCCAACTTCAATTATCAATTCAATAATTGTTTGATTCGATTTAACGATACAAGCAATCAGTTTACCAATAATCCTTTGTACCAATTTACAAGTTCTAGATATAATGCTTGTTTAATTGCGACCAATTCGTCTACCAATAATCCTAAGTTTATGGAACCAACTGAAAATAATATGAAGATTGAAGAAACTTCGGCAGCTATAAATAAAGGACAAAATCTTAGTCCCAATTTTAATGATATTTTAGGACAAATGAGACCTACACCTCCTAATTCCAATCCTGATATAGGCGCTTATCAATTCAATAATTAATAAAATTTTTCTTAATAAATAATCAATTTATCTGTTTTTTAAATAAATTGTTAAACATATGTTAATTGCAATCGTTTTTTTTAGTATATTTGGTTAGAGAACCCTAAATAACTATCATTATGAGAGCAATTTTACCACTATTACTTATCTTTTCATGCCTGTATTCTTGCAAAGATATTACACCTAAAGCAGATGGTGAATACAATTTAGAAATACCAGAAGTTGTTGTACAAAATGAACTACCACCAGACTCCGCAACTGTAAGTAAAGCATGGGAAAAACACATGACCCCTACTAAAACTCATGAAATCATGGCAAATGATAATGGTGTTTGGGAAGAAGAATTAACCATTTGGGCAACCCGTAAAAGTGAACCCGTTAAAGCAACTTTTAGAGTTGAAAATAAAATGATTTTAGGAGGTAGATATCAAGAATCTACACATAAAGGTATGATGATGGGAGTTCCTTTTGAAGGCAAAAGTACTTTGGCTTATGACAATACCAGTCAAGAATACATTTCTACTTGGATTGATAATATGGGAACAGGTATTTTAGTAATGAAAGGTCATTTTAATAGCGATACTAAATCCATCAACTTAGAAGGTAAAACAGTTGACCCCTTAACCCGAAAAGAGAAAAAAATAAAAGAAATCTTTACCTATATTGATAAAAACACCCAAAAAATGGAAATGTTTGATACTGACTATGATGGAAAAGAATTCAAAAGTATGGAGGCTATTTTAAAAAGAAAATAGCAATTAAACTATTTTTAAATATTAAGAAATTATTAATAACTCTGTTAATAAATTAATAATACGTTAATTTTAGATTTGTTTTTTGTATTTAGATTTGCTAAGTAACTAACACACAACAAACAATGAAAAAAACTAACGTATTATTTTTTGCATTTTTTATTGCATTCCTTTCTCATGCCCAAGCACCAAGTGGTTATTATTCTTCAGCAACTGGATCTGGTTATACGCTAAAAACCCAATTATACAATATCATTAAGAATCATACCGATAGAGGTTACAGTGGTTTATGGACAACCTACAGTACTTCTGATAGAGATCATCAAAATGAAAATGACAATACTATTTTTGACTTATACTCTGAAATTCAAAACGGTAAAGACCCTTACAACTATAGCTATGGAACCAATCAATGTGGTACTTACTCAGGTGAAGGTAGTTGCTATAATAGAGAGCATATGATCCCACAATCGGTTTTTAATTCTTCTTCTCCTATGGTTTCAGATGCGCATTTCATTACTCCTACAGATGGATATGTAAATGGAATTCGTTCAAATTATCCACATGGTAAAGTAGCTACAGCTTCAAGAACAACAAGAAATGGAAGTAAATTAGGTACAAGTGCTGTATCAGGCTATACCGGTACTGTTTTTGAACCAGTAGATGCTTTCAAAGGTGATATTGCTAGAATGTATTTTTATTTTGCCACTCGTTATGAAAATACGGTATCCAATTATAATTATGCTATGTTCAATAGAACGAGTAATCAAGTTTTTACAACGGCTTTTCTAAATATGCTTTTAGCATGGCATGCACAAGACCCAGTTAGCTCTAGAGAAATAGAACGAAACAATGCTATTTATGCAAGACAAGGTAATAGAAATCCTTTTATTGATAATCCTAACTATGTAAATGCAATTTGGGGTGGTACATCAGGAGGTTCAACTGGTGGAGGCTCAACTGGTGGAGGAAGCACTACTACTAGAAGTGATTTGTATTTATCTGAATATATCGAAGGCTCCTCAAATAATAAAGCCTTGGAAATCAAAAACGAAACAGGAACATCAAAAAGTTTATCTAGCTATTCGTTAAAAAAACAAACGAATGGTGCTGGTTCATGGAGCTCTGCTTTAACGCTATCTGGAACTTTAGCTAATAATGGGAAATTTGTTATCGTAAACAGTTCTATTTCTTCTACTTGTTACAGTACTTCAAATGCCAATTTATCTACTAGCTCAACCGTACTAACTTTTAATGGAAATGATGCAGTAGGCTTGTTTAAAAATGGAGTGCTAATTGATATTATTGGTAATTTCAATGGTGGTTCAGCCAATTTTGCTGCGGATGTAACCTTAAGAAGAAAAGCGACAGCTACAGCTCCTAAAACTTCTTACAGCAGTTCAGATTGGGATGTTTATACTACCAATACTTGTGGTGGTTTGGGAAATAGAATGTCAGAAGAAATAGCTGAAAAGGAAGATGTAATCGATATTAAAGCCTATCCGAATCCTAACAAAGGTACTTTTACCATCGATTTTAATACCAATAATGCTGTATTTTTAGTTGAAATTTATTCCACTTTAGGCCAAAAAATTTATCAAAAATCGGTTGAAAAACAAAATCAATTACAAATCGACAATCTTCAAAAAGGAATTTATTACGTAATGATTTCGAATGTAGATACACATAAAATGTTACGCATTATTGTAGAATAATTTTCAGTTGAAATAAGTTCAAAACCTATCATTAACAGATGATAGGTTTTTTTGTTATTAAGTTGGTAAAATTATACTTTGAACTTCAATTTTTTTAAAATAAATTTGCAACATCAACAACAACTCCTGAGGTGAACCCAACATAGTAGGAACACCAAAGAATAAAACAATACAACACAATGATTCATTTCTTCGGAAACGAAAGTAACACTGTTTTTGCGGTACAAACGCAAAACGAACTTTCGGCAGAAAACATTTCAAAATTAAATTGGCTTTTTGGCAACACCTATAAAATAGAAAAATCCGTACTTGCGGATTTTTTTGTTGGACCAAGAGCAACTATGATTACACCTTGGAGTACCAATGCGGTAGAAATTACTCAAAATATGGGTATCAACGGGATCCTGAGAATTGAAGAATTTCAAAAAGTTAATGCAGACTTTACCGAATTTGATCCCATGTTATCTCAAAAATATGAGGGTTTAAATCAAACTATTTATACTATCAACATTCAGCCAGACCCTATTTTAGAAATTGAGGATATTGCACAATACAATCAAACGGAAGGTTTGGCTTTAAATGATGAAGAAATTGAATATTTAAATAACTTATCCCTAAAAATTGGTAGAAAATTAACCGATTCTGAAGTATTTGCCTTTTCTCAAGCAAATTCGGAGCATTGCCGTCATAAAATTTTTAACGGTACCTTTATTATTGATGGATTGGAAAAAGAAACTTCTTTATTCAAATTAATCAAAAAAACTTCTGCTGAAAATCCGAATGATATTGTTTCAGCTTATAAAGATAATGTTGCTTTTATTAAAGGACCAAAAGCGGAACAATTTGCACCTAAATCGGCAGACAAACCCGATTTTTATGAGAAAAAAGAGTTTGAATCGGTTCTTTCTTTAAAAGCAGAAACCCATAATTTCCCTACTACTGTAGAACCTTTCAATGGTGCAGCTACAGGTTCGGGAGGAGAAATTCGTGACCGATTGGCAGGTGGCCAAGGTTCAATTCCTTTAGCAGGAACAGCTGTTTATATGACATCTTATTCTCGTTTAACCAATAACAGAAGTTATGAAAACGGAATGACTGAGAGAAAATGGTTGTATCAAACTCCAATGGATATTTTGATTAAAGCTTCTAATGGAGCATCTGACTTTGGTAATAAATTTGGTCAGCCATTAATTACTGGTTCTATTTTAACGTTCGAACATGAAGAACATTTCGACCAGCTCAATGTGACAGCACGCAAATTAGGTTATGACAAAGTCATTATGCAAGCGGGTGGAATTGGTTATGGTAAACTCAATCAAGCTATTAAAAAGAAACCGCAAACCGGTGATAAAATTGTCATTTTAGGGGGCGAAAATTATAGAATTGGAATGGGTGGTGCAGCTGTTTCTTCAGCAGATACAGGTGCTTTTAGTTCAGGAATCGAATTAAATGCCATTCAACGTTCTAATCCTGAAATGCAAAAAAGAGCGGCCAATGCCATTCGAGGTTTAGTAGAAAGTGACAACAACCCTATTGTTTCCATTCATGATCATGGAGCTGGTGGTCACTTAAACTGCTTATCTGAATTAGTAGAAGAAACAGGTGGTTTAATCGATTTAGATCAATTACCTGTTGGTGACCCTACCTTATCGGCTAAAGAAATTATTGGTAATGAATCTCAGGAAAGAATGGGATTGGTTATTGGAAAAGAAAATATTGAAACTTTGGAACGCATTGCGGAAAGAGAACGTGCTCCAATGTATCAAGTGGGTGATGTAACGGGTGATCATCGTTTTACTTTTGAAAGTAAAACGACAGGTGCCAAACCAATGGATTATGCTTTAGAAGATTTCTTCGGAAGTTCACCAAAAACCATCATGACCGATTCAACTGTAAAAAGAAACTATACTGAAATCGATTATTCGCAAGATAACATACTAGCTTACCTTGAAGAAGTCTTAAAGTTAGAAGCGGTTGCATGTAAAGATTGGTTAACCAATAAAGTAGATCGTTGCGTGGGAGGAAAAGTTGCCAAACAACAATGCGCAGGACCTTTGCAATTACCGTTAAATAATGTAGGTGTAATGGCCTTAGATTATAAAGGAAAAGAAGGGATTGCAACTTCAATAGGTCACGCTCCTATTGCTGCTATTATTGATCCAAAAGCAGGAAGTAGAAATGCCATTGCGGAAGCGTTATCAAACATCGTTTTTGCACCTTTAAAAGACAATTTACAAAGTGTATCTTTGTCTGCCAATTGGATGTGGCCTTGTAAAAATGAAGGAGAAGATGCCCGTTTATATGAAGCTGTGGAAGCCTGTTCGCAATTTGCAATCGAATTAGGAATTAATATACCAACGGGTAAAGATTCGCTTTCGATGAAACAGAAATATCCAAACGATGAAGTTATTGCTCCTGGTACTGTTATTATTTCTGCTGTTGGGAATTGTAACGACATCACTAAAGTAGTAGAACCTGTATTTCAAAAAGAGAAAGGTTCTGTTTACTATATCAATTTATCGCAAGATACTTTTAAATTAGGTGGTAGTTCCTTCGCTCAAACACAAAATAAAATTGGATCTGAAACACCTACTATTATAGATAGTAGCTTTTTCAAGAAAGCTTTCAATGCCATTCAAGAAGCTATAAAAGCTGATTTAATTGTTGCTGGACATGACATAGGAAGTGGTGGTTTGATTACTACTTTATTAGAAATGTGCTTTGCTGATATTCAATTAGGTGCCACATTAGATTTGAGTTCGTTAAACGAAAAAGACGTAGTAAAAGTATTGTTCTCAGAAAATATTGGAATTGTTTTACAAGCCAATGAAGATTCTGCTTTCGAAAAAGCAATGGAAGGTATCGAAATTTTTAAATTAGGAAAAGTTACTAACAACGGAACTTTAGACCTTGGATTTTTGACTTTCGACATCAATAAATACAGAGAAATGTGGTTTGAAACCTCTTTCCTACTCGATCAAAAACAAACTAAAAACGGAAAATCGTTAGAGCGTTTTGAAAACTTCTCTAACCAACCTTTACAGTATACTTTCCCAAGTCATTTTACAGGATTAGCTCCTGTCATCTCGAGCGGAGTCGAGAGACCAAAAGCAGCGGTTATTCGTGAAAAAGGAAGCAATTCGGAACGTGAAATGGCAAATGCAATGTATTTGGCTGGTTTTGATGTAAAAGACGTACACATGACCGATTTAATTTCGGGTCGTGAAACTTTAGAAGACATTCAATTTATTGGTGCTGTTGGAGGCTTTTCAAATTCTGACGTTTTAGGAAGTGCTAAAGGTTGGGCTGGAGCCTTTTTATACAATGAAAAAGCCAATACCGCTTTAAAGAACTTCTTTAAACGTGAAGACACTTTATCGGTGGGTATTTGTAATGGTTGTCAATTAATGATGGAATTAGAATTAATTCATCCAGAGCACGAAGTTCATGGTAAAATGCTACACAATGAATCGCAAAAACATGAAAGTGGCTTTACTTCCGTAACCATACAAGAAAACAATTCGGTGATGTTAAAAACTTTAGCTGGTAGTACGCTAGGTGTTTGGATTTCACATGGAGAAGGAAAATTCAATTTACCCTATAATGAAGACCAATATAATATTGTAGCTAAATATGGTTACGAAGGCTATCCTGCTAATCCAAATGGTTCTGATTACAATGCAGCGATGTTGTGTGACAATACAGGAAGACATTTAGTTATGATGCCTCATATTGAGCGTTCAACATTCCCTTGGAACTGGGCACATTATCCAAAAGACAGAAACGATCAAGTTTCCCCATGGATAGAAGCTTTTGTAAATGCAAGAGAATGGATTGAAAAAAGAAAATAAATAAAATGAAAGGCGAATCAAAAGATTCGCTTTTTTATCTTTATCATATTTTTAATATAATAAAAATTTATATAAACTAGGAAAATGAAAACTCCTCAAGACCATATTGAATTTTATAAAGAACAAGAGCAAATTTTTACTAATGGTTTAGTATACTGTCAAAACCTAACTGAGGATAAACTTTATCTTTCTATATTTAATATTGAACAAATATTTATTTGTAATTTAATGATTGGTCTGATTGAATGGAGAATAAATCAAAATCCCAAATTACAGCTAATAAAAGCAATAACCCATTTTGAAAAAGAATTATCTAAATTAAAAGAACTGGAAGATTATAAAAAATTTCAGAATCCATTTTTAATAATTACTGCTAATTATTTTGCTTATCTATGTAATCAAGAGTGTAATTTAGTTATAAATCCATTAGTAACAAAAGATGAACACTATAATATTGAATATTATTTATTCAATTCGATATCTAAATCATCTAATTTTAAGCCTGAAATTGAAACAAGTTTTTATAAAATTAATAAGAGTAAAAAACACAAATTAGTATTCGATTCGTATACAAATTATTTTCAAATTTTAGAAGCTTTTGAGAATAATGAAAATCTAAATAATAAAATAGAAATAGCTGAATCACTTTTCACAAAAAGAGCTAATAATTCATATTATTCCAATTGTCATGAAATTGATGGAGGGTATTTAAACAATAATCTAGTAATTGATTTTAGATTAGCAGTAATTTTAAAAAAAATAGATTACAAGGGCAATTCTATTCATAAATGGAATTGGTAAAACATTTTTAAACAAGAGAACCTATTTATGTTAACAAACCCAATAGACCTAAAACTTATTTATCAAATTTAAATCAATATTTAAAACGAACATGTAACATTTTTTGTTAAATCTTGTCTTATGAATAAAGAGGATTATTTCTAGAGTATCTTCTTTATAAATCATCAATCACTACCAAAAAGAAATCAAAACAAATGATTTTCTATAACTAAAACGTTAAGACATGAAAACAAAAAATCTAATTATTTTACTACTTATGAGTATTACCACACAAGCCCAACAGTTTGTTGGAGATTGGAAAGGAACACTAGATGTGCAAGGAATGAAACTAGAAGTTATTTTTCATATGGCACAAAAAGACAACAATTACACGACCACTATGGATGTACCTATGCAAGGTGCATCTGGAGTGCCAATTGATAAAACAGAAGTTAACAACAATCATATTACCTTAAAAGCTGCTGCATTAGGCATTGAATTTAAAGGAGAACTAAAAAATAAAGAAATTGTAGGAGAATTTCACCAAGCCGGTATGAATTTACCGTTAACACTAACTTCTTTTGAAAGTAAATTACCTGGCAACACAACTTTACCTTCTTCTAAGGAAGAATTGGAGCAATTAAAATCGTATGACAAAGGCAATTATAAATATTCCGTATCTGATTATTTTGCAAGACCAAAAGCTTCTGGTTTCCAGTTGTCTCCAAACGGTAAATACATGTCGTATCGTGAAAAAGACGAAAACAACAAACGTCATATTTACGTAAAAGAATTGGCAACAGGAAAGGTACAAAGAGCCATTGAAGAAAAAGAAGAATTGGTTCGCGGCTATGGTTGGATCAATGACGAACGCTTATTTTTTGCAATGGATAAAGGTGGTGATGAAAATTATCATGTGTATGCGGTAAACTTAGACGGTAGCAACTTAAAAGACCTTACCCCTTTTGATGGAGTTCAAGCAAGTATTCAAAATATCTTAAAAGAACAAAAAGATTACATTATCGTTTTGATGAACAAAAACAACAAACAAGTTTTTGAACCTTTCAAATTGAATATTGTTACAGGAGCTTTAGAGCAATTGTATAAAAATGAAGATATTGCCAATCCTATTCAAGGATATGAATTTGACAAAGATGGAAATCTTAGAGGGTATAGCAAATTAGTAAATGGTGTACAAAACCAATTGTATTACAAAGACAATAAAACAGGAGAATTCAAATTACACACGACTACAAATTGGGACGACACCTTTGGAATTATCAGCTTCAATTATGCTTCAAAAAACAAAGATGAAGCGTATGTACTTACCAATTTAGATAGCGACAAGACGCGTATTGTTTTATACGATTTGGCTACCAAAAAAATAATTAAAGAAGTTTTTTCCAACCCAACATTTGATGTAAGCGGTTTGAACTTATCTCGAAAAAGAAATTATGAAATTGATAATTTTTCGTATGAAGGAGAAAAAAACGAGATTATCCCTGTAAGTAAATTATACAAAGAAATCTATGGTTTAATGGAAAAAGAATTTCCAAATAAAGAAGCTTATATTGTAGATAAAGATGATAATGAAACACAATTTTTAGTCATTGTTCAAAGTGATAAATTATATGGTACGTATTATCAATACGATGCAAAAACTAAAAAATTCAAACTTTTATACGATTTAATGCCACAGCTTAAAGAAGCCGATATGGCAGAAATGAGACCTATCAAATTTACTAGTAGAGATGGAAAAACGATTTATGGATACATTACGTTACCCAAAGAAGCTTTACAAGGAAAAAAAGTACCTTTAATTGTAAATCCACATGGTGGTCCACAAGGAGTAAGAGATTCTTGGGGTTTTAATCCAGAAACTCAATTATTTGCAAGTCGTGGTTATGCTACTTTACAAGTAAACTTCAGAATTTCTGGTGGTTATGGAAAAGATTTTTTACGTGCTGGTTTCAAGCAAATTGGTAGACAATTAATGGATGATGTAGAAGATGGCGTAGCGTATGCTATCAAACAAGGTTGGGTAGACAAAGATAAAATTGCCATTTATGGTGGTAGCCACGGTGGTTATGCAACCTTAATGGGATTAGTAAAAACACCCGATTTATATGCTTGCGGTGTAAACTATGTTGGTGTTTCTAACATTTTCACTTTCTTCGATTCGTTTCCAGAATATTGGAAACCTTATAAAGAAATTGTAAAAGAGATTTGGTATGATTTAGAAGATCCAAAAGAAGCCGCTATTGCTAAAGAAGTATCTCCAGTTTTCCAAATTGACAAAATTAAAAAACCTTTATTTGTGATTCAAGGTGCGAATGACCCTCGTGTGAATATTGCAGAATCCGATCAAATTGTAACGGGTTTAAGAGCCAAAGGCTTTGAAGTACCTTATATGGTAAAATACGATGAAGGTCACGGATTTCATAAGGAAGAAAATTCGATTGATATGTATGAAGCTACTTTAGGATTTTTAGCTAAAAATTTAAAAAAGTAAGTCATAAATAACTTGATACAACAAGAGGCAATTTCCAAAAAGAAATTGCCTCTACCTTTAAAATTAATTTATCTTTATAAATAAAAAATGGAGCAAAAAACAGAAATCCCATTAAGCAAGAAGAAAATGCTTTTATCATTAGCAGGTAGCCTTTTATTTGTACTCTTAGGAATATGGTTTATACTTCAACCGGAACAATTGAGTCATGGCCCCTTAAGAAGTCCTATTTTAGTTACAATTGTAGGCGTAGTAAGCATTTTATTTTTTGGAGCTATTGCGATTGTTATACTCAAAAAAATGAAAGGAAATCCTATTGGTTTAACCCTTTCCTCAGAAGGTATAATCGATAATTCGAGCGGTGTTTCAAGTGGACTAATTCTTTGGGACGATATAGTTGACATTACTACTACTACAGTAGTAAACCAAAAATTTGTATTAATTCTAACGAAAAATCCAGAAAGCTATATTAATAGACAAACGCAAATTTTGAAGAAAAAAACCATGCAAATGAACTATAAATCGTATGGTTCTCCTATTTGCATTTCTGCGAATGCGTTACAAATAAATTTTGAGGATTTACACCAAATGATTTTGGATTATTTTTCTAAATACAAAACGGTTGCGCTTTAAACACAGTCAAATAATCGAACAACTATAAATTGGAAAATCCTCAAAAGGATTAATTTCCCATTACAACCTAATTTATTTCAGTTCATCCAAACCATATAATAACAACTGAGCAGTGGCTTCATTCGTAGCTAATGGTACATTATGCACATCACAAATTCGAATGAGCATCGAAATATCAGGTTCGTGAGGATGACTCGAATTTGGGTCTTTAAAAAACAAAACCATTTTCGTTTTTCCTTCAGCCACTCTAGCTGCAATTTGTGCATCACCTCCTAACGGTCCAGAAAGCATTTTTTTAACTTTTATACCAATAGTTGCTACCTTTCCACCCGTTGTTCCTGTGGCAATTATCGTAATATTTTCAGCTTGTAAAATGGCTTTGTTTTTATTTACAAACTGAACCATATCTGCTTTTTTTCCATCATGTGCGATAATCGCAATTTCAAATTTCTTTGTCATAGGAGCAAATATAAAAAATCCCGAAGAATCGGGACTGTATTATTTATTTAAAATATGATAAGCAATTAAACCATCTATTGGTCTTCGAAGAATATTACCCACTTGAATATCATATTGTTGCAATTTTTCACTCAATTCTTCTCTTAAATAGAAAGCAATAGAACCTACAAAATGAACCGGAACTTCTTTATAGTTTTCAAATTGCATGATATAATTTTCAATAAAAGCCTCTAATTCTTCTTTGATATATCGTTTACAAAAATCATTGTCTTTATGCTTGATTAAAAATTTAGCAAACGTAGCTAAATACGCATTTGGATTAGGTTCTTTGTATAATTTGTTTTTGATAAAATCAGGATCTACATTAAAAGTTTTTTCAAAATCTTTTGCCATATCCTGAGGCATTTTATTGAAATAATATCCTCTGATTAAATGTCTACCAAAACGATTGCCACTACAATCATCCATAGCAATATAACCTAAAGATTGCACTTTTTGATGTAACACTTTCCCATCAAAATAACTACAGTTGGAACCTGTACCTAAAATACAAACAATGGCTTTTTCATTTTTAGGAGTGGTAGCATAAACCGCAGCATAGGTATCTTCATGAACGGTTACTTTTGCATTTGTAAAATATTCTTCAAATACAGATGCCAAGAAGTTTTTCATTCTATCGGTTCCACATCCAGCACCATAAAAATAGAGATTAGATGCTTTTGCTTTATTATGAGAAATATCAAATTTATCTTCTAAACGAGCAATAATTTCTTCTTTGCTCAATACTTCAGGATTTAATCCTAAAGATTGGGTAGTAAAGATAACTTTTCCGTTATCATCTATAGCTATCCAATCGGCTTTAGTGGAGCCACTATCTACAAGTAATTTCATTTTGTTTTGGTTAGTATGGTTGGTTAAAAGTCCAAATACAAGTATTTGGTGATTAATAGTAGCCCTACAATGAGATAAAAAATCCTGCACTACAAAAGGTACTGCAGGATTTTTATAATACTATTATTTTACAGACATAACGTGTACTGATAAATCTAATAATTTAGAAGAATATCCATATTCATTATCGTACCAAGAAACCAATTTAAAGAAAGTCGAGTTTAACCCAATTCCAGCTTTAGCATCCACAACCGATGTTCTAGTATCACCTACAAAATCTTGAGAAACTACATCATCTTCTGTATATCCTAAAATTCCTTTCATTGAAGTTTCAGAAGCATTTTTAAGTACTTTTAAAATTTCTTCATAAGTTGTTTCTTTTGCTAATTTAACCGTTAAATCAACAACAGAAACATCAACTGTAGGCACACGGAAAGACATTCCTGTAAGCTTTCCATTTAAAGCTGGAATTACTTTTCCAACCGCTTTTGCTGCACCAGTAGAAGATGGAATAATATTTACTGAAGCAGCACGTCCACCTCTCCAATCTTTTCTAGAGGGACCATCAGCTACCATTTGTGTAGCCGTTGAAGCATGAACTGTAGTCATTAATCCTTCTACGATTCCAAAATTATCATGAATAACTTTTGCTAAAGGAGCCAAACAGTTTGTCGTACAAGAAGCATTAGAAACAATAGTATCTGTAGCTTTTACTTCCGTATGGTTTACTCCCATTACAAACATAGGTGCATCTGCCGAAGGTGCAGAAATAACTACTTTTTTAGCACCACCATCAATATGAGCTTGAGCGGTTTCTAAAGTGGTAAAAATACCCGTACACTCAGCTACCACATCAACATCTACCTTTGCATCATCCCATTGGATTAGTTTTGGATCTCTTTCAGCTGTAACACGAATAAATTTATCGTTTACATATAATTGACCGTCTTTCACTTCTACTTTTCCATTAAAACGACCATGAACCGAGTCATATTTTAACAAATAAGCTAAATGCTCTACATCTAACAAATCGTTAATGGCTACAACTTCTATATTATCTCTATTAAATGATTCTCTAAAAACAATTCTACCGATTCTACCGAATCCGTTAATTCCTAATTTTACTTTTGACATTTTTTACTCTTAATTTAAATACGTTATTTTTTGGTTTAATTTGTTGCTTGCTTTAAGTAGACATAATATCCGATACACGAAGTAATTCTTTATCTATTTCAGTATGACCTTTAATGGCTTGTTCTAAAGGTGTTAATGCCACTTTATCATTGAGTAATCCTACCATGAAGTTTGACTTACCTTCTAAAATAGACTCTACAGCTTTCACCCCTAATCTTGAAGCTAATACACGATCAAAACAAGAAGGAGAACCGCCTCTTTGCATGTGTCCTAAAACCGATACCCTAACATCATATTCAGGCATGTTTTCTTCCACATAATCCTTTAATTCAAAAACAGTTTTACCTATTTTATCACCTTCAGCAACCACGACTATACTAGAAGATTTTCCAGATTCTTTACTTCTTTTTAAAGATTCTAATAATCGATCTAATCCTAAATCTTCTTCTGGAATTAAAATCTCTTCAGCTCCAGCACCAATTCCTGAGTTTAAAGCGATATGACCAGCATCTCTTCCCATTACTTCCACAAAAAATAATCGGTTATGTGAAATAGCAGTATCTCTAATTTTATCAATAACTTCAACAACTGTATTTAAAGCTGTATCATATCCTAAGGTATGACTCGTTCCAAAAATGTCGTTATCAATGGTTCCTGGAATTCCCATTACTGGAAAACCATATTCTTTATTGAATACTTCTGCTCCAGTAAAGGAACCATCTCCTCCAATTACTACTAAAGCTTCTACTCCTGCATTTTTTAAATTTTCATAGGCTTTCTTTCTACCTTCCACAGTCATGAATTCTTTTGAACGAGCCGACTTTAAAATGGTTCCGCCTTTGTTAACGATATTGTTTACCGAACGAGGTCCCATTTCTTTAAAATCACCTTCAATCATTCCTTGGTACCCTCTGTAAATACCAATACATTCTACATTATGATAAGCACAAGTTCTTACCACTGAACGAATGGCAGCATTCATTCCTGGTGAATCTCCTCCAGAGGTAAGCACACCTATTTTCTTAATATTTGGCAACATTATTTTTATTATTTATCGTAAATTTAAAAAAGGAAAATGGAATATTTGGCTATTTTTATCAAATATTAAATTTTATACTAAAATTCAATCGTTTTCGTTAATAACTTTTTGTTTTTTAATATAAAAATTGAAGAATTACTCTATTTCAGGAACATTTTCTAATTCCTTATTCTTTTCTTTTTCTTTTTCTTTTTCATCTTCTATTTCTTTATTTTTTCTAATGTAGTAATACTTATCCCATAATTCTTCTGAATCAGGTATGTCGTCATTAGAAGATGAAGTAGCGTTTTTATCTTTATTTTTAGTGAATATTTTTCGAAACATTTCTCCGAATGTATCAAAATCTAAGGAATAACTAAGTCCTAAACCTTGTGTATACCCAATTCCTTCACCAATATTATAATTAATATCATTTTCTCTATTGAATACTCGAGCACGTAAAGAGCCGTCTTCGTTTAATTGTAATTGTACTTCTACATCTCCAACTAATACAGATTCTGTTACACCACCAACTGGAACTCCGACTTTTCCATTAATCGAAATCTTATCGTTAATTTGAGTACTTAATGTTAATCCTACTCGACCTGATATTTGATTGATTCTATCTGCTTGATCATAATTCACACCTACTTGCAATTTAGAATCCTCATCGGAAATAATATCATTAAATAAAGAACTCGCCTTTTCAAATAGAGAACCATAAGCTACACTTCCCGCGTTTTCAGGTGTAGTAAAAGAACCAAATGCCAACAAGGCAAATGCTTGATTTTGACGCACATCTTTATTCTGCAAACGATAATCGATTTCACTTTTAAAAACACTACTTACTGTAGGGAAATTGATATTAAAATCGGGTTCAGGATTGCTTAAACTACCATTAATAACGATAGAAACTTCAGTAGGTAATTTTCGATTCGTATTAAAAGAGGAACTTTCAATTAAAACTGATGGATTGGCTTGGGTTTTATAAATCGCTTCCAAATTTAAAATTGCTCCAAGTGGATCACCTTCCCAGCGAATCGTACTACCCTTTTTAACCACAAACTTTTTATCAATTAAACCAGCTTTTTTGAAATTATATTCTCCTTCTTGCACTTGAAAGTCACCATACATCAAAAACTTTCCTAAAGTATTAATTTCCATTCGCATTGAACCATAACCATTCCCTTTCATAGAATGTCCCGACTCGCGATCCAAAATTACTTCAATCCAAGCATCGGTATCTATATCAAAATCCAAACTCAGTTCTAAACCATTGTATTTATTATTACCAATGCTATTATTTTTATTGGAACGCAAATCTTCTTCTTTAATAAAAGTATAATAGGGTTTTTTACCAACATCTTCCGCATCACGAACTGGAATTTTAATGGAAGTTCCTTTTTCAGATTCTCCAGTTACGGTAACCAATAGCGATTCTATTCTTCCACTAATTCTTGCGGATCCATTTAAAAAAGCGGTACCATAATAATACGCATCTTCAGAGTCTTTCGTATTTAAAGCCAAAAGGTTATTGGTACGAACTTCTAAATCCAATTCCCAGTCTGAAAATTTATCATGTTTTACAGACCCTCTTAAGACACCTTTCGTATCAAATTGTGTATCGGTAATGACAATATTTCGAAAAAGAAACTCTTTTTCTGTTATATCAACAATTGCGTTCTTCTCAAAGTCATAGTCCACATTTAAATAGGGAGCTTTTAAACCCGCATCATTTAAATACAAACGACCATCCACTTCAGGATCTGTAACCAATCCTCTAATGGTCGCACTACCTGTAGCATCACCACGTACATCTGTTATAACATTTCCTATTAAAGAGCCAAAAGGAGCTAAATCGAAACGGCTAAAAATAGCTTCCATATCCAACGTGGATTGATTGTCTCGATATTTTAAGGTTCCATTTAAGTTAAATCGTTCTGTTCCTTTCTGAACAATGTAGGAATCAATATCAAATTCATTAAACGCATCGTTCCCTTCCACTAATAAATACATATCTCCAACAGGATAGGTATTTATTTTTAAACTATCAATATGAACATTAGAAAGCGGCTTATAGTAATTTTTATCTTGTTGAAATTTAATAAAACCATTCAACTTCCCATCTAAAGAAATACTATCTAAAGAAGGCGTGACTTTGTCTAAATCTACATCATTAAAGGTCAAATTGAAATCTTTATAGGTAGAATCTTTCATCTCTCCATAAAAATCCATGTTCTGATTGTTATGAGATAATCTAATTTTTTGAAATTTAAAATCTTTGAATTTTTTATCAAAAATGATTTTATTATCGTTATTCTCTTCTTCATTAATAAACCATAAATAATCTTTGAAATTAACTTCCGATTTCTTGAAACCAATAACCGATTGCTTATTTTCGTCAATAGTATGATAAATATTTAATGAAAAATTATCTTCTAATTTAGCACCTCCCTTAAATTCAGAACGAACAAAAAGAGTATCATTCATGGTTAAATTAATCAAATTAAAATCTGATATTTTATAATTTTTCGTACGAATAGAATCCATTTCAATATAGGTATTATATAACGGATTCTTATTGTCGATATCAATTTTTATCTTTTTAAAATAATTTCCAAAAGCCAAAACACTTGGTGAAGAAAAATCAAATTCAAATTTTCCTAAATCGGCATTAATTTTACCTCTAATTTTGGTGTTTTCAGATATGGAAACTTCAGGCACAAAAATGTCAACAATTTTATTATAAATAGTGAAGTTAAAATCTAAAAACTGCCCTTTTTGAAGTTTGTTTGGAGAATAATTGGCATACAAACTACCAACAGCATTTTCTACAATTTTTCTAACTTCATTTATTTTAAATTTACCTACTACTTTACCACTAATAATATCATTCGAATTAATGGTTATTGTGCGCACACGATTTTTATCAAAACTAGAATTCAATTGAAAATCTTCAAAATAATAACTATCTCTATCATTTTGATACGATACATTTTCAACTTGAAGTTCGCCTTCTAAATCATCTAAGGTATTTCCTTTCGCTAAAAATTCAACTTTCCCTTTAAAAATAGAAGTGGAATCAATTTTAGAAAATTGTAAAGCATGTAAATCTGCATAATCCACATTGGCTTTAAAGTTATAATTCTTTACTCTGGAACTTAAATCGACCAAACCATCAAAATCCATACGCAGATTAGGATCGTTACTATTAAAATATCCTTTAAAATAAGGCATTTTCATTTTACCATCCACAGTAATGTTAGTATAATTATAGTGATTATAGTAAAACTGATCGACTTTCCCTTTTACATTTGTATTTAGATATTTTTCATTAAATCCTTGTCCTTCGACATCTAAATTTAAGGTTACTTCACCAATTTCTGGCTCATTAATAAAAGTTCCTAAATTAAAATCATTTAACGTGACATTTCCTTGATAAGTAGCATTGTCGATGTTAGATAAATCTTGAATAGATAAATTGGTTATAATGGTCCCTAAAACAGAATTAATAGCAACATCTGAATTGATATAATCTGAAGTTAATTCAACATCTCCAACCAAATTTACATTTCCTAACTTCACTAAAGAAGACGGCAAACTATTACCTAAAATATTAGGTAAAATGGCAGTTAGATTGTAATAATTGGAATTAATTTTTTTAAATTCACCTTTAATATAAAAAGACTCTTCCCTATTGAATAAATTTTTAAACTGAACGGTACCTGAAATATTCGAATCATTACTATCTCTAAGATGTAAATTTTGAGTCGTGAAATTGTTTAAAGTTCCTATCAAATGTGTGTCGATATCAAAAACATTATCTTTCCCAAATTCATTATAAAAATAATTTAAGTCGTTTGAAGCAATCATCGCTTCATCCATCTGAACATCAAAAATTACTTTATTATTAAAATCAGCAAAATCAGTGCGTTTATATCTTAGTTCTACTTTCCCTTTTAAAGAAGATTCTTGCGTAAGCAAGTTTAATTGTTCTAGTAAAATATTCTTTTTTGTATAGGTAAATGCTGCAGTTAAGTTTTTTACAAAAAGACCTCTATGATCTTTAAAATTTAAGGCTTCAATAAAAGTAGTTACATCAGATCCTTTAATATAAAAATCTTTGATATTTCCATTTAATTGTGTGAAGTCTAAAATTTTTGGTTGTTGCAAATTTTCATTTATATAGGTCAATTTACTATTCACTAAAGTCAATTTAGTAGCCTTCATTCTAAATTTACCTGTTGAAGGCTTGCCATCGTCGAAAGATTCAATGAATTTATCAATATTTGTAAAATCTTCACCTTTGTATTGCTTTAAATTAAAAGTGAGTTCATCCAAAATTGCAGCACCTAAATAAGGATGACCGTTATTGTATAATTCTTTTACACTTAATAAAGAAGTATTTAATCTTTTAATAAAAAAAAGGGTATCTTTATGATGATCTCTTACTAGTACTCCTTTTAGTTTTACAGAACCAAAAGCGGTTAAAGTAACCTTATCAATAGATATATCAGTACCAAATTCCTTGTTGACTTGATTGGTTGCATACCTACCTAAAGCCGTTTGTACAAATGGCAAAGATAAAAGTATTCCAGATACCAATATAAAAATCAGTAAAAACAGAATTGTTCTGAGGAATATTTTTTTAAATTTTTTGATACTATAAATTGTTTAAATTTGTCACGAAAAAGAAAAACTATGGAATAATCTACAAAAATAATCATTTTTGTAAGATAATTACAATTGACCTTATGCAAATTTCATGCCCTTTTTAAGATGAAAAAAAACATATATACTCTTGCTATTGAAAGTTCTTGTGATGATACTTCAGCCGCTATACTATGCAACGATAAAGTACTCTCAAATATTGTAGCCAGACAAGCTATTCATGAAGAATATGGCGGTGTAGTTCCAGAATTAGCTTCTAGAGCACATCAGCAAAATATTGTTCCTGTTGTAGATGTCGCTCTAAAAAAAGCAAACGTTACTAAAAATGACCTAAATTGTATTGCTTTCACACAAGGTCCTGGATTAATGGGATCTTTACTAGTTGGAGGTTCCTTTGCCAAATCTATGAGTATGGCTTTACAAATCCCTCTCATTGCGGTGAACCATATGAAAGCACATATTTTAGCGCATTTTATTGACGAAGAGAATTTTGATAAACCGACTTTTCCCTTTCTTGCTTTAACCATAAGTGGTGGGCATACCCAAATTGTTCAAGTAAATAGTTTTTTCGATTTAAAAATTATAGGAGAAACCACAGATGATGCTGTTGGGGAAGCTTTTGATAAATCAGCAAAAATATTAGGCTTACCTTATCCAGGAGGACCTTTAATTGATAAATATGCTCAAGAAGGAAACCCGAAAGCTTTTAGGTTTACTAAACCAAAAGTGGACGGCTTGGATTTTAGTTTTAGTGGTTTAAAAACTCAAATTCTTTATTTTATTCAAAAAAATCAAGCGGTAAACCCTAATTTTATTGAAGAAAATAGAAATGATATTTGTGCTTCTATCCAGCATACTATTATCAATATTTTAATAGACAAACTAAAATTAGCAGTACAACAAACTGGAATAAAGCAAATTGCTATTGGTGGAGGTGTATCTGCAAATAGTGGTATTCGTAAAACTCTAAAAGAAACAGAAAGCAAATGGGGATGGAAAACCTATATTCCAAAATTTGAATACACTACTGATAATGCTGCCATGATTGGAATTGTAGGATATTATAACTATCTTGAAAATAATTTTGACACCAATGACATTGTTTCTAAAGCACGAATAGAATTCTAATATGCAATTATTTTATAATCCTAATATACAAAAAGGAGACACTTTATTTACTTTTGATAAAGAAGAAAGTAAACATATCGTTAAAGTTCTAAGAAAAAAAGAAGGTGATACCATTCAGCTATCTAATGGAAATGGATCTCTTTTTACAGGTGAAATTACACTTGCATCGGATAAAAAGTGTCAAATTGCAATAAAGGAAGTACAATTTTTTGAAGCCAAAAAATACAAACTTCATATTGCGGTAGCTCCAACTAAAATGAACGATCGCTATGAGTGGTTTTTGGAAAAAGCTACCGAAATAGGCATCGATGAGATAACACCCATTATCTGTGATCACTCGGAACGAAAAGTTTTTAAAACGGATCGAGCTGAAAAAATAATTCAAGCTGCTATGAAACAGTCCTTACAATATTATTTACCAAAAATACATGAACCTATTCGTTTTACCGACTTCTTATCGCAAAACCATCCACAATTAAAGTGTATTGCACATTGCGAAGAACAAGATAGAAAAGCATTTAAAGATGTTGTGGTTGGTAATGAAAATATTTTAATTTTAATTGGACCTGAGGGTGATTTTTCAACACATGAAATCGATTTAGCTTTATCTAAAAATTTTATTCCAGTAACCTTAGGAAATACTAGATTACGAACAGAAACTGCTGCTGTAGCGGCTTGCCATACTGTAGCATTAATAAACGAATAATATGAATCGATATTTATTTATAGTACTTCTTCTTTTTAATTTAAGCTCCGCTCAAGAAATAGCAGTTTTAAAGTATTCTGGTGGTGGTGATTGGTATGCAAATCCTACCGCTCTACCAAATTTAGTTCAGTTTTGCAATCAAAACATCAATACAAAAATTACACCCAAAATCGCTACGGTTGAAGCCAATAGTTCTGAAATTTTTTCTTTCCCTTTTATACATATGACAGGACATGGTAATGTTATTTTTTCACCCAATGAAATTGAAAATTTAAGAAATTACCTTATTTCAGGAGGCTTTCTTCATATCGATGACAATTATGGCATGGATGAATATATCCGAAAAGAAATCAAGAAACTTTTCCCACAAAAAGCTTTAGAAGAAATTCCCATATCTCATGCTATTTTCCAAGGTCCTTACTCTTTTCCAAATGGTTTACCAAAAATTCATGAGCACGATAATAAAAAACCGCAAGCATTCGGAATCTTTATCGAAAACAGATTAGTTCTTTTATATACTTACGAATGCGACTTAGGTGATGGCTGGGAAAATCCTGAAATTCATAATGATCCCATAGAAGTTAGAGAAAAAGCCCTAAAAATGGGTGCTAACATTATTAATTACGCATTCAAATACTAAAACCTTTAAAACATACTCAAAAGTTTAATACTATATTTGAGGATTTTGCAATTATATAGAAATCTTTTTTAGAAAACAATATCCCTACATCAAATATTTTTGAAAAACGAAACTTTTTTTGACATAATATTGTGCTGTTATAAAAATAACATAACCTTAACACTTAACAAACAAATAATTATGAAAAAAATCGTTGTATTAGCGTCTGTGCTAATTTTAGGTTTTTCTTGTCAAAATGAAGACAAGAACGTTGATGGAGAAGCAACTTCTAAAGAACTTGCAGCAGCTGCCCACAGAGGATGTGCTTCTGAAGAAGTTTTACAAAGACAACTTAAGGATGATCCAGGATTAGCACAAAGAATGAAAGATATTGAAGTTCAAACAGCAGAAGCTATTTCTCAAGGAAGAATTGTAAACGGAGTAATTGAAATTCCAGTAGTAGTTAACGTTTTATACAGAACTTCAGCTGAAAACATTTCACAATCTCAAATTCAATCTCAAATTGATGTATTAAATAAAGATTTTAATGCGCAAAACTCAGATTTCAATACCGCAAACAATCCTTATTCAAGTGTACGTGCTAATGTAGGAATTCGTTTTGTATTAGATGCAATTTACAGAAAATCAACAACTAAAACTTCTTGGGGTACTAATGATGCTTGTAAAAAAACTGCTAATGGCGGTATGGCTCCTACTTCACCAACTACAAAATTAAACCTTTGGGTTGCAACAATTGGAGGTGGAATTTTAGGATATGCACAATTCCCAGGTGGATCATCTTCTACAGATGGAGTTGTTATAGATTCTAAATATTTTGGTACAACAGGTACAGCTACATATCCATTCAATTTAGGTAGAACTGCTACTCACGAAGTGGGTCACTGGATGAACTTACGTCACATTTGGGGGGATGCTACTTGTGGTTCAGATTTAGTTTCTGATACACCAACTCACAATACTGCAAACTATGGAGTTCCAGCTGTAGGTCATAGATCAACTTGTTCTGGTACACCTTTAGAAATGTATATGAACTATATGGATTATACAGATGATAGAGGAATGTACATGTTTTCTAACGGTCAAAAAAGCAGAATGTTAGCGATTTTTAACGTTGGAGGTTCAAGAGCTTCTTTCAGATAAAAACAAAATAAATATCATTTAAAAGCCATCAAAAATTTGATGGCTTTTTTTATTTAAATCTATTTCAATTCCTTTCATAAAAAAATTAATCAAGAATATATGCTGTAAACGAATTTAAAAAAATGTATTATTTTTCTTAAAAAAACCATTCACCAAAGTAAAAGACTATTCAAAAAAATGATATTTAAATAATCTTTTTTTAGCATTTTATTAACTTTTTATTCAAATTACAGAATTCGTAAAACCCTTTAAAAATAAGGATTTAAATTACATATAATTATCATTATTAACAGTTTTTACAAATAATATGTAAAAATTTTATATAAAAAAAATAACATTATTAATATTTAATGTTATATAATTGCAATGTAAATATATTAACAACCAAACAATTTACATTATGAAAAAAATTTTTTTAACAGTTACAGCAGCTATGCTTTTATTTTCTTGTAATAACGAAGATAACTCGGTAACGGAAACACCAGAAGCTTCAGTAACAGCTCACAGAGGTTGTGCATCTGATGAAGTTTTACAATGGCAATTAAAAGAAGATCCAGGATTAGCTCAAAGAATGAAGGACATTGAGATTAAAACTGCTGAAATGATTAGTCAAGGTAGAATCGTAAATGGCGTTATGGAAATACCTGTTGTATTTAATGTATTGTATCGTACATCTGCTGAAAATATTTCTACAGCTCAGTTACAATCACAAATTGATGTGTTAAATAAAGATTTTAACGCACAAAATTCAGACTTCAACACAGCAAACAATCCGTATTCAAGTGTACGTGCTAATGTAGGAATCCGTTTTGTGTTAGACGCAATTAACAGAAAATCAACATCTAAATCTTCTTGGGGAACAAGAGACGCTATGAAAAAATCTAAAAGAGGTGGTATTGATCCGACTTCACCAACTACTAAATTAAACATTTGGGTATGTACAATTGGTGGCGGAATTTTAGGTTATGCACAATTTCCTGGTGGTTCATCATCAACTGATGGCGTTGTTTTAGATTCAAAATACACTGGAACAACAGGAACTGCAACGTATCCATTCAACTTAGGTAGAACTGCAACTCACGAAGTAGGTCACTGGATGAACTTACGTCACATTTGGGGAGACGCAACTTGTGGTTCAGATCTAGTTTCTGATACTCCAACTCACAATACAGCTAATTATGGAGTACCACCTGTAGGTCACAGATCTACATGTTCAGGTACACCATTAGAAATGTATATGAACTATATGGATTATACAGATGATAGAGGAATGTACATGTTTTCTAACGGCCAAAAAAGCAGAATGTTAGCGATTTTTAACGTTGGAGGTTCAAGAGCTTCTTTCAGATAAGAAACAAAAAATATTTTATTTTAAAACTCGCTAGTAATTAGCGAGTTTTTTTTATTTTTGGTTCATGACATCAAAAGAACTTTCTATTGGATTATTACGCACAGTTTTTATACTGATTGGAATAAGCATTGTTTTATTTCTTTTATACAAAATAGCTACTGTAATCGTTTATTTAATCATATCAGTTGTCTTTTCATTAATTGCCAATCCTTTAGTTCAATTTCTAAAAAACAAATTAAAATTTGGAAATACTTTAGCGGTAATTACAACTTTGCTTTTTTTTCTTTTACTCATCATTTGCTTTATCTTATTATTTGTTCCTCTAATTTTATCGCAAGGAGAGAATCTTTCGTTATTAGATATCAATTCCCTAGAAACAAGTTTTAATGATATGACTACCAATATAAGTGTGTATTTAGAATCACACCATATTAATCTAAAACAACTATTTGATTCATCTTCCCTATCTTCAAAAATTAATTTCAATTTTATTCCTGATATTTTCAATGGAATCATAAACACTGTAGGCAATTTTGGAATGGGACTTGCCTCTGTTCTTTTCATTTCTTTCTTCTTATTGAAAGAAAAAGAGCAAGCCTTTCGTATTTTTAAGTTCGTTCTTCCTAGAAATCACAAACTAAAAATATTGACTTCTATGGAGAAAATCCAACATTTACTTTCTCGCTATTTTATAGGTTTGTTATTGCAATTATTCATTATTTTGATACTTTACCTTATTATCTTTTTAATTTTTGGCGTTCAAAATGCTTTTATAATTGCTCTTTTGTGTGCCGTTTTAAACATTATACCTTATTTAGGTCCGCTTCTAGGAATAATTGTAGCCTCGCTCTTAATAATGATTAGTGGTATTGGAACCGATTTTGTTCATACCACTTTACCAAACACCTTATATGTCATTTGCGGAATGCTTGTGGTTCAATTAATTGATAATAATTTGAGTCAGCCTATTATTTTTTCAAAAAGCACCAAATCGCATCCATTGGAAATTTTCTTAGTCATCATTTGTGCAGGAATTTTATTTGGTATTACCGGAATGATAATCGCAGTGCCTACTTATACCGCTTTAAAAGTAATTGGAAAAGAATTTTTACCAGACAATAGAATCATCAAAGCCTTAACGAAAGATATTTAATGAATGATCCTTTAGAAATCTTATTAAAAGAAGATATTCAAAATTTTATCAATACTAATTTAGATAGCGATACCAATCAGTTAGCGTTACAAAAAAACAATTTTGATATTGATTACATTCGAATCATAAATCAAATTGTAGCCAAACAGAAAGCGAAATTCAAGTTACCAACTTGGTTTGCTACTGCAAAAATCCTATATCCTTCCAAAGTTTCAATTGAACAAACTTCTTCCGAAAAAACAGCTGCATATAAAGCCTCGCTTATTTCTGGAGAAAGTTTAATCGATTTATCTGGAGGATTTGGAGTAGATGATTTTTATTTTTCCAAAGTTTTTACAGAAGTAATTCATTGCGAAATCAATACTGAATTATCTCAAATTGTAAGCCATAATTTCAAGCAATTACAAATCGAAAATTGTACGTGTCAAATTGGCGAAAGTAGCGTCATTTTAGAAAAATTAGACCGTAAATTCAGTTGGATATACATAGATCCTTCTCGAAGAAATGATTCCAAAGGAAAAGTTTTTTTATTAAACGATTGCGAACCCAATGTTCCTGTATTGTTGCCCAAATATTTTAATTATTCCAATCACATTTTAATCAAAACCGCACCTTTATTAGACATTCACTCTGCTTTAACGGAATTAGATTTCGTAAAAAAAATACATATCATAGCACTTGAAAATGAAGTGAAAGAATTGCTTTGGGAAATTGAAAAAGAGTACACTGGAGCAATCCATATTAACGCAGTAAATATCGAAAAAAACGATATCAATATTGTTACAACTTCTTTAAATGAAACTTACCAAGCAACATATTCCCTTCCAAAAAAATACTTATATGAGCCTAATGTAGCTATTTTAAAATCAGGAAACTTTAATGCTGTTTCACAACTATTTGAAATCGATAAATTACACCCACATTCGCATCTGTATACATCGGATTTTGTTAAAGAATTTCCAGGCAGATCATTTCAAATCGATTCTATAATTCCATTTCAAAAAAAAGAAATTAAAACCCATCTTCAGGATAAAAAAATGAATATTACTACTCGAAATTTTCCTATAAAAGTAGATGAAATAAGAAAAAAACATAAAATTAAAGAAGGTGGTTCAGTTTTTGCTTTTTTTACTACCGATATTCAAAATAATAAAATAGTTTTGCTTTGTTCAAAAATTTAATACCAATGAAAAGAATTCTTTATATTTTTTTATGTTTACCACTACTCCATTTCAGTCAAAAAAAAGATTGTATTTATGATTTTGAAGAAAAAACAGATTCAACCTACATTAAAGCAACCAACGGAAAATTGATGTACGAGAAAGTCTTTGGTAACTCCAAAGAATTTATTCAATTTAAATTAATCAATAACAACGGCATACCTACTTTAGAATTTCAACAAATTCAAAAAAGTCAGGATTTCATTCCCGTTAGATGCTTTAACAACAAATCAAAAGTTATTCTTCAATTAGAAGACGGAAAAATCATTAGTTTGATTAGTGCTGTAGAAGATGTTTGTTCTAATTTAACTTATATTGATTCTGAAAAAAGCAATATTCGAATACTTAATGCTTATTTCTTATTTACCAAAACCAATTACGAGTCCTTAAAAAAATCAAGGATAACCGTGATGAGAGTGCATTATGCAGGTGAATCTAAAGATTATATTATTTCAGATGAATTGCAATCGGAAATTTTAAATGAAAGAGTTAAACCCAGTCTTTATTTTATTGAAAATCTAGAGTGTATTGAGTAAAGAAATTCAAATTATATACAAACAAAAAAGCCTAGCGATTGCTAGGCTTTTTTGTGATCCCGTCAGGATTCGAACCTGAGACCTACTGCTTAGAAGGCAGTTGCTCTATCCAGCTGAGCTACGAGACCATTATTTTTTTAGTCGGGGTGGCAGGATTCGAACCTGCGACCTCCTGCTCCCAAAGCAGGCGCGATAACCGGGCTACGCTACACCCCGAAAACAAAAAAAGCGGAGAGACAGGGACTCGAACCCTGGCATCGGTTACCCGATGACAGATTAGCAATCTGCTCCGTTACCACTCCGGCACCTCTCCAATAATCTTACAAAGAACTGACCTTTTTTGCGGTTGCAAATGTATACCTTCCTATCTTAATTTACAACATTTATTCAGTTTTTTTTTGTGTTTTTTTTTATTTTTTTTTAAAACTACTAAAATTCAAATAGATACAAAAAAAATATTTTTTCAAACTAGTTTCATATTCTTTGTAAAGCTCATTTTTTTACTACTCAAAATTATAAAAAATGCAATTTTTATCAATAAAAATAGTAAATTCGCAATTCAATTAAAAAAGTCATATCATGAAAAAAGTTGTTATAGTTGCTGCAGTAAGAACCCCTATTGGTAGCTTTATGGGTGCCTTATCTTCTGTACCAGCTACAAAGTTAGGAGCAACTGCAATAAAAGGAGCTTTAAATAAAATTAATCTAGACCCAAAAGAAGTGGATGAAGTATTAATGGGAAATGTGGTTCAGGCTGGAAATGGACAAGCTCCTGCTAGACAAGCTGCCATTTATGCTGGAATTCCAGATACTGTTCCTTGTACAACGGTTAATAAAGTTTGTGCTAGTGGCATGAAAGCAGTGATGCAAGGTGCGCAAGCGATAATGTGTGGAGATGCTGAAGTAGTTGTTGCAGGTGGAATGGAAAACATGAGTTTAATTCCGCATTATGTACACATGAGAAACGGTGTGAAATTTGGCCCTACAACCTTAGTAGACGGCATGCAAAAAGACGGTCTTACCGATGCTTATGATAATAATGTGATGGGTGTATGTGCCGATTTATGCGCTACGGAACATAATATTTCTAGAGAAGCGCAAGATCAGTTTGCTATTCAATCCTACCAACGTTCTGCAGCTGCTTGGGATGCTGGTAAATTTAATACTGAAATTGTTCCTGTTGAAGTACCTCAAAGACGTGGCGATGCTATAATTGTTTCAAAAGACGAAGAATATACCAATGTAAAATTAGATAAAATCCCTAGTTTATCAGCGGTTTTCACAAAAGAAGGAACTGTTACAGCTGCTAATGCATCAACTATTAACGATGGAGCTGCTGCATTAATATTAATGAGTGAAGAAAAAGCGAATGCTTTAGGATTAAAACCTCTTGCTTACATTAAATCGTATGCAGATGCTGCACAAGAACCAAAATGGTTTACTACTGCTCCTGCAAAAGCGCTTCCTATTGCTTTAGACAAAGCTGGTGTAACTATTGACGCGATTGATTATTTTGAATTTAATGAAGCCTTTTCAGTAGTTGGTTTAGCCAATGCTAAAATTTTAGGCTTAAAAGAAGATAAAATAAATGTTAACGGTGGAGCAGTATCTTTAGGTCATCCTTTAGGATGTTCAGGAGCTCGAATCATTGTTACTTTAATCAATGTATTAGAACAAAACAATGGAAAATTAGGTGCTGCTGCAATTTGTAATGGTGGTGGTGGTGCTTCTGCTATTGTAATTGAAAGAGCTTAAATTTAAATTATGAATTATGAGTTAGGAATTGTAGATTTGTCTAACTCATAATTTATTTCATTTTACTAGCAAATCAATGTTTGGAATTTGTAATCTAGCTATTATCCCTCTTCGATTAGAACCCTCAGACAGAAGCGAACAGGTTTCTCAACTCCTTTTTGGAGACCATTTTACAATTATTGAGCAATTAGATAAATGGGTGAAAATAGAGACTGCTTTTGACAACTATATAGGCTGGATTGACAACAAACAATTTCAAACTATTTCTGAAAAACAGTTTCATTCTATTGAACAATCTCCAATGGTTTTAAATGGAGATTTAATAGAATACATTTCTACTCCAAAAAATCAATTAATTCCAATACCTTTAGGTAGCTGTCTTTCTTTTCTAGACAACGAACAAATTAATACTGAAAATTATTCTTTTGAAGGAATAAAAATTTGTGGCATTAAAGACAAATCGAATTTAGTAAAGACTGCTTTCATGTATTTAAACGCTCCTTATTTATGGGGCGGAAAAACACCTTTTGGTATTGACTGCTCTGGTTTTACTCAAATGGTTTATAAATTAAATGGGTACAAAATATTAAGAGATGCATCTGAACAAGCCACTCAAGGGGAAGCATTAAGTTTCATTGAGGAAAGTGAACCTGGAGATTTAGCTTTTTTTGATAATGAGGAAGGAAATATTATCCATGTAGGCATCATGATGGATGACAATTATATCATACATGCATCAGGAAAAGTAAGAATTGACAGACTGGACCACTTAGGAATTTACAATGCTGAAACCAATAGACACACGCATAAATTAAGGGTCATTAAAAAAATCATATAAACAAAAAAGGTCTCAAATTAGACTGCACCCAAAAAGTTAGACAAATTTAAACTTAATTTTGATAATAATGAGCTCGATATTTTATCGGGCTCATTTTGTTTAGATTTGATTTAATTCTTTCGTTGTT
>NZ_VDCZ01000015.1 GCF_006491645.1 Flavobacterium profundi
TTTTCTAAAACTAATCTTACGCATTCTAATTTAAATGCATAATCGTACTTGACTTTTCTTTCCATAAAAATACCCCCAAATAGTGTCTAACTTTTTGGGGGCAGTGCATTTTGAACCCTTTTTTTATTTTTTATTAATCTATTTTGTCAAGTTTTCCTTTTCTGTTTTTGGTATAAACAACACTTCGCAAACCAATTTGGTCAAGGTCACTTAATACATTTAAAGCTTCATCGATATAAATGTCTTTTCCTAAATCTTCATGCCAACGGCTTCTTTTTTCTTTCAGAACTGGATCTGATTTAAATAAAGCCAACTCGTTTGGTAAAGAAGTAAAAGTTAGGTTGTTTTTATAATCTGATAGCGATTTAAATTTTTTCAATTTTAAATCCACTAATTCCATTTTTTCTTTGAACTTGTCAATACTTAAATTGTAGGTATTGTCATCTTTTCTTTCAAAAATCCACTTTGCATTTTCATCAATTAATTTGAAATATTGGTTATCAGCAATTCTTTTATTACTGTTTGCGATAATAGATTCAAATCCAGAAAAGATTGGGTTGTAATCTGCCGCATCAATTTTATCCCATTGTAAAGCATTTTTTTCGTCACGTTCACCCATATCTAAATAAGCAAATCGATCTGGAAGTACAATGTCACTTAAAACACCTTCTCTTTGAGTAGAACCTCCATTAATTCTATAGAATTTTTGAGTAGTAGTTTTCAATGCTCCTAAATCTCCAAAAGAATTACTTCTAACAAATTGATTTAAATCGATTATGTTTTGAACGGTTCCTTTTCCATAAGTGTGTTTACTACCAATGATAATTCCTCTTTTGTAATCTTGAATTGCAGCTGCAAAAATTTCAGAAGCAGAAGCAGAAAAATTATCAACCATAACTACTAGAGGGCCTGTCCATTGAACTGCTGGATCTTTGTCGGAAAGAATATCTTTTTTTCTATCGGAAGACTTTACCTGTACAACAGGACCTTGTTCAATAAACAATCCCGTCATGTTAACTACAGTTTCTAATGATCCACCACCGTTACCTCTTAAGTCCATTACAATTCCTTGAACATTTTGTTCTTTTAGGCGTTCTATTTCTATAGCAACATCTTTAAAGGCATCTCGGTTGTCTTTGTTGTCAAAACTAATATAGAATTTAGGCAAGTAAATCACTCCGTACTTCATTCCATTCTTTTCAACAACTGAAGATTTGGCAAAAGTTTCTTCCGTTTCAACTTCATCTCTAATAATTGAAATTACTTCAATAGAACCATCTACTTTTTTAACAGTAAGACGCACTTCTGTTCCTTTAGCACCTTTGATTTTTTTAACCACATCATCAAGACGCATACCTGCAATATCAAGAGGCTCTTCTTTGCCTTGCGCTACTTTAAGAATGATATCACCAGCCTCTAATTCTTTAGAACGCCAAGCAGGCCCACCTGAAATTAACTCAGAAACTTCAACTACATTGTCTTTCTTTTGTAAACGAGCTCCAATTCCTTCAAATTTTCCACTCATGCTAATGTCGAATTTATCTTTTTCTTCAGGAGAAAAATAAAAAGTATGAGGGTCAAATTGTTCTACAACAGAATTGATAAAAATAGAATACCAGTCATTACTGTCTAGTTCATTTTCTACAAAATCAAAATATTCATTTAAAGATTTTAATGAGCTTTCACGTGCTTCTTTTTCAATTTCTTCAAATTTCTTTTCTTTGTAGTTAGGATCTTTTTCTTTTTTATTGTGTTCTAATTTTTGTTTGTCAGTAATAGTAGATAACAAAGACAATTTTAATTGCTTACGCCATCTTTCTTTTAAATCTTTATCATTTTTAGCATAGGATTGATTTTCATAATCTGTATCAATAAATTCTTCAGTTGAAAAATCAAAGGGTTTTGCTAATAACGTTTTGTAAATAGATTTTGATTCTGAAATTCTTTTCAAAAGACGAGCATTTGTTAAATAAAAGAAAGAAAGGTCTTTCGTTTTAATCATGTCGTCTATTACTTGCTTGTATTGATCAAATTCTTTAATATCTGAAGCTAAAAAGAATCTTTTTGTAGGATCGATTCCAGTGATATATTTATCATACACTTCTCTTGAAAAAGAGTCATTAATCTCAACAGGGCTGTAATGTCCCTTTTCAAGCACGTAGGTCAATAGTTCCAAGAGCAGTTTGTCTTTCTCGGGATCTTCTGTTTTCTTAGTAGGTATAAAACTCCATAAAACTGCGGATAAGGCAGTTATCAACAAAATAACCTTATAATTTCTTCTCATAAAATCAACAATTTGGGTCATCAATAAAAATTTCTACTAATGTACATAAAAAATCATGCCATTACATCGCAATTTAACACATTTTTTTCACTTTAACTAAATTTTTTAAATTTAAGTGGGTTGATATTTGGTTCCATTTAAATTATTTATTTTAGCAAAAAATTAAACATGAAAAAACCCCTTATTTTAGTGACCAATGATGATAGTATTGTAGCACCTGGAATCCGTTTTCTAATAAGTGTTATGAAAGAGATTGGAGAGGTTATTGTGGTAGCTCCAGATAGTCCTCAAAGTGCTATGGGTCATGCGATTACTATCAATAACACTTTGCATTTAGACAAGGTTAATTTAGATGCTGAAATTGAGCATGAATACAGTTGTTCTGGTACTCCTGTGGATTGTGTAAAAATGGCAGTTCATGAAATTTTAAAGCGCAAACCAGATTTGTGTGTTTCTGGGGTAAATCATGGTTCCAATTCTTCCATTAATGTAATTTATTCTGGAACGATGAGTGCTGCTGTTGAGGCAGGAATAGAAGGAATTCCGGCAATAGGCTTTTCACATTTAGATTATAGTTGGAATACTAATTTTGAGCCTTTGAGATCGTATGTAAAATCTATTGTTTCGGCTGTTTTAAAAAATGGTTTGCCTGAGGGAGTTGTTTTAAATGTTAACTTTCCTAAAGTGGATGCGAGTGAAATACAGGGTGTTAAAATATGTCGTCAAGCGAAAGCGATGTGGGTGGAAGAATTTGACAAAAGAACCAATCCTCAAGGAAAAGAATATTTTTGGTTAACTGGTGAATTTGTAAACAAAGATTTGGGAGAAGATACAGATGAATGGGCGTTAAGACAAAACTATATTTCGGTAGTGCCTGTGCAGTTTGATTTAACCGCTCATCATGCAATAAGTACTTTAAACTCATGGAAATTATGACATCAAAAAAAGACATTTTATTAGGTTTGTTCATAGGACTTTTAGGAGCTCTTATCGGAACATTTTTTGCCCTTCAGTTTTTTACAAAACAAGGGTTTGTAGAAGGTTTTAGAATCATGAGACAGGCTGGAATGATTGGCAAAGTTATTGCATTAGGAAGTGTACCTAACCTGGTTTTGTTTTTTATTTTATTGAAAAAAAATAAAGATTTTATAGCTAGAGGTATAATTTTAGCAATGTTTCTTTTAGTAATAATAACCTTATTTTTATAATATGAAAAAAAGAATAGTAGTACTCTTGTTTTTATTTTTTGGTTCTACTTTGATGGCACAAAAGATCAATCAGGATCCTGTAGTCACTAAAATTATTCTAGTGCGTCATGCTGAAAAAATGCTAGACGGCTCTAAAGATCCTGAACTAACAGTTGAAGGAAAACAACGAGCAGAACGACTTCGTTTTTTATTATCTGACATCGATGTTAATCAAATTTTTTCGTCACCATACATACGAACAAAAAAAACTGTTGCACCAGTTGCAGCAAGTAAAAGCATTACTGTTGAAATGTACAATCCAAAAGACCCCAATTTTTCTACTTATTTATGGTCGAAAGTAAAAGGGGAAACCGCAATAGTAGTAGGACATTCAAATAGTATTCCAGTCTTGGTAAATCAATTAATTGGAAAAGATAAATTTAAAGAGTTAACAGAAGATGTTTATAGTAAAATATGGATATTAACCTATTCTGATGAACATTTAGTTGACTGTAGTTTGTACAATTTTTAAGGTGCAATTCTATAAATTGATAAAATAATATATTATTAATTCGATGTAAATGAAATATTATATAATTGCTGGTGAGGCTTCTGGAGATTTGCATGGCTCTAATCTTATGAAAGCTATTTATAAAGAAGACCCCAATGCGAGTATTCGGTTTTGGGGAGGCGATTTAATGCAAAATGCAGGAGGAACTCTTGTAAAGCATTATCGAGATTTGGCATTTATGGGATTTTTAGAAGTGGTTTTAAATTTAAAAACCATTTTGAATAATATTAAATTTTGTAAATCTGATATCCAAGCTTTTCAACCCGATGTTATAATTTTCATTGACTATCCTGGGTTTAATATGCGTATTGCTACTTGGGCAAAAGAAAGAAATATTCCGACGCATTATTATATCTCTCCTCAAATTTGGGCTTGGAAAGAAAATAGAATTAAAGCAATTAAGAGAGATGTAGATTATATGTATGTTATTTTACCTTTCGAAAAAGATTTCTATGAAGAAAAACATCATTTTCTTGTGTCATTTGTGGGCCATCCGTTAATTGATGCCATTAATAATAGGAAAAAAGTGGATCGAGCGACTTTTATACTTGAAAATAAATTAACTGAGAAGCCTATTATAGCGCTTTTACCAGGAAGTAGAAAACAAGAAATTACTAAAATGCTTTCAGGCATGTTGTCAATTGTGAAGGATTTCCAGGATTACCAATTTGTTATTGCTGGAGCGCCAAGTCAAGATTTTTCATTTTATGAGCCTTTTCTGAAAAAAGAGAACGTACATTTTATTTCAAATAGAACCTATGATTTATTAGAAGTTGCTCAAGCTGCTTTGGTTACTTCTGGGACGGCTACTCTAGAAACGGCATTGTTTAAAGTGCCTGAAGTAGTATGTTATAAGGGGAGTTGGGTTTCGTATCAAATTGCCAAACGGATTATTACTTTGAAATATATCTCATTGGTAAACTTAATTATGGATAAAGAAGTAGTGAAAGAGTTAATTCAAGACGACTTTAATTCGCGCCAACTTAAAACGGAATTAAATAAAATTTTGCAGGGAACTGAGAGAGCCAAAATGATTGAAAATTATAACATTTTAGAAGAAAAATTAGGTGGCGTAGGAGCAAGTGAAAAAACAGCTCACTTAATTGTATCTTCTATAAAAAAATAATATTTATTTTAGCAAAAAAATACATTTTGAAAAGAATTACTTATTTATTATTTCTCGCTATTACTATCGTAAGTTGTAAAACCCAATCTAACATCATCACTTCTAAAGAAGAAGCTGTTGAAAAGGGGGTTTATTCATATACTAAAGAAAAGAAAGTAACTAATAGAGTAGCTGCAAATACTTCTTATGATTCGGAAACTACTAATGAATATGATAAGACAACTTATGTTAGAGTATCTAAAAGTGAAAATGCAATAGCCAATCAAATAGTAGACGATGCACTTCGAAATTTAGGAGTATCTTATAAAACTGGAGGAACCACTAGAATGGGAATGGACTGTTCCGGTTTGGTTTTTAGTACTTTTGGGAATTATGATATAAAACTACCTCGAACATCGATAGATATGGCAAAAGAAGGGGAGATGATGAGTACAAAAGAGGCACAGCCTGGCGATTTAATTTTTTTTAAAACCAATGGAAAGTCGGTTATAAATCATGTAGGAATCATTGTTGAAGTTCTACCAAACGAAATTAAATTTATTCATTCGTCTACACAAAAAGGAGTAATTGTTTCTTCTACATCTGATGCCTATTACGGGAAGACATTTGCACAAATAAATAGAGTTTTAGAATACTAATTTCTATTTAAAATTCCAATATGAAGTTTTTTAAGTTTCCCATAATAACCCTTACAGCTTCATTTATACTTGGGATAGTCTTTAATTCTTTTTTTGAACCCAATATAAGCTATCTTAACCTAGCGATTAGTGTTGCTTTTTTAATAAGTAGTGTAACTTATTTAAGAGCTAAGAAAAAATGGTTTCAGGATGTTTATTTTGGAATTGCAGTCTATTTTTTATTTTTTTGCTTGGGAAGTGAAGCCCATTATTGGCATACTGATAGCCATTACAAAAACCATTATTCACATTTTCTGGTAAACACTAATGATACTGCTGTGAAAGGAACTATTGTTTCCGTTTTAAAACCAAGTGAAAACTTTTGTAAATATATTGTTTCGTTGTCCCAATTTAATAATACAAACTGTTTTGGTAAAATTTTAGTTTACAGTGAAAAGGGCGATGCGAATTTAAAATCAGGTCAGGAAATTATAATATTAGGAAAATTACTTCCCACTTTTAAAGCTACAAATCCGTATCAATTTGATTATAGTGAATATCTGCAAAAATTGAATATTTCTCATCAAATATTTTGCAGAAAAGGAAGCATTATTACTACTAGAATCCATAAAAATGCGAATTATTATATACAAAATGTAAGAGAAAAACTAATCGCTTCTTTTGATGAACACCAATTTGATAGGAAAACGAAAAGTGTTTTAGAAGCCCTATTATTTGGGCAACGTCATGTAATTGATGAAGAAACAATAGCGAATTATACTAAGACAGGTGTTATACACATTTTAGCAATTTCTGGTTTGCATATAGGGATATTGTATTTCTTTTTTTCATTGCTTTTAAAACCACTTGAAAAGAGCAAATATGGAAGTATTCTACGACTGTTTTTAATTTTAGGTCTTTTGTGGCTTTTTGCTTTATTAACTGGATTGCCAGCATCTGTAACTAGAGCAGTAACGCTTTTTAGTTTTGTTAGTTTAGGTACTTTTTATAATCGGCAAAATCATGTTTTTAATGCGGTAGCAGTTTCTGCTTTACTTTTGCTGCTTTTTAATCCTAATTATATATTTGATATTGGTTTTCAATTAAGTTATGCAGCAGTTATATCTATTTTACTGTTCCAACCCTTTTATGAAAAATGCTATTTTACAAAACATAAAATAGGTGTTTATTTTATAGATATTGTTCTAGTTTCTTTAGCGGCTCAAATTGGAGTGCTGCCTTTAACATTATATTATTTTCATCAATTGCCATTACTTTTTTTGTTGGCAAATATAGTTGTAATTCCTTTAGCTAGTTTGGTTTTGATTCTTGGCAGTCTCACTTTATTGTTTAATTTTATTTTTAAACCCATAGCGTTTTTACTAGGCACTATGATCTCTTTTTTAATTAGTACTATGAATCAATTTATAGCAGTTATAGCAACTTTTGATAGTGGTGTTATAAAAAATATTTCTTTTACTAGCGAAATGGTAATATTGTCTTATTTGATTATTCTTTTCTTTATATATTGGTGTTATAAATTAAAATGGTTTGCCTTTTGAAACACGGCTATTGCGTTGTTACTATTTCAAATTGGCATAATTTATATTGAATGGACAAAACAAAGTACAGATGAATTGATAGTTTTTAATAGTAAAAAAACACTTTTAAGCGCTAAAAAAGGAAATCAAGTTCAGTTTTTTAGTCATGATTCGGTTTTCAATGAAGAAACTATAAAGAATTATAAAAGAGGATTGCATACAAATCGTTATCAAATAAATGCACTGCAAAATGTAATGAGTTATCATAATAATCGAATTTTAATTGTGGATCAAATGGGCGTTTTTGAGTTCAATTTAAAAGCAGATTATGTGGTGCTTATCCAAAATCCAAAAATAAATTTAGTGCGCTTGATAGAAATGGTTCAGCCAAAAGAAATAATTGCTGATAATAGTAATTCTTTTTATTTGGTGGACCAATGGAAAACAACGTGTAGACAAAAAAATATCCCTTTTCATGCAACAGCTGAAAAGGGATATTATAGATTGAAATAATTTTTATTTATTGGCTACAATTTTTGAAGCGCCATCTAACCATTTTGTTGGTCCGCCAGCTACATAGCCAGTACTTCCTAAGCCTTTTAAGTTCATTTTTCCTTCGTCTGTTTTTTCAGGAGATACAAACCATATAGTAGGATATCCTCTTACTTGAAACATGTTTTGCATTTGATAATTCTGAGCTTTTATAGTTTCGTCTTGTGGTGTTCTTCTTGGGAAATCCAATTCTACAAGAACTACGTTTTCTTTCGCCCATTTTTCAAATTCAGGTGTTTGTAAAACTTCCTTTTGTAAACGAATGCACCAACCACACCAGTCAGAACCCGTGAAAAACAGTAACATTGGTTTTTTTTCCTTGATAGATAATTCTGAAGCTTTAGCCATATCGGTATGCCAAGTTAATTCTTGTGCATTTGCAGTAAAGCTAAATAGGATTACTATTAGTAATAAAGCTATTTTTTTCATTTTGATATTTTTATACAAATTTAGACAAAAAAGATGCCAAAAAATGTTGGTTATCTTACACCGTGCATTAATTTTTTCATGACTGGAGACAGAACTACCATTATTACACCAGCTGTAATTGGAACAATAGTAAATATTAAAAAGAAAGTTGATAGACTGTATTTTTCAGTTATTTCCTCAATCATTCCACCCATCGAACCAGCTAATTTGTTACCCATTCCTATGAATAGATAATAGACTCCAAACATAATTCCAATCCATGTTGCAGGAACTAGTTTACTAACATAAGAAAGTCCTACAGGGGATATACATAACTCTCCTAAAGTGTGAAATAAATAGGCAGCGATTAACCAAAACATACTAACTCTTACTACTTCTTCACCAGATACAATATCGATACTTCCATATGCTAAAAAACCAAAACCTAACCCTAGTAATGTTAACCCGAGCCCAAATTTCATTGGTCCTGATAAATTATATTTACTTTCCCACCACTTTGAAAATACTGGAGCAAAACAAACAATAAATAAGGAATTTAAAATACCAAACCATGTTGCAGGAACCTCAGTCCCAGTTGCAGAAAATTCTCTTCCAACTTTCCAAAGTACAATTCCCCATATAATAATAAAACTCAAAGAAAGAATAATATTTCCTATTGCATATTTTTTGAAGGTTTGTTTGAAAAGTTTTATTAAAACATAAGTTATAATTATTAGAGGAATAATTGTTAAAACAGCGTCTACTATTTTAAATGTTGAAGCCGCATTTCCAAATAATTCTCTTTGAGTAAATTTTTCTGCAAAAATGGTCATTGATCCTCCAGCTTGTTCAAAAGCAGCCCAAAAGAAAACAGTGAAAATAGAAAATATTACAACAGCAATAATTCGATCTCTAATTACATTTGCCGGAGTTGATTCTTGAGCGGCTTTTTCTTGAGCTAATTTTTTCGATTCTGCTGTAGGTTTTAAACCAATTTCACCAAAAATATTTTGAGTAAAATAGAATTGCAACATTCCTAAAAGCATAAAAATTCCAGCAAGTCCAAACCCCCAACTCCAAGATATTTTTTCTCCAATATAACCACATAGCATAATTCCAAGAAATGCACCTGCATTTACTCCCATGTAATATAAAGAATAAGCACCATCTTTTTTCTCAGGATGATTTGCATAAGCATTTGAAATTATCGATGTCATATTAGGTTTGAAGAGACCATTACCTATTATCAAACAACCAATTCCAATATATAAAAACATTGGGGTTTCAACAGCCATTGATGCATGACCTAAAGTCATTGCTAAAGCTCCTAAAACCACTGCCCATCTGTATCCTAAATATTTATCAGCTAAAAATCCACCTACAACAGGAGTGAAATATACTGACATAGTATAGGTACCATAAAGAGCTAAAGCATCTTCTACACTCCATTCCCATCCTCCTTTTGCAAAAGAAGAGGTTAAAAAGAGTACTAATAATGCACGCATTCCATAATAAGAAAAGCGTTCCCACATTTCTGTAAAGAATAATACAAAAAGGCCTGCTGGATGCCCTAGGACATTGTTTTTAAAAAATTGATCGGTTGAATTTTGACTCATAAGTTATAATTGTAAGTTAGATTTAATTTATTACTTTTTAATGTATTCCTTTCATAAGTTTTTTAAGTAATGGAACCAGTAGTAGTAAAATTACTGCGCAGCCTAAAACTACATATACACCCCATTGAAGATAAACATCTACATAAGGATTTATTTGTTCTGCCATTGAAGCATTTTCCGCAACTTCCCCAACACTTATTAATTTTCCAATTTCTGTGGCTACTTTATTACCTACAGAATAAGATAAAAACCAAACTCCCATTGTAAAACCTACTATATGAGATGGTGATAATTTTGTTATCATTGACAATCCCACTGGTGATAAACATAGCTCTCCCAAAGTATGAAAAAGATACATAAATATAATTACCCAAATAACAATTTTATCACCTGATGCCATTGCTGATTTTGCTCCCAATACAATAATTAAAAATCCCATAGCTAAAAGAACCAAAGAATAAACGAATTTTAATGGTGTGCTAGGTTCCATTTTTAGCTTATTTAGTTTCATCCAAAACCAAGCAAAAATGGGTGCGAAAATTACAATAAACAATGCATTTAAAGCTTGAAATTGCGATGCGGGAATTTCTGAACTACCGATAAATCTATCAACAAATCTATCAGTAATTAGTGTTAATGAACCTCCAGCTTGCTCAAATAAAGCCCAAAACATGGCATGGAATATAAATAATATTAAAACGACGAGTAGTCTAGATCCGTTTTCGTATTGTGTACTAAGATAAATTAAATAAACTAAAACAACAATCGTAATTCCTGTTAAACCAAATTTAAATACATTATCATAACTGAATAAAATTGCCCATAAAGGCACTGCAATGAAGCTTAGTAGTATTATTAATTTATTTGCACTCAAACCTGCAAAAACACTTTGAGTGTCAAATTTATCATCAGGAACAAGTCCTTTTCCTTCAAAATGTTTAAGGTTTTTCCAAAAAACAATCAATCCAATAAACATGCCTATACCTGCTAAACCAAAACCCCAATGCCATCCAACACTTTCTCCTAAATACCCACATGTAAGAGCTGATAAAAATGCTCCTACATTAATGCCCATATAAAAAATATTGTAAGCTGGGTCTTTTCTTGGGTCATCTTGTTCATAAAATTTACCTAAGAAACTTGAAATATTTGGTTTAAAATAACCAGTACCTACTACTATGAATGAAAGTGCAATAAAGAAGAAAAATTCATTAGTTTCTGCTACCAAACCTTGAGCAGCTAGCACAATATGACCGATGCTAATTAAAATTCCACCTAATAAAATAGATTTTCTAAAGCCTAAAAATTTATCTGCCATCATTCCTCCAATAATAGGCCCAAGATAGATAGAAGCAGTATATGTTCCATAAATTGCAAGAGATTTTACATCTGCCTCACCACTAGCTATTTGTTGGAAAACAACTTTAACCATATACAAGGTAAGTAAAGCTCTCATTCCATAATAGGAAAAACGTTCCCACATTTCTGCAAAAAAGCAAACAAAGAGTGCTCTTGGATGTATTTTAATATTTGCTTTGATTACCATAGGTATCCATATCAAGCAAAAAATCCATCCAAAAATTATTAGTCCTAATGAAAAATCCATATGTAAAAAATTAAAGATTATGAAGGCTAGTCAACGCCTCTTTTATAAATTGTTTATGATAAAATTTGTCATTTTGGTATACAATTGAAGTCGGGTTTTACCACCATAAATCCCATGGTTTTTATCTGGATAAATGGCCCAGTCAAACTGTTTGTTGGCTTGTACTAAAGCTTCAATCATTTTCATTGTATTTTGAACATGTACATTGTCATCTGCTGTACCATGTACAAGTAAATAGTTTCCTTTTAATTTGTTTACATGATTGATAGGTGAATTGTCATCATAACCACTCGCGTTTTCTTGTGGCGTTTGCATGTATCTTTCCGTGTAAATAGAATCATAATATCTCCAACTTGTTACAGGAGCAACTGCGATAGCTGTTTTGAATACATCATTCCCTTTTAGAATACAATTGCTACTCATAAAACCGCCATAACTCCAACCCCAAATTCCAATTCTGGAAGCATCTACATATTCGTATTTGGCAATCACTTTTGCGGCATTAATTTGATCTTCTACTTCGTATTTTCCTAATTCTTTATAGGTGCATTTTTTAAATTCAGCACCCTTAAAACCCGTTCCTCTTCCGTCTACACAAATTACAATATATCCTTTTTGAGCCAGCATATAGTACCAATAATCATTACTAGAATTCCATTGGTTTGCTACTTGCTGAGATCCTGGACCAGAATATTGGTACATTAATACAGGATATTTTTTAGAAGCATCAAAATCTTTTGGCTTAATAGACCAAGCATTTAATGTGTGTCCTTTTTCTGTAGTTAAAGTAAAAAACGTTTTAGGAGCAATATTATATTGAGCTACTTTACTTTCTAAGGCTTCATTGGATTGAATTACTTTTAATTCTTTACCTGTTTTAGAGTCATTTAAAGTGTACAAAGGAGCGTGAGTAGCACTAGAATAGGTGTTGATGAAAAGTTGGAAATTAGGACTGAACGTAGCATCGTTTGTTCCTGTTTTAGACGTTAGTCTGTTTTTCTTTTTTCCTGAAATATGTATCGAATAGATATCTCTATTTATTGAACCGTTTTCTACCGATTGAAAATAGATTGTTTTATTTTTTTCATCAAAACCATAATAGGCAGTTACTTCCCAATTTCCTTTGGTAACTTGATTTAATAATTTTCCATTTTTATCATAATGATAAATGTGGTTGTATCCATCTTTTTCGGATGTCCAAATAAAGCTATTGTCACTTAAAAAAGTTAAATTATCTGTTATATCGATATAAGCCTTATCTTTTTCATTAAGAACGATGTTTGTTTTTCCAGAAGAAGCATCAATAAAATGTAAATCTAAATTGTTTTGATGGCGATTCATAACTTGAGCACTCAAAATGTTAGCTTCATTAGTCCATTGGATTCTTGGAATATAAAAATCGGTATAATTTCCTAAGTTAATTTTTGAACTTGTATTGGTTTTTAAGTCATAAACATGTAGAGAAACCGTAGCATTTTTTTCGCCAGCTTTCGGATATTTAAAAACATATTGTGAAGGGTAAAGTCCTTCGTTGTATAAATCCATAGAGAATTCAGGAACTTCTGATTCGTCAAAACGGATATACGCTATTTTATCACCTGTTTTGTTCCAATCAAAGGCTTTTACAAATGCAAATTCTTCTTCATAAACCCAATCTGTAATTCCATTTATGATTTTATTTTTTTGACCATCTTGCGTAATCTGTAAGTTGGTTTTAGAAGTAGTGTCATAAACATATAGATTGTTCTCAAAAGCATAGGCTATTTTAGAACCATCTGAGGAAAAAGTAGGCTCTTGAATGGCATTATTGGTGAACTTATATAGCGATTTTGTTTTCGTATCATAAACAAAATAATCTGCTGTAAAAGAGTGTCGAAAAATTGGAGATGAATGCGTTGCTAATAAAATCTTAGTTTCTGATTGATCGAATGCATAATTGTCGATACTTTCTAATTCAGGAAAATCTTTAGTGTTAATTAAAGTGGTTACTTTTTCTAAAGTTTCAAAATCATATAAATCAATTTGCATACTTCGAGAAGCTCGGTCAAAATCTAATACCGTATACTGGTTGGTGTTTTTAAGAGCATGTAATTCATCCATGCCTTTTGTTCTGAAAGCTCCAGTCCAAATTTCTTCTAATGTTATTTTTTGTTGCGCAACTATTGAATACGAAGCGATTAATAAAATAAGCAACGTGATTTTCTTACTTGTCATATCGTTTTAATTATTAAAAAACCCCCAATAATAGGGATTTTTTATCAAATAACCATCAAATTTAACTTATTTTGCTAAAGATGTAATTTTTTTGTATTTTTACGAGCTTAACTACCTGCTATTTACTGAATATGATTAAACTTTACCATTTAATTTTATTTTCATTTTTCTTCCTGATAAGTCATCAAAACTATAGTCAGCAATATAATTTTGAAGTTATTAATCAGGAAAAGGGGTTTCCATCTTCTTCAGTAAATAAAATTTTTAAAAGTAGTAATGGGCTACTTTGGTATGGTTCTAATGGAACTGGTTTAATTCGTTACGACGGGAATAGTTTCATTAACTACAATAAATATCAGGATATTGAGAATTTTTTTATTACTGATATCGCAGAGCATAAAGGAGAATTACTTTTACTTACTAAATACAGAGGTTTATTAGTTTTTAACGGTCAGCAATTTACCAAAATTATTGACTATAAGAAGATAAATGACACAGTAGATGTGATTCAAAAAATTGTCAAAATTGATACAACTGTATATGGAGTAAGTAAAAAAAGAATTTATTCTATTGAAAAAAATAACAAAATACTTCCTTTACTTAGTATTGAAGGTAAAGCCATAAACACTATAAATGGAGTTACAAACTTAGATAATAATAGCTTATTGATTGCCACAGACAAAGGACTGTATCAATACACAAACAATACGTTTACTTTACTTGATTTTGCCGATAAAAATATATGCATTACTCAAAATAAAAAAACCTTTCATTATGTAGGAGATGATCAAGGTCAGGTATACATTTTACACTTCAATAAAGAAAAATATATCTATAATCGATTAATTACCACTGTAAAAGATTATAAAGGAACTTCCTTAAATATTAATAACATTTATAAAACCGATTCTGGGAATATTTGGGTTTCAGGAAGAGGATTTGAAGGAGTAGGGGTTATTTATAAAAGTGGGAATTATGTTATTATTGATACTAGAAATGGGTTTCCGCATACAGAAATAAATGATATTTATGTAGAAAATAGTAGCTTGTCTTTAGCTTCTATAAGTTTAGGAGTAATTCAGTTTAGTAATCAAACTTTTGTTAAATACAGTGATATTCCAGAGCTCAATACCAAATCCATTTTTTCCATTTCAGAATATAAAAACAATCTTTTTGTATTTAGCAGAGATTATGGGTTAAATAGTTTTCATAGAAAAGATTTTTTTAACTTAGAGTTTGATCAAAAATTGCCTTTAGATAAACGGGTGTCTTGTATGATTCCTTACGAAAATCAATTGCTTATTGGTTCTGAAAAAGGCTTATATGCGTATAGAAAAGACTCGCTAAAGAATGTTTTTCCATCAATTTCTGTAAACACTTTAAAGAAAGATACTCAGAACCGACTTTGGGTAGGGACATTGGGTGATGGATTACTTATTTTAGATGCTAAGTTTCAAGTAAAAGCTCGTTTTTTTAAAAACAGTAAAGTACAAAATGTTTATAATATTGAACAAGTTGAAGAAAACAGATGGTTAGTTGCGACTGGATTAGGTCTTTATACTTTAGAAAATAAAGACGGTCAATTTGTAGTTACCAAAAAGATTTTGGACAAGTTACTTTTTTTAAGTGCTCGAGACAAATACAATACCATTTGGTATGCTGGAGAAAGTAAAATATATTCTGTAAACAAAGAATATAAAATTAAATCATTTGGTACAAATGAAGGTCTTTCCTCTACTTTGATTTATACTTTTACAGGAATCAAAGATAATATTTTAGTGGGTTCTAATTTAGGATTGGAACGCATCACTTCTAGCAAAGACGGAGGGATTGTAAATATAGAAAGTTTGAATTCTAGTAATATGTTTGATGGAATTGAAACGAATACTAAAGCTGATTTTGTAGATGAAGAAGGAAATATTTATTTGGGAACCGTAAAAGGACTATACAAATACTATTATAAAAATCAGAAACAGCATAATTCCGAGAAATCGGCGCCCATTTTCATTACAAAGTTATTAGTGAACAATCAGGATTACGACGTTGAGTCGAAAAGCAACAAGTATTTCAATGTACCTGATGAAAATCATAGTTTCAATCATGCAGAAAATTCCATCACATTTCATATTGGCCAAATAAATAATTCCTTAGCAGAAAATAATTATTATTCCTATAAACTGAAAGGGCTTAATGATTTTTGGACAAAACCTACTAAAAATAAAGATATAAATTATTATAATTTACCACCTGGAAATTATAGATTTTATGTTAAAGAAGTAGATACTTTAGGAAATGATTTAGGAAATATTACCTATTATTCCTTTATTATCGAAACCCCTTTTTATACTACTTGGTGGTTTATTTTGTTAATCTGCTCCTTGACAATTTTTGCCTTTAATTATTTAGTTCGCGATTCTTCTAAATACAATAAAGATTTTGTCAAGAATATTTCTGAAAATGAACTTCAATACGATTTAAAAAATTATTTTTTATATTTTGGTATCATTATTATAACCACTCAAATTGCATATTTTGTATTTGAAATTTATAATGAGAATGAGGTAATAACAAAAATTATTTTAGGATTTTGTGCCATTTTCCTTTACCTGTTTTCTTATATTCAAAAAATAAAAAAGAATTTGGAGTGGATTTTTAGATTCTTTTTTATAATTATCACCTTAGTTGTATTAAATAATTTAAGCTACTCTGAAATAAATTTTGTCAATTTTTCTGAATTTTTATTACTGTTATTTTTCTCATATAATGTTTTTAAAAAGTTCAGAAATTATATTATTTACACTATTATTATTATCTCTTTAGTAGTTTGTTTTTTAATTTTAGAAAATGAAAATAAAGGGATTTATATTCAGTTGGTTAGTGCTTCTTTTATAATTACAATTATCAATTTTTATAGAAGAATTAATTTTTTAAATACACATGATAAATTAGTTTTTACCAATAATATAATCAATCAGTCCAACTCTATTACTATTGCTTGTAATAAATATGGGAGTGTGGCTTTTTGTAGCGACTCTATTGTAGGGATTTTAGGATATGCACCTGATGAAGTGCTAGGTTATAATTTTTGGAATTTAACAGAAGATAAAGAATTTGAGAAAATTGATTATAATCTTAAATATCAGCCCAATGCCATACATATTAGAAAATTAAAAACCCGATCAGGTGAATATAAATTTATACAATGGAGCGATTTTAAATATTCGGATGATTTATTTATAGCAACAGGTCACGACATTACACAAAAAATTATTGCTGAAAATGAATACCAAGCGTTAATTCAAAATGCACCTGATATTATTTATGATATAAGTAAAAATGGTATCATCACCTTAATTAACGATGCTACTTTACGTATTTTAGGATATCGCAAAGAAGAAATTGTTGGAACCCACTTTACCAATTTCTTATCACCAGAAGAGAAAGAAAAATCATTGCGATATTATGTTCCAGAAAACGATGAGCAAAATGATTTTGAAGCCTATGTTTTACCCGTTATTGCTAAATCAGGAAAAATAGTTTGGTTTTCACAAAAAGTAAGGATTAAAAGAGATCATGATAATAATTTAATTGGTTTTTCTTGTGTAATGCGAGACATTACGAGTACCAAGAAACTGGAGGAGCAAATTATCTACAAGAATAATATTTTAACACATCTATCAAAGTACACCAATAAATTAATTCAAAAAGATGACTTGGATAAAATTTTTGATAGAACATTAGGTGATTTTACAAAAGCGATTCATTCCGATCGCGTTTGCTATTATGAATATGATCCTGTTGAAAAAGTAGTCAATCAAAAATTTGAATGGTTTGCCAATGATAATCAATTGAATATTAATAATCCTCATTTTCAAGGTTTAAAAGAAGTAAATTATCCGAAAATATTTGAAAGATTATTTCAAAATAAATCCTATCAAATTATTACAGATCAAGTAGAAGATCTAGTACATAAAAAAAGATTACAAGATAGGGGAATCCTTTCTGCATTATTAATTCCTGTATTTCATATCGATAAACTGATTGGTTATATTGGATTTGATAATTTTAAAACCGTTAGAGTTTGGGATAAAGAAGAAATTATTATTTTGGAAACTTTAGCTAATAATTTAGCAACTTCTATTATAAGAATTAAAAATAAAAAAGACCTGCAAGAAAGTGAAGAAAAATTCAAACTTTTGGCAAATAACATTCCAGGTGGCGTTTATTTGGTAAAGTTTGATGAAAAACGAACGAAAGTCTTTTTGAACGACGAATTTGAAAAACTAACGGGTTATTCTAAAGAAGATTTCTTTTCAGAAAAAGTGAAATTGCATGAACTATATCATCCAGAAGATAGAGAAAAAGCCATTGTAGAAATTGGAAAAGCGATTGAAGAAAAAAAATCGTTCTTAGTAACGAGTAGATTAGTTAAAAAAGATGGAAATATCATTTGGATAGAAGAGCACGGTGAAGCAGTAACAGTAAATGGTGTTGTGGAATATTTAGAAGGTGTTTTAATTGATATAACCGAAAGAAAGAAAGCAGAAGAAGCTATTTTGGCAAGAGAATTAGCAGAAACTTCAAATAAAGCGAAATCGGAATTCTTGGCCAATATGAGTCACGAAATTAGGACTCCATTAAACGGAATTATAGGTTTTAGTAAATTGTTATTGAATACAAGTATTTCAGAAGTTCAAAAACAATATTTGCAAACGGTAAATCAATCCGCAGAATCTTTACTCGATGTTGTGAATGATATTCTTGATTTATCGAAAATTGAGGCGGGTAAATTAACCTTAGAAAATAGTAAAACAAATCTGCATGGTATCATAAACCAATCTGTTGATATGGTGAAATTTACCGCACACCAAAAAAACATCGAATTGATTGTAAATGTCCAAGAAGATATTGAATGTACAATTTGGACCGATGAGGTGCGACTGAAACAAATTCTACAAAATTTATTGAGTAATGCGGTAAAATTTACATTAAAAGGACAAATAGAACTCAATATAAGTGCTGTTAAAGTAGACAAACAACGTTCTAAAATACAGTTTGAAGTAAAAGATACTGGTATTGGTATAAAACCAGAAAATAAAGGCAAAATATTAGAAGCTTTTTCTCAAGAAGACAGTTCTACTACCAGAAATTTTGGAGGAACAGGATTAGGATTATCCATTACCAATAGTTTATTGAAATTGATGGATAGTCAGTTAGAAATATCCAGTGAAGTTAAAAAAGGAAGTTGTTTTAGTTTTGAAATCGTCTTAAAAACGGAAACTTGTGAAAACAAAAATATATTACTCAACAATAAGTTTAGAAAAGCAATTGTTGTAGAAGATAATCCTTTGGTTTGTGAAGTCATTGAAAGAATGTTCCGCTCACTCGAATTACCTTGTCTAACCCTTTCTTCCAAAGAAAACTTGGTTTCTGAAATTAAAGAAGCTACAGCATATGACTTAATTCTTATTGATTATGAATTCCTAAATAGAAAAATTACCCAAGAAATAATCGAATTAGTGAGTCAAAATCAGGAAAGACATTTAATCATTATGCAAAACTCTACGTCCGATTTTATTTCAAACAAAGATTTTGTGAATGTTCACAATATTATTAAACCTTTGAAAATCAATGTGCTTCAAAATTATTTAAATAAGATTAATAATCCTTTTGTTGGAGATGAAATTACTCCTTCCGATTTGGTTGAAGTCAATAAAAACAAGATTAATATTCTAATTGTTGAAGATAATAAAGTCAATATGTTGTTGACAAAAACATTGGTCACTAGAGCTTTTCCAAATGCAGTTATATCAGAAGCTTCAAACGGTCTTCAAGCTGTAGAAGTATTTAAAAATGCAAAACCAGAAATTATATTAATGGACATTCAAATGCCTGTAATGAATGGTTATGAAGCCACAGAATTAATTCGTAAAGTAGATAAAGATGTGGTAATTATCGCTTTAACAGCCGGAGTTATTACGGGTGAAAAAGAAAAATGTTTGGACATTGGTATGAATGATTTCATCCTAAAACCTATCGACAAAGAATATTTTGAAAAAACCGTAATAAAATGGATAAAAACGGTACATAAAATTTCCGTTTAGTATCTTTGTAGGCATTAAAAGAAGAGATCGTTTATGACGCAACATATAAAAGGTTTTTCTAAACTTACCAAAGAAGAAAAAATAGACTGGATTGCAAATGCTTATTTTGTAAATCCTACAGAAGCCAAACAAATTGTTACTCAATATTGGAATTCTAATGAAACGCTACAAAAGCTTCACGACGAATTTATTGAAAACACTATTACCAATTTCTATTTGCCTTATGGGGTAGCTCCTAATTTTAATATCAATGGGAAAAGCTATACCGTTCCTATGGCTATTGAAGAAAGTTCGGTTGTGGCAGCGGCTTCTAAAGCAGCCAAATTTTGGGGTGAAAGAGGTGGTTTTAAAGCAACCGTAATCAATACCGAAAAAATAGGACAAGTGCATTTCTTGTTCCAAGGAGCATTTGAAAAATTAGAAACTTTTTTCAATACGATTAAACCTCAATTCTTTGCGGATACCCAAAACGCAACCAAAAACATGCAAAAACGTGGTGGTGGTATTTTGGATATCCAATTAAAAAACAAAACCCACGAATTACCAAACTACTATCAATTGCATGCTACTTTTAATACAAAAGATAGTATGGGTGCCAATTTCATTAACACTTGCTTAGAACAATTTGCTAAAACACTAGAAAACGAAGCCCACGATTACGAAGCATTTACCGAAACTGAAAAAAACATTCAGGTAATCATGAGTATTTTAAGTAATTATGTGCCCAATTGTGTGGTACGAGCTGAGGTTTCTTGTCCGGTTGACCAAATGAGTGAAGATGCCAACATCAACCCTCGTGAATTTGCTGAAAAGTTTGTGACAGCAGTCAATATTGCTGAAATAGAACCTTACCGAGCGGTAACGCACAACAAAGGCATCATGAACGGAATCGATGCGGTGGTGTTAGCTACAGGAAATGATTTTAGAGCGGTGGAAGCAGGAGTGCATGCTTACGCAAGTCAGTCTGGGCAATATCGCAGTTTGTCTCATGCCAAAATTGAAAACGATATTTTTACCTTTTGGATTGAAGTACCTTTGGCTTTAGGAACCATTGGCGGACTCACGAGTTTACATCCTTTGGTAAAATTTTCATTGCAAATGTTAGGCAATCCAAGTGCAGAAGAACTTATGCAAATTGTAGCGGTAACGGGTCTGGCGCAAAATTTTGCTGCCGTTCGTTCGTTAACCACTACAGGTATTCAGCAAGGTCATATGAAAATGCATATTAATAACATTTTAAATCAACACCAAGCGACTAAAGAAGAAAAAATAAAAGTATTGGATTACTTCAAAAACACCACTATTTCCCATAGCTTAGTGGTGGATTATTTAGAAAATTTACGCCAATAATTTTTGGAGCTATTTCCTGCTGTACGCTATATCTTTTTTATTTTGTCACCTCGAGCGCAGTCGAGAAGCCAAAATAAAAAAGGATGCCGCTTCCATCAGGGCTAAAAACACAATCATGCAAGAAAAAATATTTTACAGTAACGGAAAACTACTCCTTACAGGAGAATATGTGGTTCTAGATGGAGCAAAAGCTTTGGCTGTACCTACTCAATTCGGACAAAATTTAGTTGTAAATGTAGGTAGCAACAAAGAAATACATTGGACAAGTTACGATTCTGACGGTACGATTTGGTTTCAAGATACACTTACTTTTGAAGCCATTCAAACCAAAGACCTTCAAGAATCCTATTCCAAAATTAAAAATACCTTACTAGAAATTCTACATCAAGCTTTTCTTCAAAACCCAAGCTTTATCTTGGAAAGTGAAGGTTACACGATTACGACTCATCTTACTTTTCCCCGACTTTGGGGTTTGGGAACGTCTTCAACTTTAATAAACAATATTGGCTTTTGGCTAGAAATCGATGCTTTCGAATTATTACAAAAAAGCTTTGGTGGTAGTGGTTACGACGTGGCTTGCGCTCAAAATGGCGAACCTATATTGTACACTATTGACAATGGCAAGCCTACTGTTGAGGTAGTTGCCTTCAATCCGCCTTTTAAAGAAAACATTCACTTTGTTTATTTGAATAAAAAGCAAAGTAGTAAATCGGCGATTTCTAATTATATCAATAAGCAACATCGCGTAGACAAAGTAATTGCAAAAATCAATGCCATTACACAAGAAGCCTTAACGGTTCAAGAAGGTCGCGATTTTGCTTTACTTATGGAAAAACATCAAGCCATTATGAGCGATGTGTTAGAAACCGAAACGGTAAAAGAACAACTCTTCCCCGATTTTAAAGGTGTGGTTAAAAGTTTAGGAGCTTGGGGAGGCGATTTTGTAATGGTACTCTCTAAAAACGACCCAACGGATTATTTTGTAGCCAAAGGGTATCCAACCATTCTGAGTTACGAAGACATGGTTTTGGGATAAAAACTATTTTTTAGATTTCTTTTCAGGGTTTTTGTATGTGCAAAAAACAGCATAAACAATAACGTTTTTATTTTCTATCTCATAAATGATGACATAAGGAAAGTCTTTAATAAATGCTTCTCTGAATGGTTTTCTTTTTATTTGATAATGTTTAGGATGAAGTTGCACCCTTTCCAAATAATTTTCTAAAGTAGTTAAAAACCGTTCTCCTAAACCTAACTTATTTTCTTCATAATAGTGATAGGCATCTTCAATATCGAAATAAGCTTCTTCTTTAATGATTAAATGATACTTCATTTAAGAGCCTAATTTTTTTCTAACTTCTTCCCAAGAGTAGGATTTGCTTTCTCCAACTAAATGCTTGTTTCTTCGAGCTTCGATAATTTGATAATCTTGTTCGGTAAGTTGGTCTTGCTCTTCTTCTAAAATGGCTTTTATTTTTTTTAAAACCGATTCTTTTTTAGTGTGTAAAAGCATTTCAATCAATTCCATTTTTGCTAATTGCATATCCATAATAACACTGTTTTAGTAGTATTCAAATATAGCTATTTTGTTTCATATTTTAGAAGATTCAATTTTAGAATTATTACGTTAAAAACAATTATTTACCAAAAGAAATTAATATTTTTGAGTAAACAAGTGTAAAATGAGAATAGAAACCGACCTAAAATTAGGCTTTAAAGACGTAATGATTCGTCCTAAAAGATCTACTTTAAGCAGTAGAGCACAAGTAGATTTGCAACGCAATTTTAAATTTTTGCACGGTTCGTATGTGTGGAGCGGTGTGCCTATTATGGCTGCGAATATGGATACGGTGGGTACGTTTGAAATGGCTTTGGCTTTAGCAAAACACCATATTTTTACAGCGATTCATAAACATTATGCTTTAGACGATTGGGCGCAATTTCTCAACAAAATCTCAGATGATTTGTATTCCTATATTGCAGTCAGTACAGGGACAGGAAAAGAAGACGCAAAAAAGGTACAAGCCATTTTTGAACGTTTCCCAAAACTGAAATTCATTTGTATTGATGTGGCCAATGGCTATTCCGAGCACTTTGTAAAATTTGTCAAACAAACCCGAAAACAGTTTCCAGATAAAGTCATTATTGCAGGGAATGTATTAACAGGTGAAATGGTAGAAGAACTTTTATTAGCCGGTGCCGATATTATTAAAGTTGGAATAGGACCCGGTTCGGTATGTACTACAAGAGTAAAAACAGGAGTAGGCTATCCACAATTATCTGCTATTATAGAATGTGCCGATGCCGCTCATGGTTTAGGCGGACAAATTATTAGCGATGGCGGCTGTGCCATTCCAGGTAATGTAGCCAAAGCATTTGGTGCAGGTGCCGATTTTGTGATGCTCGGCGGGATGCTTGCCGGTCATGAAGAGAGTGGAGGAGAAGTGATTGAAATAAAAGGAGAAAAGTACAAACAATTTTATGGCATGAGTTCGGAAACCGCTATGAAAAAGCATGTAGGTGGTGTGGCCAATTATAGAGCCAGCGAAGGGAAAACGGTAAAAGTACCTTTTAGAGGTAAAGTAGAAGATACCATACAAGACATTTTAGGAGGTTTACGAAGCACCTTTACTTATGTAGGTGCTGCTAAACTCAAAGAACTCACCAAACGCACGACATTTATACGTGTAGCTGAACAAGAGAATAGAGTGTATACTTCATGATTAAATAAAAAAACCTATCCAAAAAGCAAAATCTTGTCAAGCTGAACTTGTTTCAGCTTCTTTTGTTTCCATTTACCACATGAATAAATTACGCAGTAGCGGTGCAACAGTCATACTACTGCAGTATGTGACGTTGTTTACAAGTGCAAGAAGGCATACTCCTACAGTATTTTGGAAATTTACAAGTGCAACAAGGCACATTACTACTGTAAGTGACATTAGTAACAAGTGTATTAGAGTAGGTTACAACTGTAAGTGATACTAATTACAAGTGTAGTAGTGTAAGTTACTATAGTATGTGATACTAGTTACAAGTGTATTAGAGTAGGTTACTATAGTAAGTACTTAAAAGAAGTTTTGATTTAGATAGGTTTCGATGACTTTTTTAAAATAACAAAAGCCACAGTGAAGTGGCTTTTTGTTTTATATACTTTGCGCGCACGGAAAGCATTTCCGCGCTATCGGGGTTTTGCAATATCCAGTAATAATTCCGAAATTTGATTGTGTGTAAAGTTCATAAAGTTGTAAGTTTTTATCTGTAATTTAAAATTACTAAACTTTTACTTTACACACTTTTTTAGTACTGTATCACTTTCTTTTCTTGACATAAAGCAATCCTTATATTCTGAGAAAATAATATTGATTTTAATAGTATCGTCAGAAATTTTAAATTTTTCCCAAACTCCAAAACCATAACCACACCTAACTATACATCTCATTGAGTCTTTTCCAATATTATTATATTTGTTTTGTAAGTATTTTTTATTAATTTTTAGAAAACCTTTTTTATCTATTTTACATTTCTTATTATACTTTTCTTCAAGATCTAAACCAATTGTGCTAATTTCATGTATTAACTCGTCGTTAGATAAAAAATGGATATATCCGTTTTTTACAGGTTCATTATTTAAAAAAACACGAAAAGTATAAAATTCATCATTAAAATTATTAATTTCCAATAGGAAAATTAACAATATTGCTAAATATTTTATCATTCTACATAATTTTTAATATCAACTTCACGCCCAATATTTTCTTTTTTACCCAGCTATGCAAAGTCTCCCGACTTTGCGCTAAATTATAAAAATCATTGTCTTAATAATTTTATAAATGAAATTTTTTATGTTAGTAAATTAACTAAAAGTATTATTAATTAGACCGCAAAGTCAGGAGGCTCTGCGGTAGGGCTACAAAAGTGTTGATTATTCTAAAAATTCAGCATTATTAATTCAGGTAGCCAAAGAGCAACAAAGCATCATTGAAAATCAAGAAACAAAAATTGACGAACTGAGTAAAAAATACACTGATTTGATTAAAGAAATTGAAAATATGAAACAACTGTTGTCTTCAAAAAAGGAATGAAATTGAAATAGTATAAATAAAAAAACCACTCAATGAGTGGTTTTTTGTGGTACCTCCAGGAATCGAACCAGGGACACATGGATTTTCAGTCCATTGCTCTACCAACTGAGCTAAGGTACCTTCCAAATTCAGAAAAGTTGCTTGCTGAATGCGGGTGCAAATATAGAACCCTTTTTGTAATTTCCAAAACATTTTTTTAAAAAAATCAATTTGTATATTTGTCAGCTCAAAAAACAAAAGATGCTTTTAACTATTGATATCGGAAATACTAAAATTAAATGTGCTGTATTTGAGGAAAATACACTTTTAGAAAAATTTGTATTTGACCAAAATGAAGCCTTGATTTTTTTTAAAAAAATTTTTAAAAAATTTAATACAATTCGTTTTTCTATAGCTTCTTCTGTAGGGAAATTAGAAAAAGAGTGTCTCAGTTATGTAGAAAAACATTCTAATTTGATAGTAGTTTCGCACGAAATTTCTTTTCCTTTTGAAAATTTATATAGTACGCCTACTACTTTAGGAATCGATCGAATGGTTTTAGCAGCTGGAGCTTGTTTGTCATTTCCAAACACCAATTGTTTAATCATAGATGCAGGAACTTGTATTACTTACGACTTTTTAAATGAGGATGGACAATATTATGGAGGAGCAATTTCACCTGGATTGCAACTTAGATACAAAGCTTTACACAATTACACCGCAAAATTACCGTTATTAGACAAAGAAAATATAGATTTTTTTATTGGTCAAAACACAAATGAATCAATACATTCGGGAATAATTAATGGAATGGTCCATGAAATAGAAGGGTTTATTTCACAATATTTTCTTAAATATCAACATTTAACAATAATTTTAACAGGAGGCGATGCAGATTTTTTGGCTAAAAGATTAAAAAGCACCATATTTGCCAATTCAAATTTTTTACTAGAAAGTTTGAATTTATTATTTAATTATGTACAAACACAAAATGATTAAAAATTGTATAATTTGTTTAGTGCTTCTTGTTAGCACTATTGCTTTTTCTCAAAGAAATACTTCTTCACCATATTCATTTTATGGTTTGGGTGAACTAAAATTTAAAGGAACACAAAGTTCTAGAGCTATGGGAGGACTTGGTATTGAAGGTGATAGTGTGAGTTTAAATTTATTAAACCCTGCTTCCTATTCTCATTTAAAATTAACTACTCTTGGGGTTGGAGGAACTACTAGTTTCACCAATTTGTACAATGAAAGCACGAGTGAAAATGCTAAAAACACAGGGTTAGATTATTTAGCAGTTGGAATTCCAATGGGAAAATTTGGAGCCTCTTTCGGATTGATGCCATTTAGCGCTGTTGGTTATAATATTTCAAATACTGAAGAAGATGAATTTGGAATTCAAACAATTACAACTTCTACAGGTGTAGGAAATATAAATCGTTTTTTTGTAGGTGGTTCTTATATGTTTAATAAAAATATAAGTGTTGGTGCTGATATTCAATATAATTTTGGAACAATTGAAACCAAATCTAATGAGAGAATTTCAAATATCCAGTTGCAATCTAGGGAATTAAATTCTTCAAGAATAACAGGAATGTCTTTGAATTTTGGTGCTTTGTATAATAGAAAAATCACAGACAAACACTCTTTATATGCTAGTTTAACCTATGCTCCTGAAGCAAAATTAAATTCTGAAAATGAAAGAAATCTTGCTACGGTAACCTATACTGCAAGTGGTGCGGAAGTGGTAAATGACTCAGAAGATGTTCCAGTTAACAATACTGATATAGTTATTCCTTCTAAATTAGCGGTTGGTCTTGGGATTGGAGAAAGAAATAAATGGATGGTTGGAACTGAAATTACCTTCCAAAATAACAGTAAATTAGTTAATCGATTTGATGATTTTACAGGTGGCACCTATGAAGATTCACAAAAATATGTTGTAGGTGGCTATTATATTCCTAAATTTGACTCCTACACAAGTTATTTAAATAGAGTGGTTTATAGAGCCGGATTTAGATATGAAAATATTGGCTTAGTCATTAAAGATAAAAGCATTAAAGATTATGGCATGAATTTTGGATTTGGTTTACCACTTGGGTATTCTAAAATCGATTTAGGCTTTGAATACGGCGTTAGAGGAACTAAGTATTATAATTTAATTAGAGAAAACTATTTCAACATTAGTGTTGGCTTATCATTAAGCGATAAATGGTTTAAGAAACGTAAAATTGATTAGTAATTTTTTAGAATAGTAATAAAATGAAAACTAAATTATCTTTATTATTTGTTATTGCAGCAGGATTTTTTGCAGAGGCACAAAACAATGAGGCTTGTACAGAAACATTAAGTTTAATGGCATCTTCTGTAAAGGCTAAAGATCCAGCTGGATACGATTATTTAACAACGTTGAGAAAAGATTGTCCTTCTTTTGATAAAAGAGTTTATTCTTATGGAGAGTTTGCAATCAAACAAAAAATAGATCAAGCATCTGGAGCAGAAAAAGAAAAGTTTGTTCGTGACTTAATGAAATTTTATGATGAAAATTATAAATATTTCCCAAGTGAAGGTGCTGGTGTAGATATGAAAAAAGGACTTGCTTTATTTAATTATAAAGTAGGTACAAATCAAGAAGTTTTTAGTCTTTTTGATAAAGCGTTTACTTCTGACAAAGCAAACTTTGATTCTACTAGAGCGCTTTATGCTTACTTTGAAATCTTTGTTAAAGATTATGAAGCAGGAAACAAAGGAATCGAATTGCAACAAGTTTTTGATAAATATGATGATATCTTAGAAAAATTAAACGGATTAGAAAAAGAGTTTTCTGACGCTAAAGATGTTTTAATTTCTAAAGAAGAGTCTGGTCAACAATTAGACAGCAAAGAAGCTAAAGCAAAAAGCAGATATGAAGGGAATTTAGAAGATATTGCTACCGTTACTTCTAGTATGGATGCTATTATTGTTCAATTATCTACTTGTGATAAGTTAATCCCATTCTATCAAAAATCTTTTGAGCAAAACAAAACAAACAAAGTTTGGTTATTAAGAGCGGCAGATCGTTTGGAAGCAAAAGAATGTGATGGAGATCCATTATTCTCTAAAATTTCTGAAGCTTTGTTAAAAGTAGATCCAAGTGCTCCAGCTTATGAAAAACAAGGAATTGTTGAATACCAAAAGAAAAATATTTCAAAAGCTGTAGAATATTTAAATAAAGCAGCAGAGATGTACACTGATAATTCTAAAAAAGCAAATGTGTACATGAAGATTGCTTCGATTTATTCTAAATCTAACAAAAGTCAGTCTCGTAACTATGCTAAAAAAGCTTTAGCAGTTAAACCTTCATATGGTAAAGCTTATTTATTAATTGCGCAATTATATGGAAGTAGCATTAATGATTGTGGTGGTGATCAATTTGAAAAAAGAGCCATGTATTGGTTAGCTGCAAACTATTGTGATAAAGCAGCGGCAGCTGATTCTTCTTTAAAAGCTACAGCAGCTAAAATGGCAGCTGGTTATAGAGCAGCAGCTCCATCAAAAACTGAAATTTTCAGTAACCCAAAAGGAAATATGTCAGGTAAGAGAATTGCTTTTGACTGTTGGGTTGGTGAAAGTGTAACAGTTCCTACCTTATAAAATGAATAAAAAAAATAGAAATATATTTAATATAGTCATGATACTTAGTGTCATGACTATATTTTTTTCATGTGAAGGTTCTTTAAAAGATGTGCAAAAATTCAATCGTTCCTCTTTTTTTCCTTCAGGCGAAGCAGATTCAATAAACTTAAAATATACCGATTCTGGAAAAGTAAAATCGATTCTTAGAAGTAAAAAAATGTTAGATTACAGTAACATTACGAACGCTTTTACTGAATTCCCCCAAGGTGTAGTAGTGACTATGTTTGACGAAAACAATCAAATTACCACTATAGAGTCTGACTATGCTATTTCTTATAAAAAAACAGACATTATCGATCTACAAGGTAATGTAACCATCACTTCTCACGATGGTAAAAAATTAGAAACACAACAATTGTATTTCGACCAAAAAAACGAATGGTTTTTCACAGAGAAACACTTCAAATACTCTGACGGAACAGGTGGTTATCTTCAAGGTCCTGGTGTAGATTTTAGCAAGGATTTCAAGATTTTCAACATGCAAACTACCAATGGAGAAATAAATAACGTAGAGGAATAACAATAGTTACAGTATCGAATTTATTTATTATTTTTGGTGAAAATTAATTAAAATGAAATATACCAAGTATATTCAGTACGTGTACATTCTATTTGCTGTGTTTTTTATCTACGATGCATTTGTAAGATTTCAAAACAACGAGAACTTCACAATTAGTATTCTGTTTGCGCTTTTAGCCACTTTTATGTTCTTCTTTAAAAGAAGATTTTACAACAAATATAAAAACGGTCAAAAATAAAGTATGGAAATAGCCATCATTGTTATTTGCTTACTTTTATCAGCCTTTTTTTCAGGCATGGAAATCGCATATGTTTCTTCCAACAAAGTTTTCTTATCTATAGAGAAGAAACAAAACAATTTCAATGCAAAAATTTTATCAAAACTAACTGAAAAGCCTTCCCAGTTTATTACAGCTATGTTGGTGGGTAATAATGTGGTTTTGGTAATTTACGGAATCTATTCTGGAGATTTGTTAATGCATTGGATCACTTCTATCGAGTATCATTTCTCTCCTTTTGTAAGTCTTTTGTTGCAAACTATTTTGTCTACTGCTATTATTTTGATGACGGCTGAATTTTTACCAAAAGTGTTTTTTCAAATTTATGCCAACTCTTTCATCAAATTGTTTGCTGCACCAGCTTATTTGTTTTATCAATTGTTTTATTGGGTTTCCAAATTCATTATTTGGATTTCTGATTTTATTTTAAAAAGATTCTTTAAAACAGATGGTGATCAGGTTCAAGATTATTTTAGCAAGGTAGAATTAGGCAATTATATTAGTGAACAAATGAATAGTATTTCTGATGAAGATGAAATTGATTCTGAAATACAAATTTTTCAAAACGCACTTGAATTTTCTGACTTAAAAGCAAGAGATATCATGACGCCTCGTACAGAAATTTCAGGTTTAGACATTTTAGATACGGTGGCCGAATTGAAAGAATTATTTGTTAGTACAGGTTATTCTAAAATTGTGGTGTACCAAAATTCCATAGATGATATTTTGGGGTATGTGCATTCTTTTGAATTGTTCAAAAAACCCAAAACGATTAAATCGGTCATGATTCCAATTGAATATGTGCCAGAAACTATTTATATCAAAGATTTATTAGACATCTTAACAAAAAAACGAAAAAGTATGGCTGTTATTTTGGATGAATACGGTGGTACTTCAGGAATTATTACTGTGGAAGATATTATTGAAGAGCTTTTTGGAGAAATTGAAGATGAACATGATTTAGATGAGGAATTGATAGATGAAAAAATTGAAGAAGATGTATATTTATTCTCTGCAAGGTTAGATGTAGAGTTTATCAATCAAAAATACAATTTAGATATTCCTGAAAATGATTCGTATAGTACTTTAGGTGGTTTTATTGTGCATAATACCAAAGAAATTCCTCAAAATAAAGAAAAAATAAAGATTGAAAACTTTGAAATTACCATTCATTCTGCCTCAAATAAAAAGATAGAATTGGTTCGACTTTCCATCTTAGAAGAAAAACAATAAAGAAATCGTAAAAAATTAATAGAAATTATAACTTTTCTATTTTATTATTAAATAGATAATTGTATTTTCGCCCACTGAATTAAATTAATATACAAAATGGCAGTTTTAAATAATATTAGAAAACGTTCTGGATTACTTATCATTATTATTGGTTTTGCATTATTTGCATTCTTAATTCCAGAGTTATTTAAAAGTGGTTTTAGCATAAATAATAACAACATTGGTGAAGTGAATGGAACAGACATCAATGGTCAAGAGTTTATGAAGAAAACAGCTCAACTTGAAAAACAAAGTCAACAAGGGCAAATGAGTGCTACACAAGCAATGAACTCTGTTTGGGAACAAGAAGTAAGAAGTATCATTGTAAAAGAGCAAATTGAAAAAATAGGATTAGGAATTGGAGAAGAGCAATTAATTAATGTAATTAAAGCCAATCCATATTTCGCTCAAAATCCACAGTTTTTAAATGAAGCGGGAACTTTTGATGAAAATAAATTGAAAGAGTTTATAAAATCTATGCAAAATGATCCAAACCAAGACCGTTTGGTACAATGGAATGAATTTGAAGATCAAGTTGAAAAATCAGCTGTTGAGCAATTGTATTACAATATGCTTAAAGGTGGAATTTATACAACACAAGCAGAAGGTAAATTCAAACATGTTTTAGATACTAAAAAAGTAGATTTCGATTATGTAACCGTAGCTTTCTCAACAGTAAATGATGAAGAAGTTAAAGTTTCTGATGATGAAATTATGGCTTACATGAAGAAAAATCCTAAAAAATACAAATCTGATCCAACAAGAAACATTGATTATGTATTTTTTGAAAACAAACCTTCTCAAAAAGACGAGAAAGATTTAGAAACACAATTCTATGGTTATATTAATGGAAGTGTGGATGGTAACGATACTGTTCCAAGTTTCAAAAATGTGAAAGTAGAAAATGTTGCCGCTTTTGTAAATAAAGAATCTGAAACGCCATTTGATTCCACATATGTAACAAAAAACAATCTTCCAGTTGAATTCCAAGAGCAATTATTTAACTTATCTACAGGTGAAGTTTTTGGTCCTTATGTTAACAATGGAACTCAATCTTTGTCTAGAATGATGGGAAGAAAATCAAATGCAGGAGCTAAAGCAAGTCACATTTTATTGGCTTACGAAGGTGCACAAAGTTCTTCTGCTACGAGAACAAAAGAAGAAGCGCAAGCTTTAGCTAATTCTTTGATGGCTCAAGTAAAAGCAGACCCAAACAGTTTTGCAGCATTAGCTTTAGCAAACTCTGATGATCCAGGATCAAAAAATAATGGTGGTGAATATGACAATATTACTCCAGGTCAAATGGTACCAACATTCAACGACTTTGTATTCAACAATCCTGTAGGAAGTTTAGGAGTAGTTGAAACAGATTTTGGTTTCCACGTAATTAAAGTATTAGCAAAATACGATGCGGTTCAATTAGCTACTATTACTAAAAAAGTAGAGCCTTCTGATAAAACTATCGATGACAATTACAATACGGCAAGTAAGTTTGAATCGGATGCAACGGACAAAAACTTTGAAGAAGTTGCTAAAAATGCAAAAGCAACGATTGTACCAGCAAACAACTTAAGACCATCTGACGAGTATGTTCAAGGTTTAGGAGCTCAAAGAGAAATTGTACGTTGGGCATTTAATGACGAAACAAACAAAGGAGATATCAAACGTTTTGAAACTGCTAAAGGTTTTGTTGTTGCAACGTTAAAAGATAAGAATGAAACAGGTTTATTAAGCATGGAAATTGCAAGACAATCGGTAGGTTCTATCTTAAGAAATGAGAAAAAAGCAGAAGCGATTAAAAAGAAAATGAACGGAACTACATTAGAAAATGTAGCGAAAGCAACAGGAGGTTCTGTAAACACTGCAACTGATGTAGCTTTAGGAAACCCAACCATTATGAATATCGGGGCTGAACCAAAAGTAGTAGGTACTGCTTTTGATTTAGAAGCTGGAAAAACTTCTGGATTAGTTGTAGGTAACAGTGGTGTATTCATGGTTAAAACTAAAAAAGTAACCAATGCTCCAGAAACTAAAGACTTCTCTAACTTGGTAAGCCAAAAACAAATGCAAGAAGCAAATTCAGCACAACAAAGAGCGTATCAAGCATTAAAAGACAAAGCAGATATTACCGATAACAGAGGTAAATACTAATAAAGATCTATTTCTTACATAAAAAAGCCCTTACAGATTGTAAGGGCTTTTTTATGTTTTAACAGTTTCAATTGAATCGTTGTTTTATCTTTGAATTCATCATTGTTCCAAAAAGAATTAAAACAGCTTAAAATCGCTTTTAAATAACAAATAATGCTATGGTTTGATAGTGTTACAAATGAATATATGTAAGTTGTCTTGTTCTTTATTTTATTTGATTATTGAAACAGAAATATAAAGTGCGTTATTTCTCTTTTCCAATTGAAAGATTCGCTACCCTGAATCTTCAATTTTGTGCAGTAGCGGTGCAACAGTCATACTACTACAGTATGTGACTTTGTTTACAAGTGCAAGAAGGCATACTCCTACAGTATTTTTCAAATTTACAAGTGCAAGAGAGTATACTCCTACAGTATTTTTAAAATTTACAAGTGTAAGAAGGCATATTCCTATAGTATTTTTCAAATTTACAAGTGCAACAGAGCACATTACTACTGTAAGTGATACTAGTTACAAGTGTAGTAGTGTAGGTTACAATAGTAAATGCTTAAAAGACCGTTTTGCTTTAGATAGGTAGAGATGAGTTTTTTAAAATAACAAAAGCCACAGTGAAGTGGCTTTTTGTTTTATATACTTTGCGGGCACGGATTATACCCGAGGCTTTAGCCAAATTGACGAAGTAAATCCGATATTGATCTAACTATCTCTAACTATTGGTTTATCAAAAAATAATGATAATTTCTCTGCAATAATCAAAGCATCTTTTTCTGTTAACCTTCTCTTAATTATGTAATCGTGAGAGTTTAAATACCTGCTTAAATATACTTTCCAACCACTTTCAAACTGATTTATACTGTAAGCTATATTTACAGATTCAATATTTGAAATTTTACAAAAAAACTTATTATTAATAAATAAATCAGCTTTATTAATAGTTAATTTGTGGGATTTGTTTTTATTCCATTCGTAAAACTTATTGAATGTTAAATACATTAACAAAATGAATAAAATAATTAAATAAATCCAAATATCTATTAATACATCTAATTTTATTTTAAAAATTAGAAAAGTAAATATAATAACAGAAAATAAAAAAGAAAAAACTGTAGATTTACTATCAAAAAAAAAATTGATTATTATTTCTTTATCATTAATTACTCTAATTTCATACTCTTTCATAATACTAAAATTCTGAATTAAATATCTGTACTGCTTTTTTTGCAGCTTGAGTTTTATCTGCTGGAGCTGTTAAATCTATATTTGTTTGTTTCAAAATCTCATCAAAAAGTTCTTTACCTTTTATACCTTTATTGACAATAGCATCAATAGTCTCAAAAGTTTTTTTCCTATCAATATCTTTCATTTTATAAGTTTGGAAAACAAATATTGTTATTTTGTTCATCATATCTCCATTTTCCATATTGTCATTATTAAAGATTCTTATTACAGTTTCTTCAAATGCATTATCTATAAGCCAACCTTTAAAAATCTCAGATCCAGTTTGAGCTCTCCCCATCGAAACTAAACTAAGAACACCTTCGGCTATTTTAATTCCTTTGCCAAAATTATCAAGTTTTTCTTTGGTCATCATGTCTTCACCAGTCATTGCCTCAACTAATGCCCCAGTTCCAAGTGGGTTTTTTTGCATAAATTTAGCTAACCAATATGCTCCAGGATTGTCTTTTTCAAATTTTTCTTCTTTGTTTAATCCAGTTCCTTTGCGAATTGAATAACTCGTAATACCTTTAAATGTAGTTTTGTTCTCTTCTGGTGATAAACCATCATCATAACTAACGTAAGCATTTATATGCATAACATCTCTTGTTATTCCTTTTATATCTTCATCTGTCTTTATTTCCATTTTATATGTTCCTGCTTCATAGTACTTACCTTTAAATTTTTTGTAGAAATGAAAAATTATTTCAATATCACCTTTATTGTCGACTTTAAAAATAGGTGAATTTCCGGATGTTGAATATCCACTAGTAGATGGCGTAACCGAATTTAATTTATCAATGCTAAAAAATCTCCCAACTCTAGGGTCTAACATTCTAGATCCAAAATCATAACTATTATCATTACCTTTCAACTCATCGTCTTTTTCCATTCCATTAAAGCCGTAACGGTAAGCTGGGCTTGAGTAAGTGCGTCCTGGCAAGGTCATTCCAAAAGGATAGTAGTCAATTGGTTTGAAATAGTACTATTTTCAATACTTTTAGTAATTTTAAAAATGCTGAAAATGGCACTTTTTTGCTGTTTTCGACACTTTTTGAACCACTTTTTAAGCAAAAATTAGGCTGTTTTTTGGGCTGTTTATAAGAACGTTTTGTCTCTCAAAGATAAGACTTTTTTAAAATGGTTTTTGCGTGTTTCAGATTAATTGTATACGCGTAAAGTGCTTGAGTTTACTTGTTGAACTCGATATTGTTTCATCGGATATTGCTTGCCTTGGGCTTGACCTGTAAAGAAACTATATTCTGCATCATCACAAGCGCAAACGGCTTTAATACCATTAATAGTCATAGTAGAACAAGAACTCAAAGGTTGGTTTGGGCAAGCCGCATCAAACGCTACATAATTATTGCTTCCCGCATTAAAAACAAATACACCTCTTACACCAGCTGCACCATTATCAATATAAACCGAATTACTTACAAATTGTAAGTTATTGTATTCTGGTAAATTCAGATTGATAGTTAAATCAACCGGATAATTTGGTAAATAGGGATTGTTGTTGTTTATTCCATTGTCTTTACTGCAACTTAAAAAAAGTGCGATAAATAAAGAGAAAATCAGGTATCTTTTCATTTTTTAGGATGGATTTTAAATTTCAAATTTAATTTATTTAATTTTGACTCACTAAAAAACCGTCATAAATTAATTTTAAAAAAAATAATTATTACCTTTGCGTAAAGGAATCCCATCAAATGGGATTCTTTCTATTTATATAAACGATGAAGTTATGAGCACAGTATCTTATTACACAGCAGAAGGATTAAAAAAACTTAGAGAAGAATTAGATCAATTAAAAAGTATAGAACGTCCAAAAGCATCACAAGCAATTGCGGAAGCGAGAGATAAAGGCGATTTGTCTGAAAATGCGGAATACGATGCCGCAAAAGAAGCACAAGGTCTTTTAGAAATGAAAATTGCTAAAATGGAAGAATTAGTGGCAAATGCTCGTTTAATTGACGAGTCTCAATTGGATGTTTCTAAAGCTTTGGTGTTATCTACCGTTAAAATTAAAAACCAAACAAACGGGATGGAGATGAAATATACTTTAGTTGCAGAAAGTGAAGCAGATTTAAAGTCTGGAAAAATTTCTGTAACATCTCCAATTGGGAAAGGTTTGTTAGGTAAAAAAGTAGGTGAAATTGCCGAAATAAAAGTGCCCAATGGGACTTTAAATTTTGAAGTATTAGAAATTACAAGAGATTAAATATGGCTTCTATTTTTACAAAAATTATTGATGGAGAAATTCCATGTTATAAAATAGCAGAAGATGAAAACTTTATTGCTTTTTTAGATGTGAATCCAAATGCGAAAGGGCATACGTTATGTGTGCCAAAACAAGAAATCAATAAGATTTTTGACATGGAGGAAGACTTGTATTTAAAATTAATGTCTTTTTCTAGAAAAATAGCCAAAGCCATAGAAAAAACAATTGAGTGTAAAAGAGTAGGTGTTGCTGTTGTAGGTCTTGAAGTACCTCATGTTCACGTACATTTAATTCCTTTACAAGATATGGATGATATGCGTTTTCAAAGAAAAGTAAGTTTGGAAAAAGCAGAATTTGAAAGTATTGCACAAGCTATAGCTGCCAATTACTAATAAAAAAATCCCGATTTGTTCGGGATTTTTTTATTAGTAATTGGTTTTAAAATAACTCACCTGTATTGTGGTTCCTTTTCCAATTTCTGAATGTACCACTCTAATGTTACCTTTATGGTATTCTTGAACAATTCTTTTTGTTAAGGATAATCCTAAACCCCAACCTCTTTTTTTAGTTGTAAAGCCTGGTTCGAATATTTTATAAAATTGATTTTTAGGAATGCCTTTTCCGGTATCGGTTACTCTAATTCTAACTTTGTTTTTATCTTCCGAAATTGCAATTTGTAATTTACCTTTTCCTTTCATAGCATCAATGGCATTTTTGACTAAATTTTCAATAGTCCAACTATGTAAAATAGGATTAATTGGAATTCTAATGGGATGTTCAGGTGCCGTAAATTGGAAAACCACATGGTTGGAAGATCTTGATTTTAAATATTCAAAAGAATTTTTAGTTTCTTCTACAATGTCTACCAATTCGAGTACGGGTTCACTACCAATTTTTGAAAACCGATCTGTAATCGTTTGTAGTCGATTAATATCTTTTTCGATTTCAACAATGGTGGAAGGTTCTACATTGTCTAATTTTAAAATTTCTAGCCAACCAATTAAAGAAGATAATGGTGTTCCAATTTGATGAGCCGTTTCTTTTGCCATTCCAGCCCAAAGTTTATTTTGTGTAGCCATTTTAGTAGCTCTGTAAAAATTGTAAACGACTGCTCCAAATAAAATGATAATTAAAACTAAAGCTATGGGGTAATATTTTAATTTGTTTAATAAAGCAGAATTTCCATAGTAAATTAAGCGATAAGTATCATTGGAAAGATCCATTTGTATCGGTTGGTTTTCCGATTTCATTTTTTCAAAGAGTTTTCTCAATTGAATACTATCATTTTCGATTTCTGGATCTAAATTATTACTATTTAAAATCATACCTTCACTATTCACTTCAATCATCGGATTGGAGCCATTTGCTTGAATGATTTCAAAAGGTAAACCTACATCGGTATTGCCATCAGCATTCGCTAAGGTTTTTTGGGCTGAAACCCAAAGTTCCATTTTTTTTCTTTCATCATTCTTGAAAATTTGAAAAAAAACATAAGTATTCCATAAAATGACAATAACGATTAAGAAGGAAGCTAAAATGATAAACCAACGGGTTATATTTCTTTTTTCAGAAAATTGCATATTTAATATTTGTAAGTAAAAATAGTAAAATCCCAATCAAGATGATAATTGTCTATATGTAAAACGTAAAATAGATCTAGATATTTTATAAAGAGCTTCTTGTTAAAGATATTCTCCGAAATCCATTTGGGTTGGTCTTAAAAATATGTAAATTTGTAAAAATCTTATTTACAAATGATATCTATTAATCCAAAAGACGTTACACCTGCTAAATTACAAGGCTATTTGCAAGGAGCTGTGGCACCAAGACCTATTGCATTTGCAAGTACTATTGACGAAAATGGAAATCCTAATTTATCGCCATTTAGTTTTTTTAATGTTTTTAGTGCCAATCCACCGATATTAATTTTTTCTCCAGCAAGAAGGGTAAGAGATAATACCATTAAACATACTTTAATTAATGCGCATAGTACCAAAGAAGTAGTGATTAATGTAGTGAATTATGATATGGTTCAACAAATGTCACTTTCTAGTACTGAATACCCTGATGGTGTTAACGAATTTGAAAAAGCGGGTTTAACAATGCTTCAGTCTGATATAGTAAAGCCTTTTCGAGTAGCAGAAAGTCCCGTGCAATTTGAATGCAAAATAAACGAAATTATAGCATTAGGAAATGAAGGTGGAGCTGGGAATTTGGTGATTTGCGAGGTGGTTAAAATACATATAGAGGAATCCGTTTTAGATGCAAATGGAGGTATCGATCAGCATAAGATTGATTTGGTAGCGCGTTGTGGTGGCAATTGGTATTCCAGAGCCAATAGTGGCTTGTTTGAAGTTGAAAAACCGCTTTCAACGATGGGAATTGGAGTAGATGCTATTCCAGAGTTTATTAAGAAAAGTACGGTTTTCTCTGGGAATGATTTAGGAATTTTAGGAAATGTCGAAAGTATTCCAAAAGAAGAAGAAATTACTATCTTTGTAAACGAAAATTTTGGAGTAAAAGCCGTTTTGAGCAGTGATGACGAAATCAAAAAACACGAACTTGCCAAGCAATATATTGATAAGAATGAGGTCTTAAGCGCTTGGAAAGTATTATTAGCAAATAAATAAATTTATAAGAAATGGAAGTAACAGGAAGAGTAAAAGTGATTAACCCAGTACAGCAGGTTAGTGCAACATTTAAGAAAAGAGAGTTAGTGGTTACCACAGAAGAACAATATCCACAACACATCATGATTGAGTTTACTCAAGATAAAACAGATTTATTAAATAATTATACACCTGGGGAACAAGTTAAAGTATCTATTAATTTAAGAGGTAGAGAATGGGTAAATCCACAAGGTGAAACTAAATATTTTAATTCTATTCAAGGTTGGAGAATTGAAAAATTACAAGCTGAAGCACCAGTAACTGGGCAAATGCCTCCAATGCCAGCTGCAGATGCTTTTGAACCAGCAACCAATTTTAATGAAGAAGAACACGACGATCTTCCTTTTTAAAAATAATACCCTATAAATTTGAAGTCAGAAGTTTTAGTGAACACTATAATTTCTGACTTTTTTAATACCAAGTTTTTAATTTCGAATTTTATGACATGCATTTTTTAACAAAAGACATTTATTTTCCACCCGTTGAGGAAGCTTCACCTGAAGGTATATTGGCTGTAGGTGGTGATTTATCCATAGAGCGTCTTTTGCTAGCTTATAAAAGTGGTATTTTTCCTTGGTTTGAAGAGGATGAACCTATTCTTTGGTGGGCACCTGAGGAACGTATGGTGTTGTTTTTTGAAGACTTGAAAATTTCAAAAAGTATGCGAAACGTACTCAATCAAAATAAATTTAAAGTCACATTTAATACGGCTTTTAAAGAAGTGATATCCCATTGCAAAAAAATAGTTAGAAAAGACCAACCGGGCACTTGGATTACCAATGAAATGGTTGAAGCTTATTGTAAACTACATGAAATAGGAGTGGCAAAAAGTGTGGAAGTCTGGTTAGATAATGAATTAGTTGGTGGTTTATATGGTGTCGATTTAGGTCATATCTTTTGTGGCGAAAGTATGTTTTCCAAAGTTTCCAATGCAAGTAAAGTCGCATTTATTCATTTAGTAAAATTTTTGGAACAAAACAACTATCGCATTTTGGATTGCCAAGTATATAATGATCATTTAGCCTCATTAGGTTGTATGGAAATCGATAGAGATGATTTTATGATGGTTTTAAAACACGGGTTATGATTTTATTTTTGACAGGGAATATTGTCCCACTTTTAGTTGCTTTACTTTTTTTGTCTTTATTAATTATAGGGATAGTTTTCTTAGTGTTGCATTATACTGTAAAAAGTAAGATGCATTTCATTTGGAAAATATTACTTTTTCTTTTAGCAGTTTTGTTGACATTTATATTTCTATTAAACAATATTAGTGCTTTTTTTAATTTTTAAAATTTTAGCTTCCTAAATTGCCATTCCAAAGTATTCAACACAATCAATTCATTAGTTAAACAAGGTAAATTGGTAATCACCTTTAAGGTTTCATGAGCCATCATTGTACCAATAATACCCGGTAAAGTACCTAAAACGCCATTCAAACTGCAATTAGAAACGTCTTCTGGATTGGGTGGTTCTGGGAAAATATCCCTTAGGTTTTTACTTCCTTTATGATTGAACACAGCAATTTGTCCTTCAAATTTTAAAATACTACCATAAACTAATGGCTTTCCTAGTTTTACACAAGTATCGTTTACCAAATAACGCGTGGTAAAATTGTCACAACCATCAATCACAATGTCAAAAGAAGCAAGAATAGACTCACAAGTTGCAGGTGTAATTTTTTCATTAAAGACACTATAATTTAGGTTCGGATTTAACTCTTTCAATAGTTCTAAGGCAGTAGTGGCTTTTGGGGAACCAATCTGATTTTCGCGATATAAAATTTGACGGTGTAAATTGGATAATTCAATCACATCAAAATCAGCAATGCCAATTGTCCCAACACCTGATGCTGCCAAATATTGTAAAATAGGACAACCTAAGCCACCAGCTCCAATTACTATTATTTTTGCTTTTTTAATTTTTTCCTGACCTTCATTTCCTATTTCAGGAAGTAGCATCGGTTTGGTGTAACGTAAATAATCTTGAATTTCAAGCATAGTTTTTAAGAATTATAATTTGCATCCCAATCTTTCCATACCGGTTCGTATCCTTGTTTTTTGATGATTGCAGCGATTACATCAGCTGAACGCTCATCGCTAGTTTCAAATTGTTCCAAAGATTGTTTGTCTACACTATAACCACCAGGGTTGGTCTTTGAACCCGCGCTCATAGTAGTTGTTCCAATGGGAATAATATGATTTCTGAAATTCTCATTTTCTCGAGTTGAAATGGAAATTTCTAAATCGGGATTCCAAATACGATATGCACAAATTAATTGTGTAAGGTCTTTATCATGCATGATAAAATTAGGCTCTATAATTCCTTCTGCTGGTCTAAGTCTAGGAAAGGATACCGAATATTTGGTTTGCCAATAGGTTTTCTGTAAATAATCGATATGTAAGGCATTAAAGAAACTATCGGTCCGCCAATCTTCCAAACCTAATAATACTCCTAAACCTATTTTATGAATGCCCGCTTTCCCTATGCGATCGGGAGTCTCTAAACGAAATTCAAAATTTGACTTTTTCCCTTTTGGATGATAGTGCTTGTAGACTTCTTGATGATAGGTTTCTTGGTAAACCAAAACGGTATGTACACCCGCTTGATGCAAACTGACATATTCTGATTCACTAAGTGGCTGTACTTCTACTGAAATAGTAGCAAAGTGTTTTTTTATGATTCCTATGGCATTTAAAAAATAGTTGATGTTAACGGTATAATTGGCTTCTCCTGTAACCAATAAAACATGATTAAACCCTGCCTTTTTTAACACTTCAATTTCTGCTTTTATTTCCGTATCTGTTAGTGTTTTTCTTTTAATCTTATTGTCTAAACTGAAACCACAATAGGTACATATATTCTGACATTCGTTGCTTAAATATAATGGAGCATACATTTGTATGGTTTTTCCAAAACGTTGTTTGGTTAATAAATGGCATTTTTGTGCCATAATTTCTAAATATTCAGAAGCTATGGGAGCAATAAGATGCAAGAAATCAGTTAGGGTGCACTTTTCTTTCGAAAGGCTTTTTTCTACATCTGTAGCCGTAGTTTGATATATTTTGTTTTGAATGGTTGCCCAATCATATTGTTTGAATATTTCGTTAAAGGTGCTCATCTGTTTTGGTTTTGAATAGATAACTAATTGTATAGATCTTTATTCATTTAAGAATGCCGTTAAGGGGCTCGAAGCTTGCGCTAGATTAGAGGTTTGACCCAATTGTGCCTCATACGCTTTTCTACCAGCAAATACAGCTTCTTTAAATGCTTCAGCCATTAATTTTGGGTTTTGTGCAACTGCAATGGCTGTATTTACCAAAACCGCATCGGCTCCTATTTCCATGGCTTTTGCCGCATCAGATGGGGCTCCAATACCTGCATCAACTATAACGGGTACTTTGCTTTGCTCTATAATAATTTCTAAAAAGTCGATTGTTTTTAACCCTTTGTTACTTCCAATTGGGGATCCTAAAGGCATAACAGCAGCTGTTCCTGCATCTTCTAAAAGTTTACATAAAACAGGATCAGCATGAATATAAGGTAATACGATAAAACCTTCTTTTGCTAAAACTTCGGTTGCTTTTAAGGTTTCAATAGGGTTGGGTAATAGGTATTTCGGATCGGGGTGAATTTCTAATTTTAAAAAAGAGGTTTCAAATGCATCTCTGGCCAATTGAGCGGCAAGAATAGCTTCTTTTGCATTTCGTGCACCAGAAGTATTGGGTAACAAATGAATATGTTTGTGGTTCAAATGAGAAAGAATGGCATCGGTTTCTGTTTCAAAATCGACTCTTTTTAAAGCTACAGTTACTAATTCACTTTCGGAAGCTAAAACCGCTTCTTCCATTTGTTGGTTGGAACCAAATTTACCCGTTCCTAAAAATAATCGAGAAGTGAAGGAAGTTGTTCCTATTTTAAATGTTGACATGCATTTTTTCGTTTAGTGTTGTTATAAGTGTTGGGTTTTGAGTTAGTAAACCAGAGATTGCCACACCATAAAGACCAGTCTCTATTAGTAAATCAATATCTTCTAAAGTAATACCTCCAATGGCTATTACTGGTGTAAAAATGTTTTCTTGTTTCATTTTTTGTAGCAGTTTTTCATAACCTTCTAAACCGAGTATCGGACTTAATTTTTCTTTGGTAGGAGTAAAACGGAAAGGACCAAGTCCAATATAATTGCAGTTTTCAATTGCTCTTTGTTGAATATGATTCCAAGTATTAGCTGTACCGCCAATAATTTTTTTATCTCCTAAAATATTTCTTGCAGCCTTAATGGGCATATCATCTAACCCTAAATGAACTCCGTCTGCGTCTAACTGATAAGCCAAGTCTACCTTATCATTAATAATAAAAGTGGCTTGATACGATTGACAAAGAACTTTGGTTTGTTCTGCAACGGTATAAAAATCTTGGGCATTGGCATTTTTAAAACGCAATTGTACCCATTTACAACCATGATCCAAAACATTTTTAATGTTTGAAAGTTGCTCTTCTATGGTGTTTCCTTGTGAAATATACTGTAGTTTGTTATGCATAATGATATCCTAATAAAGTGGGATTGGAATTGAGATAGTTTTCAATATATAATTTGGCTTTTTTACAGGAAAAGTATACATCTTCTCCTAAAGCAAGATGTGCAGCAATTGCAGTTGCTAAGACACACCCTGAACCGTGTTTTTCATAAAGGACCTTATGGGTTGGTGGTAAACTTGTTTTTTTATTAGCAATGAATAAATCATCTGTACCTTTGTTTTCTTTGTTGTGACCTCCTTTTAAAAATACAGCACAATAGTCGGATAGGGCTAAAGCTCCGTTTTCGATACTGTTACCCAACGGGATTAATTTTACAATCTCTTGATAATTCGGTGTAATTATATCTACTTGTTTGAGTATATGGTACAATTGCATTTGGTTTTCAATCTTTAAAAAGTCGAAAGCTGTACTGGAGCGCAAAACTGTATCCCAAACGATTTTTACTTCTGGAGCCCATTTTTTGCAACTCAACACAACTGCTTCCAAATAGTCTAAAGAAGGTACAATGCCTATTTTAATTGCGGAAACGGGATAGGTTTCTAAAAGTAAACGTATCGATTCCAGCACAAAATCAAGGGGTATCCATGTGGTTTTTACAAAGGTACTTTCGGTTTGAATCGTATTTGCAGTTAAAACGGATAAACCATATACTTGAAGTTGTTCCAATGTTTTAATGTCTGCTAAAACACCAGCCCCTCCAGAAGGATCAAAACCCGCTATGGTAAGTAAGTATGGACGATTTTTTGACATTTTTTAAAATTTTGAATAGGGTTGGTACTGTTCCAAATTGTGCCAAGCAAAGCCACGTCATCGAAACCTTGTGTAAGGGTTGCTGCAATATTTTCGGCTGAAATTCCTCCTAAAGCAATCCATTTAGTTTTCCAATTGGTTCGTTCTTTTGTTTGCTCTAAGAGGTTTTGTGTAGGCTTATAATCTGTTTTAGAAATACTAGGATAAATCGGACTTATAAAAGCAGCATCGTATCGTTCAGATAAATTGTTAAAATCAGCTATTGTATGTACGGAAGTAGATAAGAATGGAACCAATTTTTGAAAGTTATCGGGAATAGTTTGTCTTACTTTTTCTGAAAAATGTAGCCGTTCCAACTGAAATTCTGCAACTAAATTATACTGTTGATGCAATACCAATTTACAATGGTATTTTGAATCAATAGCAGCTATATAGCAACGTAATTTTTCTTCGGATGCATCTGGTTTTCGAATGTGAAACAATTCCAAACCTTCTTCAAAAAGCGCTTGTATTATTTGATGTTCGTTTGCTATTTCCGTTGGATTTGAAATTACTATCATGATTTTTCTTTTATGAAATCTAAGTTCTCAATACATTTTTATTCCGTTTCTCTCTATAAAAAACACTCGAACTCACGATTGCTACAAATAAAGTTCTTTTCCGTTTTCGATAAATTCTTCCGACATTTCTTGCATGCCTTTTTCAGCTGCAGCGGTATCTCTAATTTCTTGAGAAATCTTCATAGAGCAAAATTTGGGACCACACATCGAACAGAAATGGGCTACTTTGGCACCATCTGCAGGTAAGGTTTCATCATGAAATTCTCTAGCGGTGTCTGGGTCAAGTGCCAAGTTAAATTGGTCTTCCCAACGAAATTCAAATCGGGCTTTACTCAAAACATTATCTCTATATTGCGCTCCTGGGTGTCCTTTGGCTAAATCGGCCGCATGAGCTGCAATTTTATAGGTAATTACACCGTCTTTAACGTCTTTTTTATTGGGTAAACCCAAATGCTCTTTTGGTGTTACATAACACAGCATGGCACAACCATACCAACCAATCATAGCGGCTCCAATCGCTGAAGTAATATGATCATAACCAGGTGCAATATCGGTTGTTAAGGGGCCTAAAGTGTAGAAAGGAGCTTCGGAACAATGCTCTAATTGTTTGTCCATATTTTCTTTTATCATATGCATGGGTACGTGACCCGGACCTTCAATAAAGACTTGAACATCATGTTTCCAAGCTATTTTAGTCAATTCGCCTAACGTTTCTAATTCAGCAAACTGAGCGGCATCATTCGCATCAGCAATTGAACCCGGACGTAAACCATCTCCCAAAGAAAAAGCAACATCATATTGTTTCATGATTTCACAAATTTCTTCAAAATGGGTATATAAAAAGTTTTCTTGATGATGGTACAAACACCATTTTGCCATGATAGAACCTCCACGAGAAACAATACCCGTTACCCGATTCGCAGTAAGGTGAATATAACGTAGTAAAACACCTGCATGAATGGTAAAATACGATACTCCTTGTTCTGCTTGTTCGATTAAAGTATCTCTGAATATTTCCCAGGTTAAATCTTCAGCCACGCCTTTTACTTTTTCTAAAGCTTGATAAATAGGTACTGTTCCAATGGGTACAGGAGAATTGCGAATAATCCATTCTCTGGTTTCATGAATGTTTTTACCTGTGGAAAGATCCATAATGGTATCAGCACCCCAACGACATGCCCAAACCGCTTTTTCAACTTCTTCTTCTATACTAGAAGTGACCGCACTGTTTCCGATATTGGCATTAATTTTTACCAAGAAGTTTCTTCCTATAATCATAGGCTCACTTTCTGGATGATTGATATTGTTTGGAATAATAGCACGACCTGCAGCTACTTCACTGCGAACAAATTCGGGAGTAATCTTGTTTTTAGGCGTATTGGCACCAAAACTTTCACCTGCATGTTGGCATTGCATCGCTTTGGTTTGGTTTTCTTGTTGTTCAATACGTTGGTTTTCGCGAATCGCAATATATTCCATTTCTGGAGTAATGATGCCTTTTTTAGCATAGTACAGTTGGGTTACATTGGCTCCTTTTTTGGCACGCATGGGTTTGTGTAAGAACTCGAAACGCAAATGGTCTAGTTCTGGGTTGTATAAGCGTTCTTTACCATATTCAGAAGAAATTTCCGCTAATTCTTCCACATCACCACGGTCTAAAATCCATTGTTCGCGTAAACGTGGCAATCCTTTTTTAACATCGATTGCTACGTTGGTATCGGTATAAGGGCCTGAAGTATCATAAACGGTAATGGGTGGATTTTTTTCCACACCACCTTTGGCTAATTTGGTATCAGACAAGGTAATTTCGCGCATGGCAACTTTTATAGGATGTAATTGTCCCTCGATGTATACTTTTTTAGAGTTGGGAAAAGGAGTACGTGATATTTTTTCTTCGTTTGTCATAATTTATTTAGTTGAAAAGATTAAAAGATTGAAATAACGCTATTAACCACCTTGTGTTGCAGTAATAATTAGAATTGTATCTGTTGGAGAAAGAAAATAATGTTCCCATTGATTTTTGGGTACCACCATTTCGTTTACGGCAATAGCAATGCCATTTTGTTTTGTGGGAAGTTCGACATCGATTAATTGTTGAATAGTAATCGATTGGCAATCGAAGGTTTTGTTTTTGTCGTTGATTTTTAATTCCATTCCTGAGATATTTTAGTATATAGGTATACTTTAGGAATGGCTATAACGGTACAAAAATATGTACCAAGAAGTCATCTTACTTTTCCCTACGCTAGTATGAACTAGATCAGGTTCAGAGGGTAAAATCTCAGCCTGTAACATTACAGACACCCCTAAAGTGTGAAACAAATGTAGTGAAATGAAATGAAAAAAAACTGGAAAACAAAATAAAATAACAAAATAGCAGCAAGAGGTGTTTTAAGATTCTAAAAAGTCTAGGAATTCATTTTGAATTAAATAATGAATTGTTTTTTCCGAGATTATATAATATTGTTGCTTTATTTTTACTATATCTTTAGAGTGTACAAATTGGTTTAATGATTCGACATTTAAATTGTTCGTAATTAAATAAAAATTATATTTTTCTAAAAGTAATTGTTCTATATGTTTTATTATACCATAACTGCTACCATAATCTCTAGACATACTACTGATACTTACCGAACATATGGGGCTTTTTATTTGAGTTGTAATTTTTTTCCACAATTGTTCTGAATAGCCATAATTTTTTAGTTCGTTATTGTATTCTATATAAAAATTATCATAAATATAAACTTCTTTACCGTGAATGGTTGTTCCTTTGCTTATTGAAAATTCGCAATTTGATGTGGAACGAGATACAATTTCTTTATTAAAATTTAGATCAGAAAAAAAAGCACTCTCATTTGCTATTTTCTTGTTGCATATGATTAAAGTTGCACTAAATCCCGACATAGTTATTTATTTGATGATGAGTATAAATCCCAATTAATGCTAAAGATTCTAACAAATCTAATAATATTCATTTAATTATAATAGAGTTGCCAATTAATATACAAGTGCAATAGAGCATCCTCCTACAGTATTTTTCAAATATACAAGTGTAATAGAGCATCCTCCTACAGTATTTTTGAAATTTACAAGTGTAATATAGCATCCTCCTATAGTATTTTTGAAATATACAAGTGCAACAAGGCATCCTCCTATAGTAAGTGATACTAATTGCAAGTGTAATAGAGCAGGTTGCTATAGTATGTAATACTAATTACAAGTGTAGTAATGTAGGTTACTTTAGTATTTGGATAAAAAAATACCTTTAAAATGTGTTTGTAAGATTGTTTTTTAAACAACAAAAGTCACTTCATTGTGACTTTTGTTATCGCTTTTATGGTATATAAGTTATTGTATTTCTTTTAGTTTTTAATTATTTTTTTAGAGGTGTTTCCTAAGTCTGTTGCAACAGTTAAAAAGTACATTCCTTTTGTTAAGTTAGTTATATCTACTATATTATTTCCATTTACGAATGTTCCCTTTTGAATTACTTGACCGTTTACGGTAATTAACTCATAGGTTGCCTCGGTAGTAAGATCTACGTTAAGGAAAGCAGAAGTTGGATTCGGATAAATAGCGGTTTCCGAGAGCAAGTGATCTTCAGTATCTAAAACATCATTTAAGCCGTATATTTGGGTTCGATTGCCAGAAGCATCCTCTAGAAACAAATAGATGTCAAAAGGGGTGTTTTCAGATAAAGGTGAGATACTATGGGTAACGTTTGTATTTTGAGTATTCATGGCAAAGTTACCACTTGCAACGGCTCCAGTTCCAGTAAGGATAGTGTTGTAGTTAACGGATGGTGAACTGTGATACCATGGAAAAATTGCATAATGAATGGTTCCCGTTTCTGGACCATTTACTACTAAATTAATTGAAGTAGGTGTCCCGTTTTCTGTTTGAGGATAACCTGAATTTAAAGGCATAACATAATGATCTCCTCCGAAAATTACATATGATTTTCCTATTGCTGTGCTTGGTGTATAAGGACTACCCACAACAAAATCGGCTATTCCATCTCCATTGATGTCTCCATTTCCACTAACAGGACGCGCAATATTGCTAGGGTTTAATCCATTTATTATAAATCCATTTATTCCGTTTAAGGTTGATTCGTTCATTGGGTTTGGAAAACCGTTTGCAGTACCAAAAACAATATAAGCTTTACCGTTATTTCCATATACCGAAATGAAATCATCAATGCCATCTAAATTGATATCACCTATACCCGCAGATGTTAATGTTCCTGGAAGTGTGAAACCCTCAGTTCCATTTAGGCTACTTTGAGGAAAATGAGATGGAAAAGGAGTAGTCCTTCCGAATATTGCATTTGTTTCTGAGAAAAAATCATCAATTCCATCATGGTTAATATCACCTAAAGGGCCTACAAAGGTTAGAAAATTACCACCATTGTTATCAATACTAAATCCATCGGTTCCATTTAAAGAGATGAGGTCTACTAAAGGAGAAAAAGGAGATCCTTTACCAAAAAGACAATAACTAACGGCAGGATTGCTGGAATCCCAATTGCCAATAAGAATGTCTTGATAACCGTCATTATTGATGTCTCCAGCAGCACCAACATTGTAAGAAGGTCTATCGCCTGGAAAACTACTTGTTTTAAACCCTTTAGTACCATCTAACCAAGAAGAACTAATTGATGTAGGGAAGTTATTGGAACGTCCAAAAATAATCCAAGCTTGTCCAGACCAATGTGGTGTAGCAATAATAAAATCGTTAATTCCATCTCCATTCACATCACCTAAACCAGCAATTTGATTACTTCCAGGGGTGTCGATTAAAAAGCCATTAGTACCATTAATGTCATTAATAGTAAGTACCGCAGGAAAAGATGTTTTTCCATAAATGACCATATCATCTGGAGAAGTACTACTCGAACCAATTATTAGATCATCAATTCCATCTCCATTAATATCGCCTACACCTGCTATTGTTGCCCCACGTCTTTCATCATAGGCAATACCATTAACTATAAATCCATTCGTTCCGTCTAAAGTAGTTAAATCAAATGGATTTGGATAAGGAGTACTCGATCCAAAAATAATATAAGCAGCACCTGCATATTGTAAACCATTTGCAGTTGCAATTTCAGAACCGAATGCCATATCTTCTAACCCATCGTTGTTGATATCTCCGATAAATTGACTCTCTGCTCCAAACTGCAAATCGGTTGGAAGTCCAGAGACTTCAAATCCATTAGCGCCATTTAACGAGTTGAGGTTAAAAGTAGCAGGATACAATTGGTTTTGTGCAGTTATTTCGTAAATAGGACTGAAAAAACAACTTACAAAAAGTAGAAAGGTATAATTTGTTTTTTTTAAAATCTTGATTTTTAGGTTTTTCATGATAACTATTTGTTTCTAATTTTGAAACAAATTTAATTTACCTATGAAATGGCCACATCACTAGAAATGATGATATTTCTTGTTTTTAAAAATAACTTTTTTAAGAAAGTTTCGGTAAGGTTTTAATATATAAGGCTTCCACTTTTTTTCGTGCCCAATCAGTTTTTCGTAAGAAAGTTAAACTCGATTTTACAGAAGGGTTTTCATTAAAACATTTAATTTTAATGAGTTCGCCTAAAGTATCAAAACCATAGAAATCGACTAATTGTTCTACGATGGTTTGTAAAGTTTTTCCGTGTAAAGGATCGTTACTCATTGTTTTTTTGTGCTAAAGTAAATTAAGAATACCAATGTTACAGTTTGCAACTAGGCTCTGGTAAAACAATCTGCTATATGATCATTTACCATTCCAGTCGCTTGCATGTGTGCATACACTACGGTAGAACCCACAAATTTGAAGCCTCTTTTTTTCAAATCCTTACTTAATGCATCTGATAAAGGAGTAGTGGCAGGAACCTCTTTTAAGGTTTGTGGTTTGTTGTCGATTGGTTTGCCATCCACAAAACCCCAAATGTATTTGGAAAAACTCCCAAATTCCTCTTGAATTTTTATAAAAGCTTGCGCATTAGTTACAGCCGCTTTTATTTTTAGTTTATTTCTAATGATACCTGTGTCTTGGCAAAGTGCTTCGATTTTTGTTTCATCATATTGCGCTACTTTGGCAAGATTAAAATGGTCAAAAGCCTTTCTAAAATTTTCACGTTTGGCTAAGACGGTGTACCAACTTAAGCCGGCTTGAAAGGTTTCTAGAATTAAAAATTCAAATAGTGTAGGGTCGTCATAAACTGGTTTACCCCATTCGTTATCGTGATAAGCGCGATATAAATCGTCTTTTTCACACCAAGCGCATCTTGTTTTCATTAATAATCGTCGTATAAATAATTAGGAAGATAATCTTCTTCGTCTTCTTTTTCGTAACTCGCTCTAAAATGATTGCTGTTAAGCGATTCTTTGATGATGGCTTCTAGTTTTGGCTCCACATCTTCCTCTTCATTAATCGTTCTTGCATAAAAAGTGGTATACGCTTTTGGGTTGATTTTTTTTCCATTCATAAAGAAGGCTATTGTACGAATACTTTTTGAAAAACTAGCGTTGTCTTTTTCGGTAACCGAATAAAAATAGAAGCCAATTTGTTCTTTATGATAGTCTACAATCTTTTTTTCAATAAATGCAACCGAGTCTGTTGCTTTGATAGTATAGAAATTATAAAGTGCAGCCAAAGCGATACTATCATTTTCAATTTCAAGAGGTATGTTTTTGTGTGCCAACAATTGCATGGCTATAAAAGCGGTTTTTTTATCATTTAAAGCGTTGTTAACTGCTTTTGTTGTGTACATTTTAGTAACAAAGTCTAAACGTAATATTTCAATATTTAATTCGGGTATGTTTAAGGCTTTTATTTTTGCAATAAAATCATCTCTGTCTTTATTTTTTGGATATTTATAAATGATGTTTAAGAAGGTAATAATATCTTCAACAGGTGCATTCTCTTCATAATAATCTTCTGGATCTTTTTCGTCTTCTTCTAAGATATTGTTGGTTTTCCAACTTTTAGTTCTTTTGTATTCTAGTTTTGCATTGGTTAAAATCATCTTTTGATAGGCCTTGAATTTTTTAATGGCTATTAAATCTTTTTCAAGTAAATCAGAACAAAAGTTGAGTAATGGATTTTGATATTCTTTAATACTGTAGAATTGAAAGATATTAGGGAATAATTCTTTCGCATTTTCGGCATTTTTACTGAAATTATGAAACATATTTGCGATATCGTATCTATTATCGGAAAGCGGTAAATCATATTCTAGCAATTGAATGATTTTTTGATAACTTTCTTTCGAATTATGATTGGATAAAGCAATGAGTGTGTTAATTTGAGTTTCAGAATTTGAAGTTTCCGATTTGTATATTTTTTCCAAATAAGGAATAACCGCGTTGTTTTTTAAGTATCCAATTTTCTTAATTAAATTGTTTTTTGCAAACAATTCACTTTTTTTGAAAGGATAGGTATCTATAAATGAAGTGATACTTTCAAAATCCTTTTCAGCAAAATTTAATTTGTAAATAGAACCAAAAGTGTTTTTACGCAAGGTGTCGTTAGTGCTAGAGGCATCTTCTATGAAGCGTTGTATTTTAGTATCAAAAATGGAATTAGTTTCATTAATTGCTAAAGGTTCAAAACTTGTAAACGCATTTTCAATAAAGGTGTCATTGTGTTTGTACTCTTTAGGAACTAAAGCTTGTAAAATATAGTATTGGTTCGTATTAAATTCGAGTTTGTATTTTACCGCTTGAGACGCTTTTTTAGTTGAGACTAAGGCTTCGTAAGTATAAGTGTTTTGTGTTTCACTTTCTTTTTCTTCTAAAAGTATTTTAGGCTCTTCCTCTTCTTTTTGAAACAAATTGATCCACTCTGTTACGCCCAATCCTTTTTTGGAATACATATAGGAATTCAACATAGAAGTATCATTGGTTGCATAATCGTCATAGTCGTAATCATCGTATTCACCAGATCTACTAAATTGATACATATTGTCTCTTAAACCTAAAACATAATCTTTAAAAAAATGTTTGATAGAATCCAGATTTTGAATCGATTCGTATTCGTGAAATTTATGATATTCCAGTGATACGGTCTTGCCGCTTTTCGATTTAAAGGAGTAATCTTTGTACTTTGCTAATAGATTGTTTTTTGGAGCAGCATAACTCTCGTTTTTGATATTCAGGAAAAGTTTTTTGTTTTGACTTTCAGGAATATCAATTCTAAAATGAGCAAGTGTATCGGTGTAGGTCACAAAAGTCTCTTTAGAAAAAGTTGTTTTCAATTCAAACGAATCAAAAAAAGTATTTTTATTTTTTTCGGATGCATTTATGGTGCCCAATAGATAGTATTTATTTCCAGAAATAAATGATTTTAATTGGATAGGTTTAGTACCAATTTTAGATTCAGAAACAAATGCTTCCCTGTCAAAAAAAGTCTGTGTTGAATCGATATCATGTTGTAAATAAAATTGATAATGAATTTGTTTGTGTTCAAATTTAGCATTTTCTAAAGTGCGATTGTCTTCTAAATTGCGTTCCATAACAAAATAAAAACTATTGTCATCTGCCAGATAAGACTGAACGGTGTGACTGTTGTTTTTATTATTGTCGTTTTCACGAATAGTATAGAAGCTAGGTAATGTAATGCTAAATGAAGCATTTTCAGTCTGAAGTTTTTCCCAATTGGATTGCGTTTTCTTTAATTTAATTTTTTCAAAGACGTCATTTTCAAACAAGGTGGTGTAATTATTTAATCCCGACATGGAAATCATAATAATTTCAAGGGGCGTAATGTAGAAACGATATCTTTGATTGTTCCCTGTTTTTGTTTTATTCTTAATGTCATAATAGGCGATACCATCTTTTTCAAAATAGTCTTTTTGTAAAATAGTACCTGGAATGTTTTCGTAAAATAAGCTGTCTAATGACTTAGGATTATAAAGATTGGTATTTGGATTGATAAAATAATTATGATTGGTACGAATTACTCGAATAAGTCCGCCATTTGCATAATCTGGTGAACCAATAACACCCTCTTCAGTAATTTCATTTGCTAATAAAGGGATTTCAATCATTTTATCTGAAGTGGTATAAGGAGAGAAACGTGGAGTTTTGAAATACGTTTCAATCTCTTTTTTCTGTTTTTCCCCTTTTGCTGTTAATTGGCTGAAAACGGGTTTAACGGTATAGCCTTTTTGGATTAATAAATTAATAATTCCTTCTTTTCCTGCTAAATGAGCTGCGCCCACAGCAGCAAAAAGACTACCTCTTTTAGAAATAGAAGCAATACTATCTGTCATTACTTTATTTCTATTAATTATTAGCGCATCATGTGCTTTTTTAGAAAAGGCAAGCTTGTAAATAGAGTCTAGTATAGTAATGTTTTTTTCTCTGTAATAATCCACAGTTGCTTCTCCAAATGATTTTCTTTTTAAAATTTTATATAGTAATTGAATGTTTTCTTCTTTTGGAGTGGCATCGGTAGCATTAATTTGTAGTATAGGAATCATCGATTCAACAGCATCTTCCAAACCTGTAATTTCTTTGCCGTATTTTCTTCCTGCCTGACTGATAAACATATCCAAAACGGCATTCTCTTCATAATCTGCATTTTTATTATCTGAAAGCGATAGATAATTATAGAAAAAGTGGCTTTTATTGGTAAACAAGGTCATTACCTCTTTTTTGGTAATGGGTTTAATATAAAAGGATTGGTATAGCTGTGCAGAATGCAAGTACTCTTTTTCTTTCATTAAATCGGAAACAGTTCCCCAAGTTTCTGGGTTACTTTCATTTGCTACGATATCAGCGTTTAACAAGGCGTCAAAAAAAGAATCGGATAAGTTGTAGGATACTTTATCGCTCACATGCATGGTTCCATAGAGGTATGATTTTTTTTGTAAACCATTTCCGCTAATTTCCCAAAGCATGCTGTTCTCTGTTTGTGAAAAAAGAAAGGTATAAAATAGTAGGGTAAGGGCAAGGGCAGTATTTTTCAAAATAATATCTTTTTATAACAAATATATTATAAAAAAACCTCAATCAGAACTCTGATTGAGGTTTTGTATATAATTTTGGTAACTAGAGGATTAACCTAAAGCAACTCTTTTGAATCCTGTAACTGTTAAATCAGCATTTACTGATTTTACATAAGAAGCCACATTCATAGAACCATCTTTAATATAATCTTGGTTTACTAATGTGTTGTCTTTGTAGAAACGTTGGATTTTACCTTTAGAAATGTTGTCTAACATTGCTTCTGGTTTTCCTTCAGCTCTTAATTGTTCTTTAGCGATTTCAATTTCTTTTTCGATGATAGCAGCATCAACACCAGCTTCGTTTAAAGCGATTGGGTTCATTGCAGCAGCTTGCATAGAAACGTTTCTTGCAGCTTCTTCAGCACCTTCTACATTAGCAGATAAAGAAGTTAAAACCGCAATTTTGTTACCAGCGTGGATATAAGAACCTACGAAAGAACCTTCTAATCTTTCGAAAGAACCGATTTCGATTTTTTCTCCAATTACACCAGTTTGCTCAATTAATTTTTCAGCAACAGTGATTCCGTTGAAATCAGAAGCTAATAATTCTTCTTTAGTTGCATAATTTAAAGCTTGGTTTGCTAAATCTGTAGCTAATTTTACGAAACTTTCGTTTTTACCTACGAAATCTGTTTCACAGTTTAATGTGATTACTACACCAGCAGTTTTGTCAGCGTTAACAACAGCAATTGCAGCACCTTCTGTAGATTCTCTATCAGAACGGTTTGCAGCTACTTTTTGTCCTTTTTTACGAAGGTTTTCGATTGCTAAATCAAAATCTCCGTCTGCTTCAACAAGTGCTTTTTTGCAATCCATCATACCAGCACCTGTAATAGTTCTTAATTTATTTACGTCTGCAGCAGTAATTGTTGCCATATGTTTTTTATTTTAAGATTAAATTTTTTGTAAAAAAAAGAAATTCCAATCTCAAAACCCAAATTCCAACTTTATCAAATCATCAACAATTGTTTTTGATTTTTTTGGAATTTGGAATCTTGATATTGGAATTTAGTATTATTTATTCTTCAGTTTCAGTTTGAGGAGCTTGTACTGCTTCTACTTCTTTAACTGGTTGCTCTTCATCTTTATCAGACTTTCTATCAGAAAGACCTTCAATGATAGCACTAGATACTAAACCTAGAACTTTTTCAATTGATTTAGAAGCATCATCATTTGCAGGAATAACAAAATCAATAGGACGTGGGTCCGAGTTTGTATCAACCATTGCAAAAACTGGAATGTTTAATTTTTGAGCTTCTTTTATTGCGATGTGTTCAGCTTTAACGTCTACTACAAAAAGAGCAGCAGGTAGTCTAGACATATCTGCGATAGAACCTAAGTTTTTCTCTAATTTAGCACGTAGACGATCTACTTGTAATTTTTCTTTTTTAGAAAGTGTATTAAAAGTACCATCTTTTTTCATTCTATCGATAGAAGCCATTTTTTTAACAGCTTTACGAATAGTGATGAAGTTGGTTAGCATACCACCTGGCCATCTTTCAGTGATGTAAGGCATGTTACAAGCTGCTGCTTTTTCAGCAACGATATCTTTAGCTTGTTTTTTAGTAGCTACGAATAATATTTTTCTTCCTGATGCAGCAATTTTTTTCAAAGCTTCATTAGCTTCTTCGATTTTTGCTGCAGTTTTATATAGATTGATAATGTGAATACCATTACGTTCCATATAAATGTAAGGAGCCATGTTTGGGTCCCATTTACGAGTCATGTGTCCAAAGTGTACACCTGCTTCTAATAATTCTTTAACGTCAATTTTGTTTGCCATTGTGTAATAGTTTACGTTCCGTGTTATAGCAATGTTCCGTTTGGCTTTAAGCTTTCAACTCTAGGCTTTAGGCTTCATTTAGATGCTAAACTAATTCCCTTTTTAATAAGGAATATCGACAACTTGTTTTTAAATTCAATTTTAATTGTAATAACTTGGTGAAAAAATATTCGGAAAATATTCGAATATTAACGTTTCGAGAATTGGAATCTCTTACGTGCTTTTTTCTGACCAAATTTCTTACGCTCAACCATTCTAGGATCTCTAGTTAATAATCCTTCTGGTTTTAAAATAGCTCTGTTTTCAGCTTCAACTTCACACATTACTCTCGCTAAAGCCATTCTCACAGCTTCTGCTTGTCCTGTAGTTCCTCCTCCATATACATTTACTTTTACATCAAAGTTTTCTGCATTTTCAGTCATAGCTAAAGGTTGCATTACTTTGTATTGTAAAGTTGCAGTTGGGAAGTAAGTTGTAAATTCTCTTTTGTTTACAGTAATTTTTCCTGTTCCTTCTGTAACATAAACACGTGCAACAGCACATTTTCTTCTACCGATTTTGTGAATAACTGCCATTACTTAAGATCGTTTAGGTTTACGGTTTTAGGTTTTTGAGCCTCATGTTTGTGCTCAGTACCTACATATACATTTAAATTGCGGAATAATTCAGCACCTAATTTGTTTTTAGGTAACATTCCTTTTACAGCTTTCTCTACTAATACAGCTGGATTTTTTTGTTGCTGTACTTTAGCAGTTAAAGTTCTTTGTCCTCCTGGATAACCTGTATGACGCATGTAGATTTTGTCGTCAAGCTTGTTACCAGTAAGGTTGATTTTTTCTGCGTTGATAACAATTACGTTATCACCACAATCAACGTGTGGGGTATAACTTGTCTTGTATTTACCTCTTAATAGCATAGCTACTTTTGAAGCAAAGCGACCTAAGTTATGACCTTCGGCATCAACAACAATCCACTCTTTTTGAGCAGTTGCTTTATTAGCTGATACTGTCTTGTAGCTTAATGTGTTCACAATAATTTATTTAAATTAAACATTCCATTCCCAATTAAGGGAGTGCAAAAGTACAATTATTTATTATAAATACAAATGCTGATGCTATAATATTTTTATTTTGTTGATTTACATAATAGATTGATAGTAAATAGTTTTAGGAATTGGATATGTATTATCGTGTAAACTTCAGATAAATTGTTATTTTTACGCATTGAATTTTTGTTATTAAATTTCTATTTGCTGAAATTTTTAATAGTTATACCTGCTAAATAGGGAGTATTAGAATTCATTACAAACAAATTTGAAAGCATATGAAAGCCAAAGCAACCTTAAAACAAATTGCTAAAGAATTAGGAGTTTCTGTTTCAACAGTTTCTAAAGCATTGAGTGATAGTCAAGAAATCAGTCAAGCGACTAAAGATAAAATTAAAGAATTTGCTGCTTTAAAAAATTATAAGCCCAACTTGATGGCTAAAAACTTAAAATATCAAAAGACGAATACCATTGGAGTTATTATACCCAATATATTAAATTCTTTTTTTGCTAAAGTGTTTAGTGGTATTGAAGAAGCTGCAAGGAAAAGAGGTTATAATATAGTAACTGCTATTTCCAATGAATCGTTAGAAAGAGAAAAGCAATTAATGGAGATGTTAAACAATGGAGCAGTAGATGGTTTTATTCTATCTATAGCAGAGGAAACTCAAATGTCTAAAAATTTTCAACATTATAATTCTATCATTAAAAGTGGTACTCCCATTGTCATGTTTGATCGAATTACCGATTTAGTAAAATCAGATAAAGTAATTGTTGACGATTTAGACTCTGCTTTTGATGCTACTCAGCATTTAATTAATATTGGATGTAAGCACATCGCTTTGCTTTCAACTATTGATAATTTAAGTGTTGGGAAGTTGCGTTTTGAAGGTTATAAAAAAGCGTTAGAATTAAATAAAATGGCTTTGGATATGGAGTTAATATTAATTGGAGAAGAAGATGATGCTTTTGATTTAAAAATTGAAAAACTTTTAAAAGCTAAAAAAGTAGATGGTATTTTTGCGGTGGATGAACATTCTGCGACTAAAGCGATGAAATTAGCTTTGCAAAAAGGGTATCAAATTCCAAAAGAATTAAACGTAATTGGTTTTGCTGATGGAGCTTGGTCTCGTAGATTAACTCCTAGCCTTTCAACGGTAAGTCAGCATGCACCTGAAATAGGTGAAAAATCAGCCAATTTATTAATTGATCGTTTATTGGCTAAAGAGGAGGAAAAATTAGAATACAAAACAGTAGTCATTAAAACCGAATTGCGTCAAAGAGACTCCACTAGAAAATTATAGTTGTTTGGCTTTATCATCTCTCCAAGTAATATAGCCTAGAGTTGCATTAAATAAGTAGAAGACATATTTTACGGTATTGGCAATATTTAATAACATTAGGTTTTGAATAATTTTAAAAACATTATAGGCTTGCCAATTAATCCAATTATCAGGATACATACGTCCTAAATTAAATGTCCCTCCAAAACTGATTCCTGCTGGAATAGCTATAGCAAAAAATAATTTCCAATCGATAGCTTTATCAGATAAGTATGCAAAGGCGATGTAATTTAGAAGTAAAGAAAGGAATAATCCTAAAAACATATTTTTAAAGAAAATAAAATCGATGCTGTTTAGGTACTTTTTTTTCTTCCAAATTTTGAAAGCAATATAATTTCCTAAAAAGGAGATAGGATACGTTAAAATAGCACCTACATTTCCTAAGAGATAGTCTATGGCCCCACTAAGAAGTGTATTGCAAGTGCTAATTAAATTTCCAAAATTATTTTTTTTAGTTACTAAACGTGTAGCAGTCATGGACAAACACGTGTTTAAAATAGAAAAATAACCCAAATAAAAGAGATACTCTTTATTGTTGATGTGAAATGTAAATGTGGTTTTGTAATATTCTAAATAAACAGAAACACTTATGACTAATAAGACACCAATAATATCTAAATATTTACTATTAGTAATGCTTTTTATTGATGCAAGTACCGACATTATTCTTTAATAAAGTTGAATTTTCCACCACCTTGATGTAACTCAAGTATGTTTTCACCGAATATAATTTCTATTCCAGCTTGTGCAAAAATAAACGTTTTTTCGTCTTTTAATGTTAGTGGAAACGAACTTTGTCCTGTAGCTTGTGCTAAAAGTTCTCCCTCTTTTTCAAAAATGGTAATTTTTAATGGAATATCTTTGGAAACATAGGTTCCAGAGTATTTATCTATGAGCGTTTGATTGATTTTCTCAAAACTAGGAAAAGGATAAGGTCTTTTATAATAGATGCTTAAAATACCAATCATGATATCATTGATGTTGTAATTGTCTCCATTTACAATTAATGAAATGCCTAATTTTTCTGTTGGATAGTAAGCTACATTGGAATGAAAACTTTCAATACCACCTGAATGACCATAAAAACGTCTTTCGCCAAAAGGGAATTGGAATAACGCTTTACCATAACCCTCTTTAATGGTAGTCATGGCATCCAAACTTGTCTTTTTTACTACTTTACCTTCAAATAAAGCTTGCATCAATGAAGTTAAATCATTTGGAGTTGAAATGAGAGCTCCTGCTGCAAAAGCGGTATCAGAGCCCCATTCAGCTACTTTTTCCCATTGGTCATCTTTAAAGATATAGGAATAGCTTTCATTTTTTGTGGTTTTTACTTTTTCTGTAGGATAATAGGTGTTTTTTAAACCTATTTTAGTACAAATTCTTTTTTCTATATTTTCACCAAAAGACTTTTTAGTTGCCATTTCAATAATACCGCCTAAAAGATAATAATTGGAATTACTGTATTGAAATTTGCTGTCGGGTTCAAATAACGAGTCGTAGTTTGCAATTTTAGAATAAATAGCTTCTTTAATATTAGGAGCATTTAGTTCTTCTTTTGTTAACGAATCTTGATTGATATAATCCGGAATACCGGTACGTTGATGCAATAATTGAGCTATAGTGATTTGCTTCGCATTTTTTACTTTAGGAAAAAAAGTAGCTAACGGAGTTTCTAATTTTAATTTTTTCTCCTCTATAAGTTGCATGATGATAATAGCTGTAAAGGTTTTACTTATAGAGCCTATTTTGTATTTGGTATTTGAGTCCGCTTTTTCTTTTACAGCCACATTACGAAACCCATAAGCCTTAGAAAAAAATAACTTTTCTCCTTCACAAATAGCTAATGACCCCATAAATTTGTTATTGTTTTCTAAGTATTGTAATAAGCTATCTATACGTTGTACTCGAGGTTCGATTTGAGCTGATGTTGTAATTCCAACAAAGAGAAAAAGGAGAGCTATTTTTTTCATGTTTTTTAGTATTTGGCTTTGAATCAACAATTTGTTTGCAAAAAAATAATCTTGAAATTTAAATTTATTATCTATATTTAAATCTTAAATAAAAATTCAAACAAACAAATTTATGAAAACAACAATCTACTTTTTAATCTTCGGTATATTTTTTTCTTTTTCTGCTTTTGGGCAACAATGGACAACAAGTTCAACAGGTATTTATTCCACTGGAAATAAAGTTCTTATTGGCACTAATGATGTTCAAGGTCTTTTTGGAATAGATGATTCATTGTTGCAATTAGTTTCTCCATCAAATTCAATGTCATTTTTATCAATGTCAGCTGGAACAAAAGGTATTACTTTTGGAACAGGGATATATGGTAATGCTATGTATATTTCGGCAAATGATTCCTTTTCTTTTGCCTATGGAGCTAATAAAGTAATGAGTATAAATCCAAATATGTCTGTAAGTATTGGGACAAACTTAAATCCAACAGGCTACAAACTAGCAGTTGGTGGAAAAATTATTGCAGAAGAATTAAAAGTGCAATTACAATCGGCTCCATGGCCCGATTATGTATTTGCAAGTGATTACCAATTACCTTCTTTACTAGAAGTGGAAAAACAAATTCAAGAAAATGGCCATTTAGAAAATATACCTTCTGCTTGTGAAGTACAAGAAAATGGAATAGAAGTAGGAGAAATGAACAGGTTGTTATTAGAAAAAGTGGAAGAGCTTACCTTATATACTATAGAGCAGCAAAAACAATTAGACCAGCAAACTAAGGAAATTGAAGAATTAAAAGCTTTAGTAAAAGAATTAGTTCAAAATAAGTAATCATTTAAAAAAATAAAAAAAATGAGAAAACTTATTTTTATACAATTAGTGGCATTTTTGATGTTGCAAACTGTTTTTGGGCAGATTTCCCCTGTTGAGGAGATGAAATATAGCCCAAACGGCTATTTTGAAACCGTTTTTGACCATTATGGAAACAGTTATCAATTAAAAGATTTATTAGCAGGAGCAGATGTTAAAGTAGGAAAAAGTGCTACTTCAAGCATACCAATTCCATGTGATACAGGAATTTTCGAATTGTATTTTGAAACGGGTTCTGGTATGGAAGATCAAGGGGATGCATCACATAACGCTAGAAGAGCTGTAGTTTGTAGAGTATTTCATGATTTAAGTGATTTTATAGTTACTCCTTTGAAAGATTTAGGAAATACAACTAAGGTAAAAATATGGGTTAGAAATATAAATAACCTTCCAAATGTTCCTTCCAATGCTTTAGGTTTGGCAACCTCTTTCTATACAATGCCTTACAATACAACTGCTAATTTTGGTGGAATTATTGATAATGAAGTTTGGAAAACCATCACCTTAGGAAGTGATTCATTTATAAATGTCGCTTCTCCACTAACAAATACAAATGGGAACCAAAGTTCTTCAGGTAATTTTTATCATGGTATGATGGCATTTAATTTTAATAGTGTGATATGGAATACAAATTTAGGGATAAATGCACCAACATCACAATATGATTTATATACTGTTGTTTTGCATGAAGTAACGCATGCTTTAGGTTTTACAAGTTTAATCAATGCAAATGGACAATCTGTTTTTGGCACTGGTTATAATTATTTTAGCAGATATGACTCTTTGCTTAAAAATAATGGTGGAACACAAAAAATAATTACAAATAATGGAACTTGTTCTTTGTATAATTATTCATTTAATAGTTCTTTAAATACTTCTATTTTGCATCCTAACACTAGTAGTTGTGTAACAGATCAAACCACTTGTTCAACTGCTATTAAGTTTTTTGGACCTACAAATACAACCCCTGTTTATACATCCAATTGTTTTGAACCAGGAAGTAGTTTAAGTCATTTTGAAGATGAATGTATTGCACCTCCTAATCAAGGAAATAACTCATACTTTGCTATGAGTAATGCTGTTGGAGCAGCGGTAACGAAACGTTTTTTAAAACCAGAAGAGCGAAATGCTCTGTCTGATATAGGGTATCGTTTGAATACAAGTTATGGAAGTTCTGCGGTATTAAATAGTTCCATAAATTATGGAGGAAGTATAACGACAGGAAATACAGTTGCAGGAACTAATGATGGGATTGATTCTTTTGGGGTTTATACATTTTTTGGAAATACAGGAACAAATATTAATTTAACTAATTTATTAACTAATGATAAAAATGCAATTAGTTTTGAATGTTTAGAAGATGTTTTTGATACAACCGCATCAATACCAACAACTAGTGGCTCAAATAGCACTCCAATAACTTTTTCTAGTACTATTGATGGGCTACATTTATTACGATATGTTCCAATTAGTGCAAATGGACAAAAAGGGAATATTTCTTATATTTATGTTTATATAAATAATGATAGTTGTGGAACTTCTACATCATGTAATTTAGTTATAAATGGGAATTTTGAACAACATAATGGTTTGCCTACTGGTAGTAGTCAATTAAATGGTATAGTTTGTGGATGGCATACAACAATGGCATCACAAAGCAATGAATATTTTCATGAAGAAAATTCAAATATAAATTATAAGGTTCCATGTAATATTGTTGGATTTGAAAACGATAATTCTGGAGGGAAAGCTTATGTAGGTATGTTTATAAAAAATAGTGGTGTTGTACCACTTACAGAACCACTACGAACCAAACTTGCTAGTTCCTTATTGCCAAATTCTTCTTATCAATTATCTTTTGATGTCTCTCTTGGTGATTTTGTAAGGGATTCTGGAGTTAGATTCCAGGCTTTTTTTGGGGATTTGATTCCTCCTTATTCAGGATTTGGTTATTTACCTATTTCAAATCTTGATAACATGTTATTTACTAACCCTACTTATAGCATTTTTCGTAATACTTGGGAGAAAATAGTTATAAATTTTACAACTGGAAATAATTCTGGAGAAGAATATCTTTACATTGGTGGTTTAACATCTTTATCTGGGCCTGATTTTATTATACCTCAAGTACCATTTATTGACTGTAATACTGGTAATAACGGTATTAAAAGAAATGATCCCTATTATTATTTGGACAATGTAAGTCTAATTTCTTTAAATGGAGGTTCCTTTGATATACCAAATCAAGTTTGTACTAATGTAACAATAAATAATTTAGATAGTTATTTAGAAGCTTTACCAATTGATGGAGTTTTTAGTGGAGATGGAGTTTCAGAAAGTAATGGAATTTTTTCTTTCGATGCTTCAATAGCTGGTGTAGGTAATCATACCATTACTTATACCTACACTAACAGCAATGGTTGTGAAGTTGAAATTTATGCTAATATTGAAGTAGTTTCAGATGGTATTATTCCAGAATTTGATCCTATAGCTCCTATATGCTCAGGAGGAAGTATAACATTACCAACAACTTCTGTTAATTTTATAAACGGGTCATGGTCCCCAGCCGTTAACAATACAGCTACAACAACCTATACTTTTACTCCAAATGCCAATCAATGTGGAGCAGTTACCACTACTTTAACGGTTGAAGTTTTACCAGCAAACGATCCGAGTTGTTCTAGTAATCCTTGCCCTCCAGATTTAACATTATCTACACCAGAGACAAATAATACGATAGTTTACAAAACGGAGAACTGGATAAAAGCAAATTCAAGTTATGAAGTAGATGGTCAAAATGTAACGATGAAAGCAGGAGATTCTATTGTTTTTGAACCTAACGCTCATTTAAAAGCAGGTTCAGTAGTAACAGCATTAATTGAAGTTTGTACTGCGACTAGTAAAATGAGTACAACTAAAGTTGTTGAAAAAACTATTCTTGATGAGAAAACTTTAAATGAGTCAATAGTATTGTTTCCAAATCCTACAACGGATAGATTGACTATTGCTTCTGATATGGCAGCTATGAATAGTATTGTTATTACAGCTATGGATGGAAAGATTATTTATAGCAATCAAACTGTAAATGCGACTAAACTAGAATTAGACACCTCTAATTATCAAGGTGGCATTTATATGGTTGCTATAACCACGATAAATGGAACTGGTTTTGTAAAGAAACTGGTTAAGAAGTAATATTTATTAAAAGGCTAACTGTAAGGTTAGCCTTTTTCTTTATTTGATGTGCCAAATAAATTCTTATTTTAGCCTTATTATATGAATAAGAATAAAACTTTTGTGGATTTGTTTTATGTTACATTTTCTTTTAAAAAACCAGAAGAGGTTTTGAAGAGATGTTATAGTACTGTAGGGTATCTTGAAAAACTGGCAACTTCTTTTAATTTGTATTTTGTTGCAAGAACAACTGAACATAGTTTGTTTTCAGAAGACAAACCTTTAAAAGCATTCTTGTTTAAAGGAAAAAAATTAAAGAAATGGATGATTCCTTTTCGATTTAATTGGTTTATAAAGTCTTTGCAACCCAATTATATTTTAGTGCATGGCTTAGGTTTTGTTCATTATTTAATTTTTTTAAAAGCGATACTTCCAAAATCCAAAATTCTTTTACAAAGTAATGGTTTTGCTCCTAAACCTAAAGGAATTAAAAAATATATTTATAAAGTTTCGGATAATTTTATTGATGGTTATTTGTTTACTGGAATTGAAAATGCAAAACCTTGGTATGAAAATAAAATCTTTACAAAGGATAAAATTTTTTCTGTAATGGAAGGTTCGACCCATTTTAAATTTTCTGGGAATGAAAAGCGTAAGCCAAATAGTTTTCTTTGGGTTGGAAGATTGGATGCCAATAAAGATCCATTAACCATTTTAAAAGCGTTCGAACGTTTTCTTGACATTGAGGAGAATGCTATTTTAACAATGATTTTTCATGAGAATCATTTATTATCACAAATTCAAGATTTTATTTCGAATAGTGAAAAGTTGAAAAAAGCCGTATTAGTAAAAGGATTTGTTGAGCATCATTTATTAGAAGAAATCTATAATGAAAACGAGTTTTTCATATTAGGCTCGCATTATGAAGGTAGCGGTTATGCTTTAGTTGAGTCAATGGCATGTGGTTGTATTCCAGTGGTTACAAATATTGCCCCATTCCGATACATGACAAATGATGGGGCATGTGCTTATTTGTTTACACCGAATAGAGAGGATGAGTTGTTTTGTCAATTAAAAAGAACAAGAGATAATGATTTATTAATCCTGCAAAAAAAGGTATTAGAACAATTTAAAAACAAATTGTCTTTTGAAGCTATAGCAAATGATATAATGTTTATATTTAAAAAAATTGAGAATGAATCTATCAGCATTAAAAGAGAATAAATCATTTTATAATGAAAAATCGATACTTGATATTTTAGATATTGTTGCATGGAAAAAAAGCAACCAGAGTTACAATTTTGAAACCTTACCTAAAACTGCAATATTATCGTTAAGTCGTTTCCTTTTGAGTAAAAAGCAACGGATTTTCAGCAAGAAACTAAAAGGATTATTCGGACAGAATTATATTTTAAATAAAAATTACGTCTATTGTTCTGAGTTTGGTAATGGCGCTCCTGCAATAATAGGATTAATGGAAGAGTTGAGAGTTTTTGGAGTAGAAAATTTTATTTTTATAGGTTTAGCAGGTGTGTTAAAAGATGAAATTGAAGAGAAGGTATGTATTGTAAATAATGCATTTTCGACTTCTGGGTCTACTTATTTATATTCGGATAAAGATTCTTTCCAACCTAAAAAAGATAAGTGGTTTGATTTTTTTACAAAAGAATTAAACTATAAAGAATGTATATGTTGGAGTACTGACGCGCCATTTAGAGAAACCAAAATGTTATTTACTTATTTTAAAGAAAAAAATGTAACGCATGTTGATATGGAATGTGCTTCAATTTATGCTTTTGCTGAGTTTTATAAATTGAATGCACTTTGTTTCGTTGTATCAGCAGATTCAATATTAAATCTTACTTGGAATCCGCCAAAAAATAAAGGCGAAATTAATTTGATATTAAAAGAAACAATTGAAAAAATAATAGCTATAAAATATGAAGCATGATGAACCACTTGTGTCAATAATTATTACTTTTTATAATGAAGAAAAATTATTGTCAAGATGTTTAGAGTCAGTTAAAAATCAAACTTATAATAATTTAGAAGTTATTTTAGTGAATGATGGTTCAACAGATAATTCTTTGGAAATAGCTAAAAAGTTCTATGAAGAATTTTATAGTTGTAAAATTATTACTATTGAAAATTCAGGTCATGCAGAAGCTAGAAATATAGGTATTCAAACATGTACAAGTGATTATGTGACTTTTTTAGATGCCGATGATGAATTAGAATCTAACATGGTTTCATCTTGTATTGATGAAATGATTGTTACTAAGGCTGATTTAGTTATATGTAAATTTTCTATTATTAATAGTGATGGGATGGTTGAGTTAACATCAGGTTGGAAGGATTACGTTTTAAATAGCAATAAAACAAAAGATTTAATTCCTCAGATGTTTACCAATGGAATTTCAGAAACCGTTTGGGGAAAAATTTATAAATCTGATATTGCCAAAAAAATTAAATTTGATAAAGGTTTGTGGTTTGATGATAGGCCTTATGTTTTTGAATATTTATTTTTTGCTGATAAAGTTTGTTTTGTGGATAAAAGTCTTTTAAAAATTCATAAAAGAAATTCTTCAATAACCCGAAGAATAATTGAAGCAAAAAGAATAATAGATTGTCAAAAAGTATTTGAATTGGAACTTGCTATTTTAAAAAAACACCTCGGGGATAGTAAATTAAAAGAAAAAATTGCGAAACATTATTTAGATGTTATGGTTGACAATTTCCTTTTTCTGGTTGTGGATAAAAATAAAGTTATAGATTTAAAAAATATTAGAAGATATTTTAAAGAGGCTTTAGTGTTTTTCAAAAATAGGATAAAACAGGAGAAAATAAATTTAGCTATAAAAGATAAGCTATTAATTAGGTTTTTAGGATTGCATCAAATTCTAGGGTGGAATTTATCGAATCAATTTTTTAAACTCTTAAAGCGAAAAAGAATAGTAGTTATTAATAAACTACGTTAGGCATAAAATGAATCGTAAATATCTTTTACAGTGTCTTCCATTTTGAATTTTTCAACTCTTTTAACTTCAAAATCACTTTTCAAAAATACTAAAATTTTATTCTCTATATCTTTTTTATTAGTAGAATAAAAAAATGAATTCTCTATATCTATCGAGTTTTCTATTGGAATAGTACTTATAACTTTACAACCTGAGTAAAGTGCTTCATGTAAAACAGTACCACTACCTTCAAATTTTGAAGTGTGTAGAAATATTTTAGCATTATTCATGTGGTTTAAAACTTCTTTTTGAGTAATACTTCCTGTAAATGTAATGTTGTTCTGTAAACCTAAATCACTTATTTTTTTTTCGAGATTAGCTTGATCTCCTGTATCTGCTCCACAAATTACCGCTTTTATAGTACTGTATTCTTTTTTTATTGTATTAAGAATATCTATAAAAAGGGAATAGTTTTTTAAATCATTTAAATTACCAACACCTAAAATTGTAATTTCTCTATTACCAGTGTTTAAAGGAGGGAATCTTTTTGTATCAATGGATACATTGGCAATGCGTTTGGCTTCAATATTATGGTCATTTAAAAATATCAGTTTCTGATGTTTAGAAATCATAATTATTTCTTCAGCTTTTAATCTTAATAATTTTGGATATTTATTAGATGATTTTGCATCTTGTCCCAACATCCATACTCTTAGTTTGATTTTAAATAAATAAGATAAAATGGTTCCTAATAAACTACTTTCTCTATACCAAAAGCATAAAATGCCATCGTAATTATTTTTTCTACAAAGTAAAAAACCCGTATATACTGCTTTAATTAAATAAGGAAAGAATAAGTAATATCTTTTAAAACCACTACCAATTGGATATATATTTACATTATTATATATATAGGGTTTCGATTTTGGGAAAAATAAACTAATTAAATCTATTTCTATCTCTGTGTTTTCAATAAATGCAGTAGTAAATTGAGCTATGAAAGGAGCAATATAATCTTCTTCATTACTTTGTGGGAACAGTGGGGCAATAAATAATATTTTTTTAGTCATTTACAAAAGTGTTAGATTTTTGTTTTCTATTTTGTAAATATTTTTATAATATATATCATTATCGTTGTCATGTGATACAGCAACAATAGTCAGGTTTTCTTTCTGATTTAATTCTTTTAAGAAAGTAAAAATTTTTTTTTCTAAATGTTTATCTTGTTGGTTTGTAGCTTCGTCTAAAATTAATAACGACGGTTTTGTATATAAGGCTCTAACAAGTGCTAAGCGTTGTTTTTGACCACCTGAAAGACGAGAGCTTTCGAGAATAATTTCTGTTTCGTATCTCTGTTCCATTTTTTCAATAATATCATGTAAATCTAGTTTTCTACATAAATAATAAATATAATTATAATCTACTTCATTAGCCTTTTGTCCTAAAACTATATTTTCAAGAATGGTTCCGTTGAAGAGAAAGGGTTGTTGCGGGACATAGTTAGCAAAAGGTAAGAAGTCATAATTTTCAATTTTTATATTATCAATAAAGCAATTTCCTTTTTTAGGTTTAATAATTCCTAAAATAATGTATAACAGTGTAGTTTTACCTATTCCAGAATCACCTTTTATGCCTATGAAAGAACCTTTGCCTATTTTTAGATTTATATTTTCTAAGATAGAATTACCATCATAATCAAAACTTATATTTTTTAATTCGAATTGTCTTGCATAATGCATTTTACGATTGTTAATGACATTCTTTTTTTCGTCATTTAATAAAATATCTAATGAGTATCTGTAAGTTTTTATCAATGTAATTGCATTAAGTATTTTACTTATTGATGGAATTAACCTTAAACTTGAAGTCCCAAAAATGGTTAATAGAATAATGGTATCTTTATTGTCAATATTTATTAAAGTAAATAAGACTAACGATATAATTAATGCAAATTCAAGGTATTTGCTATAATTAGAATTGAAAGAGATTAATTTTCCTGTAACTTCGTTAAGGATTTTTTTTTCTTTTTTAAAACGTTCTAAAAACACTGCATAATTACCAGAGTTTCTAATTTCTAAATAACCATTTAAAATATTTAATAATTCTGAGTTTGATTTTGCTTGCGATTCTTGATAAATTGAATTAATTAAGTTTAATTGTTTTTTTTTGTTTAGATACATCAATGTCGCTAAAAGAAAAAGAACGAAAACGGCAATTAAAGTAAGTTTAAAATAAGCAATTAAAAGAATGATTAATATTGCAGACATGACAATTGTTTCTGTAAGTAGATTTACAAATGACAATAAAAATTTGCAGCTAAAATCTTCAGGTATTGTGTTAATATCTTGAATGATTTTACCTTTGTTTAAATACTGATGTTTTGTATAGCTTTGGAAAACAAAATTATTAGTGCTTTCAATGGTTATCTCTGTAGCTAAATTATAAAAGAAAATATAAAGAGAAGTATTGAATTTAGTTTGTAAAATAATTTTAGCTAAGTAAAAAACAAGTAGTGATCCTAGAAATAATTGAACTTGTAAAGAAGATATGTCTAAATTAAAAGCAAAATATTTAACATCTAATTCTTTAATTTTTTCAGGATTAAAAAGTAAAGTAATTACAGGTATTAATAAGGAAATTGAGATTAAATCTAAAAAAGCGAATAGGATACTTTTATATATAAAGTGTTTTATTTTAAGTCTCTTATTAGCAGGAATTACACTTTTAATATTTAAATACGTTTGTTTAATATTCATATTACTTTCTATCTATTTAACAACATCAATCCACTTGCTAAAACCGCTTTTGTTTTATGCTTTAAAGCTTGTATTACATTCGTATTTTTCTTTTTATAAAATTCTACTTCATTTACGACTTTTGAAACAGCATAATCGTAAAATTTTCTAGAATAAGTGCGTTCAAAATCGATATCTCTATCAGTTGAGGTTTCCCAATCAGGAGCTTTTGTTATTTTATTTTCTATTTCATTATAAAGTGAAGTCCCTTTTATCGGATAAGCAATAGTAATAGTGTAATGGGTTGGATTCGCTTCTTTTAAATAATGTATGGTTTCGGTGATGTCCTTTTCTGTTTCTCCCGGATAACCCAGCATAATAAAGGTTCCCGTTTCAATGCCTAAAGCATTCGTTTTTTGGATGGCTTCTTTAACTACATTTACATCCACTCGACGATCCATCAAGTCAATTATTTTTTGGGAACCACTTTCTGCACCTATCCAAATTCTAAAACAGCCAATTTCTTTTAAAACGGTTAATATTTCGTCGTTTAATCGTTCGGCTCTTGTAATACATTCAAATGGAATTACAGCGTCTTGTAATAGTACTTCTTCTTTAAAAGCAAGCAACCATTTATGACTCACCGTAAAAACATCATCTACAAACCAGATAGCGTCGGGATTAAATTTATTCTTTAACTGTTTCATTTCAGCAGCCACTTGATGTGCAGGTCTTCTTCTATAACTTTGTCCATAAACCGCTGTACTGCACCATTTACAAGTATAAGGACACCCTCTTTGCGTGGAAATTGTCATCGAACTTTGCCCGTGATTTTGTTTCCAAGTATCCAAATAGATTTGCATGTCTATGGCATCTCTATTGGGTAAAGGTAATTCGTCTAATTCTTTAAATTTTTTTCGACTTTCGGTTTGAAGTACCCTATTATTCTCTAAATACGCGATTCCATCAATTGTTGAGATATCTTTATTTTGAAGTAAAGCATTGCATAACTCATAAGTAGTTTCTTCTCCTTCACCAATTACCAAAAAATCAGCACCTGATTGTAAATAATTTTCAATATTGTAGGAAACATCTGGACCACCAAGGATTATTTTGGGAAAACCAAATGATTCCGTTTTTAAAATCTTAATAAGTTTAATGACTTCAATTTTAGTCATTAAATTGGTATAAATACAAATAATTTTCGGCTGTTCACTTAAGATATATTCTAACTGTTTTTCTTGCGAAGTAAACGTAGTGTCAAAAACTAAATTCTCTAAATTTTTACTTTTTAAATAAGCAGACACATACAGCAACCCTAATGGAGGATAAGGCTTCATTATCTTCTGTTCCTTAGGATCGTCTGATAAATAATAGGCATGTGTGAATAAAATACTCATTTTTTTTGTAAAATTATAATGTAATGATCAGCATATTTGGAAAGAAACGAAAAATTTCGAATCCCCATTTCTAATTTTCTTAAAAGCTTTAAAAACCCTTTTTTGTTTTTAAAAAAAGGTTCTAAATAAGAGGGAGGAATAAAGAAACCAATCGGTTGATACTCTTCACATTCCAATGTTTCTTCTGTTAAATGTACTATTTCTTTTGGATTATAATAGTAGGTTGGTACTTTTTCTCCATCAACATTTGCTAAAACATGCTCATTTCTTCTTCGAAACGCTTTACTCCATTTGCCTTTGGCTAAAAAATAAAGTTGTTCCCAAACTGTGTTTTTTGGCATTACAACTAAAACCATTTTGCCTTTTTCTTTTAAAAAATGAGGTGCTGTAGTAAAAAATAAAGACAATTCATCTTGAGACAAACAGTTTAATCCTCCAAAATTAGAAAATAACAAGTCGTATTTTTCTTCTTTTTGAAAGGAAGAAAGATGTGTAATATCTAAAGTTGAAAAAGTAAGATTTTGAAATTCATTTTTTGCTTTACCAATGGCAATCATCTTTTCAGAAATATCAGTAGCAAAAACTTCGAAGTTTTGTGATGCGAGCCAAAGGGCATCTTCACCTGTGCCACAATTGATTTCAAAAATAGTTTTAACATTTACTAAGTATTGGGATAAAATGTTGTAGACAGCTTCGCGTTGAAGTTTTCCAATAGCAGTTTGTGTAAACGATTGGTCATAATTAGCTGCGGCACTATCAAAACTAGCTTTCATTTTCTAGTGTATTGAGTTGTATTTTATCCCAATAAGCACTGGGAATATAATACACCAGTTTTAGAATGGCTTTTAATTTATCGCTATCGATTTGCGAATTGAAGATATTTTTTAAATAATATAATCCCTGACTTTTTCTATATTCTTTATGAACAAATCGTTGTAGTTTTCGATAATAATGGGAAGAATAGGTACCTTGAAACATTAAGTCTAAATCATCAGAGTCTTTCCAATTTGCTTTTAATTTCAAATCATCTTTTACCTTATTATAAAATTTAGTTCCTGGCAAAGGATAAGATACTGAAATGCCAATATTATCAGGTAAAAGTTCTTTTACCATTTGTATCGTTTTTTGAATGTCTTCTTGTTTTTCAGTTAAATATCCAAACTGTAAAAAGAAGGCAACTTTAATTTTTTTTTGTTTTAATAAACGTGTGGCTTCATAAATTTCGGATACTTGTGTTCCTTTATCCATGGCATCTAATATTTTTTGAGAAGCACTTTCTGCACCTACCCAAACCTCTTCTAGTCCTGATTTTGCTAAAGCATCAATAGTGTCTTCTTTCAATAATAAATCCACTCTACTTTGAATAAAATAGCGTATATGGAGGTTTCTTTTTTGTAATGCTGTATTAAATTCTTGAACCCAATTGGGTTTTAAACCAAAAATATCATCACATATCCAAAATCGTTTTACTCCAAAATTTTCTTGTAAATAGGCAATTTCTTCAACAATATATTCTGGAGAATGTGCATTATAGCGATTGCCGTAAATAGGTTTTGCACACCAATTGCATTTGTAAGGACAACCTCTGGTGGTGGCTATGTTTAAAGTGAATTCTTGACCACTTTGCTTCCAAATGTTACGGTAGGAATCAATATTTATCAAATCCCAAGCTGGAAGAGGTAACTCGTCAAGGTTTTGAAGCACAGTCCGAGAAGGGTTTACCTGTGTTTGTTGGTCTTTTTTATAAGCAATTCCTTTGATGATTTCTACAGAGTTTTCTTTTTCTAAAGTAGCAATCAATTCTTCTAGTGTTATTTCTCCTTCACCTTGAATAATATAATCAGCGCCTTGCTCTAGATATTCTTCAAAATGATCGGTAGCATCTGAGCTGCACACGATGACACAACAATTATGTTTTTTGCCAATCTGTATCATCTCAAAACAAGCTGCTCTCATATTGGTCAAACACATTTTGGTTAAATAATTAAAACCATCATCATAAATCACCAAATAATTAAACTCTTGATTGGTAATAAGGGTTTCAATTTCTTTAGGAGAATCTAATAAATTGGTGTCAAATAAGTGTACTTGATGCCCTTTATTTCTCATTAAAGCTGCTGCATAAATTGTGCCTAAAGGAGGAAATGGCATTTTGTTTTTCCATTGTTTAGGGTCTAATTTGTAATAATAAGAATGAGAGAAAAGAATATTAGACATGTTCTTTAGGAATATCTATTTGAAAGTTTTCTTTAATGAAATCGTATTTGTTATTGAGAGTATCAATCACTCTTTTCTGAAAATTAGAAGGATGGTGTTTGGATACTTTTTTAGAAGATTTAAAAGCTAGTTCAAAGTCTTCAGGAAGCATTTTATGTCTAAACTTCATTTTCCAAAAAAATAAAGTTGTTTTAAAAGCCGTTTTTTCCAAAATGTTCCCAATAGGACTAGTAAAAGTCTTTTCAGAAAATCTTGTTATCCTGTTTTTGTTTACAGGTAAGACAGTTTCAATATTGGTTTTTTTATTGGGGATGAAATCTTTATACCATTCATTTTTTTTAAAAAAATCTTTAAAAATTGTATCCCCATATAAAGGAATTAGAGTGGCAATTTCAGTAGCTGTAAAAATATTTTTTTCTTCAATTTCTAAATATTCAGAAGTTATAAAATAATTCATGCAGAAATATTTTCTAGAATTCAAAAGGAATATTTTTTTAAATAAAATTAAAAAAGCTCTACATGTCCAAAGGTGATTGGGTTTTGTGATAATAAAGTAATCCACATCACTATTTTTATCAAAATACCCTTTGGATAAGGAGCCAGAAATGGCTATTCCTTCTATAAATGGAAAATAACGCGATATGAATTGGGCTCTTTTTTTAGCTTTTATTAAGGCAATTGCCGCATTTTGATTTCCTCTTTTTCTTTTTTCGATGCAGTCACTTGAAAGATGTGTGTGGTAGAAATCTTCTGTTTTTTCAATAATCCCTTTTGAAAGTGCAGTCTTTAATTCTTCATGCACGACACGTAATTCCCTATGAGGAGAATATTGGTAAATTTCCTCTTCTTTTAAGGGATGGTTAAATATTGAAAAATACAATAATGGCTTTAAAATTTTCAAGTTTTTTTGTTTATAGTTGTTTGTTTTGTCTTTTCAAATTTACTAAATCAACAGCTGTAATAATAATGAAATTAAAATATTAACATATGAGATTAATTTGTTTTAAAATCATATGGAAATGTAGCATTTTTATATTCCAGAAGCATTGAAAATGGAATTAAAAAACTCGTTTCACAGCTTCTAATTACACGGGCAAATGTGGGAGTAAATTCAATACCGAGTTCTGTAAAATTCCATTGCGGGAAAGTCCAAATGCTTAAGTCATTATAATCGCAATAATCCTCTTCATCAGTAGGAGTTTTAAATTTTTCATTTTGATTCACCAATTCAAATATTTTTGGACCAAAGAAATTCGTTCGATAATCTGAAAACTGCATAAAATTTTCATGATCATAAGGTGTTACCGATTTATCAAAAGCTAAAATTTCATCAATTTCATACTGTTTTCCTGAATGTAAATCAATTATATTTCCTTCACCACCAAAATCAGGATGAGCTCCACCACAATAATAGGAAAGGAAAACATGATATCCTAAAAGATTAGTATCTAAATACGTAATGGTAATGTTGTATTCAATACCGCCACCAGTATTGTAACTAAACGGAGAAGAACAGCTCAATTGGTTTAAAGTCATTTCAATGTGTTTCTTTTCCAGTATGGGATTTAATATGTTTCTTGTTTCTTCAGAAAAAGTATTTCCTAATCTAAAAAAAGGTGTAGCGCAATGCTTTTCAGTAAACCAAATCATTTCTTGATTTTTATAAGTAGTAATAGAATCACGAGAAAAACGAATGTAATGCACTTTAATCACGTCTAAATTTCGATCTGTTTCTTCATCAAAATCGAATTTAGGATATTTTGAAAAATCAATTTTTTTTAAAGTAACTGTGATGTTTTTTCCTGCTTTGTTTTTCCATTGTCCTATAAAATCTGAATTTACTTTAGTCAATTCAAATTTTTCTTCGAAATCAGTTTCTTCATAATCATTACCAAAATATAAATTATAAGATTGTTCCTTAAATTTTCCGTTTAAACGAATATCTTTTAATGATTTTTCATAAAAATAATTTCCCTCAAGGTAATTGTTATCGTATTCTGATATTTCCATAAAAATAACAGATTTTCCTAATTTCCCCTCTAAATAATAAGTGTTTTGAGCGAAACTTAGCATTGGTACTAATAAAAAGAATAGTATTTTAAAAGTAGTTTTCATTTGTAATTTTCATTTGTAAATATTGAGAAACACTATTCCAATTAAGAAAAGAGAATCTATTATTTTAAAAAATTCTCTTTTAAATGAAACGATTTAGCTAATTAATTATTGTACAAATTCCGTTTATACAGTCTACTTGTTGCGGTGGATTCACTACTGCGCAATCAGAAAAAATTTCAAATTCAATATTATAAGAATGTTCTAATTCATTATAAGAATTAACCATTTCCGTTAAATGACTTTCATCAACAGCATTCGAATAGGCTAGATATTCCCAAGGACCACCGCAAGGTTTAGAACCAAAAGCAATAAAACTACATCCAGTTGCTGTATCACATGGAAATGAGGCAACATAGTCTAAAATGGCTTGTTTGTCATTTCGTAAGTCAGTAATATAACTATTTCTGCTTTTTTCTACAATGGGTTTTTCACATTGAAAACTTTGTAAAAGTAAGAACAGTACTACTAATTTTAAAATCTTTTTCATAGCTATTTTACCATAAGATGACTGGGATTCTAATTGGTTGCGTGGATAGCTGAAAATTCTATCAATGTGCTTCTAACCAATCTCTTCCTAAGCCTAAATCTACTGTAAGAGGAACTGCTAATGTAAAAGCATTTTCCATTTCTTTTTTGATCATCGGTTGAATTGTCTCTAGCTCACTATTGTGTACATCAAATACCAATTCGTCATGTACTTGTAACAACATCTTGGATTGCCAATTTTCCTTTTTCAAACGGTTATGAATATTGATCATAGCCAATTTAATAATGTCTGCTGCACTTCCTTGAATAGGAGCATTTACAGCATTTCGTTCGGCACCGCCTCTCACCACTGCATTAGCTGAATTAATATCTTTTAAATAACGTCTTCTTCCTAAAACGGTTTCTACATATCCTTTTTCTCTTGCCGTATCAATTTGATCATTGATATAGGCTTTTAATTTAGGATAGGTTTTGTAATAAGCATCAATTAATTCTGCACTTTCGCTACGGGTTAAATCGGTTTGATTACTTAATCCAAAAGCAGAAACACCATATATAATTCCAAAGTTTACAGTTTTGGCATTACTACGTTGCTCTTTGGTTACCTCTTCCAAAGGAACATTGAATACTTTAGAAGCTGTTGAACGGTGGATGTCTTCTCCTTTTTGAAAAGCTTCTATCATGGTTGTTTCACCTGATAAAGCAGCAATAATACGCAATTCAATTTGTGAATAATCGGCTGCTAATAAAGTGTGATTTTCATCTCTTGCAATAAATGCTTTTCTAATTTGTCTTCCGCGTTCTGTACGAATAGGAATGTTTTGTAAATTTGGATTATTCGAACTTAAACGACCTGTAGCAGCAACCGTTTGCATGTAATCGGTATGTACACGATGCGTTTTAGGATCTACTTGGTTTGGAAGCGCATCAACATAAGTGCTTTTTAATTTAACAAGTTGTCTCCATTCTAAAATATGACGCACAATTTCGTGGTCTTTGGCTAAGTAACTTAGAATTTCTTCCCCAGTTGCATATTGACCTGTTTTGGTTTTCTTTTGTTTTGTGCCGCCAATTTTTAGCTTGTCAAACAAAATATCCCCTAACTGCTTTGGAGAAGCTAAATTAAAGGTTTCACCAGCTATTTCATATATTTTTTGTTCGAATTCATCTATTTCGATTTGCATGTCTTTCGACATTTTTTGTAAGAAATCAACGTCTAAATGAATTCCTTCACTTTCCATAGCTGCAAGCACTTCAACTAAAGGAATTTCTATTTCGTCAAATAATTTTTTAGTACCTACTCTTTCTAAAATAGGTTGGAAATGCTCTTTTAATTGAAAAGTAATGTCTGCATCTTCAACCGCATATTCTTTTACGTCTTCTACTGCAACGTCACGCATCGATTTTTGATTTTTTCCTTTCTTACCAATTAATGTTTCAATTGATTTTGGTGCATACTTTAGATAGGTTTCTGATAATACATCCATATTATGTCGCATATCAGGATTGATTAAATAGTGTGCAATCATGGTATCAAAAAACTTTCCTTTTACAGTAATGCCATAATTTGCTAAAATTTTTAAATCGTATTTTAAATTTTGGCCAATTTTTTCAATTTGCTCGTTCTCAAAGAAAGGAAGTAGTTTTTCAGCTAAAGCTTTTGCTTCTTCTTGATTCTCAGGAAACGGAACATAGAAACCTTTTCCTTTTTCCCATGAAAATGCGATACCTACTAATTCGGCATGCAAAGCATCTAAACCTGTAGTTTCTGTATCAAAACAAACGGAAGTTTGCTTTTGTAAATTTTGTAATAGTAATTTTAGAGCTAAATCCCCTTGAACAATTTGATAGAAATGCTCGGTATTTTCTAATGTATTGTAGTATGAGTTTGTACTGTTTTCTTCAGTAGATTCATCGGAAAAACCAAATAAATCCATTTGATTTTCGGCTGTCTTTTTAACTGGACTTTTCTTTGCTCCATTTTGATTTAGAAGTGTGTCTTCCTCATTTGAATTCGCGTTAGCACCAAAAAGTTTGTCGAATTGTGCTTTCATTTGACGGAACTCTAACTCTTGAAAAATAGCATCTGTTTTTTCAACATCTGGTTGCGAAAGTTCAAAATCCTTTTCATTAAACGCTACAGGACAATCTAAAAGTATGGTGGCTAATTTTTTAGACAGCAATCCTTTTTCTTTATTAGCTTCAATATTTTCTTTCATTTTTCCCTTTAACTGATGGGTGTTGGCTAATAAATTTTCCATAGAACCGTATTCTGCTAAAAATTTCTTAGCTGTTTTTTCACCTACGCCAGGTAATCCAGGAATATTGTCTACAGCATCTCCCATCATTCCTAAAAAGTCAATAACTTGTTCGGGGCGTTCCACTTCGAATTTTTCTTGTACTTCTGGAATACCCCAAATTTCAATTCCATTCCCCATTCTTGCAGGACGATACATGAAAATATTTTCTGAAACTAACTGTGCAAAATCTTTATCAGGAGTAACCATAAAAACTTGATATCCTTCTTTTTCTGCTTGTTTGGCTAAGGTTCCAATTAAATCATCTGCTTCAAAACCTGCTTTTTCCATAATAGGAATATGCATGGCTTTTAGTAATTCCTGAATATAAGGAACAGCAATCTTTATTGCTTCTGGGGTTTCATCCCGGTTTGCTTTATATTCTTGAAACATTTCTAAACGAAAATCACTTCCTCCTTTGTCAAACGCTACGGCTAAATGATCTGGTTTTTCTCTTTTAATCACATCCATTAAGGAATTCATAAATCCCATTATAGCAGAAGTGTCCATTCCTTTTGAATTAATTCTTGGATTTTTAATAAAAGCATAATAACCTCTAAAAATTAACGCATAGGCATCGAGTAGGAATAATCGTTTTTGTGACATGAAATTATTTTTTAATTGGAAATGTAAAAATACAATTCTTTAAAACATTTATTCCTTTTTTCATCGCAAAATATAATTAACAAAAAGTACAGAAAAAATGTAACTAAAGTTAAACTTTTGATAATCAGTATCTTTAATATGGGTTTTGATTACATTTAATCTAAAATTTAAAGAAGATTATGAAAAAAAAATGGCCCCATTTTAAATTGTTTTTTTGGGTAACATGCATGAGTTTTTTAATTCAGAATGCTGTTGCTCAAGTAGGGATTAATACTACTTCTCCCGATGCATCTTCTGTACTTGAAGTCAATTCAACTACTAAAGGATTCTTAACTCCTAGAATGACAACTGCTCAAAAGAATGTAATCACTTCGCCTGCCAATGGCTTAATGGTTTATGATACAGATACTAAAGAATATAGTTATTATGATAGTTCAGCTAGTACATGGATCAATATTAAGCAAGGAAGGTCTAAATTTAAGCGTATTAAATCCACAGATGTTTTGGCAACCGTTTTAGCTGCTGAATTAGCTGCTGGAGGAGGAGCAAAGTACGTATTAGATTCTCAGACATTATATGAAATTAATGGAACTGTTGTGGTAAATTTACCCATTGAATTGAATAATGCGTATTTGGTTGGTTTGGACGCTGGTGATGATAAATTAGTTAAAACATCTGGAGATTTGTTTACTGGAACAACAGGAGGTACTGTTAAAGTACTTACCCTCGTTGCGTCAGGTGGTAATGTTTTTAATATAAATGGAGGAGGGACACAGTCGATGATATTCAGGGACTGTGTAATTGCAAACTCTACTAATGTAGGAGTTTTGGAAAGTTTTACTTTGGTTTTTGGAAGTGTTATTCAATTTGTAAGTAATACAAATGGGTTAATTTATAGGAATATAGGTAAATTATTATTGGATAATCAAGCCTGGTTTGGTAATAACCTAGGTACTTTTGAAAAATATGAAGGAACTTTTACTTCTATTCAAAAACAAGGTGGCTTTATGGATGTGAATGGAACGGCTATAGGTATGGACATGTCTTCTAATCCAACAGTATCTTCAGATGGAACTTTATATGGTGTTAATTTTGCAGGAACTTTATCTACAGGTTTGTATGTGAAAGCCTATACTACAGGTTCTTATACAGGATTTAACTTTAATAATACGTGGAATGTGAATTGTTCTGGTATTCCTATAGAAAGTGACGCTGTTGCTGTAGGTGATGTTAATTTTGATTTAGCAGTTGGTTCAGGAGTATTAACTACTTTGACAACAGGTACACCAGTTAAAATATTGGGTACCACTTCTGCAAATAATTTTTTTAGAGCATCAATAGGTGGAACCAACAATAGAATACAGTATTTGGGAAATCAAAAAAGATTCTTTACTATAAATGCAGCTGTATCTTTTCAAGCAACAAATAGTAGTAATACAATTTATGTGATTTATATTGCTAAAAATGGTTCCGTAATTAATCGATCAAAAACTTATATTTTTACGACAAATACAAGTGATATTTTTGCTTTACCGTTGCAATGTGTATTAGAGTTATCTCCTAACGATTATGTTGAAGTATATGCAGAAAGATATAGTGGGACAAGTAATATGCTTACAGTTTCTTTGAATCTCTTCATGAAATAAACGAATAATTAAAAAAGACCAATTTTTAAAATTGGTCTTTTTTTAGGTTCGTTAAAATTTTAATAATTCCTACTTGCTACTGCTTGATAATTCGTTACTTTGTCTAAAAAATATAAAATGCTTCGTTGGTTAATACCGCTGTTATTAATTTCTTTACTAGAGTTTTATTCTTTTCAGGCTGTAAAAACAGTAATAAAGTCAAAATGGGTACTAGGAATTTATCTTTTACTTTCTTTAAGTGTTATCGTATATATAACCTATTTCTTTTTAACTCACGATAGAGGATCTGGTCAAAATAAGCAATCTTTGTTTACTGTTGGTTTGTTTTTGATTACCTTTTTACCAAAAATTTTTATAACACTCATTCTCTTAGGAGAAGATATTTATAGATTGTTGGCGGGCTGTTTGAATTATTTTATTGGAAATAATAATAGCGATTATTTTTTTCCGCAAAGGCGAAAATTTGTCAGTCAAATAGCGCTTAGTATTGCTGCAATTCCTTTTGGATCTTTATTGTATGGGATGACAATTGGGAAGTATAATTTTAAAGTTAGAAAGAAGACATTGTATTTTTCCGACTTACCGGATTCCTTTGATGGTACAACAATTACACAAATATCTGATATTCATAGTGGAAGCTTCGACGATAAAGAAAAAATTGAATACGCCATTGATTTAATTAATGAGCAACAATCTGACTTGGTTTTGTTTACGGGAGATATTGTAAATACACATGCGAAAGAAATGGAACCGTGGATTGATACCTTTAAAAAAATTCATAACCCAAAATTGGGAAAATATTCTGTTTTAGGGAATCATGATTATGGAGAATATTTTGATTGGGATTCTAATGAAGCCAAACAACAAAATTTTGAAGCCATTAAAGACTTACATCGTCAAATTAATTTTGATTTATTGTTGAATAGAAATGTAACGATTACCAAAGGAAATGACAGTATAAAATTAGTAGGTGTTGAAAATTGGGGAAGGCATTTTAAAAAAGCTGGAGATTTGAAATTGGCTTCAAAAGGGTTGAAAAAAGAAGATTTTAAAATTTTAATGAGCCACGATCCAAGTCATTGGGATGCTGAGGTACAACATCATGAAGACCATTATCATTTAACACTTTCTGGACATACCCATGGGTTTCAATTTGGAATCGAAATTCCAGGTTGGATCAAATGGAGTCCTGTGCAATATGTATATAAGCAATGGGCTGGATTATATGAAAATGCTGGTAAATATATTTATGTGAATAGAGGTTTTGGATTTCATGCCTATCCAGGTCGAGTAGGAATAATGCCAGAAATAACTGTAATTGAACTAAAAAAAGGTTAAAATGTGGCTTAATTCAGTAAAAATGCTACATTTGTATATTATTTTTGCTTAAAAATTTCGATTTATGTCAAAATTTGGTGAACTTATCGATGCACGCGTACCTGTATTGATAGATTTTTTTACAGAATGGAATGAACCTTCTGTCGCTATGAATGAAGTAATACGTGATGTTGCTGCTGCTTTAGGAGATAAAGCTAGAGTAATAAAAATTGACGTAGATAAAAATCGTGAACTTGCAGAAGCTTTACGAGTAAAAGGTTTACCTACCTTGATGATTTATAAAGAGGGTCAAATGGTTTGGAGACAAAGTGGTGAAATGGACGCAAATACTTTAATTGCTCTTGTTCAAGAGCAAGCTTAATCGATTGATTCAAACGTATAACCTTTTTCTTTTAATTTTTCTATTGCTTTTGGTAAAGCATATTCTAAGTTTTTTTTAGCTTTTATACTGTCGTGAAAAACAATAATACTTCCAGTTGTAGTGTTTTTTAAAACATGGTCTAAACATTTTTCAGGACTGGTGCTTTGATCAAAGTCATAGCTTAAAACATCCCACATTATTATTTTAAATCCTTTTTTTCTAAGTTTATTAGCTTGTTTGTTTTTTATTTTGCCATATGGGGGACGAAATAGAAAAGAAGTATTATATTTTTTTTTTAAAATTTTAAATTGATTTTTAATTACTTCGTTACAACGATTTGTATTTGTAAGATATTCTCTTGAATTTGTTTTCCATCCATTAAGGTGATTGAAAGTGTGATTGCCAATGCTGTGTCCTTCTTTTATTATACGAAGAAATATATCGGAGTGTTTTGTTATGTTTTCACCAATGCAAAAAAATGTAGCTTTAATATGCTCCCTTTTTAAAATATCCAAAACCCATTCGGTCACTTCAGGAATAGGTCCGTCATCAAAAGTTAAATAAATTTTTCGTGACGTATTTTTAATTTTCCAATGGTATTTAGGGAATAAATATTCAAAAAAAAAGGGTGTTTTAATCCAAAATCGATTCATTTTGTAAATATAAAAATAAAAAAGTGAGACCTGTAAATTAGATCCCACTTTTTTATTTAGAATGATGAGGTATGTTTTGTGTTATTCCATATCCCTATCAAACTCAGGAAACATTTTATTATAATTATTGAATTTCACTTTTTCTTCATTATAGAACGAGGTATCATTGGCGCGTTTCATAATTTCTAATAAACTTCTATAACGTTCAATATTTGAAATGATAACCATCATGTCATCTCTATCCATATTTGCCTTATTTAAGCCTTTATAGTAGGTCAATTCTTCTTGATATTTTGTAATCAGTTTTTTAATAATTTCTCTAGCTTTTTCTTTTTTTCCAACTTCATAATATCCTTCTGCAAAAGGGTCAACCAAAGTGTAGTATTCAAAATAGTCAATTGGCATTTTTTCCATTGCCAAATCAATTATGTTTTCAGCCTGATCCATTTTACCTTCGTTAATTAAGGTTTCCATTAAACGGGCTAAATTGGTTCTGTAAGTTATTCCGTTTTTACGCGTTTCTGGATCGTAATACATATTTGAGTTTCCACTATTGCCCCAATCCCATTTACGAATGATATTGTACATCTTGTCAGAGTCAATGAATCCCATTTCTAATGGATTTGGGCCATCGTTATTCTTTTTGGTTTTAATTGGAACCAATTTAAAGCACATAGCATCTAGTTCTAAATAATCTTTCATCCATAAATAATCATCATCACCAAAACTACCACCTGTGAAATAAATAGGTCTTTTCCAATTATTTGCATTAATAATATCTAGCATCATTAATCTATTTTTGTACAAAGCATCTCCTTTAATTTTGAATTCGATGTACGGTACAATTGAATCGTAATATTTTGGAGAAACTACTTTGTTCTTTATAATCGTTTCTTTATCAATTGGTATAATAATTTTATTCGATGGGAAATAATTAACAGATTGACCACTTCGTAGTTCGATTTTGGCTCTTTCATCTTCTAAAGATAAGAAACGAATTAAATCTTGTAAGAGCATAGAGTCTTTCGTTTTTTCAATAAAGAAACTATAATCTCTATTACTACCTTTGTACAAATCACGAGACATGGTTAAAGGAATAGGATCAGATTCATAGGCTTTTCTTCTCATTTGATCAATGTACCAATCGGTCATAAATAAACTGGTGTTTACAATTCGAACATCGGTACGATATCCTTCAATTTCTTGTGCATACCATAAAGGGAAAGTGTCATTATCGCCTATCGTAAATAAAATGGCATTTTCATCACAAGAATCCAAATACGCTTTTGCATTGGCTAATGCAGTGTATTTGTTTGCGCGAGAATGATCGTCCCAATTTTGAGACGCCATAAGTACAGGAGCAGCTAATAATGTTAATCCTAATACCACAGGAACTGTAGCCTTTGGACTAAGATATTTTTTTATTCCATCATATAGAGAATAGACTCCAAAAGCAATCCACATTGCGAAAATATAGAATGATCCAACCAAAGCATAATCTCTTTCTCTAGGTTCAAATGGGCGTTCATTTAAATATATTTTAAGTGCTAAACCAGTAAATGAAAATAACACAAGTAATACATAAAAACTTTTAACATCTTTTTTAGCATGATATATCATACCAATTACAGCTAAAATAAAAGGTAAAAAGAAATAGGTGTTTCTTCCTTTGTTGTTCAACATGTCGGAAGTTAAGTTGTCTTGAGAGCCTAGACGGATAGCATCTAAAGGTTTAATACCGCTAATCCAATTTCCGTCTGTATTATCTCCTTTCCATTGATTGTCACTTTGTCTTCCTGTGAAATTCCACATTAAATACCTCCAGTACATGTAACCAAATTGGTATTCAAACATGAATTTCATATTGCTAAAGAAACTTGGTTTTTCTACGATCAAATAGTCGCCATAACCTTTTAAGAATTTATCATAATCTTCATAATCTAAACGGTGGCTGTTAAATGCACTTCTAAATTCAGCAACAATTTGAATCAATTCTTGTTCGTCAGCATATTCTGGCTTAATTCTGAAATCTAACGGTTCTGTAAAAATCATGTAATTTTCACTATGATCACTGCTCCACATTCTAGGCAAAAAAGCTTTGTGGTTGTCGTCTGTATTTTGATTGGCATTTTTATAATTATTAGTAATTATATATTTTCCAGATTTATAGTCTCTTTCGTAATTTGGTTTTCCATCTGTATAAGGAGTGTTTTCATCTAATCCAGAATAACTGTCAGAAAATTGAGGTCCATAAAAAAGATGTTGTTCTCCATATTGTTCCCTATTATAATAGGCTAAAACTTCAGCAGCATCAGAAGGTTTGTTTTCGTTTATTGGAGGATTTGCATTGGCTCTAATGGGGAGCATTAACCAAGTAGAGAATCCAATTAAAATGAATAAAATCGATAAAATGATGGTATTGTAAAAAACGTGCCCTTTTACTTTTGTGTAGCGTAAACCAAAATAAAATAATAATAATAATATAATAAAAGCAATTATGGTACCAGAATTAAAAGGAAGCCCTAAGCTGTTTACCGCAAAGATTTCTGTTTTTCCAAAAAAGGCTAAAGTATAGGGAAGTAATAATTTAAAAATAAAAAGTAAAATAGCTACTATGACCACATTTGCAACAAGAAAACTTTTTAAAGTAATATTTTTATATTTCTTGAAAAAATAAAGAAAACCAATAGCAGGTAAAGTTAATAATGCCATAAAGTGAACTCCAAATGATAATCCTATTACTAAGGATATAATTAGAAGCCATTTATTTCCTTTTGGCTTTTCCATGTCTTGTTCCCATCTCAATCCTAACCAAAATAAGATAGCAATTAAAAAAGAGGCCATAGCGTATACTTCGGCTTCAACGGCATTGAACCAAAAACTATCTGAAAATGTAAAAGCTAATGAAGCTACAAAAGCACTTCCTAAAATCATAATAGCATTTTCGGGAGTTGCATTTTCATCTTTTATAAAAATCCTTCTCATTAAAAGTGTTAGTGACCAAAACATAAACAATATGGTAAAAGCACTTGAAAACACCGACATCATATTCACCATTAAGGCAATTTTTGAGGTGCTAGTAGCAAACATGGCAAAGAAAGCACCTAACATTTGGAATAGTGGAGCTCCTGGAGGATGTCCGATTTCAAGATTGGCAGAAGTAGCAATGTATTCACCACAATCCCAAAAACTCATTGTAGGTTCAACAGTTAATGAGAAGGTTACCAAAGCTATTGCAAAAGTGATCCACCCAATAATCGTATTCCATTTTTTAAAATTAAATGCAGTCATAAAAATGTATATTTGTCTTTTTTAATTCGTATTACAAAGAAACTACTTTTTTGTTAGCAGAAAAGATTTAAAATAAATTTTAATATTTTTTTTAGAAAAACTTGCAGATTAAAAAATATGTTTTAAATTTGCACTCGCATTCAGGAAATATGGCCCATGGTGTAATGGTAACACTCCGGTTTTTGGTACCGTCATTCAAGGTTCGAGTCCTTGTGGGCCAACAAAAAAAGCCTCTCAATTGAGAGGCTTTTTTTATGTTTTAAAGTTTTATATTTTGAAAGTAATTACAGGTCTTTTGGCGTGATTTACAAGGTCTTCGCTGATGCTTCCGTTGAAGAAGTGTGAAAGTCCTTTTCTTCCATGGGTGCTCATTCCAATAATGTCTGCATCGATACTTTTGGCAAAATGAAGAATTCCTTTTTCCACATTAATGTCGTTATAGATGTGTGTTGAAAAGCTGTTGATGTTGAAATGTGAAACAAAATCATCCATGATTTTTTGTGCTACACGAGTTGATTTGAAATTATTTGGGGTATTGATGTTTACCAAGTGAATGTGAGAATTAAATTTATTAGCAAAATCCACTACCTTTTCAAACGGACTTTTTATTTCGTCTGAAAAATCGGAAGCAAACACAAAGTCTTTGGCGCTAAAATCTGTTTCTTCTCTTTTTATAACTAAGACAGGTATTTCGGCATTTCGAACTACTTTTTCAGTATTGGATCCAATGAACATTTCTTGAAACCCGCTTGCTCCATGTGAGCCCATAACGATTAAATCTGCATTGTGTGTTTTTTGATTGCCCATGATACCGTCAAATGCAATTTCAAACTGAATTACTTTTGTGGTTTTAATGCCTTGCAAATAGGGAGCATTCATCAAATTATCTAATTTGGCAATTGCTGCATTTTTAAAAAGCATTAATTCAGGTATTTCGTGTGAAGAAGTTATAGCGTCATTTCCAGTTGTAGGAAGTTCTAACATGTGAATAAGAATGATTTCACTATCGTCTTTTTTGGCAATTTGAGCAGCAACTTTTAAAGCGTATTCGGCATGTTTGGAAAAATCTGTGGGTACTAAAATTTTTTTCATAAAAATATAATTTTTTAGTTTGAATTGTAAAAGTTTACATCATAAAGTTACTGATTATATTCTAATTAAACAATTATTTTAAATTAAAAAAAATATTATGTATATTTGCATCGATTATTTATAAAGTAGTTAAATAATGAGGCACGCAACGCGTGCCTCTTTTTATAAAAATATGACATTTAAAGAGGAAGTAAATCAATTGTTGCACGAAGCGCTTGAAGAGCGCCCGTCTCTTTTTTTGATTGATTTAAAAGTGGATGATGCCTATAAAATTAATATTATTTTAGATGGCGATAAAGGGGTTACGTTGCAAGATTGTATTGATGTAAATCGTGTAATAGATGCTAATTTAGATGCTGAAAAATATGATTTTAGTATTGAAGTGGCCTCAGCAGGACTTTCAAGTCCACTTAAGTTGGTAAGACAGTATAAAAAGAATATTGGTCGAAACTTAAAAGTAAAAACAACTTCTTCTGGAGAAATTGAAGCCTTACTTACTGCTGCCGATGATAATGGGATTACATTAGAATGGAAAGCAAGAGAACCAAAAAAAATAGGAAAAGGGAAAGAAACAGTAGAAAAATCTGTAAATTTGCCTTATTCTGAAATTAAAGAAGCTACAGTAATAGTATTATTTTAAATAAAGAGTTGACATGGAAAATATTGCGTTAATAGAGTCGTTTTCAGAATTTAAAGACGATAAGCTCATAGATAGAGTTACCTTAATGGCAATTTTAGAAGATGTGTTTAGAAATGCATTGAAGAAAAAATACGGTTCAGACGATAATTTTGATATCATTATTAATCCTGATAAGGGTGATATGGAAATTTGGAGAAATAGAACTGTTGTTGAAAATGGGGAGGTTGAAGATGAAAACTCTGAGATTTCATTAGCAGATGCAAGAAAAATTGAGCCTGATTTTGAAGTAGGTGAAGAAGTATCTGAAGAAGTGAAATTGTTTCAGTTAGGAAGAAGAGCTATTTTAGCACTTCGTCAAAACTTAATATCAAAGATTCATGAACACGATAATACAAATCTTTATAAGCAATTTAAAGATTTAGTCGGTGATATTTATACTGCTGAAGTACATCATGTGAGACCAAAAATGGTGGTTTTAATGGATGACGATGGTAATGAAATTGTATTGCCTAAAGAAAAGCAAATTCCAAATGATTATTTCAAAAAAGGAGATAATGTAAGAGGGATTATAGAAAGTGTAGAATTAAAAGGAAACAAGCCTCAAATTATGATGTCAAGAACAGCTCCTGAATTTCTTGAGAAATTATTTGAACAAGAAATACCTGAGGTTTTTGACGGGTTGATTAATGTTAAAAAGGTAGTAAGAATTCCTGGTGAGAAAGCAAAAGTAGCTGTTGATTCTTATGATGATAGAATTGATCCAGTAGGAGCTTGTGTGGGAATGAAAGGTTCTCGAATTCATGGAATTGTACGTGAGTTAGGAAATGAAAATATTGACGTAATTAATTACACCAATAATATTCAATTGTATATAACAAGAGCATTAAGTCCTGCTAAAGTTTCTTCCGTTAAAATTGATGAAGAAACTAAAAAAGCAGAAGTGTTTTTGAAAGTAGAAGAAGTTTCTAAAGCTATTGGTCGTGGAGGATATAATATCAAATTGGCAAGTTTATTAACGGGTTATGAGTTAGATGTTATTAGAGAAGGTGTAGTTGAAGTAGACGATGTTGAGTTAAGAGAGTTTTCGGATGAAATTGATGCTTGGGTAATTGAAGAATTTGAAAAAATTGGTTTAGATACAGCAAGAAGTGTTTTAGGTCAAGATGTTGAAGATTTAGTGAGAAGAACTGATTTAGAAGAAGAAACAATATTAGATGTTATTCGAATTTTAAAAGAAGAATTAGAAGATTAATTCTTAAAAATTGAACAACACACACAAAACAAAAAGAATTAGAAAAAAGATTATATGTCTGACAAAAGAGTTATAAGAATCAATAAAGTTTTAAGGGAGTTAAACATTTCTCTAGATAGAGCTGTGGACTTTTTAAAAGAAAAGGATCATGAAATTGAAGCAAGTCCAAATGCTAAAATATCTCAAGAGGAATACGATGTCTTATGCAGTCAATTTTCTGCCGATAAAGGCAAGAAAGTAGCCTCTCTTGAAGTAAGTGAAGAAAAGAAAAAGGAGAAAGAAGCACTTAAAAAAGAGCTAGAAAAAGAGGTTGAGATTAAACGTCAGCAAGAAGAACTGCAGAAACAAGAAGTAATTAAAGCAAGAGCTTCTTTAGCAGGTCCTAAAGCGGTTGGAAAAATCGATTTAAATCCAAAAAAGGTTGAACCAAAACAAGAAACTCCCGTTGTTGAGGAAAAACCTGTAGTTGTTGAAGCGCAAAAAGAAGAGCCAAAAGTGGTGGTTGAAGAGCAACCAAAGGTGGAGCCTGAAAAGCCAATTGTAAAAACGGTTGAAAGAACAGTTGAAAAAGTAGAGCAACCTAAAGTGGTTACCAATGCTTCTGTTGAAAAAAACAACCCTACTCAAGAGGCTACAGAAGATGATAAAATTGCTACCAATTATCAAAAACTTTCTGGAGCTACTTTTACTGGGCAAAAGATTGATTTAAGTCAGTTCAATAAACCTAAGAAGAAAATTGAACCTCGAAAAGATATTAAAAAGCCAGGTGATGCAAAAGGGTCTAATGCAGGTGGAGTAAATAATAACAATAATAATAACAATAACAATTCGAACAAGAATAAGAGAAAAAGAATAACGAAGCCAGTTCCTGGGGCAAATAATAATAATGCTACAGGGCCACAAGCTGGTGGAGGTGTTAAAAAAGATTTCTCTAAAGATCGTTTTAATAAAGGTAAAAAAGTTGTTGTTCAAAAAACAGAACCAACTGAAGAAGAAGTAAAAAACCAAATTAAAGAAACTCTTGAAAGACTTCAAGGGAAAGGTAAAAAAGGTTCTAAAGCAGCAAAATACAGAAAAGATAAAAGGGAATCACACCGTCAACGTGTTGATGATGAGTTACAACAACAAGACTTAGAAAGTAAAATCTTAAAAGTAACGGAGTTTGTAACTGTTGGTGAGATTGCTTCTTTAATGGATGTTCCAATTACAAAAGTGATTGGAACCTGTATGTCACTTGGAATCATGGTTACCATGAACCAACGATTAGATGCTGAAACGTTATCTATTGTTGCCGATGAATTTGGTTATGAAGTAGAATTTATTACTACTGATATTGAAGAAGCTGCTGAAGTTGTTGTAGATAACCCAGAAGATTTAGTACACAGGGCTCCAATCGTAACGGTAATGGGTCACGTGGATCACGGTAAAACATCTTTGTTAGATTACATTCGTAAAGAAAATGTTATCGCTGGTGAGTCGGGTGGAATTACCCAACATATTGGTGCGTATGGTGTAGAGTTAGATAATGGTCAAAAAATTGCTTTCTTAGATACTCCTGGTCACGAAGCCTTTACAGCTATGCGTGCTCGTGGTGCTCAAGTTACAGATATTGCTATTATTGTAATTGCTGCTGACGACGATATCATGCCACAAACCAAAGAGGCAATCAGTCATGCACAAGCTGCTGGAGTACCCATGATTTTTGCTATTAATAAAGTGGATAAGCCAACGGCTAACCCTGAAAAAATTAAAGAAAAATTAGCAGGAATGAATCTTTTAGTAGAAGATTGGGGTGGAAAATACCAATCTCATGATATCTCTGCTAAAACAGGTTTAGGTGTTAAAGAATTATTAGAAAAAGTATTATTAGAGGCTGAAGTTCTAGAACTAAAAGCAAATCCTAATAGAAATGCTCTAGGAACGGTTGTGGAAGCACAATTAGACAAAGGACGTGGTTATGTAACTACTATTTTAGTACAAGCGGGTACTTTGAAAATTGGAGACTATATGTTGGCGGGTAAAAATCATGGTAAGATTAAAGCTATGTTTGATGAGCGTGGACATAATGTTACAGAAGCAGGGCCATCAACACCCGTATCAATTTTAGGTTTGGATGGAGCTCCTACAGCGGGTGATAAATTCAATGTATATGATGATGAAAGAGAGGCGAAACAAATTGCTGCAAAAAGAACGCAATTGCAACGTGAACAATCGGTTCGTACACAAAAGCACATTACATTAGCTGAAATTGGTCGTCGTATTGCTTTAGGTCAGTTTAAAGAACTAAACATAATTTTAAAAGGAGACGTAGATGGATCGGTAGAAGCGTTATCGGATTCCTTCTCTAAATTGTCTACCGAAGAAATTCAAATTAATATTATTCATAAAGGTGTTGGTGCTATCACCGAATCGGATGTGTTGTTAGCATCTGCTTCTGATGCAATTATTATTGGATTTAACGTGCGTCCACAAGGAAATGCAAAAGCATTAGCTGAGAAAGAAGAAATTGATATCCGTAATTATTCTATTATTTATGCAGCTATCGATGATTTGAAAGATGCTATGGAAGGAATGCTTTCACCAGAATTAAAAGAAGAAATTACTGGTACTGCTGAAATTCGTGAGTTATTCAAAATTTCCAAAGTGGGAACTATTGCGGGATGTATGGTTACAGATGGTAAGATTTATCGAAATTCACAAATTCGTTTAATTCGAGAAGGTGTGGTTATCTACACAGGTGAATTAGCTACTTTAAAACGTTTTAAAGATGATGTTAAAGAAGTGTCAAAAGGATATGATTGTGGTATGCAGATTAAAAACTACAATGATCTTAAAGAGCTAGACTTAATTGAAGCTTTCCAAGAAGTAGAAGTGAAGAAAAAATTGAAATAAGAAATTTCATTTGATATAAAAAAACCAAGCTATTTTAGCTTGGTTTTTTTATATGATTGTCTTGTCCTGAAAAAAGTTGACTACAAAAATAGAATTATGTCAACATTAAAAGATTCTCAAAAATTAAAGAGAGCTCCACAATTTTATAGTGAAGCATTTAAACGACAA
>NZ_VDCZ01000016.1 GCF_006491645.1 Flavobacterium profundi
AAGGCTTCTCGACTGCGCTCGAAGTGACAATGATTTACTTTAATGGATAGTGTTATATATTGGTTTTATTGATATTGTAAAAAAAGCTTCTCGACTGCGCTCGAAGTGACAAGTTTGCTTGTACTTGAATTGGATAAAGAGTAGTTAAAATTAGGGTTCATAAAGCTTTATTTTCCTGCAGTTTCTTTAAATTTTTCGATATCTAAATAGAGGATGCACCAACGGTGACCGTTTTCATCTTCAATATTTCTGCCTTGCATGAATGTTTCTGTAATAGCTGGGAAGATTTCTTTTCCACCTGCTTTTAACGCTTTTTCAATACTTAGATGCATCATTTCGATGGTATCAACTGGTAGGGTGAATGTAACTTGTGGAAGTGTTTTTGTATTGGAGAGTGTTTCGGTTGAATTGGAAAAAAACATTTCGTGGGTTTGTAACATGATATAGATGTGTGCTCCCCAAGTCATGCATTTTTGATTTTCAAATGTGAATAATGGGTTTGTTATACAGCCTAATTGTGTATAAAAGTGCACCGCTGCTGCTGTGTTTTTTACTGGTAAATTGATAAAGATTTGTTTCATTTTATTCCTTTTATAAAAAAATAAAGATACCGTTTCTTTGAATTATCCAACAATATGGAATGCGACAATAGGAGGAGGTGTTTGAGACAAAAGGTTTTGATGGCTTCTCGACTGCGCTCGAATTGACAATGTTGTGGTTGAAGTGTTATAATTAAAAAATATCTGTTAGATTTGATAGATCAGTTTGATTGCAATAAAGGGGTGTTTAGGTTATCGATACATTTTTATTCCATTGCATTCCATAAAAACACTCGAACTGAAGGATGGTGGATTTGTTATTGTTTTAGAATAGCTTCTCGACTGCGCTCGAAGTGACACTGGTGTGGTTGCAGTTATAGTGCTATATATTGATTTACTGATATTATTAATAAAAAAGCTTCTCGACTGCGCTCGAAGTGACAGGTCGTTTTTTTAAATAAGGCTTCTCGACTGCGCTCGAAGTGACCTAATTGAAAACCATCTGTCAAAACAAATTTTGCAGATGGTTTTGAATAGGATTGCTGCAATCTTTGCTTATTTCAAGGATTGGATTAATTGTTCTAAGTTGGCCAAACTTGCGTTGAAACCTTCTTTGAAGCCCATTTCAATCATTCGTTCCATACGTTCTAAAGATTCGTTGTAAATGGTGATTACCACTGTTGTTCTTCCCTGTTCTTCTGTAAAAGTGAAATCCCAATCGGAGCCTGTTGGAGCAGGATTTTCATCTTTATCGGCAAACGTATTGAAGAATTGAAAATTGGTTTTTGGAGTAATGGATTTGTATTGTTGAATGATCCAACCTTCTTGACCGTCTGGGCTAACCATAGCATAGAAGCGTTTGCCACCTTCGGTAAAATTCATGTATTTGGTTTTTGCTTGAAAAGGAGCTGGTGCTACCCATTGATCTAAGAGTTCGGCTTTGGTAAAAGCATCCCAAACCAAATTTAAATTTGCATCAAATTCTCTAGTGATGTAAACGGTTTGTGCTTTTTTATCTACGGTAAAATCAAATTTTAATGTACTCATTTTTTGTCTTTTAAGGATTAAAATTACTATTTTCTTATTTCAATTGATTTATTTATAAATACAAAACAAATACGAAACTATTTGGTTGCAAATATATGTGCAACTTTTTGGTTTCGCAAATATTTTTGAATATTTTTTTGGGTTAGGGTCTAATTTATAGAGAATTAAAGTTTTTCTAAATCGGATAAAATGGAGTAGTTAAAGCCTGTATAAATATAGTAATGTAAAGAGGTAGTTGCAAGAAATTATATTTTACAAAATCCCTCTTGCTTTAATTTCTAGGTATTTATTAATAGTATCTAAAGTTAGATTTTCCGGTTGGGTTAACACCGAATAAATACCATATTTTCTTAGTTCGTTTACGATAAGTCTTTTTTCGAAAGCAAACTTTTCAGCAATTACTTTGTCATAAATTTCTTGAACCGTTTCTGCTTTTTTCTCAATTAAATCATTGAGTTCGGTATTGTTAAAAAAGACAACTACAAGCAAATGATTTTTAGCAATTCCTTTTAAATAGGGTAATTGACGGTGTAAAGCGTCTAAGGTTTCAAAATTGGTATACAACATAATCAAACTGCGGTGGTTGATATGCTTTTTGATGTCGACGTAGAGTCTGCTATAATCGCTTTCGAAGAAATCGGTTTTAATGTTGTACAGACTTTCCATAATGTTTTGCATTTGGTTTTGTCTCTTTTCGGCAACTACACGATTTTCTACTTTTTTTGAAAAGGCAAACATACCCGCTTTGTCTTGCTTTTTGATAATTACATTGGATAAAACCAACGTTGCATTAATCGCATAATCTAATAAGCTTAGACCGTTAAAAGGCATTTTCATTACACGACCTTTATCGATGACCATGTATACATTTTGCGATTTTTCATCCTGAAATTGATTCACCATTAATTGGTTGCGTTTGGCAGTTGCTTTCCAGTTAATGGTACGAATATCATCCCCTTGGACATATTCTTTAATTTGCTCGAATTCCATGGTATGCCCAATACGTCTGATTTTTTTCAAACCATATTGAAACAAATGATTGGAAAAAGCCATTAAATCATACTTGCGTAATTGAATGTAAGAAGGGTAAGTAGGCACCATTTCATCTTTACTGAAGGTATATCTTTTAGCAACCAAGCCAAGTGGCGAGCTCGCATAGAAATTAACACTTCCAAAAAAGTATTCCCCACGTGCTGTAGGTCTTAAAAAATATTGGTATTCATCGTTCGATGCGGCTTTTATTTTTCGCTTAACTTCAAAATTACGTTGTTGAAACTGGGTTGGTATTTCATCAATAATTTTAGCTTGTATGGGAAATGTATATTTGTTCTTGATTTTAATTACGATGGGATTTTCATCACCATTGGATAATTTTTCAGGAGTACTTCTCGTCGCTTCAATTTTGTTACCAAAACCAAAGAGTAAGAGTATGTCAATAAGGAAGAATACCAATAAGACAAATAGTAGGTACCAACACGCATTGTACAGACTTGGAAACAAATAGGAAACAACAAATAGGGTAATGATACCCATAAGGCAATAAAAAAGGAAATTATTGAGATACAGTTGTTTTAGGAATTGTTTCATGGGAACTAGTACTGTGTTTTTCTAATTTGTGAGCCTTTATTATCTAGGAATTTCTACAGAATCGATAATTTGTTTGATGATTACCGTACTTGTAACCCCTTCCATTTCACGTTCTGGAGTAACTACTACACGGTGTTGTAACACAGGAATAGCAGCTTCTTTGATATCTTCTGGTGTTACAAAATCACGGTTTTTAAGAGCAGCAAAACCTTTTGCAGCATTTAAAATAGCTATCGAAGCTCTAGGAGAAGCCCCTAAATATAAGAATGGATTTTCTCTAGTGTTTAGGACAATTTTAGCGATATATTCGACTAAATGAGGCTCAATTAAAATTTGTTTCACTAAGCTTTGGAAGTGCAGTATATTACTCTTCTCAATCACTTTTACAATGGCTGCTAATTTATCGTTGTTTTGCAATTCGTTTTCTTTTTGAAGAATGGCAATTTCTTCTTGAAGGTTTGGATATCCAATATCTATTTTAAATAAGAAACGATCTAGTTGAGCTTCGGGTAAACGGTAAGTTCCTTCTTGTTCTATTGGGTTTTGTGTAGCAATAACTAAGAAAGGTAAGTCTAGTGAATAAGTAGTACCATCTGCAGTAATTTGACGTTCTTCCATAACTTCGAAAAGTGCAGCTTGTGTTTTTGCAGGAGCACGGTTGATTTCGTCAATAAGTACAAAGTTAGAAAATATAGGTCCTTTTTTAAATTCGAAAGTTGTTTTAGCTAAATCGAAAACAGAAGTACCAATAATATCCGATGGCATTAAATCGGGTGTAAACTGAATACGGCTAAAATCCAGACTTAAGGTTCTAGAAAGTAATTTGGCAGTTATGGTTTTGGCTACCCCAGGAACCCCTTCTAAAAGTACGTGACCATTTGAAAGTATGGCTACCAATAATTGGTCAATCATTTTAGATTGTCCCACAATAACTTTTGCAATTTCAGCTTTTACTTGATCTACGCTATGTTGTAAAGGAGTTAAATCCAAACGCGTTTTAAAATTGAGATCGTCAGTAGCTGCTTCATTAGCCATAGGATTCGTTTGTTCCATCGTATGTTCAGCAGCTTGCTCCATTTGAGATTCACTGTTGTGCTCGTTTACACTTTGGTTTTCTGGGTTTTCAAAATTATTTTCCATATGGTTTCTTTTACTTATTCTTCTTTTTTTGAACTTTAATGTAAGAATTAAAGCCATTGTTATTTTATAAATTTAGTTTTTCTAATGCTTTATTAAAAGCAATTAAATCATTTTCAGAACTGTCTAGCTGATTTCTATATTTTTTTATCAAATGAATTACAGCTTCAATTTCTGCTTTATTTTTTCCTGTTTTTTGATGCAAACGATTGACAAACGATTCATTTAAATCGAAAGTATCAATTAGGTATTCATTGCGTATTTTTTCTAAAAAGAATTTGATTTTTTTAGAGATGATGTCGTGATGATTTCCTTCTTGATAGTATAAATTTCCTATGGTTTTAGTAAAATCTACAGTCGTATTTTTTAACGGTTCTACGATAGGAATGACACGCTGTTTTCTTTTGGCATTGAAGAACATGAAAACCAGCAGACTGATAATGGCAATTTTCCAAGCATAATTTAAAGCAGGCTGATTAAAAATATACCCCATTTTATCTTTAATTTGATCTCGAGTTCCTTCTAAGTACCAAAATATTTTAGGATCTTCAATATGCGAAAGGACCTCTTCAGCATATTTATAATTGTCTTTTTTGAGCAAATAATAATTGGTAAATGCAACCGGTTGTGTGTGTAAATAAAAATAACCATTTACATGAGGAATTCGGATGAAGTTAACCAAACTGTCCTCATCTTTGGTTTTTTGATACCCTAAAATTGCTGTTCGAGTGGAATCAAAATGACTAAAATAAACATTATCTGTTCCTTTCAGATAACTATATTCTTTTCCTTTATCAGTTGATAAATACAAAGAGTCGGCATAGATATTGCTATAGGAATAATTGAAATCTAATGTATCTCTAAATTTAATAGGAAAGCTACTAGCACTTACAAAAGCAGTATTACCATGAGATACAAAGTAGAGTAGTTCTTGAGCCGATTCATCATCTAAATTAGACATTCCATCAATGTATAAAACAGTTCCTTGAGTGGTATAAGTTGTATCTTGATAAGAAAACTGATCATCTAAAAACTCATAAGGAGTTTCACCAAAACGTGTGATGCTTTGGAACTGAAACAACGTATCTATTTCTTTATTTAATACGAATAGTCCGAATGGAATTTTATCTTTAACACTAAAAGTTGGGTTCCAGTTTATGGGTTTCGGTTTGTTTGCGTCAATGGTAATTATTCCAATTAGAATAAGTACTAGAATGAAGACATATATTTTAATACTTTTCGGCATAATTACTTATTTGCAATTGCTTTTTCAAAAGCTTTTTCAGCTTTAGAAAAATCGGTTTCATTAATTTCAAATTCTCCGTACCAACTATACTCATAGATATAGGATAAATATTTGAAATTTTCTTTAAGTGTTGGAGATTGAATTTCGTATAAATAATCGGAATTGGTTTTTTCAATGTCCCACTCAATAATTTCTTTATCGGATAACGATTTTAGCAACCATAAATAATAATAACGAATGGTTAATCGATATTCCTTGTTAGCTTTTGACTGCTGAATGATTTCTTTAAAATCGATGGTATGAATGTTTTCTTCGACCATTTCAGAAACCATGATTTTCTTTTTATTTTTAGAGAAAACCCATTGTCCTTCTTTATTGATGATTAATCGAACAATTAAATAAATCACAAAACCGATAATGATAAAGGCTATGATTTTCATAAAAATCTCAAAGCCAGTGAGTGTATTATCTACGTCTCTAAAATCGAATAAGCGACTAAAAAAATCTTCAATGGCTTTCCAAAAACGATCCCAAGCCGTTTGATTTTTAGAATCGATTATAGTTTCATATTGATATTCTTTGGATTGATAACGTTCTTTAAACTTTGGGTCAAAATGTTTTGGAGTAGTTTCCCATGTATCTTCCAATATATCTTCTGTATAATATAAGGAGTCTATAGGTGTTGCTAAAACATTTTCTGTTGTCGAAAGGGTATCAGAATAGATTACCGATTGCGAATAACAGCAAAGGGAAAACAGCAGGAAGAGTATGTAACGTATTTTATTCACTGTCAGATCCAATTAAATCAATATCGCTTTTGATTGAAATATTTTCTTTTTCATCTGTAAGACTATAATAGATGATACCTTGATTTATAAAAATAAGATTTTGCAAGGTATAATTACAAATAGTCGCAATTACTAAAACAGCCGAAACAAGTATGCTCATCGTAGAAAAAGTTTCTTCCTGATTCACTTGTGGATTTACATTCGTAAAAATACCAAATATGCCTATTAAGTAAGGTACCATGGTAATTGCAGAATAAATGATATAATAGATAAGATACATAATCATTGTGGAACCTACTATAGGCCAAAATTTTGATTTCAGCAGTTCAAATCCGTTACCAACCGATTTTAAATAATCGTTTTCTGTAGAAATATAATCATAATAGCTTAATTTAATCCAGCTGAAAAGGACAGGAATTAGTATTATTAATAAAGGAATTCCAATTATAATAATACTTAATAAAATAAGAAGTGTTACTGTTATGGCTATTATCGGAAGAAAAACTAAAATAGAAGCTAGAAAAAACAATATTGTCTTCCCTAATTTTTCTTTCATAATTTGAAAAATATGTTGTGTAGTAATGTCACTTTTAGTACTAACTAATTTTAAATAGCTAATAGGAAAAGAATAGCTCACAAAACTGATAAAAAGGATTGCAAAAAAAGAAATTATTCCTAAAAAAATAAACAAAGGAATATTACTCATTAAATCATTTAAAAGTTGGTTTTCACCAAATTTTTGAGTATTAACAGATGAAAAAAGAGCGTCCATATAAACTTTCATAGCAAAATAGATGCATACTACTAAAATGAGTAACAACGGACCGTTGATAATAAAATAATTTTTAAAATAGTTTTTTCCTTCTATTTTTAAGAAAGCAAAAGTGTCGCTTATGAATTCGCTAAAACCTCTTTTTTTGTATAATTGAAACATATTATTTTTTAACTTTTTTATGTACGATAAAAGGATAAATTAAATAGTAAAAACTAATTAATCCTAAAGTGGTAAGAATAATTCCAACACTTAAAAAATGAGGCATATCTATGGAATAACGAGTGATAAAACCCTCTAAAAAACCAGCCATAATCGTAAATGGCATAGTACTTAAAAATATTTTAAAGGTATTTTTAAACCCAATTTTAAAAGAATTAAAACGAGAAAAGGTCTTTGGAAATAAGATGCTAGCACCTAATGCAAAACCAGCACCTGCTTCTATAATCATTGCAAAAATCTCCATAGAACCATGAATCCAGATTCCTCTAACGCTTTCCCAAAATACATTTTCATTATAAAACATAGTTTGAAAAGCGCCAAGCATAATACAATTTTGTATCAAAATATAAAAAGTTCCTATACCTATAAAAATTCCTGAAAAATAAGATAGAGCGCCTACTTTTAAATTGTTCCAAGTAATACCAATATAACTACCCCAATTACTACCACTTTTATAAACGGCTACAGGATTTCCATCTTTGATGTTCTCTAACGACATATTCACATAATCGTCTGTTAAAACAAGTCGCGCAAAAGTGTCATCTTGTAACGTTGAAATTACTCCAATAGAAGTTAAAATAGTAAAAAAGATAAAAGCATATAAAATATACCTTCTGTACTCATAAACGACAAGCGGAACTTCTGTTTTAAAAAAATATAAGAAACGATTACTATCTTCTCTTTTTGTTTTATAAATTTTTTGGTAGGTTTGCGAAGCTAAATAATTTAGATAAACCACAGTCTTACTTTTAGAATAGTAAGTTTGAGCATAAGCCAAATCATTCACCAAATGAATGTATAAATTGGCCAATTCATCTGGATTTTTTTTAGTTTTACCAAAAATAGCTTGTTCAAATTCAAGCCATTTTTCTTTATTTTGCTTAATAAATGCTACTTCTCTCATGAGGTGCTAAAATAAAAAAATATGTCACAATTAACTATAACTACGACACAAAATGTTTCAATAAATTTTACAGCAGCTTCTGTTGGGGAACGTATTTTGAGTCAAATACTTGATATTTTGGTTATTATAGCCTATTCTTTGGTAATATCTTACATTGTAAATAAATCAGGGTTAGAAAGTTATATTGTTTCAATGGATTATTGGTCGGGAATGGCTGTTTATATTATTTTATATTTACCCGTTTTCTTTTACTCTCTTATTCAGGAAAGTATTTGGGAGGGAAGAACTATTGGTAAACGTATCATGAAATTAAAAGTGATAAAAATTGACGGCTATCAAGCGGGTTTTGGAGATTACCTTATTCGTTGGTTGTTCCGTTTAGTAGAAGTTTTGCCTCCTTTATCTGTAGTGGGATTAATAGCCATTATTTTTAATGATAGAAATCAGAGAATAGGAGATATGGGAGCGGGTACATCGGTTATTTCGTTAAAGAATAATATTAATATTAATCATACTATTTTACAAGAAGTAAATGAAGATTATGTGCCTACCTATCCATTAGTAATAAAATTATCTGATAATGATATAAGAATTATTAAAGAAACATTTGAAATTGCCGTTCGAAATAGAGATTATGGCACTTTAATAAAGTTAAGAGAAAAAGTAATTGCTGTTACAGGAATTAAAAATCAATCAGGGAATGATCAAGATTTTATTAGAACGCTTTTAAAAGATTATAATTTCTATACCCAAAACATGTAACTATTTGCTTAGGTATAAGTAACCATTTAATGGTTCTGGATAACTTGGGTCATTTAGATATAAAATGTAATAATAAGTACCATCAGGAGCCATTTTTGTACCAATGCCTTCTTCTACATAACCATTCCAATCGGGTTTGTTACGATTTCCTGTCCAAAGCAATTTTCCCCATCGATTGTAAATTTCGAGTTTGAAATGAATGAATATATCTCGAAGCCCCTCAATAAAAAATGTGTCGTTAAACGAGTCATTGTTGGGAGAAACGGCATTGTAAATGATAGGAGGACAGTTTTCAACTTGAAGTAAAAAAGAAGTTACACTTATACAATTATTTTCGTTTTCAATCCGAATAAAAATTTCTTTTGGTGTGGTTAGTGCTTCATAAGTAGTAGTATTCAAAATTGGGTTAAGATTATGTATTGCATCATCGTACGTTTCATGAAAACTAATGAGATGAGAAGCATTGGTTTTGACCAAATCCTCATAACTAGAAAAATCAAAAATACCTCTTGTTAATCCTAAATTACACGTAATTACAGGTGGCAAAGTATTAAAATTAGGAGATTCAAATAAGGTAATAGTAGTATTGTAATCATTATTGGTTTCCACTAATTCTGTTACAACACCTGTTCCATTTCCTTGATCATCTGCAACCGCTGTCAAAGTAAAATTGGTAGCAACTGTATTCGGAATTGTAAGGGTTATACTTCCAGATTCATTTCCACCAATAGGAATTGGATTTTGAGTTTGTGAGGAACCTACTAAAATTCCATTTGCATAAAAAGCAATAGGGGTGTTGTCTGCTAAAATTTCAGTACTATTAAGATTGTATACCGTAAAACTCACAGGAATGTCACGATTATTACAGGTTAATTGGTAATCGTCAATAGTTATAGTAGCATCAGGTAACTGACTGTTTAATTTGGTAACAACGGTGTTAATCATTATAAAGTCTTGGAAGGAAGACAAAGTAATATTGGCACTAGTATTTCCTATTTGAATGTAGTCTTCAATCTCATAAATATCCAAATCCACATTGTATAAATCAGTCGATCCAGTTATAGAATTGGTTCCATTAAAAACATTATCAATAGGATTAGAAGCATTACTAATGATTGTTCCATTAATAGCAAATGTTTCAGTAGGTAAGGAAGCGTCACCTTCCCAAGCGATAAAACCGGCCGTTGCATTGTTATTGTCAATTACATATAAATTTGTTAAATCAATACTCAAATTATCAGGAACTCCTTGTAAGCCGTCGTACACATTAATTTGATTCAAAGGAAGACTGCTGTTTTCATAAACGATTAAGATAGCCCAACCGGCAAAATTGGTTTTTCTTTGAAAATGGTCCAATTCAAATGCAGAAATATCCAAATTCGATACGGTATAATCTCCATTTCCTGTGGTTTGAATAAAAGAAGTAATATCCTTAAAAGCACTAAAATAATTGAGCGTTAAATCAGGAAAAACATTTGTATGAGAAAAGGTACGATCTGGATTTATAGGAATTCCATTCAGATCCACATCAAAATCACCATCGCCACTTCCTGCCCAATACAAAAAAGCTTTAATTACGGTGTCTGTTGGATTTAAATTCAAAGAGGCTGTGGATGATGTGCCCGTAACCAAAACCGAGGAAGGATTGTTTTCTGCAACATTCATAGTGTTACCAATAAACGTAAAATCATACCTTCCGTTAATTTGCGTATAAAGAGTAATATCTTGCCCAAGCATAGCGATTGGGAAAAGGAGTACTAACAGATAAAAAGGAAGGTAATTTTTAGGACGCACTCGATTCTATTTATACATAAATTATCTTCTAAGGTACTAATTAATTTAATAAAATGTTTCCTTTTCAACTTACATGAATTAAAAAATTAGTAATTTTCGGCTTTAATCCTGACTTTTGAAAAAATATCAAGTAAAAAAATATACGACTGACTATTATTTCCAATGGAATGCATTTGTATCTCAGGCTAAAAATGCTACCTTTTTATTTCATAGAGATTTTATGGAATATCATAAGGATCGTTTTGAAGATTTTTCTTTACTCGTTTTTGATGAGAAAGAGAATCTAAAAGCAATACTTCCAGCAAATAAAGTACAGCATACTCTTTATTCTCACCAAGGATTAACTTATGGTGGTTTATTGTTGCCAATGCAAGCAAAATACGAAGAGGTAAAATGCTTTTTCGAAACTGTTTTGGAGTATTTAAAAGATCAGCAAATAAAAGAATTTATTTACAAACCCATACTCGATTTTTATACTGCATTACCTTCAGAAGAATATTTGTTTGTTCTTAAAGAAAAAGAAGCGGTTTTAAAAAAGAGGGAATTCAACTTATGTATTCCTTTAAAGAGAGATTTTGTTATTTCTAAAAGTAAGTATAAACATTATAAACGAAATGGGAAGTTGGCTTTTCAAATTAAAAAGGAATCTAATTTTTCTCAATTTTGGAATGAGGTTTTAATTCCTAGATTACAAACAAAATACAATGCCAAACCAGTGCACAGTTTGGAAGAAATCACAACATTAAGTCAAAAATTTCCTGAAAACATAGTGCAGTATACTATCTATTATGAAGATGAAATTGTAGCAGGAATGACACTCTTTAAATCAAAATATGTAATTAAATCCCAATATGGTGCTACTACTGATTTAGGAGAAAAAATAAGAGCGTTAGATTATTTGTATTTTCATTTAATTGAACGTTACAAAGAGGATTATGAATTCTTTGATATGGGCACTTGTACAGAAGACAATGAAAAAGGTTACAATTCGGGTTTATTAACTCAAAAAGAAGAACTAGGTTGCAGTTTGTATAATCAAGACACCTATTGTATTTCGTTATGATAAAATTTTTAGACTTACATGCGATAAATAAACCTTATGAAGCAGCTTTTCTTAACAAAACGAAAGCAATGCTAGATGGAGGTTGGTATGTATTAGGAGAAGAAGTAAAATCGTTTGAAGCTACTTTTGCTAAGTATTGCAACACCAAATATTGTATTGGAGTGGGTAACGGTTTAGATGCGTTAGTCCTTATTTTTAAAGCATATATTCAATTGGGTAAATTGCAAAAAGGAGATGAGGTTTTGGTTCCATCAAATACCTATATTGCAAGTATTTTAGCAATTTTACAAGCCGATTTAGTTCCTGTATTAGTTGAACCCAAAGTTGAAACTTATGCTATAAACCCTAGCTTAATTCCAGAAAAGATTACTTCTAAAACGAAAGCCATTTTAGCAGTTCATTTATACGGTCAGTTAGCTGAAATGGATGCCATTCAAGCTATTGCGGAACATAATCAGTTATTAGTTATTGAAGATGCTGCTCAAGCTCATGGTGCTGTTTCAGGAATATTAAGTAAGAAAGCTGGAAATTTAGGTCATGCTGCTGGTTTTAGTTTTTATCCTGGTAAAAATTTAGGAGCCTTAGGAGATGCAGGTGCTATAACTACAAATGATAAAGCTTTGGCTGAGGTACTTTTTTCGATGCGTAATTATGGTTCGAAAGTCAAATATGAGAATGAAATTCTGGGAACTAATTCAAGATTAGATGAATTACAAGCTGCTTTTTTGAATGTGAAATTACCTGATTTAGAGATAGAAAATGAAAAAAGAAGACAAATAGCCCAGCGTTATTTAAGAGAAATAAAAAATGAAAAAATACAACTTCCTTTTTGGGATGGAAGTAAGAATCATGTTTTTCATTTGTTTGTGATTCAAACCAAAAACAGAAAAGAATTGGTTACCTATTTAAAAGAAAAAGGGATAGAAACTATGATTCATTATCCGATTGCACCTCATAAGCAAGAAGCATTGCACCAATGGAATCAGTTGTCATTTCCTGTAACTGAAAAAATTCATGAGGAGGTATTGAGTATTCCTTTAAATGGTATTTTAGAAGAAGAAGAAATTCAAAAAATAATTAAAGTTTTAAATGAATATTAAAAGTGAGTGAAGAAAAGAGCACATATAAAAGAATTCTATTGGCAACTTCTGTTTTTGGAAGTATGCAATTTATAAATCTTTTCTTTTCATTTGTTAAACATAAACTGTTGTCAATTTTCATTGGAGCTGAAGGGTATGGTATTTTTGGAATGTTAAATTCTATTGTTGATTTAATTAAGTCCATTTCTGGTTTGTCTATAGATAATAGTGCCGTTAAAGCAATTGCAAGTCAGGAAAATAGCGATTTTAATGCACAAGTAGTTTTAAAATTATCGCTTTTAACAGGTCTTTTAGGATGTTTTGTGACTGTTTTATTTTCTCCAATCATAAGCAAATACTTATATTTTACGTATGACTACTGGTATCTTATTGTCTTTTTAGGGTTAGCCGTTTTTTTTAAGCAAATTGCAAGCGCTTTTATTGCTATTTTACAAGGCAGAAGTCTCTTTAAGAAATTAGCCAAATCCAATTTATTATCTAACGGTTTAGGGTTGCTTTTTACCATTCCTTTTTTTTATTTTTTCAAAAAAGATTTTATCATTCCAGCTATAATAATCACAGCTTTAGTCAATATGATAGTAGGTTGGTTTTTTGTGAAAAAAATCAAGGTTATGAATGCTCTTTTAACATTTAAAGAAGCCGTATCACAAGGAAAAGAAATTATTTATTTTGGTAGTTTATTAATGATTATGTCTTTTTTACCTTTGTTGGTCAATTATACATTACAAATCCTAATAAACAAACAAGATGGTATTGAAAATGTTGGGCTTTTTAATGTGGCAAATATTATTTTAAATACCTATGTAGGTTTTCTTTTTAACGCCATGTCTTTGGAATATTATCCACGATTAGTAAGTTTAGAAAAGAATAATAGCAAAGTTGCTATTACAGTGAAACAACAAGCCATTGTAACCACTCTATTAATAGTTCCTGTAGTTATTTTTTTTATTGGTTTTGGTGAATTTATTATCCAATTTTTGTTTTCAAAAGAGTTTCTAGAGGTAAATCAATTATTACAATGGGCAGTTATAGGCATGTTTTTTAAAGCGATTTCTTTTTCCATTGGATATTTATTTATTGCAAAAGCCGATTCTAAAGTTTTTATGAAAACTTCATTAGGTTTTAATGTTTTATATTTTTTAATGTTATACTTTGGTTATCAATTAGGAGCATTTAAAGGTATGGGAATAGCTATTGCAGTTTACTTTTTTCTTCATTTAACAGGTGTTTATCTTATTGCTAAAAAAAGATATCAAATGACTTTTTTTGAAAAAAAGGATATCGTTTTATTTGTGTCCCAATTTCTCACTTTACTTGTTGCGCTTTATATTATGCGCTTGTCACCTCAAATTCATTTATATTTGATTACTATTTTATTAATTTTAAGTAGTAGTTATACCTTTTATGAAATTAATAAATTAGTGGTTTTAAAAGATTTGTTTAAGAAATGAAAATTGTATCAAAAATAAAAAGAGTCTTACAAGTAAATTGGATCAAATCGGTTTATTTTAACTTTAAAAAATTTCCTTTTGCTATTGCTAAAAAGATGCCTGTTTTATTTTATGGTAGCGTAAAATTTCAAAATATATCAGGAAAAATATGTATTAATGCTCCCATACAAACCGGAATGATTGGTTTTGGAAAACCCTATGAAATGAATACTCTTTCAAGTGGCATTGCAGAAATAATGCTAGCAGGAACCCTTATATTTGAAGGACATGTTCAATTTGGGAAAGATTATTTTGTATATGTAACAAAAGAAGCAGTTTTACAAATGGGAGACATGTCATCCCTTGCTTCCAAAGGGAAAATCATTTGTACCCAAGAAATTGTTTTTGGAAATTATGCTAGATTAGGATCTGAATGTCAGGTTATTGATACCAATTTTCATGAAATGATGAATACAGTAACCCAACAAAAATTCCCTTTGAAAGCACCTATTAGAATCGGAAATTATAATTTTATAAGTAATAGAGTTACGTTTTTATCCAAATCGATTACTCCGGATTATTGTACTGTAGCGTCAAATAGTTTGTGTAATAAAGATTATACTTCTTTCGGAAATGCAATTTTAATTGGTGGTGTTCCAGCTCAATTAGTAAAAGAAAACATTACAAGAGATTGGGAAGGTGAAAAAGATAATTTGGATCGTTATTTAAAGAATAGTTTTATGTGATTTTTAGTTCATAAAAACTCAAATTCAGATGAATATTTTAATTTATAAGGACTTAAAAAATACTTTTATGTAAAAAAAGATATATTTAAAAATATAAGGATAATTTCTAGAATGTATATTTATCATAAATTGATATTTAATTCTACTAAGTAAAGCTTTATGCTCTTCTTTATTCTTATTTAAATAATATGCTTTTAGCAATATAACGTAGGAAGAATGATGTAATTTTTTTGTTTTTGGATTAATTCTTTTGTAAAAATAAGAACCTAATGAATTATTCAATTCTCTTTTTTTTACTAGAACTTTTGGAATATATTCAAAGTCATATTTTCTAGATATCTTAACCCATAAATCTAAATCTTCGTATGATAAATTTTCGTCATAGCCACCTTCTTTTTCTAAAATTTCTTTTTTAATCATTGATGAAACCGAACAAATTTTAGTGGATTTACTAATAACCATTTTGTAAATATCGCCACTTTCTGGATGATCAGAATCAGTATAATAATGACTTATAAATTGATTGTTTTCATCTATTAATTCTAAATTTCCATAAACAACAGCAAGATTTGCGAAACGAGTATTTTGAAAAGTTTTTATTTGTTCTTCAATGCAATTAGGTTGTAAAACATCATCAGCAGCTAAATCGATAATGTATGCTCCATTTACTTTTTTTAGGGTGTTGTTAAAGGTTTTTGTATTACCTAAATTTGTACTATTAGGGAAAAATGGAACCGTTGGATTTTTTTTAATCCAATTTTCAATTACCTCTTTAGAAGTATCAGTACTGCAATCATCTGCTATTACTAATTGAATATTAGGATAAGATTGTTGTAAAACTGAATTTAAAGCTTCTTCAATATAAGGAGCATGATTGTAAGAAATACATATTACACTTACTAAAGGTAAATTTTGCATATCAAATTTAAAAGAGTATTTTCGGCTAAATTAATAAAATAGATGGATTCTAATACAAGAGATAGAAAAAGAATAGCACTTATTGGTTATAAATTCTGTTATGGAGGTTTGGAGAAAGTAATGAGTGATCTTTCTATTTTATTTGATCGGAATGGTTATGAAGTTGTAACTATAGTTTTAGATAAAGAAGTTTGTTATCCAAATGGAGGACAATTAATTGCTTTAGGTAATGAAAATAAGATTTTAAAATATCTAAAATTAAATACTATTTTAAAGAAAAGTAAATTTGATTACATTATTGACTTTAGATATCGTTTAAACCCAATTATGGAACTAATATTCTTAATGGTTTTTTATTCTAAGACTAAAGTTATTTATACTATTCATAGCGCAAATATTAAGTCATATTTTACAAAATATAATTTTATAGCCAAACTACTTTTAAAAAAAGTGTACCGATTTGTAAGTGTTTCTCACGCTATTCAAGAAAAATTAAAAAAGAGCTATAAAACCATTCCTATTGAAGTAATTCCTAATACATTTGATAGAAATAAAATAAATTATTCTTTATTAGAAAAAAAAGATAATCTTCCAAAATTTAAGTACATAGTTGCTATGGGTAGATTAGCAAAAGAAAAACAATTTGATAAATTAATCGAAATGTATGCGAAATCATCTTTGCCTATAAGTAATATACATTTATTAATTTTAGGAAAGGGTGAACAAGAGTCTTTGTTAAAAGAAAAATGTAATTTTTTAGGACTGAATGATAAGATTCATTTGTATGGTTTTCAAGATAATCCGTATGTTTACTTAGAAAAAGCAATGTTCTTAGTTTTATGTAGTGCCTATGAAGGATTTGGAATGGTTCTTTTAGAGGCTTTAGCTGTCCAAACACCAGTGGTTTCTTTCGATTGCGAAACGGGACCTTCAGAAATTATTGTTCACGAAAAAAATGGATTACTAATTGAAAATCAAAATTTTTATGAGCTTAAAAATAAAGTGGAATGGTTAGCTCAAAATCCAGATATTATGGAGCTATATAGCAAAAATTGCTTAGAAAGTATTTCGAAGTTTGAAGATAAAATCATAGTAGAGAAATGGAATTCAATTTTAGAATGAATAAAATAAAAATTATTAAAATACCGAAGATAGAAGACCATAGAGGAAATTTATCTGTGATTGAGAAAGATGTTCTTCCTTTTGAAATACAAAGAGTATATTATTTATATGATGTGCCAGCAGGTGCAGAACGAGGAGGTCATTCTCATAAAAAAACAAAGGAATTTTTAATAGCATTATCAGGAAGTTTTGATGTGATAGTAACAGATGGAACTTTAAAAGAAACAGTTACCTTAAATAAGCCTTATGAAGGACTTTTAATTGAAAATGGCGTTTGGAGAGAATTGAATAATTTTTCGTCAGGATCAGTTTGTTTAGTAATAGCATCTGATGTTTTTGAAGAAGAGGATTACATTAGAGATTTTAATGAATTTATAAAATCAATTTAATCATAAATTGTAAAATCAACTCCTTTATTTCTTAGCCAATGTTTCAATTTTAATAATTTTTGCAATATAGGACTAGGGAGTAAAAATAAAGCTTTGGTTTTTAAAGGAATATTGTAGCTTTTAACGTCTTGTAAATAAAATTGAACCAATTTATTTTCATTGGCAATTTTATAATGAATAGCATAAAAAATTCGATGTAAATCGAGAAATTTTTTTAAATCTTTATTCTTTAGTTCTTCCTTTTTAAATTGATTGAAATTCATTAGCTTCATTTGTCTAATATCTTTTTTTGAAAGGCTATTAGGTACATAATAATTATAGATAGCTGTAGTTTTATCATGCAAAGCGACAGGATATTCAATCGCTATTTTTGTCCATAATTCTAAATCTTGACCGTTTGTTATTTCTTCTGAAAAGCAACCCATTTCCAAAAGTATTTTTTTAGGAATAATTTGATTTAGGGTAATATTAATTTTAAAAGGATAATTAGAACGAAAATAATTTGGAATAACCCCATAAAAATCGTCCGAAACACCTTTGAAGTGAGGTTTTGTGAAATTTTCTTTTGAGTTTTGAATTTTATATCTTGAACAATAAGAACCACAATTTGGAAAACGCAAATATAATTTAACTAATTCTTCTAAGTGATTTGGATACCAATAATCATCAGCGTCTAAAAAAGCAATCAGCTTTCCATTTGATTTTTCAATGCCTAAATTTCTCGCTGCAGCAGCCCCTTTATTAAGTTGATTAAAAAGAATAATTCGATTATCAGAAAAGCGGGTTACTATTTTTTCACTAGTATCTGTTGAACCATCATTTACGACAATAATCTCATAATCTGTAAAGCTTTGATGTAATACAGAATTCAATGTGTCTTTTATGATTGAATCTTTATTATATAAAGGGATTATAACAGAAATTAACGGCATATTATTCTTTTTTAGCAATAATTAGTTGTTCATTATCTGAAAACCCAAAATAGTCCTCTTTCTGAAATTGTAAAATTTCAATTTTGAACCCTACATTTTGTAATCGATCTTTTAATCCATTTATAGAATAGATTCTTACATGGTCTTCTTGTCCAAAATGCTTCAATCGTTCTGCTTCTGTAGTTATGCTGTAATCTTCATAAATTTCTCCTTCTTTAAAAGGTGTTTGTATGAGTAGGGTTCCATTTGGTTTTAAAACACGATACAATTCAGACATTGCTTTTTTATCATCTATAATATGTTCCAAAATATGATAACAAATGATTAAATCAAAAGAATTGTCTTCTTTATCAATTGAAGTAATGTCATATTTTGCATCAGCTATAAAATTACCCGATAAATCCGTAGCTGTATAATGAATGTTTTTTTGTTTTTTCCAATTTCGATAAAGAGATCTTGAGGGAGAAAAATCTAAAACGAAAGGGCTGTTTTTTAAATATTTTGTTGTAATAATGTTCCAAAGCCTACGATCTCTTGATAAACTTCCACAATTGGGACACAAATAATCCTTATTCTCGAGTAGTACCCATTCTTTAGACTGGAAGCCACAAATGACACATTCATGTTTACTACCTTGTTTGTTTATCGTATAACATTTTCTCAGAAAGGGTTCCATTTTAAAAAGCATCTTTTTGGTAATGAAAAGACTAACGGTCTTTTTTAAAAATGAATAGATACTACTTTTTTGATACATTTCTACAACTTTAAAATATGTGTATTATTTTCCTATCTTTAAAGTGCTAATGTAACCAATTCTATACAGGTTAAATAAAAAAAGAGAGGGATTCTTACTTAAAATTTGTTTTTTTAATAAACTTTTAGAAAGAATAAAAAAAAGCTGTACCAGATAAATTAATTTAGTTTTTTTTAAAAACACATATAGCTTTACTATAGAAATAAAATTGGAATCTAATTTTTTATTGTAATAAAGAAGTAAGGCACTTTTTAAACTTTCTTCAACTTTTTTTAAATAACAAGCATTATTGTCGATGTCTTCATGAAGTATTGGGTTGTCAATATGGTTTATTTTTACATTAAGTTTACTTAATTCATATGAAAACTGAGTGTCATCATGACCGTACAGTTTTATTTCTTTATCAAATTCTACCCGATCAAAAATAGACTTTTTAATGAGTGTATTATTGAAAAGCAAAGATTTGAAAGGAGTAAGTTTTCTTTTTGAAACTATTTTATCTTCAATATATTTGCCATATTTCCAGCGTAATTTTTGTTGTTTTGATGGACATTTTTCCGGATGTTGTCTTCCTCCATAAATAACATCAAATCCAATACAATTCTCAAGATAGTTTTGGATGTAATTCGACTGAATAATTTTGGAATCACCATCAATAAATAGAAGCCATTTAAATTTAGCCTTTTTAGCAAGAAGATTTCTATTTTGCCTGTGCGCTACATTATTTTCTAAAGAAATGAAAAAACAATTATCAAGTAAATTGATTTCTTCATTTATTTTATTTAAAGGTGATTTTGAAGCATCATCTTGACAAATGATTTCATATACTATTCCATTTAGCATACACTGCTTTTGTAATTCTTTGACTAAAGGTAAAGCATTATAATTATAAATAGGTATTAAAATGGATAACATAGTTATTTTTTACTAAAAATTGTTAAATTTGTTTTAATAACAACGGTATATGAAAAGAAATGATATTGCTGAAATAATATTTGCAAATATATTTAAAAATAAAGATTCCTTACAAAAACAGTATAGTAATTCCCAAAATGAAATTGGATATTTTTTTATAGATGCATTACTTCCTGATGAAATTGTAACACAATTAAATACTTGTTTTCCAAAGACCGAGGAGATGGTTTTAAAGAAGAGTTTGAGAGAGAATAAATATATTGGAGTTCAAATGAATAAGTATGCACCAATACTTGAAGAAGTGTTATTTGCATTTCAAGATGAAAAAGTTGTGAGTATAATTGAAGAAATCGTAGGTTTAAAAGAAATATATCCTGACGATAAATTATACGCTGGAGGAATTTCATTAATGAAAAAAAATCAATTTCTAAATCCACATTTAGATAATTCTCATGATAAAGAAAGGGAAAGATGGAGAGTGTTTAATTTACTTTATTATATTTCAGCTGATTGGGAATTTGAAAATGGTGGGAACTTAGAACTTTGGCCAAATGGATTAGAAGCAAAACCAATTACAATCGAAAGCAAATGCAATCGTTTGGTAGTTATGGCTACACATAATAATTCACTTCATTCCGTATCTCCAGTTGTAAAAGAGGTAGAAAGAAAATGTATTTCTAATTATTACTTCTCTGATAAACCATTGAAAGAAAATGACTTTTTTCATGTAACTTCTTTTAGAGGAAGACCAGAAAATAAGATAATAGATGTTTTACTTCAGGCAGATAGTTTCTTAAGAATGAATATTAGAAAAATTTTCAAAAAAGGAATCAAAGAAAATCCGCATTATTATAAAAAAGAATAAAATTAAACGGTTCTTTGTACTACTTCAAAAATTTGTCCACCTTCAAATTTTAGAGTTTTGGATGGAAATTTTAATAATAAGGCATAATCATGTGTCGCCATAATTATCGTTTTTCCAGCACCGTTAATTTTTCTCAAAACATCCATTACTTCGGCACTAGTTTGAGGGTCTAAGTTTCCAGTAGGTTCGTCTGCTAAAATTAATTCCGGATTGTTTAATAAAGCTCTCGCAATAGCAATTCTTTGCTGTTCTCCTCCAGATAACTGATGTGGCATTTTAGATTGGTAATTTTTCATGCCTACTTTATCCAAAACTTCGTCAATTTTAACATTCATCTCTTCTGCAATTGTCCAACCAGTTGCTCTTAAAACAAATAATAAATTTTCTTTTACATTACGATCAGGCAATAATTTAAAATCTTGGAAAACAACACCTAATTTCCTTCTTAAATAAGGAATATCTTGTTCTTTTAAATCTCTTAAATTGTAATCTACAATAGTTCCTTCACCCATAGTTAAAGGTAAATCTGCATAAAGCGTTTTTAGAAAACTACTTTTTCCCGATCCCGTTTTACCAATTAAATAAATAAATTCTCCATTTTTTACTTCTAAGTTAACATTCGTTAAAACAGGGTTTTTTTCTTGAAAAACTGAAATATCTTTTAAGGAAAGAATGCTTTGCGACATAGGTTTATAACAATTTAATGTTGTAAAAGTAAGAACTTACAACTCGCTTTCAAAATTTATCGTCAATTAAGTGAAAAATTAGGTTTTCTTTCACATTTTGTTTATAAAATAGTTACAATAATATGTTAATGTCTTTCGTTAATACTTTCAGATAATACTATCTTTGAAATCTATGAAAAAAAACATTGAAATGATAAAAATCTTAAAATTTTCTTTCTTTCTAATTTTTGCGACCTCTACAATTTGGGCGCAACAATCATCCATCTACACACACGATTTAAAAGAATTTGATAAAGCGGTGGCATTGTATAAAGACAAACAGTACCAATCGGCTCAAATAATGTTTGATAATGTTAAAAACAATGTTGCAAACGATGAAATAAAGGCAGATTGCGCTTACTATATTGCCAATTGTGCTATTCGATTAAATCAAATGGGCGCAGATGATTTAATTGAACAATTCGTTGAAGATTATCCTACAAGTACCAAACAAAATCAAGCCTATATTGAAGTAGCACACTATTATTTTGATCAAGGGAGTTATGCTAAATCGTTAGAATGGTTTGATAAAGCAAATGAAAATTCGATGTCTTATGAAGACTTAGAAAAATATAATTTTCAAAAGGGATATGTTTATTTTACGGTGAAAAATACTTCAGAAGCTACGAAATATTTTAATAAAGTAATCAACTCGAAAACCTATGGTAGCCAGGCCAAATACTATTTAGGTTACATGTCTTATGAAACAGACGATTATGAAAATGCAACACAGTATTTTGACCAAGTACAAGATAAAGAAAAGTACAAGGAAAAAATGGGCTATTTTCAAGCGGACATGAACTTTAAATTAGGGAAATTTCAAGAAGCCATTAACTTAGGTTTGGAACAATTGCCAAAATCAAATGCTATTGAAAAAAGTGAATTGTCTAAAATCATAGGAGAGAGTTATTTTAACTTAAAACAATATGATAAAGCGCTTCCTTATTTATTAGATTACAGAGGCAAAAAAGGAAAGTGGAATAATACCGATTATTATCAGTTGGGTTATGCATACTACCAACAAAAAGATTACGAAAATGCAATTGCTCAGTTTAATAAAATTATCAATGGAAATGATTTCGTGGCTCAAAATGCGTATTATCATTTAGCAGAAAGTTATTTAAAAACAGATAAAAAACAACAAGCATTAAATGCCTTTAAAACAGCTTCAGAAATGGATTTTGATCTTAAAATTCAAGAAGATGCTTTTTTAAATTATGCTAAATTAAGTTATGAAATTGGTAATCCGTATCAATCGGTTCCAGAAGTTTTGAATGCGTATTTAAACAAATATCCAGATACGTCTTACAAACAAGAAATCAATAACTTATTAATCAGTTCTTATATTACTTCAAAAAATTACAAAGAAGCTTTAAGTCTATTAGAAAAAAATAAAACGCCTGAAAATAGATTAGCTTACCAAAAAGTATTATTTTATAGAGGTTTGGAGTTGTATACAGATAGTAATTACCAACAAGCATTCGACTTGTTTAAAAAATCTATATCAGAAAATAAAGATGCTAAGTTTACCGCTCGTGCAACTTTTTGGAAAGCAGAAACCGAATACAATTTGGAACAATATAATGAAGCGATGTTAAGCTTTAAACAGTTTATTAATAACAATCAAGCCACTTCAACTCCTGAAATAACCAATGTAAATTACAATTTGGCATATGCTTATTTTAAATTAAAAGAATATGAGAATGCTATTACTTACTTTACGAATTTTATTGGTGAAGTAAAAAATGATAATGTAAGAAAATCAGATGCTTACTTAAGATTAGGAGATTGTAATTTTATTTCGACAAAATATTGGCCAGCCATGGAAGCCTACAATAAAGCGATTGAAATGAAAAGTGTGAATTCTGATTATGCGGCTTTTCAAAAAGGTATTAGCTATGGCTTTGTTGGGAAAAATGATAAAAAAATTGACGATTTAGAGAAATTTGTAAAAACCTATCCCAATTCACAATATGCAGATGATGCTTTGTATGAATTAGGAAACACTTATGTAAATATAGAAAATGAATCTAAAGCTATTGCGACTTATGACAAATTGATTGCGAACTATAAATCGAGTTCCTATGTCGCTAAATCTATTTTAAAACAAGGTTTAATTTATTACAACAACAACAAAAGTGAACCAGCTTTAGTAAAATTCAAAAAAGTAGCAGCTGAATTCCCAAATTCCCCTGAATCCTTACAAGCAGTTACTACAGCACGTTTAATCTATATCGATAATGGTAGAGTAGATGAATACTCACAATGGGTAAAAACGTTAGATTTTGTTGAAGTTTCAGATGCGGATTTAGATAACGCAACCTATGAATCTGCTGAAAAGCAATACTTAACGAACAATTCAAAACAAGCTATTTCAGGTTTTAGTAATTATGTGGCTAAATTCCCAAATGGATTACATGCTTTAAAAGCCAATTTCTATTTGGCACAATTATACTACGCGGATGGATTAGAAAACAATACTATAAAACATTATGAGTATGTAATCAATCAGCCGAGAAATGAATTTACGGAACAAGCTTTAGCACGTTTATGTCAGGTGCATTTAAAAGCGGCAAATTATGACAAGGCTATTCCTGTTTTAAAACGTTTAGAATCAGAAGCAGATTTTCCTCAGAATATTACCTATGCGCAATCGAATTTGATGAAGTCGTATTATGAGAAAGAGAACTATAATCAAGCAGTGGTTTATGCTGAAAAAGTATTAGCAAATGATAAGATTGATAATCGAATTAAAAGTGATGCGCAAATTATCGTTGCACGTGCTGCCATAAAAACAAACGATGAAGCAAAAGCAAAACAAGCCTATGCCGATTTATTAAAAATTGCCAAAGGTGAACTTGCAGCAGAAGCTTTATACTATGATGCTTACTTTAAAAATAAAGAAGGTAAGTTTGAAGCGTCTAATACAATCGTTCAAAAAATTGCAAAAGATTATTCGGGTTATAAATATTACGGAGCGAAAGGTTTAATAATTATGGCTAAGAATTTCTACGGTTTAAAAGATAGTTTTCAAGCAACCTATATTTTAGATAGTGTTATTAAAAACTTTACTGATTATCCAGATGTTATTGAAGAAGCTAAAAAAGAATTAGCGATCATCAAAGCTGAAGAATCAAAAACCAATTCATCAATATCAAATTAATCGTTTCTACTATTGTTTTATTTTGGGTAACCAAAGTCAGACAATTAAAAAATATAAAATATGAGCAAAATCAAAATATATTTTTCAACAACTATAGCTTTGTTCCTAACGTATGCTTCGTTTTCTCAAGTAAAAGACGAAAATATAGGTTCGGAAGTAGTGAATATTGTAAAAGCCTATACACCTACAATTTCTGATGCCTTTAAGGTAAAAGAAACTCCTGTTTTGGAAGATGAAGATAATATGCAAAAAGAAGAAATTAAATACAATATTTTTTCTTTTCCAGTAGCATCCACTTTTACACCTGCTAAAGGGAAAGCAGCAGCTGTTGACAAATCGGAAAGAGAAAAAATTTATAGAAATTATGCTACTTTAGGTTTTGGTAATTATGCTACGGCTAATGCAGAATTATTTATTACAGAAAACTTTGGAAGAAATAGTTATGTGGGCGGAATGTTACGTCATTTGTCATCTCAAGGAGGTATTAAAGATGTTGTTTTAGATGATAAATATTATAATACGAGTTTAGATGTAACCTACGGTACTCGGGAGAGAGACATGAGTTGGAACGTAGATTTAGGCCTGAAAAACCAAATTTACAATTGGTACGGTTTACCTACGGAAAACATTGTTTTTACCGACGATCAAATTAGAGCAATCGATTCGCAGCAATCCTACAATACAATCGCTCTAGGAGGAAAATTAACGATGGATAAAAGCTTTTTAAATGAAGCGAGTTTACAATTCAAACGTTTTTCTGATGCTTTTGGTTCGGGTGAGAATCGCTTTTTGGTAAAGCCAAATTTTGATATCGATGTGATGGAGCAAAAAATTAAAGCCAATTTTATCGTAGATTATGTAGGTGGTACTTTTGAAAAGGATTTTCAAGGTGCTGACGAAATCAAATACAGTCATGTTATTTTTGGAACAAAACCAAGTATTTTATATCAGCAAGATGATTTATCGGTTAATTTAGGAGTCGGTGTTTTTTATACCACTGGAAAAATTAATGGGGAAAGCGATGGAAAAATATTTGTCTATCCAAATGTAAAAGCTTCTTATCGAATTGTAGGTGACATTTTAGTGGGTTATGCTGGTGCTGAAGGTGGTTTAAACCAAAATTCCTATGCTGAATTTGTGGACCAAAATCCATTTGTGTCACCAACACTATTAGTTGGACCAACCGATAATAAATACGATATTTATGTTGGTTTAAAAGGTAAATTAGCCAATGCAGTCGCTTTTAATGTGAGAGGAAGTATTAAAAATGAAGATTACAAACCTTTATTTGTAAGTAATACTTATGTTTTTGGTAACACAAATACAGAAGGGTATACCAATGGAAATTCTTTTGAAGTAGTGTATGATAATGTAAAAACAGCTAGTATTTTTGGAGAAATTAAAGCTGATTTTTCAAAACATGTAAGTTTCGGAATCAACGGAACCTATAATAATTACACCACAGATAACCAAACAGAAGCTTGGAACTTACCACAGTTGAATATTGGAACAACCTTAGATTTTGATATTACAGACAAATGGTATGTGGGTGCCAATATTTTCTTTGTAGGGGAACGAAAAGACCGCGTTTCTGTGCAAGATATAAGTGCTGTTTTTCCTCCTAATTTCCAATTGCAAGAAGTAACATTAGATAGTTATTTCGATTTGAACGCGCATATTGGTTATAAGTATAACGAACGATTAACAGCCTTTTTAAGAGGAAATAATTTAGCAAACCAACAATACAATCGTTGGGCAAACTATCCTGTACAAGGAGTTCAAGTAGTGTTAGGCGCAAATTATAAATTCGATTTTTAAAGTCATTGCGAGGAACGAAGCAATCTATATAATTCGTTATTCCAATTCTGAAACTTCTGGATTTGTATAACGAATTTTGATTTTAACAAAAGGATTCCTAAGTTTTAAATACTTTTTATGAAAAAGATTATTTACATATTATTTCTATTGTCTATCAGTTTTGTTTTTTCTCAAAATGAAAATTTTAATAAAAGTGATTCTATTGTTTGGAGAAAAGTTACTTGCGAAAATGGAACTGAACAAGCAAAAAATGATTTTAAAAATGGGATATACAATTGTTTTTCATATGGTTTAATTTTTGAAAGTAATCCTGAATTAAGCTTCTATATCAGAGGCTATATTAAGAACAAATACGGAATTCATACTAAAAATGTAAGTTGTGTAATTACTGAATTTTCTCAATGTTATTCAAAAACTATGAATGATTTAATTTTGAATAAGTTTGGAAAAGATATTTTTGAAAAATCTAAAAAAGAAGCTGAAGATTTATATTATAAGGATAAAAAATAATCCTTGCTTCTTTAGAGTCTTTTTTTTGAACTTTACGGTAATTATTCTAATTATGACATTAAAAGAAAAAGTTTATCAATACTATCACAGTTTAGTATTAGAAAAAATAAAAACCTTGCAAGATACAATTGCAGATTTAACTTTAGATGCACAAAACGATGCCAAAGGTTCTGCAGGAGATAAACACGAAACGGCTTTGTCAATGATGCATTTGGAGCAAGAAAAATTAAATCAGAAAGTAAAAGAAGCTTTAGAACAAAAAGCCATTTTAGATAGTATTGATATTTTCAAAAAGAATGTAGTTGTTAGTTTAGGAAGTTTGGTTTATACTAATTCACTAATTTTCTTTATCAGTCAAGCGCTACCAAAAATAAAAGTAGAAGAAAAAGATATAATTGCTTTATCACCTCAATCGCCTTTAGGAAGACAATTAATAGGTAAGAAAGTAAATGAAGCAATCCAATTTAATACTACGACTTACAAAATCTTACAGATAGAATAAACTGAAACCACTTGATAGAGTGGTTTTTTTATAAATTGTAATCTACTGCAATAAAAAACACCTATTTTACTTCATTTTTGCAACTAAATAAATAATTTTAGTTATAAATTATAGTTATTAATCTATTTATGGTTTATTTTTTATAGTTAATATATCAAATTTGCTTCATCAATGAAATAATAATCACGTTTAAGAGTACACTTTTAAACATATCAACTTTATAAAATAGAAATAAAATGTGCGGAATTGTATGTGCTTTCGATTTAAAACAAAAAGCTGAGGTATTAAGACCTCAAGTTTTAGAAATGTCAAAAATTATTCGTCATAGAGGTCCAGATTGGAGTGGAATATATAGTAATGATAAAGCTATTTTAGCGCATGAGCGTTTGGCTATTGTTGATCCAGCTTCAGGAAAACAACCTTTATTTACAAAAGATAAAAGTTTAGTTTTAGCGGCAAATGGAGAAATCTACAATCATAGAGAATTACGCAAGCAATTTGAAGGTAAATATGAATTCTTAACAGAAAGCGATTGTGAAGTAATTTTAGCTTTATACAAAGAAAAAGGAGTGCATTTTGTAGATGAAATGAATGGGATTTTTGGATTTGCTATCTATGATGTGGAAAAAGATGAGTATTTCATTGCTCGTGATCACATGGGAATTATTCCTTTATATATTGGTTGGGACCAAAACGGAACATTTTATGTAGCTTCAGAGTTAAAAGCTTTAGAAGGATGTTGTACTAAAATTGAATTATTTCCTCCAGGACATTATATGTCTAGTAAAGATGGAGAATTTGTAAAATGGTACCATAGAGAATGGACAGAATATGAAGCTGTAAAAGAGAATGAAACGAGCATTGAGGCTATAAAAACAGCTTTAGAAGCTGCAGTAAAAAGACAATTAATGAGTGATGTACCTTATGGGGTTTTACTTTCTGGTGGTTTAGATTCTTCTATAACTTCTGCTATTGCTAAAAAGTATGCTCAAAAAAGAATTGAATCAGAAGATAAAGCAGATGCATGGTATCCACAATTGCATTCTTTTGCGGTGGGTTTAGAAGGTTCACCAGATTTAAAAGCGGCTCAAAAAGTAGCCGATCATTTAGGAACCATTCATCATGAAATTAAATTTACGATCCAAGAAGGTTTAGATGCTATACGAGATGTTATTTATAATATTGAAACTTATGATGTAACTACTATTAGGGCTTCAACTCCAATGTATTTAATGGCACGTGTGATTAAATCAATGGGTATTAAAATGGTTTTATCAGGTGAAGGTTCTGACGAGTTGTTTGGTGGTTATTTGTATTTTCATAAAGCACCTAATGCAAGAGAATTTCATGAAGAAACGGTTCGTAAATTGAGTAAATTACATATGTATGACTGTTTACGTGCCAACAAAAGTCTAGCAGCATGGGGAATTGAAGGACGTGTTCCTTTTTTAGATAAAGAATTTATGGACGTAGCCATGCGAATTAATCCACAAGATAAAATGATTAATGGAGAACGTATGGAAAAATGGGTGCTGAGAAAAGCATTTGAAGACATGCTACCAGAAAGCGTAGCTTGGAGACAAAAAGAACAGTTTAGTGATGGAGTTGGATATAGTTGGATTGATACTTTAAAAGAGTTGGTTGCCAAAGAAATTACAGACGAGCAATTGGCAAATGCGAAATATAAGTTCCCTATTCAAACACCAACTTCGAAAGAGGAATATTATTATCGCTCTATATTTACAGAGCATTTTCCAAGTGATGCAGCAGCATTAAGCGTACCTCAAGAAGCAAGTGTTGCGTGTAGTACTAAAATAGCTTTAGAATGGGACGAGGCTTTTAAAAACTTAAATGATCCATCAGGAAGAGCGGTAGCAAATGTACATGACGATGCCTATGTAAAAATGGTAAAAGTATAAAAGAACTTTTTCTAACAAAATGAGAAAGAATAAATTGAAATAATTTTTATTTTTTGAGAACAGAGATATTATTTAAATATCTTGGTTATGGTTTGTTTTTAAAACGTCGACGGTATTCGTTGACGTTTTTTTGTTTTTAATCGCTTAAAATGGCCTTAAAATGAAAATTTTCAACATTTGTTAATAACTTCTAGGGAAAAACAATTCTTTACCAGTTAATTTTTTTTGATTATGGTTATATTTGTCTGTTAAATATAATGAGTTTTAAGAATTAAAATATGAGTGAAGAAATCAAGAAGAACAATTATTCAGCCGACAGTATTCAGGCTTTAGAAGGAATGGAGCATGTGAGGATGCGTCCTTCCATGTATATTGGTGATACTGGTGTTAGAGGATTGCATCATTTAGTATATGAAGTAGTTGATAACTCGATTGATGAAGCATTAGCTGGACATTGTGATACGATATCTGTTTCTATTAATGAGGATAATTCTATATCGGTTGAAGATAATGGTCGTGGTATTCCTGTAGATATCCATAAAAAGGAAGGAATATCTGCCTTAGAGGTGGTAATGACAAAGATTGGTGCAGGTGGAAAATTTGATAAAGATTCTTATAAAGTATCAGGAGGACTTCACGGAGTTGGGGTTTCTTGTGTAAACGCCTTATCCGATCATTTAAAAGCTACTGTTTTTAGAGAAGGGAAAATTTGGGAACAAGAATATGAAAAAGGAAAATCATTATACCCTGTTAAGCAAATTGGAACTACAGATAAAAGAGGTACAATGGTTACTTTTAAACCAGATGGTACTATTTTTACACAAACTTTAGAATATTCGTACGATACTCTAGCAGCTCGTATGCGTGAATTATCTTTCTTAAATAAGGGGATTACTATTACGTTAACCGATAAAAGACATGTAGATAAAGACGGTAATTTTATTTCTGAAGTTTTTCATTCTAAAGAAGGTCTTAAAGAGTTTGTTAAATTCTTAGATGGAAATCGTGTGCCAATTATTGGACATGTTATTTCAATGGAAAATGAAAAAGGAGAAATTCCAGTTGAAGTAGCTTTAATTTACAATGATAGTTATTCGGAGAATATATTTTCTTACGTAAATAATATCAATACCCACGAAGGAGGAACGCATTTGCAAGGTTTCCGTATGGGATTAACGAGAACATTGAAGAAATATGCAGATTCTTCTGGTTTATTAGATAAATTGAAATTTGAAATTTCTGGAGATGACTTCCGTGAAGGATTAACTGCGATTATATCTGTAAAAGTAGCTGAGCCTCAATTTGAAGGTCAAACCAAAACAAAATTAGGAAATAGAGAAGTAGTTTCCCCAGTTTCGCAAGCAGTTGCAGAAATGTTAGAAAACTACTTAGAAGAAAATCCTAATGACGCTAAAATCATTGTACAAAAAGTAATTCTTGCTGCTCAAGCACGTCATGCTGCTAAAAAAGCAAGAGAAATGGTACAACGCAAAACTGTAATGGGTGGTGGCGGATTACCAGGTAAATTATCGGATTGTTCAGAACAAGATCCAGCAAAATGTGAAATTTTCCTCGTAGAGGGAGATTCGGCAGGTGGTACAGCTAAGCAAGGTAGAGATAGAATGTTTCAAGCTATTTTGCCATTAAGAGGTAAAATTCTTAATGTTGAAAAAGCGATGCAGCATAAAGTATTTGAAAACGAAGAGATTCGAAATATTTTTACAGCTTTAGGAGTAACAGTTGGAACTGAGGAAGATAGTAAAGCTTTAAATTTATCAAAATTACGTTATCATAAAGTAGTGATTATGTGTGATGCCGATGTCGATGGATCACATATTTCTACACTAATCTTAACTTTCTTCTTTAGATTCATGAAAGAACTTATTGAAGGTGGACACGTTTATATTGCAGCACCTCCTTTGTATTTGGTGAAGAAAGGAAATAAAAAAGAGTACGCATGGAATGACGATCAACGAGATCGAATAGCGCAACAAATGGGTGGTGGAGTTAATATTCAACGTTATAAAGGTCTTGGAGAGATGAATGCGGAACAGTTGTGGGATACCACTTTAAATCCAGATTTTAGAACCTTACGTCAAGTAACAATAGATAGCTTATCTGAAGCCGATAGAGTATTTTCAATGTTAATGGGAGACGAAGTACCTCCTAGAAGAGAATTCATTGAGAAGAATGCGGTGTATGCAAAAATTGATGTATAATGAAAAACACTATTGTATGTTTGATTATATCTCTATTTTGTACTAAAATAGCAGCTCAGACATCTAGTGATTTACAACAAATAGGGTATCTGTTAACAGATGCCCTTTTCTATTCTGAAAAATACATTATTCCTATAACTGATGCTGCAGTTTATCAGTCCTCTTCAGGTTGGATATTGTCGGCTAAAAAGAAAGAAAAATGGGATTTTAATATTGGTATTCATTCCAATATTTTTTTTGTACCTAAAAAGGATAGGGATTTTCAAATCAAAAATTCTGATTTTCAGTTTTTTCAAATTGAAGGCGCTACAACTGCAACAGTTCCTACAGCTTTAGGTAATAATGACAAACAATATCTTGTTGGGGAATTAGGCGGTGAGGAGGTACGTTTTACAACTCCTGGTGGCGTAAATCAAGAAACTATAATTTATCCTTATTTTCAAGCTAGTCTTGCACTTCCTTATGGATTTGAGTTACTAGGTCGTTATTCTTTGAAAACACAATTAAAAAAAGGAAATTATCAAGTATATGGAGCTGGACTAAAATATGCTATTAGTCAGCATTTTAAAAATTGGGAAACTAAAAATATACATCTAGCTGTAGCTGGAATTTATTCCAATGCCGATGTTAGTTTTGATTTTTTAGATGTTAATACAGCTTATGGAAATTTAGGTATTAATAGAATGAATGGAATTGTGGACACTTGGCATTTTAATTTCTTGTTTTCCAAAGCATTTGATAAATTTGATTTAAATGCTAGCGGAATTTTAAATTATAGCACCTTTTTATATAAAGTGAATGGACCCAAAGGGAGTATTGAAAATGTTATTGCGGTTCAAGAGACTATTAATACGTTATTAACTCGAATCGAAAAAGACAAAATTAATGCTATAATGGAAATTTCGGGAGTATATTATATCCATAAATTAGCATTGCAAAGTTCATTTGCTTTTGGTAAATTTGCGAATCTCAATATAGGAGTACAATATCAATTTTAACTTATAAATAATCAAAAACAATAAAATGAAAGTAACAATAGTAGGAGCAGGTAACGTAGGAGCAACATGTGCCGATGTTATTTCGTACAGAGGAATAGCTAGTGAAGTAGTATTATTAGATATCAAAGAAGGTTTTGCTGAAGGTAAAGCTATGGATATCATGCAATGTGCTACAACAACAGTTTTCAATACAAAAGTATCGGGTAGCACAAATGATTATTCAAAAACTGCTGGAAGTGATGTAGTAGTAATTACATCTGGAATCCCAAGAAAACCTGGAATGACTCGTGAAGAATTAATAGGTATTAATGCAGGTATCGTAAAATCAGTTGCTGATAATGTCTTAACACATTCTCCTAATGCTATTATTGTTGTGGTTTCCAACCCGATGGATACTATGACGTACTTGACTTTAAAAGCTACAGGTTTACCAAAAAACAGAGTAATTGGAATGGGAGGTGCTTTAGATAGCTCTCGTTTTAAATATTTTTTATCACAAGCTTTACAAAAACCCGGAAACGACATTCAAGGTATGGTAATTGGTGGTCATGGAGACACAACTATGATTCCATTAACAAGATTGGCTTCTTATAATGGTTCGCCAGTTTCTAATTTCTTATCTCAAGATGAATTAGATAAAGTAGCTGCATCCACTATGGTAGGTGGTGCTACTTTAACAGGTTTATTAGGAACATCTGCTTGGTATGCGCCAGGTGCATCTGTAGCTTATTTAGTGGATAGTATCTTAAACGACCAAAAGAGAATGATTCCATGTTCTGTTTTATTAGAAGGAGAATATGGCCAAAATGATATCTGTATTGGAGTGCCTTGTATCATCGGTAAAAACGGTATAGAAGAAATAGTAGATGTTCAATTAAATGATGCTGAAAAAGCATTGTTTGCAAAAAGTGCAGATGCTGTTAGAAATATGAATGCAGATTTAAAATCAGTATTGTAATCTTTTCAGTATCAGAATATAAAACTGTCATTTGTATTTGACAGTTTTTTTATATTTAGTTATCAACAGGAAAATATTAATAAAAACCAATTTTATTAAGAAATAAAATTGGTTAATCCTATTGTAAATTATATATTTGTCCGTTTTTATAAAAAAAAGAATAATTAATTTTAGTAGTAATGCAGAATAAAGGACTAATTAAATTTTTCGCAATTATCTTTGCTGTGGTATGTATTTATCAATTATCATTTACATTCGTAGCAAATGGAATTGAGGAAGATGCAAAGACTTTTGCAAGTAAGTTTCCAAAAGAAATTCAAACTCAAAAAGAAGTATCTTATCTAGATTCTTTAGCGAAAAGTAAAGAAAAAGTATTTCTTTGGAATACGTATGATGAAGTAAGAAATAATCAAATTAACAAAGGTCTTGACCTTGAAGGAGGACTTAACGTAATTCTTCAAATATCTGTAAAAGATATTTTATTTGGTTTAGCAAACGAAACAACCAATAAAGACTTTTTAAAAGTTTTAGAGGAAGCGAAAAGAAATCAAAGAGGAAATCAAGATTATATCGATGCTTTTTTTGAAGCTGCAAACAAAGCGAATCTTAAATTAGCTAGTGTTGATATTTTTGGAAATAGAAATTTAGATGAAGTAATTAAATTTGATATGACGAATGCTCAAGTGGAGCCAATCATCAAACAAAAAGTTACTGAATCTGTAGAAAGTGCTTTCGGAGTATTAAGAAAGCGTATCGATCAATTTGGGGTAACGCAACCAAATATTCAAATGTTAGGAAATTCTGGTAGAATTTTAGTAGAATTACCAGGTGCTAAAGATGTAGATCGTATTAAAAATTTATTACAAGGTACTGCTAAATTAGAATTTTGGGAAACTTATAAAATAGATGAGGTTTTCAATTATTTCGTTTCTGCTAATGAAATTTTGAAAAAAACAGAAGTAGCTACTAAAGAAGTAAATGAAGTTGTACAAGATTCTACTCAAAAAGATTCTACGGCTACTGATTTAGATGCTTTATTAACAGATAAAGAAGACTCTACTAAAGTACAAGTAAATCCTTTATTTGATAAATTACAAGTTACACAACAAGAAGGTTTTTCAATCTTAGGTTATGCTAAAGTTTCTGATACAGCTACTATTGGAGGATACTTAAGAAGAAAAGATGTAAAGAGGACTTTACCAAACGCAATTTCAAATGTGAAATTTGTTTGGGGTAAAGAAAACGAAAAAACACCTGGAATTGTTGAGTTATATGCTTTAAAAAGAAACGGTAAAGACGGTAAGGCTCCTATCAGTGGAGGTGTAATCGTCGATGCTACTGATACTTTTGATCAATTAGGAAAACCAGCTGTTTCGATGCAAATGGATGGAGCAGGTTCTAGAGATTGGGAAAAATTAACGGGTAAAGTTTCACAACAAGGTAATGCTATTGCAATTGTTTTAGATAATATCGTTTATTCAGCACCTGGTGTAAGTAAAGGAGCTATTACTGGTGGACGTTCTGAAATTTCTGGAAGTTTTACAGTAACAGAAACAAAAGACTTAGCAAACGTATTGCGTGCGGGTAAATTACCTGCTAAAGCAGACATTGTTCAATCGGAAGTAGTTGGACCATCTTTAGGTAAAGAGGCAGTAGACAACGGTTTCTTATCTTTTATTATTGGTTTTACTTTAGTATTATTATGGATGGTAGTTTACTATGGTAAAGCTGGTTTCTATGCGAATTTAGCTTTATTGGTGAATATCTTATTTATTTTTGGTGCTTTAGCAAGTTTTGGTGCGGTATTAACCTTACCAGGTATTGCTGGTATCGTTTTAACAATTGGTATGGCAGTTGATGCTAACGTAATTATCTATGAAAGAGCTAAAGAAGAATTAGATTCTGGAAAAACTGTTGAAGAAGCAGTTAACTATTCTTATACATGGAAAGGAGCAATGTCATCTATTGTGGATGCAAACGTTACTACTTTCATTACGGCATTAATATTATTCATTTTAGGTACAGGTCCTATTAAAGGTTTTGCAACTACGTTGTTAATTGGTATTTTAACATCACTTGTTACAGCTGTATTTATTACTAGAATTTTCTTAGACTGGAGTTTATCAAGAAATGAGAAAATTGCTTTCTCTACTTCTGTGACTAAAAATTGGTTTAAAAACTTAAATTTTGACTTCTTAGGAAAACGTAAAATTGCTTATATCGTTTCAACAATATTAATTGTTTTAAGTTTATTTTCATTAGTTACTAAAGGTTTAAATTATGGAGTAGACTTCGTTGGAGGTAGAACGTATCAAGTGCGTTTTGAAAAACCAGTTTCAGCTCCAGAAGTAACTAAAGATTTAGTAGCTGTTTTTGAAAGTGCTGAAGCTAAAATTTATGGTAACGACAATCAGTTAAAAATTACTACAAAATATAAAGTTGACGAAGAAGGTGAAGGAGTTGACAAAGAAGTAAATAATATGCTCTTCAAAGGATTGAAAAAATACCTTCCTGCTGATTTAACCTATGATAAATTCGTAAACCTTTATGAAGGGAAACAAGTAGGTATCATGTCATCTTCTAAAGTTTCTGGTACAATTTCTAAAGATATTAAAACGAACTCTTTATGGGCGGTTTTAGGATCTCTATTAGTAGTTTTCTTATACTTGATGGTTTCATTTAGAAAATGGCAGTTTGGTTTAGGAGCGGTAGTAGCTGTTGCTCATGACGTAATTATCGTTTTAGGAATATTCTCATTCTTCTACACAATTTTACCATTCAATATGGAAATTGATCAAGCTTTTATCGCGGCTATTCTAACAGTAATTGGTTACTCGTTGAATGATACGGTAATTGTATTTGACCGTGTAAGAGAGTATTTAGATTATAATTCTTCTTCTGATTTTAAAGCTTTAGTAAATAAAGCATTGAACTCCACATTAAGTAGAACAATTAATACTTCTGCTACTACTTTAGTAGTATTGGTTGCCATCTTTATTTTTGGTGGGGAAACAATTAGAGGTTTCGTATTTGCAATTTTAGTTGGTATTTTAGTGGGAACTTATTCTTCGTTATTTGTGGCTACACCAGTAATGAATGATACTATGAGTAAGAAAGAAGCTAAGAAAATGGCTGAATTTAAAAAAGAAGCATAATATTATTTACTATTTATATTTTAAAAGACCTGTTTATCAGGTCTTTTTTTATATTTATAGAATTGTAGCGCTTCTGTAGTGTAAACCTATATGGCTTATCTACTATTGAAATTAGTTGTATTAAAATTTATATTATGAAGATAAAAATAAGCTTACTATTCCTTGTGTTATTCCTACTTCAATCTTGTAATGAGAGCGCTATTTATAGAAATTTTGACTCTAATTTTGATAACAATAGATGGCCTTCTAATGATAGTAGGACATTCTCATTTACTTTAGAAAAAGAAGAAAATGCAAATTTAGTATTACATTTTGGTCATATTTATGATTTTCAGTTTGAAAGTATTCCTTTAGAAGTCAATATGACTTATCCAGATGGGAATAAAGAAACTATTTCTTTGGATTTAAAAGTGAAAAATGAAAAAGGTGAAGATATGGCAGATTGTTCAGGGGACGTTTGTGATTTATATTATAACCTTAAAAGCAATTTTCATTTTCAAAAAGGTAATTATAAAGTGGTTATAACCAATAAATTTAATTCGGCTTATTTGCCAAATGTATTAGGTGTAGGTGTGCAAATTATAAAGTAATTTTAATCAATACAAACGATTTTATTTTTAATAGCATAAAGTACAAGGCCAATTCTTGTTTTTATTTCTAATTTGCAGAATAAATTTTCGCGATACCCGTCAATGGTTTTGGGACTCAAACACATTTCGTCTGCAATTTCTTTATAAGTCTTTTCTGTACAGGCATGTTTGATGAAAAGGATTTCTTTATCTTTTAATTCGTGTTTTTGATTGTTATTATCCAAACGATTCACCAAAAGACCCGAGACTAATTCAGTAAAGAAAAAGCCTTTATCTGCAACTGTTTTTAATGCTTCTTCGAAAATTTGTGGAGAAGTATCTTTTAATAAATAACCTTTGGCTCCATGTTTGATCATTTTAATAATGGTTTCTTCATCATCATTAACAGAGAGTGCTATAACTTTGAGTTCTTCTCTATTGTTTTTAATCCATTCCATGGTTTTTAAACCGTCTAGCACTGGCATGTTTACATCCAGTAAAACCAATTCAATTTCGTCTGTGTTGATTTTATTTGCTTGAACACTATCGATAAAATCCTTGCCGTTTTCATAATTATCAACGACTAAAAAATCATTAAAGCTATTAATAAGATACTTTAATGATTGAGAAAATAATAAATGATCATCAATTATTATTACTTTTTTCTTTGTTTTCATCTTGTTTGTTTATGTTGTATTCTAGGAATATTTCTGTTCCATTTTCATTGGAGTCTAAAGACAATTTTGCGCCAATCAATTTTGCCCTGTATTTAATATTGTTTAGTCCTAAGCCTTTGTGCATTATTTTTGAATCAAAACCAATCCCAAAGTCTTTCAATTGAATTGTAAGAATTTCATCATTACAATTAATGTTCATTTCTATTTTTTTACTAGAGGAATGTTTTAAGCTGTTGTGTATAGATTCTTGAAAAATGCGATACAAAATGAGTTCGTGTTCCACATTAATTTTTGGGAAATTACAAGCAACATTCAGTTTACATTCAATATTTTTTAATTTTTCAATCCTTTTGAAATCATTTTCAATAGATTCAATAAAGTTAGTATTTATTAGATTATCTTTATTAATTATTCGGGATAAAATTCGTATTTCATCTAAAGATTTTGCCATAACAGACTTCACTTCGTTTAAATCTGCAGATGAAACAGCTTCATCTTTTTGAGCATACATGTTGAGTTGCATGATCGCTACTGAAATAATTTGACCAATATTATCATGTAATTCTTTACTAATTTCCGTTAAAGTTTGGTCTTTAATTTCAACTCTTGTTTTGATTAATTCCGATTGAAAATGAATCTCAGACTCCATTTTATCTATCAAAAACTGAGTCTTTTTCTTTTGAAAGAAGAAAAATAAAACGAATAAAATTACAAGTAAAGTTAAAAATACAATACTTAATGATATGACTAATAATTGTATTTCTTCTCTGTCCATAAAAATCCGATTATAAAACAAGTATTCATTACTAAGTTAAGCATAATTATAATAATCCAATAAACAGTTTTGCCATAACTTTCTAATGACCACCATCTTAATGTCAACATAAAGGGTGTAAATGGAATATGAAATAATAGAGCACCTAACACAAACCAAAAAAATATAGATTTTTTATAGTTTATAACATTGCTAGAGTTGAATAATTCTATAAGATATGTTGTTGATAAAATAAAAAAAAATAGAACACTTAATGTGTATACATAAGTGTTAATTTCTACGCCTATTTTATTGAAGTCTTTTATAATAAAGAAAATATTTGCTGTAAAATATATACAAATTAAGGAAATAGAAAGAATTTTATTAATATATTTTATCATTAAGTTGGCTAAAATGAAATAATATATTAAAAATAATAATAATGTATAAAGATCATAAATAAAATAATTTGATAGATTGGTCCATTTCCTAAAATAGATTGCTACTACTTCGGTAATTACAGATATAATTATTGATGCCAAAAATAACTTCGATTTATAATTGGGTAATTTATTATAATTTAATAACCCAATTAAAGCGGTTATTAATGAAAGTATACCAGGAATATTTTCTAACATTATTTATATAAAATTTAAAAACAAATAGAATTAGAATAAATTTTCTAATTCTATTTGCTCTTTTTTCAATTTATTAGTTTGATTCTGAAGGATAAACCATTCTTGGAGGGGGTCCCATGTTTCCGTAATTCATAGGTTCTATTTCCTCTATATCGGGGTTTTCCTCAAGCGTTTGTATGGTCATGGCTGGCAAACTTAAGAAACTACCTTTTTGTACATCCGTTCTTTTACCAGTTGGAGTTAAAAAGATGGTGGTCATGTTTGCCTTTTCATTGTACTCTCTCGTATTTGGATATGCTCCTAAATAAAAGCGAATACCGTCTACATTGTATCCTTTTGCTTTGCCTTGTTTTTTAATGTAATAAATATAATTTTCTAATTCGTCTAACGAATACCAAATTGCATTTGCATCCTCTTTGTTTATACTTTGTGAAATTAGACGGTGTCTCGTATTGTTATAATTGCGGTTTAGTTCTTTTGCGACATCATTCGAGATAAGCTGTGTAGGCTCCTCATGTTTTACCTCCACTTCAGTACACGACTGAAATAAGAATAATGCAAACAAACAAGTTAATAGAAGATAGTTACATTTTTTCATAATGGTTTATTTATTTAAGTTTATGGGGCAAATGTATTTGTATTGAGAAAATCGTACAAGGGGAAAATCCCCCTTTTTAATAAGTTTAGGTATAAAAAAATGCTTACTAAAATCAAATCGATTTTAATAAGCATTTAAATTATAATTATTTTTTACAATTATAATTAATTTTGGTTACCATATTCCATTTTTGGAGGATGCCCCATTCCTCCAAAATTCATTGGACTTATTTCTGTAGCATCAGAGCTATCAAGCGAATTTCTAGACTCAGTTGTTTGATTGATTTTAGTTGGAGTCAAAAATATAGTTGTTTTTCCAGCTTTTTCAGATGACTCATAATTATTTGGATATACTCCATAATAAAATCTAATTCCATCTATTTCTAAATTTTTTTCTTCTCCTTCTTTTTTAACATAAGCAATATAGTTTTCTAATTCTTCAATTGAAAACCAAACAGCATTTGCATCATCTGAACCATCTCTTAATTGAATGTTACTCATTCTCTCAGTAATATAATTATCATTTAATGATTTTGCAAAGTCATTAGAAATTAATTGTTTTGGCTTACTGAAATTTGATGATTCATTATTTGTTACTTCATCATTTTTTTCACATGAAGTTAAGATTAATGCTATAGCAAGCAAAATCGGTCTAAAATTTTTTTTCATTATGTTTATAAATTTGTATTATTTGGCGCGAAATTAGAATAATTATATTTACTAAAAATTTTTTTTAAACATTTGTAATAAAATACGTTATTTTTACAAAAATATATATAGTATGGACTTTAATATTAGAGAAAAAATTAGAAACGGCTATTCTTTAGATTTGGGAAAATTAATTGAAGATTGCTTTGAAATTTATAAAAAAACGTATCTTATAGCAGGATTAGGTTTTTTAATCGTTGCAATATCCGCATTTGTTTTATATGCTTTTTTAGGGGCTACGCTCATAGGAGTTTCTAGTTTATCTGATTGGGCCATCCAAATGGAATCCATGCAACATGAAGTGGGTTTTATTATTGGAAATTTTGTGATTACGATTCTTTTTTCAACTTTAATAGCTCCTTTGAATGCAGGTTTTCTTAAATTATGCCTTTTGGCCAAACGAAATCAAGAGCTAAATTTAGGAGTAATCTTTGAATATTATAAAAGTAAATATCTAAAAGATATCTTGATAGGGGCTGTAATTATTGCATTAACATCAATGGTAATTAGTACTGTATTTCAATTTATTCCTCTATCTATAGCTGGTTTTTTTATAAAATTAATTGGTGTTTTAATTCAAATTTTAATTGGGGTATTTACCATACTATTTGTTCCATTAGTTATTTTTGCGAATGAGAATTACAGCGAAGCACTTCAAAATAGTATCAGATTAGTTGCTAAAAAACCATTTCATATTATTTTAGCTTTGTTAGTTGCAACAATTGGTGCTTTTTTAGGAATTATTGGATTGTGTATTGGTGTATTTTTTACGTTTCCGATTTATACTGCAATGGTTTTTTCGATATATGATAATATTGTAGGTGTTGAAGCGTACAATGTTTTAGATGAAATTGGTCAAATAGAAGAATAAATTTTTTAACTTTAGGCGAATAAAACATAACAACATGAAATGGCAAGGTAGAAGACAAAGTGATAACGTAGAAGACAGAAGAGGTATGTCTTCTGGAGGCAAAGTAGTTGCTGGAGGAGGAATATTAGGAATTATTATTCTTTTGATACAGGTTTTTGGTGGCGATACAGGTCAAACCCTTGCACCTGTTTTAGAGCAAATGAACCAATCTGGATCTTCGCAAGAAACGGTACAACGCGAATTAACTCCAGAAGAAGAAGCGCTTGGACAATTTACTGCAACGGTATTGGCAGATACCGAAGATATTTGGACTCAAGTTTTCAATGACAATCAACTAGGATATTACGAAAAACCTAAAATGGTTTTATTTACCGATGCTGTACAAACGGCTTGTGGTAGTGCGACAGCTGCTTCAGGACCATTTTATTGTCCAGCGGATAAAAAAGTGTATATGGATTTGCGCTTTTTTGAAGAATTAAGAACTCGTTTTGGTGCTAAAGGTGGAGATTTCGCGATAGCTTATGTTATTGCTCATGAAGTAGGGCATCATGTACAAACGCTTCTTGGTACTTCTCAAAAAGTACGACAAGCACAACAAGGAAAAAGTAGAGCAGATGCGAACAAATTATCGGTGTGTTTAGAGTTACAAGCTGATTTTTATGCAGGACTTTGGGCACATTATAATAAAAAATACTTAGAAGCTGGTGATATTGAAGAAGCATTAAGCGCTGCTCATGCTGTAGGTGATGATGCTATTCAGAGTAAAATGCAAGGTCAAGTAGTGCCCGATTCTTTTACACATGGAACTTCGGAACAGCGTATGAAATGGTTTATGAAAGGATACAATTCTGGTGATATAAGGCAACATGATACTTTTGCTGAAGAACTATAAAAAAATCCCAAGTGAAAACTTGGGATTTTTTTATTTAAATAAACGCTCCATTAATCATTACTTTTTCAATTAAGTTATTCCCAAATTCATACGGTAATTGATAATAGGAGGTTAGTGGTTTTGTTAGGATAAGATTCGCTTTTTTCCCTCTTGTGATACTTCCATGAGTAGCACTAATACCCATGGCATAAGCACCATTAATAGTAGCTGCATTGATAGCTTCTTCTGGTGTCATTTTCATTTTTATGCAAGCAGTTGCCACCACAAAATTCATGTTTCCTGAAGGAGTAGTACCCGGATTGTAATCTGTAGCCAATGCTAAAGGTAATCCAGCAGCCATCATTTTTCGAGCAGGTGTATAAGGAATACTAATAAAATAGGAGCAACTGGGTAACGCTACAGGTATGGTTTTGCTGTTTTGGAGAGCTTCAATGTCAGCTTCTGTTACAATCTCTAAATGATCAACAGATAAAGCTTCATAATCTACACAAGCTTGTATACCATTTATTGCAGTAAATTGGTTGACATGTATTTTTGCAGGTAATCCATATTTTTTACCGGCTTCCATAATTCTAATGGTTTCTTCAACTGAAAAATAACCCGTTTCTAAAAACGCATCAATATAATCGGCTAAGTTTTCTTCAGCAATCTTGGGTAACATTTCGTTGATAATTAGATCCAAATAGCCTGCATGATTTTCTTTATATTCTATTGGAAAAGCATGTGCTCCTAAAAAAGTGGCTTTGATGGGAATAGTATAGTTTTCTTTTAATCTTTTGATAACGCGAAGCATTTTTAGTTCGCCCTCTACGGTTAAACCATAACCCGATTTTATTTCAACTGCTCCAGTTCCCAATTGCATGATTTCATCCAAACGTTTTTTAGAGGCTTCATAAATGATATCTTCAGAAGTTTCATTCAATTTTTTTGCTGAATTTAAAATGCCACCACCACGATTCGCAATTTCTTCATACGATAAGCCATTAATTCGATCTACAAATTCCTGAATTCGATTGCCAGCATAAACAATATGCGTATGACTATCTACCCAAGTTGGTAGGATTACTTTTCCCGTAGCATCAATAACAGTTCCATATTCTAATTTCGGACAATTTTCCATAGAACCAAAATCTTCAATTACACCTTCATGAATCAATAAAAAAGCATTGTTTATAATTGGTAAAACCGACATGTCTTTACCAGAAACTTTCTCAATAGCTTCATTTCTTACTTGGACTAATTCTTTAATATTGATAAAAAGGGTGCGCATATTATATTTTTTTCGTAAAAATAAGTACGTTTTTTTAAAAACTACTACCTTTAGCTTTAAAACTGATTATTTTGAGAAAGATTAGCTATAAAAAAGGGAGAAAAGTAAGTGTTTCCAACTTCGAATATACAGGTGTTTATACCGATAAAGGTTCTGATATGCAATTGTTTGTGTATAACGAAGATAAGGTTGTTGAAGAGCAGCATGTTGCTGTGAAAAAATTTATGACCACCAAAGACCTTGCTTTAAATAACTGGCTTAATATTCATGGTTTAAATGATGTTGAAGTGATTAAGTCTTTAGCAGAAGCCTTAGAATTGAATACTATTATCGTTTCAGATATTTTAAATATTTCTAGAGGTACACGTTTGGATGAATTAGATGATACCTTGTTTTTCAGTATTAAATCAATTTTGCCTAATGATAGTGATGATAAGACCATTTTAATTGAACAAATTAGTTTTTTATTGCAGGATAATTTGATTGTTTCTTTCCAAGAAAAAAGGGGTGATTTTTTTACTCATATTCGAGAACGATTAAGAGAAAATACAGGAATCGTCCGTAAAAAAGGGGTGGATTATTTATTGTATTTAATGCTCGATTCTATTATTGAAAATTTTTACATTACTATTGAAAACAAAGAGAATGATATTGAAGGTCTTTTATTAGCATCAAAAACTGCGGATAGTCCTATTATTATGCAAGATATTGAAAACTTAAGAGAGATTTTTCATATTTTGAAAAGAGCTATTGTGCCTTTGCGTGATGCGCTTTTTACCATTAAAACCATTAAAGAAGACGATGATTTTAATTGTATAGAAACTTCTAATTATATCTTTTTTGGAAGGTTGCACCAAAAGGCATTGGAACTTTTAGAACAAATTGATTATGATATGAAAAATTTGGACAGTGCTAGTAATTTTTTCTACACGGCTCAAAATCATAAAATGAATGAAGTTATGAAGACATTGACTGTTATTTCTTCTGTGTTTTTACCATTAACATTTATTGTAGGTTTATATGGAATGAACTTTAAATACATTCCAGAGCTGAATTATAAATATGGGTATTTTATTACTTTAGGAGTGATGTTTATTTTAGTATTACTGATGTTGTACTATTTTAAAAAGAAAAGATGGTTTTAACTAAACCATCTCTTTTGGATTGACCCATTGATCAAAATCTTCTGCAGAAACATAGCCTAAACGTACAGCTTCTTCTTTTAAAGTGGTGCCGTTTTTATGTGCGGTTTGAGCAATTTCTGCAGCTTTATAATAGCCGATTTTTGTATTTAATGCGGTAACTAACATGAGTGAATTGCTTACTAATTCTTCAATACGTTTGTTATTCGGCTCAATACCTTCAGCACAATTTTTGTTGAACGACTGCATAGCATCTCCTAATAACATAGCCGATTGAATAAAGTTTGAAATCAGCATGGGTTTAAAAACGTTCAATTCATAATGTCCTTGTGTAGCACCAATCGTAACGGCCACATCATTTCCCATAACTTGAGCACAAACCATAGTAACTGCTTCACATTGCGTTGGATTGACTTTTCCAGGCATAATAGAGGAACCTGGTTCATTTTCAGGTAATAGTATTTCACCAATCCCTGAACGTGGACCAGAAGCCATCATTCGAATGTCATTTGCAATTTTGTTTAAACTAACTGCAAGCTGTTTTAAAGCAGCGTGACTTTGTACAATGGCATTGTGAGCGGAAAGTGCTTCGAACTTATTGGGAGCAGTCACAAATGGATGTCCCGTAAATTTAGATATATATTGCGCTACTAATGTATCGTATCCCTTTGGTGTATTCAATCCTGTGCCAACAGCTGTTCCACCTAAAGCTAATTCTGAAAGGTAGGATAGAGAAGCTTCTAAATTGCGCAAAGCATATTCTAAAAGTTGGGTATAGCCTGAAAACTCTTGACCTAATGTAAGTGGTGTTGCATCCATTAAATGAGTGCGACCAATTTTAACAATAGCTTCAAATTGTTTGGACTTATCTTCAAATGTCTTTTTTAATTCTTTTAAAGCAGGTATGGTATTTTCAACAAGTATTTTATAAGCTGCAATGTGCATTGCAGTAGGAAAAGTGTCATTTGAAGATTGGGATTTGTTCACATCATCATTTGCTTTTAAAACTGGTTCATCTGTCCATGTTTTTCCAACTAATTGTTGTGCTCGGTTAGCAATTACTTCATTAACATTCATGTTACTTTGTGTACCTGAACCCGTTTGCCAAATTACCAAAGGAAAATGTTCGTTGAGATGACCTTGTACGATTTCATCACAAACTTGACTAATTAAATCTCTTTTTTCAGTTGAAAGCACACCTAAGTCGGTATTGGTATAAGCTGCCGCTTTTTTAAGATAGGCAAATGCTTTAATAATTTCCAAAGGCATGGAAGCTTCTGGACCAATTTTAAAATTAGTTTTGGATCGTTGTGTTTGAGCGCCCCATAACTTTTCTTCTGGTACTTGAACTTCGCCTAGTGTATCTTTTTCAATTCTATATTTCATACTCTTTTTCTAGTTGTTTTTATAAAATTACAATTTATGCATTGGCTATCGAAATAAAAACTGTTATTATATTGCTAAAAAAAATAATTCCTATTATCTTTGGCAAGAATTCATAAATTCCGGAAAACATGTTTGAATTTGATCAGTACTTAGGTTTTTTACTTTTCTTAACCATTTTAACAATAGGTTTTTGGTTAATGATATTTTTAGCTTCATTTGTACCTTATTGGTTAGGTGGCGCAATTTTTGAATTAATCAAAGAAAAAAGAGCTAAAAAACAAACAGAACAAGAATAATTAAGATTGTTCAAAAATAAAAAAAGGACTGCTTTTGCAGTCCTTTTTTTATGTTATCCCATGAATTCATCACCACCACCATCATCTGATCTTTTTTGGTTTTCACGGTCATTTTTCTTTTTATTGAATCTATATGTAAATGAAAGATTAATTTGTCTTTGTCTCCATTGAAATTCAGAAGAACTAATTACTGTAGGTAAATTAACCTCTGAACGTCTTTTTCTTGAGTTAAGTAAATCACTAACGTTTAATGCAATTGTACCTTTGTCTTTTAATACATCTTTACTAAATGCTAAATTAATACTCGTCATAGATAAGGTTTTACCTTGTGCATTCGTTTGAGGTGCCATGTAAAAAGCATTGGCTTGCCAATCGATATTATAAGGTAAATTAATTTTCGAAGAGATTCTACTGAACCAACTAGTAGCTGTATTATCAAAGTTTTGTACCACTAGTTCATCTGAAGAATTAATATAACTATAATCTCCTTTCGTTTCATTTCTGAATAGATTGAAGTTGGCATTTAATTTCCACCATTTGTATGGGGAATAATTTAGATTAAATTCAAAACCAGCTCTAATTTCTGTAGCTAAATTGATAGGTGTCGATTCAATAACAGGAACTCCTTCTACAAATAAACCAGATTCTCTTCTGATAAATTGAAAAGAATCATCTGTTAAATTAACATAAGCTGAAGTATTAAATGTTACTTTTTTCCATCTTTTTAAATACCCTAAATCAAAGGCATTTGTGTAAGCAGGATTTAAATCAGGATTACCTCTAAAAATATTAATTCTACTAGAATAGCTTGAAAATGGATTTAAGAAGCGACCTCTAGGTCTATTAATTCTTTTGCTATAACTTAAACTAATGTTGCTACTTTCTGAAAATTCATAATTTACAGTAGCAGTAGGGAAGAAGTTATTGTATTTTTTAGTATTATAATCATTAGAAGAAATAGAATTTACTTCAATATTACTGTCTTCAAAACGAACCCCTAAGAAATAGGAGAATTTATCGATTTTAGACCCATATTGCATGTAAAATGCATTTACATATTCTTTATATTCTAATAAATTGGAGTAGATATCATTGCGAACCCAATTTCCTGAAACATCCAAAGAATCAATTTCAAAATCAGTTATGTTTTTTTGAAAGTTACCTCTGTAACCTGCTTCAAATCGTGCATCTTTTCCAATAGGCAATACATAATCTGTTTGAAAAAGATTACGTTGTTGATTTTCAGGATTTAAGGTTCTTTCGGTAAGTACATTTGGATCACCGATAATTTGATCATAAATAGTAGAATTATCTCTTTCTCTGTTTTGAGAAAAAGCCATATCTACCGTTAATTTATGATCTTCTTTTTTAAAGTTTTTGGTAAAGTTGGTAGCGTATTCAAAAGTAAAATCCTTACTGTTTTGATTGTTCAAACGATTTCTAGTGAATGTGGGGTTTCTATTGGCATCATAATTATAGAAAAACACATTATCTGGATTTTCTCCTCTACCATTTTGAATGGTTAAAGAATTTGTCCAAGAGGTTGATTTATCTAAAAACAATTCAATACCAAAATTGGAATTATAACCTTTATTTAAACGCTCATTCGTTCTTCTTTCTTCAAGAAAAATACTATTAGGGTTTGCCGTTGCTGAAGTATAATAAGAATCGGTAGAAGAGTTTCCTAAACTGGTTCTGTAATTGTAACCAATGTTAGAAAATAAATTGAATTTTTCACTTCTAAAATTAATGCTAGAGTTTAATCCGTAAGTTTCTGGATCACCAATAGTTCCTACAAAAGAGCCGTTTAAACCTTGAGCTTTACCTTTACGAAGTACAATATTAATAATTCCACCACCACCTTCAGCATCATAACGAGCGGATGGATTTGTAATCACTTCTACTTTTTCAACAGCATCAGCGGGAAGCATTTTCAAAGCATCTGCAATATTAATACCTGCTAAACCAGAAGGTTTACCATCAATTAAAATACGTACATTTTCATTTCCTCTAAGTGCAACCGTACCTTCAGGATCAACAGTTACAGAAGGCACATTATCTAAGACATCACTTACAGTCCCACCTTTAACCATCATATCTTTTCCTACATTATAGACTTTTTTATCTAATTTAATTTCTACTGTAGAACGTTCTGCGATTACTTCTACAGCGGCTAATTGTGCAATATCAGCTTCTAAATAAATCTTTCCAAAATCTGTATTGGTATTGTAGGTCTTATTTTTAAATTCGATTGTTTTAAAGGAGATATATTCGAAACGAACATTATAAGTTCCTGAAGGAACTTCGAATTTAAAATTACCTTCCATATCGGTTACGCCACCGTTTAATTTCTCAGGATTTTTAGCATCTTGAAATACAACAGTAGCATATTCTAAAGGTAAAGTGGTTCCTTTTTCAAAGATTTTTCCACTAATTGTAATTTTTTTTAAATCTGGTTTTTGGGCAAAAGCCAGTGTTGTCAATAGGAATAGGGCGAAAATTTGTAGTCTTTTAAGCATGATTAATTTAATATTTCCATATAAGACAGCAAATTTAGACTTAGGTTTAAGCTACATTTCCCAATTGTTTGTTAAATATTTCATAGGATTTTGTTAACAAGTTCTTTAGGCCTCGCAATAATTGCTTTATTTCCATTTACAACAATAGGTCTTTCAATTAATTTTGGATGTAATAACATAGCTTCAATAATATCTTTATCAGTCAAGTCTTTTCCTTTATAATCTTCAATCCAAATTTTTTCTTTCGTACGAACCAATTCTATCGGTGGAATGCCTAATTTTTCAATAACACTAGTCAATTCTTCTTTAGTAAAAGGGTCTTCTAAATATTTTCGAATTACAAAGGGTTTGTCAAATTGTTTAACAAGAGCTAAACCTTCTCTTGATTTAGTGCATCTTGGATTGTGATAAATAGTAATCATTGTTTTTTAATTTTATACAAAGAAAATGATATTATAGTTTGTAACAAAATATGTAACTTTAACCCTAAAAGAAATTATGTATCTAGAACAAGTTAAAAAATTCACTTCTAATCCTATTTTATATTTTGTTTTACCTGTAGCTTTTTTGCTATTGATGATTGTTAATTATGTTTTTAGTATGGGTGTTGATTCCAATGCAGTAATTGATCAATTAATTCAGCAAGTAGGAGTAAACGGTGCTTTTGTATTAATGATTGCTCCTTTGTCAATTGGACTTTTTTTAGTATGGTTTTGGGTAAAGGTTATTCAACGTCAATCGATTACAAGCTTAACAACGTCTAGAAAAAAAGTAGATTTTAAACGTATTTTCTTTTCATTTTTTCTTTGGGCAAGCATCACTATTGTCATGACTTATATTGCCTATGCAATAGAGCCAGAAAATTTTGTAGTAAACTTTAAACCTAAAAAGTTTTTATTATTTCTTGGTTTGGCAATCATTTTAATTCCGTTGCAAACTAGTTTTGAAGAATATCTATTTAGAGGTAATTTAATGCAAGGTTTAGCATTGGTTACTAAAAGCAGATTGCTTTCTTTTTTACTTCCTGCTATTTTATTTGGTTTAATGCACATGGCTAATCCTGAAGTTGTAAAAATTGGCCCTATTATTATGATGTATTATATAGGAACAGGTTTGTTTTTAGGCATTCTTACTATCATGGATGAAGGTTTGGAACTCGCTTTAGGTTTTCATGCAGCTAATAATTTGATAGGCGCTTTATTAGTAACGGCAGACTGGACTGCTTTTCAAACGCATTCTATTTTAAAAGATGTTTCAGAGCCATCAGGTTCTTTTGAGATAATTCTCCCTATCTTTGTAATATTCCCCATTCTACTCTTTATTTTTTCTAAAATCTACAAATGGAAAAACTGGAAACAAAAGTTAACAGGAACGATAGATTTAAATTAAATATAATAGTATGGAACACACTTTAGTTTTAGACCAATTGACTCATAAAAATGTTCATAATCAATTCAAATTAAATGGTTATCATTTGAATTATGACGATATGTGTCGTGTAGCGTATAGTTTTATTAAAGAAGGGGACGAATATGAAAAACATATTGGTAGCTTTTTATTAGAGTGGTTGGATGATGATTTGTATATTGAAGTAGAAACTTCTGGTACTACTGGTATACCAAAAGTAATCCGATTGGAAAAGAGAGCTATGATACAATCTGCATTGGCTACAGGAGATTTTTTTGGATTGGAGCCAGGAAATAAAGCATTGTTGTGTTTGTCGGCCAAATATATTGCGGGCAAAATGATGTTGGTTCGAGCACTTATTTTAGGTTTATCTCTCGATATTACTACAGTTGATGGAAATCCGTTAGCGTATAATGAAGAAAAATATGACTTTGCAGCCATGGTTCCTTTGCAAGTTGAAAATTCGTTAGATAAATTAAAACAAATTAAAAAGATAATTATTGGTGGTGCTCCTGTTTCTAAATCATTGGTAGAAAAGCTTAATAAGAAAAAGATAAATGCTTTTGAGACCTATGGTATGACCGAAACTATAACGCATGTGGCTGCTAAAAAAGTAGGTGAAAAAGCTTTTAAAACTTTACCTAATATTATCATTTCAAAAGATGAGCGTGATTGTTTAGTTATTGAAGCACCTAAAATTATTTCCGAAAAAATTGTTACCAATGATATAGTGGAAATCCTATCAGAAAATGAATTTATCTGGTTAGGACGTTTTGATAGTGTTATTAACAGTGGCGGTGTTAAATTATTTCCCGAACAAATTGAAATTAAATTGCAAGATGTAATTTCGGAACGTTATTTTATTGCCAGCTTACCAGATGAAAAATTAGGTCAAAAAGTAATTTTAGTTCTTGAAGGAGTAACAAAAGAAGTACCTCTCTCTGTTTTTGAAGCCTTGGATAAGTTTGAAAAACCAAAAGAAATTTATTTTGTTTCCCAATTTGTAGTAACCAAAACGGGTAAGCTCAACCGATTACAAACATTGGAGCTAATAAAACAATAATTTTTAAATTAGATTATAAATTAGTGGTAATAAAAAAATGATTGGTAAGTACTTTAATGTCTTTAGTGTCTTTTACCAATGTTGTTGCCTTCTGCCATTCATTGGTTGCATTTAAACGCACTTTTTTATCACCGATTACACCGATTACAACATCGATTGGCATCGTAAAATTAGGCACTTCTGTAACCCATCTGTATTGGAAGCTTTTTTTGTGTTTTTTAATTTCTAGTCTTGGAATAGTGGTGTACTTTAAATATTGATGAAACACAGCCGTTAAATCAAGTCCAGTTTCTTTGTTGAAAAAATCGATAACCGTTTGTGTGTCTATAATTTTCTTTTTAAAAGTGTTGGAATATTTTAATAGAATTGACCACCATTTACTATCGTCATTAACCACATGTCGTATGGTGTTTAATAGTAACGCACCTTTGTAATACATATCACTACTCCCTTCGTTATTAACTCCAAATTGACCAATAATAGGTTTGTCATTTTGTACATTTTTAGATTGACCGTTGATGTATCTCATAGCGGCATCATAGCCTTTTTGGCACTCAATAAAAACTGTTTCACTATAGGTTGTAAAACCTTCATGAATCCACATATCGGCAATATCTTTACTAGTAACACTATTTCCAAACCATTCATGTCCGGTTTCATGAATAATAATAAAATCAAAATTCATACCTTCACCTGTCCCAGATAAATCCATACCTAAATAGCCTTTTTTGTATTTATTACCATAAGCGACAGCACTTTGGTGTTCCATACCTAAATAAGGAGTTTCTACTAATTTATAACCGTCTTCCCAAAAGGGATATTGTCCAAATTTTTCCTGAAAACAAGCCATCATTGGTTTTACATCTGCATCAAAATGAGCGATAGCCTTGTCTTTATTTTCTCTTAAAACATAGTAGTCTAAGTCTAAATTTTCTATTTCATCATGAATGTGAATGTAATCGGCAATATTAACGGTAATGGTGTAGTTGTTGATTGGGTTTTTAACTTCCCAATCCCAGCGTGTATAAGCTTCTCCTACCGCTTCTTTTTTGATAAAACGACCATTAGATACATTCATTAAACCATTAGGAACCGCTACTTTAATAGAAGCACCATGATCGGGTTCGTCGGTTTGAGAGTCTTTTACAGGATACCATAAACTAGCGCCAGTGCCTTGAACAGCAACAGCAATAAACGGTTTACCATTACTGTCTTTTTTAAATACAAATCCGCCATCCCAAGGTGCATTTTTTGCAATTTTAGGATTTCCAGAATAGTAAAAACGTACTTTTTCGGTGGTATTTTTTGCTAATTCATTTGGAAAACTTACAAAAACGGCATCATAATCTCTTTTGTAGGTTAGTTTTGTAGTATTCCATACAATCGAATCCACTTTCATATTATCAAACAAATCCAACTGTATTTTTTTTGTAGGTTCCACTACCTTAAAAGTAATGTCGTTATAGCCAACAATACTTTTTTCGTCTGGGTCAATTTTAATATTCAAATCATAGCGTTGCACATCAAAGCAATTTCTTTCAAAACGGAGCCCTCCATGCAAAGAGTCTCTACGAGTAAAGTTTTGTGCTGTAGTGTTTTGGTACACCAATATAAATAAGCTTATGATAAGTAGTTTTTTCATTTTTATAAAATATTAATAATATCTTTCTTTAAGAATTACTTCAGAATTTTTTGCCAATTCAATTTCTTTCATCTTAGCATTTAGAAGATTTGGATTTGTATTTCCATCAAAATAGAATTTATCTTGATAATTTACATAGAGTTGGTGTGTATAATTTTTGTTTAAAATCTTCCATTGATTTTTTTGTTTTTCACTTAATTCAATAACATTTAAGACCTTAACAGTTTTTATAGTTTTTATTTTATTTTTTCGATCTAAAAGTAGTTGGATTACTTTGTAGTAACCTAAGAATGATAATATAACCAAAACATATATTGCAATAACTACAAAGACAGCAAATTTACCATGTAATTGATATAATGTACTATATTCTCCCATTCTCCTTGCGGTTCTGCTAAGAAATCCAATAGGAATAATAAATGTTCCTAGAGTTATAAAAATTAAAAAATATCCAAAATATTTACTCGCATGAAGTGCGATTTTTAATTCCAAATCTATTATCGAAAGATCAACTGTGTCAAATTTTTTTTCATTCATTGTTTAAAAATTAGCAGGCTTAAAAACGGTAACGTTTTGTTTTGTTATGGGGTGATTAAAAGTAATTTCTTCTGCATGTAAATATAACCTTTTTTCCTTTATGCCATATAAGTCGTCTCCTATGATTGGGCAATTTAAACCTGAAATATGCGAAGCATGAACTCGTAATTGATGGGTACGTCCTGAAATAGGGAAGAAGTGGATGCGCGTTTTTCCTTCTTTTCGTTCGATCACTTTGTATTTGGTTTGTGCGGGTTTTCCATACTCATAACACACCAATTGATTGGGTCTGTTGTCTAAATCTACGCGTAGCGGCAAATCAATATAGCCTTCATCGGAAGCTACCATACCATCCAAAAGTGCGACATATCTTTTTTGAACCGTACGTTTGATAAATTGCGATTGTAATTCTTTATAGATGGCTTCTGATTTCGCAATTAAAAGCAATCCAGAGGTAGACATATCTAAACGATGTACAATTAAAGGGCCACTAGCTTCTGGATATAACTCTTTTACTCTTTGGAACACCGAATCTTTTACATTTTTGCCAGGAACTGAAAGAAACTCAGCAGGTTTATTGATTACGGCAAGATATTCATCTTCAAAAACAATTTCTATCTCTTTTCCTTCCGCAGGATTTTCTAAAAAGGGGTTGTCATCCATAATAACACCTTCAAGCATGTGTTCCAATATGGGTTCGCATTTGCTTCTACAAGCAGGATAAAATTGTTGGTGTTTTCGTACTTCCGATTTTGGAGATTGGCCCCACCAAAATTCAGCCATAGCAATAGGTGTTAAATCATTTTCAAAAGCATATTGCAATAATTTTGGAGCTGCACATTCACCAGAACCTGCTGGCGGATTATTATCGAATATTGCACCAATACTTTTCAGTTTCTTGTTTTGATTTAGAAAGGCATATTGCTTAAATAATTGCTGTTGTAATTCACCCGATTTTTGTTTACGAAGTTCTTTCAATTCCGTAATTTTATCTGAAAAAACTTGCATTTCCTTTTTAGCATTTTCTAACTGATAATTCCAGTATTTGGTCATTTTTTTGAGCAGAATACTTTCTTTTTTACTTTCTTCAGAGAGTTCGTACTCAAATGCTTCAATTTCAGTTGGACTAGCATTTGTAGGGAAATTTTGTCTCTTTACATCTCTAGCAATTTTTAATTGTTTGATTCTTTCTTTTTGATTTTGAAGATCCTCAGTTGCTTTTTTTTGGGTCGTAGCCCAATGCTCCTTAGTTAAAAGATAGTTATTGTCTTTTTTTAAACTTTCAATTTCTTGATTGATAGCATTTAAAACCTCTTCTTCTTTTTTGAAAAAACCATCTTGTTGTAACATATCAAAAACAGGAGGAACAAAATAGTTGAGATGATTGTTTTCGGCTAGTTTTCCAGAAAAAGCCCATAAATAACCTAAATTTTCTTCTTTATCTTGACAAACTAAAACCCCAAACATTTTTCCAATCACTAAACCTGTTTGGTTTTCTTGTAATCCAAAATTATGTTCAAAATCAGTTTGAGAAGTTAAGTATTTTTGTAGCTCTTTCGCGGCTAGAATACTCAATTCATGCGGTTCATAATAAAAAGGAAAGGTAAATTTATCTGGTAAAGGAATATCAGATATATCGGTTTTAAAGGGTTGAAAGTATGTCTTTAACATGGCGCAAATGTAAAGACTAAATTTTTATATATCAAAGTCTTTATTATTTATTGAATTAATAAAGACTTTGATATATAAAATTATTGTTTGATAATTTTATGAGTTGTTTTAGAGTTATCCGATTGGATGGTAACAAAATACATTCCTTTAGGTTTGTCAGATAAATCAATAGTATTTGAATTGCCTGATATAATTGTGTTTCCTAATATGTCGTAAACGCTATATTCTATGATAGAATCAGAATCAATATTTAAAATTCCACTTGTCGGATTTGGAAATAATCTTGAAGTTTTAGCATTGGTTTCAAAATCGTTTGAACTTAACGTTGTAATTCCTTTTAATGTTACGTTGTCAATAAGCCATGTGTCTGAGGAACTACTAGATCGAGCTGTTATTCTAATTTTTAATTGACTAATTGTTCCTGGAAATGTAATTCCGTTGGTACTATATCCTTCAGTTGTAGCTAAGCCAGTGTCAGTAGGGTAGAATTCGGCTTCAGTTTCTGGAAGATAATCTACTATTCCTACTCCTGTTGCAGAATATTCCCAAAATGAATTATTATTTGTAGCACCACGAATTCTTAGTCGTTGGATATAAGTTTGACCATTATCGGTACTGTATTCTACTTGAATATAATCTAAATTATCTGGTCCTCCTGTTGTTCCCAATAAATTCATAGCAGCTAATTTAAATTCGAATAAAAAGCTATCGTAACCACTTGGAAGAGTAATATTTTCGAATTCCAGAGTTAGACCAGCACTAACCGCAGTTGTTTCCCAAGCTCTGGAATTATTGATTCCAATTGGACTATTTGCTGGTGCAGCAGAAGAACTTGATGTACCACTATTGTACACAACAGGGCCAGTAAAATTCCAAGTAGGTGAAGAAGGAGCAGTTTCAAAATCTTGAATAGCTATTACATCATAACTTTGGCTAAAGCAAAATAAATTGGTAAACAAGAAAAACAAAAAGTATTTTTTTTTCATAAGGTTATTTTTAGTTATCAATAAAAATTTTTCTACAAAATATATTCAATTACATTTTTATTAAATATAATTAAACCTGAATCACTCCTAAATTAAATGGTTTTTCAATAGGAGCGTGGTTGGCAGCTTCAATACCCATTGAAATCCAGGTACGAGTATCTAAAGGATCAATAATTGCATCGGTCCATAAACGCGCGGCTGCATAATAAGGCGATACTTGAGCATCGTAACGCGCTTTTATTTTATCAAATAATTCCTGTTCCACTTTTTCATCTACAATTTTGCCTTGTTTTTTAAGCGAAGCCGCTTCAATTTGCATCAAAACTTTGGCCGCTTGGGCACCACCCATTACCGCTAATTCTGCACTTGGCCATGCAAAAATTAAACGTGGATCATAGGCTTTTCCACACATGGCATAATTACCAGCACCATATGAATTACCAACTATCACTGTAAATTTGGGTACCACCGAATTCGAAACTGCATTTACCATTTTGGCACCATCTTTAATAATACCTCCATGTTCTGATTTACTACCCACCATAAAACCCGTTACATCTTGTAAAAAGACTAATGGAATTTTCTTTTGATTGCAATTGGCAATAAAACGAGTGGCTTTATCTGCAGAATCGGAATAGATTACACCACCAAACTGCATTTCGCTAGGTTTCGTTTTAGCACCTGTTGTTTTTACTATTTTACGTTGGTTGGCCACAATTCCTACTGCCCAACCATCGATACGAGCATATCCGGTAATGATGGTTTGGCCGTAACCGGCTTTATATTCGTCAAACTCAGAATTATCCACTAATCGACTGATGATTTCCATCATGTCGTATTGTTCGTTACGTGCTTTTGGTAAAATACCATATATTTCTTTTGGATCAAGAGCTGGTTTTTCAGGTTTTACCCGATTGTATCCAGCTTTTTCAAAATCGCCCATTTTGCCTACCACACTTTTAATGCGGTCTAAAGCAGCTGCATCATCTTTGGCTTTAAAATCGGTTACTCCCGAAATTTCACAGTGTGTTGTGGCACCACCTAAAGTTTCATTGTCTATGCTTTCGCCAATGGCTGCTTTTACTAAGTAACTTCCCGCAAGGAAAATACTACCGGTTTTATCTACAATTAAAGCTTCATCACTCATAATAGGTAAATACGCACCACCCGCCACGCAACTTCCCATTACAGCTGCAATTTGGGTAATTCCCATGCTGCTCATGATAGCGTTATTACGAAAAATACGACCGAAGTGTTCTTTATCTGGAAAGATTTCGTCTTGCATGGGTAAATACACACCAGCAGAATCTACTAAATAAATGATGGGTAATCTATTTTCAATTGCAATTTCTTGCGCTCTTAAATTCTTTTTACCTGTAATAGGAAACCAAGCACCCGCTTTAACAGTAGCATCATTTGCCACCACGATACATTGTTTTCCTTGGATATAACCCATTTTAACTACCACACCACCAGAAGGACATCCGCCATGTTCTTCATACATACCATCACCCACAAAAGCACCTATTTCGATGCTTTTTGCTTTATCATCTAATAAATAATCGATACGTTCACGAGCGGTCATTTTACCTTCTTCATGTAATTTATCGATACGTTTTTGGCCACCGCCTAATTTTACTTTAGCAAAGCGTTGTTTTAAATCGGAAAGGAGTAATTTATTATGGTCTTCGTTTTTATTGAACTGTAAATCCATGAGTGACTAGTTGTTGTTTTTTTATTGGTTTGCTAAAGTACAAAAAGAAAAGAAAAGTTGAAAGGCAAAAGTCAAATGTCGAAAGTCAAAGTTTGAAAATCTAAAGAAGCCTATTATTTTGAATATAATTTCTTTTACGCTTTTAACTTCATTAATAAGTCGTTTTGAATTTGCAATACTTTTATGGTTTCTTTTAAAGCTTCAATTTCATCTTTTTTAGGTTCTTTAACTGTAAAAGTTGTGGGTAATTGATTCGCTATATCCTGAAAAAAATTATGTTGTAAAGCATGGCATAATTCAATTAAAATACCCGTTTGAATACTACTGTTTTGGGTATATTTTAAGATAGAAACTGCATCTCTATGGATTTCTTTCCCTAATGCCGACTTATTGATCTTATTTTTTGAAATAAAATCCTTCAATAATTTACCTGTATCGATATTATTTTTACCTTTTTTCATGTATTTATTTACTTTTATACTCTAATTTATTACTAAAGGTAATAAAAAATATACTTAAAGTAATTAAATAAATACTTTAAGTAACTAATTTTTAAATATAAGTATATAAAAGCTTACTAAAAGTAAATAATTATTTACCTTTAGTAAGTAAAAACAATTAAAATGCTTTTTAAAAATAAATTTGAAAAATTTGTAATAATAGTTTGTCTACTTCTGTTTATTGAACTTATATTATTTAGTTGTAAAGAATCTAAAATTGATAATTGCATTGCAGATATGCGAATTAAATATATTTGTAAAGATCCTGGTGTAGATGTAGTAGTTTTTAAAATGATATCTAATTATGAACAATTAAGTTTAGATTTTGATAGTTTTAACTCTATAGAGGTAATTTTTAGTGATAGAGTCTTTACAGCTAGTGCTCAATTTGAATTAGAAAAATGGGGAGAAAATGGCTATAGTTTAACATGGATGACACCTTATTTTGCTCAACATGGTTGTCATGCTGAAAAAGAATTTTATGATTTTTATAAGAAGAATGCATCTTTAAAAATTGTTTTATCAAACGGAAAAGATACATTTACATTTACAAAGTGTACTAAATAAGAAGATATGAATACCATTACCAAAATAAACCTTTCTAAAATAAAAAAATGCCATCAGTATTGGGAAGACATGCCTGAAAATGAAAAAGGAAGATTATGCTTGCAATGTAACCATACTATTATTGATTTTAGAAAAAGTACAGACGCTGAAATTGCACAAGCCCATATATTCTCTGAAGATAAAGTTTGTGGTTTATATCATAAGGAACAGTTGGAATTTGCTTCATCAGCTAATAAAGGGAGAAAAGGAACGCGTTGGAATGTCTTTTATATAGGACTATTTAGTTTTTTAAGTTGGAATACTTTAGGACAAGAAAAAAGCGATGAAGTAAAGGTTGAACAAACCGATAAGAAGCTAAGTATAAACCCTAACATAACAGTAAAAAAGCAAGATCAGGATAGTTCGATAGTTAAAGAAATGATAATTATATCAGGTACTATTACTGATGAAAAAGGACTAGTACTTCCAGGAGCTTATGTCATAGTTAAAGGTACTGATATAGGAGCAAATTCTGATGAGAATGGTTTTTATAAATTAAATTTAACGGATGTAATTGAATCACTTGAAAAAGTTAATCTAGTATTTGGATATTTGGGTTATAAACAAATTTTATGGTCTCAAGATAAAACTTATTTTGAAGAAATAAAAGACCTAAAAGTCAATGTACAATTTACAGAAACAGTTGAATTATCTGTTTTTTCTATTTATGGAGTAAAAGCACCCCTTCATAAAAGAGTGTGGTATAAAATAAGAAATGTTTTTCGAAAGAAATAATAAAAAAAGCACTTTACTTTAAATATAAGTAAAGTGCTTTTATGCTATAATTGTAGAGAAAAATTAAATCTTTCTATTATTTTGTCTTTGTTTAAAAAGAAATAGATTTTCTTGGTTAATAGTACCATTATAATCTACAACATTATTCATAAATAAGAGTTGGATAATCTCTTTAAAATTTTTGTCAATCAACAAGGTAGATTCAATAGTAACCTCATTTTTTGGAAACACTATTTTTACAAAATCATCATCTAGATAAGAGATGGTATTGTTGTTGTTAATTTCGATATAAATCAATTCTGTTTTAGTGTCTAGTTTAAAAAGAGACAATTCACTTCCCATTTTTCTTTTGTCAAAATCAAACACACTTTTTTTATCGGCTAATACTTTACCTTTTTTAAAATCGATATCTTGTGAATACATAGTAATGCTTAGTAAAAGCATCGTTAACAATAGCACGTAATTTTTTTTCATGGGTTAATAGGGGTTAATATCCTTTTTTTCGGAGTGCAAAATTAATCCATTTAATTGAAATAAAACAATTGATTTTTAGTACTATAAGAAGTTTTTTGCTTTTTAAATTAGCAATATAATAGTCTACAAATTGTAAGTGTATCGATACAGTAGCGATATGTGTTTTATGTTGTGTAAAATGTTTTATTTTGGTTAATTTATTATTAATTTAAAAAAAATGCAGCACGTTAGTTTTAGAAATTAATGGAAACCACAGATTCTCATTTGAATTTAAATTATATTTGAAACGAATCTCTTTGGAGTTCCTTTACCTATACCAATTAATAGTTCTAGAAATGCATAACGAATACACATTTAGAAAAGCTCAAATCAGTGACATTCCTGAAATATGGATTATACTTCAAAAAGCCATTCAAAGAAGAAAGGAAGAAGGTAGTAAGCAATGGCAGGACGGTTATCCCAATCCTGAGGTTATCCAAAATGATATTGAAAAAGAAATCGGGTTTGTGTTAACCGACAATCAAAAAATCATAGGTTATACAGCTGTTTTAATTAATGACGAACCTGAATATGCTAGAATAGAAGGGAAGTGGGTTACCGATGAAGATTTTGTGGTGTTTCATCGTGTGGCCATTTCAGAAGACTATTTAGGTAAAGGTTTGGCCAAAATAATGATAGGTTATATTGAAGATTATGCTTTACAGAACAAGGTTTATAGTGTAAAAGCCGATACCAACTTTGATAACCATGCTATGATGGCTATTTTTGATCGCTTAGGTTATGTATATTGTGGGGAAGTGTATTTTAGAGGAAGTGCTCGAAGAGCTTATGAGAAAGTTTTAGATTTAAAAGTATAAATAATGAAAAAAATCCTAAGTTATGTAGTGTTTCTTTTGCTACTAATTTCCTGTCACAATCATGAGAGAAAGCATACTGTTTCAACTAGAGGGGAAAAGTTATTTTCAGACAGTATTGCTAATGAAAATGAATTTGTTGCCGATTGGTTATCTTATTATAAAGCGCTTGATACTAGTTTTTCTTTCACTAAATTTAAGTTGATTAAAAAGGATACGTTGCATAAAATAAAAGGAACAGTTTTAGGGAGTTTTGATCCAAAATTTGATACAATTTATTCTCGTTTTTTAAGATATGACAAGTCAAGAACAAAATACATTGATTTTGATAGTTATAATTGGGCTTTAGATGAAAATAATATAATAACAGAGATTGATCAGGAGATAGATTTAGTAAACCTTGAAGATAAAAGTGTTGAAAGAATTGCTTTTAGAGGACCTTTACAATGGGTAGAAGAAGCATATTGGAAAAATAATAGTACTGTGTTTCTATTAGAAAATACAACAGAAAATAAACCTGTAATTACTGAAATAGATCTTGTAATGAATCAAGTTTATGTTTATGAATATCATTCTTCTTTACAATTTAAATCGGAATATTTTAAAAACCGACTTGCGAAACTAGGTTTCTATTTTTAATATTATGAAGCAAATGCAACAATTGGATAATAATAGATTAAATGAAACAATTTCTTGGTGGGAAAAGAAGAGAATTGTATTTAATATAATTATTGGCTTCTTTGGAATACTTGCTTTAATCATAATTCAACCATCTTGTTTTGGTTGGTGTGATTGTATAGGTATACTTTTGTGGGGGATTATGGCGAATATTCTATTTTCTCTTGGCATTCTTTTAGAAATAGCAAATCAATATTATTTTAAATCAAAATATAATGTGTATCAATTTAGAAATTTCTTCTATGTTATTGGTACACTTGCTTATGCTTTTGTTACGTTCAGCTATCCTTTCCTTTACTATATTTATTTCAAAATAATGAATTTTTTATAGTCAACGTTAAGGTTCTCTTAAACCCTTTTTATAAAAAAGAAGGTTGTTGTAAATTTGTATATACAACTATTTAGAATGATGAATAATACAATGAAAATACAAATTTGGTCTGATATAATGTGTCCTTTTTGTTATATCGGTAAAAGAAGAATAGAAAGCGCTTTGGCTAATTTTCCCTATAAAGATAGCGTAAGTATTGAATGGAAAAGTTTTCAATTAGATCCCAATTTTAAAGCTTCAGAAGACGATAATGTGGTCAATCATTTAGCCAAAAAATATAGGAAAGATATCGCTTGGGCTGAAGAAATGACTGCAAATGTAACACAAACAGCTAAAAGTGCAGGATTGGATTTTAACTTTGATAAAGCCATTATGGCCAATTCTTTTAATGCGCATCGGTTATTGCATTTGGCAAAAAAATACAATCTAGGAGATGCTTTAAAAGAACAATTATTAAAAGCTTATTTTACAGATGGTAAAAATGTAAATGATTTGGATACATTAAGCGAATTGGGTGAAGCTGTTGGACTTTCGAAAGATGCAATCGAAAATGTGCTTCATTCGGATGCTTTTTCTGAAGCTGTAGAAAAGGATATCGACATGGCACAACAAATAGGAATACAAGGCGTACCTTTTTTTGTGTTTGATAATAAATATGCTATTTCTGGAGCGCAAGCAGAAGAAACTTTTTTGCAAGCTCTTGAAAAGACGTGGGAGGAAGGTAATTTTGAAAAAGAATTCATTTTGGATACAAATTCCAAAGATGCAAGTTGTGGTACTGACGGTTGTGATTGAAAAATAGTTTAATTGGTTAATTTAAAAAATCCAAATTTCATTTTAAAGCGAAATTTGGATTTTTTTTCTTTTAAACGATTTATTCTTCTTCTTTTTGTCCCATCATCATGAGATAACCTTTTAAGAATTTATCAATTTCTCCATTCATTACCGCATCAACATCGCTGGTTTCAACACCGGTACGCACATCTTTTACTAATTTATAAGGTTGCATCACATAGTTTCTAATTTGTGAACCCCATTCAATTTTCATTTTACTAGCTTCGATGTCGGCCCGTTGTGCTAATTGTTTTTTCAATTCAATTTCATACAACTGTGACTTTAACATTTGCAACGCACGTTGACGGTTATCGTGTTGTGAACGTGTTTCAGAACATTGAATCTGAATACCTGTAGGTTTGTGAACCAATTGTACTTTGGTCTCCACTTTATTCACATTTTGTCCACCCGCACCACTTGAACGAGCTGTTGTGATTTCGATATCTGCAGGGTTAATTTCAATTTCAATAGTGTCATCTACCAATGGATACACATAAACAGAAGCAAAAGAAGTGTGTCTTTTCGCATTACTGTCAAAAGGAGATATGCGCACTAAACGATGCACTCCGTTTTCACCTTTTAGATAGCCAAAAGCAAATTCTCCTTCAAATTCTAAGGTAACCGTTTTAATTCCGGCCACATCACCTTCTTGAAAGTTCAATTCTTTAATTTTATACCCTTGCTTTTCGCCCCACATTAAATACATACGCATTAACATAGAGGCCCAATCACAACTTTCTGTGCCACCCGCACCAGCCGTAATTTGCAAAACGGCACTCATGCTGTCTCCTTCGTCTGAAAGCATATTTCTAAACTCAATATCTTCAATATGAGTTATGGTTCTGTCGTACAATTCTTCTACTTCTTGTTCGGTTACTTCTCCTTCTTTAAAGAAGTCTAACATAATTTGAAGTTCTTCAGAAAATTCGACTGCTTTATTGTAATCGTCGACCCATTTCTTTTTGGAACGAATATCACGCACTACAATTTCAGCTTCTTTGGCATTGTTCCAAAAATCAGGAGCAAATGTCTTTTCTTCTTCGTTTGTTATTTCGATAAGTTTTCTATCGATGTCAAAGATACCTCCTTAACGCACCAAGGCGATCAATAATGTCTCTTACTTGTTCTGTATTTATCATAAATATTGTAGTTTTACAACACAAAAATAGAATATTCCTTTTGATTTATGGAAATAAATTTAATTAGTGATACAGTAACCAAACCCACGCAAGGGATGTTGGAAGCTATGTTTCAAGCTGAAGTGGGTGATGATGTTTTTAAACAAGACCCAACAGTCAACGAATTAGAGCGTTATACCGCACAACTTTTTGGTAAAGAAGCAGCCTTGTTTTTTCCTAGTGGAACCATGGCCAATCAAACAGCTATTCGATTACATACACGACCAGCAGATGAGGTTATTTGTGATAAATGGTCACACATTTTTTTATATGAAGGAGGAGGCGTTGCTGCAAACAGTGGTGTTTCTTGTCATTTAGTAGATGGTAATCGAGGTAAAATAACCGCAGATCAAGTGCGACAAGTTATAAATGATCCAGAATTTTATCATGCACCTACTACACAATTAGTGAGTATAGAAAACACAACAAATAAAGGTGGTGGCGCTTGTTACGAATTGGATGAATTACAAAAAATACGACAAGTTTGTAAGGAACACGGATTAAAATACCATTTGGATGGTGCAAGATTGTGGAATGCATTGGTTGCCAAAAATCAAAAACCTACCGATTTTGGTCAATTATTTGATACCATTTCAGTTTGTTTGTCCAAAGGCCTTGGTGCACCTGTTGGTTCGGTTTTAGTGGGGTCTTCTGAAGATATAAAAAAGGCGATACGCATTCGTAAGTTATTTGGTGGAAATATGCGTCAGGCTGGATATTTGGCAGCTGCAGGTTTATATGCTATGGAAAATAACATTTCTCGTTTGGCACAAGACCATCAGAGAGCTAGAGAATTAGGTCAGGTTTTAGCTTCTAAATCGTGGATTAAAGAAGTAGCACCTGTGGAAACCAATATTGTGATTTTTACTTTACAGTCTAAAGTAGATGAAAAAGTTTTCTTAGAAATGCTAAAACAAAAAAGTATTTTAATATCTTCAATGGGTCAAGGAAAATTGAGAATGGTTACCCATATGGATTACAGAGGCGTTATGCATGACTTTGTTATAGATGTGTTAAGTAGGATGGAATTTTAACGACGGTTTCAAAAGGAATCTTCTTACAAAATGCATTTTATCGATAAAAAATGTCATTTCAACGGTAATTTTAACACTTTTTCCATGGTGATTTCATTTTTTTGAATTACTTTTATAATGAGTTTCAATCTAATATTAATTTTAACCTACTAAATTATGCCTAGAATGATATATGATTACACAAAAAGTGTACTTGAAAAAGTAAGTTTTGATCTAGATCTTTTCATGAAAGAACTTAAAAAGGCAATTAAAAAATTATTGCCTTATGAAGTGGAACATTTACGAAATTGGTTAGTTTATTTTACTGCTCAACACCCTCAACTTAGGCCAAGTTTAGAATTAGTTACTGAAGCCGCGTAATTTTTGTTCACAATTTACACTATTAATGGTATTACTTAATTTATAAATGCGTTATAATTAGGTTCAAAAGCGAAGAGCCACAACTCAATAGTTGTGGCTCTTTGTTATTATAAATTCAATAATTTTAAAGAGTAAAATTAATCCTAAGAAAAGCATTCATGTGTCATTAGATGTTTTAGATATTTCAAAATATTGTATATTTCAACTTGATAATAAAAAGTAATCAAAATCTAATAGATTTTATAAAATGAAAGTAGTAAACACAATTATTCTTTTTTTTATTTCTACTTTGTTGTATTCGCAAGGAGATTTAAAAGAATTGCTTAGCTATATAGAAACGAATCAAAAGCAATTATCAAATTTTGAAAGTTATAAGAAAAATAGTGATAGTGTTGTTTATTGTAATCAGTTTGATTTTTTAGATTTTACCTATAAAAAATCAAAAAACTAAAATGAGGAAAATTTGTATAGTACTAGTTTTGTTTCTTTTTACAGCATGTAATAGAGAACTTTATTTTAGATCAGATATGTATAATAATATGTATCCAGTTAAAAAGTATGTAAATGAAATTACTTCTACATATGATTTAAAAGATATTAATATTAAGTTTGAAGATAAAATTCATTTTGATGTATTACAATTTTATAATTTATATCAAAAAAGGTGTCCTGGATTCGCCCAAACATGTAATAGATCCATTACTTTATACAGTGAATCAATTCCAGAATATACTTTTTTAAATTATAAAGATTATATGAGTGTTTATTATTTAAATGAGGATCAAGCTTATGTTATTGATAATGAAGGATATGAATTCTTTTTGGAACAATATAATCAAAAAGCAGATGTTAAAATAAATTTAGAAGCTCAATACTATATTTTAAAAAGTAAGTGTATAGATATTTCAAAAAATATTAGGCAATTTAATTTAAAAGATGTAGATGTGTATATATTTTCAATAGATTGTGATGTATTTAATTATTTTTTTCCAAATTCAGCGGCAATATATCCCTATTCTGAAGATGGAAGAATAAAAATATGTTTATTTCAAGAATTTAAAAGTTAATGTATTCTTCCGAATAAATTTAGTAAAATATAATTTTGTTAATTATAATTTATAGTTGTTATATTTATTTTAAGACTGAATGGTTTTATTTCAATCGAATCAATTAAATATTTACAATTAAGTTATTTTAAATTTTACCTTTTAATAATATGGAAAATAGCACCATCCAATCGGCAATAGATTTCCAAAATTTTATAACGAATAATTTGACCTATCCAGTTATTTCAAAAATGTCATTTATTGATTATAAAAAATTTGTATTTAAGTTATTTGAAGATTTAAATTATTTAAGAAATCAAGGATTGAAAAGAGATGATATTAGCAATTTTGTAAATACTCACTATAGTAGAATTACAGAATTTTCAGATGATGCTGATATTTTATTTGAAAGAAGATTTTCGGGTATAACCGAAGAATTAATAGGTTTTTGCTCAGATCCTATATTTTGGTATTCAGATTTTAGTATCTACAAAAGAAAATGGGAAAGAGTTTTATAAAGTGGTTGGTATGAGAAAATTTAGCTTTTATGGATATACAATATTATTTTAATTTTTTATACAGTTTTCTTGGGTCTAAACATTAAATATATTCCTGCTAATGTAAAAGGAATGCTCTAACATTGATCCGTAGAAAATGCTGAAAATATTTGAACTAAATTAATAAAACACCACTTTACGCTGGTTTGTATCATCCAAGTTTTAACCTCTTTTAGTATATCATAAAAAAATAACCCACTTTGAGATGAAGTGGGTTATTTGTATATAAATTGAGTAAATTAACTAAACCATTTTCTTAGGTCTAAACATAAAATACAATCCTGCAATAATAAAAGGAATACTCAACCATTGTCCTGTAGATAATGCTGCAAAAATAGGATAGTTTTCAAAACCACCTTGACTTTCTTTTACATATTCAACAAAAAAGCGAACCGTCCATAAGAGTAATAAAAAGGTTCCAAAAAGCAACCCTGCTTTGTTTCTGGCATCGGTTTTCCAATACATATAAAATAAAATAGCAAACACAAGTACATAACCCATTGCTTCATACAATTGTGCTGGATAACGATAAGGAAAACTCGCTAAAAAATCAGCATATTGAGGGTCATGTGCCAGTGCATTATACGCTTCGTTAGCATTGTTTATTTGTGTTTTAGCCATAACCGCTCTTTCTCCTAAAGGACCATTATATTCTTCTCCACGAATGAATTTCATAGCCATAAAACTATCTTCCGTTGTTGGTTTTCCAATAATTTCAGAATTAAAGAAATTACCTAAACGTACAAAAATTGCACCACTTGCTACAGGAATAACAATACGATCTAAAATCCAAAGCATCGGTTTGTGGACTACTTTTGTACTGTAATAAAACATCACAATAATAATTGCTATAGCAGCACCATGACTCGCTAATCCTGCAAAACCTGTAAAGTGTAAACTGGGTTTGGTACTTATGGGTAACAAGATACTTAAAGGATCTTCATGAAACAATTCCGATTGGTAAAAAATAACATGTCCTAATCGTGCTCCTAAAAGAGTAGCAACAACCGTATAAATAAAAAGTTTGTCTAGTTTTTCAATAGAAATGCCTTCACGGTTGTAAATATTTTTCATGATATACCAACCTAAGCCAAAAGCAACTACAAACATTAAACTGTAATATCGAACCATAAAAAATCCTAAATCGATACCTTCTGATGGATTCCAAACGATATTTAATGCGTAATTCATAAGAGAAAATTTATTTGTTTTGTGAGGTAAAAATAAGATTATTATTGGTAATAGAAGTTAAAATAAAATAAAATTCTCATAAACTACTATAAACCATTTCTTACAGAACTCTTGAGTTTTCAAAAATCTTAGGGAACGGGATCATAACCACTTTTTCCCCAAGGATGACAGCTTAAAATACGTTTTGTAGCAAGCCAACCGCCTTTAAATAAGCCATGTTTTTGTAAAGCTTCTACCGTATAATGCGAACAAGTGGGTTGAAATCTACATGCAGCTGGTGTGTAAGGAGAAATGGCTACTTGGTAAAACCTAACCAAGAAGACAAATGGAAAAATGAGTATTTTTTTTAGTAATTTAATTGTGTTGCGTTTAAGAATGTTTAATAAAGTTTAAAATGGTTTAAGGTTGTTTAAAATAGTTTAAGGTTGTTTAAGAGTAAATATAAAAACATACTATATACAACCTACAACAAAAAACAGACAACTAAATAGTAAACCCGGTTCCTTCTTTACCATCTTTCAGCTGAATACCTAATCCGGCTAAACGGTCTCTAATTTCATCAGATAAGGCCCAGTTTTTATTAGCTCTTGCTTCGTTTCTCATTTCAATAAGCATTTCAATAACACCTTCTAGTTTAGTAATATTCGAGTTATTGCCTGAACCTTCTAGGTTTATTCCTAAAATATCGGATAAAAATACGTGTAAGGTTTCTTGTAACGTAGTAATGTCTTCGCTGCTTAGTGTTTCTTTTTTATCATTTACCAAATTAATATAACGGATTCCTTCAAATAATTGTGCAATTAAGACAGGGGTGTTAAAATCATCATTCATAGCATCATAACAACTTTGTTTCCAGCTGGCAATAGCTAAACTGGATGACGCACTAACCGGTAAAGATTGGATTAATTTATAGGCTTCAATCAAACGATTATACCCTTTTTCGCTGGCTAACATGGCTTCGTTAGAAATATCTAAAACGCTTCTATAATGTGCTTGCAAGAAACAAAAACGAATAATATTCGGTTCAAATTTCTTTTCAAAAAACGTATTATTTCCTTCTACTAAATCCATTGGTAACACATAATTACCAGTTGATTTACTCATACGAAGACCGTTCATCGTTAGCATATTTGTATGCATCCATGTTTTTACAGGAGCATGGCCAAAACAACCTTTCGCTTGAGCGACTTCACATTCATGATGTGGGAATTTTAAATCCATTCCACCACCGTGTATATCAAAAGTCTCGCCTAAATATTTAGTACTCATTGCTGTACACTCTAAATGCCAGCCTGGAAAACCTGCTCCCCATGGAGAATTCCAACGCATAATATGGGCAGGTGAAGCCTTTTTCCACAAAGCGAAATCTTGCGGATTTTTCTTTTCTGTTTGTCCATCTAAATCACGCGTATTGGCAAAAAGTTCGTCGATGTTACGGTTACTTAATTCCCCATAATTTAGACCTTTTTTATTGTATGCTTGAACATCAAAATACACAGAACCATTACTTTCATATGCCAAACCTTCTTCAATTAATTTTTGAGTCAATTCTATTTGCTCTAGTATATGTCCAGTAGCAGTTGGTTCAATAGTAGGAGGTAAGAAGTTGAAAGTGTCTAAAACTTTATGAAAATCAACGGTATATTTTTGTACAATTTCCATGGGTTCCAACTTCTCTAAACGAGATTGCTTCACAAAACGATCATTATCCACATCACCATCGTCGGTTAAATGACCCGCATCGGTAATATTTCTAACATAACGCACTTTGTAATCTAAGTGTTGTAAATACCTGAAAATTACATCAAAACTCATAAAAGTTCGCACATTACCTAAGTGCACATTACTGTAAACCGTTGGTCCACAAACATACATTCCAATATTTCCTTCATGTATAGGTGTAAAAACTTCTTTCTCTCCAGTTAAGGTATTGTATATTTTTAATGTTTGACTTTTATAACGTTCCATGTTTTTGTATTCCTTTATATAATTTGTTTTTTTTTGAAGCTATTCCTGCTATGCATTTCAATTTTTTGCCATATATTCTTTTTTATTCCTCATAAAAAGAGCTTCTATAGTCGCTTTTTTATTCGAATAAAAATAAGAATTCATGTTGCAAAAATATTTTCATTGCTATCAGGGCTATTTTAAAATGCGTTTGTTTGTTTATTTGTGTTTTTAGAAAAGAAGATTAAAATTGAGTGTCTAGTTTAATATAATCTAAAAACTCTCTTCTAGTTTTTTCTTCTTTAAATTTTCCTCCAAATTCAGCTGTTACTGTGCTACTTTCAATATCTCTAATTCCTCTAGAATTTACACATAAGTGTTTTGCATCGATTACACAGGCAACATCTTCCGTACCTAAAACTTTTTGTAATTCTTCCACAATTTGAATGTTCAAACGTTCTTGAACTTGAGGTCTTTTAGCAAAGTAATCTACAATTCGGTTCATTTTAGATAAACCTACAACAGTACCATTTGAAATATAAGCTACATGAGCTCTTCCTACAATTGGCAATAAATGGTGTTCGCAAGTAGAATATACAACAATGTTTTTTTCAACTAACATTTCGTTGTATTTGTATTTATTTTCAAAAGTTGAAGAACTAGGCTTTTTGTTCGGATGTAAACCGCCAAAAATTTCTTTAACAAACATTTTAGCCACTCTGTTAGGAGTTCCTTTTAAACTGTCGTCAGTTAAATCCATTCCTAATGTCGTTAAAATACTCTCTACATCTTTTTTTATTCTTTCAATTTTTTCATCGTCAGAAATATCAAAAGCATCTTTTCTTAATGGGGTAACTGCGCTAGTAGCGATATGATTATTTCCAATTTCTTCTTGGAATTCCTCGTTATGAATCATTAGTATAGTAATTTATATAATACTCTATTTTTAAGAAGTGCAAAGATAAAGCAATTATCATTAAAAAAAGACTTGATTGTTAAATATTAAGGAAAATATTAGCATAGAATTAATATTTTGTTAAATTTGTGACAACAACAATAAACCGCCAAATAAATTGCTATAACAATGAAAAAAATACTACCCTTTTTTATTTTAATTACAATTTTAACTTTTAATAATGTTTTTTCTCAAGCGACCCCTTATGTAGACGTCATTCCGCCAGTTGCAGTATGTAATTCTGGAGATTGTGTTGACTTATTGGCTGATTACCTTGAGACAGAGATTACTAATACTTACAGAGTAGAATCCATACCATATCTACCACCTGCAAGTTTTACACCTTTATCCGATTCTTTTGTTTTCGATAGTTCTCAAGATGATAGATGGTCTTCTACTTTTACCTTACCTTTTGATTTTTGTTTTTACGGGCAATATTACAATCAAGTTTTAGTAGGTTCAAATGGTTTAATAACATTTGATATTAGTGGAATAGTTCCTGGAGGTAGTGAAAACCCTGGAGGTTATTGTGAATGGAGTTATAATGAAAGTATAACAGATCCAAATTTTCCAATAAAAAGTTCAATATGTGGAGTATACCAAGATACTAATATTAATCAACCACCTGTATTAAATCCAGCTGTTCAAAATGTAAACTATAGAATTTTTGGAACGGCTCCTACAAGAAAATTTATTGTAAGTTATAATGAATTGCCTCAGTATTCTTGTAATGATGGAGTAGGTAGACAAACGAGTCAAATTGTAATTTATGAAACTTCAAATGTAATAGAGGTTTATGTGGCGAGAAGAACTCCTTGTTTAGGTTGGAATGGAGGTAGAGGTGTAATAGGAATCATTAATTCAGATGGTTCTTTAAATAGCCATCCTGCGAATAGAGATACTGGTACTTGGACTGCTACAAATGAAGCATGGCGTTTTGTCCCAGATGGAGGTGTAATCAATTCTCAAATTTCTTGGTTGGCAAATGGAACACTTATTCCAGGAAGTGTTGGGCAAAACCCAATTAATGTATGTCCTACTGTAAATACAGATTACACTGCTGTAATTTCATATACAGAATGTGATGCTACCATTAAAAGAATTTCTGAAACCATTACTATTGGTCCAGAAATTTTTCCTTTAATAGAGCCACAAGATATAACAATTTGTACTTCAGGACCACCACCATATACTTTTGATATTGATCAAGGAAATTATATAGAAGGAGGAACACAGTCTGGTAATTATGGTTATTCGTATTATAATTCGCAGAGTGATGCTCAAAATTTTATCTCTCCAATTGATCCGACTACTTTAAATACCTATCAGTCAAATGGTGGGGAAACAATTTGGGTAGCTGTAGAAGATTATATTGGAGGCTGTGTTTTTATAAGAAGTTTTGATTTATTAGCTATAGCAAGCCCATCAGGAGATATAACCTATAGTAGTCCGAATTATTGTTCTAATGACAGTAATTTATATACTCCTACAAATACAGCTCCTTCTGGAGGTCAATACATCGTTACGCCAGCTACAGGCTTATCAATTGATACTTCAACTGGTGAAATTAATCCTAGTTTAAGTACCGAAGGTTCTTATTCAATTGTTTATCACCTAGACGCAACAGCGACTTGTCCTGCTTATGATACACCTCCTTTTGATTTAGATATAATCAACTGTGATTGTAGTTTAGTTTTAACTTCAGCGGTAAACACAGATAATCAAGTAATTTGTATTTCAGATGCTATAACACCTATTGAATATACCGTTGGAGGTGTGGCTACAGGAGCTAATGTAACGGGATTACCTACTGGAGTTTCTGCTGTTTTCTCAGGTGGTGTTGTAACTATATCTGGAACGCCTACCGTTACAGGAACTTATAACTATAATGTAGAAACCGTTGGATGTAGTAGTAATTTAATTCTATCGGGAAGTATAACTATTAGTCCTGCTCCAACTTTAACAAGTGTAACAGGAAATGGTCCTATTTGTGAAGGAGAAGATGCGATATTTACTATTGTAGGAACACCAAATGCAACAGTAAGTTATTCATTAGATAGTGGAACAACCACTCAAAC
>NZ_VDCZ01000017.1 GCF_006491645.1 Flavobacterium profundi
TTGTCGTTTAAATGCTTCACTATAAAATTGTGGAGCTCTCTTTAATTTTTGAGAATCTTTTAATGTTGACATAATTCTATTTTTGTAGTCAACTTTTTTCAGGACAAGACACCTAATTAAAAAAGCCGATTCATTGTAATCGGCTTTTTAATATCTTTTTTCGACTTCTATTCGATAACCGTGTTTGCTTTCGAGCCAAGTCCAATTTCTACCTTTTACATGCGAAAGAGCATCTTTTAAAGCGCTACTGCTTTCTTTTCCAAAACCCACACCATATGTAACTCTTTGGCATCCTTTTGAATCTGTAGTAACGGTGGAAATAATTACCAAGTAATTCCCCATGTAGCTACCCCAATCGATATTGTCTTTGCTTTCTACACTTTGCCAATCGGGATTATTTCGTTTTAATTCGGTAACCGCTTTCCTTTCCAATTCAGAGGAACTCGAAGCACCATAATACACTTGGTAACCTAAGTCGGTTGAATTACAACTGGTTGCTTTTTTTGCAATGGATACCACAATATTGGTTTGTTGCGCTTTCACAGTCAATCCTAATAATAGTGAGATGACACTCATAAAAATCAATTTTTTCATACTTTTACAATTTAAGTTTTGCCTTAGTTCATTTTTGGTTTTGTAATATTTCGATCTTAACCCAAAAGAGAAGGTGCAAATGTTAGTATATCATACTCAAATTTAGTCTTTTGGACTGCGGTCTACAATACAAACTTTTTGGTATTTTTTGAATATAGATTGTTTGTAGTTTAACACCTTAGTTTGGAATTTTCGAGTTGCTTTTATAATGAAAAGCAGCAATAATACGAACACATAAGAAGTAGAATAGGAGATAGATGAGATAAATACTTGTTTGTTTAAGAGTTTAATTTATATTCCTTTTATTCTTAATTATAATTAGCAAAACAATAAGTAAAAGATAAAGAATCGTTTCTCTTAAAAAAACAGTTGATGTGATTGTATTATTAATATAGGTATAAATTGACCACATAAATAGAAGCAATATTCCAAGAATTAGTATAAAAAAATATTTTTTCATAAACTGTTTAGGTTTATTAATAATAAATTTTAGTGTTGAGGTTTTATTTCTTTGAAAAGTTGTTATTCAAAATCAATGATACGAATTGAATTTCTACAAATATAACGAAAGTATAATTTTATGGCTAAGGTTACTAGCACGGATTACATGGAATAATTGAAATACACTATTTTTAGTAGTGGTTTAGAGATTTAAACAGCTAAATCACATTTGTCCATTTTTGTTTTAATTTCTTTTCTTTTAGCTAGAATTGCCAATCCAAAAGTTAAAACACCTAATCGACCGATAAACATGACCATTATTAAATTTATTTTTCCAAATGTGGTTAAGCTGCTTGTTATTCCGGTACTCAAACCAACTGTTCCTATGGCAGAAGTAGTTTCAAATAAAATTTTATCAAGAGGTAAATTTTCGGTAAGAGCTAGGAAGAAAGTAGATACAAATAATACGGAAGCATACAGTATGAATACCGAGGTAGCTACATAAAGCCTTTCAATTGGAATTACTTTTCCAAAGAAAGTAACTTGTTTGTTGTTTCGTATTCTATTCCACATTATCGCAATAAGTGCTGTCAATGTTGTAGATTTCATTCCACCACCTGTCCCTGATGGGGAAGCACCTACATACATTAGAAATATGAGTACAAGCTGAATTACTAAAGATAGTTTTCCAATAGGTATGGTATTGAAACCAACAGTAGTTAGAGCTGACATAGATTGGAAAAATGAAGCCATTAGTTTACTATCTTGTAAATTATTTATTGAAGGTTCAAAAAAATAAAACATGATAGTCCCAAAAGTAAGCAGCAAAGTAATTACTCCAAAAATTATTTTTGTGGTGTAGGTAATTGTTTTGTTTTTTCCTGAAAAACGATTCCAAAAATCGGTAACAACAATAAAACCTAATGAACCACAAATAGATAATACAGAAATTATAGTATTAATAGATGTATTGTCTGCAAATTGCTCGAAACTATCATTATAGAGTCCAAAACCAGCTGTACAGAATGAAGAAACACTGTGAAAAATACTACTCCACATTGCAAAATTATGTTCAACTCCTTCTTGAGTGAAAGCAATATAGAAGCATAATGCACCAAGAGTTTCAATTACTATTGTAAAGATAATTACAGATTTTAAAAAATCCTTTATTTCAAAGCCTTTTGGCATAGAAAACTCTGCATTTAAGACTCTTTGATGCCAATGTGTTAATGGACTTTTTTTAGATAATAAGACAAAAGAGGTAAAGGTCATATAACCAATACCACCAATTTGAATCAACAACATTACAATGAATTGACCCAACCAGTTATAAGAATCAAAAACACTTACAGTAACTAAACCTGTGGTTGAAATTGCCGAAGTTGCAGTAAAAAGGTTATCTGTTGGATTGACAAATTGTTTGTGACAAATGGGTAAACAAAGTAATATGCAACCAATAAAAGTGTATGTTAAAAAGCCATAAAGTAAGTTTTGTTGTGGAGATAACGATAATTGAAATTTTCTATATCTTTTAGTTATATTTTTCATGATTTTACTTAGTTGAAAATTCTTTTTTAAGATTTGAAAGATGGAGTTGTAATTGAGTAAGTTGAAGTATTATTTTGTCTTTGTTTTTTATTACAACATTTGAATCCTGGTATAACTCCAATGCTTTGTTAACGGAATGGATATATTCATTTGTTTTCAAATACATTTCATTCTCACTATCGATATTAATAAACCATTTGAATCCTTTTTTTATTTCTTCACTAATTTCAGATAGTTTTGAAGGGTTTTTTGGATGCTCTAGATCATAAAGTTTTGAAAATTCTGAGACATCAAAGCAGATTTTTACAATTTCACCTGCTATTTTTTCGGTCATGGGTATTTTATTATTCATTATTTAGAAGTCTAAAAATGAAATGTTTGGAAGGGATAAATGGATTTTTTTATTCAATCACCCTTTAACATCTCTTTGTTTTTGATACTACAAAGTTCCGTTGAAAGTGATAAATAAAAAATCAAGGTTTAATAGGGTTATATAAAGATTTTATAAAGATTATTCAAAACGATATCCAACACCGCTTTCAGTAATAATATGCTGTGGGTTATTATAGTTTTCTTCTATTTTTTTTCGCAATGTGCCTACAAATACTCTCAAATATTGTGTTTCAGTTTGATAGCCATATCCCCAAATTTCTTTTAGAATAAATTGATGCGTTAGAACTTTACCTTCATTTTTAGCAAATAAGATTAATAAGTTATATTCTGTAGAAGTAAGTTTTACTATTTCTCCTTTTCTTTTTACAATTCTAGCAACAAAATCAATTTCGATATCACCACAAACTATACTTGAATTATTAGTAGTGTTTTGACTTCTACGAATTGCAGAACGAATTCTAGCCAGTAATTCACCTGTTCTAAAAGGTTTGGTAAGATAGTCGGTTGCACCGTTGTCAAGCGCTGAAATGATATCCGTTTCATTATCTTGTACAGACAAGATAATAATTGGTTTGTTGTACCACTCTCTTAATTCTTTTAGAACTTCATGACCACTTTTATCAGGCAAACCTATATCAAGTAATATTACTTCAGGAGGATGATTTGCAGCTAATATTAAACCTTCTTTTCCATTGCTTGCTTGAATTACTTTATAATCATTACTTTCTAAGTTTATTTGAAGTAATTTTCTAATTTGAGGTTCATCGTCAATGATTAATATCTCTGCTTTATTCATTTTCTAATTCTGTATTTATTGAAAAATCACAAGGTATTTGAATTGTAAATTTGGCACCACCTTTAGATAAATTTTCTAATTGTATCTCTCCATTCATTGCTTCAACAAAACCTTTGACTATTGAAAGACCTAAACCAGTTCCTCCAGCAGCGGTATTATTTAAACGATAGAATTTATCAAAGACAAAAGCAATTTCATTTTCTGGGAATCCTTTGCCATTATCGAAAATTGTAATAAAACAATTGTCTTTGTTATAATCTAATTTAATTTTTATAGTTGAATTTGTTGGAGTGTACTGAAGTGCGTTATAAATTAAATTATAAACTATTTGTTCTGTTAAACCGGAGTCTATTTTAGCTAATGGAATTTCTTCATTAGGAGTAAATTTAATTATATGATACATTGACTCGTCTTTTAAAGTTCTTAAAACTGTAAAAATAAGCTCATTCAAATCACACCAATCTTTTCTAAGTTGAATAAAACCAGCTTCAAGTCGACTCATATTTAAAAGATTTTCAACTTGTCTATTTAATCTATTACTAGCAATTTCAATTTCAGTATATAATTCGTTTTTATTGTTTTCTGATATTTTGGTTTGATTATCTTTTATGGTATCAATTGCTCCAATAATTGTAGATATTGGGGTTTTTAATTCGTGCGAAAGTGAATTAAATAAGGTGTTGTATAATTGTATTGCTTTTACTTTTTCTTCTTCGTCTCTCTCTTTTCTTTCCACGTCTCTAACTTTATTCGTTAAAACCACATTTATCAAAGCAATTACAAAATACATAAGAAACATTAACCCATCTTCAGGAGAGCCAATATGTAAGGTTAATATAGGGGGTATAAAAAAAAAGTTCCAAATTAATGCGCTTAACAGGGCGGAAAGCATAACTGGAAAAATATCGAACAAAATTGCATTAAGCGAAACTGCTAAAAGTAAAATCAAAGCTACGGTTCTGAAGCCTATCATATCTACAGAAAGATAGCAAGCAATTGAGGTTAAAACAATAAGAAGAATACTTATAAAGTACTGATTCTTTTTACTGTAGGTTCTTGTTTTTAGTAATTCCAATTTTTTATTTCAAAGTTAATTATTCCAATATAAATATTTTATAAAAATTTAGATTTGAAAATAGAATTGTGAATTAATAATTAATTCTATTTAAGCTTCATAAACAAGTGGATAATTTTTACAGAATAGGGTGGAAGGCTCTTTAATCAAAAAGATATAATAAATTATAATTTATGGCTAAATGTTGGTTAAAGTAAAAATTAAAAAACCCTTACATATTGATTTTCAAGAGATAAGGGTTTTTATTCGTGACCTCGACAGAAAAAAAACTTGAAGCGTGAGCCCTTTAAAATCAAGGGTTTTATTCTTTATTGGGCAGTTTTTGGAAAGTTTTTATAAAAATAATTTAAATATATCTCCTTGAGCAGCTCCAACAACTTCCTTAGTATTTGACCCATCCCTATGATACATTTTATCATTATAATAAATCGGTGAATTTCCACATTGGATTTCAATCATAAGGATTGTTCTATTATGGTAAGTAATAGGAGTTATTGTTTTAGAAACTCTTTTTAATAACTCTTGTGGTAATGCTGATTTTGAAATTTTATCAGTTATCATGGTTATGTAATTGTCTAAAGTAACTCCTCTTAATTTTGCCTCTCTTTCTAAACCTACAACTCCAAAACCTTGATATCTAAAAACATTGTCTATTTTATCCAGTTTTTCAATTTGAGCAGTATCCTCTTCTTTATCACTAACACCTATAAAAAGGTAACCTTTTTTATCTTTACCTAGATTAGATAGTGCTGCTATACTCTTTATGATTTTATCTTCAAATGTTTTTTCAGAAAATTCTCTCTTTTTTGGGTTTAAAGTATATAAACCTTGTTTAAAATCATATATTGCTGATTCAACTTTAGATCTCATTAAATAATTTTGAAAGTCTAATGATAATGAAGTTCTACTTCTAAATGTATTCTTAGATTCTTTAAAATGAGGTTCTAGAAAGCTCTTACAAAGTGTTATGTTTTTAATTCTTCCGGCTGTTGTTGTATATTTTCTATCTCTTGTTAAACGTTTATGTATATTACTTAATGCTTTTTTAATTTCTAAATTATCAAAAGGGAACTTGTTATCATTAATAATTAATTGATAAAAAGCCATAAAAATTGTATAGAAATCTTCTTTAATTGGATTTCCTCCTGCCTTTGGATTTACAATTTTTTTTAAATTTTCATTTGTTAAGTAGTTATCGCAAAAACTTTTAATTTCAGAAAAAACTAATTTTATATCTTTTGCTAGATTATCTCTTCCTAATGCATTAATTTTAATTTCTATTTCGTTAGATTTATCATTATCTCCTGTACCATAATAATTATTAAATTCTATTTTACTTGAAGGAAAGGGTTTTTCTAAAGCAATTGAAAGAATAATATCTGCTATAAATTGTTCATCTTCACTTTCTCTTAAGTCAGTTATTCTTAAAATCCCATGTTTACACCAGATTGTATCTAGTGCGCTAATACCATATCCTAAAGGTTCTCTTGTATCAATACTGATACTTGGCATATTTGATAAAAGTAAAATGTTATTTGATGAATCACCTCTAATTTCAGCAGATATTTCTCTAACTAAATCTGCAAATTTTGTAATATTACCTGCTTGTCTTACTTCTTGAGGAGAAAGATGTCTGCCTCCTGAGTTAATTCGCCTAAAAGTTTCATTTATATCATCAATTTTTGTTGATTTAAAAACTGTTAGTGGAAATTGATATGAAATAAAATCTGAAACCTGTTCTTGAGTAATATATTTAGCTTCTGTTATTGGTTGAAATTTTCCTTCAGAAATTTGAGTTCTAGAGAAAGTGTAATCATTAGTATTGAAATATTTTTCTTCACCGTCGATTATAATTGGAAATTCATTTTCTATGAAACCAAAGAAAGCATTAAGCCTTTGCATTCCATCAATTATTTCAAAACCTTTATTTGTTTTTGTTAATAATATTAAAGGCACAGGATATTTTAATAAAATTGAATCTATTAAATTTTGTTTTTCTTTTAATGTCCATACAAGTTTTCTTTGATACCTTCTGTTTACAAATACTTGATCTTTTCTATAGTGTTCGTAAATTTGCATTATACTCATTCCGGTTGGAGATTCAATCATACTTTTCCTTTTTAAATTTAAATCTAATAAATATAAATAATTATAGTTTAATTAATATAAAGATGACAATAAAAATGTTTTTTAGCTGGTAATTTGTGGGCAGTTTTTGGGTAGTTATTGGGAATTTTGTTATTTTTTTAAAAACATAAAACATTGAAAAACAGATGTTTAAAAAAATAATTGATGTAAGTTTGAATTCCCAAAATATTAAACATAAAACCCTGTAAATCAATAATTTACAGGGTTTTGTAAGAATACTCTTGTGACCTCGACAGGATTCAAACCTGTAACCTTCTGAGCCGTAATCAGATGCGCTATTCAGTTGCGCCACGAGGCCTATTTGAGGGTGCAAATATAGGTATATTTGATTAATTTGCAAATCAAAAAATAAAAAAAATCAAAAAATATTAGGATCGCTTTTGTAGCCTTTTTTTGGTTTTAATCTAAACTCCTGATAGTGATGTAATAACGATATGCTAATAAGGCTTTTTGCCATTTGCTGGCTTTGGTAACATCTAGTTTTTGTTTGGTTAAACTAGGTAAAATTAGTTTGTTCAGTTTGGCCAAAAATTTATACATGTGTTTGTTTTTGACAAAGATACATAAAAAAACATCCTGTGTGTACAGGATGTTTTGATTGGCATATTATATTTTTTTTAATTCTTCCGCTCTTCTTTTTTGTTCGGCTTTGCTGCGTTCCATTTCTGCTTTCATTCTCATTTTCTCCGCTTCTAATTGCTGTTTCAATGCTTCTTTATGTGCTTTCATTTCCATTTTATGTGCTTCCATCGCTTCTTTATGCGCTTTCATCATGGCTTCCTGATGCGCTTTGTCTTGCACTCGGTACGCTTCTTTATCTTTCATTTTTTCTATCTTTTCTACGTAGACATAACGATTTTTCATCATTTTCTCTTGATAGGCCTCCATTTCTTTTTCAAACTTTTCCATTTGCTTTTCGAAAGCTTTCATGTCAGGTTCAAAACCTTCCATTTCCATTTCGTACTTTTCCATTTCTTTTTCGAATTGTTCCATTTGAGGTTGCATTTTTTTCATGCTCATTTCAAAAGCAGCCATTTTTTCTTCAAATTCTTTCATGGCTTTTTCACTAGTTAAGTCGGAAGGAACTGCTGGTGGAGCAGGAAAATTAGGTGGACTTGGTGGAGCAGGTAGGGCTTTCATTTTTCCTAATGCGGGTGGAGCTGGTGGAGCAGGAGGCGCTGGTATATTTTCGTCATCAAAAGCATAGGCCACAACGTCTTCTTCCTCTTCATTCTCATCGTTGTTTCGGTACACGTATACAGCGGGTTTATTTCCTGAATTACTTAAACTTTGGAACCCCATATTTCTTTTGCCATTGTGGTTGTTCATAAAAAAAACAAAAGGTTTGATAGGTTCGTCTCCAGAAATTTGAGAAGATCCAGAATTTCCTTTACCATCTTTGTAATCTACTTTTAAACCTACAATTTCATTAGCAGCATTTCTTTTAATTTTAGAAACTTTAACCGTTACATCATATTTTTCTTGTAGGTAAGTTGTTTCTTTTTTGATTTGTTCATCGGTCGAATTTTTGTCAATACGAAGCTCCACTTTTTCTTGTGATTGTTGTGCTTTTTGAGGAGTTTGTTTTTGATTTTCTTTTACCTGAGCGATAGTTTCAATTTGGAAACAGAAAATAAAACCTAGTATTAGCGGTAAAGCAATACTGTATTTCCAAAGTTGTTTCTTTGAAGAAGGATTGGTGTTTAACATAACGATTCGTTTTTTGATTAATGATTGATAAAATTGATTAGTAATTGATAATTGATTCGCACAAATAACCGCTTTCAATAAAGTTTTTTGGTATTCGTACGTTTTATTGGTTCGTGCAGAAGTTTGTTGGTCTGCAATAAATTCTAAATTTTCCAAAATAGCTTTTCGGTAACGCCAAACCATTGGGTTGACCCAAAAAATCAAACACAAGAGTTTACTGATTAAGACATCTATAGAGTGTTTTTGTAGAATATGGATTTTTTCATGTACCAAAATCAATTCCAATTCTTCAGGTGAGAAGTTTTGTTTGTTGATTACGAGGTAATTAAAAAAGGAAAAAGGATTCTGACTTTCATTGGTTTCTACCAAAACAATTTTCTCCGATTTAATTTTAGTTCCTTTTTTGATGATTCTAAAGAAAGAGAAGAGCTCTATCAAGAGTTTGCCCAAAAAGAAAATACAGACTAAAAGATAACAACTAAATAAGAACTGATTCCAGTTGAAGGGTTCTGCTTCTATCTGATTTTCGAAGGAACCTAATGGTAAGGTTTCATAAGTATAACTAGTAGCAAGAGGTTCTGGGTCTACCCAAATGATTGTAGTAAATGAAAGGAGTGGTAAAACGAATGAAGTAGCAATACCTAAAAGTAAAAAAATGCGATTACTTTGAAAAAAAGTCTCTTTTCTTAATAAAAAATGATAAGCGAAATAGAAAACCAATAGTAATCCATTTACTTTTAGAATATATAACATCAGGTTTTCCATATTACTTTTTCTTTTCTATGATTTCTAAAATTTCACGAAGCTCGTCTGCTGAGATTTTTTCTTCTTCAGCAAAAAAGGAAACTAAATTTTTGTACGAACTATTGAAATACGTATCAATAGCCGTATTCATGAATTTTTTTCTGTAGTTTTCAATACTTACAATAGGAAAATATTGATGTGTTTTTCCATAAGCCGTATAACCTACATAGCCTTTTTCTTCTAAATTTCGTACTATAGTAGATAGCGTATTGTAATGGGGTTTATCTTCAATAATTTCTTCCATGATGTCTTTTACAAAAGCTTTCTTCAGCTTCCATAAAATCTGCATGATTTCTTCTTCTTTATTCGTTAATTTTTGCATAACTCTTTTTTTGTTACACAAACCTATAACTATTTTTTTAGTTTAACAACTATTTTTTTAGTTATTTAACTATTTTTTTAGTTTTTAAAGTAATTGCTTTTTCTTTTCGAAGTAATACTAAGGTGAAGTAGCCTAATAGTGTTCCTATAATACCAAGGCTTCCCATAAAAAACCAATTGTATTGATAGCTATTGTAAAATTCAATAATAAAGAAACCAGTTTTGGCAGATAGAATATGCGCAAAACTATAACTCATGGTAAAAATAGCCATATAGCGACCTTCATGTCCTTTTGGGGCACGACTCATTGCAAAGGAATTGGAAAAAGGAAAAGCGAGCATTTCTCCAAAGGTCATAATGAACATCATTATCCAAAGCACTATTTCCCATTGATTAATTAAAAGGAGGTACATACACAATCCCATGATAAAAGTACCAATAGTCACTACTTTTACTTTATCAAATTTTTTACGTTCAATATAGCTTACAATTGGCATTTCCATAAAGAAAATAAGAATTCCGTTAAAAGCTAAGAGTAACCCTGTACGCAACTCGGTTAAGTTGAATTGTTCTTTATGATAAATAGGTAAGGTAGAGAATAATTGGAAAAAGATAATCCCATTAATCAAACACATAATCAAGAACGTCCAAAACGGACCATCTTTAAAAACAGATGCCGTCAAAATTTCTCCTGGATTTTCTTTGTTTAAATAAGAGGAATGTTGTTTTTCTTTTACCATAATCCAAAAGATAAGAATGGCAGCCACACAGGTAAAACCATCTACCCAAAACAATCCTTCGTAACCAATATTCATAATAATCAAACCGCCCAATGCAGGTCCGGCTGCGAAACCTAAGTTAACAGCCAAACGAACTAAGGTAAGGGCGCGTGTGCGATTTTCTGGTTTAGCATAAGCCGCCAAAGAAACGAACATAGCGGGTCGAAACATATCCGCTATGGTCATGATTAAAAAAATAGCAACTAATAACCCTTCATAAGTGGTAATGTGTTGTAAACCAAAAAACATGAGTCCGCTTGTAAGCAAACTGAAAATCATTATTTTATAGAAACCAATTTTATCTGATAATTTTCCACCTAACCATGAGCCTAACATCGAACCACAACCAAAACTAACCATAATCCATCCTACTTGATCTAGAGTGAAATTCAGGTCTTCTTTTAAATATTTGGATAAGAACGGTAACACCATAGTTCCAGCTCTATTAATGAAGGTAATTAAGGTTAAAATCCAGATTTCTCTAGAAAAACCTTTAAAGTTCTCGATGTACTTGAAAAATGCTTTTTGTATCATGATTGGGATTGATTTTCAAAGGTACGAAATCGGTTTTTTAAAATTATATAAGTCAAAATATATATTTTTGCAAAAAAAAGAGATGTTGAGAATTGGGATAGTTTTGTTATGGATAAGTTTTTCTTTCGCACAAAATAGTGAAGTAGAAGCTGTATATGAATTTCAAAAAAAGATGAATGCTGAATTTGCAGATGCTGAAGAGAGTCCGTTAACAGAAGAAGATAGAGCGCAGTTTAAAGGGTTGGATTTTTATCCGATTAACGAAAAACTAATTGTTGAAGCGACCTTTAAAAAAGCAAAAAAAGAAAAACCTTTCAAAATGAAAACGTCTACCGATAGAACACCGATGTATGTGAAGTTTGGTACGTTGTATTTTGAATTGGAAGGGAAAGCATTTCAATTGAATGTGTATCAAAATATGGAGTTGTCTAAAAGACCTGGTTTTAAGGATTATTTGTTTTTGCCTTTTTCAGATGCAACATGCGGTAAAGAGAGTTATATAGGTGGACGTTACATAGACATGCGAATTCCAACCACAGATAAAGTTATGATTAACTTTAATAAAGCGTATAATCCGTATTGTGCTTACAATCATAAATATTCCTGTCCGATTGTTCCTTTAGAAAATGATTTGAATATAGCTATCGAAGCTGGAGTAAAAAAATTTCATGACTAATGCAATTTATTAACTTACATACACATTCCTTTACAAATGATACTTCTGTTTATGAAGTAGTCAATCAATATCCTTGGGAATTTCAAGAAAGTATTCCTAACTATTCCATCGGGATACATCCTTGGTATATTGATGAAAATAGAATCGAAACAGATTTAGCTTGCATTGAAGAGAAATTGGCTTCAGCAAGTTGTATTGCTTTAGGAGAGTGCGGTTTAGACAAACGCATCGAAATTCCTCTGGAAAAACAATTAGAGGTTTTTAAAGACCAATTAGCATTGGTACAAAAAACAAATAAACCTGTAATTTTGCACTGTGTAGCTGCCTATCAGGAAGTAATTGCCGTGAAAAAGGAAATGAATATTCAAAATCCAATGATTATTCACGGTTTTTCCAAAAATGAGCAAGTCGCGCAATCGCTTTTAGATAATGGATTTTATTTGTCTTTTGGTAAATATTTATTACGAAATCCAGAATTAGAAAGTGTGTTTCAAAAAGTACCCATGGATCGATTTTTTTTAGAAACCGATACTATTGAAGAAACCATTGCTCAAGTGTATGAAAAAGCTTCAGAAATGAAAAATATACCTATCAATGAACTCAAACAAATAGTGAAGAACAATTTTGAAGCAACATTTAAAAGAGAATTTTAAACCTTTAAACAATTAAAAAATTTAAACAGAAAGATAAATGGCAAAGTGGCAAGAACGAGCAGTTTTATTATTTAAAGAAGAAGGAATGCATAAGTTAACCCATGCAAATGTATTGGTAGTAGGTTTAGGTGGTGTTGGTAGTTTTGCTGCCGAATTTTTAGCACGTGCAGGAGTAGGAAGCATGACTATAGTGGATGGTGATACAGTTGATATTACCAATATAAATCGTCAGTTACCTGCTTTACACTCTACAGTGGGTGAACCCAAAGTGAAAATAGTAGGTGATCGTTTATTAGATATTAATCCAGAATTGAAATTGACGCGTATTCAAGAGTTTTTATCTCCAGAAAGAGCTTTTGAATTAGTTACACCAGAATTTGACTATGTTTTAGACTGTATTGACAGTGTAACTCCAAAGCTAAACTTAATTATTGCTTGTAAAAGGAAAAAAGTAAAAGTGATTAGCAATATGGGAGCAGGAGGGAAATACAATGCAGAGAATGTAAAGGTCAGAGATATTAGTAAGACCGAATATTGTCCGTTAGCTAAAAACGTGAGAAAGCGTTTAAAAGCTGAAGGAATTTCAAAAGGAGTAAAAGTGGTATATTCAGACGAACGTCCGGATTATACAAGTATTAAAACTACCGATGGAACCAATTTTAAAAAGTCTTTTTATGGAACCAATAGTTGGATGCCTGCTTTATTTGGTTTGTATGCTGCTGAAACTGTAGTTAAAAATTTAATCAAGTAATTAAGAAGTTTCTATCTGAGCAGATAAATGTTCAGATAGAAACCTATTTTATTTAAATAAATCCATACCAGGAATATCTGGCATGCCTTCCTTCGCTACTGCTGCTAACTCCGCTTCGTTTACATTAGTCGCTTTTTCAATGGCTTTGTTTAAAACCGTTACTAAATAATCTTCAAGCATTTCTTTGTCTTCTAATAAAGTATCGTTAATTTGTATCGATTTAATACTGCGATTAGCAGTTAACGTTACTTCAAGTAGTCCGTCGCTACTTTTTTCATCAATTAAAACGGTATCCAAACGTTTTTTTGTGGCTTCTACTTTGGCTTGGGTTTCTTTAATTTTACCCATCATTCCCATAAGGTCTCCAAACATAATTTTTAATTTTTTTATTAGTACAAAAATACTAAATTAGCTGTTAACTTTAAATGTATAACTTCATGAAAAAAATCTCTTTTTTTGTTGCCATTTCTATTATTTTTGCCACTTCATGTAAAGACAAACAGGAAGAAATGAAAACAGAAATTCAACCACCTATTGCAAAAATAGTTCCGCATACGTTAGAAAAACACGGTGACATTCGTACAGATAATTATTTTTGGTTAAACCAAAGAGAAGACAAAGAAGTTATTGATTACCTGAATAAAGAAAATGAATACTATGAAGCTATGACAGCTCATACCAAGCAACTTCAGGACGATTTATTCAAGGAAATGAAAGCTAGAATTAAGGAAGATGACACTTCGGTTCCTTATTTTTATAATGGATATTATTATATTACACGTTTTGAAACAGGTAAAGATTATCCTATTTATGCTCGTAAAAAAGGAAGTTTAGAAGCCAAAGAAGAAATCATGTTCGATTGTAATGAATTGGCTAAAGGACAAGCGTATTTCAACTTAAGCGGCTTGAGCGTGAGTGAAGATAATAAATGGGTGACTTTTGGAGTGGACTTGGTTTCTAGAAGACAATATATGATTCAAGTTAAAAACTTAGAAACAGGTGAAGTTTTATCTGAATTAATTGAAAATACAACTGGAGGAACTACTTGGTCAAGTGATAATAAAACTTTTTTCTACACGAAAAAAGATCCGAAAACCTTGCGTTCGGACATGATTTACAAACATGTATTACATACAGATGTGAAACAAGACGAATTGGTTTATCATGAAAAAGACGATACATTTTATTGTTTTGTTTACAAAGAAAAATCAAAAAAATATATTGTAATTGGTTCTTCAAGTACGTTAACTTCGGAGTATCAATTTTTAGAAGCCGACAAACCGAATGGTACTTTTACAATGTTTCAAAAAAGAACGAGAGGTTTAGAATACAGTATTTCTCACTTTGGTGATAGCTTTTATATTGTAACCAATAAAGATAAAGCAACCAATTTCAAACTGATGAAAACTCCTGAAAATGCTACTGGGATGGAAAATTGGGTAGATGTAATTGAACATAGAGAAGATGTGCTTTTAGAAGGAATTGATATTTTTAGAGATTTCCTAGTGGTAGAAGAACGTTCTAATGGATTAAATAAAATTCAAATTAGACCATGGAAAGGGGAAGGCGCTTATTATTTACCTTTTGAAAGTGAAACCTATACCGCTTACACAACTACCAATCCAGATTTTGATACGGATATATTACGTTATGCTTACCAATCCTTAACAACTCCTTCTTCGGTAATTGATTTTAATATGAAAACCAAAGAGAAAGTGGTTTTAAAAGAACAAGAAGTTTTAGGAGGTAAGTTTGATAAAAATAACTATGTAGAAGAACGAATTTGGGCTACAGCAACCGACGGTACCAAAGTGCCTATTTCTATGGTGTACCGAAAAGGAATGAAAAAAGACGGGTCTAATCCATTCTTATTATATGCGTATGGTTCGTATGGAGCGTCTATGGATCCTTATTTTTCAACTACACGTTTAAGCTTATTAGATAGAGGCTTTATTTATGCCATTGCTCATATTAGAGGTGGAGAAGATTTAGGAAGACAATGGTATGAAGATGGTAAATTATTGAAAAAGAAAAATACATTTACTGATTTTATAGATTGTTCTAAATATGTCATCGCTGAAAAATATACATCACCTGAGCATCTATATGCAGAAGGTGGTTCTGCTGGAGGACTTTTAATGGGGGCTATTGTAAATATGGCGCCACAATTGTATCATGGAGTAATCGCCCAAGTACCTTTTGTGGATGTAGTGACCACCATGTTAGATGATAGTATTCCTTTGACAACTGGTGAATATGATGAATGGGGAAATCCAAATGAAAAAGAATATTACGACTATATGAAGTCCTATTCACCTTATGATAATGTAGTGGCTCAAGCGTATCCAAATATGTATGTTTCCACAGGTTTACATGATTCACAAGTGCAATACTGGGAACCAGCAAAATGGGTTGCCAAATTAAGAGTTACAAAAACTGATAAAAATTTATTATTCTTGCATACTAATATGGATGCTGGGCATGGTGGTGCTTCAGGACGTTTTGAGGCCCTTAAAGAAGTGGCTAAAGAATTTAGTTTTTTGTTAGATTTAGAGAATATTAAGAAGTAGTTAATTTTTTTTTGTTAAATTTGCAGGGTTTTGGGGTTGTTAAAACACGATAATTTACCTCAAATATAATTTAGTTTTTATGAGAGAAGAAATAAATGCCTACAACAATGTTTTAGAGTTAATCGGTAATACACCTCTAATTAAATTAAATAGAGTAACTGAAAATATAGAGGGCAATTTCTATGCGAAAGTAGAGGCTTTTAATCCAGGTCATTCTACAAAAGATAGAATCGCATTATATATTATTAATGAAGCAGAACGAAGAGGTATTTTAAAACCAGGCGATACCATCATTGAAACGACTTCTGGTAATACAGGATTTAGTTTAGCAATGGTTAGTATTATCAAAGGATACGATTGTATTTTAGCGGTAAGTTCCAAATCATCTAAAGATAAAATAGACATGCTTCGTACAATGGGAGCTAAAGTATATGTTTGCCCAGCGAATGTTTCTGCAGATGATAAAAGATCATATTATAGTGTTGCAAAGCGCTTACATGAAGAAACCAAAGGTTCTATTTATATCAATCAGTATTTTAATGACTTAAATATTGATGCTCATTATAATACTACAGGGCCAGAAATTTGGGAACAAACCAAAGGTCAAATTACACACTTAGTAGCCTGTAGTGGAACAGGAGGAACTATTTCAGGAACAGCTCGTTTCTTAAAAGAAAAGAATCCGAATATCAGAATCTTAGGCGTAGATGCTTACGGTTCAGTATTGAAAAAATACCATGAAACCAAAGAATTTGATAGTGAAGAAATTTACCCATACCGAATTGAAGGTTTAGGAAAGAATTTAATTCCTACAGCTACTGATTTTGATATGATTGATAAATTCATCAAAGTTTCTGATGAAGAAAGTGCGCACACCGCTAGAGAGATTTCAAGAAAAGAAGGGCTTTTTGTAGGATATACTTCAGGTGCTGCGATGCAAGCTGTAAAACAATTTGCAGAAGAAGGTGAATTTACAAAAGATAGTAATATTGTAGTAATCTTCCCAGATCACGGTTCAAGATACATGAGTAAAATCTATAGTGATGAATGGATGGGAGAACAAGGTTTCTTTGATAGTGTAAATATTGAAGAAGCTCAAAAAATTGAAATTATTAAATAGTACAATTACTTTTTCAACATAATAAAAAACTCCGAGAACATTCTCGGAGTTTTTTATTTTATAAATTATATAAGGTTATTTCTTGAAGTATTTTTTATATTTTATTGAAGCTAATATACCAATAACAATCACTCCAGCGAATATGTATAAATAATAGGTAACATTTTGTCTCTCACCCGAAGCATAAGAGTGTAACCCACTTAAGTGAAAGTTCACTCCTACATAGGTCATTACAATTGAAGCAAAAGCCAAAACACTGGCAAAGTTGTAGAACCATTTGCCTCTTAATCCTGGTACTAATCTAGCATGAATGACAAATGCATATACAAAAATACTAATTAATGCCCAGGTTTCTTTTGGGTCCCAACCCCAATAGCGTCCCCAACTCTCATTGGCCCATTGACCACCTAAAAAGTTACCAATTGTTAACATAACTAAACCTACAGTTAAGGCCATTTCATTGATGTAACTTAATTCGTCTATTGCTAATTTTGTTTTTTTGGTGTTATTTTTATTGGTAAAAATCATTAAAAACAAGGCAACTAAACCTAATATCATTCCTAAAGTAAAAGGTCCATAACTCGCCACAATAACGGCAACATGTATCATTAACCAATATGAATTTAAAACGGGTTGTAAATTTCCAATTTCTGGATCCATCCAACTCCAGTGTGCAACCATAAGCAACATCGAAGTAACAAAAGCTGTTGCAGATAATGTTAATTTGGACTTTCTACTGAAAGCTACACCAAAAAACATAGTTGACCAAGCTACATAAATCATACTTTCATACGCATTACTCCAAGGTGCATGACCCGACACATACCAACGTGCTATTAAACCTAAAGTGTGTAATGAAAATAAGAGTACTATAGTTACATGAAAAAAGTTTACCGTATAATGAATCCATTTAGCAGATGTGAATAATTGATAAATCGCAAAACCTAACATTAAAACTCCGGCTAGCATGTAGAGGTAGAATAATCTTTTGAAAATATCATATTTATTATACATTACCTCCGCATCAATTTTTTGATCAGAAAGCATTACAGCGCTACCATATTTTTTTTGATAGGCTTTTAATCCTTTTAAAATAGAATTAGGAAGTTTGTAATCTTTACTTTGGCTTGCTTTGGAAACGGCATCTAAATAAAAAGGAACAATATTTTTGATGCTATCTAAAGCTGTTTTAGTAGAATCATTCACTTCTAAATAGGAAATCCATTTGTTGTTTTTATCATTTGGTATAGGGAAAACACGTAAAATTTTGCCACTTAACGCATCATACAAAAGATTTACTTTTTTATCTGCTTCTATAAAATCTTTTTGAAAATTATTAGGAACTTGCGCTTCATACGCATCATCTAAATAAGGAGCTAATTTATAATTTCCTTTAGCATCAAAAAAGTCAATTAAAGCAGCAAATTTTGCTGCTTTATCAATGCCTGCAATTTTTCGAATACTGTCATTCCCTCTTTTTAAATAAATAATGGGAACAGTATACCAATATTGCGGAAATTGTGTCATGGAAATAAATGCCTGATCCGAATTCATTCCATTATATGTATCACTTTTAGATACTTTTCTTAGAAGTTCAGATGAAAAAGTATTAATAGGCTTCATTCGACCACCTTGATCTTGAATGACCATTTTTCCAAATTCTGTGGCATGTTCTTCAGAAACTTTATACTTTGAAAGAAATTCAAATGCTTTTTTAGCATCAGTTGTTTCGGTTTCATGAGTATGTTCTTGGGAAAAACCTAAAGCACTAATAAAGAATAAAAGCACTGTCATTAAACTGTTTTTCTTTTCTTTAATTTTATTTATTTTCTTTTTTAAATCTCCAAATCGTGTGTTTTTATCAAATAAAATCACCATTAAACCAATGTATAATAAGAAGTAACCAATGTAAGTAGTCCAAGTTCCCAATTGATCGTGGTTCACTGATAAATGAGTACCTTTTTCATCTCTATCATAACTCGCTTGGAAAAGGCGATATCCTCTATAATCTAAAACATTATTCATGTAGATGCTGTCTCTAAAAATGTTATTTTTTTCTGTATCTTGAATTTCAACTTTACTTTTAAAAGCAGAAAAACTTTTCTCACTTCCAGGGTATTTGTCAGCAATAAAATCTTCAAGCTTAACTGCAAAAGGGGTTTCATAGATTTTACTTCCATAAAACAAAGTAAAGTCTAAATCTCCAATAGTAACGGTTTGTGGAACACCTTGTCTTCCTTTGGAACCTAATAAAGTAACTTTTTCTTCTTTACCTTGACTAATAACTTTAACAACTAAAGCGTCTTGAGTTTGTTTGTCGCTATAATTATTATTAGATTGATATGTGATGGTACCTTTTTTAGGTGCTTCTGGAAAAACAAATTGGCTGCCTGCAAGATTGTATAAAGATCGAAGTTGCAAAGATTGAATGGTGTCTTTGCTTACGATACCTTGTGATTGGTCGGCCATTTTCATATAATTACCAGCAAATGGAGTTTTCAAAGTCAAGCTATCATTCGCATAGAAGATATTAATAGCTCCATCTGTAGGTTGGTTGAAAGCATATAAAATGTTATGAATATTTTGAACTTGACCTTCTTTTAGGTAATGTTCGTGTCTTGAGCCATCACTAGATTCTACTAATTTTAGATAATACATTCCTTTAGTATCTTCTTTAATAGATTCACTAGCATTCATAATGAATTGTTCGTATTCTATTTTAAATGGAATTTGATTAAAATCTCCTTTAATAGTAAAATCATTTGAGAACAAAGGTTTTAAATACGAAGCTACATCTTCTGGAGCAAAATAATTACTTTTCTCAAAAGAACGTCTCCTCATTTCACCATTGTATTTACCGTCTACGAAACCATATACAAAAGTTTTGTCAGAATAAAATTTATTTTCGGTTTCACCTTCACGAATTAACATCATGCCTTCAAAACTCACATAGCGTGTAATAAAAGCTCCAATTAAAATAAATAAGAATGAAAGATGTAAGAGAAAAGTAGCCCATTTTTCTCTTTTGTACAATTGATATCTTTTTATGTTTCCAGCAAAATTAATGACAAAAAATGCCATAATAACCTCAAACCACCAAGCGTTGTAAACTATAATTCGAGCGGTTTCCGTATTGTAGGCATCTTCTATAAAAGTTCCAGCGGCCATTGCTGCTGCAAATACTATAAATAAAACAGCCATTAAACGTGTAGAGAATAAAAAAGAGAATATTTTTTTGTCCATTTCTGTTGTAGTAATTTAAAACGTTTGCAAAAGTACTTAAAAACAAAAACTTTATTGCAATGTTTAACAAGTCTTTGTTAAGTTTTAAGAATTTGGATTAGTACAACATTTTTATTTCTTTAATATCGTATTCATTAATGATGTCATCTTCAAGTAATACGATTAGTTTTCCAAAACTAGAAACGCCTTGAATGATTCCCATAAATTGTTTTTTTGAAGTATCTTCAAAAGCAACAGGTGTCCCTTTTTTATAGAGGTACAAATGATATTTTTTCCAAAGTAAATCGGAATGTTGTAATTGATGATAATGTTGTTTTAAAGATGTTAAAACTTCATTTAAAAGAACCTCTTTATCAAAAATCGTATTTTTTAAAATTGCCATGGAGGATGCTTTTGGTAAATTTTCAAAAGCCATTTGATTCACATTTAAGCCTATACCAATAATGCAATGAATACTTCCGTCTGATTTAATTGTATTTTCGATTAAAATGCCACAAATTTTTTTATTTTCTGACAAAATGTCGTTTGGCCATTTGATATGCAATTGTGTCAATTGATGTTTTTTTAAAACTTCTACTATTGCTATTGATGCCACAATGTTGAAGGTGAATAGTTCGTTTGTAGATGCCGAAGTGTGATTTATAAATGTGCTAAATGTTAGGTTTTTACCATCTTCAGAGCTCCAAGTGGCTCCTCGTTGACCTTTTCCTTTTAGTTGGTTTTCGGTTACAACAGTAGTGAAGTTATCTAAGATTTGAGTAGCTGACAATTCTTTTAAAAAATTGTTTGTGGAGTCTATGGCATTGAGTTTGATAATATTCATTTACAAAAAATGTAAAGTTTTATTTTTAATCTTATGTTAAGGTTCAAAAATAAAGACAAAAATTGGTAACTTTGCATAAACTTATAAAATTTAAATGGCAAAAAATAATAGTAACGACGATTTAGTAGTAAATATCATTAAGGGAATTGAAGATGTAAAAGGAGCTGATATAGATATTTTAGATCTTAGAGAAATTGATAACACAGTATGCGATTATTTCATTGTTTGTAATGGTAACTCTAATACCCAAGTAGTTGCAATCGCAAATTCCATTCAAAAAGTGGTGTCTAAAGAACTGAAAGAAAAACCGTGGCATGTGGAAGGTTTAGAAAATGGGGAATGGGTGTTGATGGATTTTGTAAATGTAGTAGTGCACGTTTTCCAAACACATATCCGCGAATATTATAATATAGAGAGCCTTTGGGGTGACGCAAAAATAACTTCAATAGAAAGTAAATATTAGAAAGAAATTATGTCTGAAAATAAAAGTCCAAAAGTAAAAATTAGTCCGTGGTTGATATACGGACTTATTCTTGGTGTGTTCTTATTAATCAATGTATTTGGTAATGGATTTAACTTTAGTAATCCAAAACCAACCACTTTATCTAAATTCTATGAGTTTTTAGATTCGGGTCAAGTGGATAAAGTTGTTTTTAGTAATACCAAAGCTCAAGTATTTCTGAAAAAAGAAGCTTTAGGAAATAAAGAGCACAAAGATGCTAAAAACGATGTGATGGGTAACCTAAATGAAAAAGGGCCTCATTATTATTTTGAAATTGGTGATTTAAAGACTTTTCAAGAAAGTTTAAAAGCAGCTTACGATAAAAAATTATTAAATACTTATGCTAAAGAACCCGAAGGTATTTGGGGTGATATTTTGTCTTTGTTGCTTCCTTTCCTTTTGTTAGCAGGTCTTTGGATTTTCATGATGCGAAGAATGTCAGGTGGTTCTGGAAGTGGAGGCGGTCAAATATTTAGTATTGGAAAATCCAAAGCAAAACTATTTGATGAAAAGAATGATGTTAAAGTAACTTTTGAAAATGTTGCTGGATTAGAAGGGGCAAAAGAAGAGATACAAGAAATTGTTGAATTTTTAAAAAATCCTGAAAAATATACATCAATTGGTGGTAAAATACCTAAGGGTGCATTATTAGTTGGTCCTCCAGGAACTGGAAAAACATTATTGGCTAAAGCAGTAGCAGGAGAAGCAAAAGTGCCTTTCTTTTCTTTATCTGGTTCAGATTTTGTGGAAATGTTTGTAGGTGTTGGAGCGTCACGCGTGAGAGACTTGTTCAAACAAGCAAAGGAGAAATCACCAGCGATTATTTTTATTGATGAGATTGATGCGGTTGGTAGAGCCCGTGGGAAAAATAATATGTCTGGTTCGAATGATGAAAGAGAGAATACGTTGAATCAGTTATTAACTGAAATGGATGGTTTTGGTACCAATACTAATGTTATTGTTTTAGCAGCTACCAATAGGGCAGATGTGTTGGATAAAGCGTTGATGCGCGCTGGACGTTTTGATAGACAAATTTATGTTGATTTACCTGATATTAGAGAGCGTAAGGAAATATTTGAAGTACATTTAAAGCCAATAAAAAAATCAGAAGAATTAGATACGGAATTTTTAGCAAAACAAACTCCTGGATTTTCTGGAGCTGATATTGCAAATGTATGTAATGAAGCTGCTTTAATTGCGGCTAGAAAAGATAAAAAAGCTGTAGATAAACAAGATTTCTTAGATGCTGTAGATCGAATTGTAGGTGGTTTAGAGAAAAAGAATAAGATTGTTACTCCAGAAGAAAAAAGAGCTATTGCTATTCATGAAGCGGGTCACGCAACGGTAAGTTGGATGTTAGAACATGCGGCACCTTTAGTGAAAGTAACGATTGTTCCAAGAGGGCAAAGTTTAGGAGCAGCTTGGTATTTGCCAGAGGAGCGATTAATTGTGCGTCCAGAACAAATGTTAGACGAAATGTGTGCTACTATGGGTGGTCGTGCGGCTGAAAAAGTCATATTTAATAAGATTTCAACTGGAGCTTTGAGTGATTTAGAAAAAGTTACCAAACAAGCTCGTGCTATGGTTACAATTTATGGATTAAATGATAAGTTAGGAAATATAACGTATTATGATTCTTCAGGTCAAAGCGAATATAATTTTTCGAAACCCTATTCTGAAGAAACTGCAAGAGTAATCGATGATGAAATTTCATTATTAATTGAAACACAATATAAGAGAGCGATTCAATTATTAGAGGAAAATAAAGATAAATTAATTCAGTTAGCTGATATTTTAATTGAAAAAGAAGTTATTTTTAAAGATGATTTAGAAACCATATTTGGAAATAGACCACACGAAAAAACGATTGAAATCACTACAGAATAGGTTGTTATAAATTACAGACGAGTCGATTTTAAAAAAACTTGGTTCTTTATCCGTAAAGAACTAAGTTTTTTTTTATCTTTGGTTCGCGCAAGAATCAATCACCTACTAAAAATACATGAGTCTTTTTAGAAAAATTTTTGGAAACTCTGGCCATACATCAAAGGGCAATAAAGATGATGAAAAAAGCCCATATGCACCAGAAGTTAAATTACCCATTGATGAAATGTTTACCCACCACTTTAAAAAAAATGGTGGGAAGTTTATATATTGTGAAAATTTAAATGAAGTAAGTGAAAATTTTATCAATATTTTAGAAGAAAATGATTGGTTTGAAAGTGAAGTCATGTGCTATGAACCTCAATTATTTCATTTGTTAGAGGAAAATAAGTTGACTTACAAAAACCCTTCAAATGGGGCAAAATTTTATTTTTCAACTTGTGAAAACTTAATTGCTGATGAAGGATCTGTACTTTTTTCTTCCAATCAATTAAAGCATTATAGACCTGCAGATTTACCTACTAATATGGTTGTTTTAGCTACTACGAGTCAATTAGTGGCTAATAAAAGCGAAGGATTGCGTCATATTAAGAAAAAGTATGATAAAGAATATCCAACTAATATTACTACAATAAAATACTTCGAAAAAGTAAAGGAAGAAGATTTTTTACACTATGGCAGTAGTCATAAAAATTTATACTTGCTTTTATTAGAAGATCTTTAATATGAATGAAACATTAAAGAGGGCAATTTCAGGTACTGTTTATATTGTCTTGTTATTAAGCTGTATCCTATATTCTAAAGAGAGTTTAGCTATTCTTTTTGGTGTTTTTTTGATTATTGCAGTATATGAATTCTGCAAATTAGCTAACTTAAATTATTTTATAAGTGTACCAATAGCTTTGTTGCTGTATTATTTCTTATGGAATAAAAATAAAATTGATATATGGATTTGGACCGCAATTAGCTTATTTTCTATAATTATGGCAGTAAAGCTATTGCTGTATCTTTATGATGCTCAGAAAACCAATTTTAAAATAGGTACGCGTTATGTATTGTTGTTGGGCTATGTGATTATTCCATTTATATTGACAAATTATATTTGCATTGGAAAAGGCAATAAATACAACGAAAAAATTTTAATTACTATTTTTATTTGTATTTGGACAAATGATACTTTTGCTTATTTAGTAGGTAAAAATTTTGGTAAAAGAAAATTATTCCCTAGTGTTTCTCCTAAAAAGACAATTGAAGGTTTTGTTGGGGGAATGCTTTTTACAATTATTTGTAGTGTAATCTTATCTAAATATTATATTGAAACAAAAAATATATACATTTGGATAATAATTGCTATAATTGTTAGTATTTTTAGTACACTTGGAGATTTAATAGAATCAAAATTGAAGCGTGTTGCTCAAATCAAAGATTCTGGAAATATTATGCCAGGTCACGGTGGAATTTTAGATCGTTTAGATAGTATTATATTTGTAGTGCCATTTATTAATTTGTTTTATTTAATTTTATATTATGTTTCATAAAGAAGGAGCCAAAATTATTTTAATAACGCTTATTTTAGTTGTAGCGGTTATTTTTGCATCAGATTTGATAACAATCCAATGGTTGAGAATTGGTTTGATTGTTCTTGCTCTTGTTTTTTTAGTGTTGATTCTTCAATTTTTTAGAAACCCAAAAAGAGAGGCAGACAATAGTGATAACCATATTTTGGCACCAGTGGATGGTAAAGTGGTAGTTATTGAAGAAGTGTACGAACCTGAATATTTTCAAGACAAACGATTAATGGTTTCTATTTTTATGTCTCCTATAAATGTACATGTTACCCGTTATCCTGTTAATGGAGTAGTAAAGTATAGTAAATACCATCCTGGTAAATATTTGGTGGCTTGGCACCCAAAAGCGAGTGAAGAAAATGAACGTACGACCGTTGTGATCAATAATCGCATATATGGAGAAATTATGTACCGTCAAATTGCTGGTGCTTTAGCAAGACGAATTATTAATTATGCGAAAGAAGGAATGCGAGCAGTTCAAGGAAAAGATGCTGGATTTATTAAGTTTGGTTCAAGAGTTGATATTTACTTACCACTTGGAACAGAAGTTAATGTGAAATTAGGAGAAAAAGCAATAGGTGCTAAAACCGTTATTTGTAAAAAAATAAATGAGTAACAAAGATTTAGATACTTTATTTAAAGAAGCATTTGCAAATGCACAATTGGTACCACAGGAATCGGTGCCTCAAGATATACAATTGGTTTTATATGGATTGTATAAACAAGCAACAAGCGGTGAGTCTAATATTTCTATTCAAAATCCACAAGATTTAATCAATGCCTTTAAGTTGAATGCTTGGATTCAAGTCAAGCATCTTACAATTGATGAAGCAAAACAAAAATATATCGATATTATTAACGAATTAATGAGAGAACGTAATTTATGAGAAAACTTTACTCTTGTATAATTCTTGTTTTATTTATTTTTTCCTGTAAGGATAAAAGCAATCTAGTAGAAGTACAACTTCCAGAACCAGAAGCAACAGTTTCTGTTTCATTTGGTAATCCAAATGAGGTAAAAGCAAAAGGTAAAAGCTTTCAAATGATGCCTTTGACATATGCTTATGATGCATTAAAACCAGCTATTGATGGAAGAACTATGCAATTGCATTATTCAAAACATTATTTAGGATATACTTCCATTTTGAACAAGCAAGTAGATGGTAATAAACAATGGGAAGGAAAAACAATAGAGGAAATCTTGTCAAAAGTTGGTCCAGATGAAATAATTCTTAAAAATAATGCTGGAGGTTATTATAACCATTCTTTGTTTTTTGAAATTCTAAAACCAAAAGGAGCTAAATCACCATCTGGTGAAATTTTGGAAGCTATCAATGCAAACTATAGTTCTTTTACGAATTTTAAAACTAAATTTCTAGCAGAAGGAAACAATCATTTTGGTTCAGGTTGGGTATGGTTGATAGTGACTAAAAATAAAGAATTGAAAATCGTTACAACATCCAATCAAGATAATCCATTAATGAATGATGCTAAAAGTAAAGGAACTCCTATTTTAGGTATTGATTTATGGGAACATGCTTATTATTTGCAGTATCAAAATAATAGGAAAGAGTATTTAGAAACTATTTTTGACAATATTAATTGGACAGTAGTATCAAAAAAATATAGCGAAGCTTTAGAAAATCAGATGAAGCAACCTGTGTTTGTTACTCCTGTTAAAAATGAAAATAGCGTAAATACTGCTGTGATTGTTACAGAACCCAAAAAGATAGAACCTGCAAAAGAAACGAAAGAATAAATTTATATAAATAAATACTAAAAAGGGGTTGTGAATTACAACCCCTTTTTAGTAGTATCTTATTAACTAATTTATTTTTCAAAATCTTTTAAAGTGTTAATAATGATTCCTACACAATCTAACAATTGGTATTCTGTCATTACTAATGGAGGTGCAAAACGAATAATGTTGCCATGCGTTGGTTTTGCCAATAAACCATTTTCAGCAAGTTTCACACAAATGTTCCATGCAGTTTCGCTTTCTTCACTATCATTTATAACGATTGCATTTAATAATCCTTTTCCTCTTACCAAAGAACAAATAGAACTGTTAGCAATGTATTTGTTTAATTCTGATCTGAATAATTGTCCTAAAGCTTCAGCATTAGACGCTAAATTTTCCTCTTTAACGACTTCTAGAGCAGCTATCGCAACTGCTGCAGCAACTGGATTTCCACCAAAAGTAGAACCATGTTGGCCTGGTTTGATCACATCCATGATGGAATCATTGGTTAAAACTGCTGATACTGGATAAGCACCTCCTGATAAAGCTTTACCTAAGATTAAAATGTCAGGTTGAACATTTTCATGTTGTACCGCTAATAATTTACCAGTTCTAGCAACTCCAGTTTGTACTTCATCCGCAATGAATAAAACATTATTGGCTTCACATAATGCTTTGGCTTTGCTTAAATAACCTTCGTCTGGGACATACACACCAGCTTCTCCTTGTATAGGTTCAACAAGAAAACCAGCTATGTTTTTTGAAGAAGTTATTGCCTTTTCTAATGCATCAATATCGTTATACGCTATTTTGATAAAACCAGCAGTGTAAGGTCCAAAGTTTTTACGTGCATTTTCATCATTAGAAAACGAAATAATTGTTGTGGTTCTTCCGTGGAAATTGTTTTCGCAAACAATAATTTGAGCTTCATTTTCAGGAATTCCTTTCTTTTCATAAGCCCATTTTCTACAAATTTTCAGGGCAGTTTCAACAGCTTCTGCACCAGTATTCATTGGTAATACTTTGTCAAAGCCAAAATATTCGGTAATGTATTTTTCGTAAACGCCTAATTTGTCATTATAAAACGCTCTAGAAGTTAAAGTTAATGTTTGTGCTTGCAAAGTCATTGCGTCTATAATTTTTGGATGGCAATGTCCTTGATTTACTGCAGAGTATGCAGATAAGAAATCATAATATTTCTTTCCTTCTACATCCCAAACAAATACTCCTTTTCCTTTACTTAAAACCACAGGTAGTGGATGATAATTGTGTGCACCAAATTTGTCTTCTAGTGCAATAGCTTCTGCCGAGCTCATTTTTTGTAAAACTGACATGATAAATTTATTAGATTATTAATCTTCAATTCCTTCTTAAAAGTGGAGAGAAATCATCCGTATTACAAATGTAAAAATTTTACTGCATCTAATCTTGTTTTATGCTTTTTTCTTCGCTTTTATAAAGCAAACAACCTCCATTTATCAAATAAATAGAGGTTGTTCTATGATTTGGGTTAATTGGGTTTTATACCAAAGTAGCCGATGATGAAATTTCAGTATCAAATAATTTTGAAATGGGACAATTTTCTTCTGCTTTTGTGACCAATTCTTGAAATTCAGTATCGGAAATGTCTTTTATTTTAGCTTCTACAGTTAAATGGGATTGAACAATTGTACCCTCTGTTAGTGTAATATCACATTTGGTTTTAATTTCATCAATAGTAAATCCTTTTTCACCAATGAAGGCAGATAATTGCATAGTAAAACATCCAGCATGAGCAGCAGCTACTAACTCTTCAGGATTAGTGCCTATGCCGTCTTCAAATCGAGTTTTAAAAGAATATTGGGTATTGTCTAAAGTTTTGCTTTGTGTTGAAATTGTTCCTTTTCCAGTTTTGACATCACCGTTCCAAACGGCTGTTGCATTTCTTTTCATGTTAATTTTTTTTATGTTATTCCTTAAAGTTACTCAAAATAACCCAATATCTATTGTGATTAACATTCTTATATGCTACATTTAAAAAACAATTAACTTTTGTGTAAGCTAAATTTCCATTTCTTTATATAATTCTAACAATTTAGTAACGGTATTCCAATTACGAACGGTAGCAGTCACTTGTAATTTCTTTTCAATATATTTTTGATCAAATTTGGTTCTTCCAGCTCCTTTATCATATTTAATAAAAATCTTATTACCATCAATTATACATTCATCGGGTTTTACTTGACTCATTTTTAAATCATTTATCGCTTCTTTGGTTAGTGTTTTTGAAACAAAAGCAACATACAATTTTTTCGAATCGATATCTTTTTCTTGTAAAAACAAATTATTGGAAAAGCAGTCTTCTAAATCTTTTTTTTGAATGACAATTACTGGGACTTCATATCCGAAGGATTTAAAAATTTCTTGCTTAATTTGAAACCCTACTGCTGATGCATTTGTTTCTTCACTCTTTACAAATACATTTCCAGATTGAATGTATGTTTGAACCTCTTTAAAACCAATGTCTGTTAATGCTTTTTTTAGAGTATCCATTTTAATCATATTATGTCCTGAAACATTAATGCCTCTTAAAAGCGCTAAATGAGTTGTCATCTTTTCTTGTTCTAATTAATTTATGATATAATATAGGTATTAAATTTAAATAATTTTCTTCATATCATAAAAAATAGGTTTTAATTAATTGTTTTCAATGGATTTGAATTATAGAGTGTTTTTATTTTTTTGAAGTCGTATTTTCTTTCAAAAGAAATATAATTAGTAACGGTCCTAAACCATGACACAAACGAACCACTGTTTCAAAACCATATTGATGGAGTGTTTCTTGAGGAAAATCTGTTGAAAAATTTGCAACAACTCTAGCAAAAGCAGTTAGAAATCCCCAAAAAACAGCATAAATAGCAGTAGCTTTTGCTATTTTTTTAAGAAATAAGAAAGGAAGAATGAATAGGTCAATGATACCTGCAACCCATAGAAATGATCGGGCTTGCTTTTCTGTCACTCCTAAAATGGAAATGGTCATGTCTATAAAATTTCCAGGTACAGGATAAAAGCCTAAGGCATACAAACCATGACATAAAAAGGTGAGTCCAACTATCACTTTTAAAAAGACCAATGCTTTTGATATGGAAAAAGACTTAGAATAAGTATATAATAATAGAATAGGCATTCCTAATTGCAAACTGTGTTCAAAATATTGCCCTATTTGAAAAAAGGATTCTTTGGTAAACAAAAACACAACAAGAAATTGCCAAATTGAAATTATAGTTAGGACTACTTTAATCCATTTTTTAGAATTTTGGTTATATACAAGTACTAAGATTGAAGCTATAAAATAGAGTATTCCAATTCCTTTAATAATCCATTGAATTTTGGTGTCTGTTTCAGTATTACTAACAAAGTTTTCCCAATCAATCTGAAACCAACTGAGAATCGGACGCATGAGGTTTTCATACCATAAAATAGCTCTGTAAGGAACATCCCAAAAAAAATGTTGATACGCTCTTGCTATGAAAATGGTTACTACAGATAGTTTAAGAACAAAAATACTTTTAGAATTCATTGTTTTTTTGAAAGCAATGATACACTTTTGATTTTTCTAAAACATTATTGAAATATGTCTATTTTGTTAAATAATTTTTAAGATTATTATAAAATCATTAAGTTTTTTTCAATGCATATTTAGTTCTCTCAATCCAACTATTTTTACGTTGCAAACAAATAGAACAGTCATGAAAAAAAGTTACCTTTTATTTTTATTGTTAAGCTATCTTACGGGGTTTAGTAGCAATGACAAGTACCGTATTATCTTATCGGATAACCCAAGTTCCACCATTACAATTGCATGGAATCAAATTTCTGGTACTAATCCAACGGTGTATTATGGTACAACCGATTTTGGAACCAATTGGAATTCCTATCCTAATACTAAAACCGTAAATCGCTCCATTTCTTATAGAGGTATGAATAATCAATTTGCTAGAATAACAGGTTTATCTGCAAATACAGCTTATTATTTTGTAATCAAAGACAGTCAGGGAACAAGTCAGCGTTTTTGGTTTAAAACAGCACCTAATGATTTGAGTCGTTTGTCTTTTATTGCAGGTGGTGATTCTAGAAACAATAGAACACCTCGTCAAAAAGCAAATAAATTAGTAGCCAAATTAAAACCACATGCTGTTTTTTTTGGTGGTGACATGACAGATAGTGATAATGATGCACAATGGAAAGAATGGTTTGACGATTGGCAATTAACCATCGCTTCAGACGGGAGAATGTTTCCTATTATTCCTGCTAGAGGAAACCATGAAGGTGCTTCTACCATTTATAATTTATTCGATACTCCTACTTCCGATTCGTATTATGCCATCACATTTGGTGCTAATTTAATACGTATGTATTCTTTAAACTCTGAAATTTCAGTAACGGGAAATCAAAATACTTGGTTAAACAACGATTTGCAAAATCATAGCAATGTGATTTGGAAAGGTGCACAATACCATAAACCGATGCGACCTCATAATGCTGCGAAATCGGAAGGTACAAGCGTGTACAATGCTTGGGCACAAACTTTTTACAATAATGAAGTACGAATGGTGATTGATTGCGACTCGCATACAGTAAAATCCACTTGGCCTTTAAAACCATCCACACAATCGGGTAATGACGAAGGTTTTGTAAGAGATGATAATAACGGAACCGTTTATCTTGGTGAAGGGTGTTGGGGTGCACCTTTAAGAGCTAATGACGACAATAAAAGTTGGACTAGAAATTCTGGGTCTTTCAACCAATTCAAATTGATTTTTGTTGACCAAAATAAAATTGAAGCTAGAACGATTAAAATTGACAATGCAGATACGGTTGGGTCAGTGTCCAATTCTAATCCGTTTGTGTTACCAGCCAATTTAGATGTGTGGAATCCTAGTAATGGAGCTGTAGTCGAAATTTTTAAGAATACCTATCAAGCAGCACCTGAAATTGCATTGTCATCGATTACTAACGGACAATGTTATGATGACGGAAATAATATTGCTATAAATGTCAATGTAATTGAAGATGGAGGAGGAATTGTAGATGCAAAATTGTATATAAATGGAAATTATGTAGCTTCTGATGTTACTGCTCCTTATGCTTTTAACTATAATTTTGCAGCAGGTACACAAACGATAACCGTTGTAGTTACTGATACAACGAATAGAACAGCATCAATAGAAAAGTATATTTATGTAGAAAACTTTACCAACACGGAAACTTTCTCTATTCTTACAGGAGATGATGATGTGGAAGAAGCCCAAGATGGAAGGTTGTATACTGATAGTTCTGATTTGGAATTAACGTATGACAGTTATAACGGATTGTTATATCAAAATATCGGATTGCGATTTGTAAATATTCGTATTCCTCAAGGAGCAATTATCAATAGTGCTTACATTCAATTTACGGTAGACGAAGCCAATAGTGCTACTTGTGAATTAGAAATTGCAGTTGAAAATACAAGCGATGCAGCAGAATATGTAGAAGCTTTATCGTATGGAGTAAGTTCGAGAAACTACTATGGAACAACGGTGAGTTGGTCTCCCGTAGCTTGGCCAACAACCAATCAAAGTGGAGCCGGACAACGTACCCCTTCTTTGAAGAATTTAGTACAATATTGTGTCAATAAATCCAATTGGCAAAATGGTAATGCCATTGCTTTTAAAATAAAAGGAAAGGGGGTTAGTTTGACCAATACTGCTGCCAAACGTGTCGCAGATTCTTTTGAAGGAGGTTCTGCCAAAGCACCAAAACTAGTAGTAAGTTATACCTATGGTTGTAATACTTTGGCTAAAAGCCAATTTGAAAACCAACCAGAATTAAATGTGAAAACAAATCCTAATGATCTAATACTTGATTATGCTGACGAAATGGAATCGGTAGCGGTGTATGAAATTACAGGAAAATTAGTATGGCAAAAAGAAAGTATTCGTCAAACTTCGGTTGTAATTGAAGGCATTCCAAGGAAAAATCAAGTTTTATTGATTAAAGCACAAACTAAAGAAGGCAAAAGCATCACCAAGAAAATTATATTCTAAATAGAAAATTCTCTTTTTACTTTAAAACCCGATAGGTACTCTTACTTGTCGGGTTTTATTTTTTAATTCAGTTTTGGAAAATGTAGTTTTCCTTATAATCTATTTTTAAACAGTATTATTTATTCTAACTTTTTTAAAAATTTTAAAGAGTAATAGTTTTGGTTTAAACCAAATTAAATAAGTAATAAACCAAACTCGATTACTAATAAACCAAACTTAATACATAGTAAGCATCATCTAATTCATAGTAAACGAAACTCAATTACTAATAAGCATTATCTAATTCATAGTAAGCAAAACTTAATACATAGTATGCATTATCTAATTCATAGTAAACGAAACTCGATTCATAGTTAGCATCATTTATTACATAGTAAACGAAACTCGATTCATAATAAGCAAAACGTAATTTGTAGTAAGCATACTTAAATTTGGTTTATACCTTATTTCGTTAAAAGGAATCTCTTTAAAGATGCTATTTGGATAAAATAATAAAAAACGATATTTTTTTCTTAAACTATATCTATAAATGTACGCAATACTTTATTTTTGCGCTATGGGAAAAAAGAGAACAGAACGAATCGTATTCGAAAACGTAAAAGTCCTTGATGCAGGTGCAAAAGGCGTATCGGTAGCAAAAGCTCCAGATGGTAAGGTAATTTTTATACCTAATGTAGTTCCAGGTGATGTGGTAGATGTGCAAACCATGAAGAAAAGAAAAGCCTATTATGAAGGTAAAGCAACAGTCATTCATCAATTTTCTGAAGATAGAGTGGAAGCGGTTTGCCAACATTTTGGGGCTTGTGGTGGTTGCAAATGGCAAAATATGAACTACGACAAACAATTGTTCTATAAAAATCAAGAAGTATACAACAATCTCAAACGCATTGGTAAAATTGAAATGCCAGAATTCGAACCTATCTTAGGTTCTGAAAAGCAATTTTTCTATCGCAATAAAATGGAATTTGGTTTTTCTAATTCGCGTTGGATGACAGATGAAGAGGTGAGAAGTGGTGCTACTTTTGAACATAAAAATGCTTTAGGTTTTCATATTCCACGAATGTGGGATAAAATTTTAGATATTGAAAAATGTCATTTACAACAAGATCCTTCTAATGCCATTCGAAATGAAATTAAAGCATTTGCAGTGGCGAATGATTTAGAGTTTTATAATCCAAGAGCGCAAGAAGGTTTGTTACGTACGTTAATGATTCGTACCGCTTCTACGGGTGAAATCATGGTCTTGATTCAGTTTTTTAAAGAAGATAAAGCACAAAGAGAATTAGTATTAGACTTTTTAGCCGAACGTTTTCCCGAAATTACGTCCTTATTGTATGTAATAAATGGCAAACCAAATGATACCATTTACGATCAGGATATTAAGCTTTACAAAGGAAGAGACTACATTTTAGAAGAAATGGAAGGGTTGCATTTTAGTATTAATGCCAAATCTTTTTACCAAACCAATTCCGAACAAGCTTACGAATTGTATAAAATTACTAGAGATTTTGCTGGTTTAACTGGAGAAGAACTAGTGTATGACTTATATACAGGAACAGGAACGATTGCCCAATTTGTTTCCAAAAAAGCGAAAAAAGTTATTGGAGTAGAAGCTGTTCCTGAAGCCATTGCAGATGCCAAAGAAAATGCGAAACGCAATCAAATTACAAATTGCGAGTTCTTTGTGGGTGATATGAAAAATGTATTTAATGATACATTTATTGCAACTCACGGTCATCCAGATGTTATTATTACTGATCCACCTCGAGATGGAATGCATAAAGATGTAGTAGCACAAATTTTAAAAATTGCTCCAAGACGTGTGGTGTATGTGAGTTGTAATAGTGCTACTCAAGCGAGAGATTTAGCGTTGCTAGATGAGTTGTACAAAGTAGTACGTGTACGACCTGTGGATATGTTCCCGCAAACACATCATGTTGAGAATGTTGTACTTTTGGAAAAAAGATAATAAAAGACTAAATTGATGCCATGAAAAAAATAAGCGTAATAGTACTTATAATATTGGTTTTACTTTCTTTTTGGAATTGTGAAAAAGATGATTTATGTGCAGAAAGTACCCCTACAACTCCTAGAGTAGTAATTGAATTTTATGATGCTGTAAATCCTGATGTAGCTAAAAGTGTGACAAATTTAAAATATTTTGAAGTTAATGATGCAGATGAAGGAATTAGTGATACTTTAACAACTGCTTCAGGTACTAAAATTTTGATTCCATTAAAAACATTTCAAAATGAAAATACAGTAAGATTTAAACTTATTTTGAATGGTTCTGATGATGATGTATCTAATGATATAACTGACTTTGTTAGGTTTAATTATTCTAAGGAAGATATTTATATTTCAAGAGCTTGTGGTTATAAAACTATTTTTGAATTAAATGCTACGGATGGTTTTGAAAAAACAACAAATTGGATTCAAGTAGGAGGGATTGTAGATTACTCAGTAACTAATGAAAACGAAACTCATGTTAAAATATATTTTTAGTCTTACGATTCTTTGTGTTTCAATGCAAATGAGTGCACAAGATACTATTCAAAAATATCCTGAACGATATGGTTTGCGTGTGGGTGTCGATTTGCATCGTTTGGCAAAGTCTTTTTATGATGATAATTATAAAGGATTGGAAGTAGAAGCAGCATATCGTTTGACGAAGAAATTTTACATTGCTGGTGAAATTGGGAATGAAGAAAAAACGGTAGACGACGACCGATTTAATTTTACCGCTAGTGGTACCTATTTTAAAGCCGGTTTTGATTTTAATTCTTATGAAAACTGGCTAGATATGGAGAATTTAATTCACATTGGACTACGTTATGGAGTTAGTACTTTTAGTCAACAATTGAATTCGTATAAAATTTACGACCCAACAAATTTTTACGGAATGAATACGGTATATCCCAATCAAAAATTTAGTGGACTAAATGCGAGTTGGATTGAAGTGGTAGGAGGCGTAAAAGCGAAGATGTTTAATAATGTGTATTTAGGTTTTTCTTTACGATTAAACTATTTGGTATCGAATAAGAAACCAGAAAATTTTGATAATCTTTATATTCCTGGATTTAACAGAACCTATGACGGAAAGTTTGGTGCAGGATTTAATTATACCTTAAGTTATTTTATTCCGATTTATAAAAAGAATAAAACCACAATAAAAAAGACAACAAACCAATGATAGTTTGTTGTCTTTTTTAGTACTATTTTAATTAGTTACAGACTAAAATGACAGCTTACATCGACTGTCTTAGCTACTTTCTGACTTACCACACTTGGTATTTTAATATCAAAGTCTTCCGGTTTAACAGTAAATGTATTGTCTATAATAATCGTGTTTCCCGATTTTTTTATCATAGCAATAGAAACAATATTTTTGGTTTTACCATGTAATTCTAAAGTTCCGTTGATTGTAAATTTTTGTTCCTTTTCAGTTAATTTAGACACATCAAAGTTTTCAATTTTTCCTTTAAAAATAGCTTTTGGATATTTACTACTTTCAATGTAATTTTCATTAAAGTGTTCTTCCATTAAAGCTACTTTAAAACGAAATCCTTTCACTAAAGCCAATGAAGCAATGTCACCAGTTTGCGTATTTAAAATACAAGAAACTCCTTTGTTTGTAGCTTTTACTTCTTCAAAAGAAGGAACAGAGGCTTCAAAAGTAATTTCACCTGTTTTGGTCGATTTTTTTTCTTGAGAAAAGCCTAATAATGTGATACATAATAAGTATGCAATTAGAATTGTTTTTTTCATATCAGTTGTTTTTTATTGTTCAAGCAATCCATCGGTATACCATTTTTTCATAGCATCTATAGTGGTTTGAGGTAATCTTGGTCCTCCAAAAGGCATTGAAAAGTTAGGGTCAAAACTAGATATTCTGTCTAATAAACCTCTATTTATAACGGCATTTTTTACATCTTCATAAGTAGTAAGTTGCATCGGTGCTCCATTTTGAGGCGGACTTGTATGACAAAATAAGCAGTTTTCACTAACCACATTTTTTACATAATTATCATAAGTGACAACTTCTAGTTTTACAGGTTCACTTAAATCGGATTCAGAATCATTGGCACAGCTTAAAAGAAGAACTGTCAATACAGACAGTAATAAAACTGATTTTTTTTTCATAGCATTTGAAATTTATTATAGTAAAAATAGTTTTTTTAAGATAGAGATAAAAATTTTATTCTATTTTTGTTAAAAACAAATAACATTATGAAAAGAAATAAATGGATTTTAATACTTGTAATCCTCGTTTTAGCAGGTGTTTTTGGATACAATTATATTTACAAAAGTCATAGAGATATTAGTAAAGAAGAAGCAAGTTTTTCCATTACAGTGGGAACATTAATGACTGAGTTTGCTGCAGATGAAACTCAAGCTAATGAAAAATATTTGGATAAAACAATTGCTATTAATGGTAAAGTTACTTCTATTGACACGGAATCGAACTTGATAGTAATGGATGAGGTTTTATCGGCTACACTTTTGGAAAAAACCAATCAAGAAATTGAGAAAGGTCAAACGATTACAATAAAAGGGAGATTTATTGGTTATGATGAGCTTTTAGATGAGTTCAAAATGGATCAAGCCTCTTTAATTAAATAAATTGCTAAAAATCTATGAAAAAGTTTTTATTTGTTCTGCTGTTGCCGTTTTGTTTACAGGCACAAGATGATTTACTTTCTGAAATTGATACCGATTCTACTGAGGTACAAGTAACATCTGCTTTCAAATCTCTAAAAATTGTTAATTTAGAATCTACCAAATTAGCTGCAAAAGGAGATTTTTACTTTATTGTTTCGCATCGTTTTGGAACAATTAAGAATGGAATTGACACCTTTTTTGGGTTGGACGATGCCAATACACAAATTAAGTTTTTATACGGAGTAAATGATTGGTTAACGGTTCATGCTTCGAGAAGTGGGTTTCAAAAATCGTATGAAGGAGCTGTGAAATATAGATTACAGTCACAGATTGAGAATGGTTTTCCAGTAACTATTGTTGGTTTTAGTAGTGTGGTTGTAAATACAGAATTAGATAAGGAGTTATTACCTAAATTGACGTTTACAAATCGTTTGAATTATACTACGCAACTTTTAATTTCTAGAAAGTTTTCGGATCGCTTGTCACTTGAATTAGCACCAACTTTTTTTCATGAAAATTATGTTGTGAGCGATTATCAAGATAACAGTCAATATGCTATTGGAGCAGGAGGAAGGTATAAAATTTCCAATCGTGTTGCATTGACTATGGATTATGCAGCGCATTTGAATAGATCGGCAAGTTCATTGGCACATAACCCTATTTCTGTTGGTGTAGATATCGAAACCGGTGGACATATTTTTCAATTGCATTTTACCAATGCACAAGCAATGAATGAAACAGGTTATTTAGCGCATGGTTTAGGAAATTGGTCGAAAGGAGATATTTACTTTGGATTTAATCTCGTAAGAGTTTTTTAAATTATATGAACATAAAAAAAGTCCAATTTTAAATTGGACTTTTTTTACGCGTTTAAATATTCAATTAAAATCGGATCAGCATTTTTAAATGTTGGAGGCTGTTCTATAATACTGGCTACTTTTTTCTTATTAATTTTCATCGTAACGTCCTCTTCTATAGTAAACAGTAAGGCAGTTAGAAATGGATTTGTTAAATAAGGTGTTACTTCACTTTCTAAATTTTCCAAATCATGTACAGAAGTAATTTCTTTTTTTTCTCCATCATAGATTTTTTTTGTTAAAATAAATTTTAAAGTATTTTCTTCTACGATTAATTTTATATAAATATTTTGTAATTCGGGTTTACCAATGGTTTTAGCTAACGTTAATTTAGCGAAAGTTCCTTCAGCAATACTATCTTTAACTTTTTTAAAGAAACTGGAATACGTAATCTCGTTTGTCATATTATAAACCTAATTCTGTTTTTATTTTTTCATCAAAAATCATATTAAATAGTTGATTTTCTTTGTCTTTATTTAAAAATTTCCATTGATTACCAGTTAATTCGTCAGAAACAGCTATAAGGGTTGATCGCATTTCAATTTTAAATTCGTTTTTCTCCTTATCAAAGGTTACATTCATAGCATCCATAGATTTTTTAAAAATATCAGTCATTGCTTCTGCATCTTCCATAGGAGTTTTAAACTTCATCATCATCACGTTGTCATGGTCTATTAGACAGAATTTTTGTGTACCAATCGTTTTAATTTCACCAAATGAAAAATTAGGTTCAACTTCAACCAGTTGAATTGTGAACTGTTCATTATCCATCATCTGCTCAAACATTTCTTTCATTGACTCTTTAGGAATAATGTCAAATACTTTTGGATATGTTGTGTCAAATATTGCATCATAGTCCATGGAAGTCGTTGCTGTGTATGTTTTGAATACTTCTTTTTTTAAACTTTTCATGTCTTGTGAAAAGTTTGAAAAAGAGATAAAAAATAAAACAATAAATAATGTTATTTTGGTTTTCATTTTATATGATTTTCTCAAAGATAAAAAAATCCTCAACTCTGAATGGAATTGAGGATGTTTTTAACTTAGTTTTAAAGAATTATTGTGCTAAAACCCACTCACCAGAAGCGATTAAGTTTTCTGCTTTTTTAAATTTCATGGTTTCCGTTTTGCCACTCATAACGTGTTTGATAGTAACAGTGTCATTACGGTTGATTTTTGGAGTTTCTCTCACAATAGTTTCCGTAACTTGAGGACGATTTTGAGTTTGTTGACCCGCTTCTCTATTTCTAGCAGCCAATTCATCACTGTTCAAAACTTCTTCTTTACTTTCAGTGTAATTTTCTTTTCTTTTTACTTCTTTCGCTTCACTAATAGTATTGGCATTTTGAGAAGGTAAATCCGCTTTAAATAAGAATGAAATTACTTCTTTATTTACTTCATCCATCATACGTTTGAATAAATTAAATGCTTCAAATTTATAGATAAGTAAAGGATCTTTTTGCTCGTGAACAGCTAATTGAACGGACTGTTTTAGTTCGTCCATTTTGCGTAAGTGTTTTTTCCAAGCCTCATCAATAATAGCAAGTGATACATTTTTTTCAAAATCTGTTAATAAGGATTTTGCTTCAGAAGTATATGCTTTTTCTAAATTGGTAACCACATTTAAAGATTTAATACCATCTGTAAAAGGTACTACAATTCTTTCGTACTGACCGTTGTTGTTTTCATACACATTTTTAATCACAGGGAAAGCTTCTTTCGTATTGCGCTCTGTTTTATCTGTGTAGTGGTCTAAAACTGCTTTATAGGTTTTACCAATGATATCACGTTCTTGTAATTTTGTAAATTCTTCAGCAGTAATAGGTGCGCTAATTGAGAAATAACGAATTAATTCAAATTCATAATTTTTAAAATCACCAGCAGCTTTATTGTTTTGTACAATCACTTCACAAGTGTCATACATCATGTTTGCAATATCTACTTTCAAACGTTCTCCTTCAAGAGCGTGGCGACGGCGTTTGTAAACTACTTCACGTTGTGCGTTCATAACATCATCATATTCTAATAAACGTTTACGAACACCAAAATTGTTTTCTTCTACTTTTTTCTGAGCTCTTTCGATAGATTTGGTCATCATAGAATGTTGAATCACTTCACCTTCTTTTAATCCCATTCTATCCATTACTTTGGCTACTCTTTCAGAACCAAATAAACGCATTAAATTGTCTTCTAAAGATACATAGAATTGAGAACTACCAACATCTCCTTGACGACCAGCACGACCTCTTAACTGACGGTCTACACGTCTTGAATCATGACGTTCTGTACCAATAATCGCCAAACCACCCGCTTTTTTAACTTCATCAGATAATTTAATATCGGTACCACGACCCGCCATGTTGGTTGCAATGGTTACTACACCTGGTTTTCCAGCTTCTGCAACAATTTCAGCCTCACTTTTATGCATTTTAGCATTCAATACATTGTGCGGAATATTTCTGATTTTTAACATTCGGCTTAATAATTCCGAAATTTCAACAGAAGTTGTACCTATTAATACTGGGCGACCTGCTTGTGATAAACCAACTACATCTTCAATTACGGCATTGAATTTTTCACGAACAGTTCTATAAATTAAATCTTCTTTGTCTTTTCTGGCAATAGGCCTGTTTGTTGGGATTTCAACTACGTCTAATTTATAAATTTCCCAAAACTCACCCGCTTCTGTAACTGCAGTACCTGTCATACCAGCAAGTTTGCTATACATACGGAAATAATTCTGTAAGGTTACTGTTGCAAAAGTTTGTGTTGCGGCTTCAATTTTTACGTTTTCTTTGGCTTCAATTGCTTGGTGTAATCCATCAGAATAACGACGGCCATCCATGATACGGCCCGTTTGCTCGTCAACAATCATAACTTTATTATCCATGATTACATATTCTGTATCTCTTTCAAATAAAGTATACGCTTTTAGCAATTGAGTTAACGTATGAATACGTTCTGATTTAACAGAAAAGTCTTTATATAATTCCTCTCTTTTTTCTGCTTCTTCTTCGGTAGATAAGTTTTGTTTTTCAATTTTTGCAATTTCAGTACCAATATCCGGTAAAACAAAGAAATGTTCATCTGTATCTTGAGAAAGGAATTTAATACCGTTATCAGTTAATTCTACTTGATTGTTTTTCTCTTCAATTACAAAATATAATGCTTCGTCTACTTTTGGCATTTCACGATTGTTATCTGCCATGTAATGATTTTCCGTTTTTTGAAGCAATTGTTTGATTCCTTCTTCCGATAAGAATTTAATTAATGCTTTGTTTTTTGGAATCGCTCTATAGGAACGTAATAAGTAGAAACCACCATCTTTGGTATTGCCTTCTTTTATTAGTTTTTTAGCCTCTGTAAGACAGTCTGTAGCTAATTTTCTTTGTAAAGAAACTAAGTTGTCAACTTTTGGTTTTAATTCGTTAAATTCATGACGATCTCCTTGTGGTACGGGTCCTGAAATAATTAAAGGTGTACGCGCGTCATCGATTAATACAGAATCCACCTCATCTACAATAGCATAATTGTGCTTTCTTTGTACTAAATCTTCAGGTGAATGCGCCATATTATCTCTTAAATAATCGAATCCAAATTCGTTATTTGTTCCATAAGTAATATCTGCATTGTAAGCTTTTCTTCTTGCTGCTGTATTGGGTTGGTGATTGTCAATACAATCTACAGTTAATCCATGGAACTCAAAAAGAGGTGCTTTCCAAGTACTATCACGTTTTGCTAAGTAATCATTTACGGTAACCAAATGAACCCCATTACCAGTTAATGCATTTAAATAAAGTGGCAAAGTAGCTACTAAAGTTTTCCCTTCACCCGTTTGCATTTCGGCAATTTTACCTTGATGTAACACCACACCACCAATGAGCTGAACATCATAATGAATCATGTCCCAAGTAATGGCTTTTCCAGCTGCATCCCATGAGTTTGCCCAACTAGCATGCTCTCCTTCTATACTAATGTAAGGTTTTGTAGCAGATAATTCTCTGTCTTTTGCGGTTGCTGTTACAGTAATAGAAGTATTATCTTTAAAACGTTTTGCAGTTTCTTTCAATACAGCAAAAGCCTCTGGAAGTAACTCATTTAATACATTTTCAGAAATTTCATAGGCTTCTTTTTCTAGAGCATCAATTTCAGTATAAATGTCTTCTCTTTTATCAATATCTGTAGTGTTTTCAGCTTCTACTTTTAAAGCTTCAATTTTACTGTCTTTTTCAGCGCGAGCAACTTTTATCTTTTCTTTGAATTCAGTGGTTTTAGCTCTCAATTCATCGTGCGATAAAGAAGCTAGTGCAGTTTCAAAGGTTTTAACTTTGTTAATAAGTGGTTGTATGGCTTTTACGTCTTTTTGAGATTTATCTCCCACAAAAGTTTTTAATATAGAATTAATTAAACTCATAATAATTTTTATTCAAAAATTAGGTGTGTAAATTTACAAAAAAAAGCCTCAATGTGAGACTTTTTAAATGTTGTTATTTTATTTTTTAATACTCATCCTCGTTCCAAAGATAATCCTCGTCAGTTGGATAATCAGGCCAAATTTCCTCCATAGATTCATAGATTTCGCCCTCATCTTCAATTGATTGAAGGTTCTCCACAACTTCAAGAGGAGCACCTGTTCTGATTGCGTAGTCGATAAGTTCGTCTTTGGTAGCAGGCCAAGGAGCATCACTTAAATAGGATGCTAGTTCTAATGTCCAATACATTTTTCTATCGATTTAAATTTATGCAAAAATAATTTTTTAACTTAAAAAATCAAGTTTTTTTTGATTTATTTTTTATTATTTATAAGAACGTCTTTTTTTTAAGTAATTCGTAAGTCTTTTTTACTATTTTTTAATTCGTTTTTTAAACTACGAATTGTATAGTAGCGTTACGGTTTATCAGAGACTGAATACTAAAAAACTACTTCCTAGGTATCCATTTTACTTCCTCAGCCTTTACATCGTAGGACAACTTTCGTGCCAGTACAAAAAGATAGTCAGAAAGTCGGTTTAAGTATTTCATAACATAGGTATCTGTTGGTTCTATGTCATTCAAATGCGTCACTAAACGTTCCGCTCGACGGCAAACACATCTCGCAATATGACAATATGACACAGTAGTGTGTCCGCCTGGTAATACAAAGTGTGTCATAGGAGGAAGATTTTCTTCCATGGTGTCTATTTCTTTTTCCAAATATTCGATATCGCTTTCTTCGATACCTAATTGTTGCAAACGAGGTTGGCCATTCTTTAAGGTTTCTTTTTCCGGTGGTGTTGCTAAAATAGCTCCCAAAGTAAAAAGACGGTCTTGAATTTCAATTAAAACAGTTTTGTAGTGTGACTGTATCTCTTGATCACGGATTAATCCAATGTGAGAATTTAATTCATCAACTGTACCATAACTTTCAATACGAATATGGTGTTTAGGCACTCGTGTGCCACCGAAAAGTGCTGTTGTTCCTTTATCTCCTGTTTTAGTATATACTTTCATAAGAATTTAGAATTTAGAAACCTGATTTTTAAAGTTGAAATTAAGATTCTAGTTTTTTTGTTTGTCTTTGTTTTTGTTATAAGCAATTTGAAACGGCTTTCTATGATTTAAATTTTTTGATTTCTTTTTTTGTATCAATCGTAATACAATGTACAAAAATGCTAAAATTCCAACTAAGTAAAATAGTTTCATTTTATTTTCAAATTTACTGAATTAATTGCACTATTGCCTGAGTGAATTTTTGCAATGCGTTTGGAGCATAATCAAAATACAAATCGGGTTCGATGCATTCTACTTCCATTAAGTGAATGGTGTTGTTTTTTACAATTCCATCAACACGTGCATATAGTAATGGTTCTGGAAATTGATTGACAATTTCTTGCGCTTGCTGTATCAAAGATTCTGAAGGCTGTACTAAAGTGTATTGGCCCCCAAATTGTACTTGTATTCTAAAATCATTTGCAGCTGGTTTTTTATTGACCGCATGAGAAAATTCTTTGTTAAAAAAAATAAAAGAGGTTTCACCTAAGGAAGTAATTTCAGGTTGAAATTCCTGTAACAATAATTCTTTTTCTTGAGCAATTATTTGATATTCTTCTTCGATTTGTTCTATTTCACTTGGTTCGAATACTTTGGTTAAATAAGAACCCGCAGAAAAAGCAGGTTTGATAACTATTTTTTCCCAATGTGTTGGAATGGTATTTCTTAAATCGAGATGAACTGTTTTATTCTGAAAAAAGGTGGGTAAAATAGTAATTCCTTTTTGTTCCAATTCTTGTAAGTAGAACTTGTGCTTGTTTTGTTGAATAACTTCCAATGAATTAAGTGTAGGAATACCTAGATGTTCTATTTTAGTAAGCCATTGATTGAATGCTTCTTCTTTTTCATAATAATCCCATGTATTTCTAAAAACGAGATAAGCATACTGCGTCCAATCTTCTTTTGGATTATCCCAAATAGCAGCACGGGCTTCTATATTATGCTTTTTTAATTCAGGAATAAGTTGTTGGTCGGATGGTTTTAAGTCAGGTAATTTATCGCAAGTGAGCAGTGCAATTGTTGTCATGGATTAATTTTTGTTTTCCAAAGATAAGAGAATGTTATGATATAATTAAAAAAGGCTATTCAATGAATAGCCTTTTTTAATTATAAATTGAATGAAAACTTTAAAATCCAAAAATTTCATTTAAAGTTAGAATTTTTACTTCTCCTAACTTATTCATTTCTTCCATAGAAATATTTTTTTCTGATGCAACAATGGCATATGTATAAGGTTTGTTAGCAAGGAGATTTTTTTCAAAAGTAACTAAATCATCCATATTAATTTTAGTAACAGTTTGATAGATATCTTTTCTTATGTCTTTATCAACCCCTAAATCTTTTGCATTTAAATAAGTAAAAATGATATCATCTTGTGTTATTCTTTGTGTTTCAATATCTTTTCTCACTTGATTTTTTGCTAATTCCAAATTACCACTTATTTGAGGGGTGTTATTTAACAATTCATTCATACTAGAAGTGGCTTCTTTAAATTTGTCAACTTGGCTTCCTACATATCCAATGTAATAATAGTCTTCATTGCTTTTTTGAGGAGTAACGTAATATCCATATGTGCTGTATGCTAAGGCTTTACTTTCTCTTATCGTTTGGAAAACTAGTGAACCCATACCGCCACCAAAATAATTATTAAATACGTTAACTAAAGCTTCTTTATTTAAATTGTATTTTTCTGTATTTCTAATCCATCTCGTTTCAGATTGAACCATGTCATAATTTGTAAATAATACTTGATTTTTATTTTGTTGGATTTGTACAAATTCTTTTTTAGGATTAGGAGTTGAAAATTGGGTTGGCACCTTATGAAGTTTTTTTAACTGACTTGCAATTGTATTAATTTCAATTGGGCCGTAATATATAATAGTTTGTTCGTAATTATTTATTTTTTTAATACGTTCAATTAATTCTTTTGAAGTAATTTGTGTCAATTCTTCATTAGAAAGGTTGTAATTAAATTTATTTTCGGGTCCATACATTGCATAACTCGTTAATCCTTGAAGAATAGATCTTTTATTGGATTTGCTATCGTTTCTAGCTTTAAGATTTCTGGCAATTAACCCTTTTAAAGCTTCTTCATCGGCTTGTAAATTAGCAATAGTTTCTTCGTAAAGTTTTACCGCTTTTTCAAAATTTTCTTGTAATCCTTCAATATAGACAGTTGTATATTCTTCACCAGTTCTTACATAAAAATTACAAGCAATATTATAAAAAGCTTTTGCGATTTCTTCTGACGACATAGTATTTGTTCCTAAAAATTGAATATACTGAGAAGCTAATGCTAGTTTTAAATCATTTAGAGTTCCTATTTTATAACGATATCTTAAACGAAAAATCTGATTGTCTTTGTTTTGTACAGTAAGCAATTCGGCAGCACCTATTTTAGATTTTTGAATGTCTTTATTAAAGTCTAAAAAAACAGGTTTTGAATTATTACTAGCTATATTATCTATGCTTTTAACAAATTCAGATTGTTTATCTGCGTTAGTTTCAACTGGAGTTATTTGTGGTTTTTCGATTTTTTCAGTAAGTTGACTTTCTCCTTTTTTCTTTAAAATGGCAACATAATTATCTTTTAAATACTTATTTGCAAAATTTACAATATCTTCCTTTTTAATTGTTGATAAGTTATTGATGTAGGCAACTTGATTTTTCCAATCTAATTCAGAAGTAAAGGCATCCATTAATACACTTGCTCGATTAGAATATTTTTCACTTTCGTAAATTTTTTCTTTTTTAATGTTGTTAATAATAGCAGTAATTAGATTGTCATCAAATTTTCCATTTTTTAAGTTTTCAATTTCATTTAAAACTAATTTTTTTACTTCATCAAGTGACTGTCCTTCAGTAGGAGCAGCGTAGAAATATAAAATACCGTGATCAATTAAAGTGTAAGTAAAAGCACTTGCTCTTAATAAGCGTTGTTTTTTTACCAAATTAAGATCTAGTAAACCTGTTTTACCATTCGTTAATATTTTACCTACTAAATCGGCTAAAAGAACATCTTTGTCTTTATTTCCAGGTAATCTAAAACCAATTGTTACGCTTTCAGCATCTGGACCAACCACTTCTTTTATGATAGGATGGGTAAGAGGCTCTTCTTGTTGAAAAGTATATTTTTCAAATGCTTTTGGTTGCATATATGAAAAAGCTTTGTCTATTTTGACAATAAGTTCATCCGGATTAAAATCACCTGAAATAATTATTCCCATGTTATTAGGGACATAATATTTGTTAAAATATTTTCTGATTTCAATCAAAGATGGATTTTTTAAATGCTCAATCGTTCCAATAGTTGTTTGTAAACCATAATTGTGTTTTTTGAATAAATTACTGAATAATTCATCAAAGACTTTTTCAGAATCACTATCTAAGCTTCTGTTTTTTTCTTCGTATACAGCCTCTAATTCGGTATGAAAAATTCTAAAAACAGGATTTCTAAATCGTTCCGCTTGAACTGCTAAATATTTATCGATAGCACTACTTGGTACATCATCTGTATAAACAGTTTGTTCAAAAGAAGTAAATGCATTTGTTCCTTGCGCACCCATAGCAGACATCATTTTGTCATATTCATTTGCAATGGCATATTTACTAGCTACACCAGAAATTGAATCTATTTTTTTATAAATTTCTTTTCTTACTGTATCATCTTTCGATTTATTATACTGCTCATATAATGCATCAATTTTTTCTAATTCAATTTTTTCTTTTTCCCAATCCAGACTACCATATTTGTCTGTTCCTTTAAATAGCATGTGTTCTAAATAATGTGCTAAACCTGTATTAGTAGCAGGGTCAGTTTTACTCCCAGCTTTTATAGCAACATAGGCTTGAATTCTAGGATCTTTCTTCGTTGGGCTTAAAATTACGGTCAACCCGTTTTTTAAAGTATAAAATCTTGCTTTAACGGGATCGTTGGTAACATATTTGTATGTATAACCATTTTTTGATTCTTGTTTCCATTCAAATTGATTTTGCGCAATGGAAATGAAACTAATTAAAAAAAATAATGCTGATAAAGATTTTTTTTTCATGTGTTCTAACTAGAGATTTATAAAATTATATATATAGGTAAGATGTTTGTTATTGCAAGTAAGTTGCGCAATTTTTGTCATGGATTTATTTTTGTTTTCCAAAGATAAGGAGTTCCTGACAAATGAAGAAATGGAAAAATAACTAGCCCTGACAGTAGAAAGTAGCTCCCGATTTTTTCGGGACTACTTGGAATGGCAGGAAAAAGGATAGTCGATATAAACCAAGCCATTCGCTTCTAAAATTAACTTTTTGCGGTTTTGTTTTTTTGCAATAGCGCTAACAATAAAAGTCCTAATCCCGTTCCTATTAACAAACCATTGGTAAAGTCGTTTAATTGAAAATAATGCGTAAGAATTTGTGAAATGCTAACAGTTAAAATTCCTATTATAAAAAAAGCTTTGAATTTCATATTTCTATTTATTTAGATTGTCACTTTCAATAAGTCCGTCTCGTAAACGAATGATTCGGTGTGCATACGCAGCAATATCTTCTTCGTGTGTTACCAAAATAACGGTATTTCCTTTGGCATGAATTTCATTGAAAAGATTCATTATTTCTACCGAAGTTTTACTGTCTAAGTTTCCAGTGGGTTCATCGGCTAAAATAATGGCAGGTTTGTTTACCAAAGCACGACCTACGGCTACACGTTGTCTTTGACCACCAGATAACTGATTGGGTTTGTGATCCATACGATCAGCAAGGCCTACTTGCGTTAGAACTTCAGTAGCTCTTTCGTTTCTTTCCGATTTTGAAAAACCAGCATACACCATAGGTAATGCTACATTATCTAAAGCTGTGGTTCTAGGCATTAAATTGAAAGTTTGGAAAACGAAGCCAATTTCTTTGTTACGAATTTCTGCCAATTCATCATCGTGCATTTGACTCACTAATTTTCCATTCAGTACATAACTTCCTGAAGTAGGTGTGTCTAAGCAACCTAAAAGATTCATTAAGGTAGATTTTCCTGAACCTGATGGCCCCATTAATGCTACATATTCCCCTTTGTTAATAGTTAAATCAATTCCTTTTAACACATGAATGGTTTCATCACCTAATGGAAAATCTCTTGTAATGCCTTTTATTTCAATGATTGGTTGTGCCATCTTAAATTTGAATTTAGAATTTTGAACTCAGAAAGTTGAATTCTTAACTACACATAAGTAGAAAAAGCAAGTAATTTGTTACAATTAGATTTTAATTTTTTTAAATAGGTAGGAACTAAGGCTTCTTTTGGGATTAATTATGAAATGTTCTTTCAATTGTTCTTGTCTAAAGAAAACCATTCCCCATTGAAAGGTGTCTATGGTTACGGTTACTTTGGGATGTTTTTGTATTATTCTCCAGGCTTCTTCCATGTCTTTCGACCAATGAATGTCGTCAAAAATCCAAACACTGTCATTGGTAACGGTTGAGAGCAATGTTTCGAAATAAGCTAAGGTTGCTGTTTTAGAATGATTGCCATCGAAATAAATGAGTTTCCAATTTTGTTGTTTTCCTTGAGTATTCAAATAATTTGAAAATTCTGTAGGAATAAGTTGCACCGAATCAAGATTGAAATTTTCAAGTTGGGTTTTAGCTATGTTTAAAGTATTGGAACAACCCTCTAAAGAAGTTATTTTTGATGGTGTATCTAAAGATTGAGCTCCCAAAGCGAGGGCAGAAGTAGCTAATCCTAAAGAAGTGCCAATTTCTAAAATGGTTTCGGGTTGAAAATACTGGACAATACGAAATAATAATTGCGCATTTTTAGAACTAATTCCTGCATTTTTAGCAATAGCTGAGATGAACCTTGTGTTGGATTTAAAAACTCGTGAACCCGCTCCAAAGTCGGTTACTTCGATAGTGTTTTTATTTTCTAAAAGTGTTTTTCGATAGTTTTTTAAGGTTGCATATTCTGGATAATTTGAATTATTATAAAAGCATTTGGTTACCAAATCAAATACAAATGGAGAATGAATCCCATGTTCGCTTTTGGAATGGAATAAAAATTTTAGATAGGCTTTAACTAAATGATTCATTCAAACATTATTTATCTGACAAAATAGAGCAATTAATACATGTTTTTTTATTAAACTAAAAAATCACTCCATTTTAGAACTCAATTCAAACCATCTTTCTTCTTTTTGTTCTAACAATTGAATTACTTTTTGGAGTTCATTGGCTTTGGCTTCAATCTTATCATCAGCTACTTTTCCATCCTCAAATTCCTTTTCGATTTTAGCTTTTTCAATTTCTAAATCTTTTATTTCTCGTTCAATTTTATTGAATTCTTTTTGTTCATTAAAAGATAAACCCGAAGTAGTGGCATTTTTTTCTTTCCAATTGACTTTTTCGGTGCTTACGGCATTCAGTTCTTTGGGTTCAGCAGAATCTTCATATGTTCTAAAATCGGAATAATTTCCTGGGAAATCTTCTACTTTTCCTTCCCCTCTAAAAACAAATAAGTGATCTACAATTTTATCCATAAAATAACGATCGTGACTTACTACTAAAAGGCAACCAGGATAGTCTAATAGGAAACTTTCTAGTACATTTAAAGTTACAATATCCAAGTCATTGGTAGGTTCATCGAGAATTAAAAAATTCGGATTTTGAATCAAAACGGTACATAAGTATAATCTCTTTAATTCGCCTCCACTTAATTTTTCTACAAAATCGTATTGCTTTTTGGCATCAAATAGAAAACGCTCTAAGAGTTGAGATGCGGAAATAATTTTTCCTTTAGTTAATGGAATGTATTCTCCATATTCTTTAATGATGTCGATTACTTTTTGCCCTGGTTTTGGATTGATGCCACTTTGGGTGTAATATCCTAATTTGATAGTGTCTCCAATAATTACTTTTCCTGAATCGGGTGGCGCAGTTTGCGTTAGAATATTTAGAAAGGTAGATTTTCCTGTTCCATTTTTACCAATAATTCCAATACGTTCTCCTCGTTGAAAAGAATAGGAGAAATCATCCAGTATGGTTTTTTCAGGGAATTTTTTAGTCACTTTTACCATTTCAATGATTTTGCTCCCCATTCGCTCCATGTTGATTTCCAGTTCCACTACATTTTCTTTTCTACGACTTTCGGCTTTTTCTTTAATTTTATAAAAGTCATCCTGACGCGATTTGGATTTGGTAGTTCTTGCTTTGGGTTGGCGACGCATCCAAGCCAATTCCTTAACAAAAAGGTTTTGTGCTTTATCGATACTTGCATTTTCAGAAGCAATTCGCTCTTCCTTCTTTTCTAAATAATACGAATAATTTCCTTTGTATTGGTATACTTTATTATTGTCTAATTCAATGATTTCATTACACACACGCTCTAAGAAAAAGCGATCGTGCGTGACCATGAATAAAGTGATATTTTCTTTAGCAAAATAATCTTCTAACCATTCAATCATTTCTAAATCTAAATGATTGGTCGGCTCATCTAAAATTAATAAATCGGGACGATTGATAAGAATGATGGCTAATGATAAACGTTTTTTTTGACCACCCGAAAGATTTTTAACTTTCAGTTTTAAATCGTCTAATTTTAATTTGGATAAAATTTGTTTGTATTGAGTTTCAAAATCCCAAGCATTGTAGCGATCCATGTCGTCAAAAGCCCTTTGGTACAATTCTTCATCTTCTGGGTTTTCCAATGCTTTTTCGTAGGCTTCAATTATTTTTAGCGTGTCATTATCTGATGCAAAAATGCTTTCTTCAATCGTTAATTCATCTTGTAAATTATTATTTTGAGATAAAAAAGCCATATTAATACCTTTTCGAAGTACAATCTGACCTGAATCAGGTTCGTCTAAACCGTTAATCATATTCATGATGGTAGTTTTTCCCGAACCATTTTTGGCAATGAATGCAATTTTTTGGTCTTTATTAATCCCAAAAGAGACGTTGTCAAATAAAACACGTTCTCCGTAGGCTTTCGATATATTTTCGACTGAAAGATAATTCATAAATGTAAGGTGTCAATTTTCAATAAAGGCAATATGCCATTTGTTTTGCAAAAGTAATTTTTTTGTTGAAGCTTTAAAGTTTAAAATCTAAAAGTTTTGAATTTTAAGTCATGTTGTAATTTGTCGATTTTATCAATAAAAAAAGCTGTCTTAAGACAGCTTTTTTTATTGATAAAATTATTTTAAAACATCTACTTCAATCGAACTATCGCTATACACTTTCATAAAGGCTTTGGTATAATCGTCTTTGGTAGCTAAATACGGATTTTCTAAGAAATTTTGAGGGTTTACCATCATTAAAGGATACCAAGTACTTTGAATTTGAATTTGAATTTTATGTCCTTTTTTAAAGGTATGTAATACATCTTGTAATCTAAATTCAATATCGGTTTTGGTATTTGGTTGTAATGCTTCAGGTTTTTCAAAACTATTTCTAAAACGAGCAGGCATAATTTCGCTTCGCACCATTTGATGATAGTTTGCATAAAGTACCTCTGGTTTGTCTTTGTTTTCAGGTTCGTCTAAAGGATAAATGTCAATTAATTTTACGATAAAATCAGCATCAGTAGCTTCGGTTGCAATTTTAAGTTTCGCCATGATTTCACCTGCAAGAGTAATATCTTCTTCTAAATATTCGGTTGTAAAAGTTAACACATCGGGGCGACTTGTAGCAAATCGTTGGTCTTCACTCATATAATTTCTAGGTGTAAAACCATTAAAGTCACCATAACTTTCACTACTTGGAACAGGTTTGTTTGGGTCACTAAAATATTCGCTAAAGTATATTTTTTGAGGTTTTCGTTGTACTAATTCTCCTGAAGCATATAAATAAAAATTAAGTTTAGTTGCTTCTTTTGGAGGCCAAGTTGTAAATTCTTGCCATTCTTTTTTTCCAGTATTATACATATAGGCTTCTGGTAAATCGACAGCTGTTTTAGTATCTCCTTTTAAGTAATGATTGAAGAATTTATATTCTATATTTTTTTGATAAAAAGTAGCAATACTATCTCCAAAATAGATGTCGTTATGATAATGTTTCCCATTTTCACGAGCCCAAGCACCGTGTGAAAAAGGTCCCATTACTATAGTGTTTTTAGCATTCGGACTTGTTTTTTCTATGGTTTTGTAAATATTTAAAGGCCCTGCTAAATCTTCTGCATCAAACCAACCACCCACAACCATTACGGCATGATTGATGCTTTTTAAATGAGGTAATAAATTTCTTTTTTGCCAAAAAGAATCATAATTAGGGTGTGTAACAATTTCCTGCATGAAAAAATTATCTGCATAATATTTGTCGGTTGCTTCTTTTATAGTTCCTAATTCATTATAAAAAACAGAACCGTCTTTTGAAGTAGGTTTAATATATTGATCCATATACCAAGCTTTATCTTCTGCTTTTGACTTTTGGACTCCAAAAACAGGAAAAGTCCTGAAATAACCCGTTACGAAAGCACCATTATGGTGAAAATCATCAAAAAAGAAATCAGAAATTGGAGCTTGAGGAGAAGAAGCTACTAAGGCAGGGTGATTGGCTAACGTTCCTACAGCCGTGTAAAAACCAGGATAAGAGGTACCGTATTGTCCCACTTTTCCATTATTGTTCTTGATGTTTTTTAACAGCCAATCTATAGTGTCGTAGGTGTCGGTACTTTCATCAACATTGGTTTTTGCAGTATGTTCTACTTGAGGCGTCATATTGGTAAAAGTACCTTCACTCATATAACGCCCTCTAACATCTTGGTACACAAAAATATATTTGTCTTTTAAAAGAAAAGCGTTAGGACCTAATGATTTTTTAAAGTTTTCTTCTCCATATGGAGCCACACTGTAGCAAGTGCGTTGCATTAAAAATGGATATTTATTGCTTTTGGAAATGTCTTTTGGAGTGTAAATTGCGGTAAATAATTTCACCCCATCACGCATGGGAATATACACTTCTTTTTTATCATATAATGAGGAAAGATCTTCTTGTGCAAAGGAACAAAAAGCGAGAAATAGAAAGAAAAATTGAATTATTTTTTTCATTTTTTATTGAGATTTTATTTTGCTGTTCGAAGATAGAGAGATTTTTAAATATGTCAAAAACTAATAGAGAATAGTTTTTTTAAATTTTATAAGAATATTTATATTCGCAGCATGCAACTCTCTGTTATTATTTTAAATTATAATGTCCGCTATTTTTTGGAGCAATGTGTGCGTAGTGTTCAAAAGGCATTGAATCACATGAGTCCCGAATTTTCTGGAGAAATTATTGTTATTGACAATCATTCATCGGATGATAGTTGTACTATGATGAAAGCGCTTTTTCCAGAGATTCTTCTTATAGAGAACCATCAGAATGTTGGATTTACAAAAGGAAATAATATTGGTGTTGCTAAAGCTAAAGGAGAATATATTTGTATTTTAAATCCAGATACTGTAGTAGCGGAAGATACTTTTTCTAAATTATTACAAAAAGAAAATTGGATTTCCAATACAGGTATAATTGGTTGTAAATTAATTGATGGTGTTGGAAAGTTTCTTCCAGAAAGTAAAAGAGGCGTTCCTACACCTTGGGTGTCATTTACAAAAATTTTTGGTTTATATCATTTTTTTCCCAAATCCAAATGGTTTAATCAATATTATGCTCAGCATATTTCCGAAAATGAATCTGGCCAAATAGCTATTTTGGTAGGTGCGTTTATGATGATGAAACGTGATTTATATTTGAATATAGGTGGCTTTGATGAAGATTGCTTTATGTATTCCGATGATATTGATTTAAGTTATAGAGTGCTTCAAGAAGGATTTAAGAATAAGTATATTTCTTCTACTACAATCATTCATTACAAAGGAGAAAGTACAGTAAGGGATGGAACATATTTCAAACGGTTCAGTAAATCCATGCAGTTTTTTTATAAAAAACATTTTAAAAAATCGCTTTTTTTTGATGTTTTTATGAAGTTAGGAAGCGTGGCTTTTACCGTTTTAAAAATGAAGCAACAAAAGAAAACTATTCGAAAAATAGAGGCTTATATTGTTTTTAGTAAAGAAGAGTTGAATTTAAAATTAGATGCAAGCGTTACGTATCTATCTTCAATTGAATTGTTTAAGGGTTTGATTGAAAAAGAAAATAAAAATGTTGAAATTATATTTAATACCAATGATTTCGATAATCGAGAAATTATTAATTTTATGCAGTCAAATAGAAACTCGAATTTTACGTATAAAAATTATATAAATCCTTCGGGTTATCTTATTGGAAGTAATGATTCTAATGATAGAGGCGAAGTTAAATTAGTTTAAAATAATATTAAATTCTTGATAAAAACATCTTATTTTTATTATTTTTGCAAAACAAATAAAGAAAAACAACTTTAGTTTAAAAATATGGCAAAGTTTGAATTGAAATTACCTAAAATGGGTGAAAGTGTTGCTGAAGCAACAGTGACTAACTGGTTAAAACAAGTTGGCGATACAATTGAAATGGACGAGGCAGTACTAGAAATAGCTACTGATAAAGTAGACAGCGAAGTACCTTCAGAAGTTGCAGGAACACTAGTTGAAATCTTATTTAATGTAGATGATGTAGTTCAAGTGGGTCAAACAATTGCAATAATTGAAACTGAAGGTGGTGCAACTGAAGCACAAAAAGAAAGTGTTACAGAAACTACAGTTGAAGAAACGGTTGCTGCAGAAATTACAAAATCCATTGATGCTGCGAAAGAATCTGTAACAACTATTGATTTTTCTGACTCAGCTAAATTTTATTCTCCTTTAGTACGAAATATAGCTAAAGAAGAAGGAGTCTCTATTGAAGAATTAGAGGTTTTGGAAGGTTCAGGAAAAGATGGTAGAATTAATAAAGAAGATATTTTAAATTATATAAAAGAGAGAAAAGCTAAATTCACTGTTCCTCAAAAGGAAACAAAAACAGAGGAAGTGGTTTCTCAATCAAAAGCAAGTGCTTCTGAAAATCAAATGGTTGCTACTGTAGCTCCTGTTTCCGTTAATGGAGCAGATGAAATAGTAGAAATGGATAGAATGCGAAAACTGATTTCTAAATACATGGTAGAATCTGTTCAAACTTCTGCACATGTTCAATCTTTTATTGAAGTAGATGTTACGAATATTGTAAAATGGAGAGATAAAGTCAAAGGCGCTTTCGAAAAGAGAGAAGGAGAGAAGTTAACTTTTACACCTATTTTTATGGAAGTAGTGGCAAAAGCTTTAAAAGATTTTCCAGGAATGAATATTTCTGTAGATGGTGATTACATCATTAAAAAGAAGAATATTAATTTAGGAATGGCTGCTGCTTTACCTAATGGGAACTTAATTGTTCCGGTTATTAAAAATGCAGATCAATTAAACTTGGTTGGTATGGCTAAAACGGTTAACGATTTAGCAAACAGAGCTAGAATTGGTAAATTAAAACCAGACGATACTCAAGGAGGTACTTATACTGTAACTAATGTGGGTACTTTTGGTTCTGTTTTTGGAACGCCAATTATTAATCAGCCACAAGTTGGTATTCTTGCTTTGGGAGCTATTCGAAAAGTGCCTGCAGTTATTGAAACACCAGAAGGAGATTTTATTGGAATTCGTCAAAAGATGTTTTTATCTCACTCTTACGATCATAGGGTTGTGGATGGAGCTTTAGGAGGTAGTTTCGTAAAAAGAGTAGCTGAATATTTAGAAGCTTGGGATAGTAATAGAGATATTTAAGAAAATAAAATTTGAATTTACCCGACAAGCTTACTAGGTTGTCGGGTTTTTATTTTTAAATTTTATCTTTGCAAAATAAAAACAAAACAAACAATGGAATTAAAACTCAATAGGCCCATTTGCTTTTTTGATCTTGAAACGACTGGAATTGATGTAGCAAGAGATAGAATTGTGGAAATTTCAATCTTTAAAGTATATCCTAATGGAAATAAAGAAAGCAAAACGTGGTTGGTTAATCCTACTATTCCTATTCCACCACAAACCACAGCAGTTCATGGAATAACAGATGAAAAAGTAGCTAATGAACCTACATTTAGTGAATTAGCTCCACACGTTTACAATATGATTAAAGATTCTGATTTGGCGGGATTCAATTCAGATCGTTTCGATATTCCTTTGTTGGCTGAAGAATTATTACGTGCAGGAGTTGATTTTGATATGAAGAATAGGGTTTCGGTTGACATACAAACTATTTTTCATAAGAAGGAAGAACGAACGCTAAGCGCAGCTTATAAATTTTATTGTAATCAAAGTCTTGAAAATGCGCATAGTGCTGAAGCCGACACGATGGCAACCTATGAAATTTTAAAAGCGCAGTTGGATCGCTATGAAGATTTAGAAAATGATATTAAATCTTTATCGGAATTTACAACACGAAAGAAAACAGTTGATTTTGCAGGTTTTATTGTTTTAAATAAAGATGATAAAGAAGTTTTTTCTTTCGGAAAACACAAAGGAGTATTAGTTGAAGAAGTTTTGGAAAAAGAACCGGGTTATTTCAGCTGGTTGCAAAATGCCGATTTTCCTCTATATACCAAAAAAGTCCTAACTGGAATTAAGCTTAGAAAGTTAAACACTAAATAAAACTTTCAAAAAAGTAAACAGTATTTTATTTAATGAATCAATAGAACAATGAAGATAATTTGTATTGGTCGCAATTATGTGGATCATATTTCAGAATTGAATAATGAAAGACCAACTGAGCCTGTTATTTTTTTAAAACCAGAAACGGCAGTCTTGCCTAAAAAGACCCCTTTTTATATACCTGATTTCACACAAGATGTACATCATGAAGTTGAGGTTTTAGTTAAAATCTGTAAAGTTGGTAAATATATAAGTCCGAAATTTGCTGGTAATTATTATGAAGAAATTGGACTAGGAATTGATTTTACAGCACGTGATTTACAAAATGAGTTAAAAAGTAAAGGTTTGCCTTGGGAAAAAGCAAAAGCATTTGACCATTCAGCGATTATTGGTAGCTTTTTACCGAAAAAAACGTTCTCGTCCATAGAAAATATTAACTTTGAGTTAAGAAGTAATGGAGAAATAGTTCAAACTGGAAACACTTCATTAATGCTCTGGAAAATTGATGAAATCGTAGCTTATGTTTCTCAATTTTTTACTCTTAAAAAAGGAGATGTAATTTTCACCGGAACACCCAAAGGTGTGGCTTCGGTTAAAGCGGGTGATGTTTTAGAAGGTTTTATCGAAAACAACCAAGCTTTCAAGATTCAAGTTAAATAATAATATATGGCATTACAGTACAATTTATCTAAAGTGTATGAGATTTCTGAGAACGACGTAGAATTTGCACTTCAAATTGTGAATCTTTTTTTGCAAGAAGTACCCGATGAGATAAAATCGATTAAAGTGGGTATTGAGGAAAAAGATTATTCTAGAACTTATGCTGCTGCACACAAAATTAAACCTTCTTTAGATTTGCTAGGAATGGATTTAGCGTATGATGAAAATATTCAAATCATGACCTGGGCAAAATCGGAAGGGAAAAAGAAAGATATCAAAGAGATTTATAAATCACTTAAGGATAGAGTAGATTTGGCAATTAAAGAGTTAAAAAAAGATTTCAAATTGTAATTCAAACTGCACGTGAAAGCTGCCATAGTTACCATAGGTGATGAAATACTTATTGGGCAAATTGTAGATACAAATTCTTCCTATATTGCCAAAGCATTAGATAAAATTGGTATTGCAACCTATGAAATGTTTTCCATTTCTGATGAAAAAGAGCATATTATCAATACACTTTCCTACTTTCAAAATAAAGTAGATGTTGTCATACTTACAGGAGGTTTAGGTCCTACCAAAGATGATATTACCAAAAAAACTTTTTGTGACTATTTTGAAGATGAGTTGGTAGAAGATGCAATAGTTTTGGAACATGTACGTAATTTAATTGAAGGTTTTTACAAAAGGCCAATTACTACTATTAACAAAGAGCAAGCATTGGTACCTTCTAAAGCTATTGTTTTATTTAATAAAATGGGTACTGCACCTGGTATGTGGATTCAAAAAGAAAATACCGTTTATGTTTCATTGCCTGGTGTGCCTTATGAAATGAAGTATTTGATTGATCATGAGGTTGTGCCACTTTTAATTCAAAAGTTTAAACGGCCTTATATTGTTCATAGAACTATTATGACATATGGAAGAGGGGAAAGTTTAATAGCTGAGCAAATTGAGGTTTGGGAGGATAATTTGCCTAAAAATATAAAATTGGCCTATTTGCCTGCACCAGGTAGGGTGCGATTGCGATTGACCGCTAGAGGAGAAAATGAAGAAGCCTTAGGAATAGCTTTAGATATGCAAATCAAGGCATTGTATGAATTAATAGGTGAGATAATAACGGGTATAGACGAAGATGAGGCTATAGAAAGAGTTATTGGGAACCTTCTGAATGGTAAAAAAGTGACTTTAGCTTTGGCAGAAAGTTGTACAGGAGGTAAAATAGCAGAATCTCTTACCGCTATCCCAGGAGCGTCCTCTTATTTTAAAGGAGGCGTAGTTACTTATGCAACAGCATCCAAAATAAATATTTTAGGAGTTGATAAAGCTCTAATTGATGAATTTTCTGTGGTAAGTGAGCAGGTAGCTAAAAGTATGGCTCTTGAATCGAAGCGTCTTTTTGATTCCGATTATGCTTTAGCAACTACAGGAAACGCAGGCCCTAATAAAGGTGACGCGAGAGCGGAAGTTGGAACTGTTTTTATAGCTTTAGCTACTCCAGAAACAGTTTATTGTGAGGAATTTAATTTTGGACAACCCCGTGAAAAGGTAATTGGAAGGGCGGTAAATAAAGCGTTTGAAATGCTTTATAAAGAAATTTTAAAAAATTAATAAAAGATAGTTGTGTAATTGGATTCAATTTTGTTTCTTTGCACCCTGATTTTGAATAACGAAATAAAGAGTATAAATAATGTCAAGAGTTTGTGAACTTACAGGTAAAAGAGCAATGGTTGGGAACAATGTTTCTCACGCTATGAATAAAACTAAGAGAAAATTCTCTGTTAATTTATTTAAAAAGCGTTTTTATATTGCTGAAGAAGATAGATGGGTAACCTTAAAGGTTTCTGCATCTGCATTAAAGACAATTAATAAAAATGGTATTGCTGCTGTTCTTAAAAAAGCAAAAGCAGACGGAATGATTAAATAATTCCTAGAATCCTTAATAATATATCAAGATGGCAAAGAAAGGCAATAGAATTCAGGTTATTTTAGAGTGTACAGAGCACAAAGCATCTGGTGTAGCAGGAACTTCTCGTTACATTACTACTAAAAACAAAAAAAATACTCCAGATAGATTAGAGATTAAAAAATTTAATCCAATCTTGAAAAAAGTAACAGTTCATAAAGAAATAAAATAATATAAGTCATGGCAAAGAAAACCGTAGCAACTTTACAAACTTCTTCAAAGAGATTAACCAAAGCTATCAAAATGGTTAAATCTCCTAAAACAGGTGCTTACACATTCGTAGAAGCAGTTATGGCTCCTGAACTAGTGGATGAATTCTTAAAAAAGAAATAATTCTTTTTTTCAATTATATAGAAAAGCTACTTTCATTTGAAAGTAGCTTTTTTATTTTTACATTTGCCAATAAATAGAAATATAAATATGAGTTTTTTTAAAAGAATTTTTTCTTCCGAAAAAAAGGAAACTTTAGATAAAGGATTGGAAAAGACGAAAACAACTTTCTTTTCTAAATTAACAAAAGCGGTTGCAGGAAAATCTAATGTAGATGATGAGGTGCTTGATAATTTAGAAGAAATTTTAGTCTCATCGGATGTTGGTGTGAATACAACCTTAAAGATTATTAAACGAATTGAAGAGCGAGTAGCTGCTGATAAATATTTAGGAACAGACGAATTAAATAAAATTTTAAGAGAAGAAATTGCGGGTTTATTGGCTGAAAATAATACCGGTAATGAAACAGATTTTGTCATTCCAGAAGGTAAAAAACCTTATGTAATTATGGTGGTTGGAGTAAATGGAGTGGGTAAAACCACGACCATTGGTAAATTAGCCAACCAATTTAAAAAAGCAGGTTATAGTGTTGTTTTAGGAGCAGCAGATACTTTTAGAGCAGCCGCTATTGATCAATTGCAAATTTGGGCAGATCGTGTTAATATTCCTATAGTACGTCAACAAATGGGAAGTGATCCTGCATCTGTGGCTTTTGATACGTTGCAATCTGCAGTAGCTCAAAATGCTGATGTTGTTATCATTGATACAGCTGGACGTTTGCATAATAAAGTCAATTTAATGAATGAGTTGACCAAAGTGAAACGTGTCATGCAAAAAGTAGTAGAAAATGCACCACATGACGTAATGCTCGTTTTAGATGGTTCAACGGGGCAAAATGCTTTTGAACAAGCCAAACAATTTACAGCAGCAACTGAAGTGACTAGTTTAGCGGTTACAAAATTGGACGGAACAGCAAAAGGAGGAGTGGTGATTGGTATTTCAGATCAATTTAAGATTCCAGTAAAATATATTGGAGTAGGTGAAGGTATTGAAGATCTTCAAGTGTTTAATAAGTTTGAATTTGTGGATTCTTTCTTTAAATAGAATATGTTAAGTCGTATTTTTAACTTTTTAATAAATATATCTTTTATTTGGTATTTTATTAGTTCTGTAGTCTTGGCAGTCATCGTATATCCCTTTGAGGAAACACACAATGAAATATTCGTCATTACCAGATTAATCAGTTTTGTATTGTTTTATTTCTCAATAATTGTATTGAGTCTTCAAATAAAAAAATAAAATAAAAAAGGAGTTTATCTAATACATAAACTCCTTTTTTTATTAATTGATTACCGCATTTATTTTTTCCCAAAGCACATTGTCAAAATCAGATAAGGCAAAATTAGAACCATCAGCTGCATCTCCCATTCTAATAACAACTAGCTTTTTACTAGGAACTACATAAATTTTTTGATCATTTTTTCCTAATGCCATATACATATCATCTGGTCCATTTGGAATTAATTCACCAGGAAATTGAATTTGAGTTTGTGGCAAATGATACGTTGATTTACCATTTAACCACCATAGATAGCCATATGCTTCATTGATGTTTTGCGAAGTTGAGGTCGCATTAGCAAAAAAAGTAGTATTAATAATTTGGGTACCGTTCCAATTTCCGTTATTTAAAGCTAATAGTCCGAATCGAGCCATGCTTCTAGTGGTACTCCAATAAACACTTAAATCGCCATTGGGAATCCAAGCTCCAGTCATTCCGATTGGATTTTTTAATTTACCATTGAAATAATTTTCCCAAGTTTGTCCAGAAGCAGCTGCTACAACATCTTGCAGTTTTACATATACATTATGGTAGGCCCATCTTGTGCCAGCATCTGCTACATATTGAAGATTTGCAGGAGAGACATCATCACCTAAACTATCATCAAGCCCTGAACTCATGCTTAATAGGTGTTTGCATGTAATCAAATTTTCTTTCGCTAATGGTGCGCTAGTCCATCCTATGCCTAAATGATCTGAAACCTTATCTGTAATAGAAAGTAAGCCTTCTTGTTCTGCAATTCCTGTTAAAGTAGACGTTAAAGTTTTTCCAGCACTAGCCCAATACCAAGCACTAGAATTGGTATGACCGTTAAAATAATATTCCATAACGATTTTACCATTATGAAGTACGATAAAACTTTTACTGTTTTTAGTTTCTAAATAATTCAATAAAGCTGGAATATTACTTTCGTTCCAAGAAAGACTTGCTGGAGTTTTTGTGGTCCAAGTAGTAGCATCATTAGGAGGGAAATACATGTTTTCTTCTGTAGTAAAAGTAACTTCGTTTCCGTAACCTGTACCTTGACTGTTTGTAGCATATGCCCTAATATAATAGGTGGTGTTTTCGGCTAAATTTGTAAGCGTAGATTGAAATGTTCCGTTTTGAGTACTAGTAACATTAAAATTTTGACTTACTGTTGGATTCGGATTGATGTCCCAACAAAATCCGCTAGCTGTAATAGAAGTTCCTCCGTTTTGAACAATAGTTGCTTCTACTGTTACTGAAGAAGTTGTTGTATTTGAAACTGTACCTGTTTGTATGGTTGGAATGGTTAAATTAGTGCTGGAATCATCTTCTGAAGAACTACAACTGACCAATAATAACAGTAAAAAAAGGAAACTTATATTTTTCATAAAAAAGAAATTTCTAGGTTGGACAATAAAAGTAGTAAATAGTTTAATTTGTCAATTTGAAATTGTAATTTTATTTCAAATTTTTACGCATGAAAAAAATACTATTTTTTGCTTTGTTTTTTATTCTTACATCTTGTTCCAAAAAGATTTCTTCTTCAGATTTAAATTTTTTAAATGGTTTTTGGGAGATTGAAAAAGTGGTTAAAGAGGGAGAAACGGTAAAAGAATATAAAATAAACGAATCTGTGGAACGATTTGATTTTCATGATGATAAAGGAACTCGTAATAAAGTAATAATGCTTTATAACGGTAATTTTGTGCTTAACAATGTAGTGCAAGAATTTTCAATTGAAGAAAAAGAAGGAACTTTTTATTTGTTGAATCATACTGAATTTTCAGATTGGAAAGAAGAGATAGAAAGATTAGATGAAAACGAATTGGTAATTAAAAATGAAGAAGGAATTCAGTATTTTTTTAAAAAAAGAACAGATATTAATTTAGGAACAAATGGCAAAGAGATTTAGTGAAGAAGCTTCAATAAAAGATGTTTTAAAAAGTTTTGTAGTTCAAAATAAGTTAGAGACAGGAATAGATAAAGTAAAGGTTAAGGAAATATGGTTTGCAGTTATGGGAAATGGCGTGGCAAATTATACTGAAGCTATAGAATTGAAAAATACTACTTTATATGTGAAATTGACCTCTTCGGTTTTAAGGGAAGAATTATCTTATGGAAGAGAGAAAATTATTAAAATGATAAATGATGAAATGGGCAAAGATATTATCAATAAAGTCATTTTAACTTAATGGAATAAATCGTATAAAAAAAGCGCTGTTTCAAAAATAGACTGCACCCAAAAAGTTAGACAAATTTAAACTTAATTTTGATAATAATGAGCTCGATATTTTATCGGGCTCATTTTGTTTAGATTTGATTTAATTCTTTCGTTGT
>NZ_VDCZ01000018.1 GCF_006491645.1 Flavobacterium profundi
TGTTTTTCTAAAACTAATCTTACGCATTCTAATTTAAATGCATAATCGTACTTGACTTTTCTTTCCATAAAAATACCCCCAAATAGTGTCTAACTTTTTGGGGGCAGTGCAATAAAGCGCTTTTTTATTAATTTCGGACAAATTTTTTAATATGTTCTTCATTGTTGACTATGATTTTCATGAAGTAAATACCATTATTTAGTTTTGAAATATCAATCGTTTGATTCAATGAATTTTCTTTGGATGCTAATTGGAATTGCAATACCTGTTTTCCTGAAATATCCAATATGCTAACCCAAACGTCTTTTTCGTTTATCTGATTTACTTCTAGCGTTATAGCATCACTAGCTGGATTGGGATATAGTTTAATTTCATCTTTTAGAGATAATGAATTTTCATTGTTATAAGTTATTGTTCTACTGCAACTAGTAGCTGTTACTGAACGAGTCCCATTAGAATTATTTAAAGTGCCCGAACTATTTTTAGCTTTCAGGTAGTAAGTATAGGTTGAGCCAGCATTAATGAGATAAGTATTTAAGAAAGAGGTTCCAGTAACATCGCTAGCATAAAGATTACCATTTCTATATATATCATAAGAAGTTGCCCCAGAAGAAGTTGTCCAAGTAAGGTTTATGGCACTTGAAGAACCACTACAGGTAGCCGTTGTTGTTAACGTAAATGAACCTGGAATACAAGAGGCAGTTCGAGTTAAAGTACCATTAGAATTGTTTATGGAACCAGCACTATTTTTAGCTTTTATATAATAAGTATAAATAGTTCCATTTGTTACATAAGTATTTAAAAATGAGGTTCCCGTAATATTGCTAGCATACAAAGCTCCATTTCTGTAAATATCGTATCCTGTTGCATTAGCTGAAGAGGTCCAAGTTAAATTTATGCGACTTGTGTTATTAACACATTCGGGAGTAGCATTTAGTGTAAAACTTCCAGGAGAATTGGTAATACTGCAACTGACGTTTAAATTTGATTTTAATGAATTAAAATAGGATAAAGCAAATGTATCTCGCCAAGTATTGCTATTTAATTTAGCAGCATCTGTGGAGTTATCTACAAATCCAATTTCATTCAAGCAAGCTGTTGCAGATGAATAGCGTAAAACACCTAGATGATAGGCTAAATAAGAATTATCTTCAACGCAACGTCTGTTATTAAATGAGCCATTGGCAACCATATCAGTTTGTATTTTTTTTGAAAAATTTATGTCAGGAGTAGTATTACTGTCGTCATAGGTACAATAAAAAGTTTCAGTTCCTGTTCCTTCTCCAGCATTACAGTGAACACTTACTAATCGGTCTGCATTCCAATTATTGGCCATTTGCGCCCTTTGGGTGACTGAAATCCATCCATTTATATTTGTTGTTCTTGTCATATGTACTGTTAATGCACTACAATTATTTTGGATTAAAGTTCTTGTTTTTAAGCCAACAGCTAAAGCGGTTTCAATTTCTGTTGCTGTTCTACCATCTGGGTTATTACTGGTAGTTGATCCGTAGCCATGACAAGGATCAATAACAATTATTTGTGCGTTTAAACCCAGAGTAAAAGTTACTAATAAAAGAAAAATGTATAGTTTTTTCATGGTTTTTATTTTATATTAAAAGTAAAAATGCGTCCAGTTTTATCATCTGAAAATATAATTGTGTTTTCATCAATAAAAGACGGAAACATTTCAGAAATTACTTCTGTATTTGTAATTTTTTTAGGACTGTACTCTTTTGGGTTAAACAAATAGATTTCCGAATTATCAATAGTATGTCCATCAGAACTTTGATCTAAAAAACCAATTAAATAATCGTCATTTGGAGACCAAGAAGTGGCAATACCACTACCAATTTTTACGCCTTCTTTTTGACCATCAATATCATAAATATAAATATCTGCTCCATTGTGAACAGCTACTTTTTTTCCATCGTTAGAGCGTATAGCATTATAATATTGACCATCATTTTGAGTTATTAACCATTTTTCTTGAGTATGTAAGTTTTTAGCAAAAATTTGTAAAGTATTTAAATTGGTATATACAACTATAGCTCTATCACCTCCTTTTTTAAAACCTTTAAAAGAAGGCAAATAATTCGCATTAATTTCAGGAAGTTCTTCAATTTTTTGATCTAAAATAGAGTAGCTATACGTTTTTGAATTATAAAAAAACTCATTTTCATTTTTTTGTTTAAAATAAAAAGTGTCACTTTTTTCATTCCATGAATAACCATAACCACTACCTTCTTTATCGGTAATACGCTGTATTTGATTATTGGAAAGATTTAATAAATATACCCCTTTAAAATGTTGGTTTGTTAGTAAAGTAAATTGTCCGTCTGGAGACACTACAGGGTTTGTAAAATATGCTTCAAGTGGAATTCTTTGTAAATTCTTTAAATTTTGAGCATAGCTAAAGTACATACTACTTGCGCATAGCAAGAAGTAAAAAAGACTTTTTTTCATATTAGTACTATTTGTTTGTTATATAAACATAAAAATAGCATTTTGTTTGTAAAAAAGTTAAAAAAATAAATAAAAAAACACGTTTTAATCAAAACGTGTTTTTTTATTTATTTTTTTAAATGTTGCTTTTACCTTCTAAACTTATTGTTGGTTATAATTGCTTTTAATTTTGCTTTAAGATCTTCACCAGTGTCGTAAATCATTTGTTCATTACTTGGGAAAGGTACTGCTCTACGATCAAAATATTGATAATAATTCTCTTCGCAAGCTCTTTTATCACCGTTGTAATTTGCATAGATATAATCGAAAACAAATTCACTAGTTACCGGAAAAGCGTCTATTAATTGGTTGCTTCTAAAATCAATGTAATCTACTTTTGCAGTTACTTGACAAGATTTAAATTGAGTGAATTCATAGATACTTACAGAAATTGTTTTAAAATTATCTACTTTAATTGGGTTTCCTAAACTATCTTTAACCACATTTCCATTGTTGTCTAAAAGCGTTTTGGTACCATCTTTTATTTGTTTTTCTTTGATGAACTGTTTTTCTTTTACCTGTTCAGGAGAGATGGCAATATTTCTAAAATTTACAATCATTCCATAATCGTAATTGATATTTTTTTGACGATTATTATGGTAAACCGTCCATTTATCATTGATTCCATAAGTGCTAAAATCTAATAAATCATCTTGTAAGCGCGCAGGAATAACTTGGTTGGTTTCATTTTTAGTATATACATGGACAAAATCGGTTCCTTTTAATTGAGCTTGATCCATTAAGGCTCTTACATCTTGATAATTTGGATTCAATTGATCTAAATAGTTTAAATCATCAAAAGCTTGACGAAAATCCATTTTGTTTTTAGAAGTCATTAATTTTTTTGCATTAGCATATAAATAACCCGATAGATTATTTTTGCTGCTAATGATTTCATCTGAATAGTCATCCATTGGAAAGATCGCATCTCTTCCTTCTTTTAATAAAGGTAAAGGAAGTAATGGTTTAATTCTTTCTTGGCGATTTCTTAATTGCGTATATAAATTATAAATTCGCTCGTAATTAGCTGGATTATTTTCTTTAATTAATAAATTCAAGTTGGATTCATCACGAGCTTTCGCTTTAGCAAACGATTCTTCGAGTAAATACACATAATCCTGTTTTCCTTTTGCAGTTTTGTTTGTTCTTAGTGAGTTGACAGCGTTTTCAATAGCACCATCATAATTTCCATTACTTAACATGGATTGGGTTTGTTTCACTCCACAACTAACAAGAACAAGTGATAAAATAATAAAAGTAATTTTTCTCATAAATAAATCATTTAGGCAAAGATAAAATTTTTTAGGAGGATTTCCTCGCGGATATCTTTTTGTTTTTTTCTCTTAAACAAAAAGGATGCCACTTCCATCAGGGCTAAAAAAAAACTCCAAAATTAAATTTTGGAGTTTTTTTAAATATTTGGTGTATAAAGTTTTAAGTAATATAAGTAATAAAAAATTCCTAAAACTATTTTATAGCAACAGCTGGAAGTAATTTACTAGCACATTCTCCAAACCCAATTCGTAATTCTTTGTTTTCACAATATCCTCTAATGATTACGGTATCATTATCGTTGATAAATTTTCTTTCGCTACCATCTTTCATTTGAATAGGATTTTTTCCACCCCAAGTTAGTTCTAACATAGAACCAAATGAATCTGGTGTAGGTCCAGAAATAGTTCCACTTCCCATCATATCTCCCGAATTAATACGACAACCATTAATGGTATGATGCGCTAACTGTTGGGCCATAGACCAATACATATATTTGAAATTGGATTTTGAAACTACAGTTTCTTCCTCATTCTCAGGTTGGATTGCCACTTCAAGGTGAATGTCAAATGCATTTTCTCCCGATTGTTGTAAATAAGGTAATGGAGTAGGTGATTGTTCAGGACCTTTTACTCTAAAAGCTTCTAATGCATCCATAGTAACAATCCATGGAGATATAGATGAAGCGAAGTTTTTGGCTAAGAACGGACCTAAAGGTACATATTCCCATTTTTGAATATCGCGTGCACTCCAATCATTAAACAAAACCATTCCAAAAATGTATTCTTCTGCTTGATCTACAGGTATAGGCTCACCCATTAAGTTGGCATCTGTGGTAATAAAGGCAGTTTCTAATTCAAAATCCACTAGTTTAGATGGTCCGAAAACGGGTTCAGTTGCACCAGCAGGAAGTGTTTGTCCATTTGGTCTTCTAACAGATACACCGCTTGGAACAATAGTAGAGCTTCTACCATGGTATCCTACTGGAATATGAAGCCAGTTTGGAAGTAAAGCATTTTCTGGATCACGAAACATTTTTCCTACATTAGTAGCGTGTTCTTTTGAACTGTAAAAATCAGTATAATCACCAATCTGTACAGGCAATAACATTTCAATATCTTTTACATCGAAAATGACAACCTCTTTGTGTTTTTCATTGTCTCTTAAAGTAGCATTTTCTGAATCAAAAATTTCAGCTAATCGGTTTCTAACCAATCGCCATGTTTTTTTTCCGTCTGAGATGAAATCGTTTAAAGTATCTTGCATGAACATATCATCTGTAAGATCAATGCCTTCAAAATATCCGAGTTGTTGTAAAGCACCCATGTCTATGGCTGAATCTCCAATTCGAGTACCTATAGTGATGACATCTTCTTTAGTAATAAAAACCCCAAAAGGAATATTTTGAATAGGGAAGTCGCTATTTTTTGGGACCTCTATCCAAGATTTTCTTGTAGGATCATTGGCTATATTTGGCATAATTATTTGTTAGTTTTTTGTTGAAAAATTATACACCAAATATAAACTTTACTGCTAATTTAACAAACCTTTTTTGTAATTTTGAATAAATTTTAACGAATTACTAAGAAATGCAACGCGACGAACAAATTTTTGATCTTATTCTAGATGAACAAGACAGACAAATTCATGGAATTGAATTAATTGCTTCAGAAAACTTTGTAAGTGATCAAGTTATGGAAGCAGCTGGATCTGTATTAACTAATAAATATGCAGAAGGTTATCCTGGGAAACGTTACTATGGAGGCTGTGAAGTAGTTGATATAGTGGAACAAATTGCCATTGATAGAGCTAAAGCTCTTTTTGGAGCTGAATATGTAAATGTGCAACCGCATTCAGGTTCACAAGCCAATACTGCAGTTTTTGCAGCTTGTTTGCAACCAGGAGATAAGATTTTAGGATTTGATTTGTCACATGGTGGTCACTTAACGCATGGTTCTCCAGTAAATTTTTCTGGAAAATTATATAATCCTGTATTTTATGGAGTAGAACAAGAAACAGGTAGATTGAATTATGATAAAATTCAAGAAATTGCTTCTGCAGAACGACCAAAAATGATTATAGCTGGAGCTTCAGCTTATTCTAGAGATATGGATTTTGAGCGTTTTAGAAAAATTGCAGATAGTGTAGGAGCGATACTTTTAGCCGATATCTCACATCCAGCAGGATTAATTGCAAAAGGATTATTAAATGATCCAATTCCGCACTGTCATATAGTAACCACAACCACTCATAAAACCTTGAGAGGACCACGTGGAGGAATGATTATGATGGGTAAAGACTTTGAAAACCCATGGGGATTAAAAACTCCAAAAGGAGAAATCAGAATGATGTCACATGTTTTAGATATGGCCGTATTTCCTGGAAATCAAGGAGGACCTTTAATGCATATCATTGCTGCTAAAGCGGTTGCTTTTGGAGAGGCTTTAACAGATGAATTTTTTAGATATACCATGCAGGTTCAAAAGAATGCTCAAGCAATGGCAGCTGCATTTGTAAAAAGAGGATATCATTTAATTTCTGGAGGAACAGACAATCATATGATGTTAATTGATTTGCGAAATAAAAACATTACAGGTAAAGAAGCTGAGAACGCATTAGTAAAAGCAGAAATTACAGTGAATAAAAATATGGTTCCTTTTGATGATAAATCTCCTTTTGTAACTTCTGGAATACGTGTTGGAACACCAGCAATTACCACAAGAGGTTTGGTAGAAGAAGATATGGAAACGATTGTTGCTTTGATTGATAAAGTGATTACTAATTTCACTGATGAAGCTGTTTTGGAACAAGTAGCAGAAGAAGTAAATGAATTTATGGGAGAAAGAGCAATGTTTGTTTTTTAATTCAAAAGAATTCTAATAGTATAAAAAAAGACTTCAAACGAAGTCTTTTTTTATACTATTATTTCAAAACTTCTTTTATAAGATTCGAAAGTTCGTATAAGTTTCTTTTTTTCTGATTGGTTAGAATAATAATGGTTAACTCATCTTGTATAAAATGTCTTCCTAAACATTCGTAATTTCCACTTGAACCATGATGTGTGTGTTCTATTAAATTACCTTTAGTATCATAGATAACATTCCCTAAAGGAGCTTGAAAATCATCTTCTGCTTTAAATTTTTTTGCTAAAACTTTATAGGATTTCTCAGAAATGATTTTGTAACGGTCTAATTTATAAAACCAATCTCCTAATGATTTGGCTTTACTTACAAAGAGCAAATTTTTAATAGATAATTTAAAACTATCAGGTACATACTCATAATTAAAAGGCATTGCCATTAAGGATGGATTCTTATATGGAAACTGATCTTTTAAAGTAATTCCATTTATGTGATTAGGTTTTAAAATGTTATCGTTTAAATATTTTTCGAATTTTTTATTCGTTATTTTTTCAACAATTTTAATAAGTAACAACGGACTGCAATTGGTGTATAAATAGTTAGTACCAGGTTGAAATTCTAAATGATCAATTTTTTGAATGTGTTCATAAACTTCTTTTTCAGTAGGATTTCCATTGTTTTGAAAGAGTTGGTTCCAATTGATTGTAGGTAATCCACTAGTATATTGTAATAGATGTTCAATAGTAATAGAATTTGCCCATTCTGGTAAGTTAGAAATATATTGAGATATGGGATTTTGTAATTGTAATAATTTTTTTTCCTCTAATTGCATGATGGCAACTGCAGGAAATTCTTTATAAATAGAACCAATGATAAATTGATATTCTTTAGTTAATTGTTTTGATTTATCTGCTGTAGCATAACCATACGACTTTTCAAAAACCGGATGATTGTTTTTTAAAACTAAAACAGTTCCATTTATTTTATCTTCTTTATAGAGGTCATTTAAAAGTGAATCTAACAAATGAAGATTGCCACTTTCAGAATAAATTGATTTTTCGCTTAACTGATAATTGTTTTTATATTGATTACAGCTTGCAATAATTAGTAGGAAAGCAAGGAATAATATGGGAGACAATTTTTTCATGTTATACTATTTGACTACTACTTAATTTTCTATAGTAGTGATATTGTACTAATTCGTGTATACACAAATATATAAAACTTTGAAAAAATGAAGAATAATATTAGGTAAGATTTGCCTTAAAAATTATTCATAACAATTTTTGTTGTGAATCTCCATCCATTTTGAAGGATCTGAAATTTCAGACCAACCAAATTTACGATATAATTCATGGGCATCACCAGTTAATAAAATCCATCTTCTTAATCCTTTGAGGTTAGGATGTGTCATAATCGTTTCCATAAGCCATTTTGAAAGTCCTTTTCCTCTATAAGCTTCAAAGATGTAAACATCACCTAAATAGGCAATCGTTGTGTAATCACTTATAATTCGCGCAAATCCAATTTGTTTTCCATTATCATACACTCCAAAGCATAACGAGTTTTGTATGGATTGTGCTACCTTTTCTTTAGGAATATTCAATGACCAATAGGCTTTAGTAGATAAAAATTGATGAATAGATGCTATATCTAATTTGGCTGTATCGGTTGAAATGGAAAAGTTATCTTTCTGTAAGGTTAGAGTAGTTGTTAGCATATTTTAGAGAATCTTTATTCTTTTATAAATCCAACGAATGTAATTAAAATAAAAAATCCTCAATATGTAATATTGAGGATTTTAATTTGTTTTTAGCTTTTTTGTTCTTTATTGAAATACACCAAATAATAATACATTTGCTTTTCTTCATCCCAACCTTTTTCTACAAACTTCTCGGCACTTTCAGGATTAATAAAATCTAATTTAATTTGAATATTAGTGTCCAATTGTATGGTATTTTTCATTTTCTTCCTAGCATCTGTTACAGCTGCATTGGCAATTGGAAAATTAGAAACGTCTTCAATACTGTATTTGGCTCCTTTGTCTACTTTATAGTTTTTAAATTCTGGAATAAATTCAGGATTTTGCATCACTTCATTTAAAAAAGCCGTTTCTTCAAACTCATCATTTTTAGCAAAGTGATTTACCGCTCTATTCATGAATAAAACTTCTTGTTGTTTATCTTCAGCGGGTAAAACAACATCTTTGGCAAAGTCTTGACAAAATTTTAAGTATTTTTTAGTAATGAAATTTTCATCCTGAAAAACATCAACAGATAAAAAATGCTCTAACCAATAACGCGCATCATATCGGTTACTGTCAACCGTTAAAATTTTATAACCTTCTTCTTTTTTATAATTAAAAATAAGGCATCCTTTGTCCAATTTGTTTAAGTTGATTCCTTGTTGTAAAATCATTTCCAAATTGTTGCCGTTTTCCTCAAATTGCAAAAAATCGGTTTGAATTTCACTTTTGAAAACACCTATTGCATCTACCGTATTATTATCGATGGAAACATTCGTAAAATAGGTAACATATACTTCACCATTTTTGATATGAGGATGATTGGATTGTTCAAAAAGATGTTGGGTTATCTTTTTAGAAACCTCATGAATTTCCGATGGATTATTAAAAACTTGAGAAGCCAATTGGAACATTTCATTGTATTCTAAATCTACTTCATGAGCAAATTGATAATAATTCTCTTCTTTTTCACGAAAAGGTTTAAAAAAATATTCCTTTAATAAAGGCATGATTTCATCATTTAATCCGTATGGGTTTTCAGATAAAAAGGTGCTTTCATTTCTGCTTTTGTTACCTACTCTGTGAACAGATAGGTTTTCAATATGTGTATTAAATAAGTTTATCATTTTTAAATGTGTCAATTATTAATTTGTCAATGTGTCATTTTATGTTTGCGAAACCCGTACCAATAGCACATTGTCACATTTACATATTGACTAATTTTTTAATTCCAATTTTCTTCAAAACCAAAATCTTCAAAACTATCATCTCCATCAAACATATCTAAATCGTCTTCATCGTAATCGTCTTCAAAATCAGAACCAAAATCATCTGCTTCAAATGCTTTATCTGGTGCATCTAATGGTAATTGTCCATGAGAATATAATAGAGCAGGATAGGTTTCTCCCTCTACTTTTTCTTCAATAGCAGCTAACTCAACAAGAAAAGTCCACATATTAAAGAAATCATATACATAAATAATTTTAGTTTGATGTTGGTCTAAATTATCTTCTAATATAAAATTATTCATGATTCGCATTTCTCCTGGAACATCACCCGTATCAAACAAAGGAATTTCATCTTCCTGATTCCAGTTTTCATCACATGTATAAAAGGAAGCCATTTCAGTACCATCAAAGCCAAAAGCATTTACTAATGCATTGTGTAAATCTTCTAACGTAGCTTCTTTTTCAATAGCAATATCTCTAAAAATATCTTCTTCTGCATCGAGTATTGCTCGGAATTTATAAATCATAATCTTGAAATTTTAGGAAACGCAAAAGTAAGGATTATTTGCCATTTTTGCTTTAGGTTTTTAGTATTGTTGATAACATTATTTCTAAAATATTGAGGCTTCGGTAATTGTTGTTAATCGTTCTAAAGTTTCTAAACCATAATAAGAATTTCCTTTTTTATTCAATTTTGGACTCCAAACCGCTACAGTATAATGATTCGGGTAAATGGCTACAACACCGCCACCAACACCACTTTTACCTGGTAATCCCACTTTAAACGTAAATTCTCCTGCTTGATCATAAAAACCGCACATTTGCATTAAGGCATTCATTCTTTTACACTGACTGGTTGTTAAAAACTTGGTTTTACTTTTGGGGATCAAACCATTATGTGAAAATAATTGAAATACTTTGGCTAAATCCTCACAGGTCATTTCAATCGAACACTGATAAAAATAGAAATCAAGTACATCTTCAGGAGCATTAGTAATATTGTGAAAAGATTTGATATAGTTTACCAATGCAGCATTGCGAAAACCATGTTCTTTCTCAGATTGAGCTACTGTTTCATTATAATCAATAGCTTCGTTTTCGGCTAATTCTCTTATGAAGTTTAAAAAATAAGCTTTAGGATTATCAAAATGAGATAACATGAGATCTGCAATAACCAGTGCACCTGCATTTATAAAGGGATTTCTAGGAATGCCATTTTCATATTCTAATTGTACTAAAGAATTAAAAGCATTCCCAGAGGGTTCAAAACCCACACGTTGCCACAAATCGTTCCCTATTTTAGAAAAAATAATAGCGGTTGTGAGTACTTTGGAAATACTTTGTATGGAAAATTTTTCTTTGGCATCGCCAATGGAATAGTTGTTTTGATGATTATCTATTAAGGCAATACCAAATTTATTAGAATTTACTTTTTCAAGTTCCGGAATATAATCTGCAACGGTTCCCTTATTTTCCAAAAGAAGCACTTCATTGTATATTGAATTGATAATTTGTTGGTATTCCATTTCTTTTTTTGGTAAATGTACTAAAATGTTTCTGCTTACAATTCGGTAACGAAAAATTACAGTTGGGTAGAATTAAATTGAAAAGCCGTTAGCAATACTTCAATTTTGCTTCATCAAATTAATTAAACAACAATTAAAAATGAAAACGGTTTTACAACTTTTAGTATGCTTCACTTCTTTATTCGGTTTTTCACAAACTCAAATTACAGGTGCTGTTCAAGATGAATTTGGTCAACCTATATATGGCGCTAATATTTTTATTAAAGGTACTTATGATGGAGGTATTTCAGATGAAAAAGGAAATTTTAAATTTGAAACAACGGCTTCAGGGGCACAAATTCTTCAAATTAGTTTTTTGTCTTATGAAACTCTAATTCTTAAAATTACGATTGAAAACTATCAGCCTAAAAAGTATATTTTGAAAGAAAATGTAAATACCCTAGATGCTGTAGTGGTTTCTGCAGGAACGTTTAAAGCGGGTGATAATAGTAAAACAACAGCCTTAAAGCCTTTAGATATTGTTACTACTGCAGGTTCTGTAGGTAATATTATTGGCGCTTTAGAAACCTTACCAGGAACACAAACGGTTGGTGAAAGTGGAAGACTCTTTGTGCGTGGTGGAGAAAGTGATGAAACCCAAACATTTGTAGATGGTATTCGTGTGGCGCAACCTTATGGCGCAACGGCAAATAATTTACCTACACGAAGTCGTTTTTCACCTTTTTTGTTTGATGGCGTTACTTTTTCAACGGGAGGTTATAGTGCTGAATATGGAAATGCTTTGTCGAGTGTTTTGTTATTAAATACAATCAATGAACCGGTACAAAGTCAGACAGATATTTCCATTATGTCTTTGGGAGTAGGTTTAGGGAATACCCAAAAATGGGAAAAGAGTTCGTTAACATTTAATACAGGTTATATCAATTTTGCTCCGTATCAAGTACTTGTTCCACAAAAAATAGATTGGAATAAACCCGTTCAAGCCTATTCTGGTGAGAGTGTGTATCGTAGAAAGTTTAAGAATGGATTATTAAAAGTGTATGGTGCTTTAGATTATACAACCTTCGATATCAATCAAAAAGATGTGAATTTTGATGCTAAAAGGAGTATTGCCATTCAAAATAAAAACTTTTACTTGAATACGAGCTATAAAGGTTATCTAAATGATAATTTGCAATTACAAACCGGTTTTGGTTTTGGTTATGGCCAAAATGAATTGAATCTTGCCAATGATTTACTTCAAAATAATGAAAGAGCGTTACATTATAAACTGAAATTTCGTCAAACGATTACCAATAGAATAAAGTTAAACTTTGGAGGGGATTTTTTCCATACAAATTTCGATGAAAATTTTACTCCAGCTGCATCGAATCGTTTTGACTATGGTTACCAAAATAATATGACTGCCTTATTTTCAGAAGCAGAAATCTTTTTCTCTAAAAAAGTAGCCATGAATGTAGGATTGCGTTCTTCTAAAAGTAATTTAATTTCAGATTACACCCTAGAACCTCGAGTTTCATTTGCTTATAAAGTAGCCGAAAATAGTCAGTTTTCTATGGCTTATGGTAATTTCAATCAAACGGCAAATCAAGACTATCTAAAGTTCAATACCCACTTAGATTATGAAAAGACCCAACATTATATATTCAATTATATGTATAACAAAGACAAAAGAATGTTGCGTGCAGAAGCGTATTATAAACGATATGCCGATTTAGTAAAATATGATGGAAACTTGGCTACTTATGACAGCAATTACAACAATAACGGTTATGGGTATGCCAAAGGGATTGATTTGTTTTGGAGAGATAATAAAACCATTAAAAATTTAGATTATTGGATTTCTTATTCTTACATAGATTCGGAAAGAGATTATAAGAATTATTCAAAAGAAGTAACACCCAGTTTTATTGCCAATCACAACTTTTCAGTAGTTACGAAATATTGGGTTGACCAATTAAAATCACAAATAAGCGCGACCTATACGTTCAATTCTGGAAGACCTTATAACAATCCGAATAGTGCTGATTTTATGAATGAAAAAACCAAATCATTCAATAACTTAAGTTTGAGTTGGGCGTATTTAGTTTCCCAACAAAAGATTTTATTCTTTTCTGTGACCAATGTCTTAAATGCTTCTAATGTTTTTGGCTACCAATATGCTAATACTCCAGACGGTAACGGACAGTTTCAAAGACAAGCTGTTACTCAACCAGCCAATCAATTCTTTTTTGTAGGTTTCTTTTGGACGATAAGCGATAATAAGAAAACGAATAATCTGAATAATTTGTAAATCAGTATTAAGTGATTAATACCTAGTACTTAGTCTTTAACCAGTTAAAATAAAGTAAACACAATAAATAAACACCATATGAAAACAACAATTGTTACAGCATGTCTATTGCTATGCGGTTATTTAAATGCACAAACGTATACTCTAGAAGTTAACATGTCCGGTTTCAAAAACAATAAAGGAAAAGTAAAAGTAGGATTGTATACTTCTGAAGCTACTTTTTTAAAAGTTACTTTTCTGAGTTTGGATGCATCCATAATTAACGAAGAAGCTAAAGTAGTGTTTGAAAATTTGGAAAAAGGGGAGTATGCTGTTTCCATTTATCACGATGAAAACAACAATAATGAGATGGATAAAAATCTTTTTGGTATTCCAAAAGAAGCGTATGCCTCTTCGAATAATGCCAAAGGGTCTTTTGGTCCACCTAAGTATAAAGATGCTAAATTTATTATAAAAGAAGATGTAGTACTACACATTACAATCGATTAGAAGGAGCAAAAAGCACTATTTTATTTACTAAAAGTTAATAATTAGTAACTAAAAGTAAATATTTTGATACTAAAAGTATATTATTTTTAACTAAAAGTAAATAAATGTTTATTAAAAGTAAATAATGTAATACTAAAAGTAAATGATGTAATGCTAAAAGGTTGTATTTAGAAGCTTAAAGCAAATCATAAGAAGCAAAAAGGCTTTCTACACGCCCTAATTCCTAATTTCCCATATCTAATTCCTAATTCCGAATCACTAATTCCTAAAAAAATACAATTCATCCTCAAAAAATAACAGTTCGGTAAGTATCAATTTTAAAATAGAAGGAACTGACCGAAATTTGTTCTATCAAAAAGCAATAACAATTAAAAAACGAACAGTTATCATTAGTAACAATTTAAAATCAAACATCATGACACGAATTATCACCATCATCACATTCTTTATTTTTTCAGTTATAACCGCTCATGCACAATATGAGAAAGGCATGCAACAAGCTTTAGAACTTTGGAAAAATGACAAACCCACAGAAGCGATTGCAGTTTTTGAAAGAATTGCTGCAGTAGACGAAACCAATTGGTTACCGAATTATTATATCGCTTTTATTAATACTGTACAGTCATTTCGTTATATGAATGACAAAGTAAAAGTAAAAGTATTGCTTGAAGAAGCTCAAAAAGCACAAGATAAAATGAATAGAGTAGCTTTAGACAATCCAGAAGTTTTAGTAATGCAAGCCATGATTCACACTGGTTGGATAGTATATGATCCTATGGTTAACGGACAAAAATTATCAGGAGACGTCATGTATATTTACAATAAAGCGTATCAGATTGCTCCAGAAAATCCGAGAGTAGTTTTTCAAAAAGCCTCTTTTGAGATTGGTATGGCAAGTTATTTTGGTCAAGATACAAAACCAATGTGTGCGCAGTTAGAGAAATCATTAGAACTTTTTGCTAACTTTAAACCGGAAACACCATTTCATCCAACTTGGGGATTGGATAGAGCACAAGAAGAATTAGCGAAATGTAAGTAATAAACAACCAATGAATTATCTAAAAGAAATAAAAAAAGCATTTGTAATAGGTATCGTAATTTTTTTAGGATTACAAATTATAAACTTTGTTGTCAATCAAAAATTACCTGGATTAGAAGACTTGAAGTGGAATTTTATATTTACAATGCTTTATACAGTAGCTTTATATGGAGCCAATTCCATTGTATTTATTCAATTAGATAAACATTTTGAAAAAAACAGATTTCATTTAAAAAGATTGGTAGTTGGTTTCTTAGCTTCTTTTGCAATCTCTGGGTTCATTATCTTCTTACTTCGAATGTTAGAAGATGTAGGATTTGAAAATAAAACTATCGATGAGTTTTTTAGAACCGAAAAACCTTCCAATTATTTGGTAGCAATGATTATCACTGTGTTTGTAACCTTAATTGTGCACTTGGTCTATTTTTATAAGGCATATCAAGAAAACAAACTAAAAGAACAAAAAATTATTGCGGGTACCGCTTCAGCAAAATTTGAAAGTTTAAAAAACCAGTTGGATCCTCATTTCTTATTTAATAGTTTGAATGTTTTAAGTTCGTTAATTGAAGAAAACCCAGATAATGCACAACGATTTACCACTTCGTTATCTAAAATTTACAGATATGTATTAGAACAAAGAGATAAAGAATTAGTTTCTGTAGATGAGGAATTGCAGTTTGCAAAAACCTATATGAATCTGTTAAAAATGCGATTTGAAAATAGTATTACGTATGAACTACCTGATCAATTGAATAATGAAGATGCTAAAGTAGTACCATTATCGCTTCAGTTACTATTAGAAAATTGTATCAAACACAATGTGGTTAGTGAGTCAAAACCATTGCATATTACCATTGCGATAGAAGACAATCAATTAACTATTAGCAATAACCTTCAAAAGAAAGAAGTATTGCAAGACAGAAAAGGAGTTGGATTACAAAACATTGTGAACCGATATGCTATTTTAACCAAAAGAAATGTATTAGTGGAAGAAAATAACATTCATTTTAAAGTTTTCTTACCTATTTTAACCAAACAAGTTACCATTATGGAATCAAAAAATATATATTCAGAAAAAATGGCCTATGCCAGAGCAAAAGAGCGCGTTGAAAAGTTAAAAGGATTTTATGGCAATTTAATTTCGTATTGCTGTGTTATTCCAGTTTTAATCTTTATAAATTATAAAACCAGTGGGTTTCAATGGTTTTGGTTCCCAATGTTAGGTTGGGGATTAGGAGTCACTTTTCACGCATTGGAAACTTTTGGATATGGCAAATCTTGGGAAGAGAAAAAAATTCGTGAGATTTTAGAAAAGGATGATAACGAACAAGCAAAATGGAGATAATCATGGAAAGAGAAAAAGACGCAAAAGAAATTCTAGAAACGATAGCTAGAGAAAAAGTTCAAAAAATTAAAAACTTTTATATTCATTTATTTATCTATTGTATTGGAGTAATCCTTTATGTATTGAAAACGTATTGTAACGTACCCATAAATTTTTTTCCAATCCGTTTCATTAATGCATTTTTTATGTGGTGTTGGACATTTGTTATTGCAGTACAAGGCATTCGTTTATTTTTAGGAGAACGCTTTTTAGGAACCCAATGGGAAGAGGAAAAGGTAAAACAAATTATGGAAGAAGAAAGAATAAAAAAACAAAATTGGAAGTAATTATGCAACAGAATAATGAATTTGAGCGCTATCAAAAAGCACAGAAGAAAGTCAAAGAAATGAAAGGTTTTTATGGAAATTTAATCAGTTACATATTCGTTATTTCTGTACTAGCTTTTATTAATTTAAAGTACTCTCCACAGCACTTATGGTTTTTATATCCAATGCTAGGTTGGGGATTGGGAGTTTTCTTTCAAGCCATGAAAGTATTTGATTTTTTCCCATTTTTTAATAAATCTTGGGAAGAAAAAAAGATCAAACAATTTATGGAAGAAGAAAAAAATGAAAATACAAAATATCAATAAAAAAGAAATGAGAGAAGACATACAGTATTATAAAGCCAAAAAGAGAGTAGAACATATAAAAAAATTTTTTGGTCATTTGACTTCATTTGTAGTCATCAATTTAGCCTTATATGTCATCAATATTATAACGTATCCCAATGATTTTTGGTTTGATTATTGGTTTTACTGGCAGCTTTTAATTTGGGGTGTTGGTTTAGCGATTCATGGAATCGTTGTTTTCTATTCGTTTCCAGTTTTTGGTAGAGCATGGGAAGAGAGAAAAATTCAGCAGTTTATGCAAGAAGAGGAACAACAAAATAATAAATTTGAATAAAATGAGCTTACAAGATAGAATACAAAGAAGAATGGAAAGGAGTGGAGAAATCGATTTTTATCCAACGTCTCCTGAGGAAATAAAATACCAAGAAGCCTTACGACGTGTTAAAAGAATTAAAGGATTTTACACACATGCTTTAGTATATGTTGTGATTAATATTATGATTGTGATAGTAAACATTCAAAACTTAAAAGAAGGAGAAAGTTATTTTCAATGGCATAACTTTTTTACAGCAATGTTCTGGGGAATTGGTTTAGTAGCACATGGTTTATCTGTGTTTTTACCCAATTTTATCCTAGGGAATGATTGGGAATCTAAAAAAATAAAAGAGCTAATGGACAAAGAGAAAGACGAGAGATGGGAATAATCAAACTGTTACAATAATGCCACAACTATGAAAAAATATTGGCCCATCATTTTAGGATTATCGTTATTTAAATTGCTCATCCATTGTTTAGGAAATCAAAATTATGGATTTCATAGAGATGAATTGTTGCACCTTTCGGTAAGTAAACACCTCGATTGGGGTTACATGGAATTTCCTCCTTTTATAGCAGTTGTAGGTAAATTGTCTCATTTTTTGTTTGGATATTCCTTATTTGGCACACGCTTGTTTCCAACACTAGCTGGCATTGCTATTTTAATACTTTGTTGTAAAATAGCTATTGAGATAGGAGGTAAGAAAAAAGCGGTATTTTTGGCAGGGCTTTCAATATTAATTTTTATCGCTTTCTACAGGAACCATATGTTGTTCCAACCCGTTGCTTTTGATCAATTGTTTTGGACAATAAGTTTTTATTATTTCATCCGTTTTTTGAAAACACAGCAAAATCACTATTTAGTATATACTGGTTTAGCATTGGCAATTGGATTCCTAAATAAATATACCATATTCATTTTATTACTAAGTATTGTACTGAGTTTAATCCTTACGCAAGGGAAAAAAATCCTCCAAAACAAATGGTTCTATCTAACAGGTCTAATCGCTTTGATAATTGTTTTACCGAATTTTATTTGGCAAATTACTCATGATTTTCCCATTCTGAAACATTTTCAAAAATTAAATGAAATACAATTAGAGCAATTAGATGCATTCGATTTTGTAAAAAATCAATTGCATGCACCGTTTACTTTATTTCTTGCTTTAATTGGAGTTTGGACTCTGTTTTTTGATACATCGATTTCGCAATATAAGGCTGTTGGTTTTACTTTTATACTCGTATTTTTACTAATGTGGGGTTTAAAATCTAAAGGATATTATTTTTATGCTGCCTATCCAGTTGTATTTGCCTTTGGAGCCTATAAATTAGAAAAAATTACAGCAAACAGGAACGTAATCTTGTATAGTGTTCTAGGGTGTATCACGGTATTATCTTTTTATTTTATTCCAAAATCCATTCCTATTTTACCCATTAAAAAGTATATAGCCTATGAAAAATTGGAACCACAAGAAAATGGAAGGTATCTTTTAACAAGTGATTATGCTGATATGTTTGGTTGGGAAGAACAAGTTGCTTGTATTGCCTCAATTTATAATTTATTATCTGAAGAAGAAAAGCAAAAGTGTGTCCTTTTAGCTGAAAATTATGGAGAAGCGGGAGCGTTGTCTATTTTAGGAGAAAAATATAATTTACCTGAGCCTGTTTGTAGTCATGGCAGTTTTTGGTTATGGGGTTCAGGAACCACATCGGGTGAAATTGTTATTACCTTAGGAATTGAAAAACCCGTAATTGGAAAAGTTTTTAGGGAGTACCAACTTCTAAAAATAATCCAACATAAGTATGCGATAGACGAAGAAAATAATATTCCTGTGTATCTTTGTAAGCAACCAAAAATAACGTTAAAAGAAATTTGGCCTACTTTAGAAAGCCATGTATTTGATTAAAAAATAGAATATGAATATTATCATAATTGAAGATGAAAAACCAGCAGCAAGATTGTTGCAACGCAAAGTTGAAAAGTTAGGATTAGAAGTAACCCAAATGTTGCATTCTGTAGAAGAGGCCTTAAATTGGTTCCAAAATAATACACATCCTGATCTGATTTTCTTAGATATTCAATTGTCTGATGGTTTGTCTTTTGAAATTTTTGAGCAAATAGACATTAAAAGTGCGATTATTTTTACCACTGCTTATGATGAATATGCGTTACGTGCTTTTAAATTAAATAGCATCGATTATTTGCTAAAACCTATTGATGAAGAAGATTTAGAAACGGCTGTTTCTAAATTTAAAGCTAGAGCAAATGCTAATGCAGCAGTAAGTTTAGATTTTGAAGCCATTAAGAGAATGTTAGTCAATCCAGTAGAAAGAGAATATAAAGCTCGTTTTTCAGTTAAAATTGGCCAACAAATAAAAGTTATTCCAATTCAAGAAGTAGAATGTTTTTTTAGTGAAAACAAAGGAACTTACTTGCATACTTTCGACAATAGAGATTATCTTTTAGATACGACAATGGAGCAATTAGAAAACGATTTAAATCCTAAAGATTTCTTCCGTATAAATAGAAAGTTTATTTTACCCTTAAAAGGAATTAAAGAAATTCAAGTGCATACTAATTCTCGATTAAAAATTATACTTCCTACCTATAAAGAAGATGAGGTTATTGTGGCTCGTGAACGTGTGAACGATTTTAAAACGTGGTTAGAATAATTAACTCAGTTGCTTTCTACTTTGAAAACTCTCTAAAACCAAATAGAATAAAAATCCAAATAAAAGCGAAGATAATACAATATGTAAGGTTTGTGATCCAAAAGGGAAATAAAAATAATACATAGCAATACCTGAAAGAATTTCAAATACAACAAGGGCTACTACAAATTTTATTTTGGTATAACCCAATTTCAATTTAGAATTTAAATACACTAAATAAGCAATCGCAAGAGTTACCAAAATGGAAAAACTTCTGTGAATATAAAAAGATAGAGTAGGACTTTGTAACCAAGTTTCCTTTGGTAAACCCGTTTCAGAAATTGTATCTACATGTTCTCTAACTGCAGTTCCTAAAACGACTTGAACTAAGGTTAAAACCAATGTAACGATTATAGCTGATTTAAATTTTGAATGGTAGTTATATCCTTTAGTTTGGCTTTTCTGAAAATAAAAAATTAAATACAGTTGAAGTCCGACAATTAAAAATGCGGCCAACATATGTGTCGTAATTTTTACAGGATTTAAAACTGAATCTACAACAGTTTTCCCAAGCCAAGCCTGAAATCCCATTAAAAAACAGATTATAAAGGTATAGAGCACTAATTTTTTATTGGTTTTCCAAAACCAAAAGGAAACAATAAAACTTGCAAAACAAGCAATTCCTGCTAAAGCACCAAATAAGCGATTGATATATTCCACCCATGTGTGCGAAGGATTAAAAATGGCATAATCATGTTTGGTATATTGTTCCCAATCCTCCTTTGAAAAAGTTGCTGTAGTGGTAAAATCTGTTTTAGCAACCAAAAGCGTTTCCTCTTTTATAATTACCATTCCTTTTTTGTAAACTCTGTTAGGAGTAAACAGTAATTCTTTTTCATCTGTTGGTGGAATATAATAGCCAAAACATTTGGGCCAATCAGGGCAACCCATTCCTGAGCCTGTCATACGTACCAAAGCACCAGCTACAATTACAAGATATACGAGTACTAACGCAATTTTAGTTATTGGTAAAAAATATTTTTTCATAAAGTAGTTACATTCAATATTGAATGAAAATATAAGTTAAATAACAGTTAATCAACTTTCTGCAACCCCATTTTTTTTGCTTTTTGTATCACAAATGCTAATGCTTCTTCGTATTCATTTGGAATTTCTCCTTCTAAAATGGCCTCTTTTACAGCTTCTTTAAGCGTTCCAATTTCTCTTCCAGGTTGTAAACCAAACAAACTCATGATTTCTTCACCTGTAATAGGCGGTTGAAAATTACGTACATGATCTCTTTCTTCAACTTCTACAATTTTCTGACGTACTATCTTGAAGTTATTATGATATTTGCTAAATTTTTTAGGATTTTTCGTAGTAATATCAGCTTCGCATAAGGTCATTAAACTTTCTACATCTTCACCTGCATCAAAGACCAATCTTCGAACTGCCGAATCGGTAACTATATCTTGAGCCAAAACAATAGGTCTCGAACTCATAGTAACCATTTTTTGCACAAATTTTAATTTTTGATTCAAAGGCATGTGCAAACGTTCAAAAATGCGTTTTACCATTTTGCCTCCTAAGAATTCATGTCCGTGAAAGGTCCAGCCTTGTTTTTTATTGAATCTTTTCGTAGGTGCTTTGCCAATGTCATGCAATAAAGCAGCCCAACGCAACCATACATCTTCCGTATTCGGACAAATATTATCTACTACTTCCAAGGTATGATAAAAATTGTTTTTATGTGTATGACCTTCTACCTCTTCTACACTGTTTAAAGCCGTCAATTCAGGTAATATAAGGTCTAATAATCCGGTTTGATGTAATAATAAAAAACCGATAGATGGTTTTTCAGTAGAAAGAATTTTATTGAACTCTTCTACAATACGCTCTCCAGAAATAATTTTTATACGTTCTTTATTACGGGAAATAGCTTCTAAAGATTCCTTTTCAATTTCAAAATGCAACTGAGTAGCAAAGCGAATCGCTCTTAACATTCGTAAAGGATCATCAGAATAAGTAATATCAGAATCTAAAGGTGTACGTATGATTTTATTTTTTAAATCGACCACACCATTAAAAGGATCCAATAATTCACCAAAATTAGTTTTGTTTAAGGAAAAAGCCAGTGCATTTATTGTAAAATCGCGTCTTTCTTGGTCATCTTTCAAAGATCCATTCTCAACTATAGGTTTTCTACTGTCTCTATTATAGGATTCTTTTCGAGCACCCACAAACTCTATATCCATATCTTTATAACGCAACATTGCCGTACCATAGTTTTTGAAAACTTGTACTTTGGGATTGTTGGGAATTAATTCGGATACTTTTAAGGCTAAATCAATGCCACTGCCTACAGCAACAATATCAATGTCTTTTTTATGATTGCGTTCTAATAAAATGTCTCTTACATAGCCACCAATTACATAACATTCTAATTGGAGTTCTGCTGCTGCTTTAGAAACGATTTCAAATATTTTATGATCGAGATGTTGTTTGTAATTCATTTTTTTAAATGAGTCAATTTTCAATATATATTGACTAATTATAAATTGGTATATAAATCTATTTCCTAATAATTTTAACTTGACTATCTAATCCTAGTTTTATGATGGTTGAAGGATTTTTGCAAATTTTATCGTGATGCAAATTTACTACATAGTCCACACCTTTTAAAATTTCGGGCGAAATTTCTTTGAAAGATTGTGGTGTTGGCATTCCAGAAATATTGGCAGAAGTGGAAACTAAAGGTTTTTTCATTCGTTCCATTAATTTATAGCAAAAAGGTTCGGTAACCATTCGTACAGCTAATGTATTGTCTTCTGCAATTATATTTTTTGCAACATTTTTAGGTTTGTCAAGAATTAAGGTTGTAGGTTTTTCAGAAAAATCCAAAATTTGCCAAGCTACTTCCGGAATTTCATTAAATACTTGATGCATCATACGTTCACCATTTACTAAAACAATCATGCTTTTGCTTTCTTCACGTTGCTTTAATGCAAATATTTTTTTTATAGCCTCTTCATTCGTAGCATCACAACCAATTCCCCAAACGGTATCTGTTGGATAAAGTATAATACCTCCATTTTTAATCACTTCAAATGCTTCGTGTACTTCTGTATTCATCTTATTGGTACTTATAAAAAATAAAAATCATTTTTTTTGCAAATATATTTAATTAAATGCTTATAAAATAGGTATTATTAGTAAAAGCTGGTCTCTAAATTCAAGATTTGTAAGCAAAGCAATTGCTTATTTTTATCTATATTTGATGCTTTAATATTTTAAACTAATGCTTCTTAATAATTCTTCTATTTTAGTGTCCGTAATTATTCCTGTATATAATGTTGAAAAATATATTTCAGAAGCTATTGAAAGCGTTTTAAATCAAACTTATAAACCTATTGAAATTATTTTAGTTGATGATGGATCCAAAGACAATTCCTTATCAATTTGTAAACAGTTTGTACAGCAACATTCAAATATAAAATTAATTGAGCAACAAAATTCTGGAGTTTCTATAGCAAGAAACAAAGGTCTTTCAATAGCAGAAGGAGAATATGTTTTTTTTATGGATTCTGACGATACGATTGATGTTGAATTTATTCGCTCATCTTATGAAGTGGCTAAAACTAAAGATGCTGATATTGTTATTGTTGGAGATTATTATTGTAAATCAACTAAAGTTCCTGCATTACCTACTTGTGCTCAATTTTTGAAGCATGATTTTTTAAAACAACATCCAAACATTCGTTTCCCTGAAAAAATTCAACCGTGTGAAGATGGCTTGTTTTCGCATCAATTATTAGCTTTGACTGATAAAATTGCAAAAAATCCCTTAGGTATTTACAATTACAGAGAACATGAAAATCAAAACCATATTACGATTCATAAAAATAAGGAGCAAGTACTCCATCAAATTCCAAAATGGTTAGAAATTTTAGAAAATTTTTATACTCAAAACAATTTATATCAACGAAAAACGTTACACCTAGCTTTTTTTTTAGAACACGAACCTTTTGAATTAAGGTTTTTAGCGATGCCATTTGATAGCATTCAAAAAGAAAGCCTCCATGTATTAATTAAAGACTTTTATACCACTCATGTTGCACCGTTTATTGGGAGTAATGAGAAAAAAAAGTTAAGTCGACTTTTTCTTAGTTTTTTAAAAGCAAAAAATCATATGGCTTTTGAAAAAGTTTATAAAAGGCATGTATTGTTATTAAAAATTAAAGAGAAATTGCATTTTTTTAATTATAAAGCGCAACTAAAAATGGTTAATATCATCCCTATTTCTAAATATAGAAAGTCATTACGAAATAGAATTAATGCCAATTTTGCCAAATGAAAATTGTAATTGTCCAACATAAAAACTTTTTAAATAGTACTGGTGGAACTGAAAAAATAGCCTGTTTTTTAGCAAATAATTTAGTTGAAAAAGACTGTGAAGTAATTCTTGCTACTAATGATGAGAATGTTTCAGGAAAACCCATGTTTTATTTAAATCCAAAAGTTACCCTTAATAATCTATTTAATCCAAAATTTATTCAAGAAGAGATAATTACACTTTTCAATTACAAAGGCAACAATCCTTTCTTTTGGCTTTATTACAAACTGAAAAAGAAACGAGATAAAATACACAACAAATTACTAGTAAAAAAATACGGCGGAGTAGAAGGTATTTATACTCATAATCTTAAAGAAAGAGTTACACTTTGGCAAACTTATTTAAGTGATGTTAAGCCTAATGTCATTATTACCATGTCTATAAGTTCGTTAGTCGAGATTACATTTGGAAAAAAGCTACAATTTCCCATACTAAATTCAGTGAATGGAAGACCAGATTATGATTATACAGATGTATTGTGGTATCGTTCTAAAATAGAAATGAAATTGTTGGAAGAAGCGTATGTTCATTTATCTGGAATCCAAGTTTTATTTGATAGTTACAAAGCTTTTCTTCCTACTACATTTATTGGTGAAGCTGTAACTATTCCAAATCCAGTAATCCAAATGGATACCAATGCGTTAGTACATCATGACATAGCAAAAAAAACATATAAAATTATAAATATTGCTTCTTTAAATAATAGTTGTAAGCAACAAGATGTAGCCATCCAAATCTTTTCAAAAATAGCTACCTCTTACCCTAATTGGATTTTAGAGTTTTGGGGTGTGGGTAATGATTTGCAAATTTTACAAGAACAAGTTGCCGAGTTGCAATTAGAAAATAGGATCTTTTTCAAAGGATTTACTTCAGAACCTCTTGAAAAGTTAAAAGAGGCAGAAATTTTTCTTTTTCCTAGTAAATATGAAGGTTTTCCGTTAGCTTTAACCGAAGCAATGGCTGTTGGTTTACCTGTAATTGGTTTTCAATCTTGTTCTGGAGTAAATGAGTTAATTCAAAATGAACAGAATGGTTTTTTAGCGAATGATATAACTGATATGCAGCACAAATTGGAACAACTCATTCAAAATTCAGAATTAAGAAAGAAAATGGGAATCATGGCTCATGAATCTGTAAAAAAATATTCAGAAGAAGCTGTGTTCCAAAAATGGTTCCACTTTATTACTCAAATAAATAAAAAACAAAATTAAACGATGCGAATATTATATTTTTATCCAGAAAATCCACTTTTAAAAAATCAAGGAAATAATGCAAGAGCCTTAGCACTTTTAGAATATTTTAAAGCACGTGCTATTGAAGTTGATTTTGTTGGGGTTTATGCTGATAATTTTCAACATGAAGACCTATCTGATTTAAAAAAGGAACACTATATTAAAGAGGGTTATTTATTAAAAAGTCTTTCTAGAAAGAAAAATCAATTGCGCTATTTCTTTATGTATTCTTTACCCCGAAAAATCTTTAAAAAAATAAAGGAATTTGACAGAAGAAGATTTGGACAAGAAAAACTATTCGAAGAAATTGCACTACAAAAAGAATATGATTTCATATTAATATCTTATGCTTATTGGGCTAATCTAATAGATAAAATTAAAGAAGTAAAACCAAATGTAAAATTTGTTATTGATACACATGATTTTTTAACGTCTCAATTTCAGCATACTAAAGATTTTCAATTGGGTAAATATTTCGAAACGGAAATACGTCTTTTAAATAAATTTGACGAAGTTTTAGTAATATCTAACGAAGAAAAGTATATTTTCTCTCAATTTTTGGAAAAGCCAGTTTCTATAGTTACTCATTCTTTGAAATCGCATTTTGAAGCATCTAAAATAACTAAGAAATATGATATAGTCTATGTTGCTAGTAATAATGAACATAATATTAAAGCAGCCAAATGGTTTTTTAGTGAAGTGTACCCAAAATTAGATAAAAATTTACAAATAGTAGTAGTAGGAAGAGTAGCAGCTTTTTGTCCAGACGAAGATAACATTACTAAAATAGCATTTGTTGAAGATTTAGATGCTATTTATGAAGTTTCAAAAATGGCCATTTGTCCTATGCTTAGTGGAACAGGTTTGAAAATTAAAGTCGTGGAAGCCCTTTCTTATGGTTTGCCAGTTGTATGTAATGAAAGAGGTCTTGACGGTTTATTGAATAAAACCAATAATGGTTGTTTAATGACTAATAATCCAAGTCAGTTTGCGAACTATATAATTCAACTGCATCAGGATGAGTCTTTTTACAAGAAACATGCACAAGATTCAAAATCATTTTTTGAAGCCAATCATTCTATTGAAGCAACTTATTCTGAGTTAGATTCTATTTTTACAGTTGATCAATAGATAATAATGTTTTTTGCAAAGTCGCTCTTGAAAAAGGAGTTAAGCTTTCTTCAGAGTGGCTTTGTAGTTGTAACCAAAGATTTTTGTCATTATACAATCGAATGATTTCATTTGCAAAATCTTCTTCAGTTGAAGCTATCAATGCGTTTTTTCCATGCTCTAAAAACATACCTTCAGCACCAATAGCCGTTGTAATTAATGGAAGATAATACTCAAATGACTGTCCTATTTTTCCTTTTACACCAGCTCCGTATCGCAACGGGACTACCATAAACTTTGAAGAAGTGAAAAAGGTTTCTATTTCAGGAATGTAGCCGTGAAAAATAAAATTAGGGTGCACAATATCGTTTATTTCGGTATTCAAATTACCAATAACATCTACCACAATCTCAGGTAATTTTTCCCATACTTTAGGCATGATTTTTTCAAATAGAAAATACAAAGCATCAATATTAGGAGTATGTGTAGAACCTATAAAAAGAATGTTTTTTCTTTCTTCAAAAGGTAACGTTTCTTGTAAACTTATTTTTGGATAATGAATATTTGAAATAGTCTTCATCTTATGAGCTGCGATGTAAGTACGCATAAATTCTTTTTCTTGTTCAGAAATGGTAATGACTAATGCAACTTTTTTGGCTACTACAGTTTCAATATGGAAGTACTTTTTATATCTTTTCTTTAAGGAAATCCTTTTTGGGTTTAGTTCAATAGCTCTTTTGTAACGCAAAAAATGAATATCAACCATGTCATATAAGGTGGTTGCTTCAGGAATCGTTTTATGAACATATTGGAAATGTCTTTTTAAAGTGTTTGGTCCATAAAACCAAATAAAATCAACCTTTGGAATAGCTTTTAAAAAAGAAAGGGTTGTCTGTTTATTTTTAAGTTCAGAAAATAGGATTACCTCTTCATTTTTAAAAAACTCAATATAATTATTGTCATTCTCAGATGATGTAAAAGTTAAAAAACAATTATATCCAAGTTGGACATAGGCTAAAATAATTTCCTTAAGTCTATTTGATCCAGAATCTTTATCATAAGTAGGAATTGCATTCGATATAAAAACAATTGTTTTTTTAGATGCATCATACCTTTCACCATTTATTAAAGAGTTTAAATCAAAATCTATTTTTTTAGAAAAAAGATGTTTAAACGTGATCATTCTTTGTTGTTTTGTTTATGTTTTAAAGAATCATTTAATCTTCCACCTCTAAAAAGCACTTTAAACAATGACCAGTATTTTGGTTTTCGAATACTCTTTATAAAATATTTTATTTGCAAGAATAACAATATAATTCGATAATTAAGATAACCATAATGTTTTCGAATCACATACAAGAGTGAAATTTTTAATTCCGTTTTAATTTCGATTGATTTTGGAGTACTAGCTCCATGAAAATGAATGAATTTAGCATCTGGTATTAAATAAGCATACTTTTTAATTTTAGCTAGTCGAATACACAAATCTGTTTCTTCTTGATACAAAAAGATATTGGTATCAAAACCACCCACACTCCAAAAATCATCAGAACGAACCATCATAAAACTCCCAGACACAAATTGACCTCTTTGCGGACTCTTATATTCTAATTTTCGTTTAGGATATATTTTAGGATTGATTGTTTCTAAAAAGTAACGACCCAAAAGCTCTTTTAATGGCGATGAAAAATGATCTAAAGTTGGCAATAAACTACCATCTTCTTTGAAACTTTGCGGTCCACAAATTCCAAAGCTTTCATTATTTTTCATGGCTTCAATAATAATTGAAAAACAATCGTTTAGTAATATGGAATCATTATTTACAAATGCATAATAAGTAGCATCCGAAAACTGACAACCAATCATATTACCTCCACCAAAACCAGTATTTATATGATTTCTAAGTAGTTTTATAGAAGGATTGTTTAATGCTGCTATATAGTTTTTTAATAGATTGTAATCATTCAATTTGGAATGATTATCTACAATTATAATATTATAATTTAAAAGTGTTGAAGTATGTTTAATAATACTTTCTACACATTGAATAGTGTAGCTACTTGTATTATAATTTATTATTATGATAGATAAATCCAACATTTATTTTTTTAAGTAAAGTTAAATATATAGTTTTATTTCTATATATTTTTATCTAGTTTTACAAAGACAAAAAATTTGTTAGCAAAGTAACAAATAATTTTTAGGAATAGCTATTATCATTACACATATAGTTCAAAATGTAATACTAATTTTATTGTTAAATTAAGAACTAATTCTATAACTGCTTCTTATGAAAATACTGCATATATCTGGTGCAAAAGGTTGGGGTGGAAATGAACAACAAATAATATACATTTTACCCAAGCTTAACGCATTAGGAGTTCAAAATATTGTTTGTGGTTTGAAAAACTCTGTTTTGGAAAAAGAATGCGAGAAGAACAATATTTCCTTCATTCCTTTCCGAAATAAAAAACTAAAAAGTTTTTCCAATTACAAGCAGTTAGCAAAAATTTCAAAAGTGGAAACCCAAGATATTATTCAATTGCACACGAGTGATTCGCTTATGTTTTTTCTTTTGTCTAATTTTTTATTTAGAATTAAAGGAAAATTAGTGTTTTCTAAAAAGGGTGTTGGAGTTAGTGGTAGTTTTTTAAGTAAGATAAAATATAATAGTTCAAGAATTGATGCTATTTTATGTGTTTCAAAAATGGTAGAAGAATCTTTTGGTAAAACGCTTACTCCTAAAATGAAAGACAAAACAATTGTAATTAATGATTGTGTTTCTTTGGATATTTTGGATTTAAAAAGTGATATTAAAATCCGTAAACTATATAATATACCAGATGATAAATTGCTAGTAGGTAATATTGCAAACCATACCAATGCTAAAGATTTATTTACTTTAATTGATGTTTTAGCAGAAATTAAACACGTCCATAATAGAAATGATATCGTTTTTGTTCAAGTAGGAGAGTTTTCAAAAAAAACGGATAAACTCAAAGAATACGCTATTAAAAAGAAAGTGTTTAAGGACATTATTTTTATGAATCAAATAAAGAATGCGTCTTCTTTGAACAATCAATTTGATGTTTTTTTACTTACTTCTCAAAGAGAAGGTGGACCAACGTCACTTTTAGAAGCCATGTTAATGGGTACACCAGTAGTATCAACAAAAGTTGGAGTAGTCCCAGATATCATTCAAGATGGAAGTAATGGTTTCTCTGCAGAAATTAAAGATGCAAAAAAATTAAGTAAGAATATTATCGAATTATTGGATAATAAAAAATTGCAAAAAGAATTTTCAGAAACAAATATGGAGATAGTTAAAACTAAATTTTCAGCTGTTTATATTGCAAATCAAATTAAAAACGAATTTGAAAAATTATTAAAAACGAATTAATTTAAGTATTGATTAACTCCTTTTTCAATATACATTATTTTTTTCTCTCTTACTTCATCTTCTATGGCATGATTAATATTGATGTGACTTTTATCTTGTTCTTTATGATAAATATGAAAAGCAATTCCAGTATGTTTTAATCTTTTACCAACAATTCCAATATTGTGAAGTCGTTGAATCATTTCTGAGTCATCAACACCCCAACCCACCAAATTTTCATTAAAACCATTTATTGTTATAAAATCTTTTCTCCAAAAAGACATATTACAACCTCGTAACTTTTTTGAAATTTTTTTATGTTGTTTTTCAAAATACATAAAAAAAGGCATTCTTAATGTTCTTGTTCTTTTTTTAATTCCTTTTGAAAAGAAATGGTAACTAATTGTTTTATTGGTAAAAATAGAAGCTAAGATGTCTTTTTTTATATTTACTCTCGAACCAAATAAATATTGACCTTTTTTGGCATTTTTTAAATGATCTTCAACAAAATTTTTGTGCATGATGATGTCTCCATCAATTTCAATAATATAGTCATATTGCGCTTTTGCAATTGCTTTATTCATTATTTTCGGCTTTTGATTGCCATTATCTTCATGCCAAACATGCAATAAAGGAACAGGAAAGTCTTTTTGGAATTCAGAAATGAGTGCAGTAGTTTCAGGTTTAGAACCGTCATCTGCAATAATAACTTCGTTTGGTAAAACAGTTTGATTTTTAATGCTTAAAAGCAATAATTCTAATGCTTGTGGCCAATTGTATGTAGGAGTTATTAAAGAACACTTAGGATACAGACTCATTCCAATTTTTTTTTGGTAAAAATATTGAATTAATTGGAATTATTAAACACAATATCTACTTTTGAGAAAAATTAATAACTTTGATTACGATTTCTAAGGCTTACCAAAAATATACTTCTGAAATATTAGATTGTATTGAAAATTTTACTAAAAAAGGAACTGTTTTTGTAAAAGGTTCACGTAATACGATTAAGCTTTTTACAATTGAGCATACCATTGTAAATATAAAATCATTTAAAAAACCGAATCTTATCAATAAAATTGCGTATCGTTATTTTCGTAAATCAAAAGCCAGACGTTCTTTTGAATTTGCTTCTAAATTAATTGAAATGCAAATTGGAACACCACAACCTATAGCTTATTATGAAAATTTTGATATAATTGGACTTAAGGATAGTTATTATGCTTGCGAACATTTAGAAAATGTTTTTGAATTTAGAGCTATAATTGAAAATGAAGATTTTGAAGATAGAGAGGAAATTATAAGACAGTTTATCCGTTTTACTGCTTTTATGCATAGAGAAGGGGTAGAGTTTTTAGATCATTCACCAGGAAACACTTTAATTCGTAAAGAAAACGATGGTAGTTATTCTTTTTTTCTAGTAGATTTGAATCGTATGAAATTTCATAAAGTAATTGATTTTCAAACAAGAATGAAAAATCTATCTAAAATTACTCCTAAAAAAGAAATGATACTTATCATGAGTAATGAGTATGCTACAATTACTGGTGAAGATGAAAATTTGATTTTTACCACGCTTTGGAAATTAACTTCTGATTTCCAATATCGATTTTATCGTAAAAAAAGGATTAAAAAGAAACTAAAATTCTGGAAAAAGTAGTACTTTCAATTTATAAACCTTTTCATGAAAGTTTCTGTAATAATCACTACCTACAATTCGGAGGAATGGCTTGAAAAAGTCCTTTTAGGATATGCTGTTCAAACGGAGCCAAATTTTGAATTAATTATTGCCGATGATGGTTCTTCATCAGCAACTAAAAGGGTTATAGATTCTTTTAAAGCTTCTTTTTTGCATCCAATACAACATGTGTGGCATGAGGATGAAGGATTTCGAAAATGTAAAATTTTGAATAAAGCCATTTTACAAACACACACGGATTATCTCATTTTTACCGATGGAGATTGTATTCCACGAAAAGATTTTGTAGCCCAACATTTGAAAAGTAAGGAAAAAGGCTATTTTTTATCAGGTGGTTATTTTAAATTGCCTATGTCAATCTCAAAATTGATTGATGCTTCACACATTCAGAAGCAAGAAGCTTTTTCCATTAGATGGCTTACTAAACAAGGACTTAAAAAGTCTTTTAAGCTATCTAAACTAACCAAATGGAATTGGTTCGCCGTATTAATGAATTGGCTTACGCCAACTAAAAAAACGTTTAATGGACATAATACTTCTTGTTTTAAAGAAGATTTATTGGCAATTAATGGTTTTAATGAAGAGATGTTATATGGAGGTTTAGATAGAGAAGTAGGAGAACGTCTTTTTAATTATGGAATATTAGCCAAACAAATTCGATATAGTGCCATTTGCATTCATTTAGATCACAAAAGAGGCTATGCATCTCCTGAAATTTGGAAAAACAATAATGCCATTAGAGCTTACAATAAAAAGTATAATGTTATAAAAATCGAAAAAGGAATCGATCAATATTATTAATTACCAATAGCTTTAAAAAAGTGAGTTAATTTTTCTTTAATTAATTGAATTGGATACTCTTCGAAGTATTTGAACGTATTTTCTTTAATATATTTCTCATCAAATTCTTTGTAAATTTCTGGCTTTAAGTCTTTTAAATGAATAGAAACATTTTTTTCATCTTCAAAGATTTGCCATGCTTCTTTGTTCACACTAGGAGAAAATAGAGAAAAAGTTGGAATTTCTAATGCCTTAGACATATTTACAGCACCACCTTCATTTCCTATAAGCGCATCACACTGTGATAAAATTCCTAGAAAAGAACGTAAATCATTGGCATACAAATCGAAAAAGATATTTTTTCTAGTGTTTTCCTTACAAAGATTATAAATTGCTAAAGCATCTTCTTTTTGTTTTGGAATATAATTGAAAAATAAATTAGCTTGAGTTTGTGCTACAATAAAGTCTAACAATGCGGCCATTTTTTCAAAAGGATAGGTTTTGTACCATTCACTTCCTAAAATTCCAATCATATAATTTGGTTTGTCTTTATTTAATGGAAAGTTACCAATATAGTTTTTTGCGTTTTCTATTTCTTCTTTTGTTAAAAAAACTTTAGGTTTATAGTCGGTTATTTCTTCTGAAATAATAGGTTTTAGTAATTCAATACGATTGATTATAGCTAATCCTAATTTATTTTGTCCTTTTTGAGTTTGTCTTTCAATATTGTAATTATAAAAGATAGTAGAGTACCATTTTTTATATGAAATTTTCTTTTTTGCTTTTGAGAAAAGAGTGATTAAATTGGTTTCTAATTTACTGTATACATCTATTACAGCATCGTATTTTTTAGACCTAATTTTAAATATAAATTCAAATAAGGAAACGTAATTTTTTCTTACTTTTTCTTCTAATACAATGATATTGCTAATATTAGGATTGTTTTTTAATACATCAACACAATTGGCATAGCACATATAATCCACTTGAGCATTTGGATACGCTTTTTTTAGATTATTAGCTAAAATAGAAGAAGTTAAGACATCTCCAATGCGTTTTTGTTGAATGATTAAAAATTTCATGGCTTATTTTTTGTGCTAAAATACATAACTATGTAAGAATTTGAAACTCTAAGAAAAAATAAATTAGTTACTTTTGCTTAAATTTTATGAATTATGGCAATTAGTGGTTTAGTAATTACTTTTAATGAAGAAAAAAACATTGGTAAATGTATTGATGCACTTTTTGAAGTATGTGATGAAGTTATCATTGTAGATTCCTTAAGTACCGATCAAACAGTAGCCATTGCAGAAGCTAAAGGAGCTAAGGTTATTACACAAGCGTTTTTAGGTGATGGCCCACAACGAACCCATGGTTTGCCTTTTTGTAAAAATGAGTGGATTTTAAATTTGGATGCAGATGAATTTCTAGATATTGATGCAAAAGCGTTTATTTTGAATAAAAAATATCTATCAGGTAGTTATGATGCTTTTTCTTTTCGAGTTAAAAATTTTTTAGCTGATGAGTTAATTGATTTTTCAGGTTGGTATCCTGATAGTAAAGTCCGCTTTTTTAATAAAAAAACAGCTCATCCTTCAGATGCAAAAGTGCATCAAAAAATTATTGCAACGAATGAAAAGAAAGTAGCAGTGCATATTTTGCATTATGGATGGAGTTCTTTTGATCAAATTTTGGCTAAAAAGAACCAATATTCTACTTGGCATGCTCAACAATTATTTGATCAAGGAAAGAGAATTAACAGTTGGAAACCAGTTTTAAACGGAACTGTTGCGTTTATACGTTGTTATTTCTTTAAAAAAGGGATATTTAATGGCTTGGATGGCTTAACTATTGCTATGATTCAAGCTTTTTTTTCCTACATGAAATATGCTAAATTATTAAAGTTACAACGACAATCAAAAAATTAATTTATAGTTAATTTATTTGCAATCATTCTTTGATTGAAACTCTGAATGTATGCTTTTATAAATTGTTCCATTTTTGTTACAATTGCATCGTTTGAATTTAAAAGATTATGTTGTAATAATTCATCTTCTTTAAAATTATATAAGCCAATAGCTTTTTTACCATCAAATGCCATGTAATAATCCCCATCTATATAATGGTAAATATTGTCTAAATAATATACTACAAAATCTTTTTCGGACTGATAGGGCTTTCCAAAGGTAATCATTTTAGCCTTTATTCTTAAATAACTGAGTATTGATGGCATGATGTCAATTTGTTGAAAATTTCTGAAATTTAATCCTCCAAAGTTTGGATTTCCAGGGTTGAAAAACAAAATCGGAATTCTAAATTTACCAATATTCGTTTTAAATTTTTCAGCTGTTGGCTCAGAGGAAGTATGATCAGCCGTAATAACAAATAATGTATTGTTATACCAGGGTTGTTTTTTAGCAGTTTCAAAAAACTTTTTCAAGGCAAAATCGGTATACGCTATACTTTCTTGAATTTTCGTATTACCTTTAGGAAATTTGTCTTTATAGCGTTCTGGTATTTTATAAGGATTATGAGAAGAAATTGTAAATAGAGAAGTGAAAAAGGGCGTTTTAAAAGTGCTCATTTTAGTGCAGAAAAACTGCATAAATTCTTCGTCATAAATTCCCCAGTTGCCATCAAAAGCTTCAGGTCCTTCGTATTCATCTTTGCCGTAATAGGCATCAAAACCAGCTACTTTACAATATTGATCAAAATTCTGACTTCCATTGAATGCACCATGAAAGAAAGCGGTGTAATAGTTATTGTCTTTTAAAATTTTAGGCAATCCATATATTTCATTAATCGAGTAACTGGAAGTAATTAAAGAATGATTCATTAAACTTGGAATACTTGATAAAGTAGAAGGAACAGCATCAATGGATAATTTACCATTGGCAAAACCATTTTCAAAGAAAAGGGATTTGGTTACCAAAGAATCTAAAAATGGGGTTTGACCAATTTGTAAATTCTCCCGTCCAAAGCTTTCTAAAATAAGAATGACAACATTTTGTTTTAGGGCATCGCTATCTGGCTCCAACTCTAAAACAGGATTAAATATTGCTTGTAATTCGGTTTCATTGTAAAATGATTTTGCTTCTAAAGTTTCTTTTTTTCCTATTGTTTTTAAAATGCAAAAGGGTGTATTTAAAACTAAAGCGGAATGGCTAATGGAACCATAATTTACGGCATCTACTACTTTTAAAGGTTTTTGTTGGAAACCTCCTCGTCCTAAAACCAATAAAAATCCCATAATTAGTATAAAAAGACCTGTTTGTTTTCCTACAATTGCAAGGGTAGTATTTTCTTTAGGAATAGAAGAAGAAAATGTTGGTATTACTTTCCAAAATGCAATTGCTAAAATAATTCCTAGTAGCGGTAAATACCAAAATTCTTTCAAAAAAGAGAGCATTAATCCGCCAATTTCATTTTCCATACCAGAGGCAGTAATCATGCTAAACGTACTTCTTCTTCCGGTAAATTTATAGTATTCAAAATCAACAAAATTGGTTAGAATAAAAATAAGATTAACCGTATAAAAAGCTATTTTTAAACCTTTTTGATATCCTTTTTTGTATATGAATTTTGCTGGAAATAGATGTAAAAAACCAAATAGTATATTAATATAGGCAATAGCCGAAAGATCAAAGTGAATGCCTCCTAAAAATACTTTTAAATCTAATCCACTGAAAGCAGATTTGTTAAAATATAAAAATAAAAACCTACAAATTTGATAGATAAACAGAACCAATAAAAAGCGTTTAAAAAAGAGAAGAATACTCTTAAAGTAGTTTTTCATTATTTATAAATTTCGACAAATTTATAAAATGAATAAATAATTACAATTAATTAAGCGTGTATTTACCTTAAATTTTCATTGGTTAACAAAAAATCCAAATGGGAATGCATTTGGATTTTTATAAGAATATATTTTTTAAACGGCTACATTGTATTCTCTCAAAGCATCATTTAAAGAGGTCTTTAAGTCGGTCGAAGGTTTTCTTTGTCCGATGATTAATGCACAAGGAACTTGATAGTCACCAGCAGCAAATTTTTTAGTATAGCTTCCTGGAATAACTACAGAACGAGCTGGAACAACTCCTTTAAATTCTTTGGGTTCTGAACCGGTTACATCTATAATTTTTGTGGAAGCCGTTAAAACAACATTAGCTCCTAAAACCGCTTCTTGTTCTACGCGAACTCCTTCCACTACGATACATCGAGATCCAATAAAAGCTCCGTCTTCAATAATTACAGGTGCAGCTTGTAAAGGTTCTAATACACCACCAATACCCACGCCACCTGATAAATGTACATTTTTACCAATTTGAGCACAACTTCCAACTGTAGCCCAAGTGTCTACCATAGTACCTTCATCTACATAAGCGCCTATATTAACATAACTTGGCATTAAAATGACTCCTTTTGAAATGTAGGCACCATGACGCGCAACAGCATTTGGTACCACACGAATTCCTTTTTCAGCATATCCTTTTTTTAAAGGCATTTTATCATGATATTCAAAAATTCCAGCTTCAAGAGTTTCCATTTTTTGAATAGGAAAATATAAAACTACTGCTTTTTTTACCCATTCATTTACTTGCCAGCCGTTTTCAATAGGTTGTGCTACACGTAGCACACCAGAATCAATCAATTCAATAACTTCTCTAATGGCTTTTTGTGTACTTTCTTCTTGTAATAATGCACGGTTGTCCCACGCATTTTCTATAGTAGTTTGTAATTGTATCATGGTATAAATCTATTTTTGGCAAAGATAATTTGTTTTTTTATAAATCATAATTTGTTTCCGTTACATATTTGTTATTTCTCAATCGATATGTGAGTTTTACTTCTTTCTTTTAAAAATTATTAAAAAAAGATTCTATACACTTATTTAAAATGTAAGAACTGATTTTTATCAGTTTTTTAAAGTTCAAGTTTATCTAGTTTTGCCAACAAATAAATAGTATAACAATAAATAGAAAAACCATCAAATATGAATTTTCAAAATCAAATTGCAAACAAACCTGTACTAGTTGACAAAGAAGTTACTTGGGATAAAACCAAAGTAATTATGAGTAAGACAGATGCTTTTGGAACCATTGAATATGCCAATGAAGTTTTTGTAGATGTCTGTGGATATGAAGATTATGAATTAATGGGACAACCGCATAGTATTATTAGGCATCCCGATATGCCAAAGGTTATTTTTAAAGTACTTTGGGAAAAATTGAAAAATGGTGAAAACTTTCATGCCATCGTTAAAAATTTAGCTAAATCAGGAAGATACTATTGGGTAATTACTGATTTTGAAATTTCAAAAAACGAAGCAGGTGAAATAGTAAATTACTTTGCTAGAAGAAGGGCGGTGCCACAAGAAGTGATTACCAATCATATAGAACCTTTATATAAAAAATTATGGCAAATAGAGGCAGCTAGTGGTATTGAATACAGTGAAAAATATTTAAACGGTTTTTTAGAGGAAAAGAATAAAACCTATGTACAATACATACTAGAATTGATATATAACCAAGAAAAAATAGAGAACCATTCTAATCACAAAACAGAAGAAGAAAAAAGTTTTTTTAGTAGGTTTTTTTCAAGGTAAAAAATTAAGTATTTCTTAAGAATAGGGCGGTATTTTTGCATTATAATTAACTCTTCATTTTTATACTTTACTTATCTTTGTATAGCTTTTTAGGTAAGAATAAGTTTATAAAGAAGAAAATTAAATGGAAAATCCAGATGTAGTCTTAATAGGTGCTGGAATTATGAGCGCAACGCTTGGGATTTTGTTAAAAGAATTAGATCCTAATTGTAAAATTGAAATTTACGAACGTTTGTCAGAAGCTGCTTCTGAAAGTAGTGATGCTTGGAATAATGCAGGAACAGGGCATGCTGCTTTTTGTGAATTGAATTATACTCCTGAAAAGGAAGATGGAAGTATTGATATTTCTAAAGCTTTAAAAATATCGGAAGCCTACGAGGTTTCGAGACAATTTTGGAGTTATTTAGTTCAAAAAGGAGTGCTTAAGAATCCAGAAGATTTTATTCATTCAATACCGCACATTAGTTTTGTTTGGGGAAAAGAAAATGTAGCTTTCTTAAAAAAAAGGCATGAAGCTTTAGTTCAAAAAAGTCTTTTTAAAAGAATGTTATTCAGTAGCGATGAAACGGTTTTAGAAGAATGGATGCCCTTAGTAATGCACGACAGACCCAAAGATGAAGTTCATGCCGCTACTTATATGCCAATAGGAACAGATGTTAACTTTGGTTCTTTGACTCGATTATTATTTGAATATTTAAAAAATCAGGATGGAATTGAGTTGTATTTTGATACGGAAGTTGAAAAATTAAAAAAACAAGACGATGGCAGTTGGAGAATAAAGGTTAGAAATTTAGAAACAAGAAAATCAAGAAAGATAAAAACCCCTTTTGTTTTCATTGGTGCTGGAGGTGGTTCTTTACCCTTATTAGAAAAAGCAAATATTGAAGAAGGTGACGGCTATGGTGGTTTTCCGATTAGCGGACAATGGTTACGTTGTATGAACCCTGAAATCATCAAACAACATAAAGCCAAAGTATATGGTAAAGCTTCTGTGGGTTCGCCACCAATGTCGGTACCTCATATTGATACCAGAATAATTGATGGCAAACAAGAGTTGCTTTTTGGTCCTTATGCTGGTTTTACGACTAAATTTTTAAAGAATGGTTCGTATCTCGATTTAATCAAGTCCATTCAAACCGATAATATTGTTCCCATGCTTTCCGCAGGAATTCACAACATACCATTGACTAAATATTTGATTGAACAAGTTATGCAGTCTCAAGAAGATCGAATGGAAGCTTTAAAAAACTATTTTCCAAATGCAAAGAGTGAAGATTGGGTTTTGGAAACAGCTGGAAAAAGGGTACAAGTGATTAAGAAAGATAAAAACGGTAAAGGCGTTCTAGAATTTGGTACCGAAGTAGTAAATGATGATGATGGTTCTTTAGCGGTTTTATTAGGAGCTTCTCCTGGTGCTTCAACTTCAGTTTCTATTATGATTGAAGTTATCAGTAAATGTTTTGCTAAAAAATACCAATCAGCGGAATGGCAAAATAAATTCAAAGAAATGATTCCTGCTTTTGGAGAATCGTTAAATGACAATGACGAGTTGTGCACTCAAATTAGAGCCATGACGAGTACAACATTGAAGTTGGTAAACTAATATAAAAAGAAAAGGCTTATTAGTAATTTACTTCTTTTAGTGAAGTTTTTTGCTTGTAAGCCCTTTTTTTGTTGCTTTTTTTAAAGGTAAATCAATGCTTCTTTGCGTATCTTTGTATATTAAAACTAAATAATGGCCAGAATACTTGCTATAGATTACGGATTAAAACGAACAGGAATTGCCATTACGGATGAAATGCAATTGATCGCTTCTGGATTAACAACCATTCCTTCAGAAACTGTACTGGCATTTTTAAAAGATTATTTTTCTAAAGAAAAAGTTGAAAAAGTAATTATTGGGGAACCCAAACAAATGGATGGAACGCCTTCTGAAAGTGCTATAATTATTGATAAGTTTATTCTTCTATTTCAAAAAGAATTTCCACAAATGCTTTTGGATAGAGTTGACGAACGATTTACTTCAAAAATGGCTTTTCAAACGATGTTAGATAGTGGTTTAAAGAAAAACCAACGCAAAAATAAAGCTTTAATCGATGAAATTGCAGCTACGATTATGCTACAAGATTATTTGCAATATAAAAGATAATTGAAAATGAGAGACCAATTAGATGCTAAAGACCAATTAATATTAGAAATTTTACAAAATGATTCTACCATTTCGGTAAAAGATATTGGAGAAAAAATCGGGCTTTCGTTTACACCTACTTACGAACGTATTAAGAATTTGGAACGCAATGGCGTGATCAAGAAATATGTGGCTTTGTTGGATCGTTTTAAAATAGGGGTGGAGATTGTAGTGTATTGCAACGTTACCTTAAAAGAACAATCAAAGGAAGCTCTTGATGAATTTGAAAAAATTATTACACCTATACCTCAAGTTTTAGACGTTATTAGTTTGTCTGGAAATTATGATTATATGCTGAAAATTGTTGCCAATGATATTCGTAGCTATAATGATTTTGTTGTGAATGTTATTTCAAATATACCTAATATTGGTCAATACCATAGCAGCATTGTAATGAACGAATGTAAAAAAGAAACAGCTTATCCTTTTGGAATTAAAGAATAAAAAAGACTTTTCATTTTTAAAAATGAAAAGTCTTTTTTATTTAAACTTGTTTATGACTTCCTTAAAATTTTCCACAATTAAATCATTTCTAAGATTGCCAATACTGCCTTCATGCGAATGTTTTACATTATAATTGGGTTCAAATGTATTATTTTCAATAGCTAAACCAATGTTTTTATAAGCATCTCTAAACGCAATACCTTCTAACACTTGTTGGTTCACATTCTCTACACTAAACATATACTGGTATTTTTCATCTGTTACAATGTTGGGTTTTATTTGAATATGTGCCAACATAAAGTCTAGCATTTCCAAACATTCTTTCAAGGATGAGATTGCTGGAAATAAAATTTCTTTAGTTACCTGAACATCTCTATGGTAACCAGATGGTAAATTATTGGTAACTAAAATTAATTCGTTGGGTACCGCTTGAATGCGATTGCATTTGGCTCTCATAATTTCAAAAACATCCGGATTTTTTTTATGAGGCATAATACTACTTCCTGTGGTTAAGGAATCTGGAAAAGAAATAAAATTAAAATTCTGATTCAAATACAAACAGGTATCATAAGCAAATTTACTGATAGTAGCTGCCATTCCAGCTAAAGCCATTGCAAAAACCTTCTCCGATTTTCCTCTAGTCATTTGCGCATATACAGCATTAACATTTAGGGTTTTAAAGCCTAATAGTTGTGTTGTTAAGGTTCTGTTTAATGGAAAGGAAGTACCATATCCAGCTCCAGAGCCTAATGGGTTTTTATTGACGATGTTATGGGCGGCTAAAAACAATTCTAAATCGTCAACTAAACTTTCTGCATAAGCACCAAACCAAAGTCCGAAAGAAGAAGGCATTGCAATTTGTAAGTGCGTATATCCTGGTAATAAGATATTTTTATGTTGATTACTCAATTCAATTAAAGTATTGAAAAGTATTTCGGTTAGTTGAATAATTTCTTGTATTTCGGCTTTATAATATAGTTTTAAATCGGTTAAAACCTGATCGTTTCTGGAACGACCGCTATGGATTTTTTTACCGATATCTCCAATGCGTTGAATTAAAAGATGTTCCACTTGAGAATGCACATCTTCAATTCCAGTTTCAATTTCGAAATTTTCGTTTTCAATTTCAATGGCAATATTTTTTAATTCTTTTTGGATAACCGACCATTCTTCATTGGTTAACAAACCTATTGAATTTAACATTTCACAATGAGCTAAAGACCCTTGAACATCATATTTTGCCAATAAATAATCAAAAACCACGTCATTACCTACGGTGAATTTTTCAACTATTGTTGCATGTTGTTCATTAGATGTTTCTTTTTTCTGCCAAATTTTAGTAGCCATTTTATAGTATTTGGGTTAAAATTGAAATATGAATTTGAATAGCATCTTTTATTTCATCCAAATAAATGAATTCGTCACTACTGTGAGAACGTGTCGATAAACCTGGACCTATTTTTAAAGACGGACAAGGAATAACGGCTTGATCAGAAGATGTTGGCGAACCATAATAGGTTCTTCCTAAAGCTAACCCTGCTTTAACATAAGGATGTTCCAATGGAATAGAAGAGGAGTTCAATCGTAAAGAGCGAGCTGTAACTTTAGACTTTACTTTTTCCTGTATTAATTGATATACTTCTTCATTAGAATAGCATTCGTTCGTTCTTACATCCACAGTGAAATGACAGGAATTAGGAACCACATTATGTTGGGAACCACTATTAATAATTGTAGGTGTCATTTTAACTTCACCTAGAATAGGTGAGATTTTATCAAATTTATATTGGGTAAACCAATGAATATCTTGAATAGCATTTAAAATAGCATTGTCTGTATTTGGATGAGCTGCATGAGAAGAGGTTCCAGAAGCTTCACAATCTAAAACTAACAATCCTTTTTCAGCTATAGCCAAATTCATTTCTGTAGGTTCGCCCACAATGGCAAAATCAATTGGTCCTAATTTCTTATAAATAGACTCCACACCATTTACACCTGAAATTTCCTCTTCCGCTGTAGCAGTAATAATTAAATTATAATTTAAATTTTCTTTTTCATAGAAATACAAAAAGGCACAAATTAAACTTACCAATGGTCCACCAGCATCATTACTACCTAGTCCAAAAAGTTTCCCATCCTTTTCAATAGGTTCAAAAGGATTTAAGGTATAACCCGAATTAGGTTTTACTGTATCATGATGAGAATTTAATAAAATAGTAGGTTTTGTAACATCATAAAGTTTGTTAAAGGCCCAAACATTATTCATACTTCTTTGTGTTGGTATTCCATTTAGTTTAAAGAAATCTTCAAGTATAGAAGCTGTTTTATCTTCGCTTTTGCTAAAAGAAGGTGTGATTATTAATTTTTTCAGTAGTGAAAGTGCTGTTTCGTATAATTCTGTAACGGTATTATTTGATAATTCTTGTGTATTCATGATTGGTGTGGTTTAAAAAGCCTAAAATAAGAGTTGCTTTTAAGATGGCTATCGTTTGTACTCCATTTTGTAACGCATGGAAGCAATTGTCTAATTTGGGTAGCATCCCTTTAGAAATAATTCCTTGCTGTTTTAATTCTTCAAATTGTTGATGATTCAATTCATGGATAACGGAATCATCATTACTGGGGTCGTATAAAACCCCGTTTTTTTCAAAACAATACAATAATGAAACCTCATATTTGCTAGCTAAACTTACAGCTAAAGCATTGGCTATAGAATCGGCATTGGTATTTAATAATTCACCTTTTCCATCATGTGTAATGGCATTTACTACAGGTGTTAAGTCAAAATTCAATAGATTCTCTATAAATTCGGTATTGATACTAGTTGTGTGTAAATCACCAACAAAACCATAATCGATGGTTGGATGGACTCTTTTTGTGGTTTGAATAAGATTAGCATCTGCACCCGATAATCCAATACTATTTTTATTGTTTTTTTGGAGTAATGCTACAATGTTTTTATTTATATAACCCGCATACACCATAGTTGCAATTTTAATGGTTTCTGCATTTGTGATTCTTCTTCCATCAATTAATTGTTGAGGAATATTAAGTTTTTCAGCTAAATCTGTTGCTAGTTTTCCACCACCATGAACGAGTATAAAAGGTGTTTTAATAGTAGCAATAGTTTCCAAAAAAGCAACTAACTCTTTTGGGTTATCGATACTATTACCACCAATTTTTATTACTAAAACTTTTTCTTTATTCATGATTTTCTAATATTTTCTGCAAGACAATTTGAGCAGCATAGGTTCTGTTATTGGCTTGTTGGTATACCAATGCATTTTCGCTATCCAATACCTCATCACTAATCTCCACATTTCTTCTTACTGGTAAGCAATGCATTATTTTAGCATTGTTGCTTCCTTTCAATTTTTCATTGGTCAATAACCAATCTTCCTCAACAGGAATTAGCTTGCCATAGTTTTTAAAAGAGGACCAATTCTTTACATATACAAAATCGGCATTTTCAAGCGCTTTTTCCTGATTGTATTCAATGGTTACTCCACCCGTAAATTGAGGATCTAATTCATAACCTTCGGGATGTGTAATTACAAAATCATAATCTGCTTTTTGCATCCATTGTGCAAAAGAATTACCTACAGCATGAGGGATAGGTTTTATATGAGGTGCCCAACTTAACACTACTTTTGGTTTTTTATTTATAGGTAAATGTTCCGCAATGGTAATGCAATCCGCTAAACTTTGAAAAGGATGTAAAGTAGCAGATTCTAAAGAAACTAGTGGAACTTTAGCATATTTTTCGAAAAGGGAATACACTTTTTCTGATACATCTTCTTCTTTATTGGTCAAACCAGCAAAACAACGAATACCAATAATATCGCAATACTGACTTAAAACATTGGCTGCATCTTTAACATGTTCTATTGTATTTCCATTCATGATAGCACCATCTTCAAATTCCCAAGTCCATGCTTCTTGATTTGCGTTTAATATAATGGTGTGTAACCCTAAATTTTGAGCCGCTTTTTGAGTACTTAATCTCGTACGCAAACTAGAATTTAAAAAAACCAGGCCAATGGTTTTTCCTTTTCCTAAATGTTGGTTTTGTAAAGGCGCTTTTTTTAATGCAATAGCTTCTTTTACTAATGTATTTAAATCTGTTATGTCTTTAACAGAAAAGAATTTGTTCATTTTTTTTAATGTTTAATTTAGAAACGGTTTTAAAAGCACTGATGAAAACATCCAATTCCTTTTTGGAAATGTTCAAAGCTGGTAAAATCCGAAGTGTGTTAGGACAAGAGGCATTTCCAGTTAAAATTCTAAAATCTTGTAACAATTGATTTCTGAAAGGCGCACAAGGCATTTTTAATTCAATACCAAACATGAGTCCTTGATAACGGATTTCTTTGATAATTTCATCCTCTTTTAATTGTTGGTACAAATAATCTCCCATTTCCTTAGCATTTACCATTAATTTTTCAGATTCCATCACTTCTAAAACGGCTTTTGATGCGGCACAGGCTAAATAATTGCCTCCGAAAGTAGTTCCTAATAAACCATGTTTGGCTTCTATTTCAGGAGAAATGATTACACCACCAACAGGGAAACCATTTCCCATACCTTTTGCAACTGTAACGATGTCGGCTTTAATATTAGCATGTTGATGTGCAAAGAATTTACCCGTTCTTCCGTAACCCGATTGAATTTCGTCCAAAATAAGTAACGCTTGATAACGATCGCATAGAGTTCGTATCTTTTGTAAAAATGGAGTAGTAGGTATTTGAACACCGCCCACACCTTGAATTCCTTCAATAATTACAGCAGCAATCTCATTATTTTTAAAAGCATCTTCTAATACTTCAATTTCATTAAAAGGTAAAAAGATAAAATTATCCGTTTCATTTATAGGAGCTATAATTTTTTTATTATCGGTTGCGGCAACAGCTGCTGCAGTTCTTCCGTGAAACGCTTTTGTAAAGCAAATTACTTTTTTCTTATTGGTATGGAAAGAAGCTAATTTTAAAGCATTTTCATTGGCTTCAGCTCCTGAATTGCACATAAAGAATTCGTAATCCTCATAGCCACTTAATTTCCCTAATTGTTTGGCTACTTCTTCTTGTATAGGTATACGTACAGAATTAGAATAAAAGCCGATATTATGCAATTGTCGGGTTAACATTTTTACATAGGTTGGATGACTATGACCAATAGATATTACTGCATGACCTCCATATAGGTCCAAATATTTTTCATTTCTATCATTCCATAAAAAACTGCCTTCAGCTTCAATGAAATTTAAATCAAATAACGGATATACATCAAATAGTTTCATAATGGGAATATTTTTAAAATGCGGATGCTTTTAGTTTCAAGCCTAAGGTTGGTTCCCAACCCATCATAATGTTCATGTTTTGAATAGCTTGACCTGAAGCTCCTTTAATTAAATTGTCTATAATAGAGTGGATAACCACTTGTTCTCCTTGTTTTTCAATATGAATCAAACATTTATTGGTATTGACTACTTGTTTTAAATCTATAGTATTATGAGAAACAAATACAAACGGATTGTTTTTATAATAGGTTTCATAAATCGCATAAACCGATTCTAAAGACAAATACGTTTCTACTGTAGAACTGGTGAAAATACCTCTCGTAAAATCGCCTCTCCAAGGTATAAATTCTAAATGCACTTTCTGTTTGTTAAAATGTTCTAATGTTTGACAAATTTCAGGTACATGTTGGTGCGATAATGTTTTATAAGCTGAAATATTATTGGTTCTCCAACTAAAATGTGAGGTAGGTTGCAATTGTTGACCAGCACCGGTTGCACCCGTTATACCCGTTGTGTACACTTTATTCAATAATTTTTCTTGAGCCAATGGTAATAATGCTAATTGTATGGCAGTTGCAAAACAGCCAGGATTAGCTACATAGTTTGTTTTTTTTATGCTTTCCCAATTGATTTCTGATAAACCGTAGATAAATTCACCTTTTGAGAAATTACCATCTAATCTAAAATCATTTCCTAAATCAATAATTTTAGTGGTATCAGAAACGGTATGTTCTTCTAACCAAGTTTTACTTTCTTTGTGTGGTAAGCACAAAAATAAAACGTCTGAGTTAACATATTCATTCGTAAACTGCAATTCAGTTTCCCCAAATAAATCTGTATGTACAGCATAAACCGGTTTACCAGTATTACTTCTACTGATAGCAGCGTTAATTTGTACATTTGGATGATGGAGTAATAATCGAATGAGTTCGCCACCGGTATAACCGGCAGCACCTATAATTCCTACTTTTATTTTAGTTTGCATTGACTTCTTTTTGAGCGGCATTCACTTTATGATAAATAGAAAGTGAATTGCTAATAATTTTTGAATACCCTTTTACATCTTCTCCAGACCATCCTAAATTCATTTCACCATAACTACCGAATTTAGCATTCATTAAATCATTTTCTGATTCAATTCCTTTTAGAATATAACGATAAGGTAAAAGCGTAATAAATACTTTTCCAGTTACTTTATCCTGAGTACTTTCAAAGAAGGCTTCGATATCTCTCATAGCTGGATCTAAAAATAAACCTTCATGTAGCCAACTTCCATACCAGTCTGCTAATTGCGATTTCAGATTCAATTGAAATTTGGATAAGGTGTGTTTTTCTAAGAGATGATGTCCTTTTAAAATTAAAATGGCAGCAGCAGCTTCAAAACCAACTCTTCCTTTTATACCTACAATGGTGTCACCAACATGCATATCTCTTCCAATTGCATAAGGAGCTGCAATGTTTTCAAGATGTTGAATGGCTTGTACAGGATTGGAAAATGCTTTGTTATTAATACCTACTATTTCTCCCTTTTCAAAATGAAGTGTTACATCTGTAGAAGGAGCTACTGCCGTATTTAATTGAGACGGGAAAGCTTGTTCGGGTAAATAGCCATGAGAAGTAAGCGTTTCTTTTCCACCAACTGAAGTTCCCCATAAGCCTTTATTAATAGAATAGAGCGCTTTTTCAAAATTAATTTCAAAACCATTTTCTTGTAAAAAATGAATTTCTGCTTCTCTAGAAAGTTGTAAATCACGAATTGGGGTTATGATAGTAGTATTAGGACAAAGAATATTAAAAATAACATCAAATCGAACTTGATCATTACCAGCACCAGTACTGCCATGCGCTACCGCTTCTGCTTGAATTTGAAGAGCATAATCGGCAATGGTTTTTGCTTGTATGGTTCTTTCTGCACTAACCGATAAAGGGTACGTATTGTTTTTTAGTACATTTCCAAAAATTAAATATTTTACACAAGTTGTATAGTAATCTTCCATTGCATCTACACAAGTGTAGGAATGTACTCCTAGTTCATAAGCACGTTTCTCAATAGCATCGATTTCTTCTTGTGAAAAACCACCCGTATTTACAGTTACCGCATGCACCTCATAATTTAATTTTTTCGAGAGATAAACGGCACAAAAAGATGTGTCTAAACCACCACTGTATGCTAAAACTATTTTCTTTTTCATTGTTATAATGCGATTTTAAATAAGGTTTAAAAAAGTTTTACCTTTTTTTTTAAATTTCATTGATATTATTTTCAATAAAGAATGTTTTTTCTTCATTCTACTCAATCGCTCTTTTGCGATAACTTTTTGTTCTATTTTTAACTTTTTGTCTTTTTCTTTTTCTACAGGATCCCAAATCATAGCAGTACACATACAGTTTTTCCGATCTTTACTTACTAAAATTTCGTAATTAATACACGAAGTACAACCTTTCCAAAAATCTTCATCTTGAGTCAGTTCAGAATACGTTACCGGTTCATAGCCTAAATCACTATTAATTTTCATAACGGCTAAACCTGTGGTTAGTCCAAAAATTTTAGAAGTAGGGTATTTACTTCTAGATAATTTAAAAATAGCTTGCTTTATTCTCTTGGCTAAGCCAAATTCCCGAAACTCGGGTGACACAATTAAACCAGAATTAGCAACAAATTTTTCGTGACTCCACACTTCGATATAACAAAACCCGGCCCAGTTGCCTGTTTCTGTTATCGCAATAATTGCATTGCCTTGCATCATTTTTTTTTGAAGATACTCAGGGGAACGCTTAGCAATACCAGTGCCTCTAACTTTGGCAGAAGCTTCCATTTCATTGCAAATCGCTTCAGCATAATGTAAATGCTTTTCTGAAGCCTGTTCAATTGTAAATTGCATAATTAAAATTAATAATAAGCGGCAAATATAGATTTATTATTTGTAAATTTAGTTAAAAAAAGATAAATAATATTATTAAAAAATATATTTAGATATTTTATCTTTTAAATAAATTTTTTTAAATAAATTATCTTTTTTAATAGTGAAAAATCTAGTAAAACATATAATTTAATTGTTTAATTTTGCACTTTATTAAAATGTACTAAAGAATGATTTTATCAATATACGGATACGGCGAACCCGTGTTAAGAAAAGTAGGTGAGGCAATTACACCTGAATATCCTAATTTAAAAGAAACCATAGCTAATATGTATGAAACGATGTATCATGCATCAGGAGTTGGATTAGCGGCACCACAAGTAGGTTTGCCTATAAGAATTTTTATTGTTGATACGGCTCCTTTTTCAGATAGTGATGAGGTTTCTAAAGAAGAAGCAGCTGAATTAAAAGCTTTTAAGAAAACTTTTATTAATGCTAAAATTATTAAGGAAGAAGGAGATATTTGGGGGTTTAATGAAGGTTGTTTAAGTATTCCAGATGTAAGAGAAGATGTTTTTAGACATGAAACAATTACAATTGAATATTTTGATGAAGATTTTAATAAAAAAACAGAGGTGTATTCTGGATTAATTGCGCGCGTTATTCAACATGAATATGATCATATTGAAGGAATTTTATTCACAGATCATTTATCTGCTTTAAAAAAGAAATTGATTGGTAAAAAATTGAATAACATTTTAGAAGGAAAAGCAAGACCCGATTATAAAATGAAATTTGCGAAAGTAAAAGGAAGATAGGAAGAAAAAGAAGTATTAATTATACTTTGAACTTTCGACTTTTAAACTTTTAAACTTTAAACTAAAATTATATATTTGCCATCTTTAAAATTTAAAACAACATGAGTATTCAAAAAATATTAGCTATTTCTGGTAAACCAGGTTTATACGAATTAAAAATACAAACAAGAACTGGATTTGTTGCAGAATCTTTATTAGACGGAAAACGAATTACTGTAGGAATGAGAAGTAATGTAAGTTTGTTATCTGAAATAGCAGTGTATACCTATACAGAAGAAGTTCGTCTATCAGAAGTTTTTAAGGCAATTGCTACAAAAGAAAATGATGGAGAGACTATTTCTCATAAAGAAGATGATGCTACTTTAAAAGCATATTTCCGTGAAGTGTTACCAGAATTTGATGAAGAGAGAGTGTATACTTCAGATATTAAAAAGATTTTAAATTGGTACAACATATTACAACCAAAAGGATTTGTATCAGTTGAAGCTTTAACAGAAGAAGCTAAAGAAGAAAAAGCAGAATAATTTTAAATTATCGTATACTAAAAAGTCCTCATTTGAGGACTTTTTTATGTATTAAAATTTCCAAAATGCCATAATATTCCTGAAGGATCATGAACAAAACATTCTCTTCCCCAAGGAAGTTCTCTTATGGGAACAATTTTTACCCCTTCATATTTTTCAGGTAATTGAAGTTCTTGTAATTCATTCCAAAAAGTATAAACATCTTCTACTTCCATAAAAACCATAGTATTGTCTATCCAATCTTTTGCATAGTAATTTTGAAGATAAAAACCAAAATCACCAGAATAGAAATAACTCATATTTGGTTCTATACTACTTTCTTTAAAACCCAAATCTAGGTAAAATTGTCTTGAAATCTCGTAATTTTTAGAACCAATAAAAGGGCGTATGGATTTAGCTTGATGATTCATATGTATGTTTTAAAAGAATTATAAAGATACTTTAAAATGAAATATTAATCAATATATTCTAAAATATCACCAGGTTGACATTCTAATGCTTTACAAATTGCTTCTAAAGTACTAAATCGTATGGCCTTTGCTTTACCCGTTTTCAAAATAGAAAGGTTGGAGAGTGTTAATTCCACTTTCTCTGAGAGTTCGTTCAATGACATTTTTCTTTTTGCCATCATTACATCTAGATTCACAACTATTGGCATACTTATATAGTTAATTCATTTTCATTCTGTAGATCAATTCCTTTTGCAAAAATAACAGCAATTATATAGATAATTCCTGCCATGAGAATAAACGCTTGACTATCGGGTAAAAAGGGATTTGTAAGAGTGGTATCGAACCCTTTATGCATTAAATTTTTATTAAATTGTTGTCCAATATAACTCAAAATACCTATAGAAAAAGTATAATAACTAATGCGAGAAATTTGTTTTAAAACAAATGTGCTAAATGGTTTTTCTAAATTGATTTTATAAGTCAATTTAATAATCATATAAAAAAGTACAGCTTTTAGAATCGCAATACACAAGATAAAACTATAGATACCAAAAAATAAGAATTTGCTTTGGTTGTATAGTTCAGTTAAATCTAATTTTTGATATAAATTTTGTATCCATTTTGGTTTGAATATACTGATAAAAAAATTAACCAATAAACCTCCAGCTTCAATACACAAGCCCACAAAAATAATCCAAGAAAAAATACTTAAAACTTTAAAAACGAAGTTGTTTTGTTTTGACATATTGTATTTGATTAGTAATTAATATTTGTCAAAAATAAATAAATATTTATTGAAAAACAATAAATACGAATAAATATTTATTTTGATGAATTTACAAAAGTAGAAATATGATAATAAGAGATTGAATAGTAGCATTTCATAAAATAATACCTAATTTTACAGTATTCATTTTGGAATTTTAAATAAAAAACAATGAACAATAGAGAAAGTCAATTGCAAGCCTTTAATAGATTATTAGATATCATGGATGATTTAAGAGAAAAATGTCCATGGGATAAAAAACAAACATTGGAAAGTTTACGTCATTTAACTATAGAAGAGACATATGAATTAGGTGATGCCATTTTAAATAATGACTTACAGGAAATAAAAAAGGAATTAGGAGATTTATTGTTGCATATTGTTTTCTATGCTAAGATAGGAAGTGAAACCAATGCTTTTGATATTGCAGATGTAGCGAATTCTATTTGTGATAAATTGATTGATCGTCATCCGCATATTTATGGGGATGTTGTTGTAGCTGATGAAGAAGAAGTGAAGCGCAATTGGGAAAAATTGAAATTAAAAGAAGGAAAAAAATCCGTTTTAGAAGGTGTACCCAAGAGTTTACCTGCATTAGTTAAAGCGAGTCGCATACAAGACAAAGTGAAAGGAGTAGGTTTTGACTGGGAAGAGTCTCATCAAGTTTGGGACAAAGTACAAGAAGAATTACAAGAGTTACAAGATGAAATTCAACTGGGAAATCAAGATACAATTGAAGCAGAATTTGGTGATGTTTTATTTTCGATGATTAATTATGCTCGTTTTTTAAAAGTAAATCCGGAAGACGCATTGGAGCGAACCAATAAAAAATTTATAAAGCGATTTCAATATTTAGAAAATAAAGCTGGTGAATTAGGAAAATCATTAGCAGATATGACTTTAGCTGAAATGGATGTATTTTGGGAAGAAGCGAAGCGTTTGCCAAAATAAAGAATTAGAAAATCTATGATTTTCAAATAGTTCTACCATTTTGGGAGGAAGCGAAGCGTTTACCAAAATAAGGAAATGGAAATCTATGATTTTCAAATAGTTCTACAATTTTGGGAGGAAGCGAAGCGTTTACCAAAATAAGGAAATG
>NZ_VDCZ01000019.1 GCF_006491645.1 Flavobacterium profundi
ATCTTAAGCAGAGTATTTGCTGTAATTAACAGACAAACTCCATACATAAACACGTATAAGTTTGCCTGTTGATTATTTTATATTTTTACTTGTTTTTTATCATAGAATGCGATATCGGGTTGGTTTTAAAATAATTATACAAATAAAAAATGGAAAAATTATAAATTCACATCCAAAAATATATTAGAAAAATGGAATATAAATTTTACAAAAAAGAGATTGAGACCACTGGAAGTGTCTATTTTTTAATTGAATCAAAAAGTAGTGTTTTAACTAGATTTGGTGACAGTGGTTGGACTATTAATATGATTCAAGAAATTATTAATAATGTTGAGAACAACAAAACTAAACCTAAAGGGCAAGAATATATATGGGCAAACGAAAACCTTACACTTTATTCTAATGTAAATGGAATATTACTTATCGATGTGTTATCTCAAAAATCGGGTATAGATGATACTGAAAAAACGAATTTGCTACTAAATCATGAAGAATTTATAGATTTTATGGAGAATTTCAAAAAGTTTGTAGCTGAAAACAGTTAATTTTAAAAACGTCTTAAGAAATTAAGGCGTTTTTTATTTTTATTAGATGATTTCTTTAAGTTCCTTAAGAGTGTTTTGCCCCCGTTGCGAAAAGTCTCCTGACTTTGAATTAAGATAATTAAATGCCACAGTTATTTACATTGTGGCATTTTTATTCGAAATCTAATAAGTTCATTTTGGAAAAATAGGTTTATTTGTAGTAGCTCAAAGTCAGGAGACTTTGCACAGTAGGGTTTCTTACCCAAAAGTTTCTGAGGCTGTTGATGACAATATAAATCTATTAAAAGAATTAGAATTAATTTTTATAAAATAATAAAATGGAAGATAAAAGATTAAAATATGTAATTGTTGCGGTGCAAGATTACAGAGAATGTGGGTATTCTAATACTCTACATACAGATAAAGGATACCTTATTGTTGCAGAAGATTATCCTGGTGGTAAAGAAGCACCTCATAATCTAACAAATTATAGAAGAATAGTGTTTGAAAAAGTATTAGGAGAAAAATTTGGACATGAAGCCATTATTTTAGAACCCAAAAGCACATTGTTTTTAGCATTGCTAACAGAAATGGAGTTGAAGTTAAAGGATTTATTAAAAACCCAATGTAGAGAATTTTTAGACCACATCAACTACAGATATGACGAAGAAATAGAATATTTTGGTGAAAAATATGTAATTAATGGTAGGAATTACGAGGACAAAGCCTTACGTTACTTTTATGAGTTTTATGAAAAAATTAAACGGTTTTATGATTATAATTACCCATTGTATTTGGTTCCAGCCACTCAAGAAGATGAAGAAAAGTATTATGGAGACCATGAAAGAGGAAATTATTACGAACCTATTTCACCTCAAAAGTAAATACTTCTAATATAATTCTTAACCACCTTCGGGTGGTTTTTTTATGCTTTATAATTAGCCCTTCAAATCTTATTTTTGACTGGAGAATTAACCGCTACCTACGCAAAAGTGCACAAGAAGTTCTAGAACATACTGATGATGTAAATCCGTGTTATCGGGATTATGGTATGTTTCGAAAGATAAAACAATCCACTTTGATACTTATGAGTTTCAATATAAAAAGTTTTAAAGTTTTCTATTTGTAAGACAAAAGCTACAACATAAACCCGTTATGAGGCGATTGCTTCAAATTTTATATTGTCAGTAAATCGTACAATTATCACACTATGTATTATAAACAAAAAAGGAATTCTTATTGAAGAATTCCTTTTTTGTTGTGTATTGAAGTCAACATTATTTCGTTTTCTTCACATATTGTGTTAATATCACTATGTGTTGGTTTTCAACACGGCCTTCAATTTGCTCCGCATTATCCCAAACTAATTTAATATTGTGCACTGCAGCACCTCTTTTTGCTGTGAAATTAGCTCCTTTTACATCCAAATCTTTAATAAGTACAACTGAATCTCCATCTTCAAGGATATTGCCATTAGAATCTTTATGAATAATTTTACCTTCATCATCGTCACCTTCTCCTGTTGCTTTTGCCCATTCTAAAGCTTCTTCATCTAAATACATCATTTCAAGCATGTCAATATTTTTTAATCGAGCATGCATTCTCCAAGAAACAATTTGAACGGGTAGATTTTCATTCCACATTGATTCATTCAAACACCTCCAATGATTTAAATCGATTTCTTCTGGATTTTCTATTTGAGCAATACACGTTTTACAAGCTAAAATAGAATGTTCTAAACTTTCATCTGTATATGGTGCAACGTTAAAAACTTGTAAATCATGTTCGTTACCACATAATTCACATTGTGCGTTACTTCTGTCCTTTAGTTTTTTTTCAATTACACTCATTCTTATAAATTAAAGCTGGCTCCAATAGAAAAATTGAATTGGTTGTTGTATTTTTCAAACCCTACAGGATCATTATCATACATGGCAATAGGAAATTGTACTTCAGAATAAATACCAAATCCTTCTGAAAAGAAATAACGAGCCCCTAAATGAGCTCCAAAGTTTTTTACACCAATATTCAAACCTGGATAGACATCTATTTTTTCTTCAATATTAAAGATATCTGCAATATTAGCACTAAACCTTGCGCGAATATCAAAACGATCATCAAAGTTTGGTTTCTCTCCTAAAATCTCTTCGATACCTAATAAATAAGCAGCGGTAAAACCGAAAGACATATTTTTGCCTAATCCATTATCATAGGTAGCAATTATTCCAGTTCCTTTTTCTTGGAAATTGGCACCTACTTGAAATTTTTTGTCTCCTTTACCTGAGAAAACCTGTGCATTAGATAAAGCAAACGTACCTAAAGCCAATATAAGTAATACTTTTTTCATTGTGTTTTATTTTGTACAAAGATAAAAATATTAGTTAATTTCTCCCTCTTTCATTTGGATAAAGCGTATGTAGTGGGTCGCTTTGCCAAAATTCTTTACTATCAATATCTAAAATTGTTAGAGGACCTTTAAAGGCTGCACCAGTATCTAAGTTCCAAACGTTGGCTATATTATGAGGAATAGTTATACCTATTCTTGTAACTGGGGTATGCCCAATATAAATTTCTTGATATAATTTTAAGCGATTGGGATAATACACACTATCTCTATTTAAGTTTAAATTTAAAGCCAACGCGCATTCCCATAATGTTCTGTCCCAATAAAACAAAGGTTTAAAATACTCAAATTCAACCCCTTTTAAATTGGTAAAACCAGCATGTATAAACAACCTGTTTGCTTCATCTATATAATAGTCTTGAAGGGATTCTAAAAATTCAATATGGTTTTGTATGGTTTTGGAATCTACTTTTTGATACGCTTCAATGGTCGATTCGCCTCCATGCTGAAACCACTCCTTGTTAAATTGGTTGGTTTTCAGATAATTTAATAATAAATCGTCATGATTCCCTCTTAAAAACACACAATTTTGATTACCATTTAGCGTTATAAGATAATCGATAACTTTCTCTGATTCACTCCAGCCATCGACATAATCTCCTAAAAAAATTACTTTATCTTCCTCTTTGAGATTACAACGATTTAAAACTTGTTGTAACCCTTTTAAGCCACCATGTATATCTCCAATTACAAATCTTCTCATTTTTAACTAAATAATTAATAAACAGAGCGCTATGTGCTAAAACTTTAACAAAATCGGCAGAAAACTTGTAAAATTAAAATTTTGTAACACCTTATTTTTGAATCGACAAAAATAAGGTGTTACAAAAATGCATTGATAACACTATAGTTTGTTAAAATAATTAAAAATAACAATATAATCAAATTTAAATTTTAGAAGTATGAAAAAATCAATCTTTACTCTAGCGCTTATTTTAATTGCATCTCTATTCGTTGTTTCTTGTACAACAGACTCTTATGATGCTGATATGGAAAACAATGCGGCAAACATTCATGCAGATGATACTGGAGAAACAGTACAAACAGATCCTATTATTATTCCTAAAAAAGACTAATCTAACTCCTAATTCATTTTTTAAAACGTATTACTTATGAAAAAAATATTTCTTACACTGGCTGTTGTTTTAATTGCTTCTTTTTCAAGTGTTTCTTGTACAACCGATTCATATGATGCTGATATGGAAAATAATGCTTCTAATATTCATGCAGATGATACTGGAGAAATAGTACAAACAGATCCTATTATTATCCCTAAAAAAGACTAATCTAACTCCTAATTCATTTTTTAAAACATATTACTTATGAAAAAAATATTCCTTACACTGGTTGTTGTTTTAATTGCTTCTTTTTCAAGTGTTTCTTGTACAACCGATTCATATGATGCTGATATGGAAAATAATGCTTCTAATATTCATGCAGATGATACTGGAGAAACAGTACAAACAGATCCTATTATTATTCCTAAAAAAGATTAATCCCCCAATCCCCATTTTTAATTTTAAAACGTATTACTTATGAAAAACACAATTCTTACCCTAGTAGTAGCTTTAACAATGTCTTTATCCATTGTTTCTTGTACAACAGACTCTTATGATGCTGATATGGAAAATAACGCTTCTAATATTCATGCAGATGATACAGGAACAACTGTACAAACAGATCCTATTATTATTCCTAAAAAAGATTAATCCCCCAAATCCCAATTTTAACATTTAAAACGTAATACTTATGAAAAACACAATTCTTACCCTAGTAGTTGCTTTAACAATGACTTTATTCCTTGTTTCTTGTACAACTGATTCTTATGATGCTGATATGGAAAATAATACTTCTAATATTCATGCAGATGATACAGTAACAACTGTAGAAACTGATCCTATTATTATTCCTAAAAAAGACTAAGCTTGAATTTTATATTTTTAAAACTTATTTTTATGAAAAAATCAATTTTTACACTAGTATTTATATTCATGGTTTGTTTATTAAGTATTTCTTGTACAACGGATTCCTATGATGCAGATTTGGAAAAAAATGCATCAACAGTTCATGCTGATGATACAACAGTTACTGTTGAAACCGATCCAATTATCATTCCCAAAAAAGATTAACCCCAAACCTAATCCTAATTATTTTAAAACTTAATTCTTATGAAAAAAATATTCTTCCCTTTAGTAGTTGTTTTATTAGTATCTCTATCTACGATTTCTTGCACTACAGATTCCTATGATGCTGATATGGAACAAAACACAGCTAATATTCACGCTGATGATAACAACGAAACGGTTGAAACAGACCCTATCATCATCCCTAAAAAAGACTAAAAAAGCTATCTATATATAATTTTAAAAAGTATCTCATGAAAAAAGTAATCTATTCGTTAAGCATTCTTTTAGTAATATCTTCTTCAATAATATCCTATTTAACGGTAACTATTAATTCAAGTAATAAAGAAGTTGCTCAGGAAAATAGAACCAATCAAATTGTACTTCTAGGAGAAGGAAATTCATATAATCCAATACTAATTATTAAAAACGATTAATGCGTGTAAGAAAATCATTAAATTTGTGTTTGTACATAAATTAATATTTTAGTGCTTGAAAAAAATTATTTTAATACTTCTTTTTTTACAGTTTATAAGTTGCTCTGATGGTAAAAATCAAGAGTTGATACTTGATGCTCAAAATCAAAAAATTAATAATTATCTTTCTCTAGCTCAAAAAGAAACTATTTCGAAAGAAATGCGAATTCGCTTTGGAGACTTAGCCTATCAAGCTATTAAAGGGCAAAAAAATGATTCTATTACAAGAAGAAATTATTTTAAAGTAGCCAATCGTTATTTTCCTCTTTATGAATTGGAAAAATATAAAAAGGTTACCAATGAAGTTTTAGCTTTAGGTAGAGCAAGTAAAGATTCTGCAACTGTAGCAAAAGCATTATATTACTTAGGCGACTATTTTTTTGAAAATGCAAAAAATGATAGTGCTTATTGGTATTATAACAACGCTGAAAAAATTTATAATAAAATCGATGATAAAGAAAATTTAGCCAATACAATCCTACACAAAGCCTACGTTTTACTTTATGAAAAGGATTTTTTAGGAAGTGAAACAGCGACGATTAAAGCGTTGGATATTTCATTGAATATTTCAGATAAATTACTAGTATATCAATGTTATGGTAATTTGGGGAGTGCCTTATCTGGATTAGGCAATTATGAAAAAGCACTTTATTATCATGAAAAAGCCTTGTCGCAAATTGAAAAATTGAAAGACAATTATTTGTACGAAGACTTTAAAGCGCAAACGTTTCACAACATTGGTTTAGTGTATCAGAATAATAACCAATACAAAAAAGCCTTAGAAAATTTTTCAGAAGGTTTAAAAATTGAAAATTTACTTAAAAAACAACCTGTATTATATTCGGCATTACTTGATAATTATGCCTATTGTAAATTTAAATTAAATAATGATGAAGGTTATGATGAGTTGAATCGTGCTTTATTTTTAAGAGATAGTATCAATAATATTGCTGGAATTATAAAAAGTAAAATTCATTTAACCGAATATTACCTGTCAAAAGCTAATAAAACGAAAGCGTTACAGCTCAATAACGAAGCATATACTCTTGCGGATAAATCTAATTATAATAAAGAAATACTCAAAACCTTAGATTTATACACTAAAATAGACCCTTCTAATGGTCTAAAGTATGCCCAAAAATACATAAAACTTAGTGATAGCCTCAATGATTTAGAAAGAGCAACCCGAAATAAATTAGCGCGTATAGAATATGAAACGGATGAAATTATTCATGAAAACTTGGAAATTTCTAGTGAAAAGAAAACGATATTAACAGTATCCATCTTAGTTGCCTTCATTGGCGCATTATTATTTGTAATTCTTTTTCAAAGAGCGAAACAAAAAGAATTATTGTTTACACAAGAACAGCAAAAAGCCAATGAAGAAATATACCAACTAATGCTCGATCAACAAACAAAGATTGATGAGGTAAAAAACATTGAGAAAAATAGAATTGCGAGAGAACTTCATGATGGAATTATGAATAAATTAGCCAGTACAAGATTGAATTTATTCGTTCTTACCAAAAGAAATGATGAAGAAACAATAAAAAAATGTATTGGGCATATTAATGAAATTCAAAATATTGAAAAGGAAGTTAGAGTCATCGCACATGAATTAAGCAATGATACATTTTCTGAAAAAGGAAACTTTAAAACCATTCTTACCGAATTATTAACGGAACAAAATGAACTTTATCCTGCGAATTGTATTTATGAAATAGACAAAGATATTGTTTGGGAAAATATTGATATAGAAATTAAAATGAATTTATATCGAATATTACAAGAAGCATTAAATAATTGTAACAAATATGCCAACGCAGAAAATATTTATATAAACATAGATAAACAAGAAAAAATTGTAACTTTACAAATAATAGACGATGGAGAAGGCTTCAATACCAATAAAGCGAAGAAAGGAATAGGAATGAAAAACATGTTCCAAAGAACAGAATCTGTGAAAGGAGATTTTGATATTACTTCTGAAATCGGCAAAGGCACAAAAATAATAATCAAATTACCAATCAATTAAAATAATAAAATAATGAGTTCTAAGAAAGTAAACATTTTTATGATTGACGATCATCCATCCATGATTGAGGGTTATAAGAGCATTTTGTCTTATAACGATTTAGGATATGAAATTAATGTTACTTCAGCATTTGACTGCGAATCTGCATACAAAAGAATGATGAAATCGGAAGATTTATATGAATTTGACATGGTCTTCCTAGATTTAAGTCTCCCTCCTTATGAAGAAAAAAACATCAATTCTGGACAAGATTTAGCTATTCTTGCTAAGAAAAAGTTTCCTTTTGCAAAAATTGTAATTCTAACGTCTCATGCGGAAGCTTTTATTTTATATGATATTCAAACAAATATTGAACCAGATGGTTTACTTGTAAAAAGCGACTTTACTGCTGAAGAATTTTTGAGAGCTTTTGAAGTAATCATTAATAAAGAAAAATACGTTAGTAAGACGGTAAAAGAGAGTATACAAGAAATGCTGGAAGTAAAAAACAATGTTTTTCTAGATGAAAACAATCGTACTATTATTTCTTTACTTGCGCAAGGCGTTTTATCTAAGAATCTTCCCAATTATATCAATTTAGCGCAAAGTTCTATTGATAAAAGAAAAGCTCAAATTAAAGATTATTTTTGTGTTAAAGGAGGTACAGACGAAGACATTGTTAGAGAAGCAAAAAAACAAGGCTTTGTTTAAAATTTAATTGTACTTCATTTTTCTAAGAACGCGCATCACTTCTTTAAATTCAGAGTAAACTTTTATGTTTTCAAATTGTTTAAAGTGCGTTTTGCTATCTATTAACTTTTGTTTGGCATCCTCAAAACCATTGAGATAACAAATCATGAGCGTAGATGGAATGGATAAAACTTCTTTGTTTTCTCGTTCGGTTAAAGTAATTCCTTTTTCTAGTTTTTTTAATAAGCTAATATTGGAATTATAAATATGATGTAGCATTTTTCTATTGTACTGAGGAGGTACAAATAACATCTCTGTATCCATTTTATAATAACCATTATCAAAAAAGGTAATTGTCAACCTTTCCAAAGGGTAGTAACTTGTTTTATCATTAATGCCTAAAGCAATATGTTCGGTAATAATAAATGAAGATGCATCATAGGTAATAGTTACATCATCTTGAGCGGAATAAAACAATTTGACTTGTTCGTTGATTAGTTCAATATCTACTCTGGAATAAAAAATAGTATTGCGCACATTTTTTTTAACTCCTGCCCAGCAAACTACAAATAATTCCTTGAAGACTTTATACTTACAATATAGGTCTTTATGCCTTACATTGATGAAATCTTGAACACCATCTAAGGTGTGCTCTATGCTGTTTCTAGAATTGTTTTCAATACTAATTACAGTTTCGGTGTTTATTTTAGAAAAAGGTATTTTTTCTTCTGTAGGAATGGAATTACTTCCTCTTCTTACAAAAACAGTATTCGCAAGTATGGTATGTATGCCTTTTTTAAAAGAAGAAATTTTACTTTTGGGTTTTATCGTAACCAAACCAATGACTTTGTCTTTGGCTAAATTCGGAAAAGGAACATTTTCGTATTGGATTTTTGGAGGGTTGTCTATGTAAGCATTTACTAAATTTTGTATTTTACTATCATCAAAAAAATCATCTCCAACAATCTCATTGTTTTCATCTTCTACACCAACAATAATATAAGAATTATTAGCTGGATTGGAGTTTGATAGAGCACAAATATGTTTTAAAAATTTAGCCTTACCTTCTTTTGTATGTAAATTTAATTGCCTTTTCTTATCGTAAAAACTACTTTCATCATTATGAGCCAATAAATTTTTTATAAGTAATCTTTTATTTAGCATCTCCTGAAATAATTTGCCACTAATTTACTGTTTTATTTGAGCGGATTCAAAATGTTTTGCAATTAAATTAGTTTGTTGATAATCTGTTAAATATAAATAAATATTTCAAGAAAAAGGAAGGTAAAATTTTAACATTAATGGTAAAAAACATGTAAGCATAAGCTATACATCTGTTGTAGCTTTACTTCGATATAAAATCAAACAAACAGTAATATTTAATTAAAACATGAAAATTATGAAAACTAATTTCAGAAAAATCACATCGCTTTTCGTCCTTTCAAGCCTGTTTTTTTCTTGTAGTAATGACACTTCCCTTGAAGTCGAAAATCAAACGCTTACGTATGTTACTACTGATAAAATTGAATTGGCAAAACAGGTTGCTAATGCATTAAAAACAAACAATGGAGCAGCATTATTAAGCAGTAGTAAATTTAAAAGCCTTAATGAAATCCTTCTTTCTGAAGTTTTTAACGAATTAAAAATAACCAGTAGTAAAGAATTTATTACTCCAGAAATCGAAAAAGAAGGTGTTTTAGAATGTTTTATATATAATCAAGAAGTCATAAATACTAAGACATTGAGTGATTTGCAAATCCTTTTTGCTCCTGTAGATGATAACACCAAAACACTAGAAGGAGTTGATATAAATGGAGAAATTGTTTTTGTTGACGCCTCTCAACCCAGCAATAAACCAATCCTTTTTATCGATCAACATGGGAAATATGAATTTCAAAAAAGCATGAATTCGTTAAATGAAGAATTAACCAAAAGAGGTTTTGATACTCAAATAAATGCACCAGTTGTTTCAGGAAGAGCAACAGCTGTTGATTTTAATAAAATAGATGCTATAAAATTATCGGATGTTCAAGAGCCTTGGTTTAAAGGAAATCCAGAAATTTATGCTATTGTATTCAATTTTGATCAAAACTTTAACGAACCCAATGTACCGCCGTTAAGAGTGTTACAAATGCCATACATCAAAAAGAAAAATGTTTTATATACGCCAGAACAGCCTTTTGTTTTTTGGAATGAACATACTCGAAATGCGGCTACCATGATTATCATGGAAGAGGATTCAGGCTTTGATTATGCAGGTGTAATTAATATTGTTGTACAAGCAATAGGAACGGGTGTAACTTTAGGAACAGGAGATGCTGTTTGGACACCTTTTGTAGTAAATACAATTACGGCTGTTTTAGATGAAATTAAAGGAAGTTGGTCTACTGATTCTGACGATGAAATTGATCAGTATTATATCATTCGAAAGCAAAATATAACGCAATTGCGAAGTGGTGCTAGTAATAATGCTGCTATGACTTATTCTTTTGAAACCTTATAAAAAAATAAATTTAAATTTTTTGAAAAGCACATTTGACGATGTGCTTTTTTTATTAGTTGTATATTAAAAAAACAGAAACTATTGATTTGTAATGAATTATTATTTAAAAACACTTTTTTAATATAAATTCTTAAAACAATAAAAACAAAATCATAAATTAGGCTTAAATAATGCTTAAGCTTAATTTTTTTAACGGTATATTAACATCGTAGTCCTAAATAAATTTTCAATTTTGAATTGTTAAAATTTTTTTGAAAATTTGAACCAAAATAAATTGAAAATGGAAGAAAATACTGCAACATTAGATATTAGAGCAATTAATGAAAAAATAGAAAGAGAAAGTGCTTTTGTTGATTTGTTGACTATGGAAATGAACAAAGTGATTGTTGGACAAAAACACATGATTGAAAGACTCTTAATTGGACTTTTAGGACAAGGTCACATTTTGTTAGAAGGTGTTCCTGGATTGGCAAAAACATTAGCAATTAATACGCTTTCTCAAGCGGTGCATGGTAGTTTTAGCAGAATTCAGTTTACACCAGATTTGTTGCCAGCAGATGTTGTTGGAACAATGATTTATAATATTAAAGAAAACGATTTTACCATTAAAAAAGGGCCAATTTTTGCCAATTTCGTACTTGCTGATGAGATTAACCGTGCTCCTGCTAAAGTGCAATCAGCACTCTTAGAAGCGATGCAAGAAAAACAAGTCACTATTGGTGATTCCACTTTTAAACTAGACAAGCCTTTTTTAGTAATGGCTACCCAAAATCCAGTAGAACAAGAAGGAACATATCCTTTACCAGAAGCACAAGTTGACCGTTTTATGCTAAAAACTGTTATCGATTACCCTAAGATGGAAGATGAAAGAATGGTCATTCGTCAAAACCTATCCGGGACTTTTGAAAAGGTTAATCAAGTGGTTTCTTTAGAACAAATTTTGAGAGCACAGCAAGCGGTTCGAGAAGTATACATGGACGAAAAGATTGAAAAATATATACTAGATATTATTTTCGCTACTCGTTTTCCAGAAAAATACAAATTAGAAAGTTTAAAACCATTAATTAGTTTTGGTTCTTCACCTCGTGGAAGCATTAATTTAGCTACTGCAGCAAAATGTTATGCTTTTATTAAACGAAGAGGTTATGTAATTCCAGAAGATGTTAGAGCTGTGGTTCACGATGTATTACGTCATAGAATTGGAATTACATATGAAGCTGAAGCTGAAAACATCACTTCAGTCGATATCATTAACAAAATTGTGAACGAAGTAGAGGTGCCTTAAAATTAGTAGGCAGTAAACAGTAGCAGTAAGTCATTTTTGAATTTTGCTGAAAACTTTTAACTGATCACTGAATACTAAAAAAATGGAAACGAAAGAAATACTCAAAAAAGTAAGAAAAATTGAAATTAAAACCAGAAGATTGAGCGATCATATCTTTTCTGGTGAATATCATACATCTTTTAAAGGAAGAGGGATGACTTTTTCTGAAGTGCGTCAATATCAATATGGAGATGATGTACGTGCCATAGACTGGAATGTTACGGCAAGATATAATGAGCCTTATGTTAAAGTTTTTGAAGAAGAACGGGAATTGACCATGATGCTTATGGTAGATTGTAGTGGTTCGGAATCGTTTGGCTCTAAAAATCAATTTAAAAATGAAATTGTAACAGAAATTGCCGCCACATTAGCCTTTTCTTCAACTCAAAATAATGATAAAGTAGGTCTAATTCTCTTTTCAGACGAAATTGAATTATTTATTCCTCCTAAAAAAGGAAAATCTCACGTTTTACGAATCATCAGAGAATTAATTGAGTTTAAACCGAAAAGTAAAAAAACTGATTTAGCCCAAGCATTAAAATTTTTATCGGGTGTAATGAAGAAAAAAGCAATCGTATTTCTAATTTCCGATTTTATGGTAAAAGAGTACGAACAAACCTTAAAAATTGCTTCCAAAAAACATGATGTTACTGGAATAAGAGTATATGATCAAAGGGAAGAAACAATACCAAATTTGGGTATGGTGAATATGTTAGATGCAGAAACAGGGGAATCATTTTTGGTAGATACGAATTCCAAAAGTGTGCGAATGAATTACGAAAAATACTATAAAGACAATGTAAAATATTTTACAGATACTTTTTCAAAATGTGGAGCAGGAACAGTGAGCGCAAGGGTGGATGAAAGTTATGTAACCAAATTGCTGGGTTATTTTAAAGCAAGAAATTAAAATGGTAAAGAATTTAAAAATACTCCTTTGTTTTTTATTTACTTCAATCGTTTTTTCTCAAACGATTCAATCTACTATAGATTCTACTCAAATTAAAATAGGTTCTCAATTTAATTTGACGATTAAAGCGAACGTTACTTCAAAAGATAAAGTCGTTTTTCCAGAAGCACAATTTTTTGGACCAGTTGAAGTTTTAGAATCCTATGCTGTAGATTCTATAAAAAATAATGATAAACTAGAATTAATTAAAAAATATGGGCTAACCCAATTTGATTCAGGACGATATGTAATTCCAGCTTTACAAGTTATTATCAATAATAAAGCGGTTCAAACGGACTCTTTTGCAATAACAGTGAATCCAGTAATTGTAGATACGCTAAAACAACAAATGTATGATATTAAGTCAATTATTACGGTAGAGCAGCCCACCAATTATTTTTGGTTATATGTTCTATTAGGAATTGTTGGTATTCTTATTATTGGGTTTCTAGTGTATTATTTGATCAAAAAGAAGCAAATTAAAAAGAACGAAGCGGATGAAATTCTTTTTGCATCACCAATTGAAAAAGCATTATCTCAATTACAAAATTTAGAAGGAAAAGAACTTTGGCAAAAAGGTGAAACCAAAGCCTATTATTCCGAATTGACGGATATTACGAGATATTATTTGGAAGAAGCGGTTGAAATTCCAGCGATGGAAAGTACTTCAAATGAATTGTTTGATACTTTAAAAACAACCATTCAAAAGAAAAAAATTAAACTAAGTCAAGACATTTTAGATAAATTCAAAAAAGTAATGGCTAATGCTGATTTAGTAAAATTTGCGAAATCAAAACCATTGGATTTTGAAATTGAAAATGATAAAAAAATGATTGATTCATTTCTAATTTCAATTGATAAGGCGATTCCAAGAACAGATGAAGAAAAAGAGAATTTATTTACAGAAGAATTAAAACGCAAAAGAAATCGTTCACAAAAATTAAAACGTATTGGTATACCGATAACCTTAGTACTCTTTTTGTTGTTAATTGGAGGTGTTTTCATTGGGATAACCAAAGGAACCGATTATATTAGAAACAATTGGATAGGACATAGTGCGAAATCTTTACTAAATGAAGAATGGATTACTTCTGAATACGGAGATCCTGCCATTGTTATAGCAACTCCAAAAGTTTTAAAACGCGTTTCTGATGAACGTATTCAAAACAACTTACCAGCACATGTAAAAGCCAATGCAAAATTTATGTATGGAAGTCTATTGGATAATTTTTCAATAATTCTAAACACTACAGCTTTCAAAGATACTACCAATGTAGATTTGAATCAGGTCGTGGAATATGATTTGAAGAATATGGAATTATTAGGAGCAAAAAACATTACGGTTAAGGAAGAAGACTATGAAGATCCAAAAGGTTTAACTGGGAAAAAAGCATATGGTAGTTTTTCAGTTCAAAACCCATTGGAAAAAGAAAATCAACTCATGAATTATGAACTGTATGTGTTTTCTCAACCAGGAGGCGCACAAGAATTGTTCTTAATTTACAGAAATGAGGATGAATATGCGAAACAAATTATGGAACGTGTGATTGCATCTGTCGAACTTAGAAAAGCAACCGAAAAATGAAAAATGTGACTTTTTTAAACCCTGAGTTTTTCTGGTTATTTTTAGCCTTGCCCATTGCAATTGCTTGGTATTTCTATTCTATAAGAAAACAAACAGCGACGATTAAAATGAGTTCTTTAGCTCCATTTGCGAATAGTAGAACCCTTTTATCTAGAATAAAACCGCTGCTTTTTGGATTGCGAATTTTGGCTCTTGCTTCCATTATTGTAGCTTTAGCACGACCAAGAAGCGTTGATGTAACCCAAAAATCAAGAACTACTCGAGGTATTGATATCGTCATGGCAATAGATGTTTCTGGAAGTATGTTGGCCAAAGATTTAAAGCCCAATCGTTTAGATGCATTAAAGAGAGTGGCAGCAAAATTTATTGAAGACAGAGTAAATGACAGAATAGGTTTAGTGGTATATGCAGGAGAAAGCTATACACGTACTCCTGTTACTTCAGATAAAACGGTAGTTTTGCAATCCTTAAGAACTGTAAATTATGATGATTCTATCATTGCTGATGGAACCGGAATTGGAGTAGGATTGGCCACGGCAATTAACCGTTTAAAAGATAGTAAAGCAAAAAGTAGAATTATTATCCTTTTGACTGATGGAGTGAATAATGCGGGAACGATTGACCCAAGAATGGCTGCAGATATTGCAAAACAATATGGTATAAAAGTATACACTATCGGTATTGGTACCAATGGGATGGCTCCTTTTCCTTATACAAAAACAGCAAACGGGCAATTTTTATTTCGTAACATGAAAGTAGAAATAGATGAGGATTTAATGAAAGAAATTGCTAAAACGACTGACGGAAAATATTTTAGGGCAACGAATAATAAAAAGCTAGAAGAAATCTATGCTGAAATTAATAAGCTTGAAACCACTGAAATTGAAGAAAAAAAATATTTCAATTATGATGAAAAATTTAAACCTTTAGTTTGGTTGGCTTTTGCGCTTGTTTTAATAGAAATCGGTTTGAAAAATACTGTTTTTAAAGGTTTTGTTTAAAAAAATATATAATGTATCATAAATTAGAAGAACCAATATTGTTATATTTATTACTAATACTTCCCCTTTTAGTAGTGTTATTCTTGTTTCAGGTATATTGGAAAAAGAAAAAGCAAAAAGAATTTGGTGATTTGGAATTGGTAAAAAAACTAAGTCCTGAAAAATCTACATTTAAACCTGCTCTAAAATTTGCAACTGTTGTATTGGCTTTAACAGGTATAATTTTGGCTTTGGTAAATCCCAAAATTGGAACCAAAATGGAAACGGTTAAAAGACAAGGTATTGATATCGTTTTTGCTTTAGATATTTCAAAAAGTATGTTAGCAGAAGATATTGCTCCAAGCCGCCTTGAAAAGTCAAAACAATTAATTAATCAGATAATCAATAGCTTAGGGAATGATCGAATTGGTATCGTAGGTTATGCAGGAAGTGCTTATCCCGTTTTACCTATGACAACCGATTACAGTATTGCTAAAATGTATTTGCAAAACATGAATACCAATATGGTTTCTTCTCAAGGTACAGCTCTTAATGACGCTATTAATTTAGCGACCACTTATTTTGATGCTGTGGATACTAGTAAATTAATAATTTTAGTATCCGATGGTGAAGACCATGGTGATGGAGCTGCAGAAGCAAGTGAAATAGCGAAAGAAAAAGGAATTAAAATTACTACAATTGGTGTAGGTACATTAGATGGCGGACCAATCCCAATTAAAGGAGATAATGGTGTAATTTCAGAATATAAAAAAGACAATGAAGGTCAGGTTGTAATTACAAAACTTAACCCTGAGACGCTTCAAAATATTGCTCAAAATACCAAATCTGCTTATATTGAAGGAAAGAATACAAAACAAGTAGTAGAAGAAATAAAACAAGTACTAGATACTATAGAGAAAACAGAATTTGAATCCCAAGAAATAGCGGAATATCAAACACAATTCCAATGGTTTCTAGGAGTTGCGTTTTTCCTATTGTTAATAGATGTTTTCTTTTTAGAACGAAAAACAGCATGGTTGCAAAAGTTGAACTTATTTAATGAAAGATAGTATGCAAAGGATAATTATTGGAATCGCATTATGTATTACGTCGTTGCTTTTTAGTCAGAACAAAGACAAAAATTTATACGAAGGAACGGAACTTTTTAGCAATAAAAATTTCATAGCTGCTGAAAGTGATTTTAGAGTTTCACAAGCAACAAACGAATCCAAAAAAGCAGTCGCAAATTATAATCTTGGAAATAGTATTTATAGACAAAATCAGCCAAGTGAAGCAAAATATAAGTTTTTAAATGCCATTGAAAGTGCGAAAACTAAAGAAGAAAAACACAAGGCTTTCCATAATTTAGGAAATGCATTCATGTTAGAAGAAAACTATTCAGCAGCAGCAGAAGCCTATAAAAATGCTTTGAGAAATAATCCTTATGATGAAGAAACACGTTATAATTATGCTTTAGCAAAGAAAAAGCAAAAAGAAAATCCGCCTAAAAAAGATAAAGACAAAGATAAGGACAAAGATAAAAAACAAGACCAAAAAGACAATAAGGGAGATAATCAAGATAAAAAAGACAAACAAGATAAGGGTCAGGATAAAGATAAAAAAGATTCTGACAAGGGTGATCCAGAAGATAAAAATAAAGAAGGAGATGATAAAAAAGACAATCAAAATGGAGACAAAAAAGAAGATGAGAAAGGAAATCCAAAACCTTCTGGTGTAAACAAACAACAAATCGAAAATTTATTGGACGCAGTTAACAATGCAGAAAAGAAAATTCAAGATAAATTAAATGCAAAAAAAGTAAAAGCCGTTCCAGCAACAAATGAAAAAGATTGGTAAAATGAAAAGAGTTTTTATTATACTATTACTTTTTATACAAACAGCTCTTTTAGCTCAAGAAATTAAATTTGAAGCTAAAGTGAGTAAGTCTACTATTGGTTTGAATGAACGTTTGCAAGTAACATTTGCAATAAATGAAGATGGTGATAACTTTCAAGCACCTAATTTTGAAGGATTCAGAGTTGTGGGTGGCCCATTTCAATCTACCAATTTTTCTTGGGTAAATGGTGTGAAATCATTTAGTAGAAGTTATGCTTATGTCTTACAGCCTACTCAAAAGGGTACGCTAACTATCAAACAAGGTATTATTGAATTTGAAGGACAAACCTACAAAACCTTACCTGTAAAAGTTACCGTAACAGATGCAGTGGAATTACCTAAAGATCCAAATGATCCAGATTATAAAGTAGGTGAGGGCGTTCATTTAGTAGCTGAGGTTTCAAATGGAAACCCGTATTTAAACGAACCTGTTACTGTTATCTATAAACTGTACTTTAATCCTCGATTTCAAGTTCGAAATGTACAAGAAGTAGACAATCCAAAATACAATGGGTTTTGGAGCCAACAAATTAATATTGATAAATTAGAAGCCGTTCAAGGAAAATATGAAGGTCAAGATTATGCTTTGGTAGTTTGGAGAAAAGTAATTCTTTATCCTCAAGAATCAGGCGCAAAACCACTTGAACCCTTGACTATTAATTTAGATATAGATGTGCCAACTGGAAGAAGAAATTTCTTCATGGAACCAGAATATCAATCGGTAACCAAAACAATTTCTGCAGGTGCCAAAACTATAAATGTGAAACCGCTACCTGATGCTGGAAAACCACTTAGTTTTAGCGGAGCGGTTGGTAAATTTAATTTTGAAGTACAACCTTCTAAAACAGAACTTAGAGCAGGAGAATCTTTAGATTTAGAAATTAAGGTAACGGGTACAGGTAATTTAAAGTTATTTACTTTGCCTAAAACTGAATTTCCAAGTGCCTTTGAAGTTTTCGATCCAGAACATAAAGAAGAAGTAAACACGCCTTTATCTGGAATGAACGGTACTATTTCAGACAAGTACACCATTATTCCTCAATTTAAAGGGAAATACACTTTAAAACCTATAGAATTTTCGTATTTCGATTTGAGTTCGAAATCTTACAAAACCATTTCTTCTGAAGCAATTACAATCAATGTTTTGGATAATCCAAACTTTACCTCTTCTAAACAAGATGTAGCTTCTACGGATGAAAATAAGCAAAAAGTAGTTAAAAATAATACCTTTCAATTTATTAAATTGAAATCTGATTTTGTTGCGAAAAATCAAGAAGCCTTTTTTGGAACCCAATTATTCTATGGTTTAGTGATAGCTCCCTTTTTATTCATTCCATTAATTGTATTGGGTAGAAAGAAAAAAGAAGCGATTGATGCGGATGAATTTGGGAATAAAATCAGAAGAAATAATAAACTGGCTAAAAAATACCTTTCTGAAGCTAAAAAACAATTGGGCAATAAAATTCCATTCTACATGGCAATGGAAAAAGCGTTACATAATTTCTTGAAAGCAAAATTGCATATTGAGACTTCCGAAATGAGTAAAGAAAATATCCAAGAAATATTAGAGAATAAACAAGCACAGAGAGAAACGATTGCACAATTTATTCAATTGATGAATGATTGTGAGTTTGCTCGCTATGCACCTTCTACTGATGTAGCGATGCAGCAAGACTTTGAAAAAGCGGTAACCTTAATTTCCGAACTTGAAAAACAATTGTAATGAAAATGAAGAAAATAGTGTATTTGTTTTTATTAATAAGCCCATTCTTTTTTGGACAAAATAATGCTACGGCACTTTTTGACGCGGCAAATGATTTATATAGAAAAGAAAAATATACAGAGGCAATTGAAAAATATGAAAGCATTCTCAATCAAAATCAACTAGAATCTTCTGAATTGTATTTTAATTTAGGGAATTGCTATTATAAGTTAGGTAAAATAGCACCTTCGATTTATAATTTTGAAAAAGCACTCCTTTTAAATCCTTCTGATGAAGCGATAAAAACGAATCTTTCCTTTGCACAAAATAGAGCCATAGATGATATTAAGGTATCGCCTAAAGTGGGTTTTTCTAACTTTTTTTTAAAAACGATAGGTTTTTTTAATGTAACAATTTGGGCGTGGTTAGCGGTTGGTTTTTCCGTCTTTTTTCTATTGTTTTTTATTGGTTACTATTTTTCTGCAACTGCCTTAATCAAAAGAATATTTTTTGTAGGGATGTTTTTCATTTTAGCATTTCTATTTTGTAGTGTGTTGTTTGCTTATGTGTTGAACAGGCAAGATAAAGTCATTCGACCCGCTATTGTTTTTGAGGAATTAGTTAATGTAAAAACAGAACCCAAAACCAGTTCGGAAAATGCTTTTATGCTACACGAGGGAACTAAAGTTTTTGTAAAAGAAACTCTAGAAAACTGGAAACGTATTGAGCTTACTGACAAATCGGAAGGTTGGATTAAAAAAGAGGCCATTAGAGAATTGAAAGATTAGTTTTTTTTCTATTTTTGAGTAAATAGAAATTTATTTTTCATGAATAAAGAACTTTGGGAAACCATCGAAAAATTTGATTTTGATTTTCCTGTTTCCGAATATGGGTTTTCTACTCGTTTGGCTTATGAAAACGAATGGACCGAATATTTTACTAAAAAAGCCATTGAAGAATACAAGAAGTTTATGTATTTAGCGACAACTTCTAATCAAATGGTTTCCCCTTCTGAAATTGTAGACATAGTTTGGCACCAACACTTAATTTTTACACAATCATATACTGATTTTTGTGCGCTTTTAGGTAAGAAAATTCAGCATATTCCTTCCACACATAACAAAGAAGAACAAGATAAATTTCTAACCGCAAAAACACACACGACTGCGATTTATGAAAGTAATTTTGGTAAACAGCCTAAACTATTTTGGGAATACAATTCCTTTGCAGCAGCATTAGAAATTGAAAAATCAAAAATACATTTTAGTTCTATTATAGCTATTGGTTTGCTAACATTGCTCATTTTAGTTGTATTGTTTCGAGTTGTTCTTTACGATGTATTTGTAACTATTGACAATCCCATATTTTTAATAATGTATGTTTCTTTAGGAATAATATTTTATCTCTTTTTGAACATTTATAATGAAATTACAATTGGAAAAAACCGAAAGCAAATTGTAAGTAATGAAATTATTAAAAACCTAACGGCAAGTGAATTAATTTATTTGAAAACGAATCAATTGAAAGTTGTTATTCACGGTTATGTGAATTACCTTTTAGTAGAAAAAAAATTAAAAATTACAGATTCTAAAGAAATAATAAAGTCAAATAGAGGTAAAAAATTAGATAGTATTTTAGAAAACTGTATTTTAGATTCTTTTGATTCAAAAAGTAGTGTAAAATATAGTCACTTATTGATGGTATTATTGAGTAAACCTATTTTTTCAAAAATTCCCAAAGCAGCAAATACAATTAAAGAAGCTATTAATTTCTCAAAAGAAAATATAAAGTTATTCCTTTTTAACTACATGTTTACAGTGTTGTTTCTAGCAATTGGATTGACAAGATTGATAATTGGATTGGGTAGAAATAAACCCGTGATGTATTTAGTGCTCCTATTAGTGTTGGCTTTATATTTGTCTTTTCTTTTCTTAAAAAAAACATGGAATATAATGATTTACAAAGGAATTCCAGATTATTTTAAAAATGAAATTATTCCAAAATCAAAGGCTGAATTTTCCGATTGGGAATGGAATTATTTTTTAAATGGAATAGCCTTACTTTCAGCCGCATTCATTCCAATAGCAAATACATATACGAGTTCCAATTATTTTTCAGGATGTGGTACAAGTTGTGGTTCAAGTTGTGGAAGTTCTTGTGGCTCTAGTTGTGGAAGTTCTTGTGGAGGCGGTTGTGGTGGATGTGGAAGTTAAAAATTATAATTATTCCTGCACTGTATCAGTTGGTTGATTATTAGCTTCTTTTTCTTCATTTTCAGTCTTTTCACTTTTCACTTTTTCCTTTTCACTAAAATCAGTGTACCACTCTTCAATTTTAGGATATATAAAAGCAGCAATCTCTTTGGTAGGAGAATAAAATATAGATTCATCTAAAGTTTCTTGTTTAACCAATATATTGTTGCTGTTTACTTTTTCAAATAATAAAATCACAATACTTAACAATAAAATGGTTTTTAACGTACTAAAAACAGCTCCAGCCAACTTATTCATCCAGCCTAAATAAGCAAAATCAGCAATTTTAGTCAATAATTTAGCGGAAAGATGAATAGCTATCACAACAAGTAAAAAAGTTAAAGCAAAAGCCGTTATTTCGATATATTTGGGTTCCCAACTCACCTTGGTTTCTAAAATGTTTTTTAGCACATAAGAAAATTTGATAGCGATAAAAATTCCAGCTACTAAAGCAACCAAGGAGGCCAATTCCACAAACAGTCCGTTCTTAATTCCTTTGTACAAAGCATAACACAATAAAACGGCAAATACAATATCGATAAAATTCATGTTGGAATACAATAGTTCAAAGAATAAAGATACTAGAAATTATTTAAAACCAAATTTCAGCTATATCTTTGTAAAAAAATTATGTTAGCTGTTCAGGTTACTTACAATTTATAACTTATAACTTGGAATCATGTCAAGAGACGAACAATTAAAAGCACGTTGGGAAAACGTGGTTAAAATAATATCAGATAAATTTGCCGATGGAGATGAACTCGATTTAGAATCTATCATCTATTTAATTGGTATACAAGAATTAGGAAAATTCAAACAAGAATTTAAAAAAGACGAGAAGGTTAATTTGATGCATATTGCCATTTGTCGTCTCTTAGAACCTTATGGATATTACGAATTTGAATATTTCGATAATGAGGGTTGGCCACATTACAAAGTAAAAGAAGAGTTACCTTCTTTAAAAGCCGGAGAACAAACAGTATTAATGAAAGATGCTATTGTCAACTACTTTTTAGAAAAAGAACTCATCGATTAGTCGGTTGGAGTATGAAAGTTGATAAGTTTCTTTTAGCTATTTTAGGAACGGTCCTATTGGCTTATTTTTTTCCACAATTTGGATCCAAAAATAGTCCGATCCCTTTATCTTTAATAGGAAGTATTGGAGTAGCCTTGATATTCTTTTTTTATGGATTAAAATTACATTCCGATAAAATTAAAAGCGGACTCAAAAATTGGAAATTGCATCTTTTAGTGCAACTATCCACTTTTTTACTTTTTCCAATAATAGTTTTGGTAGCAAAACCTTTTTTGGTTTCTGAAGAACAAGAATTAATTTGGTTAGCTTTTCTTTTTTTAGCGGCCTTACCTTCAACTGTTTCGTCTTCGGTTGTTATGGTTTCTATTGCTAATGGAAATATTCCTGCAGCGATTTTTAATGCCAGTATTTCAGGTTTAATTGGTATTTTGATTACACCGCTTTGGATGGGTCTTTTTTTACAACAAAATGAGGTTGCTTTTGATTTAGGAAGTATTTATATAAAATTAAGCACTGAAATCTTATTACCTGTATTCCTTGGAATCTTGTTGCAACGTTTTTTAGGGAAATATGTAGCACAATGCAACAAGCAATTGACCTTGTTTGATAAATCGATTATTTTACTCATCATTTACAAAAGTTTTTCAGAATCTTTTGAAGAAAAAGTATTTGCTTCGGTAAGCTTAATCGATTTGACATACCTCTTTATTTTTGACTTGTTGCTTTTTATTCTTATTTATGGATGCATAGGTTTTGTTTCTAAAAAACTCCAATTTAGCAAAGAAGATCAAATTACAGCACAATTTTGCGGTACCAAAAAATCATTGGTACACGGAACCGTTTTTTCTAAAATTCTTTTTCCTTCTAATGTAGCAACAGGTATTATTTTATTACCACTCATGTTGTTCCATGCGATGCAAATTTTTATAATTAGCTTTATCGCTTCTACATTAGGTAACGAAAAAGGGTCTCGTTAAAAGAGATTTTTTCCTTTCACCGATAAACTTTAGAATTACACTAGAACAAAAAAATATAATTTGTAAATTTGCGAACCATTTTAAGTTTGCAATGATAGACAAGATTAAAGGTCATATTGAAGAAGCAAAGGCTTTTCATGCTGACAATAAAGAGAAATTAGAAGAATTCCGTATTAAATACTTAGGAAATAAAGGTATATTAAAAGATTTATTTGCTGATTTTAAGAACGTTCCGAATGAAATGAAAAAAGAATTTGGACAAGTAATCAATCAGTTGAAAACTACAGCCGAAGAAAAAGTAGCGAGTATTCAAGACCTTTTAGAAAGTAAAGAAGAGGTGAAGGGTATTTACGGAGATGTTACAAGACCCGGTGAGGCAATCAACATTGGTTCTCGTCATCCAATTTCAATTGTAAAAAATCAAATTATTGATATCTTTTCTAACGTTGGGTTTAATGTTTCAGAAGGTCCAGAAATCGAAGACGATTGGCACAACTTTACCGCTTTAAATTTACCAGAATATCATCCTGCAAGAGACATGCAGGATACCTTTTTCATTCAGACGAATCCGGATATTTTACTGCGTACACACACGTCTTCTGTGCAAGTACGTTATATGGAAAACAATCAACCGCCTATCAGAACAATTTCTCCTGGTCGCGTTTTCCGTAATGAAGACATTTCTTCTCGTTCGCACTGTATTTTTCATCAAGTAGAAGGTTTATATATCGACAAGGATGTTTCTTTTGCTGATTTAAAACAAACGTTGTTGTATTTCACAAAGGAAATGTTTGGGAAATCTAAAATTCGTTTGCGTCCTTCTTATTTTCCATTTACCGAGCCAAGTGCTGAGGTAGATATTTATTGGGGATTGAATAATGAGATTGATTACCGTATTACCAAAGGTACAGGATGGTTAGAAATTATGGGTTGTGGAATGGTAGACCCAAATGTTTTGAAAAACTGTAATATCAATCCTGATGAATATACTGGTTTTGCATTCGGTATGGGAATCGAACGTATTGCCATGTTGTTGTATCAAATTGGCGATATTCGCATGTTTTACGAAAATGATGTGCGCTTCCTAGAGCAATTCAAATCATCGATTTAAAATAAATAAAAAAATTAGAAAGTCTTAAAGTTGGGAGTGTTGAACTCTTTTGCTTTAAGACTTTCGACTTTCAAACTTTAAGACTTAGTAATGAAAAAAGATATAGTAATTCCAAAAGTAGAAAATGTACACATTGTTGCTATTCAAGAATGGAGCGACGATTTCCAAGAAAATTGTTGGTATGCCTATTTATTAAATGCTACTAATGAAACGCTAGAAATGGCAATGATTGTTTCTCGTGCTTACGGACTTATTAATGGAGAAAACAGAAATACCATGCAATTGCGTCATGCATTTGCTAAAGTAGAACCAAAATCAGCTGTAAAAATCGAATTTTTAGAAAACAATGTGTTACAATTGAACAACGAATTTATGTTGTCTTATTTTATTGGCAACCAAATGTTTGATAAAAAATTCATGTTTAAAGTAAACAGTATTAATGAAAGAGCTCAAACTGATTTACCTGTAATAGGGAAACGCGGTGTTATGGGTGTTTAGTTTTTATAGTGGTTCGTGCGGAGTCGCGAACATAAAAAAAGCTATTTGTATTAAGTTGTTACTAGGTTTCTTTACTTCTCAAAAAGATTAAGATTTTGAGGTTAAAGAATCCAGTTGCTTTTAAATGATTACTGTCAGTTCTAGCGGAGTTGAGAATTATTATTTAATATTCTCTTTTTATTATATTTTGCTTTGAACAGAAAGTAGATAGTGATTTCAAAATTAATCGACTTTGTCAGTTCGAGCGGAGTCGAGAACCTTATGAAAAGCAATTTGATTATTTATAATTTACCTTAAAAATAGAGCCTAAAAACATGAAATTTTATTATGTTTATATTCTAAAATGTTCAGATGACTCTTACTATGTAGGTTTTACATCAAATCTGAATAAAAGACTTTTGGAACATAATGGAGGCTTTCATAGAGATTCATATACATTTAAGAGGAGGCCAGTTGTATTAACTTGGTATCAAGAATTTTCAGAACCTAATCAGGCAATATATTTTGAAAAGAAAATCAAAAAATGGAGTAGAGCTAAGAAAGAAGCTTTAATTAATGATAATTTTGATTTATTACCTTTATTAGCAACATGTAAAAACGAAACTCATTTCAGAAATAAGGGTCTCGACTCCGCTCGACCTGACAAAGATGTTGAGTAATTATACGTATATAATAGAAGTTATTTTTACAAAAGACTAAATTATAAATTTAGAATTTACATATAATTATCTATTCTATAGCTTAATAGATTGTCGGTTCGAGTGGAGTCGAGAACCTAAAACAAATGAATTACTCCTACTAAAGTATTGCAATCTTCATAAAAATTCCTCAATTTTATAGTCTAATTTTAGCTTTAAAATGAGGAATTTTCTTTTGTCATTGTTTTTCTTTGTCAATCTTGCATGGTCACAAGATTATGCCAAACATGTTAATCCATTTATTGGAACTGGAGGTCACGGACATACTTTTCCTGGAGCCACAACACCTTATGGAATGGTACAATTATCTCCTGATACTCGAATCGATGGTAGTTGGGACGGTTGTTCAGGATATCATTATTCAGATAGTATCATTTATGGATTTTCACACACGCATTTGAATGGAACAGGCGTTTCCGATTATGGTGATATCCTATTAATGCCAACCATGGGCGAACCTTCCTTTGATAATAAAAGCTATTCTTCGGCTTTTTCGCATGCGAATGAAAAAGCTTCCGCAGGTTTTTACAGCGTAAAATTAGACAAACACAACATTGATGTTCGATTAACAGCTTCAACACGCGTAGGTTTTCATGAATATACGTTTAACAAAGCAGGTCAAGCCAATATTATTCTCGATTTACATCATAGAGATAAATTATTAGATGGAAAAATTCGTGTTATCGATAATAAAACTATTGAGATTTTAAGAAGAAGTGAGGCATGGGCACGAGATCAATATGTGTATGCTCGAATAGAATTTAATGTGCCTTTAGAAATGATTAAAGCTTTTGCTAGTTCAGAATATTTAGGAAATATTACAAAAGCTAGTTTCTCAAAAAAAGTCAAAAAAGGAGAAAAAATAGTAGTAAAAGTATCGCTTTCACCAACAGGATATGAAGGCGCAAAATTAAACAGTACGGAAATCAAACATTGGGATTTTGAAAAAGTCAAGAAAGACGCAGAACTACTTTGGAACAAAGAATTATATAAAATTGAAGTAACTTCAGATGATAAAGATAAGTTGGCCATTTTCTACACGGCTTTGTATCACACCATGATGCAACCGAATATTGCACAAGATATTGATGGGAAATATCGCGGTCGGGATAACCAAATCCATCAAGCGGAAGGTTTTGATTACTACACGGTTTTCTCTCTTTGGGATACCTTTAGAGGCGCACATCCATTGTACACCTTAATTGATAAAAAACGAACTGCGGATTACATTAATACGTTCATCAAGCAGTATGAACAAGGTGGTAGATTACCGGTTTGGGAATTGGCGTCAAATGAAACCGATTGTATGATTGGTTATCATTCGGTTTCAGTGATTGCGGATGCCATGGTAAAAGGCATCGAAGGTTTTGATTACGAAAAAGCCTTTGAAGCCAGTAAAGCTTCAGCTATGAGAGATGTTTTGGGCTTAGAAGCCTACAAAAAAAACGGATTTATTTCGATAGATGATGACCATGAAAGTGTTTCTAAAACCGTAGAATATGCTTATGACGATTGGTGTATTGCACAAATGGCTATGCTTTTAGATAAAAAAGAAGAGTATCAGTATTTCATGAAACGTTCTCAAAACTGGAAAAATTTGTTCGATTGGGAGATTGGCTTTATTCGACCAAAGAAAAATGGAGGTTGGGACAAACCTTTTGACCCTCGTGAAGTGAATAATAACTTTACCGAAGGTAATGCTTGGCAATACACGTTTTTCGTGCCACAAGATATTCAAGGAATGATTCATGCTTATGGCGGACCTGAAAAATTTGAAGCCAAATTAGACAAAATGTTCAACAGCGAAAGCAAAACCACGGGTCGCGAACAAGTGGATGTTACGGGTTTAATAGGGCAATATGCGCATGGAAACGAACCGAGTCATCATATGGCGTATTTGTACAATTATATTGGGAAACCCAAAAAAACAAAAGAAAAAGTCAAATACATTTTAGACAATTTTTACAAAAATGCTCCCGATGGTTTAATAGGAAATGAAGATTGCGGCCAAATGAGTGCTTGGTATGTGTTGAGTTCAATGGGTATTTATCAAGTGACACCAGGAATTCCAAAATGGGAAACAACAACTCCATATTTTAAAAGAATAAAATTCAATATTGACAATGAAAAGATTAATGAAATTAGTCAACTAACAACAGCTCAAGAATTAAATAGAATTGGTGGTTTTTATGAAGAAGCAATTAAGAGCAGTAACTATTCTAAATATTACAATATTATTCCAGTTCCCGTAATTCAAGCAGAAAGTAAATCTTTTAAAGACAAATTGAAGATTGAAATAAAATCTCAAAATTCAAATGATGAAATTTATTTTATAATTAATAATGAAGATGACTATTTGGCAAAGAAAGTGTTCGTTAAATACACAAAACCTTTTGAAATATTGCAGACTTCAACTGTAGAAGCTTATGTAAAAACGAATCAAGGACAAAGCAACACTATTTCCGCAACTTTCTTCAAAAAACCAAACAATTATACTATCGATATACAATCAAAATACAATCCGCAATATCACGCCGGTGGACCAGAAGGTTTGTTAGACGGTATTTTGGGTTCCGAAAATTGGAGAAAAGGTGATTGGCAAGGGTATCAATCTCAGGATTTTGAAGCGGTTATTGACTTACAAAAGGAAACAAAAATCAAAAAAATAAGTGCACATTTTCTACAAGACACTCGAGCATGGATTTTGATGCCAACCGAAGTGGAATTTTACACTTCAAATGATGGTAAAAATTTTATAAAAGCGGCTACAATACAGAATAGTGTAGATCCAAAAGAATATGAAGTGGTTTTGAAAGAATTTACGGCTTTGGTTCAAACCAAAGCTAAATATTTGAAAGTGGTTGCTAAAAACTTTGGAAAACTACCCGAATGGCATCAAGGACACCCTTATGATGGTGATGCTTTTATTTTTATTGATGAAATAACCGTCAATTAATTGCGTTTCAATAGTAGGTTTTAAATCCAACATTTTTTGGCACAAGAATCAAAATATACTTCTTTCAAGCTCTTGCTCAGTTATTTTTTATTGCTGGGCTTAATGGCTTTTGCCGTTTGGTATTTGTTGCATCAGCAATCGCAATTAAATCAATTGTTTAAATCGGATACCAATGATGAAAGTCAGTTGGTGTACACCGAATTAATTCGAGATTTATACGAAACTGACAATCGTTCCAGAATTGCGCTTCAAACCAAAAGCAAAAAGAATGTAAATGCCTTTTTAGAAAAAAATGATAAAATTATCTTGAAATTGGATAGTTTAAAAACTAAAGTATTGACTTTGGATACCCAAACTATTGATAGTTTAAAACAGTTTTTAGTCTATAAAAGGGAAAATGTTTTAGGTCTTTTAAAACTTCAAAACAAAACCAATACCGATTTACCCATTGAGCAAATCGTTTCTAAAATTGAAAATATTGAAAAAATCAAAGGGAAATTAAAAATCGAACATTTATTTAAAAATGCTAAAGATTTAAGTCCGTACGAAAAAAGAGTCGCACAAGATTACGTCGATTATTTGAATGAAAATGTTCCAAAAGACAGAAGCAATACGATTTCTATTCAAGAAGCCGATTCTATCCTTACCGCTTCCAAAATTATTTTGATAGAATCGCAAAAGAAAAGCAACGCGCAAACCATGGCAATTAAGAATAAGGAGGTGGAGTTGCTTAAAAACGAGTTGTTTATCGCTCAAAAATTATCGGATATTATTCTGAAATTAAGAGAAAAAATAACAGCCGAACAAGAAAAAATTAGAAAGACTAAGGTCGAAAATCAGCAAAAATCAGTGCAATTATTAACTATAGCTGCAATTGTTTGTTTGTTGTTAGTAGTATTCTTTTTTGTTTTATTATCAACCGATTTTCTTAAAAATAAGAATTATAGAGAAGAATTGGAATTGCAAAAGCAAAAAACAGAAGTCTTATTAGAATCGAGAGAGCAATTAATGGCTGCTGTAAGTCATGATATTAGAACGCCTTTGCAATCGGTTATAGGCTATAGTGCGCAATTGTTAGAAAGGGAAAATACGTTACAAAATAGGGAGAAACTTATCAAGATTAAATCAGCCACCCATTACATCGAGCAGTTGGTTTTGGATTTATTGGATTATGTACGAATGGAAAAAGGAAAGATTAAAGTCTTTTCTCAAGAGTTTGAATTGAATGAATTATTAGAAGAAACGGCTCAAAGTATTGCCGATTTACATCATGAGAAGCCTGTTGTTTTGCATTATGATATTCAGCAAACAGAAGGTCTTTTGTATTATAGTGACTACAATAAAATTAGGCAAATTTTGTATAATTTAATTGGAAACGCTTTTAAATTTACAACTGAAGGAAGTGTAACGATTCAGACCCAACTTCAAAATGAAACACTTACGATTGCCATAAAAGACACCGGTGCAGGTATTGCTTCGGATGCTTTTGAAAAAATATTTGAATCTTTTACCCAAGAAAATGATACCATTGAACTCTTATATGGAGGAACTGGCTTAGGGTTGTCTATTTGCAAGCGTTTGGTGCAATTATTAGACGGGAAAATCCATGTGGAAAGTCAGTTAGGCGAAGGTGCAATTTTTACAGTTACTTTACCATTTCAATCTGAACCTGAAAGAGAACAACAAGATGCCATTGATTTAAAAAGCATTGTATTATTAGATGATGATGCGTCTCAAATTGATTTAACAAAATCCTTATTAGAGCCTTATTTTGAAGAAATCTATACTTTTTCTTCTGGAAAAAAAGCATTAGACTTCTGTAGCAAACAACTGCCCTCAATTGTTTTAACTGATATTCAAATGCCTGAAATGGATGGGTATACTTTTGTGTCCCAATTGAAAGAATTACCAAATACAGAAAAGCTACCTGTTGTGTTTATCAGCGGACAAGTGCCAGATGAAAAAGAGTTTACTACAAAACTCTATCACGATTTTTTATTAAAACCATACACTCCGAACCAACTTTTAGCGCTTCTATCTAAAATAAGTGGTAATAAAATGAATCCTATTGTCGAAGAAGAAGGATCCTATGTGAAAATTTTAGAGCGGTACATTGGGAACCACCCAGAGGAAATTCAAAAATTTATAGCTAAATATACAAACGACCTCAATTTAGATATTCATAGTTTGAACGAAGCATATAACCATCAAGACTGGAATCAAGTGGCCATTATAAGCCATAAAATGCAAACCATGATTGGTCAATTGGAAGAAAAAGAATTGTTTGTGAGTTTGCAAACTTTGGAAATGCAAGCCAAAGAGAATGCAATTCTACTTCCCTTTGAAAACCTACTCCAAAAACTAAATCAGTTTAAAGAGAAACTGGTTACAAGTCATATTGCGTAATCTTGTTATACATTGTTTTTCTAGAAATTCCTAAAATTTCAGCAGCCCTACTTTTGTTACCATTGGTCATGGCTAAGGCATCTAGAATGGCTTTTTTCTCTGCTTCATCTCGCAAACCTAAATCAATAGACGGAATTGTAGCACTCGTTACTTCTTCAGGTAAATCGGCTATTGTTATAGTTCCGTCAGTAGCTAATAAAGTAGCTCTTTTAATGTAATTTTGTAATTCTCTTAAATTTCCAGGCCAATTGTATTGTTGTAGTATTTGTAAGGCTTCTTTAGAGATTGTCCTTACGGGTTTATTCAATTGATTGCTAGCTTTTTCTAAAAATAGTGAGGCAAATGCTTCAATATCTTCTTTTCGATCGCGTAAAGACGGAATTCCAATTGAAAATTCGTTGATTCTATGGTATAAATCTTCTCTAAAACTACCATTACTTACTGCTGTTTTTAAATCTTCATTTGTAGCACATATCAATCGAATGTTTATTTCAATTTCTTTGTTAGAACCAATGGGTTTAATTTTGCGTTCTTGAATAGCGCGAAGTAATAATACCTGATTTTCATAAGTTAAATTTCCAATCTCATCCAAAAATAAGGTACCACCTGAAGCCGCTTCAAAACAGCCTACTTTATCATTTATCGCTCCTGTAAACGAACCTTTAATGTGTCCGAAAAATTCACTGCCAGCAATATCTTTAGGAATAGCACCACAATCTACGGCTACAAATGGAGCATTGCTTCGATTACTTCTTTCATGTATCGTTTTAGCAGCTACTTCTTTACCCGTTCCGTTTTCTCCTGTAATTAAAACAGAAAGAGGAGTGGGTGCCACTAAATCGATATGTTTTTTCAATTTTATGGAAGCAATTCCTTTTCCCCAATAAAATTCAGATGGCATAGTGGTTGCCAGCTCTTTTTTTGAAATTACAACTTGTTTTTTATCAGTAGATATAATTTTCTGCAAGACCAATAAAGCTTCTTCTGGCACGAAAGGTTTTGAAATATAATCAGCTGCACCTGTTTTCATGGCTTTTACTGCAGTTTTTACATCTGCATAGGCGGTCATTAATACAAAAGGGATATCTTTATTTTGTGCTTTTATAATAGAAAGCAGTGCCAAACCATCTTGATCTGGTAAACGTAAATCGGAGAGGATGAGGTCGAATGTTTGATTTTCTAATTGTATAAGTGCTTCTTTTACAGAAAAAGTAGGCGTTGCGTCATAATTATTTCGCTTTAAAAACTGTAAAAGCATTTGGTTAAATGTAGTGTCGTCTTCAACAATTAATATCTTTGGCATTCTTTTTTTAAATAAAAATAGCGTTTTCTAGGTATATTCTTCTTAAAAATAATATAAAAAATGCTACCTCAAAAAGAGATAGCATTTTTGTAAAAGGAAAGTGAAATTATATTACTCCTTTTTCAACCAATTTCCGTTAGCATCAGCATAAACAGTTTGTGTAGCTTGACCAACTAGTAACTCTAACTTAAATTCTTTGCTTTCATTTACAAATGCTTTTTGAATTTTAGCATCTTTAAAATCTCTTTTTACAGCTTCTTGTACTGCATTTGGTAATTCTTCAGCAGGTAATTCTTTGTACTCTTCTTGAAGGATTACTTTTTGTACGGGAATAACATTTGTGTTTGTGTTTGCAAATGTTGTTAATGTTGCGAATGCGAATACGGCTGTTAAAACTACTTTTTTCATAACTTACTTTTTTAAAATTTAATTATTTATTAGTTGCTTAACTAATTGAAAAAAGTGTGCCAATACAAAAAAGAGTAGATCTATAAATGTTAAGTTTTTGTTTTTTAGATAGTTATGATTTTTTAGCTTTAAAAGAAATTGTGTAAAAACATTGAAATGTAACCGTTACCTGTGTAAAAAAGTGACGTTATCAACTAATCTTTACTAGGAAATAATAGGGACCAAAGCACTGAAATTAATAAAATACCACCTACTACACTTAAAGAAACTAAAGAAGAGATGTGATAAAAAGGTGCGATAATCATTTTAACTCCAATAAAAGCTAGTATAATGGCCAATCCATAATGTAAACGACTAAACATATACATAAAATTAGCGAGTAGGAAGTATAACGAACGCAATCCTAAAATGGCAAAAATATTGGAAGTATATAATATAAAAGGATCCTCTGGTGCAATGGCAAATATGGCAGGAATACTATCTACAGCAAATAATAAATCGGTAAATTCTATAATTACAAGAACAACTAATAAAGGTGTTGCCATTTTTACACCGTTTTGAATTGTAAAAAATTTGTCGCTATCAAATTTTGGGCTCACTTTAAAAAAGCGATGTACTAAGCGCGCTCCAGGGCTTTTTGAAAAATCTTGGTCACCATCATCAGAATTAGTACTAAACCAAGATTTTATTCCGGCTACTATAAGTACAATTCCAAAAATAGTGAGTAAATAATTTATAGTAACGGTTTGGCCAAATAATTCCATTTCAGGTAAATTAGTATAATGTAAAAGCCAAACCCCTGTAAAAATAAAAATAGCTCTAAAAACTAATGCTCCAATTACGCCCCAAAATAAAACCTTATGTTGTAGCTCTTTGCCTACATTAAAATAGCCAAATACTAAAATAAAAACAAATAAATTATCTACAGATAACGCCTTTTCAATCCAATAGGCTCCTTGAAACTGGGAAAATTTTTCAAAACCTAAATAGTAATAAATGATAGCACTGAAGCCCATGGATAAAGAAATCCATAAAATGGACCAATAGGCAGCTTCTCGACTGGTTATGGCATGACTTTTCTTGTTCAACACTCCTAAATCTAAAACTAACATTGCTAAAATGACAATGGTAAAAACAGCTATTATAACGGGATGTTGAATTAATGAATCCATGTTTTTATATTTTGGTTTGCGAATGTAAGTTTGATTTTTAACTCCAAGGGAAATCGGGATAACTATCTGATAATCAATTTTTTGTTTGTTCTGTTTTTTAAAACAAAAAAACCTATATTACTATAAATCAAGCATATAGGTTTATTTTTTTAATATTCTAATGAAAAGTTAAAATTTAATTTAATTTTTCAGTTAATTTTCTAAATTCAGATTTTGCCTCTTTCCCTTCATAAAGAACGCGATAAACAGCATCAATAATAGGTGTATCTGCCTTGTATTCTTTATTTAATAAATAGGCACTTTTTGCTGCATAATATCCTTCTGCTACCATACTCATTTCCATTTGAGCCGATTTCACAGTATATCCTTTGCCAATCATGTTCCCAAACATTCTATTTCTAGAGAATACAGAATAACCAGTTACCAATAAATCTCCTAAATATGCCGAATTATTAATGTTACGTTTCATTCGGTGTACTTTTCGAATAAATTTTTTCATTTCTCGAATGGCATTACTCATTAAAACGGCTTGAAAATTATCTCCATATCCTAAACCGTGAGCAATTCCTGCAGCAATAGAATAAATATTTTTCAGCACAGCAGCGTATTCGGTACCAATAATATCATCAGTTGTTTTGGCTTTGATATAATACGAACTTAAATTTTTAGCTACATATTTAGCCTTGGCGCGATCATTACACGCAATTGTTAAATACGATAAACGTTCCATAGCGACCTCTTCAGCATGACAAGGACCTGTAATGACACCAATATTATCAAAAGGGATATTGTATTTTGTATTAAAATGTTCCCCAACAATTAAACTCGATTCAGGAACAATACCTTTGATAGCTGAAAAAATTATTTTATCTGAAAGGGAAACAGTTAATTTTTCTAACTCAGCACTCAAAAAAGCAGATGGAATGGCAAATATGATATAATCTGCAAATGCTACTGCTTCATTAATATCATTGGTTAGAAATAATTTATTATTGTCAAACTCTACCGAACTTAAATAGTTTGGATTGTGTTTTTGATGTTTTATACATTCTAATGCATAAGTACTTCTCATGTACCATGCAATTTTTTCCTGATTTGCACATAACATCTTTGCAATAGCTGTTGCCCAACTTCCTCCTCCAATGACAGCAAATTTTGGTTTTTCCATTGATTATTATTTTAGGAAATCCAAAGGTAAAGAATTCCTTTTAATATATAAAATCCTTACAAACTAAGAATACATAAGGACTTTGTAACTTTAACATTTTTTTAATTTTTTCCATGCAATTTAATCTTGACCGAGTACGTTTTATAGATATATTTTTAAATAATTTGGGTTAAATTATTTAGTTTTTGGTTGGTTAGTTAAAAGCGTTCAAAATTGTATTTTGAACGCTTTTTTGTTTTACTTTTGTTTAGTTACAAGGGTGTTATGAAAATAAATTACATTTTATTTCTTATTTTTTTTAAAAGTCTACTTGCAATTGCTCAAGCACCTAATATTAGTTATCCTACACCTAATATTTTTTCTGTTAATGAAACAATTACTCCTCTTTTACCTACTAATGCAGGTGGATCAATTCCTAATGGTTATGGAATTATAACCTATGCAGGAACTGGTTTACAAGGAGACACGGTTGGTGATAGAACGACGGCTCAATTTAATTTCCCTACAACTGCAATTTTAGACCATAATAATGCGATTTTGGTTGTGGATAGAGGCAATCATAAAATAAAAAAAATTGATTCCAATGGCTTGGTTTCTAATTTAGTAGGGAGTGGAGTGATGGGTTCATTAGATGGCCCCGCTGAAATAGCGACTTTTAATTTCCCCTCAAGTATTGTAGAAGATTCCAATGGGAATTTATTTATATGTGATCAAAGCAATCACAAAATTAGAAAGGTTGATACAAATGGAATAGTTTCTACCTTTGCAGGAAGTGGTGTGGGTGGTTTTCAAGATGGAGTAGGTACTGCGGCAAAATTTTATTATCCAGATGAAATTACCATTGATAGTGAAGATAATATATACGTTGCAGATTATTATAATCATAGAATACGTAAAATTACTCCTTTGGGAGTAGTTTCAACACTTGCCGGAAGTGTAATTGGAAATTTAGATGGAATAGGTAGCCAAGCTAGATTTAATAGTCCAACTGGAGTTTGTTTAGATGGTTTGGGCAATATCATTGTTACAGATTATGGAAACCATAGGATTAAAAAAATACTTCCTTCGGGTCAAGTTATTACAATAGCGGGTAACGGTTCAGGAGATATAAATGGTGATGTAGCTGTTGCTAAATTTAAAAATCCAACAATTTCTACCATAGATGTATCAGGTACTCTTTTTGTAACAGATTATGGCAACAATAAAATCAAAATAATTGATACAACAGGAACTGTAAGTACTTTTTGCGGTTCGGGTGCATTAGGTGACCATGATGATGAGTTGCTTTTAGCCAAATTAAAAAACCCTTCTAGTATTGCAATTGACGAAACTGGAACCCTATATATAACAGATTATGGGAATCATAAAATAAAAAAGACCACGTATTATGATTTTAATTATACCATTTCTCCTAGTTTGCCTACAGGGTTAATTTTTAATAGCGCAACGGGAGCCATTTCGGGAACACCTGCAACTGTTAGTCCGCCCACAGATTATACGGTTACGATATCTAATACAGAAGGAACTAGTAGTTTTGTACTGAATATTGAAGTAGGTGCTTTAAGTACTACTGAATTTCAAAAGAATATAATTCAAATTTATCCAAATCCAATACAAGATTTTCTAAATGTTAAAGCGAAAAGCACCATAACAAAGGTTGAGATTTACACTCTTTTGGGTCAACTCATACAAAAAATGATTCCAAATCAAGAGGTGTTTCAAATTAATTTCTCTGAAATTGAGAAAGGTATTTACATTCTTAAATTGGAATCAAATTTTACAAATAGTACCATTCGTGTAGTAAAACAAGAATGAGGTTATTCTGTTATCTTCTTAAATCTTTTTTAGCGTAGGTAGACATCGGACAATTAAATTCATCTACTAAATAATCGTCCATTTCATCTGCTTTTAAAGCTAATTCTTTAATCTTGTCTTTTACATCATTCTGACTTACTTCATCTTTAAAAATATCAGATATATGAACACGATAAGAAATGAAAATGTTATTTTGATAAATGCCAAGTTTAAATGGTTTGTGATCACTAGAAATTAAATAGGTATATAAATCGAGTAAATTTTCTTTTGGAATGCTATTAATAGGTGAAGTCACATACAGATAATCTCTCTTATAAATAAAAATACGAATTTCAGAACTTCCTTGATGGTAATTCCAATATTCATAACCCGCTCTTGTTAGTATAGGATTGATGCCTAATTCTGAAATTGCTTGCTCAATAAAATTACTTAAATCTCCTAATTCTTCTTCCATAAACTCATCTTTTAATAATTGAGAACCACAATTATTACAATAATCAACAGGTTCATAAGTTAAGGCATGACAAGAAGGGCATTGTAACGAAAACTGATGGTTGGTATTCGAACTTACGCTTTCAATTGCGGCAATAATTTCTTTTACTGGGATAGCAAAACCCATATTGTCTGCATTGTTGAACTTGGAGGAATTAATTCCAACTAAAAATCCTTCTTCTGTAACCAATGGGCCTCCACTATTACCAGGATTAATAGCGGCATCCGTTTGTACAAAATGCTTTCCGTTCATGTGTTGTTCTGGATTGGAAATAATTCCTTCGGTAATCGTAAATGGCATTCCAAATGGATACCCCAAAGCATATACTTTTTGACGTGTAGCTAAAGTTAAGGAACTGTTGATTGAAAAAGAATCTTCAATAGTTAGAGGTGCTTCTGTTTTAAGAACGGCAATGTCAATGTCTGGATTAATAAGAATTACTTTTGCCAAAGTTCTATTTTGATTGGCATCTTCAATAGCTACTTTTTTATAGCCTTGTACTACATGATGATTGGTAATAATAATATCTTCATTTTTAAAATAAAAACCACTTCCTGTTGAAGATGAAGTAAGAATTTTAAAAGTAGCGTTTTTAAGATTATCTAATGTTTGCATAATTTCTTAGTTAAATAAATTGGAAAAAAAGCCTTTTTTCTTAGGTTGTTCCGATTGAAAAGGCAACTCTTGTTCGTTCATAATAGCGGTCATCCCTTTAAATAAGATGCTTGCCGCTTCTTTCCAAGGTTGATTCGCTGCTTGTTCAAGAGTAGTTTGTGTTTTTGTAGATACTTCTTTAGGAACCATATTGTAATACAACATGTCGTAAAAACTTAAAAGTAAGGTAAAGGTTGCACCAATTTGGTCTCCTTTATGAATTTCTTCGCTAGCAACTTTTAAAGTATGTTCTAAATTCTTCTTTAAATGCTCAATTTCACTTCTCGATTTGATAGGAATAAAAGTTTCGGCAATATAAAAATCTTCCAATAAGGCTTCTTTTGAAATGGCTTTTAAACTTTGTAAAAACTGTTTTCCTTTTTGAATTTTAATGGTAATAGAGTCTTGCGAGCTCAAATTAACAATTTCTCGCTCTACATCTGTTCGTAATTTCCCCTGAGGAGACATACAATAGTCTATTTTTTTTAGTGTTATATTAATTACATCCCAATTAAAATAACTCATTCGCTCTCTATCAAAATATTCAAAATAGTGCTCTGCTTCTGCAATTAATCGGTTAAATGTACTCCAAATGGTTTCTAATACTTCTGAGCTATAAGGAGTTATTTTAGGCTCATGTAAAGAGTCTACATCAAAAGCAGCTTTAAATTCGTCATCATAATTATCTGCTTTATGACAAATTTCTTCTAAAACATAATAGATTTTGTACGGTTCACACAAATGTAAAGGAGCTTCGTAATAAAAATCTAATTCGTCATTATTATAACGGATTTGAGCTAAATTTAAGGGTGAAAAGTTAATCTCTGCAATTCTTCTGAAAACAGGTATTTTATGTGTGTTCCCAACTTTTAAAAAAGGGGCTTTAATTTTTAATAAAGTGTCGGTTATTTCAATTTCAACCACAATAGATCCATGTGGAATTTTAAAGGAAGTCTCTCCAGCATTTCCATATTGCTTTCTTATATCGGTGTCGATATAATCTAAAAGAGTTAAAAATGACGCTTTGTACTGATCGGCTTTGTAAGCATCTAATGATTCTTTCCATTTTTCGACTTTTATCTTCGTCTCTAAGGAAGTCATCAAGGTTTTGTCAAAACTTAATGAATTTGTCATAATTATTTATTTGTTTGTTGTTTTTTAAAATAACTCGCATTCAAGAGCTTAAAACAAATATAAAAAATGACTGTCATTTAAAAATACTTAGAAATGAGTATTTTCTTTTTTTCAGTTGATAAGATAAAAAAGCCAGATGAACGGTTTACATCTGGCTTTTTTTGTAAAGAAATGAAATTGTTTAGTAACTCATTTCTACTATTTCTCTTACTTTTTCTGGAGTAATATTCTGTTTTTCACCCATAGCTTTCCAACCTCTCTCTTCAAATCGATTCACGATAAAGTCGGCTGTGTTTTCATAATTATCGGTGTTTTCTGAAATCTTAGTTTTCATTCCCATAGTATGGAAAAAAGCTACCGTTTTTTCAATCGCTTCTTCTGCAATCGCTTCAGTAGAATCTCCTGTAAGATTCCATACACGTTTACCATATTGGGCTAATTTTTCTTTTTTGGTGTCAAACATCACACGGTATAAATTGGGACCAATAATCGCCAAAGTACGAGCATGATCAATTTCATACAACGCTGTCAATTCATGTCCAATCATGTGAGTTGCCCAATCAGATGGCACTCCTTTTTGAATCAATCCATTCAATGCCATAGTGGCACTCCAAACAAAATTGGAGGCTAATTTATAATCGGATGGATTTTCTACTACATCTGGACCAATTTCTATTAAGGTTTGTAAAATACCTTCTGCAATTCGATCTTGAAGCATCGCATCATGAGGATAGGTTAAGTATTGTTCCATTACATGTGTAAAAGCATCAATGACTCCGTTTTGTAATTGTCTTTTTGGTAAAGAGGTAATAACGGTTGGGTCAACAATGGAAAAGACCGGGAATAAAGCACTTCCTCCCAATGTCAATTTCTCTTGTGTGGCTTCAATCGTAACCACGGCTCCTGAATTCATTTCGGAACCAGTAGCTGGTAATGTTAATACAGTTCCAAAAGGGATTACTTGTGAAACGTCTTTAAATAAAATGCGTTTTCTTAAGATATCTGCTGCATCGCCTTCATAATGTACGGCTGCTGAAATAAATTTCACGCCATCAATAACACTTCCCCCTCCTACAGCCAGAATAAATCCAATTTTTTCTTCTCTAATAACAGCAACGGCTTTCATTAAGGTTTCGTATCTTGGATTGGGTTCAATACCTCCAAATTCTACTATATGGTTAGCTTTAAATGATTTGGATAAAGCAGCTTTTACCTGATCATAAACACCGTTTTTAAAAATACTTCCCCCTCCATAGGCGATTAATATTTTGGTGTTTTCGGGAACTAAATTTTTTAATTTTTCTATTTGGCCTTTACCAAATACATAATTTACAGGGTTATATAATTCAAAATTTTGCATTTGTAACTTAATTTAATTGATGTAATAATTTTTGAGCGACTAATTTTGATGAAGCTGGGTTTTGTCCTGTAATTAACAAGCCGTCTTCCACAGCATAAGGTGCCCAATTGTCTCCTTTACTATAAATAGCACCATCTGCTTGTAAGGCATCTTCTAAAAGAAAAGGAACTACATCGGTTAAACCTACAGCTTCTTCTTCAGCATTGGTAAACCCGGTTACTTTTTTATCCTTTACTAAATAATCACCATTAACTTTTACATCTTTTAAAACCCCTGGAGCATGACAAACAAAAGCAATTGGTTTATTATTGGTATAAAAAGAAGTAATCAATTTTTGAGAAGTTTCACTAGACGCTAAATCCCAAAGCGGGCCATGGCCTCCTGGGTAAAAAACAGCGTCATAATCAGCTTGATTTACATCTTCCAATTTATGGGTATGTGCTAGTTTTTCTTGTAAGGCTTCGTCATTATCAAAACGTTTGGTGTCTTCGGTAGCATTTGAAGGATCCGAACTTCTTGGGTCAATTGGAGGTTGTCCTCCTTTTGGCGAAGCTAAAGTAATTTCCACTCCTTGATCGGCTAATTCATAATAAGGCGCAACAAATTCTTCAATCCAAAATCCTGTTTTTTCTCCAGTATTGCCTAAATCATCATGACTGGTCAATACAAATAATACTTTTTTCATAGTTTCTTTTTTTGTTGTTTGTACTGTTGATTCTTCTTGAGTTGTTGTTTCTTTTTCTTTACAACCCAAACTTAAAATTACCAATAAGGTAGCAAGTATATGTTTCATGTTTTTTAAATTTTTTATCAAAATTACAACTAAAATGGTATTAGTAAAAATAATTTAAATTATGTTTGTAATAAATAATTTTATATCATGGTCAACTTAGAATGGTATCGCACATTTAAATCAGTATATAAAAATGGCAATTTTTCCAACGCTGCCAAAGAACTTTTTATTAGCCAACCCGCAGTAAGTCAGCAAATCGCCATGTTAGAAGCACATGTTGGGTATAAACTATTCAACAGAAAATCCAAAGGAGTGGAACCTACAGAATATGCCAAACTACTCAATAATCTCATTATTGAAGCTTTGGATCGATTGGAAAATGTAGAAAACGGATTTCGTGAAAAGGCTTTCAACTCCAATCAATTGGTTTCTGTTGGTATCTCGAAACATTTGTTTTTAAGCATTGGGAACCAATTATTGTCGCATTTTGAATTTATCGATTTCACATTTGCCGAAAATGACGAATTATTTCAATTAGTAGATGCAAAAAAGGTGGATTTTGCAATAGTTACCAAGAAATTTGACACCTTCGATACCATTCAAAAAGAATTGGGTACCATGAAACAAATTATTGTTGCAAGCCCTGATTTAGATATAACTCTTTGTAAAAAGGAAATAGAAGTCGGAAACTATAGTGTCATTGAGCAATGGTTAAACCAACAAAAATGGTACAATTATGATGCACGTATTCCACATGTGAAATTATTTTGGTTACATGTTTTTGATAAAAAACGACCCACATTAATTTCAAATTATATCATTCCTTCTGAAAACGAATTGCTTACAGCATTATCTAGGAATACGGGTTTAGCAATCGTTTGGAATATCAATGCCAAAGCTTTTATAAACGAAGGTAATATTCAAATGCTTTGGGATAGTCCTAAAATGCCAAGTACTTCGGTATATGTGTTGTCTCGAAAAAATGATACGCTTAATGCAGCTTTAGATAAGGTTGTCAATGAAATAAAATCGTTCTTTTGATTTCAAGATTAACCTATACTTAACAATCTTATCAATTTTCTAATATAAGCTTTATTATTAAATAACTTTATAAAAACAACTAAGAAGAAGGATGGATTTAGTTTTGCAATAGCTTATAAACAAACTATTATGAAAAAAACTACTTTCTTATTCTTTTTCTTTATCACATTTTCAGGGTTCTCTCAAATAGTGTATCCTTATCTGCAAAATGTAACTCCAAATTCAATTTATGTAAGTTGGAAAACGGATGCTAATTCTGAAACAATTGTAGAATATGGTTTAGATGCCGCAAACTTAAATGTAACGTTAACGGGTAACACCAATATTTTTACCGATTCTGGTTATCCTGGAAATTACTACTATCATTCTGCTAAACTGACTAATTTAACGCCTAATACAAAATACTATTATAAAATCAGAACGGGTGCTAGCGAATCGGCAGTGTATTCTTTTAAGACATTGCCAAATCCTGGTGAAGCTGCTACTGCTGATGGTCATATTCGTTTCTTAATTATGGGTGATAATCAATTAAAAAATGAACCACGTTATGATTCGTTAGTGTCAGCTGCAAAGCGAAAGATTAAAGAAAAATGGGGAAATGCGCTATCTCCTGATGATAATATTGCCATGACTTTTATGGTGGGTGACCAAGTAGATGTTGGTACTTTAGACCATTATGAGCATGTACATTTTAAAAAGAATAGGGGTTTATCAGGTAATATTCCAATTCAAACTACAGTTGGTAATCACGAAACCTATGGTACTCTTGGAATGAATTCGTATTACAGTCATTTTTTTATGAGTGAACTGTCTTACCAAGGCATTTCTTCTAATACCGAAAATTATTATGCCCAACAAGCTGGGAATGTTTTGTTTATTAGTATGAGTTCAGAACATACAGGAGCCACTCAATATGCTTGGTTGCAACAAGTGCTTGCTGCAGCTGAAAATGACCCAACTGTTGATTGGATTTTTTCTTTGAGCCATCGTCCCTATCAAGCGGAGCAATATGTAGGAGATATATCTAATTGGGTAAGGCAAACCGCTGTACCCCTTTTAACTACTTCAGATAAATATATTATGCACATTGGAGCACACCATCATTTGTATCATAGAGGGCAATTAAAAAATGCTCCAGCTTATCAAATTATCTCTGGTGGAACAGCTTGGGATCAATATTGGTCAATGTCTACGGAACAAGATTTTGAAGATGTACAAAAAACAATCAGTAATTGGATGTACCAAATTGTTGATATCGACGTAATCAATGGGAAAATGGATGTGGAAAGCTATTCCATCGGAAGTATCTTTAGATGGAAAAACAACCAGTTGATGGATACTTTTCATCGCTACAAAAATAAAAATGCTCCTGAAAAACCAAGTATAACCAATGTTTTTTCACAACCTATCGAATTGCCAATCGTACTAGAAGGTAGCAACTTTGCAACTTCTGAAAACGAACTCTTAAATACATCTCAATTTCAAATTTCTAAGTTTAATGATTTCAATACGTTAGAGAAAGAATATTATCGCGATTATGAAAATCTATTCGGTAAATATGCTACGCAAACCGATTCTACCGTAAATATTAATTTAGGAGTGGATATAACCAAAATTAATGTTCTGTCTAATTCGTTAGATAATGGTACTCATTATGCCAGACTTCGCTATCGTGATCGAAATTTAGAATGGTCAGAATGGAGTGATGTGGTGCGTTTTGATGTCATTAATAGTAATGTTGCTAACCCTGAAATTACAATCGACAGCCCAACATTTACTTATGCAAATAACCAAGCCATCGCAGTGAATTATGTAAATGTACCAGCAGCAAATGACACTTGGATTGGTATATATAAAGAGGGTCAAACACCCGGTGGACCAGCTTCTCAAATGTGGCAATATACAAATGGTACGGCTACAGGGACGGCCAACTTTACTTCTGGATTAACTCAAAGTGGTCGTTATTTTGCAGCAGTCTTTGAAAATGATGGGTATACAGAAGTTGCTGATAGAGTCTATTTCTATGTGGGTGCTATTCCTGTTTTAACTTCTAATCTAGAAGAATATGCTGTAGGAGAAGAGGTTGTTATTTCGTTTACCAATGGGCCAAACCTTTCAAACGACTGGATAGGTATTTATAAGATGGGAATCGATGCAGGAGATGCACCTGCTGCTGCTTGGCAATATGTAACAACTATTAATGGTAGTAAAACCTTTAGTAATTTACCTAAAGGATACTACTATGCTCAGTATTATATTCAAGATAGCTATAATGCTATTGGAGAAAAAGTCTTTTTTAAAGTTGGTGATTTGGTAACGGAACTATGGATTGATAGTCCTGTCTATGATTTAGGAGAACAAATTAATGCGTCTTGGACAGATGCTCCAGGAATTGTAAAAGATTGGTTGGGTATTTATAATGAAGGAGACGATCCCAATAGTGATCCTTTAATAAGTTATCAGTATTTTAATGGTGTTGCTGAAGGTAGTGCAACCATAACTTCAGAAAATATGCCTTCTACAGCAGGTAATTATTATATAGTAATGTTTACTAATGATTCTTACAACGAAGTCTCTAATCGTGTTTCTTTTCAAATGATGGATACTTTGGATAAAGAGGCTTTTGCTATTGATAAAGGGATTAGTATGTTTCCTAATCCAACAAATAACCAAAATAAAACCATCTTACAATGTGATTATCCAATAGATGCTATCGAATTATTTGATTTACAAGGAAAATTATTATACAAAACCCATAATATTAACAACAATAAATATTCTTTAATCACTCAAGATTTGGCTAAAGGGGTGTATATCATAAAAATACATTCAAGAAAGCTATATACAGCTAAATTAGTTGTAGAATAATGGATTATAATTAATTTTTACATAAAAAAAGAGCCTAATCTAGACTGCACCCAAAAAGTTAGACAAATTTAAACTTAATTTTGATAATAATGAGCTCGATATTTTATCGGGCTCATTTTGTTTAGATTTGATTTAATTCTTTCGTTGTTAT
>NZ_VDCZ01000020.1 GCF_006491645.1 Flavobacterium profundi
TCAAAAGTCTCTTTTTTTGTCTCCTTACATGAAGTAAAAAGAAGTAAAAATGATATTGTCAGTCCTAATATTTTCATCTGTTACTGTCGTCTTTTAAAATGCCCTATAACGTTATCAGGCTTGCAGAAGTGGCAAAAAGTAAGCCTTAATTTTCGATTTTGCCAAAACATTACAAACACAAAACCAACTTTAAATTAAACCCGAACTTGCCATTTTTGCAAACCTGTGTTAGCATTAGTGCGGTTTTTAAAAACTTAATTTATGACACTAAAAGAAAAAATACAAAAATATTTAGACGAAAGCATCAATGATGAATGGTTAGCTGGAGGTTTGACATTTATAGCAGAAGACTACACTATGCAAATGATGTCTTTTTTATCATTTCATAAAATAAAAATAGAAGATTGTAAATATTATCTTCCTGACGGAACATTGATTGCAGAAAACAACGAAGAAATGTTGAAAGAATTTAGAAAACATTATAAAATAAAAGATGAAAAGTAATATATCAAAAAAAATAATTTCTGAAACATCAGAAGAAACAAAACAAAAAGCAAGGGATTATTCTGAAAAAAGAATAAACTGCAAACACCCAAGAGAACAAAGAAGTTACATTGGTAAAAATCTTTTAAGATGCAATGTTTGTGGTGTAGAATTTTCGTAGCATTGATGCTAACGTTTTGCGGCTACAAGTAGTGGCGTGAGCCAACACCAAGCCATAACAAATATAAACTTATTTTAGAAAATTCGGAGAATTTACGGAATATTACTGAACTAGCCATTACTTGTAACTGCTGTTGGCAAATCGTTTTTTATATAATCTTTTATGATATCAAATTATATTAATACAAAAACTGAATTTTAATAAAATTTAAAAATATTGAAAAAAAACAACCAACAACTATCCTGTTTTTTAATATAGTATTTAAATTATTGTTTTGAAAGTTTTAATGTCAATTTTTCATTATCTTCTAAATTAGCTGAACCTTGTGTTAAAAATTCATCTGATAAAAAAAACAACTCTAATTCTAAATTATTTTCATCAATTGAACGTATAAAGTATCTTTTTTGAAGCATACCACCATTGTAACCACCAGATTGGCTAAATATCCTTAAAACTTTAACATTGGGGTCATTTGTGTAATCTATTACACTATAGCTGTAATTTAATGTTGTGACTTGAAAACCTGTAACACCGTTGTTTCTGCAGAAGGTTTCTGTTACGTTTTCAGGGCTGGTAAATTCCAAGGCATAATTATTTTTAAAACAAGTGCTTGGATAAAATTCATTATTAGAAGATGTGTAAAATTGCTGTTCTAAATTCCATTTTCCGACTAGCTGTTCTTCTAAATTTGGTTCTTGATTAACATCATCGTCTTTACCGCACGAAAAAATTAAACAAAGTGTAAGGATTGCAAAAAAGATTTTGTTTTTTTTCATTTTTTAAATTTTGTTTTTGTTAATAATGTTAGATTTTAAAAGTTATCTAATTTGTCATTTACTGAGTGAAGTTTAATTTTTAATTCACCATTAGATTTTTTGAGATCTTTTATGTCAATTTGCAGTTTTTCAATTACTGTAATTAAGTCTAAAATTGTTTGTTCAAGTCGCTGTATTTCAGTCATAAAATAATTTTTTAATTAACCTTTGTCCAATTAGAAATCCAAATTTCACTAGCTGGGACATTACCTTCCTGACCATATCCGTCAATTTCATAAAAAAGTTCTAATTTCAAGTTTTGATTAGATAATTCTCGAATGTAAAATTTCATAGTAAATTCACCTCCAGTATAACCACCTGTTGGATTTGTATAAGTTAATACGTTGTTTACTACTGAATAGTCTAATAATGTATTACTGCCTACTTCTGTACAATTTGTATTATAGCCAATTTGGTCATATTCTTTTATATCTAACTTATTGTTTTCAAAAAATTCAAAAGTTTCTAATAATTCACATTGGTCTAAATTTTCTATGTTACCACCATATTTTGAAGAAGAAATTTTCCATTTTCCAAATATTTCTGCGGAAATATTGGAATCATTTGAATCATCGGAAGAACAAGAAATTCCTAAAAAAGGAATAATTAATAACATTTTGTAATTCATCTTAATTTTTTTCATTGTATTTTTTGTTTAAATTTTGCACAATAGTTGGTTAAAATGTTTGCCAACGTTTTGCGTGTATGAGAAGTAGCGGATTAAAAAGCATTTCACTTTCAGTTTGGTACTGACTTTTATTATATGTGCTGACCTTTGATTTAGCACTAAAACCGCTATTTCTTATACACGCTGTTACCTGCTGGCTATTTTTATTTCAGTATATATTTCCTTTTTTATTTTAGAAAACATTTTTACTTTTCTGTCGGATTATCTTTTGGAAAAAAATTATAAACACCTTTACCTTCTGCAATTAGTTCATCATTTTGGAAGGCTTTCATTTTCGTTACAAGTATTCTATTTCCAAATCTAACAATTTTGCCTTCTACAATTATTGATGATGCTTCCGCTCCTTTCAAATAATCAACTCTTATATCAATTGTAGATAACTTATCCTCAAAAGATTTAAAGTGAGTTCCGCCCGCAATTCCTCCAACAGAATCCATTATTGTTGCAATAATTCCTCCGTGCCATCTATTTCTTCTAAAATCTCCGACTACTTCGTCTCTGAATGGAACACTAACCTTTACAAATCCTTTTTCAAGAACTAATAATTTTAGTCCTAAAAATTTATGAATTGGAATGTGTTGTTCAATTACTTGTTTAAATAATTCAATGTTTTGTTCTGTCATTTTTTTTAAGTTTTATTATTTTTTAGCTTGCAGGTAACGTTTTGTGGCTTTGCTTAGTGGCGAGGAATAAGCACTGCCGATTATTACTGTTTTTTAGTTTCTCGCCGAAACTTTTTTGATAAACCCTGAACTTCGCCATTGAGCAAAACCGCTGTTGTGTAATCGGCTTTTTATAGATTATTTAAATCTTTCAAATAGTTATCAGTAGCTGAATTAAGTATTTTACTAATTTCTATTTTATCTACTTCTTTGTCAGAAGAATCTTTTAACAAGTTTATCTTATTCTCAAACTCATCTTTTGTTAAAACTCCTGAATCAAGTAAACTTTTTAGCTGTTTATATTCCGTTGAGTTTTTCAATTCTCGTTCAGATATGTCTGTTTCAATTTTTCCAATTTTCTGATTATATTCTTCATCTGTTAGTATTCCTTTTTCTTTTAAATTTACTAAGTTTGAAATTGTAGACTCTAATTTCATCTTAGTCTCAGTAACTTTTCTTTCATTTGTGCCTTCAAAATAATATTTAGGTTCTTTGTTTAACACATTTCCTTTTGATAATTCAAAGCAATAGAATGCTGAAGAAAAATAGGATAATAGAACAAAAAAGTTTATAAATGAAAAATTATCAATACCCTGATAGAAACCATATAAACCTGCTAAAATTAAAAATGCCCCAAAAACTGAATAGAGTGAGTTTGCTTTTGTAGGTTCTTTTTTTGCAGATGGACTAAATATTAATCCTATAATTCCTGGAATTAAGCCAAGCATCATAAAAAAGGAATAACCTCTTCCGATATGTTTACTTCGTCCAACAAATTCGGCACTCAATAAAGCTACCACTACAACTGTTATTGCAGGTATAAAAGTTTCGTATAAAAATTGTTCTTTCATAAGAGGTTTTATTTAAACTGCAATTTATAAAAATCTTTTCTTACTTTTGGTTTTTAATTTTCAAAAAATGTTTTATAAAAATTACCTAAAATTTTTAGATTCTATTCTACGTTGCTTTTCAGATGATTATAATAATAGTAAATCGGTAGATGATTTAAAACAGTTTGTATTTAAAAATGTTTTATCTAAAGGTTATGATATAAATAAACCTGATAAAAACCTTAAAAGAATTACAGAGGAAGTTTTTACCTATACAGACTATTTGAAGTATGGTATTGAGTTTTTAAAACAAGAAGGTTTAATAACTTACGACGATACAAAAAGAGATAGTGAAAAAAGTGTCAGAATAACGTCTAAAGGTTTTAACAAGATAAAAACTGAAGGTTTCTATAAAAAATCAAAAAACGATAAAATAAATGTTTGGCTTCAACGTTCCGTTTGGTTTTCTGCTTTAGCTACTTTATGTATCACTTTATATACTCAATTCATTAGAACAAAAAGTGATTGTATCTGTAATACTCTTTATAAAACTTCCACAGATTGTAATCATAATATTCAATCATATCCCACTCCAAGTAAATTTCACAAACAATATTCCCTAAAAGACTCACTCCAAGAATACAAATAATAAAAGTATCAAAATTCATTTTTCTGTTTAGTTTATTTTCTAAACATTATGTATTTTTCAGCGTCATTTCTAAGCTGTTACACAACGGTCCGCGGCTAAAGAAAGTGGCGTGAGCCAAAACCAAGCCAACCCAAAAATAGACAAAAATTAGAAAATTCGGAGAATTTTCGGAAAATTCTTGACCAAGCCATTTACTTTAACCGCTGTTGTAGGAAGTTTTTATTTTGTAGGATAACTTTTATTTTCTATGAAATAATACATTAGTAAATTAAAAATATCATTATCTCTATACGTATCAATTTTAAAAGAATGACCAGTTTCAAACAGTCCAAAAAATAAATTTACTTGAGGTAATCCATTAATAATTTTGAATTCATATGGATTAGTTTCCGATACTTTTATTCCTTTCCATTCGCTAGAAAATGTAACATCTTCTAATTTTAAATTTTTTAAATCTGCTACTATCTTTCCTTTTTTATTTACAATTGTTCCATTTTTATAAAATTTATAATCCATATATTTAAAAAAGCCATCTTTTTTTAATAGCCTTAAGTAATTGTCAAATCTATCCTCAAAAGTTATTTTAGAAATGTGATTGTACATAAGAATTAATATTTCAAATGCATCTTTTTTTACTTTAACTTCAAACCAACTATTTTGAATTAATGGTATGTCAACTGATAAATCAAGTATATTACCTTCATCATCTCTATCATGAAGACCAACTCCAAAAAGTACTTTTCTTTCATTCAAAAAGCCTTTTGAAATTACATTTGACTTGAAAATTAAATTAGAAATATATTTGTATTCTAATGGAAATTCATAACCGTCCATTTCAAGATAATGCAATCCAAAACGAGTGTTGCCGACAGACCAATAACTATCCTCATCAGGTAATTTTATGTGCTCATTTTGTTTGTCCTTATAATCTTTATATGTTTTTATAAGTTTTTCTTTAGATTTTGATAGGTAATTAAAAAGATTACTTTCAGTGCTTAAAAATTCATGACAATGTTTGCATTTTTTTGCTTCATCTTGTATTTCTTCAAAGCAATAAGGACATTTTTTCATATATATTTATTTTATCAAAAATTAAAAATTATATTGTTTTTAGCACAATATTCAGAAATAGTTGTATGAACTACTTCTCCACGGATTCCATTTGAAATCACTACATAAATTTTAAGTTCGGTTTCTGCAGACAAATATAATAGAGATTGATTGACTGCATCTCTATTACTTAAAGCATGATGTATTGAACGTAAAACTGCAATCCTCGGCGCAATTTTATTCACTAATTTATAGAAATTATTTAAAATTAGTGGGTCAGTAGGACCAATAAAAGTGTAATCATTGCGTAAAAGAAACGGTTGAAACTGGCTTTCTAATTCAAATAATTTTTCTCTCATACTTTTCGTAATTTTTTTTAAAATTTCCTACAACGTTTTGCGGCTACAAGTAGTGGCGTAAACCATAACCAAGCCATAACAAATATAAACTTATTTTAGAAAATTCGGAGAATTTTCGGAATAGTACTGAACTAGCCATTACTTGTAACCGCTGTTAGCAACAGTTTTTTATTGTCCAATATCATTAATACCTTCGAGATATTTTAATTCAATTTTAGTTGTCTTTTTGAATTCAGATATTTCTTTATCATTCATATATCCGATTACTGCATCTTGTCCGAGAACATAAACTGTAAATTTTTTAGTGTTTTTATTTACGGAATTTACTTCTTGAATTTTGTCAAATAACTCTCCGTCAACCCAATCATTGTCAATTCTCAAATTCCATTTATAACTTTTACCTTCAAAATCAAAAGAAACCCAAGCTTGTTCATTTTCTATATCAACGTAATCTTTTATATTTTCAAGGTTTAATTGTCCTTTTGAAATTCTTTTTAAGTTTTCAAGAATATCTACATACGAACCATGGTCTTCAATACATTCTGCATCAAAATGCCAACAATCGTCAGTAATAGGAGTGTAAGGTTCTTTTTCAATTGTAGAACCTAAACAAACATACATCAAATTCCACGGGTCATTTTCAAATTCTGATTTATCAAAAGATTCCAATAGACTTTCTTTGGTAATACCATTATTAAATTTAAAACCTAACTTTTGAAAAGAATCCAATTGTTGTTCAAATGTTGCTTTTGGTATTTTTTTTACATTTTCTTGGATGAACTTATATGCTTTGAAACCATTCAGTATAAAAAATACACTGACCATTATTATAATTGATTTTACCATATTTTTTTTCAAAATTGTTGCTAACTTATTTATATGTCTGACTTCTTCAGACCTATACAACAACCATTTGTTAGATAGGTCTGAAAACAGTCAGACTTTTTTCTTACCCAAAAATAATAATTATCTATTACAAATCATCAAAAGGGCTTTTTATTTGTTCTAAACTTTTTGTGCTTACATGAGTATATATTTCCGTTGTTCTACTACTATTATGACCAAGCAATTCTTGTATGTATCTTAAATCGGTACCGCTTTCTAATAAATGAGTCGCATAACTATGTCGCAACCAATGCAAGGTGACAGGTTTTGAAATCTTAGTTTTCTGCAATGTTTGTTTTAAAACACTTTGTAAACTCTTTTCAGAATATTTAACACCTTTATTTTGTCCTTCAAAGAGCCAAACCATAGGTTTGTATTGTACATAATAGACTCGTAGCATTTCTAAAATTTTGATAGACAAGGGTACAATACGGTCTTTTTTTCCTTTACTTTGTCTAATGAGCACAATACCTCTTTTGGAATCAATATCTGTAAGTTTTAAATGCAATAATTCGCTACGTCTTAAACCGCAACTGTAAATCATTGAGAGCATTGCTTTATGTTTTAGATTGCTAGGTGCTTCTAAAATGAATTTTATTTCTTCCTTACTCAAAACATTAGGCAATACTTTTTCTCGTTTGGGACGATGAATTTTATCAATAATCAATACTTCATTACGTATGGTTTTAAAATATAATTTGATTGCATTTACAATCTGATTTTGATAGGAAGTGGAAAATTTGTTTTTTAGAATGTGTTCATTGGTAAACCATATGACATCGTCATTCGTAATTTCTGAAACAGTTTTGTGAGTATAAAACGTTAAAAACGATTTTAGTGCATCTGCATAAGTTTTAATGGTATTTTCACTATACCTTTTCGCTTGTAACCATTGTTTAAATTTTTCTAATTGCCGAATGCCTTCCTCCGATAGAATTGGAGTTGGAGGTATTTTAAAATGTGCTCTGTTTGCTATAGTATCAGGCAAATGCCAATATTTTTTAGAAGCACTCCAAGTTGCTCCTTTAAAAGTTTTAACATATTCAATTAAACGTACGTCTTTATCAAAAAATACAGCAATACGAGGTATTCCTTTGTGAGTAATTAATTTGGCTTTCCAATTCATTTTGTGTGGCTTATATACTTTCAAAAATACTATTTTTTTACTTAGATATTTAAAAAAAAGCCTTTGTTTTAAAAGTAAAATCTAACACCACCAACCACCAACTAACCCATAACCTCAACAATTTCCATAACACCTTTTGATATCGGATAAAAACACCATTTATTTCTTGAAAAAAAAGCCCAATGGCTACACGATACAGGAATTATAATCGGGTAGTGTTGTTGTACAGCTAAAGCTACAACTCTAGGAAAACTAAGATTTATTACTACTTTTTTCTTCGTACAGATGAAAATCCCCTAAATAACCAAGTAATGTTATCGAAATGAAAACTAAAAAAAAGAATATAAAGAGGGTTTACCCGATTCTTTTTTTGCGTACCAAAAGCCAAACCACTATGGGAGCTCCTATAATGGAAGTAATCGCATTAATGGGTAGTGTAATATCATTCCCAGGTAATTGGGCTACTATATCGCAAAACAATAACACGATGGCTCCTAACAAAGAGGTGCTCCAAAACAAGATAAAATGATTGCTGGTTTGAAACAACAACTTGGCCATATGAGGTACCGCTAACCCAATAAAGGCTATTGGACCCACAAAGGCTGTAATACTTCCAGCTAAAATACTCGTAGCAAACAAAATAATGTAACGGGTACGTTTAAAATTAACGCCTAAACTACTCGCATAGCGTTCTCCTAATAAAAGGGCATCCAAAGGTTTGATAACTAAAAAGCTAAGGCTTATACCAATGCAGGTTACAATGGCTAAAAAACTAACATTGGACCAACTCAAATTACCCAAACTTCCCATCTGCCAGAAAGTGTATTTCTGTAACTGTTCGGCGGTGGTAAAATAGGAAAGAACCGAAACGATAGCACTAGTTAAACTACCAAACATCAAGCCTACAATCAAAATATACATGGTGTCTTTTAGTCGTTCTGATACTAATAATACAGCAAATAATACTAACGAACTGCCTATTCCTGAAGCGAATACTAATCCTAGTGATGAGGTAAATACTTTGGAAAGCCCTAAAGGTAAAATACCTGCTCCTAATACTACTATGGCTACACCCAAACTGGCTCCCGAACTCAATCCTAAAACATAAGGTCCTGCTAAAGGATTTCGAAATAACGTTTGCATCAATAAGCCACTAATAGATAAAGCAATGCCTACTAAAATTGCAGTAATTGCTTTGGGTAATCTAAAGTTTATAATGATATAATCCCACGAAGTTTTTGAAGTTGCATTACCAATCAACGCTTGGGCTACTTCTTTAAATGGTATCTTAATCGAACCTAAACTGATATTCAATAAGGTCAAAAATACCAAAACAAGTACTAAACAAATTAATAATATGGTAAACTTCCTGGTCACTTTAGTCTAACTTTTTGGCAAAGGTAAAGGTATAATTGGGTAAAACCGTAGGGTGAAAGATTTTAATATAATCTTTTAAAACCAAATCGGGTCGGCTAGGTGCTGTTTCATAATAAATAGTACCTCCTGTAGCTCCTTTTTGACTTTCAAAAGAATACACGTTTTTATGTTGAAAAGCATCAAACTTGGCATAATGATGATTCTCTTCTAAAAGTTGATCCAAACTCATAATCGATCCATTGGTAATCCACACATCAGCATGTGCTGCCGTATCAAACACACTTTCAAAACTTAAGGGTTCGCTTCCCATACCTGGTAAATCTTTCCATAAATAATCGGCTTTAGCATCTTGTAAGAACTGGGCAATCCAACTATTCCCTCTGGCTACAAACCATTGGTCTTTGTACAAGGAACCATACAAAACTTTTTGTTGGGGTGCCAAGTCTTTTACTAAGGTAAGGGTTTGTTGGTAATTGTTGGCAATGGAGTTAAATATAGAATCTCCTTCTTTCTCTTTTCCCAATAAGGCAGCATAAAACTTAATCCACTCGGCTTTACCTAATGGAGATTGTTCCATCCAATCACCTTGAAACAATACATGTAATCCATTCGAAGTCAGTTTGTCAACCATAGGATTCGTGTTGTCTACTCCAAAGGTTACAATGGCATCGGGTTGCATATCAAAGAGTAATTCAATATTTAAACTTTCATTCTGTCCCACATCTCTTACTTTGCCACTGTCAATTAAGGCTCTGGTTTTTGTTGACGAAATATAATTGGTATGGGGAAAGCCAATGAGCTTCGTTTCGCTGTCTAACATCTCTAAAAAAGGAATAATCGTGGTAGACGTAACGACTAACTTTTGTAAGGGAACCGTAACGGTAGTATAATCGTGTAAACTATCGGGCACTACACCGTTTTGTTGTTTTAAAATATAGGTAAAGGTTTTTTCGGCTTTTGGCCAAGGATTCAAAACTTTTATGACACTATAACCATCGTATTTGTAAATAGCTAAGCCACTAGCATATTGGATTTCATTTTCAGGAACTTTGCTAACAACAGGAGTGTTTTTAGTAGTTTCTTTACAACCTAATAACAGAAAAGGCAGTAACAGTAGAAGTCTATAAGCGAATTTCATGTGGTTTTTTCGTTTGCACAAATGTATGAAAAATTCTACGCTTCCATTTTATTAAAAATTAGAAACACTATCTTTACCACATGAATACAGTAAGAGAAAAAAAATGTGCACAATGCCAAACTTCTTTTGAATGTGGCAATTTATCAGAAACAATCAAATGTTGGTGTAATGATTTACCGCCTATTTTTTCTCTAGACAATTATTCTGATTGTTTGTGTCCCAATTGTTTAAAGCAAGCAACTATTACAAGAATAAATGAATATGTAGTAACCCTAACTCCTGAAAATAGTAAAACCAATAAGGCAAAAGACTTACCGAAAACCACACATTTAGTGGAAGATATTGATTACTATCTGGAAAATGGAATGTATGTGTTTACCAAATGGTTTCACCTCAAAAGAGGCACTTGTTGCGGCAACGGATGCAGACACTGTCCCTATTAATTAGAAATTAAAATTATGAATTACAAGTCTTAATAAATAATAAAAACAAAACACTACTAATCACTAATTACAAAATGATATACTTAATAACAGGAGGGGAACGTTCTGGAAAAAGTGGATATGGACAAGACCTAGCCTTATCTTTATCTGAAAATCCCATGTATGTAGCTACCGCAAGAAATTGGGATGGCGATTTCCAAAAAAGAATAGACCGTCATCAAAAAGATAGAGATGAACATTGGATTAATATTGAAAAAGAGAAACACTTAAGCGAAATAGATTTCTCTGGAAAAGTAGCTTTAATCGATTGTGTCACACTTTGGTTAACCAATTTCTTTGTCGATACTAAAAATGATGTTGAGGCTTGTCTTGAACAGGCTAAAAAGGAAATCGAACTCATCTTGGAACAAAAAGAAATCACGGTCATTATTATTACGAATGAAATCGGAATGGGAGTACATGCTGCAACATACGTAGGAAGAAAATTCACCGAGTTACAAGGTTGGATGAATCAGTATTTAGCTAAAAAAGCAGATAAAGTAGTCTTAATGGTTTCTGGAATTCCAGTGCCAATAAAATAAAACACATGAAAGTTTTAAGTTCGTGGAGTGGTGGTAAAGACAGCTGTTATGCACTAATGAAAGCAGTGCAACAAGGATTACAACCTACAGCGCTCCTCAATATGATGAATGAAAACGGTAAAGTATCGCGTTCGCACGGCATTCCGTTAGCTATTTTGGAACAACAGGCAGCCCAAATGCAATTGCCTTTAGTGGCGGTGCCAGCCGCATGGTCTCAGTATGAAGAACATTATATTGCTACTTTACATCAAATAAAAAAGAAGTATGCTATCCAAGGAGTCGTTTTTGGTGACATTGATTTGGAACCACATCGAGAATGGGAAGAAAAGGTGTGTACTGTGGCCAACTTAAAAGCGTTCTTACCTTTATGGCAACAGGATAGAATTCGTTTGGTACACGAAATGATAGATAATGGCATTGAAACACTTATAGTATCGTGTAATTTACAAATGGGAGAAGGGTATTTAGGAAAGATCCTTACGAAAGAATTAGCTTATGAATTAGCACAGAAAGATATTGATCCTTGCGGAGAAAATGGGGAGTTTCACACCTTAGTAATCGATTGTCCTTTATTTGAAAATAAAATTCAATTGCCAAGTTTTGAAGTGAAAACATATAAAAACTATTGTTTTATAGTATGGAGTGACTAACTTCAAGTAGGATAAATTAGAATAATAATTATGCGTCAGTTCGAGTGTTTTTTATGAAAAGAAATGGAAAAAAAATGTATCGAGAACTTTTGAAACAACAAGTACAATGTATTAAAAATATAGCGTTAATTCTTCGTCAGTTCGAGTGTTTTTTATGGAATGAAATGGAGTAAAAAATGTATCGAGAACCCATAACAAGATTTTAAAAGTAGCAATGAAAGATTTATATGACATCATAACGTCAAGAAGAGATACCCGTCATTTTACCACAGACGAGGTTCCAGACGAGGTACTTGCTCAAGCAATTGATGCAGGACATCATGCACCTTCTGTTGGACTGACCGATGCAACACGCTATTATATCATTACAGCAGGAGAAATTAAAAAACAAATCAAGACCTTGTTTTTAACCTACAATGAAAAGGCAGCAGAAATCACAGATACAGAAGCTCAAAAAGAAGCCTATCTCAACCTAAAACTAGAAGCTATTGAAGAAGCACCTGTTGGAATGGTGATAGCTTACGATCGTTCGGTATTAAATACATTTACCATTGGAACTGTAGGTAGTAATGAAGCCATTAAATTTAGTGCTGTATGTGCTGCTCAAAACATTTGGTTATCGCTAACGGAACAAGGTTATTCAATGGGTTGGGTTTCAATTCTAAATTATTATGACTTCAAAACCTTGTTGGATATACCTGAACATATTGAACCATTAGGATACTTTTGCATTGGTAAACCTGCAACCGATTATGGAAAACAACCTATGTTGCAACAATTGAATTGGAAAGATAAAAGTGGGTCTGCCAATGTTACTCATATTAACAGTAGTAAGGCTATTTCTAAAATAAAAAAGGAAGAAAATACAACTCTTCAAACTCCAAATAAAACACTGAAAAAACAATTACAACACAAAATAAATCAGAAAACCAAACCGGAAGGAGCTTTAGGTCTTTTGGAAAAACTGGCCTTACAAGTAGGACTAGTCTTTGAAACGGATGCACCTCAAATAAATGCACCTCACCTTGTAGTCTTTGCAGCGGATCATGGAATTGCCAATCATGGCGTTAGTGCGTATCCACAAGAGGTAACCCGACAAATGATTACTAATTTTCTAGAAGGAGGTGCCGCTATTAATGTGTTTTGTAACCAACATCATATTAATTTAGAAATTGTAGATGCAGGTGTAAATTATGATTTTCCAACGCAAACCCAATTGATACATAAAAAAGTGGCTAAAGGCACCCAATCTTTTTTACACACGGCTGCCATGAGTTCTAAAGAAAGGGATTGGTGTTTTCAAATGGGAGCTGAGGTGGTAAACCAAATTCACGCAAAAGGTTCTAATTGTATTGGTTTTGGCGAAATGGGTATTGGTAATACTTCAACTGCTTCCGTGTTGATGGCAATGCTAACTCCTTTTTCAATTGAAGCTTGTGTCGGAAAAGGAACAGGAGTAGCCAATGAAAAACTAGAGAATAAAATAGCGATTCTTTCAAAATCCATTCAAAACTATAAAGGAACAGACGATTTAGAAGAAGTAATAACTTATTTTGGTGGTTTTGAAATCCTACAAATGGCTGGCGGTATGCAGCAAGCCTATCAAAATAAAATGCTCTTCTTAGTAGACGGATTTATTTCTAGTGTAGCCTATTTAATTGCTTTTAAAATGAACCCTGCTATTAAAGCGAATGCTATTTTCTGTCATTGTTCAGAAGAAAAAGCACACAAACTATTATTAGAATATTTACAGGTAACTCCTATTTTGCAGCTGAAAATGCGGTTGGGTGAGGGGAGTGGTTGTGCCGTAGCTTACCCCATAATTCAATCTGCTGTAGCCTTCTTAAATGAAATGGCTAGTTTTGAAAGTGCAGGAGTAAGTAATAAATAAATTGGACCTATAATGAAAAAAGAAATCGCTATATTTTTTACAGCTGTTATGTTTTACACAAGAATTCCTTGTCCCAAAAATATAACGCACAATCCTGATTATTTAAACAAAGCCACACGTTATTTTCCACTGATTGGATGGATAGTAGGTGCTCTTTCCGGACTTGTATTTTATGGGTTTTCCCAAATCTTGCCTGTTTCTATATCGGTTATTTTAAGTATGATAACTGGTATTTTAGTCACAGGAGCTTTTCATGAAGACGGTTTTGCTGATGTATGTGATGGTTTTGGTGGTGGTTGGACCAAAGAAAAAATATTAAAGATAATGAAAGATAGTGCTATTGGTGCTTACGGTGCCATTGGAATACTACTTTTATTGCTTTTAAAATATGTTGCGCTTGTAGAGGTGCTGACTTCTCAAACCAATTTAATTAATATCCTGTTTCTTTTTATTACAGCTCATGCTATGAGTCGATGGGCTGCGGCTACAATTATATTTACACACGACTATGTTCGGGAAGATGAACTAAGTAAAAGCAAACCTATTGCCAAAGCCTTTACTTGGAAAGAAGTAGTCGGTTCGGCTTTTTGGGGTTTACTTCCTTTAGTGTATTGGGTGTCTATAAATTATAAGATAGTTTTTATTCTTTTACCTGTATTCACTTTTAGAGGACATTTAGCACGTTATTTTAAAAAGTGGATTGGAGGTTATACAGGAGACTGTTTAGGTGCTACGCAACAAGTTTGTGAGGTGGTTTTTTATCTTTCTTTATTAGTTTTATGGAGATTTATTTAGTAAGACATACAGAAACTATTTGTGAAAAAGGAATTTGCTATGGTCAAGCCGATGTGGATTTACGAGAACCTTACTTACAAGAGTTTGAAAAGATAAAACAGCAACTTCCTTTACTTAAAGAGATTCCTGTGTTTTCAAGTCCGTTAAAAAGATGTACTCAATTAGCTGATTTTCTTTCAAATGGTGATTTTCAAACAGATGCACGTCTCATGGAAATGCATTTTGGAGATTGGGAACTACAATCTTGGGATGAAATACCTAAAGAACCACTTAATAAATGGATGGAAGACTTTGTTTCGGTTCAAGTGCCTCATGGCGAATCCTTTGTTTTATTATACGATAGAGTGCGCTCTTTTATAGAAGATCTAAAGAGAAAAAATATCAAAAAAGTCCTTATTATTACCCATGCTGGAGTAATTCGAAGTTTTTTATGTTACCAACAAAATTTACCGTTACAAGATGCTTTTCAAAATAAGTGTAACTTTGGTGCAATTTTTAAAATAATATTGAAATAAAATGAATACAGATTCAAGAGAATTTATGGCAGCCGTATATACAATTATTGCTTTTCATGTAATTGTTGGAGTTGTCCTTTTGATTAGAAAAATGAGAAAAAAGAAGTAAAAAACAATTTTCTTTGGTATAAATAAAAAAGAAAGATTGATTTTGATTTCTTATTTAGGAAATAGTTAAAAAATACCTACATTTGCACGCGAATTTTGGTTGTTGTTAAGAAAAATCGAAACAACATTAAAAGGGAATTAGGTGAAATGCCTAAGCTGTACCCGCAACTGTAAGCTAATAAGCTTGTTATTATCTACATTACCACTGTTGGATAATTTAGAAGTTAGAGTTTAGAACTTAGAACGTTTTTTACATCAGCATTCTAAATTACAACGGGAAGGTCAATAACAAGACGCAAGCCAGGAGACCTGCCTTTATTCAATGAGTAACAAACTTTCGGGAAAAAAAGTTTGAGTATGGGTAAATTCTGTGCTTTTCTCCCTTTTATTAAAAATTATTTATTAACTAAAATGAACGCAACGTTTATGAAATGGAGTGCTTGTGCAGCATTCTTAACCTCACTTTCTTATGCACAAGAAATGGATACTTTACAAGTAACCAATTTAAAAGAAGTAGTTGTTTCCGACACCAAATTTGAACAACAAAAAGAAAAATCAGGTAAAATTATTGATGTAATTTCTGCAAAAGATTTAGAAGCAAGAAAAGGACAATCTGTAGCGCAAGTATTAAATCAAGTAGCTGGACTAGAAATTAATGGAAGTAATAGCGCTGCTGGTAAAAACTTTGAATATTACATTCGAGGCGGAAGAAGTCGTCAGGTTTTAATTGTAATTGATGGAAATCCTGTAAATGATGCGACATCTATAGCTTCTATTTATGATTTACGATTATTACCGGTAGAACAAATTGAAAAAATAGAAGTGTTAAAAGGATCTTCAAGTGTTTTATATGGTTCTGGTGCTGCTACAGGAGTTATCAATATTACTACAAAAAAAGCAAGTAAAAAAGGATTGAATGGCACCGCTTATTTTAACATTGGTACTCAAAACACCTCTGAGAAAACAAATTTATACGGACAAGAGTTCAATCAAGGCTTCGCAATAAATGCTAAAACAGGTAAGTTTAATTTCAATACGGCTTTGAATAGTACAGAAGTGGACGGAATTAGTGAAGCAAAAGGAACTAATTTTGAAAGGGATCCTTTTTCTAGAATCAACTTAAATCAAAAAATAGGATTTAAAGCTTCCGATAAATTAAATATAGAATCTTTTGTAAATTACGATAAGTTCAGCTCAAATTATGATGCGGGTGCTTTTCAAGATTCAGAATTTAACAAATATGCTGCAGAACAGGTTAGAGTTGGTTTTAAACCACAATACAAATACAATAAAGGAGAAATTTATTTAAATGCTGCTTTTGCTAATTTAGAGCGTTATTACGATTCGTATAGCACTTGGACCATGTCTTTAGATGAAATTTATTATAAATCAAGAACGATAAATGCAGATTTAGTAAATAAATTAGAGGTATCAGAAGGCATACACTTAATTACAGGTGTGCAATCGCAATTCATGGATATGTATCAAACAGGTGTATGGGGTGAAGTAGACAATAGAGCGACTAAATTTAATGTAATTGACCCTTATTTTACGGCAGTTTATAATAGTGATTTTGGTTTGAATGTAAATGCGGGTGCACGTTTAAATATTCACAGCGAATATGGAAGCAATTTAGTTTATAATGTAAACCCTTCTTTTTATTTAGAAGAGTACAAGTTGAGAGTATTATCTTCTTTTAGCACGGCTTATATTACTCCTACTTTGTACCAATTATATTCTGCTTATGGAAATTTAGATCTAAAACCAGAAGAAGATAAAACCGTTGAAGTAGGTTTTGAAAAAGGTTTTTTTGATAATAAATTCGTAATTAATGCAGTTGGATTTTACAGAGAAGAAGTAAATAAAATTGATTTTATCTCTTTAAATGTTGCTCCTTGGGGACAATATCAAAATATTGAAGATAAAATTAATGCAAAAGGAATCGAATCCAATCTTACTTATTTTGCATTCGAAAAAATAAAGGTAACGGCTAATTATACGTTTACTCAGGTGGAAACCAATGTAAGTCAACTGCAATTAATACCAAAACATAAAATCAATGCAGGTTTTGATTATGCTGTAACTACAAAATTGACTTGGACAGCACAATATCAATATACAGATGATAAAATTGATTTGTTTTATAATTCCTCAAGTTTTTCAAATGATGAGGTTGTTTTAAAATCGTATCAAACCCTACATTCAACCCTCTCTTATAAATTGAATAAGCATGTGTCTTTCTTTGGGAATGTAACCAATTTACTAGATGTAGATTTTACAGAAAAATATGGATACTCTACTAGAGGTAGGAACTTTAAATTAGGATTGAACTTACAATTCTAATACATTTGTTTTAAACTTAGTTAAAGAAAAACGCTCCATTTGGAGCGTTTTTTTATTTCTATTACTTGAAATCGGGAACTTGATCTAAATACATTTCATCTCTAAATGGTTGTATCGATTTGCTATCTTCAAAATATTCAAATTGATGTTCGGGTTGAGAAATACTAAAGCGCCCATTCGTATCAATATAATTTAAAGTCGTTTCTAATAACGGATCACTAGTTTCTCCTAAAACTCCTAAATTACCTAAATCTTCTAATTGAGAAACATCAGCGGGTAATCCATTTACATAATCACTAAAGTCATTTTTATTTGCAATTTTCAAAACAATAGGTTGCATTGCATATTTATGATTAGGATTTACATTTTCTTTTCTAAATGTTGGCGAATCATAAACGGTAATAGAACCTACATTTTTACCTGTAGTGGCATCACCAATTTGAGTTACATTAATATGTGCTTCTAAACCATTTATAACTAATTCACTGGCAGAAGCAGTTCTTTTAGAGGTAATAACATATAATTTATCAAGATTTAAGCTTTGTAAACCAGCTCCATTTCCTAAAGTTGTGGTAAATCGATTCAGTAAATCTTCCGGATCAAAAACAGCTTGTAATTTGTAATTCCATTGTTGTTTTGCAAAAATATCATTGTTGAATTGTCCCGTAATCATACTAGCTAGTCTCGTAGCAGTATTTACAGAACCTCCCGAATTGTATCTTAAATCTAGAACAAGATGCGTAATGCCTTCTGAAGCAAAATAAACAAAGGCGTCATTTAATTCCGATTCATATTGCGAATAAAAACCATTGTACATTAAATATCCTATTTTTTTAGTGCCAATGGTAAACGTTTTTTTGATATGAACAGGATTTTCTGAGAAAGCAGTTTTGGTAAGCGACACCGAATTTCCATTGGGAGTAATATTACCATTATCATAATCGGCTAAATTTAAGGTATACGTATCATTAGATAATAAACTACTATAATTGGTATTGGTTAAAGGAGTTCCATTAACAGCATAAAAAATGTCACCTCTTTGAATGTTTTTAGTTGCAGCATCAGAATTAGGTAATATATATCTTACCCATCCAAAAATTTCTGTTGTGCTACCGCTTTTATAACGCAATTCATAATCTACTCCATTGTTCTTTTGGGTTCCTGATAAGGCTTGTTCTAAAAGGGTGTAATCTGAAAAAAGCACACTAAAGCGATCGGTTTGAGAATCCACTAATAAATGGTCAAATAAGTCTTCTGGAGCGGAATAGGTGCTTAAAAAAGCTTGAAAATCACCGTCTGATGCAAAACGATTATCTGCTAAATCTGGAGAATCTTCTAACCAATAATAATATTGGTTTAACCCATTCCAAATAAATTCATTTATTGATCGACTCTGAGGAAAATCATCAAAGTCATCATTACAGCTAATTGCTGCAATTCCTAAAAATAATACTGCTGAAAATAAAACAATTTTCTTTTTCATACTAACAATTTGTTTATTAATAGTTCGGGAATCGTGTTGAACAATAAAATTTTATTTAGTAACGATGCCCTTTTCATAGCTCATAAATAATAGTAAATAAAAATAGGGTTATTTTTTAATGTAACAAAATTAATTTACATTCGTCTTTACTTTAAACCAAGCTAATCAAAATGAAACAACAGGAGTTTTTACAAATTATATCTCCTTTTAAAGACAAGATTTTTAGGGTAGCTAAACGGTTGTTAGTTAGTATTGAAGAAGCTGAAGATGCCACGCAAGAAGTTTTAGTTCGACTGTGGAATAAAAACGAAGGCCTTCAGAAATACAATAGTGTTGAAGCCTTAGCAATGACAATGACTAAAAACTATTGTTTAGACCAATTAAAATCGAAAAGGGCATCAAATTTGCAATTAGTGCATAGTAATTACGGAGATCATTCTCCAGGTATTGATAAGCAAATTGAAGATAGAGATAGTTGGAACTGGGTAGAAAAAATTATAAATGATCTGCCAGAGCAACAAAAGATTATCATCCAAATGAGAGATGTGGAAGAATATGAATTTAATGAAATAGCCTCTGTTCTCGATATGAATGAAACAGCCGTTAGAGTGGCGCTTTCAAGAGCGAGAAAAACGATTAGAGAGAAGTTATTAGAAAAGCATAGTTATGGAATTAAAAGCAGTTGAAATAGCATTAGAAAAATATTTGGAGGGCACTTCAAGTATTCTAGAAGAAAAACAATTAAAGGCCTATTTTTCTTCTAATGAAATAGCGTCACATTTGGTTCAGTACAAGCCATTGTTTAGCTATTTTGAACACCAAAAGAGTGAGCAATTTACTAAAGCACTACCATTACAAACTCAAAAACAATCGTATGTGAAATGGATAGGCGTTGCAGCGGCAGTTGCTGTTCTCTTAGGAACCATGCATTATTTTTATAGTGAGGAAACAACTACTGATTTAGGTACCTATTCTGATCCTGAAGAAGCATTTGTAGAAACACAAAAAGCACTTGAAATGCTCTCACAAGAAGTGAATCAGGGAGTAGAAAGTGTAGCCATTTTAAAAGAGTATGATAAAACAACCAAAACAATTTTTAAATAAAAAGAAAATGAGAAATTTAATTTTAAGTATAGTATTTATTGCCTTTACATCCGTGACCTTTTCGCAATCGGTTTTTGATAAATATGAGGATAAGGATAATGTAACTACGGTTATAGTGAACAAGAAAATGTTTGAGTTAATGAGTAAAGTAAAGGTGGATGTTAAAGATTCTGAAGCACAACAATATATGGATTTGTTGAAAAAACTAGAGAATCTAAAAGTATTCATGACTGGTGATGCAAAATTAGCAGGTGATATGAAAGGAACGGTAACCAGTTATTTGAAATCGAATCCATTGGAAGAATTAATGCGTGTGAATGATGATGGAAAAAAAGTAAACATTTATGTGAAATCAGGTGCTTCTGCTAATATAGTGAAAGAATTATTGATGTTCATTGAATCACCTGGTGATAAAGACAATCAGGCTATTGTGTTATCGTTAACAGGGAACTTTAATTTAGATGAAATTTCGGCTCTTACAGAAAAAATGAACTTGCCAGGTGGTAAAGAATTGAAGAAAGCTTCTAAAAAATAAAGTATAATCCATAGTATTACTAAAACAGACAACAATGTGTTTGTAAAGAAATATGTTGTTGTCTTTTAAAATTATAAAAAATGAAATCATATATAATGTTATTGCTTAGTTTGTTCTTATTTAGTTGTAATAACGAACCCAGTTTGCAAAAATATTTTGTTGAAAATTCTGAATCTTCTGACTTTATTGCAGTAGATTTAGGTTCTTCGGTAATTAATACAGAAAAAATGACTTTATCGCAACAAGATAAAGATGCCTTACAATCTTTTGAAAAGATGAATATCATTGCGTTTAAGAAAGATTCTTTAAATGATGTAAAATACGAAACAGAAAGCCAAAAAGTAAAGTCGCTTTTAAAAGATGAAAAATATCAAGAATTGATGCGAATGGGGTCTGGAAGTAATGGAGGTGCTATTTATTTTGTAGGAGAGGAAGAACACATTGATGAGTTTGTACTTTTTGCAACGGGAAAAGAAACAGGTTTTGCGGTTGTGCGTATTTTAGGAAATGATATGAATCCGAGTTATATTATGAATTTAATGGGACTTCTTCAAAAAGCAGAAATAGATTTAGACCAATTAAAGCCTTTACAAGGTTTTGTGAAATAAAAGAAATAATGCAAGTTAGAAATAAAAAAAGTCCCCAATGTGGGACTTTTTTTATGTTTTCAAGTGACCATGATCAGATTCGAACTGACACGTCTTGCGACACCACCCCCTCAAGATGGCGAGTCTACCAATTCCTCCACATGGCCTAAAACAAAAAAAGCTATTCGAAGAACGAATAACTTTTTTAGTGACCTGGCTGGGGCTCGAACCCAGGACCCCATCATTAAAAGTGATGTGCTCTACCAACTGAGCTACCAAGTCGAATGCATTAAGAAATAAAATTAGTGACCTGGCTGGGGCTCGAACCCAGGACCCCATCATTAAAAGTGATGTGCTCTACCAACTGAGCTACCAAGTCATTTTGTTTCCTTGAATGCGGGTGCAAATATATTAACTAAAATTTATTTTCCAATGGTTTTTTCTTATAAATTTGTCTTTTTTTTAATATTATTTTTTAACTGCTTAATTTTAAAGGAATTATTAAATCATGAAAATAATTTTAGTAGGTTATATGGGTTCTGGTAAATCAACAATAGGGAAAGAATTATCTAAAATTGTAGGAATTCCCTTTTATGATTTAGATAAAATCATTGAAGAAACAGAAAAAGAGAGCGTAAAAAATATTTTTAAGAAGAAAGGGGAGATCTATTTCAGAAAAATTGAAAGTATTCTATTTAGAAATTTTGTAAACAATAATGAGAGCTTTATTTTGGCTTTAGGAGGCGGAACTCCATGTTATGCTAATAATCATGAAATCTTACAACAAAACAGCGTACAATCGTTTTATTTGAAGGGTTCTGTAGGTACTTTAGCAAATCGATTGCTAAAAGAAAAAGAAAATAGGCCGTTAATTGCTAATTTGACAGAAGCAGAACTAGAAGATTATATTAAAAAACATCTGTTTGATAGAAGTTATTATTATCTTCAATCCAAAGAAGTGATTTCCATCGATGCAAAGAATGTGGAAGCTATTATAAAAGAGCTGCAAGAAAGATTAACTTAAATAGGCATAGCTGTTTTCTTCTTCGAAGACCACTTGTATGTGTTCTTGTAAAGAAGTTGAAAGTGATAATCCTTTAAAATCTGCTTTTACAGGGTATTTTTTATGATTACGGTCTACTAAAACTGCAGTTTTAAACTTTCGTAAAGGAACTTCTAAGAAATGTTTTACACCATAAATTAAAGTGGTACCTGAATTTAATACATCATCCACCAAAATTATAGATTTATTGGAGTAAACAGAGCTCGAAATAGATGTGGTAACCGCTTCTTGTGGGTTTTGTTTATTTAAATGTACTTCACACAAAATAACATTTAAGTCTGATATTTTTTTTAACTCAGAAGCAATTTTTTCTGCTAGTATATATCCGTTTTTGGTAATTCCAGCAATAATAACTTCCTTTTCATCAACAAAGGTTTCAAAAATTTGATAACTAATACGTTTTATTTTATGTTCAATTTCTTGATGTGTTAAAATGATATTTTGCATGTGTGTTATTTTTTTTCAAAGATAAAAAAGAGTTCTCTACCAGCACGAGGTTTTATAGAATTATATGCTTTTTCTAATTTTTTAATAGTAAATTTTTCAGAAAAAAGAGAAAGGTATTCTGCTTTACTACCTCCAAATGGTGGCCCTTCTTGAGATAAAGGGAAATCAAACAATAGACCGACAATTTTTCCATTGGGAAACAATAAAGAATACATTTTAGAGACATATGTTTTTCTTATTTCTGGATCTAATGCACAAAAAAAAGTTTGTTCGATGATGATATCATATTGGAAAGCATGATCAAAAAAATCACCTAATTGAATTCTGTCAATAAATTGTGGATACTTAGATTGTAGTTTTTGTATAGGTGAATCAGCAATGTCAATCACCCATACATTGGAAAAACCTTGTTGAACTAAATAATCAAATTCATGCCCATTACCAGCTCCTGGAATTAAAATCTTTAAATTTTTATTGCTAATTTGATCGATATATTCTTTCAAAGGTTGGGTTATTGAACCTGTGTCCCAAGCTATATCCTCATTTTGATACCTATTTTCCCAATACTTTTTATTCAAAATCATCATCAAAATCGATATCATTAGTGTAATCGTCTATATCTCTTCGGTCTTTTTTTGTAGGCCTACCTTCTCCTTTAGCACGGTAATATTCTTTGCTTAATTTTAGCATTTCTAAATGAGCAAACGCTTCATCTGGAGTGGTATCTTTACGATAAACGTCTACTAATTTGGCTCCCACACGACTTTGAGGAATATCTAAAATAGTAAATTGATAATTGATTTGGTCTTTACGTAAAACTATTTTATCGGTAGCATACACTTCCCTTGAAGCTTTTGCTAGTTGACCGTTTACGCTAACATGCCCTTTTTTAATAGCTTCTGCAGCCATATTGCGTGTTTTAAAATATCGCGTACACCATAAAAATTTATCTACTCTCATTAGATTCAAAAATCAATGTTAATTTTTGTACAAAAATAAAGGAAAATTGTATCTTGCGACTCAAATTTTATGAAAATGAAGAATATTTTAAGAATTGTTATTTTTTTAGTTTTAGTAGGTGGAACAGTTTCATGTAAAAAAGACGATGGTGCATCGAGTGAAATTGTTTTAAGAGATAGACAAGAAGTTTATGATGAAGATATTTTAGAAATTGAAGCTTACTTAAAAGATAATTATTTAGTATTGGATGCTGATTTAAATGCAACTGTAAAAAAAATTGATGCAGGACAAACTTCAATATGGGATGATTCAGCTTACCCAGTTCAATCTATACAGGTTAAAAATGATGTAAGAACTTCAAATTTTATTGATGGAGTTTCTAGTGATGTGGTGGATTATAAATTATACTACATTGTATTGAATGAAGGAGGAGGAGCTAACCCTACTCATGTAGATTCTGTTTTCACGGCTTATAAAGGATGGGATTTAAGTAATGAAGTTTTCGACCAAAACAATCAAGGGATTTGGTTTACTTATCCTCAAACAACAGCTTTTGATCCGCTTTCAATCTCTGGTTACAGACAGATATTGACAAAAATTAAGACGGAAGAATCTTCTTCATTAAATGGTAATGGTGTAGTTGTTCATCAAAATTACGGTAACGTTATTGTGTTCATACCTTCTGGGTTGGGTTATTTTAACGGGGTAATTGCTGGATCAAGTTATAATCCGCTTGCCTTTCAAATTAAATTGTTTTATAGAAAAGAGAATGACCATGATCGCGATAGAATTAAAAGTAATAACGAAGATTTAAATGGTGATGGGGATTTTTATAATGATGATACTGATGGAGATGGAATACCAAATTTTCTTGATACTGATGATGATGGAGATGGGATAATAACAAAGATGGAAATTAAAAAGCCTATTGGAGAATCAGGGATATTAGCTTATTATCCATTTAATCCAATTGCTGACGACCCTTCAACAACTGATATAGATGAAACAGAATTAAAAGCAATTCCAAGTTGTTCAGGAGATTATACTACTCCAACTAGATTAAGAAAACATTTAGATCCTTCATGTCACTAAAGGTTATTAACATTATACAAAAAAAGGCTCAATTTTATTGAGCCTTTTTTATATAATTTATTTAGAATAATTATTTTCTTTTTATAGCTTTTTCAGCTGCTTTAATTATAGCGTCTGCATTTAAACCATATTTTTCCATTAATTGAGCTGGAGTTCCACTTTCACCAAAACTGTCATTTACAGCCACAAATTCTTGTGGAGCAGGATTATTTAAAACTAAAGTTCTAGAAACGCTTTCTCCTAAACCTCCTAAAACATTATGTTCTTCGGCAGTTACAATACAACCCGTTTTTGCAACTGATTTCAAAATCGCTTCTTCGTCTAATGGTTTAATAGTATGAATATTAATAACTTCTGCTGAAATACCTTTTTCTTCTAATTTTTCCGCAGCAATTAAAGCTTCCCAAACTAAATGTCCGGTTGCTACTATAGTTACATCAGAACCTTCATTTAAAAGTATTGCTTTTCCTATTACGAAAGGTTCGTTTTCAGGAGTGAAATTTGCAACACTTGGTCTTCCAAAACGCAAATAAACAGGTCCGTGGTGGTCTGCAATTGCAATGGTTGCTGCCTTAGTTTGGTTGTAATCACAAGGGTTAATTACGACCATACCTGGCAGCATTTTCATTAAACCAATATCTTCTAAAATTTGATGCGTTGCACCATCTTCTCCTAAAGTTAAACCAGCATGAGAAGCACAGATTTTTACATTTTTATCGGAATAAGCAATAGATTGACGAATTTGATCGTACACTCTACCTGTTGAGAAATTAGCAAATGTACCTGTAAAAGGTATTTTACCACCAATTGTTAAACCTGCAGCAATTCCCATCATATTGGCTTCTGCAATTCCTACTTGAAAGAAACGTTCTGGGTGATTTTTTTTGAAATCATCCATTTTTAAAGAACCAATTAAATCTGCACAAAGTGCTACTACATTTTCGTTTTTTTGACCTAATTCAGTTAGTCCTGCGCCAAATCCTGAACGAGTATCTTTATTTCCTGTATTTGTATATTTTTTCATTTTAATTTTGCTGTATGCTGCAAATGGTATAAAATAAGTTGTACTGCTTATCTATATAAAATTTACATTATTAATAATCACCTAAAGTTTCTGGGTTTTGCCCTAAAGCATTCGCTAATTGCTCATCATTTGGAGCTTTTCCATGCCATGCATGTGTATGCATCATGAAATCTACACCGTTACCCATTTCAGTATGTAATAAAACACATACAGGTTTTCCTTTACCTGTTCTTGATTTTGCATCTGTCATTCCAGCAATAATGGCGTCAATATTATTTCCTTCTTTAATATCAAGAACATCCCAACCAAAAGCTTCAAATTTTGCTTTTACACTTCCCATATTTAAAACTTCATCTGTAGAACCGTCAATTTGTTGTCCGTTAAGGTCAACTGTTGCAATGATATTATCTACATTTTTTGCAGCGGCATACATAATAGCTTCCCAATTTTGACCTTCTTGTAATTCGCCATCACCTAAAAGTGCATATACTAAATTTAAATCTTTATTTAGTTTTTTTGCTTGAGCAGCACCTAATGCGACACTTAATCCTTGTCCTAATGATCCAGATGCCATTCGAATTCCAGGTAAACCTTCATGAGTCGTTGGGTGACCTTGTAATCTTGAGTTTAATAATCTAAAAGTAGCTAATTCACTAACTGGAAAATAACCGCTTCTAGCTAAAACACTATAAAAAACTGGTGAAATATGTCCGTTAGAAAGGAAGAACACATCTTCGTTTTTGCCATCCATATCAAAACCTTCTTTGCGATTCATAAGGTGTTGATAAAGGGTTACAAAAAATTCTGTACATCCTAATGATCCTCCAGGATGTCCTGAATTTACAGCATGTACCATTCGTAAAATGTCTCTTCTTACTTGAACTGTTAATTCTTGTAGTTGTTGTGTGTTTGGTTTCATTTTTAATGTTAAAATTTAAAAGCACAAATATAAGTAGATTATTATTATTAATTTCAAGAGAATCTTGAGGACTTTTCAAAAGTTATCTACAATAAAATGCAACTTATTGTGTTGAAAAATAGGGTTATAGTGTTTTTTGTTTTGTTAGTTCAATCTCAAAATGGCATATTTTAGTATGCAATACAAAGCTCTAAAACCATCTTTCCATGATATTTTCTTGCCTTCTTGATAGGTTCTGCCATAATAAGAAATGCCAACTTCATATATTCTAATATTAGATATTCGAGCAATTTTAGCGGTAATTTCTGGTTCAAAACCAAATCTTTTTTCTCTTAAATTGATATTTTTAATAATCTCAGAACGGAAGATTTTATAACAAGTTTCCATGTCGGTTAAATTGAGATTGGTAAACATATTGGATACAAACGTTAAAAACTTGTTGCCAATGGTGTGCCAAAAGAATAAAATGCGGTGCGGTTTTCCTCCTACAAATCTTGAGCCATAAACTACATCGGCAAAGCCTTCAACTATAGGTTTTAAAAGAATATTGTACTCTTCTGGATCATATTCTAAGTCGGCGTCCTGAATGATGATATAATTACCAGTGGCTTTTTGTATTCCTGTATGTAAGGCAGCTCCTTTACCTTTATTGATTTCATGAGTATAATAGTGAAGTATTACTTCAGGGTTTTGTTCTTTGTAATCTTGAATGGCACAACCTGTATTGTCGGAAGAACAATCATTTACCACAATAATTTCTTTTTGAATGGAATTTATTAGACTAACTTCTTTAATCTTATCTAGTATAAGATGAATGGTCTGTTCTTCGTTATATGCCGGAATTATAATGGATAGCTTTTCCATTTTTTATCTATCTATTTGGATTAAATATCGGTAATTTAAAACATTTTTTCTTTTATTTTCTAATAAAAAATTCAGTTTTAAAATGGTGATGCGATATTGATTAAACGCTTTTTTGGAAATTATTTTCAAATTAGAATCTTCTATGTCTTTTAAATCTTCTTCATTTATATAAATCCAAGTCTTTTCCTTACAATTTTTTAATTCCTCTTTACCAATGACTTTGGTAAACGGATTTTGGGAATAAAAATTAAATAAATGAGAAGATTTGTTATATAATACGACCTTTTCTGAAGGATGATTTTCTCGAATCCATTTGGCTGCCATAGCATCTGATTGAAAAGTGACTAATTTTGGGTAAAATTGAAAGGACATCAATATATTTAAAACCAGTATGGGACTAATATATTGTATAATGAAATCTTCTGCTTTCTTTCTAAAAAAGAAAAGAATGAGAATTTGTAATAGTATTAGAATGAGGATTAAAAAGTAATTTTCTTTAAAAAAAAGAATAGGATATATAATAAGGAGTGCCAAAATTATATAGCCGAAACTTACATTCACTACAATCCAATTTTTCATGCTTTTCATTGAAATTTTGGATAGATATTCAGCAACTAAAATAGCTGCAAAAGGGAAGGTCACAAAAACATAATGTGGTAATTTGTATTTAGATAGTGATAAAAAGAAAAATAAAGCGGTAAAACCAACAAAACTTATAATTTCAGGACATGCTTTTTTATCAAAAAATAATTGTTTTATCTTAAAGTATACTGCAAATAGTAAAGGAAAAAACCATGGAAAAAAGTCCCATAGACTAGTTCCTATAAAGAAATGCCAAGGAGTATTGTTGTTCCAAATATTTTCTCCAGTAATTCTTCCGAAACTTTGCAACCAATAAAAGAAATACAATCCTTTTTGTCCTTTGATTCCATTTGTGATTTTATCGGGTTGTAAATCAAATTGATGGTACAAACCATAAGACATGGGAAATAATACTAAAGCGATAATAAGTACTACTAGAAGCCATTGAAATGAAAATAGTTGTTTCCATTGCTTTTTATAAATAAGATGTATGCCAATTGGAAACAAGATGGCTACCAATCCAATTGGGCCTTTCGCTAACATGGCCAGTCCAATAAATATAGAAGCAAAAATGAGATGCTTTATTTTTCCAAAGGAGAAATACAGTCCAAATAACCAACAACTAACCATAACACAAGAGGTTAAAATAGCATCTGTTCGTACGTCATTGGTCATTAAAAAGTATGCTTGAGTGGTAGCTAATATAAGTAGGGCATATTTGGCGATTTTTGGATTATAATAGAGGATGCAAAAGCGGTATAAAGCATACAAAGAAAAAAGTAAAAATAGAAAGGAAGGTAATTTGTAAGCTAAATTGGTATTTCCAAATAGTTTTATACTTGTACTTGAAAGCCAGAAAAGGAGTGGGGGTTTGTCTAAATAATCTTTACCAAATTCCTTTACTTCTAAATAGGAATTCGTTTGAGCCATTTCAGCTGAAATTCCTGCGTATTGTGCGGCATCTACAGCCATAACATCTAAAAACAAGTTGTGAATATATACAACCAATATTGTTAGAAGGATGATTTTTTCAAATTTGGTAAGCGACTTCAAAAAAGAAAACATAAAATACAATTGTTATGTTGCAAAGAAACAAATAAAAAAAGGATTGTATTTTATGTTTTTTTGAATTTTAGTTTAAATAAAGTTCATATAAGAAATTCTTTATAAGGTATCGCCCTCTTTAAGAACGCGAATTAATTTTTTATTTACGAATTCATCAATACCTAAGGGTGACATCTCTCTTCCATAACCAGATCTTTTAGTGCCTCCAAATGGAAGTTCGACTGAAGATTTAGTAGGATGATTAATAAAAACCATTCCAGAATCAATTTGATGTGCAATTTCCTTACCTTTTTCAATATCTTTTGTAAATACAGAACCCCCTAAACCAAATTCCGTGTCATTCGCTAAAGCTATTGCTTCTTCTACAGTTTTAACGATATAAAAACTAGCAACTGGTCCAAAAAGTTCTTCTTTATAGATTTTCATTTTTGGACTAATATGACTAATAATTGTAGGTTCTATAAAAGCCCCTTTTAGTTTCGCTCTTTTGCCACCAATTTCAATTTTAGCACCTTCAGATACAGCAGTTTCAATTTGTTTTAAAATAGATTCAAGAGCGTCTTCACTAGAGAGAGGTCCTAATTCTGTATCCGCTTCTAGAGGGTTTCCTAGTTTTAATTTACTCATCGCTACTTTAAATTGAGTTAAAAACTCAGAAGCTATTTTTTCCATCACAATAAAGCGTTTTGCCGCAATACAACTTTGTCCGTTGTTAACTGTTCTTCCTTTTATAGCTAAAGAAACGGTTCTTTCAATATCAGCATCTTCTAAGACAATAAAAGGATCACTTCCTCCTAATTCTAACACCGATTTTTTTATATATTTTCCAGCCATCATGGCTAATTCAGAACCTGCTTTTTCACTTCCAGTCAAAGAGGCGCCTTGAATACGCTTATCAGCAATAAGTTTAGTTACTTTCGAACCCCTTACAAATAAGTTCGTATATACACCTTCAGGTGCACCGGCTTCTTTGAAAATGTCTTCAATAGCTTTAGCACATTGAGGTACTATAGAAGCATGTTTTAATACAATAGTATTTCCAATCATTATATTAGGTGCTGCAAAACGAGCTACCTGATAAAACGGAAAGTTCCATGGCTCAACCCCTAATAAAACTCCAATAGGTGTTTTTTTTATATAAGCTTCACCAGAATCAACTTCTATTTTTTCATCTTTAAGAAATGTTTCACCATGTTTTGCATAATATTCAAATATAGAAGCAGCATAATCAATTTCGCTTTCAGCTTGTGCTAAAAGTTTTCCCATTTCTAAGGTAATTAATTTGGATAATTCTGCTTTTTTGGAACGTAAAATAGTACCCACTTTGTTTAAAATAGTAGCCCTTTCTTGGTAACTAGTTGTTCTCCAGTTTAAATATGCAGTATGTGCTTTTTCAAGAGCATGATCAATTTGTTCATTAGTCATTTCGTCAAAAGACTTTAAAATTTCTAATGTAAAAGGATTTGTAGATTTTATAGACATCATAGCATTGTATTATTTTGTGTCTGCCTGACTGTAATAGTTGTTCTCTTCATCTTCACTTCCAATGGCTTCTTGTTGATCGTCTAAAGAAGCTCCTGGAACATCTAAATCAGCACCCAAAGTTACAGTTTTATCAATAGGTTGAGGATTTTTTTTAACTTTAGATGGATCTTCAGGATCTACATCCATTTCTTTTTTATCTTGATTATAGATGTCTTCTGATGCAGGATAATTTAAGTCTTTTAAATTAGACTCAATTTCATTTTCTTTTGGATTTTTTATATTTTTCATGATAGAATATTTAAATAAGTTTCTTACAAAGTTCTTACTTTTTTAACTTTTTTAAGTTACACATTTTTTATCAAATCTTCTATAATTATGATGTCATTTCTGTTCTTATCTGTTAAATAATAGTATAAATTATAAATCTTCGTTTGGAAAACAATTATATTTGCCCTGTAAAATTTTTATATGAAGTTTGAATTATTAAGTAAAGACCCAAAAAGTAAAGCAAGAGCTGGAAAAATTACGACAGATCATGGTGTTATTGAAACACCTATTTTTATGCCAGTTGGAACGGTTGCATCGGTAAAAGGAGTGCACCAAAGAGAGTTGAAAAACGATATTAATCCAGATATTATTTTAGGAAATACCTATCATTTGTATTTACGACCACAAACGGATATTTTAGAAAAAGCAGGAGGTTTGCATAAGTTTATGAATTGGGATAGAAATATCTTAACCGATTCAGGTGGTTATCAAGTATATTCACTGTCTTCGAATAGGAAAATTAAAGAAGAAGGTGTGAAATTTAAATCTCATATCGATGGTTCGTATCATTTCTTTTCTCCAGAAAATGTAATGGAAATTCAACGTACTATTGGAGCAGATATTATTATGGCTTTTGACGAATGTACACCATACCCATGTGATTACCGATATGCGAAACGTTCGATGCACATGACGCATCGTTGGTTAGACAGATGTATCACTCATTTAGATAAGTTGCCTTTTAAATATGGGTATGAACAAACTTTTTTTCCAATAGTTCAAGGAAGCACATATAAAGACTTGCGAGAACAATCTGCTGAATATATAGCGAATGCTGGTGCACAAGGAAATGCTATTGGAGGATTATCTGTAGGAGAACCAGCTGAAGAGATGTATGCCATGACTGAAGTTGTTACTGCAATTTTACCTGAAGAGAAACCAAGGTATTTAATGGGAGTTGGTACACCCATAAATATTCTAGAAAATATAGCCTTAGGAATCGATATGTTCGATTGTGTAATGCCTACTCGAAATGCAAGAAATGGAATGTTATTTACGGCAAATGGTTCTATAAATATTAAGAATAAAAAATGGGAGGCTGATTTTTCACCCATTGATGAAATGGGGCATACTTGGGTCGATTTAGAATATTCAAAAGCCTACTTAAGACATTTATTTGCGGCTAATGAATTTTTAGGAAAGCAAATTGCAACCATTCATAATTTAGGGTTTTATATGTGGTTAGTACGCGAAGCGAGAAGACAAATTCTTGCGGGTACTTTTAGAGAATGGAAAGATAAGATGGTTATTCAAATGAGTCAACGATTATAAAGCAAATTGCAAAATGAAATTAATAGACAAATATATTTTAAAACGTTATTTGGTTACCTTTTCTGTAATGTTACTTTTATTCATTCCAATTGGAATTGTTATTGATGTTTCGGAAAAAGTCAACAGAATGATTGAAAGGAAAGCTCCTTTTAATGAAATTGTTGTCTATTATGGAGATTTTATAATTTATTTTGCTAATTTATTATTTCCAATTTTTCTCTTTTTGTCAGTTATTTGGTTTACTTCGAAGTTAGCAAATAATACCGAAATTATTGCTATTTTAAGTTCTGGTATTTCTTTTCAGCGTTTTTTGCGTCCCTTTTTAATGGGAGCAACTATTGTTTGCATTTTTGCTTTATTGATGGGATTTTTCTTGGTTCCAAAAGCAAGTAAAGGTTTTTTAGATTTTAGAAATACTTATTTGAGGGGAAATAGTTATAAAACAATGGAAACCCAAGATATATTTAGACAAATTGGTGATGGAGAATATATTTATATTAGTAATTATAATTTTTTGTCTAAAACAGGATTTAATTTTACGTATGAAAAATTTAAAGGGAATAAATTAATAGAGAAAGTGACTTCTAATCGTATTAAATATGATGAAAAGACTAAAAAGTATTCTCTTTTTAATTATCTAAAGAGAACTGTGGGGCAGAATAACGATGTTTTGGAAAGTTCAGATAAAAAAGTTGTAAAATTTAGCTTTGAGCCTGATGAATTAACACCCGTATTTTATATTGCGGAAACCATGACAATTGGTGAACTCTATACTTTTATTAATAAAGAAAAAGAAAAGGGAAATACAAGAATTAATGCCTATTTAGTAGTATTATATAAAAAGTACAGTTTGCCAGTTTCTGCCTTTATTTTAACGATTATTGCTGTAGCCGTATCTTCTATGAAAAGAAGAGGAGGAATGGGGGTTAATTTAGCAATTGGAATTGTTATTGCGTTTACATTTATATTTTTTGATAAAGTTTTTGGTACAATTGCCGAAAATTCTGATTTTTCACCTTTATTAGCGGTATGGATACCTAATATGGTGTTTGGTACATTAGCCTTTTATTTACTACGCAATGCAAAAAGGTAACTATTTAAAAAATTATTTGCATCTTCATTTAATTGTATTTATTTGGGGATTTACGGCTATATTGGGAAAGTTAATTTCTTTAAAAGCATTAGATTTAGTATGGTATCGCATGTTTTTTGCGACTATTTTTATAATCTTATTTATTGTATTTAAAAGGCAAGCTTTAAAGATTTCTTTCAAAACTTTCTTAGGATTTGCATTGTCTGGAATTATAATTGCAGCCCATTGGTTTACATTTTATGAAGCGATAAAAGTGTCTAATATTTCGATTACTTTAGCGTGTTTATCAACAGGAGCTTTCTTCGCTTCTTTAATTGAACCCATTTTATACAAAAGAAAAGTGGTGGGTTATGAAGTCTTGTTTGGTATTATTACAGTAATTGGTTTAAGTATCATTTTTGAAGTAGAAACTCAATATAAAACAGGGATATATCTTGCTGTAACATCCGCTTTTTTATCGGCACTTTTTTCTGTAATTAATGGTAAATATGCTAAAGAATATGATGCCAATATTATCTCTTTTTATGAATTAGGAGTTGGAGTTCTATTTCTAAGTTGCATTATGTTGTTTAATCAAAAGTTTGATGTCGCTTTTTTTTCGTTATCAACTAAAGATTTAATTTGGTTACTAGTGCTTTCATCTATATGTACCGCCTATGCATTTTCAGCTTCTGTAAAAGTAATGAAAGTTATAAGTCCTTTTACAGTTATGTTGACCATTAACTTAGAACCAATTTATGGAATTATTTTAGCCTTGCTTATATTTAGTGATTCCGAACATATGAATTCTATGTTTTATGTAGGAGCTTCAATTATTTTAGCAACTGTTATTGCTAATGGTGTTGTTAAAAATTATAAAAAAAGAAAACTAAATCAACGTCAATACAACGTTAATTAATTTGAAAATTTTATCTTTGTAAAGACAAACGAAACCCAAAATTTAGTCCAATGGAATATTTAGATTTTGAATTACCTATCAAAGAACTTGAAGACCAGTTAGATAAATGTGTTATCATAGGTCAAGAATCTGAAGTTGATGTTACGCAAACATGCAAGCAGATTGAAAAAAAATTAGAAGAAACTAAGAAGAATATATATAAAAATTTGACAGCATGGCAACGTGTTCAAATGTCAAGACACCCTAATCGTCCGTACACTATGGATCATATTAAGGCATTATGTGGTGATACCTTCTTAGAGCTTTTCGGAGACCGTGCTTTTAAAGATGATAAAGCAATGGTTGGTGGTTTAGGAAAAATTAATGGTCAATCGTATATGATTATTGGCCAACAAAAAGGATATAATACTAAAACACGTCAATACCGTAATTTTGGAATGGCTAACCCTGAAGGTTATCGTAAAGCATTACGATTGATGAAAATGGCAGAAAAATTTGGAATACCTGTAGTTACTTTAGTAGACACTCCAGGTGCTTATCCAGGATTAGAAGCTGAAGAAAGAGGTCAAGGTGAAGCTATTGCTAGAAACATTTTAGAAATGATTCGTCTTAAAGTGCCAATTATTACAGTTATTGTTGGAGAAGGTGCTTCAGGTGGTGCTTTAGGGATTGGTGTTGGTGATAAAGTGTTTATGCTTGAAAACACCTGGTATTCTGTAATTTCACCTGAATCTTGTTCGTCTATCTTATGGAGAAGTTGGGAGTATAAAGAGCAAGCTGCAGAAGCTTTGAAGCTGACAGCAACCGATATGAAAAAACAAAAACTGATTGATGATATTATTCCAGAACCTCTTGGAGGAGCACATCATGATAGAGAAACTACATTTAAAACAGTAGAAAAATATATTACAAAAGCGTATAATGAATTGAAAGAGTTATCAACAGAAGATTTGATTATGCAGCGTATGGATAAATATAGCAAAATGGGAGAATTTAAAGAATAATTCATTTCCAAATATAATTTTAAGTCCGAAGCTTAAGGGTTTCGGATTTTTTTTGTGTTATAAACAAAAATGTTGAGGTTATGAACAGGTTTTTAACACTGTACTATTAACAAATAGAAATTGAAATAATTAAATTTTGGTTAACTTCGCACTATGGAAAATATCAGAAAGAGTAGCCCCTTAAAAGTGGATAAAACCACTATAATTAACTTGGAGAAAGGGAAACTTCCTCCACAAGCTGTTGATTTAGAAGAGGCTGTAATAGGAGCTATGATGATTGATAAGAAAGGAGTTGATGAGGTAATTGATATTTTACAACCGGATGCCTTTTATAAAGAATCACATAAACATATTTTTGAGGCTATTGTTGAATTGTTTAACGATACCCAACCTATAGACTTATTAACAGTATCAGCACAGTTAAAGAAAAACGGTAAATTAGAATTAGCTGGGGGTGATTTTTATTTAATTCAACTGACTCAAAAAATATCATCTTCTGCCCACATTGAATTTCATTCAAGAATTATTTTGCAAAAATTTATTCAAAGAAGTTTGATTAAAATTTCTAGCGAAATTATTGAAGAGTCATACGATGAAACTACAGATGTTTTTGATTTGTTGGACAAAGCAGAATCCAAATTATATGAAGTAACACAAGGTAACATTAAAAGAAGTTCTGAAACCGCTCAAAGTTTGGTTATTCAAGCAAAAAAAAGAATTGAAGAAATAGCAGGTAAAGAAGGTCTTAGTGGTGTACCAACTGGTTTTCATGACTTAGATAAATTAACCTCTGGATGGCAACCATCCGATTTAATTATTGTTGCAGCGCGTCCAGGTATGGGTAAAACCGCTTTTACATTATCTATGGCTCGAAATATGGCTATAGACTATGGTGCGCCAGTTGCATTCTTTTCCTTGGAGATGTCTTCTGTACAGTTAATTACCCGTTTAATTTCTTCTGAAACAGGATTATCTTCTGAAAAATTAAGAACTGGAAAATTAGAAAAACATGAATGGGAACAATTATCTATAAAAGTAAAAGATTTAGAAAAAGCACCTTTATATATAGATGATACTCCTTCATTATCAATTTTTGATTTACGTGCCAAAGCCAGACGTTTGGCTTCTCAGTACGGAATTAAAATGATAGTTATTGATTACCTTCAATTGATGACAGCTGGAGGGAATGGAAAAGGAGGCGGAAACCGTGAGCAAGAAATTTCTACTATTTCCAGAAACTTAAAAGCTTTGGCAAAAGAATTAAATGTGCCCGTAATTGCTTTATCGCAGTTATCTCGTGCAGTTGAAACACGTGGTTCTAGTAAAAGACCCTTACTTTCTGATTTGAGGGAATCAGGAGCGATTGAGCAAGATGCGGATATTGTATCCTTTATTTACCGACCAGAATATTATAAAATTGATGAGTGGGATGATGAAGAACGTACTCCAACTCAAGGTCAAGCTGAATTTATTGTAGCTAAGCACAGAAATGGTGGATTAGATAATATCCGATTGAAGTTTGTGGGTAATTTGGGTAAATTTGATAATCTTGATGATTTTAGTTCACCTTTTGACGAATTGCCTTCAAAAATGAATTTGGATGATCAAAATCCATTTGCTACTCCTAATCTTCCTTCACCAAATGATGCCTTTGGAAGTAGTTTTAATTCCGATGATGATGATTCTGATGTTCCTTTTTAATGAAAAGAATACAATATAAAAAAAGAGGTTTCAATTTTAAAACCTCTTTTTTTATATTGTATTCTTTAATTTCTCTTTAGTTGAAAATTGAAATTAGATACTGTATAATTATCATATAAACTGTTTTTTGGAGTATCCTCAATCTTTAAATTTGGATTATAGTCCCAAATTGAACAATGAACATTGCAACCTAATCGAGATAAGTATAATTGAGTTGAAAGTGTTTGGTAACCTTCAGCAGTTATTTCAATAGTAACTTTTTCAATTACTTTTTTATCTGCCGCTGAAAAACCAGTTTTAATTTCATAAGAACCATTTTTAGATTCTATTGATTCTTTAAACGTGAATAATCGGTTTTTACTTACGTTAGCTTTCATTGAAACCCTTTGAATTGTTTCTAAAGTTTCAGCGTCTATAAAGTTTCCTTTTAAAATAATTTCACTATCATTAAATGCTAAAGGAGACAAGTCTATGGAATTACTTTTTACTTCATTCTCATTTTCAAATGAATATAAATTAGATCCAGATAATAATAGTGACCCTGTTGTAAAGGCACTCATTTTCTTAACAAATTTTCTTCTTTCCATAATGTTTGGATTGGTTATTAATGCAGTAATACTAAAGAAAAATAAAAATAAAAGGGTTGCTACGAAAATTCGTAACAACCGCTTTTTAAATTTTCATTAGTTAAAAGTAATCATTATTTTTTAATTATAAGTCTTTGAGCCTTAATTGGATTGCTCGATAAACTTTTGATGAAATAGATACCATCCGCTAAATTCTCAACATTAATATTATTTTCAATATTTGAATTTAAAGTAAATGTTTTCATTGTTTGACCTAACTGATTTACAATAACAAACTCACCACTTGTATTTGTTTTAATAACTACTAATCCATTTGTAGGATTCGGATACATTGTAAATTCTGTTTTATTTTCAAACACTTTAGTATCTAAAGTAGTAACAGTATAGCATGCAGACTCAACATTACATCCATTAAAAGTTATAGAAACCTTATAATCTCCAAGACTTGAAGGTGTAAAGTCTTGATTGGTTTCACCTGTTAATAATGTATTTGGACATTCATACCATTGGTATGTCATACCAGCATCTGTAGCATTTGCTGTTAGAATTCCTGTTGTGTTTTCAGAAATTGTATTGTCAATTGCTGTTGGTTGTGTAATTGTAAAGTTTACCGAAGTAGTACAAGCATTTGCATCAGTTACCGTACACGTCCAAGTACCTGCTGATAATCCTGTTACAGAAGGTGTTCCGTCACCTGTTGGGTTACCAGGTGTCCAATTATAAGTATAACCACCAGCACCACCAGTTGCAACGTTTACTGATGCCGCACCATTAGTACCACCATTACAAGATACGTCGGTTTGTGAAGCAGGAGTAAGTGCTAAAGCAGTTGGTTGAGTTATCGTAAAGTTTTGAGAAGCAGTACAACCATTGGCATCGGTTACCGTACACGTCCAAGTACCTGCTGATAATCCTGTTACAGAAGGTGTTCCGTCACCTATTGGGTTACCAGGAGTCCAATTATAAGTATATCCACCAGCACCGCCAGTTGCAGTATTCACAGCTGCAGCACCATTAGCACCACCATTACAAGCTACATTCGTTTGAGAAGAAGGAGTTAATGATAAAGCGCTTGGTTGTGTTATTGTAAAGTTTTGAGAAGTTGTACAACCGTTTGCATCAGTTACCGTACACGTCCAAGTACCTGCTGTTAATCCTGTTACAGATGGTGTTCCGTCACCTGTTGGGTTACCAGGAGTCCAATTATAAGTATATCCACCAGCACCGCCAGTTGCAGTATTCACAGCTGCAGCACCATTAGCACCACCATTACAAGCTACATTCGTTTGAGAAG
>NZ_VDCZ01000021.1 GCF_006491645.1 Flavobacterium profundi
ATACTCGAAATCCTATGAAATCTAGGATTTATTCTTGAAAGTTTATTAACTTCTTTGTGCAAAACTCCTTTATATTCAGTATCGTTCATTTAATGTTTGCTAACGTGTTGCAGCTAAAAGAAGTGGCGACGAGCCAAAACCAAGCCAACACAAATATAACGCAAACTTTTGAATTTTCGGAGAAAATTCGGAAGTATGCCCTTGCCTAAGCCATTACTTTTAACTGCTGTTGTGCATAGTATTTTATTCGGTCCAAATTTCTACACGTTTTAAATCATCATTTAATGTCAAAAAATGAATAGCTAATATCAATTGTACATTTGGGTCGTTTAGATTGATATACTTTTTGTTGTTTAAAATTTCCCAAGTTGTCAATTCTAGACTAGTAAATGCTCCATAATCATTTATTGATTTAGCATATTCAGCAATTCGCTTATTATTTTTACCTAATTCACTTAAGTAATTTGAATATTGTCCTTGTGAAACAGCGCAAAGAAACTTATAATGTTTATCAGGTTCATTTGGATTTCCGCTTTTACAGAACATCCAAATTTTATCAAATGTTGATTTTGAGATTTGTTTATAAAGTTCTGTTTGTCGTTCAAAGTTAATATTTTCCCAAAATCCGTTTCCATAAGCTTGTAAGTATTCATGAGGGATTTTTTTAAAGCAACTTTTAAAGTCATTTTGAGTATTAACACAAGTTTCGCTAATAAAGAATTCTCTAATTTTGTTCAAATCTTCAATTTCGTTTTCTGTGAAGTTGTTTTTTAATTCAGAAGTTGAATACTGTGATTTGCATGACGCAAAAAAGCCAAGAATTATAATTCCAAAAAATATCTTTCGTATTTTCATAATATTATGCACAACGGTCTGCAGCTAAAGAAAGTGGCGTAAACCAGCTCCAAGCCATTCCAAAAATAAACAAAACTTAGAAAATTCGGAGAATTTTCGGAATGAACCTGAACAAGCCATTTTTTTTAACTGCTGTTGTGTGCTGTTTTTATATTCGTTTTTTACTACCATCCTTCAAATTTCGTAGTTTCTGTTTTTGTTTTTACTACTTTATTGTTGATTAGTTTTTTATATGTAGTTTTTACAAAATTTGTTGTGTCTATAATTTCTCTTTCAATTAGTTCTGTATATTTTATTTTCCCAATCTTGTCAAAATGAATAATACTATTTACATTATAACCAAAACCATTTTTCGCATAAGACGAAAGCGTTTTTTCTACTTTATTGACTTCTAATTCATAACCCGAAAGTTCTTTGTTTAATTCAAAAACCTTCTTTTTAGGATTAAAAATGTATGCCCAATAAAACATTCCTGCACTGCCAGAAGGTTCTTTGTCAAAAATCTTAAAATCCTTAAATCCGTCAAAATTCAAATCTTCTTTGCTATCAATAGTAAAACTTTCAAAATGAAAGTTGCTAAAGTTGTGTTGATAATACGAGTCATTTGAACTTAAATTACGTGAATTATTTAATAATGTTTTGTTTTTATTTTTTAGTTCCAAGATTCCTTCACTATATTCATTTCCTTCGTAAACTATAAAAGTAAGTTTCCAATAACATTTTATGTTATTTATTATAAATGGTTCACTAGTTTTAATAAGTGTGTCTTGTTTTTTATAAATTATTTCTGTTTTATTATATTTCTGTTTTGACTGATTGGTGCTGTCTTTTTCAGTTTTTTGTACAACAAGATTTTCCGTTACTTTAGGATTTTTACAATTTGCTAAAAGCAAAATAATGAATATGTAAATGAATTTTTTCAAAGGTTTGAAAGGTTAAGTTCCGTAATTTTCGTTATCGCATTTTTTTACTTTCCGTTTTGCTATTTTTTCAAATTTACCAGTTTTTCTGTTGGCACGCCAAGCTTTTATAATTTTAGTGTAAAATTCGACATTGTTATCTGTATCTTTTACAAGAGCAATAATTTCTACATTAACACCATTATTTGTGTAGCAATATTCTGTTAATTTGTTTTCTTTCAATTCTTTCTTATCAATCTCTAAAATATCAATTATGATTTTTTTTGTATTTTCAATTTTGAAAAATAATATGAATATTTTAGTTTCAGAATTAGAAAATGCAATACCATAATCAGTATCGAGCTTACCTTTATTTAATAGAAATCCACCTTCACTTTTTATTTCTTGACCAATCCAATGTTTTCTGTTGCTTTGCTGTGAATAGCAAGAAGAAACAAGAAGTACAAATATGTATAAAAAATTTTTCATAAAATCATTGGAAAGTTTCAATTTAAAACGATTCGTCACAAAATAGCACACAACGGTTGGCCGCTTGTTGCAGTTGCGTAAATCTAGTGCAAAAGATTACAAGTACAAAACTCCTTTTGGAATTTTGTAAAAAATTCCGAAGTAACCCAAGCCTAGCAATTGCTACAAACGGCTGTTGTAGCTAGTTTTATCTTTGCCAGCCTTCAATTTTATAATTTTTTTCTAGAAGTTTTATTTCCTGATCTGAGTTGTTACGTTTATACCAAATTTCAAATCTAGCTGCATATGGTTTTCCCCAATCTCCTTCATAAATTGTGAAATGATCTTTGGTTCCATATTTTATTATTGTATCAATTGGGTGTCCTACAACTATTTCGCTTTTTTTTGACAGTATATTTTGTGAAAGTCTATCGTTTTTAGTTATCTCATATACTTTAAGATATAGTTTTCCGCTATCAATCTTTGATAACCAGATGTCATATGTATATAAGCCTGGTTGGAAAGAATTATAGAGTTCAAAGTCTTTGTCTTTTGGAATGTGATTTGTTTCTGGATTAGTTTTGTTTGAATACTCAAAAGTTTCCGCTTTTGGAATGTATATGTCAATATTATTTGGGATTTTTAATGAATCAGCATAATAGTCATAAGGATAAAACATTAAATATAAGCTAACAAGAAACAATCCAATAACTCCAATTATTCCACTTAAGACAATCTGTAAAATTCCTGTTTTATAGTTTTTCTTGATTATTCTGAGTAGACCCAAAAATCCGGAAACTAGTAAAGCCAAGAAAGGAATTCCCAAACTAAGATAGAGTACGATTTCATTTTGAATAGAAATTGTTATTAACCCAATTATTCCACAGATACAAGCGAAAATGATCGGAACAAACCATTTCTCTTTATATGCTCTCCAAAGTTTATTCATTTAAATTAGCTACAACGGTTTGCCGCTTGTAGTAGTTGCGTAAATTTAAGCCAAAAGATTACAAGTACAAAACTCCTTGTGGAATTTTCGGAGAAAATTCCGAACGCAAGCCAAGCCTAGCAATTGCTACAAACGGCTGTTAGCAAACGTATTTTTAAAAATCAATAGTATATTTTAAATCAAATCTTCCTTCTGTTATATGTGAAATAGTATCTCTATTAGTCTCTTTGCAGTCAAACCAAAATACTCCAGAAATAATTTTATTTTCAGTGTCCAATTTAATTATTTCTAACTCTCCAAAACTTGAATTGTCAGTAGTAAATTCAAAAACAGGTGTAAACCCAGTTCCATCTCCATTGTCAATAGTTTCACCCCAATGTTCATAAATTCCATAGATATTATTATCTTGATTTACAGAAATAGGATAAGTATTTCCTTCAATTAGAGGATTTAAACCACCATCTAATCTTATATTTATTAATTTGTTATTAACTTCATTATTAGCGAAAATTGATAAATGATATCCATTAAAATAGTAATCATTATATACATATGTCGCTTTTAAAATTGGATTTGAATATGGTGAACCAGTTATCTTTCGCTTAGGAACAAATATTTGGTTATCAATTTTACAACCAAAAGTATTTTTTCCTTCAGTTGTAAATTCTGGTAAACTTGATGAAGTTCCGTCATCAGTATTTTCACAACTAATAAAACAAATGGTTAAAATTAAAAATTTAAAAATATTTTTCATGCTTTTTCTTTTATAGATGCTTTTTTTTTGAATTTGGTTGCGTTAATATGTTTGCTAACGTTTTGGCGCTTGTGGCAGTTGCGTAAATTTATAATAAAAGTTTACAAGTATAAAACTCCTCGTGGAATTTTCGGAGAAAATTCCGAACACAAGCCAAGCCTAGCAATTGCTACAAACGGCTGTTAGTGGCTGCCTTTGTCTTATCATTCCAGTTTTAACTTCATCATAATATCTGTCTGTTCATCTTCTCCTAATTTAAAAATATGTTTATCGAATTCTAGAAAGCCATTTTTCTTGTAAAAACTTATTGCTCTCGGATTTTCTTCCCAAACGCCCAACCAAACATATTCCGAACCTTTCTGTTTCGCAACTTCGATTGCTTTATCATACAATAATTGCCCAACACTTTTTCCGTGAAACTCTTTCGCAACATAGATTCTCTCAATTTCTAAAGCTTTACTGTCTTTCAATTCGGTTTGTGAATCTCCAAAATTGACTTTCAAATATCCAATTACTTCTTCTTCCAACTTTGCGAAATAAAACTCAGAGTTTTTATCATTAAATTCTGCGGTTAATTTTTCTTTTGAGAAACCTTCTTCCAAATAGTTTTTCATGTTTTCTTCAGAATTCGATTCTGAGAAAGTTTCTTTAAAAGTCTGTCTTCCAATTTTCTGTAACTGGTCAATTTCTGATGTGCTTATTTTCTGGATTTGAATATTTGACATTTTATGCAGAGTTGTTTAAAGGTTGCTACTAACGTTCCGCGGTTTGGCGCAGTAGCGGCTGCGTGGAACGATTATTTCTTGCTAAGATAAAATTTTCTTTGCGGAAAATAGGCGTGTAGCTAATATAAAAACAGCTATTGTGCCAAACCGCTGTTATGCGTTCGGTTTTTATTCTTTTATCAGTTTTCCATTTTCGAATTTGCATTCTTTTTTCTGACCATTTTTTTCAATTAAATAGACGATACCATTCTTTTTGTTATTCAAATATGGACAACGATAAACTAATATTCCATCTTTATATTCTTCTTCTAATACTTTTTGATTATTCTCATCATAATACTCAATCCATTTATAGTCTATTAGATATTCGTATTTAATTTTCTTTTCTTTTACTCCATATTTTCTATAAAAAATTTCTTCAGCAATTTTTATCTTTTTGCCATTGAAATATTCAATACTTTTTATTAATTCTCCATTTTTAAATTCAATCTCAAAAGTCAAATGATTCTTGTGTTTAAAACTTTGGATTTTTCCAGTAAAAAGCTCGGAATTTGAAACTTTGTAAACTAAATTATTTTCAGTATAAACTTCTTCTTTTTTTAAAATCTCTTGAGAATAAATTTTAGCTACGAATAGTAATAATATAATGCAAATTTTTTTCATTTAATATATTTTAGTTTCTTGAGTTAAACTGACGCATAACGTTTTACGGCTACAAGTAGTGGCGTGAACCATTACCAAGCCCTAACAAATATAAGCTTATTTTAGAAAATTCGGAGACACGAGCACAAAGTGCGAACTGGTGCAACAATTTTCGGAATATTCTTGAACTAGCCATTACTTGTAACCGCTGTTGTGTGCTGTTTTTTACTCATCTAAATATTCAATTCCATCTAAACTCAACCAACCTTTTTGACAATTAGGTAACTTAAAACGAGCAAAGTTACCTTCAAAATCTTCAAGTTTTTTGTATCGAAACTCTTTGTGTAATGGAAAAAGCTTAAATAAATTATTTTTCTTCATCTTATAAAATGGATACTTGAACTCCACAAACTGTAAATCTTGGTATTCATTAAAATTATTTAATTTTTTATATGTGATATTGTTTTTAAAATCTTCATTGCTTACAAAAAAATTTCCTAAGTAACTCATTCCAAATGTTCCATTCTCTCTTTGAAAATAAACTACAGTATAACTAAAATCAACCATTTCAGAAATTCTAGTTACATAGTTATCAAAATGATAAAATTCACTATTACTTAAAATGGTATCTTTTGAATTGTTACTCTGAAAATAGAAATTCTTTATTCCAAAAGTATTTGATAATGACAAAGTATCTGTTTCTGTATCGTTTGTTTGAAATCCAAAAACATTAAAATTTCTTATTTTTAAAATGAATTTTTCATGTGATTTGGAAATAGTTAATTCATATTTGTAGTCTTGTTGTGGTGCTTCAGGTAGTAAAACTAAAGGAAAAGAAAATCTTTTTTTTAGTTTTTTTCCTGTCCAATCTCTCCATTTTAATTTATTATTTTCTAGAATTTGGATACTTCCCAAACTTCCTTTTGATGCTTGTAAAGGAAATTTGTTTAGTTTTTTATAAGAAAGATTATATAAGTCTATTTTGCCTTTAATATAACATTTTATTATTTTGCTTAATTTTATCGAGTCATAACTTTGATTAATTAATGTTTCATTATAGATATTTTTAAGTTTCACTTTTTTGTTTTCTAAAGTATCAATTCTAAAAAAGTCCTCTTCTAGATCATTAAAAATATGTTGTGAAAAATAATAAATTTCTGAATTTGTTAATTTTAGTTTTACGGTTTTATAATTAATGTCATAATTATTGTGTAAAGAAAGTATTTCAAAACTTTTTTTAGTTGGGATTATAAAAAGTTCTTCATTATCAAAAGTATAAATCACTTTTTTATTATTGAATTTAATGAAAATATAAGGCATATAATCTTCAATATTAGTGTAAACGTTTTTATCATCATACTCATCCCTAAATTTTGCAAAGAAGTTATTATTTACTTTACAAAGTTTATATTCTTCATAATTTAATTCTTTTGAACTAAATTTTTCGATATAATTAAAACTAATATTTTTTAGTAAATCAAAATCATAGTTTTCATCAATTTCATTGTAGGAAATAGTTTTATTGATTTGAGAATAGGTTTTTAACGTTTCTTCTGTTAATAATATTAATTTTGTTTCTACATTTTGTTTTTTATTTTGAATAGAAACATTTATTCTTAACAGATACAATTGGCTTTCTTTTTTTATAATTATTCCTTTACCTTGGATTATATATTGAAGTTCTCCTTCAGTTACTTTATAGGTTTGTTGAGCAAAAGACAAAATGGAGAAAAATATAAAAGATATGTAAATAAGTAGTTTCATTTTTCTGGTATTTCTGAATTTTTAAACAATGGACTTAACTAGGTGTCTAACCTTTTGGAGCATGTTCACTTGTGTGAAGATTTTTATTTTAGATATAACTTTTGATTTTTTCAATTGCTTTATTTATAAGTTCGCTTGGATAGTCAATTTCTCCGTTGTCTTTTTTTATTGGTTTTGTAATGAATTTATGATTTTTAAAATCCAAAATATAGAAACCTGTTATAGATTCTCGCACTTGTTGATTGCTAATATGTTTTGTTAAATACTCAACATAAATTGGTTTTTCGTCTTGAAAGTAAATAGTAATATTATTTATGGAAGCTTGATTTGAATAAGAAACATATTTCTGGTAAACAGATTTTTGCATTTTTTTCTTATTCTGAAACAAATCTAATATTGTTTCAGAATTATCGTTAAAGTTTTGCTTTGGTTCGGTGTTATTTTTAATCGTTTTTATTTTAAGATTTTTATCATTTTTGATTTCGGCAACTAATTTATCTATTTCTTTTATTTTGGAATCGTCATATAAAGCTATTCTGTTAAGACCTTCTCTATAAAAGTCTTTTTCAAATATGACATATCTAAAATCACTATCTATTTTTATTAAGATGATCTTTCTATTATAACCTTCTGCACGTCTTGAATATAAAATTTCAAAATTTTGAATTTGGTTTTCTGTCATACAAAAAGTTACAGCCTCCCTTTCGTCTTTAATCTCTGTATATTTCCAATTGAGTGCATTGTCTTTATATTTGTTTATTTCGCTGGTTTTTTCATAGAGTAAATCACGAAAATATGCGGTTTGTTTATCACGCTCAATATTTCCATTGCTTTTTAGAAATCTAAATCCATCATTTTTCTGGGAATAATAAAATTTCCCTAAATCTTCGTTAATCAAAATTTCTTGTTGTTTGTTTCTTTTCTCTAAAAAGAAACGAATATAATTATTGTCAATGATTGTATATTTTCCATAAGTTGATGGAGATAATCTGTCTTGCCCGCGATGTGAAATTTGATAACTATGAAAAGTTCCATCAGGTTTTAAAACAAGTATCAACCCAAATTCAATACCATATTTGTCAGGTTTTATTGGATATAATATATATTCTTCAGGAGGATAATTATTATCAATTAAAGAGTTAATATTCCATTTTCCAACAAGGTCTTGCGAAAATACATTTTGAATTAAAAAAAATGGTATAATAAATTGCAATATTTTTTTCATTTTCGCCTTTTATTTTATAAGATACAAGAATTGGTGAAAAGATTGGATTTTTTGTTCGGTTTTTGTAAAATAGCACACAACGTTTTCGGGCTACTCGCAGTACTGCCAGTGTTGCGCCTGCGGCAGGGCAGTATTGCGAGTAACCCGTGTTGTGCGCTGTTATTATTTCTTTGCTAAGATAATAATAAAAGTTTACAGTTGGAACGTAAAGAAACTTAGATAGATGATTTTTAAATATTGTCGCTTATCAGACAGTAATGATAGGCGCAGTTTTTAAAAATCTTAGTGTGTATAATTTGGCTACACATTGGTTTTAAGTTAGTTATTATAAAAAAATATTTGACTTTGTATATTTTTTCTTATAACTTTGGCAAGCCTTTTAAGCGACTTCGCTTTGAAAATATAGTTTTCAGCAAATTTCTTTTTGCAAGGCTTGACGAAAAAAACAAAACTGTTTTCAGCTATTTAAAACCATCTATTCCACAAAATTTTAACACTATCTATCAAGGTTAGCACTTCCAATTGCGTACAACGTTTTGGCGCTTGGCGAAGAAGCGGATTTCGAAGCACTAAACTGTCTACCAGCACTGAACTTGATACGAAGCACAAAGCTTCATTTAAGCACTGAACCCGCTTTTTTGCCAAACGCCTGTTAGCGGTACGGGCTTCTATTTCTACTGTCATTTGTCTATAAATTCTTTCTTGTTTTTTCGAATGAAGTCAACTTGAATTTGTTGCAAGTTTTCCATTTTGTATAGGTCGTAAAACTCATCATCAAATTTGTTTAATGGATTGTCGTCATACGATTTGCTAAAACCTTCTAATGTCCCGTCTTGATGTTGAGTTATTTTCGGGTTCTCTTTTTCAAATGTGTCGTTAGCTCGTTTGGTCAAGTCAGCAAACTTGGTTGCTCCTACAAGCTTTAAAGCATCTGGCAAGTGTTTGTAAAACTGTCCACTTGAATTGAAATAAAATTGGTTGTAACCGCCATTGTTAACTTCTGCTTCTAATGCCCAAATCATATAAATCGCTTGTTGTGATTTATTCCAAGACATAACAATTTCATATTCCTTTTCGAAGTCGGTTGGCTGTTTTTCAGAAAGGTTGTCAAAAACCACTTGTAATAAATTCTCGTCCGCAGTTGTGTCTATAATTTGTTCAGTCAATTCTTTATATTTTGGTCTGTTTTTAAACGCTTCAACTGAATTGGCAAGTTGCTCTTTCATTTCTTTGGAAAGTCCACTATCGTTTTTCTTTGTCTGTTCTGAACAGCCAAACAAGTTTAGAATTGTCGTTATTATTCCCATTATTATTAAACTTCTTGTCATTGTCGTGTCGTATTTTAGCCTGACCGCTAACGGTCTCGTATAACCGTCAGTTACGGGTTAATGTGCGTTAATTTTCGGTTTAGCACTGACGTTAGCAATTTCGAGTGGATTCGGACGTAGTCGAATCCGCCGTAATTGCGGTTATACATTGTTGTAGCCAGTTTTTTATTCATTTTCAACTCCAAATTCCGCCCAGTTTAGCACGTTAAATTCATTTTTCCGAAAGTTAGAAAAGTCCGATTTATTAAACATCAATTCTACGTTATTTTCGGTACGTTGATAAGTTACAGTCCAAGGCGAACATATTCGGTCAGTTAATTCGATTGATTCCGAAATAGAATTTTTTCCGCTCGTTATTTGTCCTAAAATTTCAATTCTGTATGAGTTTTTTAGTTTCTCATATTTTGAGATTTCAAATCCGTTTTTACAATTCAGAGTTTCGATTATCAGTTCCGCAAACTTTTTCCCTTTTTCAAGAGAATTTTGGTTTTCAGTAATTAAAGTTAGTCGAAAGTTCTTCATTTTCTTAAATTGGCTACAACGTTCTGCGGCTTGCTCTCAGTGGCGTTACACCAGCACCAAGCCATTACAAATATAACAAAACATTCCATTCAGCAGCGGATTTTCCTACGGAAAATCCGGAAGTAGCCATTGAAGCAAACCGTTGTTAGCAACAGTACTTATTCATTTCCATAACTTTCCATATAGTCATTGACTGAATAGATTAATTTAATTTTTGTGCCAAGTGATTTCTTTATAGTTTCTAAATCATTCTTGTCAAGCTTAGTATCCACAATTTTTAAAACTTTAAGTTTTGGAAGTGATTTTAGTTTTGGAATTTCTGCAACTACATTCAGATTTTTATTCAACGCCAAATCTAAAATTTCAAGATTTTGAAGGTTTGATAATGAGTTTGGTAAGCTTTTCAGTTCATTAGAGTTCAACGTCAAAACTTTTAAGTATTTTAATTCGGATATTCTTTCAGGTAATTCAACAATACGATTTCTGTCCTTATCACCTTCACTTAAAGCTGATAATGGCGGATAAAATATTACTTCTTTTGCGCCAAGTTCCAATTCAGTTAAATTTTTGTATTCAAAAACACTATCTGGAATTGAGTTAAGTTTTCTACTACTTAAATCAATTTTAGTTTCTATTCTCGAATTCTTTTCAGAACATGAAAACAGAATTAAAGAAACTATTAAATAATATTTCACTTGCAGATTTTTTAAAGTATTGTTGCTAACGGTCTCGTATAACCGTCAGTTACGGGTTAATATATGTTTATTTTCGGTTTAGCACTAACGTTAGCAATTCCGAGTGGATTCGGACGTAGTCGAATCCGCCGTAATTGCGGTTATACATTGTTACCTGCTGGCTTTTTTCTTTATAGTTCATCTTTATAGTCCATAAACTTTATTTTTCTTAATTCAGCGTTTGTAATTTCTATTCCTTTTGGTTCTGAATCATTGCAAACATTATGTTCAGAAGTGCTGAATTTTTGAAAAAATAAATCGTTAAATTTTTTGTCAAATTTAAATTCAATATTCCGACTTTCTCGATGGCACATTCCACCATAATAAGAAATTATCAATTCACCATTCTTAATTTCTATTTCAGGCAATTGATTATACATTTCAATATACGTGTCCGTAAGATTATCGTTCAGAATTTTTTTGGATACATTTCCTTTCGAGTTAGTTATAAAGACAATTATCTGCCCTTTTTCACTATCGCTTTTAGATGAAACAATTGCTAAATCAAAAATTCCATCAAGATTTATGTCTCCTTTTGATTCGTGTATAATACTATATTTTTCTTTTTCATTTTGTAAAGGTTTTAGCGATTTGCAATTCGTGAAGAACAGTGTCAAAAGCATTAAAGTAAGAATTGTTCTTTTGTTTTTCATTTTCGACGGTCAGTTTTTTTTAGCTTGCAGGTAACGGTTTCGGGCTTTGCGTTCGGGCGGGTTTCGGAGCACAAAACTGTCAACCAGCACTACACTTGAATAGAGGCACAAAGCTCCAAGTTTGCACGTCACCCCGCCTGACGCAAAACCCGTGTTACCTGCTGTGTTTTTAATCATTGTCATTGTATGTAATATCTTCATCGTCATCAACAATTTCTTCTATTGGTTGTTGGAAGTGTTTGTCAATGCCCCAATTTTTAATAATCCAAATTACTAATTCTTCACGTCTTTTTTTACAGTTTGCAGGTGTCCAATCATTATACTCAGCAATTTTTCGTTCTTGTCTGATGTCTGAATTAGAGTAAGAATACCCTGAACCTGCTACTCCTTTTTTTCTTTCAAATTCAAAGTTGCTATATCTTGAATTGTCTTTTGTAAGAACCAAGTTTGAAATGTCGTGCAGATAGATTTTTCGTTCTTCATCTGTCCATTTACTAAGCCAACTTGAATTTTCATTTGGGTTTTGAGGTAAAATGTGTTCAATTGTTGAGTCGGTTAAGTCCTCCCAATTCAATTTTGGTTTGTTTTTACCTTGTAACAAATGGAGTTCATACTCAAAAAGAGTATATTTTAATAATCTTCTGTGATGATACCATTCAAAAATATCCTCTGTTAGAGATTTCCTAAAATTATTTTCGTGTGAATACCAATTGATTGTTCCGTAAATCCACTCGGTAACGGACTTTAAAGTATGTTTTGAAGTAAATACATCGTCTGCCCAACGATAAAGTTGTGACATACCCGTGTTACTTCGTTTTCCTTCCCATAGGAATATCCTATATGAAAAAACCTCTATTGATTTTAGAAAATCTGAATACTCGCTATTCTCAACTTGATTGTTTTCACGCTTAATTCTTGAAGCTACCATTAATGGAAGATAATTGGCGATATTACCTGCGTTTCTGATTTTTGTCAGTAGAGTTAGTTCGTTTTCATCAAAAGGTGCATTATTAGGTTTAACGATTGCAGAATAATGCTTAGAAATTAACGCAAGACCATCAACAAATTTTAATAAAAAACTTTTTACTTCTTCTTTTGTCTTTTTTGAAAAATTTCTAAGTGGAATTACATCATCTGACTTAAAACCACTATAACCGTCCCAGTTTTTTGGGGTATAGCTAACAAATAAAGTCCAAGCAATACGCAAACATTGACCTTCACTACCGTTACATTTGGCAATATTTACATAGACTTCTTTCCAAGTTTTATTGATAGTTTTTGTAAAATCTTCTTTTTCTGAAATTTCAGGAATGTTTCTGTAAACCCAATACATAAGATAGTTTTTGAGTAATTCCATAGAGGACAAATCTTTTCCTCTCGAATTCATTAACTCAAAGGTCATTCCTATTTCGCTTTCAACTTCGATTGGGTAAAAGGAAAAATTCAATTTACGGATAATCGCATCAAACAAATCTCTCAAATAATCTTCACTTTTATCTGCTCTGATTTTCAATTGTTCTTCAATGTGATCTTTTAAAAAGCAATATGCTTCATAAATCCTTTTTTGATGAACAGAATTTGCTTCTATGTTGCTAACTCCTTTTGATATTAAGTCCAAAAAGAAGTCAGCCGTATCATTATTTAATCTAAGTTTACTTTTACTTCCTGAATATAGATAAATTGGAATTTCGGCATTAAAATCGTCTTGTCCCAATTTGATAAGTTCTTTAATTATGATTGACAGGTAAAGACTGCAAGTGGTCAATCTTTGTTGTCCGTCAACAATGTCAACGATTTCAAGTTTTTTTGTTCCGTAATTTTCTGTCGGTTTACTGATTGGCTGATAAATAACAATTGTTCCGGTATAATGGCTGATAATTTTATCATCTATTAGTGCATCTATGTCCTGAACAAAATCATTCCATTGTTTTGCTTCCCAAGCATAACCTCTTTGATAATCGGGAATTTGAAAGATTTTTCCCTCTAAGATATTTGATAAGGTTTTTTTCTCCATTTTCTAATTTTAAAAAATAACATAGGTGGCGAAGCCACCTATGTTATAGATATTTCTCTTACTGAAAATTGCTTACGCACTTCTTGTGTTTTGGTGTTTGCAGTTTTTGTCATATGTTTTTAGCCAAGAACCTTCTTTGCAAGTGAAAGTTTGTCCTGCGGCAACCCTAACAGTCTTTCCACTACTTGACATTGTAGCAATGTGTTTGCATTTTTCGTCATAGGTCTTAATCCAGGAACCCTCTTCGCAAACAAAAAAGTCCGAACCAATACCAACAACATTTTTTCCTGATGAAGACATTGTTGAAATGTGCTTACCTTTTTCATCGTAAGTTTTAATCCAACTTCCGTCTGTTTTTACATCTGATAGTGCCATTTTATTTATTTTTTTTAGTTGTGCCTACTCTGTTCGGTTTTCGGCATCCCCGTTTGTCCGCTAAAATAGATTGGCAATCCGTCAAAACGTGTCGTTGTCTTGTATGGTCGTCTTTCTAACATAGCAGGTAACGTTTGGCGGCTTTGCGAAGGTGGCGATTTTCACCACTAAACTTCAATCGAAGCACTAAATTTTGATTAATCACTTCACTGTCATACGAAGCACTGCACCGCCACTTTTGCAAAACCGCTGTTACCAGCTGGCGTTCTGTCGTCCGTGTCGTGAAAGTCAGGTATGATAAGGGTTTCGCTGTCATTGTCCAATGAGTATTTTGGTCTTTATGTGTCGGTTGTGCGGTGGCGGTTTTAAAAATTTTTGAAGGGAAGGAAATTTTAAAAAATAATTTTTCTTGGGTGGGAAAGGTGGAAGCTCTTTTGCAAACTTTGGTCTGCGGGTCGGCTTGTAGCGGTTTGCAAATGTGCTTACACCTGTACATTGGGTTTGTTATTTGTTAGTTGATAAATTGCTGCTTTCAAAACTTGCCAACAAATTCTTGCTGTATGTTCGTCAGGATTAAATCTTGAACTTACTTGTTCGTAAGGATGAATGTAATTTCTAAAATCACGCAATGAATGACTGAATTTCTTTACGTCCTCTTTCAAAATTCCAATGTCGTGTGCTGTGTCAATGAAATTGCTAAGTGTCCATTCGTGATATGGTTTTACCTTGCCGTTTTGGTCTTTAGGCGATGTTCTTGATTGGTTAAATTCTCTCGGATACTTTGATGCAATTCCTAACAATATTCCTTCAAGTGAACTGCCTGAAAGAAAAATAACCGACATTGGAGCTTTGGCATTTAAACATTTTTTTATTTCATCAAATCGAATGTTCAAAGTTTCTGTTATGATGCTGTCCAGACCTAATTTGTTAAGGGAAATATCGCTAAACTCCTTTTGTAAAAAATCATCTTCTTTTACTTCAATCTTTTCTTCAAATTTTATTTTCCCTGCTTTGGTAAATGTTATTTCGGTTTCTTTTCTTAAAACCTGCCATCCATCAAATGCAAGATATTGATTGAAGTCAGCAATGAATTTGTCCAGTTCTGCAAAGCGACCAATGAAATTTACAGGTGCAAAAAGTTTGCGAATGCATTTGTCAAGTTCGGGTGTGCCGTTGATTTTTGATAGTTTTTCGTCCGTATACATCCATCGAGAAGGAAACCCACCACCTCTGTTGTATGTGTCGTTTGCACCTAAATCATTAAAGAAATCAACCAGTTTAGGACCTGAACGATATTCTGTTTCCTCATTGATTAAGTTTCTTAATTTCTCTAATGTCTTTTGTTGCAACTTCATTTTTTAATTCATTTTTACTGCAAATCTGATTCTATAAAGATGTAACAAGGATGATTTAATTGCTTCGTAATGCTCAAAAATGTCGAATGCTTCAAATAAAACTCTTTCAAAATTTACTCTGTCTGCTCGTTCAACTTCTTGTTCTAAGGGAAATCTATTTCTATTTGCAATTGGATGAAAAGCATTGATAATACTTTGCTTTTGCTCGTCTGATAAAAGTTCAAAATTCAATAGTTTAAAATCACGCTCAAATTTTGTCGCTCTTAAATCAAGTGCACCTAAACCTCTACCAAAACCAAAACTTTCTATAAAAAACATACTTAGAACACTATTTAATAAGGCAAGCAGTAAAACTCTGTTTTCATCTTGATGCTCCGCTTTAATTGAAAGTCCAATCATTCTTTGGTCAATGAAAGAACGATTAACAAAGGTTGCAATGAATAAACTTTTATCGTAATTCACATTAGCGACAAAGTCAGCCATATTATCGGTTTTCATCTCATACCAAAACATATTAGCTCTACGCAAAGATTGAGTAAGTGGAACACCTGTTTCGTTGTTTTGATTTTCAAAACTTCTAATCCATTGCAAAGCACCTGTATGATTGAGTTGTTCTAATTCTTCAATACTTCTTGAACAACAAAATGCTTCTCCATCTGCTGAACAATAAAGTCCTGATGTTCCTCTTAGGTTTTTAAGAACTGGTCTTATGTATTCCGCTTCAATATTGTGTCCAGAAGCAGGGTAAAATAAGGGATTCCAACCTCTTCTTTCACCACGAGTAAACTTGAAAATCTGGTTGCAATCAATTAGTTTTTCTGAAACTTCTGTAAGCCAATTAAGATTTGCAAAGTAACCGCACCAAGGGACACCAATTGTTTCAAAATTAGCTATGTCATTGACTGAATAATTCTGAATGGCTACAAATTCATTATCTGTTTCCAACAAAATACTTTCGCTCAAGTGTTTAGTGTCAGGTATTTCATTGATATTTTCTTTTAGGGTGCAAAATGAAATTGTTCTGTTTTGGTCTATTGGCGTATTTGGATTTCGCTTTTTTGCAATCAGAAAAGTAGTTACTACGTCTGCATTGTCAAACCATTTTCCTTTCCCTGAAATTACAACAATTTCAATGTCATAGAAATTCTGAATTAGCTCTAAGAAAATTTCTCCGTAATCAGTTCCCAACCAGGCATTAGAAAGTATCAGTCCAATTTTTCCATTTTCAGAGAGCAATTGATGTAAATAGAATGGGATATATGCGAAAATGTCACTTTTTCCGCTGAGAGTTGTTGTAGTTTCTGCTTGTTCGTGTATGAAATTGTTTATTTCTGTGATATTCGGGTTTAAAACTTGAATTTCTTTGCTTTTGATAAATGGCAGATTTGATACTACGTAGTCAATAGGTGGTAGTTGCTTAATAATATCATTTCCGTTATTTGGGTCTTTAAAAGTAATGTTTTCTCCGACCTCCAAGTCAATCACGTCCGCTCTGAAAATGTTTAAAACTTTGCCAATATTGTTTGGCTTAGCCAAAGTAAGTGTTGATAATTGAATAGGAAAAGAATGTTTGTCGGATGCCCAAATGCTGTTGATTATTTCGTCTTGGTTAAATTCATATTCTTCTTTGAGCAAGTAGGCTTGGTTGATAATTGTTCCTGTTCCGCAACAAGGGTCAATTACAACTCCTTCCTTGTCTTCAACGGTGAGCCTCACTAATAAATCTGCTAATTTTTTAGGTGTAGCAAATTGTCCTGCAACCTTTCGTTTTGCAGATACAATTGAAGATTGGAGTAAATTATGTAGAATTTCGATTTCAATTCCGGCAATGTTGATTGAAGAAAGAAATTGATTTAACTGGATAATCTGTTTCCAAGCAGAATTTGAAATGAACTCAATTGCAAGGTTATCACTGAAAATATTCCAGAAATTGCAATGCTCAGATATTGATGCAATTATTTCCTTTGCTTGCTCAATTGAAGTTTCATTGTTTATTGATTCTATTGCTCTCGCTTCGTTAAAATGCCTTTTTAGAACATTAGCGAAGATGATTTTAAACACCCAATCGGTTAAAATTACCTTTGAAAGAGTAGGTAGTTTGTTTGAAGCGTCTTTTGCTGCTGTTGGATTATAACCATATTCAGTTGCCGAGGATAACCACCAATTGTTTATTTGAGCTTCAAGTCTTGAATTTCTTCTAAAATTTGTTCTTAGGTTTTCCGCTGTCGAGGGTATGTTTTCGAGAACTACATCTATTATTGCATCAACTGCCAATATTTCGGCTGAAACTTCATCTGAAATTTCTCCCGTTTCAAAATAACCGTTTAAGTCTGTAAGTATTGAATGTAGTAATGATTTCCAAAGTGCTTCTTTTGGTTTTACCTCAGTTCGATTGTTGATGTCAACGTCATTCCAAGTTTTTAAAATTGAGAATGACTCACCTTGTTTAGAGTAAAGAACGGCACTCTTTACATTCCAAAGTATGAAGCTATCTCTTTGTAAAATTTTAGCTTTCTTGATAGCATTACTAATTAATTCAGCGTCATTAATTGGCGTGTCAGGCATTTTCAACTCCCAACCTTGCAAAATGATATTTCTTGCTTGGTCTTTGAAAATTAAAACATCAGGAAATAGACTTGACTTTTCGTTGCTTATTGTACTTTCGCCTCCTGCACTTTTGAAATGCCAACTTTTATTTGCAAGGTGTAAGTTGATTTCACTTATTACGTCAATTGCCCAGCTTCTTTCGTTGTATGTAACTCTTGCCATATTTTGTAATTCAATCAATAAATTGCTGGACTTGCTTTTGCCTTTCCGTTTTTATAATTAAGTGTATGATATTTAGCAATTGGCTCATTGAACAATCTCAAAGTCGATTCCTCAATCTCCTTGCGCTTAAGTGTTTCTTGGATTCTGTCGGTGCAAATTTTTATGTAATCAACAGGTTTTACTTTATGAAGTAAAACGTCTTCATTTTTTTCAATACCAATAAATTGTCTGTTTTCAAGAATTGCAGATAGCAAGAAACTACCACTGCCACAAGCATTGTCAAGCACTATATCGCCTGGCTTTGTGAATGTTTTTATAAGGTATCTACCTAATTCAATTGGCTTTTGTGTCGGATGTAATACAGGACCTTCTGATTCCGCTGTTTTTACATATACAAAATCGTCAATTGGCTGTTCTTCGTAACAAACAACATCAGTAGGGTATCTTTCTCCATTACTCTTTACGTGTCTTGGTTTAAAGTCACCATAACTTCCTGTGTATTGGTCTTTTCTGATTCCTTTGTCATAAGCCTCTCCGTTAGTCATTTGAGGGTTATATGTCGGTTGTTTTTTGTAGAAAAGGCATATATCTTCGTGTTTACGGAGTGGTTGTTTCTTTGCATTTAAGAAGTTTGTTGATTTAGATTTTATCCAAACAATTTTGTATTTGAATAATTTTTCGTTACTCATAATCAACTTAGCTGTAAAAAGACCTTGCGCTGTCAAGGCAATAGCTCCATCATCTTTGATGATTCTTTCATAATGCTTCCAAAGTTGTTCTAAGTCAATTACTGAATCCCATTTGTTTTGAGTGGTTCCGTAGGGTAAATCACAAAGAATCATATCAATTGAATTGCTTGGGATCTTTTTCATTACCTCTAAGCAGTCTCCTTGAATAACTTTGTTTAAGTATTGTTCTATTGATTTTGCCATTTCTTAAAATTTTAAATTTCCTTGTTTAACCTTTGATACTCTGTAGTATTTCGCTTTTTCCTCTGCCAATGTCAATAATTCTGTTGAGTCGGGAACTCGGTAAATCATTTCTGCTATCTTCTCACTGAAAAATTCTTTTTCAAGTTTCTTGATGTCCAACTTGAAAACTTTTGCAAGCTTGGGAAGAATTTCTTCTGGAACATTGCGTTTTTGATTTTCAATTTTGGAAAGCGTTGATTGGTCAATATCAAGTGCAGCCGCAAGCTTTGTAAGAGTTAAGCCGTGTTCAACTCTCAAATTGTGAATGTATTCTCCAAATGTTTCTTTCATTACCTTGAAATTTTCGCCTTGACAATTTTGTCAAAATTACAATTTATTTTCATAACCCGAACAAGTGCGTGGGAAAAATTTTGCTCTTTTGGTTTTGCTGAAGCGTAGGCTTTGTGTGTAAGGGCAAAACCAAATGTGCAAAATGCGGGCAGGCATAAAATTATTTTTTTAAATGTGCGGTGGGAAAAATTTTTAAAACCATTTGGGTCGGCTTGAGTGTCGGAAAAGTCAGGTCGGTTTGTGTCAAAGAACAGCGAAATTGTCTGCCGAGTTTAGGTCGTCTGTTGGTGGTCGTGTCGGTTCTCTACGCTTGCTGGTAACGTTTTCGGGCTACTCGCAGTACTGCCAGTGTTGCGCCTGCGGCAGGGCAGTATTGCGAGTAACCCGTGTTGTGCGCTGTTATTATTTCTTTGCTAAGATAATAATAAAAGTTTACAGTTGGAACGTAAAGAAACTTAGATAGATGATTTTTAAATATTGTCGCTTATCAGACAGTAATGATAGGCGCAGTTTTTAAAAATCTTAGTGTGTATAATTTGGCTACACATTGGTTTTAAGTTAGTTATTATAAAAAAATATTTGACTTTGTATATTTTTTCTTATAACTTTGGCAAGCCTTTTAAGCGACTTCGCTTTGAAAATATAGTTTTCAGCAAATTTCTTTTTGCAAGGCTTGACGAAAAAAACAAAACTGTTTTCAGCTATTTAAAACCATCTATTCCACAAAATTTTAACACTATCTATCAAGGTTAGCACTTCCAATTGCGTACAACGTTTTGCGGCTACAAGTAGTGGCGTGAACCAGCACCAAGCCATAACAAATATAAACTTATTTTAGAAAATTCGGAGAATTTTCGGAATAGAACTGAACTAGCCATTACTTGTAACCGCTGTTAACCATAGTTATTTTTTCAAAAGTTTTTCAACTTCTGCTTTCAGCTTTTCTGGTCGTCTTTTCGGATTGTATAAAGCAGGGTTTCTTGTCATAACAATTAACGAGGCTATTTCATTTTCGTTTAGCTCCGTTATTTCTTTTCCAAAATAAAATTTTGATGCATTTTTTACTCCAATTTGATTATTGACAAAATCTACTGTACTTAAAGTATAATTAAGTTGCTCCTTTTGTGAAGTTTCTTTTTCAATTTTCATTGCTAGAGACATTTCAATTCTAATTCTATTGATAGAATTTCGGTTTTTCATTTTAGGAATATACATTTGTTTAGCTAGCCAAAAACTTAAAGGTCTGGAAGTCCTATGGTAAAATATTGACTTAAATAAATATTCTCCAGTTTTAGTTTCTAATGAATTGTCATTATCTAAATCATAATATTTATAGAATAATTCGGGTAAATTTTCGGATTTTCTTATTTCAGAAAAGTAAGGTTGTAATTCATTTTCTGTGAAGTCATATTTCCAAGCATTAATTAAAAGAAAGTAAACTACTAAAAAAATAACAGAAAATATGATAAATAGAATCCGAAATATTTTAATAATACGTTTCATTTTTATAATTATGGTTAACGGTTTGCCGCTTGTAGCAGTTGCGTAAATTTAGCCTAAAATTTACAAGTACAAAACTCCTTGTGGAATTTTCGGAGAAAATTCCGAACACAAGCCAAGCCAAGCAAT
>NZ_VDCZ01000022.1 GCF_006491645.1 Flavobacterium profundi
TGTAAAGTTTTGAGAAGTTGTACAACCGTTTGCATCAGTTACCGTACACGTCCAAGTACCTGCTGTTAATCCTGTTACAGATGGTGTTCCGTCACCTGTTGGGTTACCAGGTGTCCAATTATAAGTATAACCACCAGCACCACCAGTTGCAGTATTCACAGCTGCAGCACCGTTAGCACCTCCGTTACATGCCACATTCGTTTGAGAAGAAGGAGTTAATGCTAAAGCAGTTGGTTGCGTAATTGTAAAGTTTTGTGAAGCAGTACATCCATTAGCATCTGTTACAGTACAGGTCCAAGTACCAGCAGTTAATCCAGTTACTGAAGTAGTTCCGTCACCTGTTGGGTTACCAGGCGTCCAATTATAAGTATATCCACCAGCACCACCAGTTGCAGTATTCACAGCTGCAGCACCGTTAGCACCTCCGTTACATGCCACATTCGTTTGAGAAGAAGGAGTTAATGCTAAAGCAGTTGGTTGCGTAATTGTAAAGTTTTGTGAAGCAGTACATCCATTAGCATCTGTTACAGTACAGGTCCAAGTACCAGCTGATAATCCTGTAACTGAAGTGGTTCCGTCACCCGTTGGGTTACCAGGCGTCCAATTATAAGTGTACCCACCAGCACCTCCAGTTGCAATATTCACAGCTGCAGCACCATTTGAACCTCCATTACATGCTACGTCTGTTTGAGAAGAAGGAGTTAATGATAAAGCAGTTGGTTGCGTAATAGTAAAGTTTTGAGAAGCAGTACAACCATTAGCATCGGTTACAGTACACGTCCAAGTTCCAGCTGTTAACCCTGTAACTGAAGTGGTTCCGTCTCCAATAGGGTTACCAGGCGTCCAATTATAAGTGTACCCACCAGCACCGCCAGTTGCAATATTCACAGCTGCAGCACCATTTGAACCTCCATTACATGCTACATTCGTTTGAGAAGCTGGAGTTAATGCTAAAGCAGTTGGTTGAGTTATCGTAAAGTTTACCGAAGTAGTACAAGCATTTGCATCAGTTACTGTACACGTCCAAGTTCCAGCTGTTAACCCTGTAACTGAAGTGGTTCCGTCACCTGTTGGGTTGCCAGGCGTCCAATTGTAAGTATATGGGCCTACACCACCCGTTGCAACATTTACTGAAGCTGCGCCATTTGAACCACCATTACACGATACATCTGTTTGAGAAGAAGGTGTAAGAGAGACTGTACTAACATTAATAGTTATAGATCCACAAGTTCCTGGTGTTACACAGCCACCTTCGCCTCTAATATAATAAGTTGTACTTGGTCCAGTTGGAGTAACTACAAAAGTAGAAGAAGCAGTTGTTCCAACTAAACTTCCACCGCAAGAGCCTGTATAAATAGCCCATTGTGTAGCATCATTTAAAGTTCCTGTAATATTTAAAGTAGTAGAAGCACCATTACATACTGGATTCACAGTTGCTGCTAAAGTTGGTACTGTTGGGTTATTACATGATTGTTCAAATAATCGGAAATTGTCTATGGCAATTTCTTGTACACCAGTAGCATTAGAGAAACAGTTTAAACGAATATCTAATACAGTTCCCGTACCCACTATGGCTGCAGAATATTCTGTAAAAATATAATTCAATGAAGGACCATCTCCGATCATATCTCCATTTGTGTCTAAATCTAGAGTATTTGTTGAAGCAGCTGATGCAGCGGGCTCACTACTATAAAATGCAAGCGCTTTTACCCATGCACCACCATCTATACGGTATTCAAATGCAACAAAGTCTTGAGAAGCACCCCAATTGATACCTTGCCATCCTCCTAAATTATTAGCAGCAAAAAAGCCTTTAAATGACAAATTTGTTTTCCCACTGATATTTATACCACTCCAAGTTACTTGTTGGTTCGCAGATATAGAATTACTTGTACAAGTCGGACCTCTATCGATATCTTCAGCAGCCCAAAATTTACTACCTTCAAAACCTGTATATGTGCCAGATTGTAAAGCGATTGAAGATACATCAGTTCTCTTAAAATATGCTGTTGCAGGTGGACCTCCACAAGAGAATTCAGATACTGAAGGAGTTCTAGAACCAGAACTTGGTGCTCCTACATCTTCAAAAGTATCGCTCCAAAACTGAGTTTGGGCATTTCCGTTCCATGAAAGAAAAGAAATGATAAATAAGAGTAAAGTAATTTTTTGTTTCATATTAGTCATTTTTGTGTTAATTTTTATACAAATATACTATTTAATTGAATGCTAAATTCATCAGATTTAATTTTCTATGTAATTGTTTTACAGTTTGTATGCCCTCTTGAGTTTGTAATATTGTAACTGCAATTTGTTTATTATCTGCAGTGGCAATACAAATTTGGTTTTCATCTAAAATTTCAATTATTGTTCCAGGTTGATTTTCATTAGATGATTTGTCGATTACTCTAGCCTCAATTAGTTTAGCGGGTTGTCCTATAAATGTGGTATCAGCACCAGTGTTCCAAGGGTTACAAGCATTTATTAAAGCTACTATTTCAGCTGCATCCATTTGTTTCCAGTTAATGTAAGTGTCTGATAAAGTTGGTTTTTCATAATAATATGCGAAATCTTCATCTTGAATAATACTAGGGATTGATTTAGCGAACTGTAGCATATTTGCCATATTAAGTGCTACTTGTGCTACTCTTTTACTTAATTTAACGGTCAAACTACCATACGTTTCATTATCGTTGATGAGAATAGGATCATTAAAAATAATATTTCCTTCATCGAAATTTGCATTCATGAAATGAGCACAAATTGCCGTATGGCTTTCTTGATTTTTTAGTACTTCAAAAATAGGCATAACGCCTCTATACCTTGGTAATGGACCTGGATGGAAATTAATGAATTTATCCGTACCGTACTTTAAGACTTCTTCAGGAATTAAAAAAGGAAAGGAAATGGAAAAAATGTAATCGGGTTGAATTTCATTAATCCAATCTTTCATTTCTTTTATTTTGGCTTTGTTAGGGAAATGATTGAATTTCATGTTATTGTTGGTACATTCATTTTCTAATGCATCAACAATGTTTTCAGAACCTTTACCAATAGCAACTGCATATAGGAATTTTTCAAATGCTAATAATTGTAAAGCCGGAAAAGCAAATCTACCACCACATAATAAAACTATTTTTATACTATTTTCCATATTATATACACGTATAACTATTATACCAAGCTGAATTTATGTTTTCCAATTGGAAAGAGGCTAGTTTTTCAAATTCTTCTTTATAATTTGTAATTTCGTTTTCTATTTCAATGTCACAATAGCCATTTTTATCAATTATTTTAGCTTCAAATAATGGACTTAATGTTGTGTTTGTTTTGTGATCAAAGGAAATGATACCTCTTGGAGTTTCAAATTGATAGTTTTTCAAATCTGAAGAAATTTCGTGTAGGTTTGTTTTATGAATGTTTAATAGAGAAATTATCTTTTCAACTAGTGCAGCACTTTCCCAACTGATAAGAGAAAATATATTAGGTTTTCTACCTGTTGCTTCTAAAGTTTCAATGAAATGTTGGTTGTGCGAATTTTCAATTTTTTTTGACCAAGCCGTAATTCCTTTAATGTGTTCACTAGCAAATTCTGCTTTTTCGAGCATGGTTTCTTCCATCCCGAATGGAGTTAAATACATTGGTAAATTCTTATTTTTAAATTTTTTATTAATTTCAGCAAAATACCATTGTACAAAATCACCACTAAAGATAGATAATAGAGCTGAATTTGGATATTGATCTAAATGTGATGTTAATGGATCCATGTTAAAATCATCTTCTCTATAACCTGTAGCGTGATTAAAAACAATTTTCCCATTAAAATCTTCAAAACTTTTGCTTATACTGTAAGTATGTAAATAACCTCCATCGTAATAGCCAGTTATTAAAGCTCCTTCACTAAAACCATCATTTATCGCTTTTTGAGCGGAAAATCTTGCTCCTAATGCATTGTGTAAGGAATGGTAAAAAATGTTAGGACAAGTTGGCCATTCATTTGGTAAATTAGCCCCAGCATCTAATACGACTAGTATTTTGTTAGCCGCTAAAAATAAGGGTCTTAATAATTCCGCTGTTCTATGACCAATGTAAGCTACAACTAAGCTAACATTTTCTTCTAATAATAATTTTTCTGCTGCTCGATAACATTGTTGCTTATCTGCTCCAAAACCAATGTTTTCTGTAATGATTTGATATTCTTTTAGTTCTAAATTTTCTAAACTCGATTTAAGACCTTGAAAAATATCAAAGCTAATAGTTTCATAATAAGTGGATCTTGGTAAAAGGATTCCAATTTTTTGCATTTCTGTTCTTATATTTATAAAGGAAACACCTTAACGGTGTTTCCTTTATTTTTTATATTTATAATTGAGTTAATTCCTACTTGGAAAAATTCCTACTGTAGCAATTGAATAATTAATTGTTAAATAAGGATTCATAATGCTAAAAGGAATATTTGAGCCTGTAGGGTCAGTTGAGCCTGTTATTTGTGTACCTCCAGTAAAAATTCCAGGTGATGCTCCTTCACTACTATATATAGCATTAGTTGTGGTTGCTAAAAAATTACCTTCTGGTGAGAGTTCATCTGCATTACCACTGCTTGCCTGTAAATTAACATGAGCATTATTTAAAGTATGTATATGCGATGGTAAATTAGACGAAATAAGTGTTACTGTCGTTTGTCCACTTCTATCTCCTATTGAATGACTAGGTAAACCAGGACCTTGGCCTTGTCCAATAGGCATTCTTCCTTGTAAATCTGGAAGAGCAAAAGTGGTTTGTCCATTACCTCCATAGGCTGTACCAATTAATGAAAATAAAGCTGAATTTTGTGCTATTGAAAGGATTTGACCAGCGCAAAGCATGTATCCTCTAGGTGCAAAACTAAAACCAAAAATTTTAATTTCTCCTATAAAAGGTTCTGTAGACATAATTATATATTTTAAAGTTAAACTCTAATTAATTCCTACTTGGAAATATACCATAAATTGCAATAGAGTAATTTATGGTTAAGTAGGGGTTTTGAATGTTTACTGGTATGTTAGAACCAGTAATATCAGTTGTTCCTGAAACTTGAGTGCCTCCCATATAAGTTCCAGCAGTTGGCCCATTACTACTATAAATGGCTGTTGAGCCAGTAGCTGGAAAATTGCCTTCTGGTGAAAGTTCATCTGCATTACCACTGCTAGCCTGAATCTTAACTTGCATAGCATTTAAGGTATGCACATGTGCTGGAATATTTGAAGTTAAAAGCGTTACATTGGTTGTTCCGGATAATTGCCCCATAAAATAATTTGGTAAACCAGGTCCTTGTCCTTGACCAATAGGCATTCTTCCTCTTAAATCTGGTAAAGCGAAAGTAGTTTGTCCATTTCCACCATAAGTAGTTCCTAATAACGAAAATAAAGCTGTATTTTGAGCGATTGACATGATTTGACCCGCGCATAATTGATAGCTCACCAGTGCAAAATTAAATCCGAAAATTTTGATTTCTCCAATAAAAGGTTCTGTTGACATAATTGTAAAAATTTAATAGTTAATAATATTTCTACTAAAGTAATCAAAATTTGAATAGGTTTATACTTACAAAAATTCATTTTCTTAACACTTTGCTAAATTAGGGTATTCGTTTTAACCACTTACCCGTAAAAATACCTGTTTTATGATTTAGGTAATTATTTATAACTTTTTAATTCTAAATTTGTCTTAAACAAATAACTTAAAATTTTTTATTATGGCAAATGAATTACCACAAGACGTAATTACGTTAGAAACCGCTCAACAATGGGCTACAAATTGGAATAAAAATGGAGCTAATTTCTTGGCTAAGAATGCTTTAAAGGCTTTTTTAATTCCTGCAGCAGACGTAGAAGGAATTATTAATGATGATAAAACGTATCATATAAGAGGTTATTTAGGGCTTGAAGAGAAAGCAGATGGAACTTATGAACCACATATGATGGTAGTAGGCGTTGATAATAATCAAAATGATATGATTGATTATGAAAACGGATACTATATTTATGATTTTACAAGTCCATGTCCAAATACTTGTAATACGGCCGCTCCATTTATTAATGCTGCAAAATAATTTTGTTAGATGTATTAATACATATAGGGAATTTGCTTCTAGGTATTAACTTTATTTTATTTTTTATAAAAATGAGGAAAATATCTAGAGCTATCCTTGTATTCACTTTGTATTTATTATCAATCTTAATTATACAAATTACATCTGTTTATTTAAGAAGTCAATCTACAAATAATCTTTATTTATCCCATTATTATTTTATTCTTCAATTTATATTTTTAAGTATTTTCTATTTAGAAATTATAAATAATTCTTTTCAAAGAAAAGTAATTAAAATTTCTATACCTATTTGTTTAATTTCACTGAGTATTCAATATTATTTTAATGAGGATTTGCTAGTTAAATTTAATTTATTCGAAATTTTTATTACTTCTTTTTTAATTATCATTTTTTCAATGTTTCATTTTTATAACATTTTAAATGAAAAGAGGAAATATTATTATTTAAACACAGGAATACTACTATATTTGTTTGGCAGTACCGTACTGTTTATTTCTGGTAATTTAATTACGAGATTGGATTTGGCTCCTAGCAAAATTGTATGGATATTAAATTCGTTTCTATATATTGTATATCAGTTTTTTATATTATTAGAATGGAGGGAAATTTTTTTAAATAAAGAAAAATCAAATTATGATAAATGATAGAGAACTAGTTTTAGCCATCGTTTATACTTTTATCGCTTTCATTTTGTTGACAGTTTCCATCTTAGTTTTTTTTTATTATTCTAGAAAAAAAATTATTCAGAAAGAAATTGAAAAAAAAGACTTAGAGATTAAGTATCAAAAAGAAATGCTTAACGCTGCTATTCTTACTCAAGAAAAAGAGAGGAAGAGAATAGCTAGAGATTTGCATGATGATATTAGTTCTAAAATAAATATTATTTCATTAAATAGTCATTTTTTAACAGCACCAAGTTTGTCAGAAAAAGAGATAAAAGAAATAACCTCTAATATAATTGAAGTTTCTGCTAAAGTATTAGAAAGTACCAGGAGAATTTCACATGATTTATTGCCTCCTATATTTGAAGAATTTGGCATTCATGTAGCTATTGAAGAACTTTGTTGTGATTATGCAAAATCAAAAGAATTAATCATCAATTATAAAAATGAGTACCAACAAGAAATATTTAATGAAATTGATGTCAAAAACCATTTGCACCTTTTTAGAATTATTCAAGAATTAGTGAATAACTCCATTAAACATGGTCATGCTTCAAAAATTGATATTACATTGGAAAAAAAGAAAAATAAAAGGGTATTAAAGTATACCGATAATGGTAGAGGTTTTAACTTAGAAAATAATACTGCTAAAAAAGGTTTAGGAATGAAGAACATTGAAAGTAGAGTAGAATTTTTAAAAGGGAATTTTAAAATGAATAGTGCTATTGACCAAGGAGTACAAATACATTTAAATTTTTAAAAAAATCAAATTTTGTGAATAAGCTTAGTTATAACAAAGTTTATTAAAAATCTATCTACAAATGAAAACTATAAAAATTATTTTAACAGATGATGAACTTCTTTTTAGAAAAGGAATTTTATTTATGTTAGAACGTGAAAAAAACATTGAAATTGTTTTTGAAGCATCAAACGGAGAAGAATTGGTCAATTATTTAAACAATAACCAAGATAATTTACCCGATATTATCCTTATGGATTTGAAAATGCCCATGTTAAATGGAGTGGAAGCGACTAAGAAAATTCATAAAAAATTCCCAGGCATCAAGATTATTGCCTTAACAAGTTATGATACCAAACCTTTTATTATCAATATGATTCAAGAAGGTGCCTCTTCTTATTTGATTAAAAATGCTTCTCCTAAAGAAATGATTTTTACTATTAATGAAGTCGCTTCAAAAGGTTTTTATTATAATGATTTAATTATGAATATTATTCATGAAGGACTAATTTTTGGTACCAAAAAGACAAAAAGTACTTTCGATGAAGAATATTTAACTACTCGGGAAAAAGAGGTTTTAGAACTAATTTGTGAACAATTAAGTACCAATGAAATTGCAGAAAAATTATTTATTAGTCCAAGAACAGTTGATGGACATAGAAATAATCTTTTGTTAAAGACAGAATCTAAAAATATTGCGGGTTTAGTTGTGTATGCTATCCAAAATAAAATCGTTACCCTCAAAAATATTACCAATAAAATTTAGAAGTCGTATTGTTCTTTATTTTGATTTGCTTTTCAGTGTTTTGTCATACTTTTTATCTCTTTACCAATAGTATTTAGTATCTTTGAAAAAACTATTTTAAATTGAAAAAATATTTTTGCATACTATTTTTATTGTTGTCTTTTTCTACAAAGGCCTCATTTATACTGATACCTATGGAAGCAGAGGGTCAGCAAAACCACTTAAAAGCATATGGTATTACGTATTGGGCTTTGGATAAAAATTACAAAGCCAGTTGGTTGTTAAATTATCGTGGTGGTTCTTTTTTATTACCTGATGATACTGCAATTAGAAGAGAATGTCAAATAAGAGGGGTTACATTTGAAATACTATCAGATGCTGCTGCAAATACTATCTTAGAAGAAATTAGTAGTCCGTCTCAAAATATGGAAACGGTGGTTTTAGAAAAAGCACCTAAAATTGCAGTTTATACTCCAAAAGGGAAACAACCCTGGGATGATGCTGTAACTATGGTTTTAACGTATGCTGAAATTCCTTATACTGAAATTTATGACGAAGAAGTATTAACAGATCAATTGGTTTTATATGATTGGTTGCATTTACATCATGAAGATTTCACAGGTCAGTATGGTAAATTCTTTGGAATGTATCGTAATGCACCTTGGTATATTGAACAAAAAAAGCAAGCAGAAGATTTAGCTAAAAAAATGGGCTATAATAAAGTTTCTGAAGAAAAGTTAGCAGTTGCCATTAAAATTCGTGATTATGTAATAGGTGGCGGATTTATGTTTGCGATGTGTTCTGCAACCGAAACTTTTGATATTGCACTAGCTGCTGAAGGTGTAGATATTTGCGAACCTATGTTTGACGGTGATGCAAGTACTCCAAATTATCAATCCAAAGTGGATTATAATAATGCTTTTGCATTTAAAGACTTTATATTAGAAAGACAGCCTACAATCTATGAGTTTTCTGATATTGATACTTCTAAAGACAGGAATAATAACAATAGAAGAGTCCCTTTTGATAAAGATTATTTTACCTTGATGGATTTTTCTGCTAAATGGGATCCTATTCCAACCATGCTTTGTCAAAATCATACCCAATTAGTAAAAGGTTTTATGGGGCAAACTACTGCTTTTGCTGAGCATACGGTTAAAGCTAATGTTTTAGTACTTGGAGAATGTAAAATTAATGGAGAAGCAAGATACATTCACGGAACCAAAGGAAAAGGAATGTTTACTTTTTATGGAGGACATGATCCTGAAGACTATCAACATCATGTGGGAGATGCTCCAACAGTTTTAGACTTGCATCCTACTTCACCAGGGTACCGACTGATTTTAAACAATGTATTGTTTCCAGCAGCAAGAAAGAAAAAACAAAAAACCTAATCGTACCTTTTAAATTTAATGTATACAGAAAATTAGTATACAAACTTTTGCGTTTCGTCCCAAAAATGAAAACGGTGTTTGTATTTAGTTTACTTTTGATAATTAAATTTAAAAAATATGAAACAAAATTATCTTTTATTATTTCTTTTAGGATGTGTGTGTACATCATTTGCTCAAACCTTTACAGATGGAGGAATAGATTACAATGTTACTTCTAGTGTAGTGCCTCGTACAGTGGAAGTAGGTTCTAACCCTTATTTCTTTAATGATGCCGTAATACCTACAACGGTAACTGATGGAACTTTCGATTATGAAGTAACTTCAATTGCAACTTCTGCTTTTGCAAACAATACTTACATAACTTCTGTGAGTATTCCAAATACGGTTACTAGTATTGGTGATACTGCATTTGCAGGATGTAGTAATTTAGCAACTGTAACTATTGGAAATTCGGTAGCATCATTAGGAGCCTATGTTTTTAATTCGTGTACATTACTTACTACAGTAGTTCTTCCAGATTCAGTTGCCACTATGGGTAATGGAATTTTTTATGGATGTAGTGGTTTAACTTCTGTAACTTTACCAAATGCTATTACAGCCATTCCTAACAACACATTCTATAATTGTAGTAATTTGGCTTCTATAACTATTCCAAATACAGTAGAATCAATTGGGAATTCTGCTTTTTATAGTTGTACGAGTTTAACGGCTCTTACTGTACCAAGTTCGGTAACTAGTATAGGTGAATTTTCTTTTGCACTGTGTTCTGGTTTAACAACTGTAGTATTACCAGAATCGGTTACTACAATTGGAGTATCTGCTTTTGAAAGTTGTAGTGGTTTAACAACTGTAACTATTCCTAGTACAGTAACTTCAATTGGTGATCATGCTTTTTACAACTGTACCAATTTAACTACTGTAAATTGTTATATAACTTTACCCTTAACAGTTAGTGCAGATGTTTTTGGAAATATAACGCTTTCTGCATGTACTTTGAATGTTCCTGTAGGATCAGAAGGGGATTATTCTTTTACAGAAGTTTGGCTTGATTTTGGAACAATAAATGGTACCTTAAGTGCCAATACTTTTGATATTTCTGAAAATATTGAGGTATATCCAAATCCTACTTCTTCTACTATAACTATTGCTACCAATGGCCTTACAAGTGTTTCTTTAAAAGTTTATGATATGAATGGTAGAGAAATGATGAACTGCAAATTATCTGAAATTACAAATGCAATTGATGTTTCCAATTTACAAACAGGTGTATATGTTTTTGCAATAAATTCTCAAGAAGGATCAACTGTTCAAAAAGTGGTAAAAAAATAAACAAAATGTTTTTCAAAAGAGGTTTCAATTATTAGAAGCCTCTTTTTGAATTTTGCTTTTTATTGCCTCTACAATTACTTCACAAAATTACTTTTTAATTAAAAATACTCATTTTATGAAACTTAAACACTACTTATCTGTAGCAGTTCTTTTTGTTCATTTAATTTCTTTTGGACAAGTTTTGGATCAATTCAATACACCTACAGGAACAGGTGGAGGTGGTTTTCTTGTATCGCCTACACAAAACGTAGGGCAATCTTTTATTGCTGGATTAACTGGTAAATTATCACAAATAAGTGTTTTTTATGATGATGATCCTACCAATTTTGTTGCTGGTGAATTTAAATTAACAATATACGAAGGAGAAGGTTATAACGGAAACGTTCTTGCAATACAAAATTTCACATTAAATATAGCACCACCTTATGGTGAATATGCTATACCAATTGAGACTACAGTGAATCTAACTGCTTCTTCAACTTATACTATAAGATTAGATGGTATTACTGGTAATGGAATTTTCTTTGGATCTAGTAATGGGGCGACTGGTACCTATGCCAATGGAACGTTGTATGTTTATAATAGTCAATCTTATTATGAATATGATTTATGGTTTAAATCTTTTATAGCAGCGGCATCTCATTTAAACTTTGATGGCATTGACGATTTTGTAGTTTTAAATCATTTTGAAAGACCTGCTACATTCACTTTTGAAGCGATGATAAAAACAAATACGACTAGTGCAGATGCTTGTTTATTTTCTTGGATGAAGGATGATGATGTTAATACAGGTTATGATTTTAATAGAACTAGAATAACTATTGCAAATGGTAATTTAAGATTAATAGTTCATCCTAATGACGGTAGTGGTGATGATGTAATTACAGGAAATATTACCATAAACGACAATATTTGGCATCATATAGCTATTGTAAAAACGGCAGATGTGAGTAATAATATTTTTTTATATGTAGATGGTGTGCTTGATGCAACGGGTACTATTGATTTAATTTTTCAATCACAAAGTATTTTTCTTGGAGCAAATGGTTATAAATATTTTATTCCACCTGTGACCAATAAAGATAATTCCAAAAATAATGGTTTAAGCGCAAGAGAAATTAATGATTTAACTGAACCAGATGATTTCTATCAAGGGAATTTAGATGAATTACGTGTATGGAATAGGCCTTTATCTCTGTCTGAACTTCAAAACAATCAAAATTGTGAATTAGCAAATCCTGCTTCTCAAACTGGATTGGTTGCTTATTATCAATTTAATCAGGGTGTGGATAGCGATAATAATGTAACGGTAACCACTTTAACAGATGCTTCTGGAAATGGTTATAATGGAACATTAACAGATTTTTCATTAAATGGTGTAACGTCAAATTGGATTGCTGGATCGCCAATTGTTACAGGTAACAATTGTTCGCCATTTTTAAGTGTAACTGATTTTGCTATAAACAACCAATTAAATATTTATCCTAATCCAACTAGAAATGAGGTAACGATTCAATTTAACGCTTTAACAAATCCTCAGTTACAAATAATTGATATGAATGGTAGAATTTTACTGAATGAATCGTTAAATTATTCAAATAACACCTTAAATATTGAAACATTACCATCAGGAATTTATTTGTTTAAAATAAACGCAAATGAAGGTACAGCGGTTAGTAAGGTTATAAAACAATAATATTTCCAAAATATTTCCAAGAGGCTTCGATTTCCGAAGCCTTTTTTTATTCCCAATTAATAATAGCCCAATTTTCTCTTTGTTCTTCATTTAAAAATGTCCAAGCAATAAAACGACTTATTTTATTTCCTTGTTCCATTTCAACAGTCTTAACTTCTAGAGCATTTACTTTTTTCAAATGATTGTAAAAAGGCTTTAGATTTTCTTTTTTTGAAACCAAAGTAGTAAACCAAAGACATTGTTTCTTAAAATGAGCACTTTCATAAATCATATTGGTAACAAATGCAAGTTCGCCTCCTTCTGTCCATAATTCATTATTTTGACCACTAAAATTTAAGACCGGCTTGCCTTCTTTGGCTTTACCAAGATTTCTCAGTTTTCTTTGAGTACCTTTAGTTGCTTCTTCTCTGGAATTATGAAAAGGAGGATTACAAATTGCAAAATCAAATCGATCGGTTTCTAAAATGCAATTTTTAAGAATATTTCTTTTGTTAGATTGGATTCTTAAAGTAACATCCTTTTGTAAAGATTCATTTTTTTCAACAATTTGAGCACATGATTTTAAAGAAGGAACATCGGTTTCTGTTCCTACAAATTGCCAACCGTATTCTGAATTTCCTATAATAGGATAAATACAATTTGCACCTACACCAATATCCAAACCTTTAATACTTCTGCCAGTTGGTATTTTTCCTTGATGAGATGTTGCTAGTAAATCGGCTAAATAATGAATATAATCTGCTCTACCTGGAATGGGCGGACAAAGATTTGTTTTCGGGAAATCCCAAAAATGGACCTTATAATACGTTAATAAAAGACTTTTATTTAAAGCTTTGACGGCATCTGGAAGCGAAAAGTCAATTGTTTCATTTCCATAGGTATTGATAAAAACATAGTCTTTTAATTTAGGATATACTGCTATTAGTTCTTCAAAAACATAACCTTTATTATGTTTGTTTCTAGGATGTAATTGTTTTTTTGTTTCCAAATGGTAAAATGTAAATAATTTAAAGTATAATTTTAGACTCTAAGGAACCTAATTCTTTGAAAAGATCTTTTGTATTTAAATCGATAAACCGAATACCTTTACTATAAGTAAATGGAAATTCTTCTTCAGTAACATCCATTTCTTCTGTCATTGTATTGGTTATTTTAATTTTTACAAGATTAGTATCTACTAAGTATTCTCTTTCAATTTGTGCACCTGCACCTGCATCGTAAGTGGAAAAATGATCGAGTACTAAATCATCATTATTTACTTTAAAATCTAAAAATGTATTACCACAAGGTCCGTAACAATACAAATCGATTTTAAGTTGTTGTTGTTCTATTTTTATTTCTTTAGAACTATTGGTATGTGCATTCGTAAAAAAATATTCTTCTGTAATAATAGAACGATTATGTGCCATCAAAGTATAATTTGTGCTATTTTTTTTGAAGACTAAGATACTTTCAGAAGGTTTCTCGTTTGTTTGATCTTGTATTATGGCTACTGCATCCTCTAAACTATCGTTGTCTAATTTTCCAAATGCGACATGGAGTATTTCTATTTTCTTTCCTTCAAATTCATTTTGAATAAGAGTCAAGAGTGTTTGAGGAATTTTAAGCTGAACGGTATCTCTAACGGTAATTTCAACTTCTTGGTTTGAGATGGTATCAACAGTGGTTTCAGTAAAATGATCAGGAGTATGTGTTGTGGTTTCTTTTTTGCAACTAATTAGAAGCAGTGTAAAAAGAAAAATTGAAAGTAGCTTTTTCATTTTTTATTCAAATATAAACAAAAATCCCAATCAAAAGATTGGGATTTCTATATAAGTAAGATAAACTGGTTTGACGTATTATTTAATTTTTTTAACGATAGCTGCGAAAGCTTCTTGGTGATTCATAGCTAAATCTGCAAGAACTTTACGGTTCAATTCGATATTGTTAGCTTTGATTTTACCCATGAATTGAGAATAACTCATTCCGTGTAATCTTGCACCAGCGTTGATACGCATAATCCATAAAGCACGGAAATTTCTCTTTTTTTGCTTTCTGTCACGGTAAGCATATACCATTGCTTTTTCTACCGCGTTTTTAGCTACTGTCCAAACGTTTTTACGTCTTCCAAAGAATCCTTTGGCTTGTTTTAATATTCTTTTTCTTCTAGCTCTACTAGCTACTCTATTTTTTGCTCTTGGCATAATTTTAAATGTTTTTTGTAGTAAGGCGGTTTTTAAACACTTTTGAATTGTACTTTCAATTCGCCCACTCCAGGGTTATTAATTTATTTTAACCTAAACAACGAATTAAATAATATTCAATTGTTGTTTAATACTTTTCTCATCTGTTTTGTGAACCAAAGTAGAATGAGTTAAAGCTAATTTACGCTTTTTAGATTTTTTAGTCAAAATATGACTCTTAAAAGCATGCTTTCTTTTAATTTTTCCAGAGCCAGTAACTTTGAATCGTTTCTTAGCACTAGATTTTGTTTTCATTTTAGGCATTTTCTTCCTGTATTTAATTTATCTTACTTATTATTTTTTTGAGTTGGCAAAGCTAACTCTTTATCTTTATAATTAGTCATGAAATAACTAATAATTTAAGAACATTTTATTTTGCCTTTTTCTTTGAAGCTAAATACATAATCATACGCTTACCTTCTAATACTGGTAATTGTTCTACTTTACCGTATTCTTCTAATTCTTGTGCTAAACGCAATAAAAGAATTTGACCTTGTTCCTTATAAATAATAGAACGTCCTTTAAAGAATACAAAAGCTTTTAACTTAGCTCCATCTTGTAAAAACTTAATGGCATTTTTCTTTTTAAACTCGTAATCATGCTCGTCGGTTTGTGGACCAAAACGAATCTCTTTAATAACAACTTGAGATGATTTCGCTTTAAGCATTTTTTCACGTTTCTTTTGTTCGTAAAGAAACTTACCATAATCCATTAATTTACAAACTGGAGGCTCCGCATTTGGAGAAATTTCTACCAAATCTACTTCTTGCTCTTCTGCAAGTCGTAAAGCTTCATTGATTTTGTAAATACCAGGTTCAATGTTTTCACCTACTAAACGTACTTCAGGAACACGAATTAAATTGTTAATTCGATGTGCTGCTTTTTTTTCTTCGCGAGGTTTGAAACCTCTGTTGTTTCTAATTGCTATGGCTTTAAAAATTTAAGTTAAACTTAGAATTGTTTTAATGTTTTGTTTATTTCTTCTGTAACTAATGCTGCAAATGCCTCAATAGTCATAGTGGTATTAGATTTTCCATCGTCCCCATGTCTTCTTACAGAAATCGTACCATTTTTCTCTTCTTCTTCACCTACAATCAACATGAAAGGGTACTTTTGCGTTTCTGCTTCACGAATCTTTTTACCAATGGTTTCGTTTCTATTGTCTAATAGGGCGCGAATTTCGTGATTTTCTAGCAAATTTAAAACTTTTTCGGCATATTTTTCATATTTCTCGCTCAAAGACAAGATAATAGCTTGCTCTGGCATTAACCAAATTGGGAAATTTCCTGCTGTATGCTCTAGTAAAATCGCTATAAATCGTTCCATGCTACCAAAAGGCGCACGGTGAATCATTACCGGTCTGTGTAATTCATTATCACTACCCTTATAGGTTAATTCAAAACGTTCGGGTAAATTATAATCCACTTGAATTGTTCCTAGTTGCCAACTTCTGCCTAAAGCATCTTTAACCATAAAGTCTAATTTTGGCCCGTAAAATGCAGCTTCACCTGGTTCAATTACATAATTCAAACCTTTATCTCTTGCAGCGCTAATGATGGCATTTTCTGCTTTCTCCCAATTTTCTACACTTCCTATATATTTATCTGGATTGTCTAAATCTCTCACAGATACCTGAGCTGTAAAATTTTCAAATCCTAAAGAACCAAAAACATAAAGTACTAAATCAATTACATTTTTGAATTCAGCATCTAATTGATCGGGTGTACAAAAAATATGAGCATCATCTTGCGTAAAACCTCTTACACGAGTTAATCCGTGTAATTCTCCACTTTGCTCATATCGGTAAACAGTTCCAAATTCGGCATAACGCTTTGGTAAATCTTTATACGACCACGGACGCGCGTTGTATATTTCACAGTGGTGCGGACAGTTCATAGGTTTTAATAAAAACTCTTCTCCTTCAGCTGGTGTGTGAATCGGCTGGAAACTATCTGCTCCATATTTAGCATAATGACCAGAAGTAACATATAATTCTTTTTGGCCAATATGAGGAGTAACCACTTGTTCATATCCTGCTTTTTTCTGTGCTTTTTTCAAAAATTGCTCTAAACGATCGCGTAAAGCAGCTCCTTTTGGTAGCCATAATGGTAACCCTTGTCCTACCTTTTGGGAAAAATGAAATAATTCTAATTCTTTTCCTAATTTACGATGATCTCTTTTTTTGGCTTCTTCTAATAATTGAAGGTATTCAGTTAAATCTTTTTGTTTAGGAAACGAAATTCCATATACACGTGTTAATTGTTTGTTTTTTTCATTCCCTCTCCAATAAGCACCTGCAACAGAAAGAATTTTCATAGCCTTAATGATTCCTGTATTTGGAATATGACCGCCTCTACATAAATCCGTAAAAGTAGCATGATCGCAAAATGTAATCGTGCCGTCTTCTAAATTCTCAATTAATTCGGTCTTAAATTCATTGTCCTTATACATAGCTAAAGCTTCTGCTTTGGAAACCGAACGCATTTTGAATTCATGTTTTTCTCTTGAAATTTCTAAAACACGATCTTCTATTTTCTTAAAATCAGCATCTGTAATCTTTTTATCCCCAAAATCAACATCATAATAAAAACCATTATCAATTGCAGGACCAATAGTTAGCTTTATACCAGGATATAATTCTTCAAGCGCTTGAGCCATAACGTGTGAGGTAGAATGCCAAAATGCTTTTTTACCTTCATCGTTATTCCAAGTATATAGTACAAGAGAACCATCGGTGGTTAGTGGAGTAGAGGTTTCAATGGTTGTACCATTAAAAGAAGCTGAAATTACATTTCTTGCTAAACCTTCGCTTATGCTCAAAGCGACATCCATAGGAGTTGTGCCATTTGCAAACTCCTTAACCGAACCATCCGGTAAAGTAATCTTTATCATTTGTTAAAATTTAATGAGGTGCAAATATAATACAATAGAAAAACAAACACAATATATATAGGTATACTATTTTATTAATTTTCAGGAGCACTGCTTTGTTGCTATAAAGGAATGTATTCCCGCTTTTCGTTTTATCTTTTTATTTTTTGGTATAAAAATAAAAAGGATGCCACTACAATCGGGGCTATTAGAGTGGTTTTGTACTTTATAAGCTGTTTTGTTTTT
>NZ_VDCZ01000023.1 GCF_006491645.1 Flavobacterium profundi
TTAGATAAGGGTTTTCAAAAGAAAGGCGACGACATACTCTCCCACAAGATTGCAGTACCATCTGCGCAGTCGGGCTTAACTTCTCTGTTCGGAAAGGGAAGAGGTGAGCCCCGACGCAATAATCACCTTAAGTTTTTAGTTTTTTAAGTAATACACCTAAAAACTGCAACTAGGTTGCTAATATTTTAACATATTGAGACAAGAAAATATTTTTTTTTAGAAATTCACTCCCGATAGTCCGAAGACTATCGGGATCATGTACATAAGCTTACGGGTTATTAGTACTACTCGACTATGACATTACTGCCTTTACATCTATAGCCTATCAACGTGGTCATCTTCCACGACCCTTAAAAGAAATCTCATCTTGTGGTGGGTTTCGCGCTTATATGCTTTCAGCGCTTATCCCTTCCAAACGTAGCTACTCTGCAGTGCTCCTGGCGGAACAACAGATACACCAGAGGTTTGTCCAATTCGGTCCTCTCGTACTAGAATCAGATCCACTCAAATTTCTAACGCCCACAGTAGATAGAGACCGAACTGTCTCACGACGTTCTGAACCCAGCTCGCGTGCCACTTTAATGGGCGAACAGCCCAACCCTTGGGACCTTCTCCAGCCCCAGGATGTGACGAGCCGACATCGAGGTGCCAAACCCCCCCGTCGATATGAGCTCTTGGGGGAGATCAGCCTGTTATCCCCGGCGTACCTTTTATCCTTTGAGCGATGGCCCTTCCATGCGGAACCACCGGATCACTATGCTCTACTTTCGTACCTGATCGACCTGTATGTCTCTCAGTCAAGCTCCCTTATACCATTGCACTCTACGCACGGTTACCAAGCGTGCTGAGGGAACCTTTAGAAGCCTCCGTTACTCTTTTGGAGGCGACCACCCCAGTCAAACTACCCACCAAACAATGTCCCCCACTTTTGCGGGGTTAGGCCTCAGACAAGCAAAGGGTGGTATTTCAACAATGACTCCACAACGCCTAGCGACGCCACTTCATAGTCTCCCACCTATCCTACACATCACGTGTCCAAGGTCAATATTAAGCTATAGTAAAGGTGCACAGGGTCTTTTCGTCCCACTGCGGGTAATCGGCATCTTCACCGATACTACAATTTCACCGAGCTCATGGCTGAGACAGTGTCCAGATCGTTACACCATTCGTGCAGGTCGGAACTTACCCGACAAGGAATTTCGCTACCTTAGGACCGTTATAGTTACGGCCGCCGTTTACTGGGGCTTCAATTCAATGCTTCTCCGAAGATAACATCTCCTCTTAACCTTCCAGCACCGGGCAGGTGTCAGGCCCTATACATCATCTTACGATTTAGCAGAGCCCTGTGTTTTTGATAAACAGTCGCCTGGACCTTTTCACTGCGGCCAGCATTGCTGCTGGCGACCTTTCTCCCGAAGTTACAGGTCTATTTTGCCTAATTCCTTAGCCATGAATCTCTCGAGCACCTTAGGATTCTCTCCTCAACTACCTGTGTCGGTTTACGGTACGGGTACTTATAATCTAAGTTTAGAAACTTTTCTTGGAAGCCCTTAGGCACACTATCCCTTTGTCCGAAGACTCCGAGTACTATCGTATTTCACCATTCTCTACGGATTTGCCTATAGAGAATATAGCTAGGTACTTTAACGAACTATTCCGTCAGTTCGCGGTGCTTTCATCACTCCGTCATTCCATCACAATTATAAGTAGTACGGGAATATTAACCCGTTGGCCATCGACTATTCCTTTCGGATTCGCCTTAGGACCCGACTAACCCTCAGCTGATTAGCATAGCTGAGGAAACCTTAGTTTTTCGGTGTGCGGGTTTCTCGCCCGCATTATCGTTACTTATGCCTACATTTTCTTTTCTAAACAGTCCAGCAATACTCACATATCACCTTCAACCCAGTTTAGAATGCTCCCCTACCACAGTTATACTGTCCATAGCTTCGGTAGTATGCTTATGCCCGATTATTATCCATGCTCGTCCGCTCGACTAGTGAGCTGTTACGCACTCTTTAAATGAATGGCTGCTTCCAAGCCAACATCCTAGCTGTCTATGCAGACAAACCGCGTTTTTTCAACTTAGCATACATTTGGGGACCTTAGCTGATGGTCTGGGTTCTTTCCCTCTCGGACATGGACCTTAGCACCCATGCCCTCACTGCTGAGCATCATTATATAGCATTCGGAGTTTGTCAGGAATTGGTAGGTGGTGAAACCCCCGCATCCAATCAGTAGCTCTACCTCTATATAACTAATTCAGCGCTGCACCTAAATGCATTTCGGGGAGTACGAGCTATTTCCGAGTTTGATTGGCCTTTCACCCCTACCCACAGGTCATCCGAAGACTTTTCAACGTCAACCGGTTCGGACCTCCACTATGTGTTACCACAGCTTCATCCTGCCCATGGGTAGATCACACGGTTTCGCGTCTACCATTACTGACTCAGGCGCCCTATTCAGACTCGCTTTCGCTACGGATCCATACCTGAAGTACTTATCCTTGCCAGCAACGGTAACTCGTAGGCTCATTATGCAAAAGGCACGCCGTCACCCCACGAAAGGGCTCCGACCGCTTGTAAGCGTATGGTTTCAGGATCTATTTCACTCCGTTATTCACGGTTCTTTTCACCTTTCCCTCACGGTACTGGTTCACTATCGGTCTCTCAGGAGTATTTAGCCTTAGCGGATGGTCCCGCCAGATTCACACAGGGTTTCACGTGCCCCGCGCTACTCAGGATACTGCTATCTATATCTTCTCTTACTTATACGGGACTATCACCCTCTTTGGTTAACCTTTCCAGGTTATTCTAATTCAATCCGCATAGAATGTCGCAGTCCTACAACCCCAAAATTGCCGTAACAACTCTGGTTTGGGCTAATCCGCGTTCGCTCGCCACTACTTACGGAATCACTTTTGTTTTCTTCTCCTCCGCCTACTTAGATGTTTCAGTTCAGCGGGTTTGCCTCCTATCGGATACTATGTCTTCAACATAGTGGGTTGCCCCATTCGGATATCTACGGATCAATTCGTGTGTGCCAATCCCCGTAGCTTTTCGCAGCTTATCACGTCCTTCTTCGCCTCTGAGAGCCTAGGCATTCCCCATACGCCCTTATTTTGCTTATTGTACTTACATTTTAAAGCATTACTATAAAGTAACACCCCAAAAAATTTGTGCTTTCTATTATATTTTTAATTTTCTTTTCTCAATATGTCAATGAACTTTTATCACTCTCGTGATTCGTGGAGAATATCGGAGTCGAACCGATGACCTCCTGCGTGCAAGGCAGGCGCTCTAGCCAGCTGAGCTAATCCCCCAATTTAAATTCAGAATTATGAATTCAGAATTATGAATTGTGAATCCCAACCTCTAGAATTTCCTCTAAATCTTTAAAATAGTAGTCCCGGGCAGACTCGAACTGCCGACCCCTACATTATCAGTGTAGTACTCTAACCAGCTGAGCTACGAGACTCTGTATCTTTAGATTCTTGTAAATCTTGAACTAACAGCGAGAGTAAAACTCACAAATTAAACGCATTATCTTTTCTCTAGAAAGGAGGTGTTCCAGCCGCACCTTCCGGTACGGCTACCTTGTTACGACTTAGCCCTAGTTACTAGTTTTACCCTAGGCAGCTCCTTGCGGTCACCGACTTCAGGCACCCCCAGCTTCCATGGCTTGACGGGCGGTGTGTACAAGGCCCGGGAACGTATTCACCGGATCATGGCTGATATCCGATTACTAGCGATTCCAGCTTCACGGAGTCGAGTTGCAGACTCCGATCCGAACTGAGACCGGTTTTAAAGATTCGCATCCTATCACTAGGTAGCTGCCCTCTGTACCGGCCATTGTAGCACGTGTGTGGCCCAGGACGTAAGGGCCGTGATGATTTGACGTCATCCCCACCTTCCTCACGGTTTGCACCGGCAGTCTCGTTAGAGTTCCCGACTTCACTCGCTGGCAACTAACGACAGGGGTTGCGCTCGTTATAGGACTTAACCTGACACCTCACGGCACGAGCTGACGACAACCATGCAGCACCTTGAAAGACGTCCGAAGAAATACCTGTTTCCAAGTACGTCGTCTCCCATTTAAGCCCTGGTAAGGTTCCTCGCGTATCATCGAATTAAACCACATGCTCCACCGCTTGTGCGGGCCCCCGTCAATTCCTTTGAGTTTCACACTTGCGTGCGTACTCCCCAGGTGGGATACTTATCACTTTCGCTTAGCCACTCAATCCGAAAACCGAACAGCTAGTATCCATCGTTTACAGCGTGGACTACCAGGGTATCTAATCCTGTTCGCTACCCACGCTTTCGTCCATCAGCGTCAATCGTTTGTTAGTAACCTGCCTTCGCAATTGGTATTCCATGTAATATCTAAGCATTTCACCGCTACACTACATATTCTAGTTACTTCACAAAAATTCAAGCCCTACAGTATCAATGGCAGTTTCCTAGTTGAGCTAGGAGATTTCACCACTGACTTATAAGGCCGCCTACGGACCCTTTAAACCCAATGATTCCGGATAACGCTTGGATCCTCCGTATTACCGCGGCTGCTGGCACGGAGTTAGCCGATCCTTATTCCTACAGTACCGTCAAGCTCCCTCACGAGGGAGTGTTTCTTCCTGTATAAAAGCAGTTTACAACCCATAGGGCCGTCTTCCTGCACGCGGCATGGCTGGATCAGGCTTGCGCCCATTGTCCAATATTCCTCACTGCTGCCTCCCGTAGGAGTCTGGTCCGTGTCTCAGTACCAGTGTGGGGGATCTCCCTCTCAGGACCCCTACCCATCATCGTCTTGGTAAGCCGTTACCTTACCAACTAACTAATGGGACGCATGCTCATCTTGTACCGTTGGAACTTTAATAATCACCCGATGCCAGGCAAAGATACTATGAGGTATTAATCCAAATTTCTCTGGGCTATCCCTCTGTACAAGGTAGATTGCATACGCGTTACGCACCCGTGCGCCGGTCTCAAGGAAGCAAGCTTCCTCTACCCCTCGACTTGCATGTGTTAGGCCTGCCGCTAGCGTTCATCCTGAGCCAGGATCAAACTCTTCATCGTATGTTTTTAATATTGTACGATAATGCTAACTTTAATTCTTTTTTTGCGTCTTACTCTCTTAAATTTTACAATCTAAATCTTAAAGATTTAAATCGTGCTGTCAATCCAATATGTCTATGAACGTGTCTTCTTTTCTTTCGCTTGTTTCTCAAAGCGGGTGCAAAAGTACAACTTATTTTTTATCTGGCAAGTTTTTTTGAAAATTTTTTTAATTTTTTTTCTCCAATCCCTAACCTCAATATTTTTTCTGAACGTTGCCCGTTTTGCGGGTCGCAAAGGTAAATCCTTTATTTGATTCTGGCAAACTTTTTTGAGAAAAATTTTCTCTTTTTTTTACCTCTTTTAATCTCTCAATTAAAAAACAATCTCCTTATGAACTTCCCTGTTAATGCGGGTGCAAAAGTAATTCTTTTTTTGAAACTAACAAGCTTTTTTGAAAAAATATTTCTCTTTTTTTCACTTGCCATAACTTCCGTTATCCGTTTCAAAATTTCTCAAAGAACATTGCTCTATTGCGGGTGCAAAAGTAGTATCTTTTTATTACAATCCTAACCTTTTCTTAACTATTTTTTTATCTTTTTTTCTTCGCATTGATTACAAGACACTTACAAAATAAAAAAAATGTAACTTTTCTATATCAAAGAAAAAAATACAGCCTCTTTTAGTAAATTCCAAAACTCAATAGTATTATACTATATATATAAGGTAAAAAAAAACAAAACAGCTTATAAAGTACAAAACCACTCTAATAGCCCCGATTGTAGTGGCATCCTTTTTATTTTTATACCAAAAAATAAAAAGATAAAACGAAAAGCGGGAA
>NZ_VDCZ01000024.1 GCF_006491645.1 Flavobacterium profundi
TACTATTGTTGGTACAGCAAATGCAACGGTAAGTTATTCTTTAGATGGAGGAACAACTACTCAAACGATTGTTTTAGACGCATCAGGAAACGGACAAGTTGTAATTACAGCGGCAACAGTTGATCAAACTATAGATTTGAGTCAAATTGCAGTTGGAAGTTGTATAACACCATTAACAGATACAGAAACTATAGTTGTTAATCCTTTACCAAGTATAACAAGCGTAACAGGAAACGGTCCTGTTTGTTATGGTCAAACTGCTATTTTTGATATCGTAGGAACACAAAATGCTACAGTAACTTATACATTAAATGGAGGAACAACCCAAACGGTAGTTTTAGATGCATCCGGAAATGGACAAGTAATGCTAGCTTCAGCAACAGTGAATCAAACTATAAATTTAACTCAAATTGCTAATGGAGGTTGTATAACACCATTGACAGCTACAGAAACTATAGTGGTTAATCCATTACCAACAGTTACAAGTTTAAATGGAAATGGTCCAATTTGTTATGGTCAAGATGCGGTATTTACCATTACTGGTACTGCAGGAGCTCAAGTAACCTATACTTTAAACTCTGTTTCTAATACAGTTACAATACCAGCATCTGGATCTGCTACTGTTACTGCACTAGCAGCTACTGTTAGTCAAACCATAACGCTTTCGCAAATAACGTATAACACAACGATAACATGTAGTGCAAATTTGAATAATACAGCTACAGTTTCTATTATTGCTTTACCTACTGCTAGTATAGATGCGCAAAGCAATGCAATTTGTAATAATAGAAATACAACGTTATTATTTAATGGAACACCAAATGCTACTGTAACTTTTACAAATGGAACAGCTAATTATACAGTTACATTAAACGCATCAGGAAATGCAACTTATACTACACCAAACTTAACAGCTGATACGACCTATACTATTACGAATGTAACTACAGGTACAACACCATCTTGTTCTCAAACGGTTACTGATTTTGAGACCATAACAATTACACCAACACCTACAGCTACAGTTACTTATACTAATACAATATGTGCAGGAACAGCAACTGATTTTGTAATTACTTTGAATAACACTACCACTTATGTATGGAACGCAACGATAACAAACATTGATAATACTACGTATGTTCAAAGTGGGAATGAAACGGACAATATTAATCAAATTGTGAACCTTCAAAATATATTGAATGTAGGATATATCACCATGCAAATTACTCCAACCTTAAGTGGTAGTAGTGGAAGTACTTGTAATGGCGAATCTACAGAATATGTGGTTACCGTTACACCAGTGCCAGTTATTACTGACATAGCTATTGAAAATACAACAGTTTGTTCAGGCGAAGCTATTCATTTGGAAGTTTCAGGTAATTTAACCAATGTTAATTACAATTGGACAGCTATATTAAACGGTGTTGTTATTGCTTCAGGAACCACTACTGGTACTACTACAAGCGATATTGATATGATAGTTGAAGTAGCTGATATGAATCAATCAGGAGACTTATATTTCGAAATAACTCCAGTTTTAGGAAGTTGTACAGGTCAGATGGAAACTAGTGATGTTATCACAGTTAACCCAATACCTGGAGCTGTAGTGTCTTCTCCAGATGCAAATATGTGTAGTGGAGAATCAGTAGCTGATGTTATTGATATTCAAATTGGTACACCAACATTAACTGGTACTACTGTAGAATGGGTTGTTCAGAGTGTAACGGGTGTAGATGGAGCAAATAGTGGTTCGTCGAGTACTGCGCCATTTGAAATACCGGATATTTTAACGACAACAAGTAATGCACAAGGAGTAGTTGTGTATCGTGTTTGGAGCATTTCTTCAACAGGTTGTAGAGGAGCATATACCGATTTTACAATTTATGTTAATCCGTTACCAGATCCAATATTAGAAGATGGTTCAATATGTATTGAATTAGCAACTGGTGTAGTTTTTCAAAGTCATTTATTAGATTCGGGTATTGCTAATACATCAGATTACCAATTTACATGGTATTTTAATGGAAATGTTATCTCGGGCGCAACTCAAAGTACTTATGAAGCTGAAGTAGCTGGAGATTACTACGTTTTGGTACAAAATACAATTACGAATTGTGAAAATATTTCAAATATTGTAACCGTTACTGAAATTAATAATGCAACTGACTTTACTTACACCATAACAGATGCTTTCTCTGACAATGCAACAGTTACTGTAAATGTTATCGATGGAAATGGAGATTATTCTTATCAATTAGATGATCAAAATTTACAATCTTTAAATGTTTTTACAGGAATTAGTTCAGGAACTCATCAATTAACCGTTGTAGATGAAAAAGGATGTACTTATTTAACGAAAGAAATTTTTGTAATTGATTATCCTAAGTTCTTTACTCCTAATGGAGATGGTTATAATGATTATTGGAACATTTTTACTTTAAGAGATCAGCCAAATGCTAAAATTCATATTTTTGATCGTTATGGAAAATTAATTAAAGAAATAAGTCCATTAGGAACAGGTTGGGACGGAACATTTAATTCTAAAGATTTGCCATCAACAGATTATTGGTTTACCGTAGAATATGAAGAAAATCAACAACAAAAAGTTTTCAAAGCACATTTTTCTCTGAAACGTTAAGATTATAAATTAAGCTCAAAATAAAAAAAGCCTCACATTTGTGAGGCTTTTTTTATTTCATTAAGAAGCTTATTATTTGTTATACGTGTTCAAAGCTTCTTTTAATATTTGAACAGATTTAATTAAATCTTCTTTTTTCAAAACATAAGCAATACGTACTTCATCTAAACCAACTTTTGGACTAGAATAAAATCCAGAAGCAGGAGCTACCATTACTGTTTCACCATTTAAATCATATTTTTCAAGAAGCCATTGTGCAAAATCATTGGCATCATCTACAGGTAGTTTTGCAATACAATAAAAAGCTCCTTTTGGAACAGCTACCATTACTCCTTCAATTTTATTCAATTCATTTACTAATATATCTCTTCTTTCTTTATATTCTATGATGACTTCATCGAAATAACTTTGAGGCGTTTCTAGTGCCGCTTCACTAGCAATTTGAGCATATGTTGGTGGACTTAATCTCGCTTGAGCAAATTTCATAGCCGTAGCCATTACTTCTTTATTTTTAGAAACGATACATCCAATCCTTGCACCACACATACTGAAACGTTTTGAAACAGAATCTATCATGATGGCATTATTCTCCAATCCTTCTACATTCATAATAGAATGGTGTTTATAACCATCATAAGTAAATTCTCTGTAAACTTCATCCGCAATTAAAAATAAATCATGCTTTTTAACTATTGCAGCTAACTGATTTATCTCATCTTGCGAATATAAATAACCAGTTGGATTACCTGGGTTACAAATTAAAATGGCCTTGGTTTTAGGCGTGATTAATTTTTCAAAATCTTCAATAGGAGGTAAAGCAAAACCACTTTCAATACTAGAAATCACAGGAACCACATTAACTCCTGAAGCTACTGCAAATCCATTGTAATTTGCATAAAAAGGTTCAGGAATAATGATTTCATCATTTGTATCCATTGTACTTCCTAAAGCAAACAATAAGGCTTCAGATCCACCTGTGGTTATAATAATGTCTTCTTTGTTAATAGGTAAATTTTGTTTTTTGTAGTAATTTGAAAGTTTCTCTCTATAACTATCAAAACCAGCAGAATGACTGTATTCTAAAACTTTAATATCTGCATTTTTTACAGCGTTTAAAGCTACTTCAGGTGTTTTAATGTCTGGTTGACCAATGTTTAAATGGTATACTTTATGACCCTTTTTTTTAGCTATTTCAGCATAAGGAACTAATTTTCTAATAGGCGATTCAGGCATTTGATTGCCTTTTTGCGATATTTTTGGCATGGTTTTTATTTTTTGATATGCAAAATTGCAATTTTTTATCGAATTATTAAATTCTTTTATTTTTTAAAATGTTAAATATTATTATAGTAGGAAATAATTTCCTAAATTTATTTAAAACCTTTTCTTATGTTTAGAAAATTACTTCATCTATTAATACTCTATTTTATTGCAAATTATTTGCCTTGTCAAGGTCAAAACAAATGGAAATCTTCTAAGGATAAGATTGTAATTCCTTTTGAATTGACTCATAATTTAATTATTGTAAATGTTAAAATTAATAATGTTAAATTAAATATGCTTCTTGATACAGGTTCTGATAAAAATTTACTATTTAGTTTTCCAGAAAACGATTCTATTATTTTTTATGAAACTAGAAAAGTGAAAATTAATGGATTAGGAAAAGGTGAGTCATTAGAAGCCTATGTTTCTAATAATAATCATATGGAGGTAAAAGGATATTCTGATGATAAATTTCAGATTTTATTAATTACAGACCAAAATATTAATTTAGTTAATAAATTAGGATTACCGATTAATGGTATTATCGGAGCCAGTTTTTTTCAAGATTATTTAGTTGAAATTAATTATCAAAAAAAGAATATATATCTTCACAAAGATTCAAAAAAAAATCTTTCTAGGAAAGCTTCCAAATACATAGAAAAAGAAGTAATAATAGTAGGTGATAAGCCGTATTTTGATGTTTTTGCAAAAGTAAATAAAGGAATTAAAAAGAAATACAGATTATTGGTTGATACTGGTTTAGGGGATGGTCTATGGTTGTTTGAAAATGATACTATAAAATGTAATAAAGTATTTATAAAAGATATTTTAGGAAGAGGTTTAGGTGGTGATATTGAAGGGAAAAAAGCTAGAGTTGAAGCTTTGGATTTAAATGGTTTTATTCTTAATGAGGCACTAGTTGCTTATCCTGATAGTATAGCATTTAATCAATTGGATATCACTAAAGGAAGAAATGGATCGCTTGGGGGACAAATAATGAAAAGATTTAATTGGTTTTTGGATTATAAGAATAAGAAATTCTACTTTAAAAAAAATAAATATTTTGATGAACCTTTTAATTACAATATGTCAGGTATTGAAGTTCAGCATACAGGCTTAACTTGGGTTCCTGAAAAAGTTGGAATAAGTAACGAAAACTCAAGTTATGCTAATTCTTTAAAAAATTCTTCTTCTTCGAGAAATACTTTAATTTTTGATGAACATACTGAAATTAAGTATAATTATAAGTTAAAACCTATTTTTGAAATATATGCAATACGACCGGAATCTCCTGCAGCTGCAGCGGGTTTAAAAGTTGGAGATATTATTCATTCAATAAACGGTAAAAAAGCATTCGATTATACGATTCAAAAAATAACTGATTTGTTTCAGTCTGAAGAAGGTAAAGTAATAAAAATTGAAGTACAGAGAAATGGACAGTTAATAGATTTTAAATTTAAACTTCAAAAAATAATATAAAAAAAAGTCTCAAATTAGACTGCACCCAAAAAGTTAGACAAATTTAAACTTAATTTTGATAATAATGAGCTCGATATTTTATCGGGCTCATTTTGTTTAGATTTGATTTAATTCTTT
>NZ_VDCZ01000025.1 GCF_006491645.1 Flavobacterium profundi
CGAAAGAATTAAATCAAATCTAAACAAAATGAGCCCGATAAAATATCGAGCTCATTATTATCAAAATTAAGTTTAAATTTGTCTAACTTTTTGGGTGCAGTCTAATTTGAGCCTTTTTTATTTCTTCTTTTCCTCTTTTCTCTCTAGTTCTGCTTGAAATTCTTCCATAACAGGTTTAACTGTACTTTCGGGTAAATCGGCAATTTTAATGTACATTAAGCCATCTACTGCATTGTTAAATAAAGGATCCACATTAAAAGCAACTACTCTCGCATTTTGCTTGATGTATTTTTTGATTAATACGGGTAAGCGTAAGTTACCTGGTTCTACTTCATCGATAATTTTGTCAAACTTATTTAAATCGGCTTCTGTTTCGTTAAAAACAAAATCTTTATCCGCATCTTTTAATTTTACTTTATAGTCCTTTTTAGGGTGAATATATTGTGCTATATAAGGATCGTAATAGTGCGATTTCATAAACTCAATCATCAATGATTTTGAAAACTCAGAGAACTGATTACTAATACTTACACCTCCAATTAAGAATTTATGCTCTGGATGACGTAGTGTAGTGTGCACAATTCCTTTCCATAACAAAAATAAAGGCATTGGTTTTTGTTGGTATTCACTAATAATAAAAGCACGACCCATTTCTATAGACTTACTCATCATATCATATAGTTCAGGCTCAAAACGGAATAAGTCATGCAAATAAAAACCATCAATACCATATTTACTATAGATTTGAGAGCCCAATCCCATTCGATAAGCTCCTGCTATTACTTGCGCTTCATCGTCCCATAAAAACATATGGTGGTAATATTGGTCATATTTATCCAAATCGATAGATTCATTAGTTCCTTCACCTACTTCTCTAAAAGTAATTTCTCTTAAACGACCAATTTCATGCAATATATTAGGAATTTTATCGGCAGTAATTAGAAAAACCTCGTAATTCTTGCTTTGTAACAAACGGCAATCTTGCTCTCGTAAAGCGGCAATCTCTTCTAAAATTTGCTCGTGATTGGCAGGTTTAACAATTTGTTTCGGACTGCTTTTAGGAAGTTTAAGTAAATCGGTACTAATAAGTTTGCTTTCTTTTTCAAAAGCATTGGAAAGCATGTATGTTTTTTTACGTAAAAACTCGCCATATTCTTCAATAGAAGTAAACTCATTTTGTTCCGCAACTGATATAGGTTTTCCTATACGAACTTTAATTATCCTTTTCTTTTGAGTCAATAATTCACTGGGTAATTTAGCAGTTCTAAGTGTGTCGTTTAGTTTGGATAAAAAATAAAAAAGTGTACTGTTTTTCGCATGAAAATATATAGGAACTACAGGTACATTTGCTTTTTTTATGATTTTGATAGCTCCTTCTTCCCAAGGTTTATCTACCACAATTTTCCCATCTTTATAAGTAGAAACTTCCCCAGCAGGAAACATGCCTAAAGGTTTTCCATCCGATAAATGACGTAACGTTTCTTTGATTCCAATTATACTTGATTTGGCATCCTTATGATTTTCAAAAGGATTTACAGGCATAATATAAGGTTTCATTGGCTCAATTCTGTGCAATAGAAAGTTTGCTATGATTTTAAAATTAGGCTCTTTTTCAAGCATTAATTTTAAAAGCAATATACCGTCTATTCCACCTAATGGATGATTTGAAATGGTTATATAAGCACCATCTTTGGGAAGACGTTTAAAATCTTCTTCTGGAATTTCAAATTTGATTTGGAATTCGTCTAAAATAGCATTTAGAAACTCTACTTCACTAAGATGTTTGTTTCTATCATACACTTTATTTAGAGTAGATATCTTAAGAACTTTCATCAGTAACCATCCTGAAAAAGTTCCTAAAAAACCATATTTATCAGCATGTATAGCTTTGGCTACTTCTTTGGCTGTGACTAATCCCATTTAAATTTTTTTTGAGCGAAAAACAAAGATAATAAATCTACTTTAATATCGGTGGCAAATATAATAGCATTCGTTCAAACTATTCAAAAAAATACACATTTATTAATGTTAATGTATCTTAATTTTTTTGTAAAATTAGCACTCTTTTTAGTACTTTTGATGCATATCCAAAAAGAAATCATGAAGATAATCTCCTACAATGTAAACGGAATACGTGCAGCCATAACAAAAGGCTTTATAGAATGGTTGCAACAGGCGAATCCTGATGTTATTTGTTTACAAGAAATCAAAGCAACAGAAGATCAAATTCCTACACTCGAAATTGAAGCAGCAGGTTATCCGTATCAATACTATTATTCGGCTCAAAAAAAAGGCTATAGTGGAGTGGCTATTTTATCTAAAATTGAACCTAAAAAAGTAGTTTTTGGAACAGGAATTGAACATATGGATTTTGAAGGTAGAAATCTAAGAGTCGATTTTGAAAATTTATCTGTAATGAGTTTGTATTTGCCTTCTGGAACCAATATTGATCGTTTGGATCATAAATTTAAATATATGGATGATTTCCAAAATTACATTACCGAATTAAGGAAAGAAGTTCCCAATTTAGTGGTTTGTGGCGATTATAACATTTGTCATCAAGCTATCGATATTCATGATCCGATTCGAAATGCTAAAGTTTCTGGATTTTTACCTGAAGAAAGAGCTTGGATAGACGCTTTTATGAAAAATGGTTTTATAGATACTTTTAGACATTTTAACAAAGATCCGCATCATTATAGCTGGTGGAGTTACAGAGCCAATGCAAGAAACAATAACAAAGGATGGAGAATCGATTATTGTTTGGCAGCAGCTCCTTTGGAAGATAGAATACAAAGAGCGCTAATTTTACCAGAAGCCAAACATTCCGATCATTGCCCCGTTTTAGTTGAAATTAAAGCCTAATTTTTATTTGGAGCTTATTCCTGCTGTACACTGTATCTTTTTAATTTTGTCATATCGAGCGGAGTCGAGATAACAAAATTAAAAAGGATGCCGTTCCCATCAGGGCTAAATAGAATTGAACAATAAAAAACCTAATAATAAAGTAATCATGATTAAAAAAATTGCCCTTGCACTAGTAGTTGTTTCATTAACAATGTCTTGTGTTTCTAAAAAAATCTATCAAGATTTAGAAAGTAAGTATGCCGATCTTAAAAAGGAAAGAAATGCGCTAGCAGATGAAAAAGCAACTTTGGCTACCGAAAAAAATAAGTTAGAACTAGATAAAAACGCGTTACAAGCAGAATTAGATAAAGTAAAAGCCGAAAGAGATAAACTAGCTACTGATTATGCAGCAACCAAGAAAAATTTAGACAACTTAAAAGCGTCTTATGATGCTTTAGAGAAAAACAGTAGTGATGCTTTAGAAAACAACATGAAGAAAAACCGTGAATTGTTGGCAGAATTAGAAGCAAAACAAAAAATATTAAATGCAGAACAAGACCGTTTGAACAAATTAAAAGCCGATTTAGAAGCTTCTTCCACTCGTTTAGCAGAATTGGAAAAAATGATGGCTGATAAAGAGGCTGCTATGAAAAAGTTAAAAGAAACCTTATCGAAAGCGTTAAATGCATTTGAAGGCAAAGGTTTAACGGTAGAACACAGAAATGGGAAAGTATACGTTTCCATGGAAAATAAATTATTATTTGAATCGGGTAGTTGGACTGTTGGAACAGAAGGGAAAAAAGCAGTGAAAGCCTTAGGAGAAGTATTGGGACAAAACCCAGAAATTTCAGTTCTAATTGAAGGGCATACCGATAATGATAAAATTACAGGAAGTATTGGTGGAGGAATTGATAGTAACTGGGATTTATCTACAAAAAGAGCAACAGCTATTGTAAATATATTAGCAGAAAACAAAGCCATTGATAAAAAGAACTTAACCGCTGCAGGTCGAGGTGAGTATGCGCCTTTAGCAAGTAATGAAACAGCAGAAGGTAAAGCAAAAAACAGAAGAATTGAAATTATCTTAACGCCAAAATTAGATGAAATTTCAAAATTAATGAACGAATTATAAGATGTATTTGTAATACAATTTTTTAAAAACCTGCGATGTAGTTTTACAAGCAGGTTTTTTCTTTTATAGAATCTCCGTAACTTTACCATTCCTAAAAATTGGGAAACTCAATCTATTCAACTTGGAAATGAAATACACAACTTTACCTAAAACCAATGTAAAAATTAGTACTGTATGTTTAGGTACTATGACTTTTGGAAATCAAAATACAGAGCAAGAAGCGCATTCACAATTGGATTATGCCATTGAAAGAGGAATTAATTTTATCGATACTGCTGAGATGTATCCTATAGGAGGAAACGAACACATCTTTGGAAGTACAGAAAGGCATATCGGATCCTGGTTGCATAAAATTGGAACAACAGAAAGAGAAAAATTAGTTGTCGCTACTAAAATTGCAGGACCTAATAGAGGAATGGAATACATTAGAAAGCCTCTTGATTTTTCAAAGAAAAGCATCACTGAAGCTGTAGAATTAAGTTTGAAAAATTTACAAACGGATTATATCGATTTATACCAAATGCATTGGCCAGAGAGGGTGATGAATATGTTTCAGAAAAGAGGGTTACAAGAAATAGACGCTTCTTGGCAGTATTCTTTTCTAGAAATTCTTCATGTTTTTGATGGTTTAATTAAAGAAGGAAAAATAAAACACATTGGAGTTTCTAATGAAAATCCTTATGGTGTGATGCGTTACTTAATGGAAAGCGAAAAGCACAATTTGCCAAGAATTGTGAGTATTCAAAATCCCTATTCGTTATTAAATAGGTTGTATGAAGTAGGTTTGAGTGAAATTACAATGCGGGAAGATGTAGGCTTGTTGGCTTATTCTCCTTTAGGATTTGGATTTTTAACGGGTAAATATTTAGACGGAATACAGCCTGAATATCGTATGGCCATGTTTCCTAATTTTAAAAGGTATACCAATGAAAATTGCTACAAAGCCACACAATTGTATAAAGAATTAGCAGAAGCCAATACGATGACTTTAACGCAAATGGCTATAGCTTTTGTAAACCAACAAAATTTTGTAACATCAACGATTATTGGTGCAACAACTTTAGAACAATTAAAAGAAGATATTGATGCATTTGATACGGTTTTATCTCCAGAAATACTAACCAAAATTGAAGCGATTCAAGAATCAATTCCTAATCCAGCACCGTAATTGATAAATATATTTCAATCAAAAAAAGGCTGCTTCATTTTAGACTGCACCCAAAAAGTTAGACAAATTTAAACTTAATTTTGATAATAATGAGCTCGATATTTTATCGGGCTCATTTTGTTTAGATTTGATTTAATTCTTTCGTTGTTA
>NZ_VDCZ01000026.1 GCF_006491645.1 Flavobacterium profundi
ATTGCTAGGCTTGGCTTTTGTTCGGAATTTTCTCCGAAAATTCCACAAGGAGTTTTGTACTTGTAAATTTTAGGCTAAATTTACGCAACTGCTACAAGCGGCAAACCGTTAGTGGCAAGGCTATGACGACACAACCCGTCAGACAAAATCGGGTTCTTTTTGACATTTTATATTTTAGCAGTTGCTTAAATAAACAAATAGACTACCTTTGTGCTATGGACAACAATTCTTGTATAAGACAACAAGCGGACATTAAACAAATAAACCGCTGTAAAGACCGAGTTTCAGAACTCAACGGCTCGTTTGACTATTTATCGAACGGACTTGAATTGGCAGGAAACAACGTAAGACTGAAAATTCTATTTCTGCTCTATGAAGAAAAACGACTTTGTGTTTGTGATATAAGCGACATTCTCGGTATGACAATTTCAGCAGTTTCACAACACTTGAGAAAACTCAAAGACAGAAAACTTATTGAAACCGAACGAGAAGCACAAACCATTTTTTACTCGTTGACAAAAGAGTATGAAAAAATGCTGAAACCGTTTTTCAAAATACTTGACGAAAACAAAATATTAGAAACATTATGAAAACAGACAACAAACTAATCGGAGCAGGACTTTTAACAGCAATTGCAGCTTCATTGTGTTGCATTACACCTGTCTTGGCTCTCATTGCAGGAACAAGCGGACTTGCTTCTACTTTTTCTTGGCTCGAACCTTTCAGACCGTATTTTATCGGTTTGACAATTTTGGTTCTTGGTTTTGCTTGGTATCAAAAGTTGAAACCTAAAAAGCAAATTGACTGCAACTGTGAGACAGAAGAAAAACCAAAATTCATTCAGTCAAAAATGTTTTTAGGAATTGTAACAGCATTTGCAATCGTTATGCTTGCCTTTCCATACTATTCAAGCATTTTCTACCCAAAGAAAGAAAAGCAAATCATAGTAGTGGACAAATCCAATATTCAAAAAGTAAAATTTACGATTAGCGGAATGACTTGTGCGAGTTGCGAAGAACACGTAAATCACGAAGTAAATAAATTGACAGGAATAATAAGTTCAAACGCTTCATATGAAAATGGAAATGCAATCATAGAATTTGACAACTCAAAAACAAATATTTCTGAAATCGAAAAAGCAATAAACTCAACAGGATATTCTGTAACCGACAAAAAAGAAAATTAAAATGGAAATCAAATTACAATCAACAATAACTTGCCCCAACTGCGGACATAAGAAAGAAGAAACAATGCCGACAGACGCTTGCCAATATTTTTACGAATGTGAAAAATGCAAACAAGTTCTAAAACCAAAACAAGGCGACTGCTGTGTTTATTGTAGCTACGGAAGTGTTGCTTGTCCACCAATTCAGCAGGACAAAAAATGTTGCTGACAGACGGAAAACAAAGAAGCCCAGCCACTAACAGCGGTTTGGCAAAAGTGGCGGTTCAGTGCTTCGTATGACAGTTTTTCGTAAATTTGAAGTGTGTGCTTCGTATGAACATTTGTGGTTAAATCGCCACCTTCGCCAAGCCGCAAAACGTTACAAGCAATATACATACGATGAGCATATTCGACATATTTAGAAGAAAAAAAATACAGCAGAACGTAATCGAAGAAAATGAAACTGGTGTTTATTTTCACGAAGACACTTTCAATCAAGTTGAATTTTTGCCTCGGGAAAATAAAGAATATCTGAAAAGTGAAAATCAGAAGATTGAAAACTTTTCTAGAGAAAATTTTGATGGACATGGATTCACAGATATTTATATAAGAGATGAAAGTCCCAAAACAATAGCTGACAAGAAAATAGATTTTGAAGAACTTGATAAAATTCTTTTAACACTAGGTCTTGAAAAGATAACAGAAGTTTATGAGGGTTATGGTTCGGGAAAATGGAAATGTGAAAATACTTTTGCTTATGTTTATGATAGTGCTCAAATTTTCGTTTCCTTAAAAGACAATTTAGTTCATGATTTTTGGGTTGACGGTTTTAGATTCCATAAAAATGATGAAACTAAAAACAAACTGAAAAGTGTATTATGGAAAATTGGCGATGAAATGAACTTACTATTAAACGATTGGGACTTAACAGTCGTAATTGATTTAAAAGACGAAAGTGAAATTGAAAAATATTTAAACGAAGAATTCTAAAAATACTGCTTGTAACAGCGGTTTGCTTCAATGGCTACTTCCGGATTTTCCTACGGAAAATCCGCAGCTGAATGGAATGTTTTGTTATATTTGTAATGGCTTGGTGTTGGATTTACGCCACTGAGAGCAAGCCGCGAAACGTTGGCAGAAATTAAAAAATAACATTACATGAAAAACATTATTTACATTATGATTATGATTTTAATTTCATTTAATATGAAAGCACAAATTAATACTGAAACTATTTCGGCAGATTTGGGTGATAACCCTATTCCCATTAATGCAGTTGAACAAATCCCATTGCCTGAATCCTGTAAAGATGTGGCTAAAAAATTTCAAATAGATTGTTTAATGGGAATGATTAATTCTCACATTAAAAGCAATTTAATTTATCCTGAGGATGCTAAAAAAATTAAAGCAGAATCAAGAGTTATAACCTCGTTTAATATTGATGAGAAAGGTAATATTATTAAGTTAGAAGTTTTTGCTGACAATAGAGAGCTTAAAAAAGTATTTGAAAATGAAGCAAAAAGGATAATTAATCTATTACCAAAATTCATACCCGGAATGGATAAAAATAAAATTGTAAGTGTTTCAATAGTAATTCCAATCGAATTTAAATTAAATGAGAATAATATTAATAAAAGTGAAACAAAATATACAAATACAAATACAAATACATATGAAGAAAAACCCTCATTTGAAGAAATTGATGAGACACCAATTCCCATTTCAGTTGTAGAGCAAATTCCATTATTTTCTTCATGTGAAAAAATCGAAAAAAGGGAGCAATTTAAATGCTTTGAAGAAGAAATAAAAAAACATATTGATAACAATTTAAAATATCCAAAAGAAGCAAAAAAAGAAAATCTTGAGCGAAAAGTACATGTGCTTTTTGATATTGACAAAGAAGGAGTTATTATTAATTTAATAGTTAAACCTTTGAAAAAAGATAAATTTGACACATTATTTGAAGAAGAAGCAAAAAGAATAATTAAAAAACTTCCTAAATTTATTCCAGGAAAACAGAGAAATAAGCCCGTAGTTGTAAGATATGTAGTTCCTATAATATTCAAAATAAAAAAATAACTTCTGCCAACCGCCGTTTGGCAATATGTCGGGATTTGGCTTGATTTGAAGTTGGTTTTGTACTTGTAAATTCAGTGTTTAACCGAATGGTTAGGCTTCCTTAATCCGCCACATCGCCAAGCGGCCAAACGTTGTAAGCAAGTTTAAAAATGAGTGCTAAAAAGAAAACCATTGTTGGAATCATATTATTATCAATTACCTTAATAATTGGTTTAATTTTTTATGGTTTATACTTAATGGCTGACGAAGATAAATATGGTGATTTAGTTTATGCTAAAGAGAAAGCCGAAGATGGCGATTTAATCTTGAAATGTAGCAAAGAGTATTTTAGTAATAAAGAATCTGAATTTGACGAAATTGGAATAATTGAAAAATCATTCGGAAAAGTTTATGTTTGGGATAATAAAAATACTTTAAAAAAATCTTTGTTTGATTGGTGTGAAAGACAAAACGCTCAGAAAGTAATAATTTTAAGACCAAAGAGAAAAGTGAAAACTGAAAAAATTCCGAAAATAGAAGGTAAATATAACTACTTATTAAACTCAACTGAATACGAAAAAATAACTGAAACTTTATAGAAAACCAGCTTACAACAGCGGTTTGCTTCAATGGCTACTTCCGGATTTTCCTACGGAAAATCCGCTGCTGAATAGAATGTTTTGTTATATTTGTAATGGCTTGGTGTTGGTGCAACGCCACTGAGAGCAAGCCGCAGAACGTTATACACCAGTGTTTTCCTGACGAGAACTTTTTGATTAAACTTCACTCCTATTTGCCAAGTTTGCGAAAACAGAAATGGAAATTTTGACTTGAAAAAGTTGCGCTGAAAATGTTACGTAAAAAGTTTGTGTCGAAAATAGAAACCCGAAAATATTTGCGGAAAATGTTGCCGAAAATCGCGACGGTTTAGAAGATAAATTACGAGCGAAGCTCGAATTTTTTTTTGAGAATAATGAAATATTTTCAGAAAAAGTAAAGTGGAAAAGAAACCGAATAGGAAATGGAAAATGTTTGCGTTGAATTGTTACGTGACATAGAAACTCAAAACACCGGTGTATAACAGCCGTTTCTCGCAATTGCGAAATTTACCGTAAGTTCAAGTTCATTTTCCGCAATAATTTTTATCTTAGCAGAAAGTACGCAGTTCCGCAGTTCGCAACTGACGAGAAGCGGCGGAACGTTATAGGGCATTTTAAAAGACGACAGTAACAGATGAAAATATTAGGACTGACAATATCATTTTTACTTCTTTTTACTTCATGTAAGGAGACAAAAAAAGAGACTTTT
>NZ_VDCZ01000027.1 GCF_006491645.1 Flavobacterium profundi
TACTATTGTTGGTACAGCAAATGCAACGGTAAGTTATTCTTTAGATGGAGGAACAACTACTCAAACGATTGTTTTAGACGCATCAGGAAACGGACAAGTTGTAATTACAGCAGCAACAGTTGATCAAACTATAGATTTGAGTCAAATTGCAGTTGGAAGTTGTATAACACCATTAACAGCTACAGAAACTATAGTGGTTAATCCATTGCCAAGTGTAACAAGTGTAACAGGAAATGGTCCAATTTGTGAAGGAGATGATGCTATATTTGATATTGTTGGTACAGTTGATGCAACGGTAAGTTATTCATTAGATGGAGGAACAACAACACAAACGGTTGTTTTAGATGCTTCCGGAAATGGACAAGTAGTAATTACAGCAGCAACGGTTGATCAAACGATTACTTTATCTTTAATTGAAAATACGACAACTACTTGTTCATTAGTAGTTACCAATACAGAAACTATAGTGGTTAATCCATTACCAAGTGTAACAAGTGTAACAGGAAATGGTCCAGTTTGTGAAGGAGATGATGCTATTTTTGATATAGTTGGAACACCAAATACAACAGTAAGTTATTCATTAGATGGAGGAACAACTACTCAAACGCTTGTTTTAGATGCTTCTGGAAACGGACAAGTAATAATTACAGCGGCAACGATTGATCAAACAATTACTTTATCTTTAATAGAAAATACGACAACTACTTGTTCGTTAGCAGTTAACAATACAGAAACTATAGTTGTAAGTCCAGTGCCTTCGTTAACAAATGTAACAGGAAATGGTCCTATTTGTGAAGGAGAAGATGCGATATTTACTATTGTAGGAACACCAAATGCAACAGTAAGTTATTCATTAGATAGTGGAACAACCACTCAAACGGTTGTTTTAGATGCTTCCGGAAACGGACAAGTAATAATTACAGCAGCAGCTGTTGATCAAACTATAGATGTAAGCCAAATTGCAGTTGGAAGTTGTGTAACACCATTAACAGATACAGAAACTATAGTGGTTAATCCATTACCAAGTATAACAAGTGTAACAGGAAATGGGCCTATTTGCGAAGGAGAAGATGCTATATTTGATATTGTTGGTACAGCAGATGCAACAGTAAGTTATTCGTTAGATGGAGGAACAACTACTCAAACGGTTGTTTTAGACGCATCAGGAAACGGACAAGTAATTGTTACAGCAGCAACTGTTGATCAAACGATTACTTTATCCTTAATTGAAAATACGACAACAACTTGTTCATTGGTAGTTACCAATACAGAAACTATAGTAGTTAATCCATTGCCAGTTTTAACTAGTTTAACAGGAAATGGTCCTATTTGCGAAGGGGAAGATGCGATATTTACTATTGTAGGAACACCAAACGCAATAGTAAGCTATTCTTTAGATGGAGGAGCAACAACTCAAACTGTTGTTTTAGATACATCAGGAAACGGACAAGTAGTAATTACAGCAGCAACTGTTGATCAAACTATAGATGTAAGTCAAATTGCAGTTGGAAGTTGTGTAACACCATTAACAGATACAGAAACTATAGTTGTTAATCCATTACCAAGTGTAACGAGTGTAACAGGAAATGGCCCTATTTGCGAAGGAGAAGATGCTATATTTGATATTGTTGGTACAGCAGATGCAACAGTAAGTTATTCGTTAGATGGAGGAACAACTACTCAAACGG
>NZ_VDCZ01000028.1 GCF_006491645.1 Flavobacterium profundi
TATACACTAGAAAATATTCTTCCTTCAATGTTTTATCGGAATTCAAATATTCGTCTCTAAAATTGTCGATATTTAATGATATTTGATTTTTTTAAATTACCGCTAACGTTTTGCGGCTACAAGTAGTGGCGTAACCATTACCAAGCCATAACAAATATAAACTTATTTTAGAAAATTCGGAGAATTTTCGGAATAGCACTTACCAAGCCATTACTTGTAACCGCTGTTACCAGCTGGTTTTTTTAAAATTATTTTGTTTGAACCACTTAGTACTATACTTTTTATTATTTGGTTCGACTATAACAACCTTATTAGTTTTCAGTTTGCCAGTTTCGGTATCCACAAAAATTGTTTTCTTTGGGTCTTTCAACACAACTGTTCTCCAATCATCAGGATTAAGCGGTTTATTTTCAAACAAATGTTTGTAATCAGAGTAATTTATATTAGTTCTTTTCGTCTCTTTATTTACCAATTCAAATATCTCTATTCTCCTTATATAAATTGGTTTTTTTCCAATATTTGTCAAAGTGATTACAAATGAACAATTTGTTTCGTAATTTATTTTGTGACATTGAATTAAGATTTTTTTCTTTTCAGCTTGAATTTTAATCCAAATATTCCAAATTAATGAAATTGAAGAAATTACTAATGCAGTTATTGATATTATTAATTTATAATCCATATTTCATTTTAGAAAATTGTTCTGAAAACTTGCTGGTAACGGTCTCGGCTATGAGTAGTTGCGTGGGTTAGCACTTAATTTTGCAAGTACACACAAAACTGAAAATCCGCGAGGATTTTCAGAAGTAGTCGAGAACAAGCAATTACTTATAGCCATTGTTGTATGCAGTTATTTTTTCCATTTATATTTTTCCAGTTCGATTGCTTCTTCAAAGTATTCTTTAAACTTATCAGACATTTCTTTTTCAGTAAACTTAACAATCGTGTAAGAACTGTCCCAAGCAATTATCTCCACTTTAGAATTCTCAACTTGTAAATTTCCGTTTTTCCATATTTCTTCATTTCCATCTGCATAAGGAAATTCAATTCGGTCAGTTTTCAATTCCGCATTTTTGTCAATTCCAGAAAAAGCTCCCCAAACAATTTGAGTGTCAGTTTCACAAATTGCTTTCATTTCTTGAGATGAAATCAGAAACCAATCTTTTTCGTGATTAATTGGCAGTTTTTCCATTTCAGATGTATTTATTTCTAAATCCGAAATTAACCATTTCAAATTCTGAATATCATTTTCAATTGGTTTGAGCAAGATATTCAAATTCGTATGATATTTTAACTTACTTGTATTTCTTAATATCCAATTCAATTTTCAAGAGTTCGTTTTAATTGCATACAACGTGTTGCCGCTTGTGGCAGTTGCGTAAATTTATAACAAAAGATTACAAGTACAAAACTCCTTATGGAATTTTCGGAGAAAATTCCGAACACAAGCCAAGCCTAGCAAT
>NZ_VDCZ01000029.1 GCF_006491645.1 Flavobacterium profundi
TAGACTGCACCCAAAAAGTTAGACAAATTTAAACTTAATTTTGATAATAATGAGCTCGATATTTTATCGGGCTCATTTTGTTTAGATTTGATTTAATTCTTTCGTTGTTATAGTAATTTATATATTGCTTTATTTCCTTTTTTAGTTCTTCTATTGTTCTGAACTTTTTTATATAAAAAAGTTCAGATTTTAATGTTCCAAAGAAGTTTTCGATAATAGCATTGTCTAAACAATTCCCTTTTCTGGACATACTTTGTGTGATTCCTTTTTGCTTTAACAAATACTGATACTGTTTCATTTGGTATTGCCAGCCTTGGTCTGAGTGTAATGTCAGATTTGTGTTCTCTGGCACTTTCTTAAATGCTTTCTTGAGCATTGTTACTACTTGATTAAACACTGGTCGCTCGGATAGTTCATAACTAATAATTTCTTGGTTGAATAAGTCTATTATAGGAGATAAATACAGTTTCTTTCCTGATACATTAAACTCGGTTATATCGGTTGCCCATTTTTGATTGGGAGCCGTGGCCTTAAAATTTCTTTCTAAAACATTAGGTGCTATTTTACCTTGTTCGCCTTTATAGGATTTGTATTTTTTTACTCGGATGATACTTTTTAATCCTAGTACTTTCATTAGCCTTAAAACCGTTTTGTGATTAATAGTAAATCCTTTGTCTTTCAAATCATCTGTTATTCTCCTGTATCCATAACGCCCTTTATGTTTGTCATAAATAGATTTGATGAGCTCTTTAACGACTTTGTATTTATCAGATAATGAACTTGATCTTTGATGGTAGTAAAAACTACTTCGTGCCATATTAGTTAAATTTAGAAGCATTTCTAAATCAAACTTATGCCTTAATTCCATTATGGCTTGCGCTTGTTGGCTTTTTCTTCGGCTTGGATTAAGGCTTGCAACTTTTTTAGTAAAGCATTCTCACATCGAAGTCTTTCTATCTCTTGTAATAGTTCTTCTTCTCTTGTTAATGGTTTGTCTGATTTGGGTTTTTTACGCTTAAAATTGGTCATTGTTTTTAGTCTGCCTTTAACTTTGGGTTCTAATCCTGCTGTGCCAAAGTTAGCAAAATCTCTTTGCCATTTGATAATAACAGATTCTGAAGGAATGTCAAATTTTAAACAGGCTTGGCTTAAAGACAAATGTTTGCGGTCAATATTTTGTAAAACCTTTAGCTTAAATTCAGCAGTGTAACTTTGATTCTTTCTGGGACGTAAACCTTTTTCTCCAAAATGTTGATAGAAATTAATCCATTTCCTAATGTTAGATTCATTTAATTCTTTCAATTTAGAAACATACTCTGTAGAATAATGTTTTTCTAAAACTAATCTTACGCATTCTAATTTAAATGCATAATCGTACTTGACTTTTCTTTCCATAAAAATACCCCCAAATAGTGTCTAACTTTTTGGGGGCAGTGCA
>NZ_VDCZ01000030.1 GCF_006491645.1 Flavobacterium profundi
TGTCTTGTCCTGAAAAAAGTTGACTACAAAAATAGAATTATGTCAACATTAAAAGATTCTCAAAAATTAAAGAGAGCTCCACAATTTTATAGTGAAGCATTTAAACGACAAGTTGTAAGTGAATTTGAGCGAGGATTATTCACTAAAGCAGAACTTCGTAGACGCTACAATATTTTAGGCAATAATTGTATCCCGAGATGGTTGAAAAAATATGGTAAATTTACCTATGAAGATAAATTAACATTTGGTAGACCTATGAAAGATCCTCAACAACAACGTATAAAAGAGTTAGAAGCACAATTGGCCAAAAAAGAAGAAGAGTTAAAAGTATTCAAACGATTTATTGAAATAGCTGAGAGAGAGCTTAAGATTGATATTACAAAAAAGTCTGGTTCCAAGCAGTCGAAGAAATAACCAACAGCAGCCTATTGGCTACTTATGAGATATGTGAACTGTTTGGGTATACAAAGCAAGCTTTTTATAAGCGAAAATCAAATGCTAGATTAATAAAATACAATCCAGATATAATAAGAAGTCTTGTTCTAAATATTCGAAAACAATTGCCTAGAACAGGTGGAAAAAAACTTTATATAATGCTTCAAGAAGATTTTATAAAGCACAATATCTCTATTGGAAGAGATGTTTTTTTAGATTTTTTGAAAACGGAATATTTACAAGTACCTAAAGTAAGACGCTATTATAAGACAACTAATTCAAGACATTGGATGAAACGTTATCCTAATTTAATAAATAATATCCCACTCAATAGGCCAGAACAAGTTTGGGTTGCGGATATAACGTATTTAAGAACAAAAGAAAAAACGTATTATTTACATCTATTAACGGATGCTTGTTCTAAGAAAATTGTAGGTTATCAATTAGCTGATAATTTAATGAGTTCAACAACAATAAAAGCATTGCAAATGGCTCTTGTTAATAGAACTACTCATCATCAATTAATACATCATTCTGATAGAGGACTACAATATTGTAGTAGAGAGTACACAGAATTGCTTAGACAAAACAACATATTAATAAGTATGACAGAAGAATCAGATCCTTATGAAAATGCTGTTGCTGAAAGAGTAAATGGAATATTAAAAGAAGAATTTGGTTTACATGAAGCATTTAAAAATTATCATGACTTAAAAAAACAAGTAAATCAAGCTATTAAGTTATACAATAATTTAAGAATACATATGTCAATAAACATGACTACACCAAACCTAGCACATCAACAAAAATCAATAGAATTAAAACAATGGAAAAAAATAAATCGGAACAGAATTAATTCTGTTCCGATTTAACTATTTTTGATATAGTAACGAGTCAACCTTTTTTAGGACAACTCA
>NZ_VDCZ01000031.1 GCF_006491645.1 Flavobacterium profundi
ATTGCTTGGCTTGGCTTGTGTTCGGAATTTTCTCCGAAAATTCCACAAGGAGTTTTGTACTTGTAAATTTTAGGCTAAATTTACGCAACTGCTACAAGCGGCAAACCGTTAGCGGTAATGTTCACACACATCTAAAAAACAGACGAATTGAAAATAAATATAATATCTATACTAGCATTTTTAATTTTACCTCATGGACTTTTTGCTAGTCCACAAGTTCCAGATTACATTATTTTCAAAAATGATACAATACCAACCTACAATCTAATTGTGGAACAATTCCTTCAACAAAAGGAAAAAGACAATGGTCAATTATTTGGGTTAAGTTTTAGAAATTCAGTTGATGGAAGTTTAGGAACTTCATTCAATTGTTGGCGTGACTATCAAGCAATCTATAAATTTGAAAATGATAGTTTATTTGTCATTGATATTATTAATTGTCATTCAATAAAGAATTTCAATAAGCAAACTTCAAAAAAATTTTTAACCGAAATTTTTGGAGAAAAAATAAAAAACAATAAAGTTTTTGTTGATTGGTACACTGGAATTATTAGCTTTCCATCAAAAAATGACAAAAACACAATGCTTCGGTGGGATGGCGTATTTGAAAGAATTTTTCTTTATGAGACAGTCATAAAAATTGAAAACGGAAAGGTTATCAAAATTAGTGATGAGGAAAATTATACTGATATTGAAAATGGAATTGAAAGATTAGAAAGAGACTCAATCAAGAATATTTTGTTTGATAGAGTAAAAAATTACAGTTGGAAAAAACTTGATAAATTTGATTGTTCTGACAAATATATCATAACGATTAATGAAGATGGAAAAGTCGGTGATATAAGGATGGCTTGGAGTGATGAGGAAATAAAAGAGTTCTTCACTAAAAGAGAATATAATCATTGTATAAAATCAATGAAAAACGCATTATCAACCTTACAATTTGACATAATTAAGAGAAAAGGAATACCAATCAGGGAAGATATTATACTTGAAATTTGGATTGAAGATAATGGAAATATTGAAAATTGGTCCGATTAATAAACACTACCGCTAACAGCGGTTACAAGTAATGGCTGGTTCAGTACTATTCCGAAAATTGTTGCACCAGTTCGCACTTTGTGCTCGTGTCTCCGAATTTTCTAAAATAAGTTTATATTTGTTATGGCTTGGTGCTGGTTCACGCCACTACTTGTAGCCACGAAACGTTAGCGGTAATTTAAAAAAATCAAATATCATTAAATATCGACAATTTTAGAGACGAATATTTGAATTCCGATAAAACATTGAAGGAAGAATATTTTCTAGTGTATA
>NZ_VDCZ01000032.1 GCF_006491645.1 Flavobacterium profundi
GCACGGATTGTAAATCCGCCTTTACTTTGCATTTTAAAAATCACTAAATTTATTCAAAGGAAAACAGAGGTGAACTATTAAATCCGCTAAGCTTGTGACTTATATCGCGCATTAGTCCTCTGTCTTCTCCTTGAATCCTGTTGAATTACTTCAAATAGAATGATAGACATAGTGGTCTAATAAAGGCTTTAAAGAATTTCAACATTATTTATTTATCTTAAATTCAAAGTTATGAAAAAGTATTTATTTCACGTAGGAATTGACATTTCAAAATCTAAATTGGATGTAGTTATTTTAGATAATCAAGCTTCCAAAATTTGTAATCATTTTATTATTGAAAATAATTTAAAGGGAATTGCATCTATTTTAAAAGAGTTTAAAAGGCAAAAAGTAGATTTATCGACTGTTTTGTTTTGCTGTGAAAACACAGGTGTTTACACCTTTCCTTTAAGTTGTTTTTTGTCTGAAAACAAACTTGATTATTGGATAGTCCCTGCAATAGAAATCAAAAGATCTAAAGGTATTTCAAGAGGTAAAAATGATAAAACTGACGCTAAAGATATCGCTTGGTATAGTATCAGACACATTGATAAACTAAAACTTACAGAATTGCCTGAAAAAGAAATTCTACAACTAAAGTTGCTTTTTACAGAAAGAGAAAAAGTAATGAAATCTTTTAAGCTTTTTGAAGCAACAAAAGAAAATGAAGACTTTATGCCAAAACAAATCTATAAATCAATTGTAGGAATAAATAGCAAAACAATAAAGTTCTTAAAAGCCACATTAAAAACCATTGAAAAAGAAATGATGGACATAATATCCAATCAAATACAATTAAAAAATCAATTTGAATTGGTTAAAAGTGTTCCAGGTATTGGAGATAAAACAGCCATCTATTTGCTAATAATTACAAAAGGTTTTACAGCTTTCGATAACGCAAGAAAGTTTGCTTGTTATGCTGGAACAGCACCCTTTGAACATACTTCTGGATCTAGTATTAAAGGACGAACTAAAGTTAATCATATGGCAGATAAAAAGATGAAGGCTATATTACAAATGTGTGCTTTAGTAGCTGTAAAACATGACCCACAGCTAAAACAATACTATAATAAAAAGAAAGAAGAAGGTAAAAATGCAATGCTAGTTTTAAACAATGTAAAATGTAAGATCTTAAGCAGAGTATTTGCTGTAATTAACAGACAAACTCCATACATAAACACGTATAAGTTTGCCTGTTGATTATTTTATATTTTTACTTGTTTTTTATCATAGAATGCG
>NZ_VDCZ01000033.1 GCF_006491645.1 Flavobacterium profundi
AACGTGTTGCCGCTTGTGGCAGTTGCGTAAATTTATAACAAAAGATTACAAGTACAAAACTCCTTATGGAATTTTCGGAGAAAATTCCGAACACAAGCCAAGCCTAGCAATTGCTACAAACGGCTGTTATAGGGCGTTTTTCGATTCAAGTTGTTTCAATAAATAATTGAGTTCAGAATAAGGAGCAGTATCATCTGTTTCCCATTCTTTTTTGTTATTTATTCTTATTTTTATTGCTTGGATACTTTCTGAACGATTTTTCTGTAAAACATTAATAACTAAATCTCTGCTTGGAAAATCTGTCGGGTCATAATACATCCAAACATTTATTAAAATTTCTAACTCGTTAGGTTCTGTCACCTTGTCAAGTAATTTAAGGCTGTTGATCATTAAATCTTTGTTGTCTTGAGAGTCTGTTGATTCTTGATTCTGAACATAGTCCTCAAATACTTCCTTAATAGCTTCAATAGGTTTGTCTTTTTTTTCTATGTCCTTTTCAATTTCATCACATTCTTCTCCCCAGCATTCTCGGCAAGGTTGGTTAAATTTCTCAAACTTTGTTTGCTTGTCTCCTGTTACAAATAAATTGTCTGCGGTAAAACCGCTTGAATATGTTGTAATAAACCTTCCTAAGCCTTTTACTTTATTTGCCCAAAAGAATTTGAAGTCTTGTTTTTCGTTAGAGCCTTTCCATTTTGCTTTTAAGAAAATCGTGTCATTTAGTAGAGTTGTTTCCAATATTTCAAAGTCATAATCTTCTTGTTGTCCGTGCAGTAATAATTCAAAATGGTCTCTGTTGTTTGAAATTGTCAACAACAAATTTCCTGCGTCACAAGAATTATATACAACAAGTTTTCCTTCCTTGTCTGTTAGTCTAACCCACTCCTTTGGAAATGAGTTTAGGTCAAAAGTCTCTTTTTTTGTCTCCTTACATGAAGTAAAAAGAAGTAAAAATGATATTGTCAGTCCTAATATTTTCATCTGTTACTGTCGTCTTTTAAAATGCCCTATAACG
>NZ_VDCZ01000034.1 GCF_006491645.1 Flavobacterium profundi
TTGATATTGGAAATAAAAGGATGAACAGAATCGCAAAAATAGTTAATGCAATTATTGGTCGAATGGTTTTGTTCATTTTTAGCTAAATGTTGTTTAAGGTTGCCGCTAACGGTCTCGGCTATGAGTAGTTGCGTGGTTTAGCATGTAACTTTGCAAGTACACACCAAGCTGAAAATCCGCGAGGATTTTCAGAAGTAGGCGAGAGCAAGCAATTACTTATAGCCATTGTTGTGCGTTCGTTGTTTAATAATATTTATCTATTTTCTTTTTTAGAAGTGAAACTGATTCGATGGCTTCTTTAAATTCAATTCCATTATTCAATCGTTTTATTTCTTTTATAGCCTCAGTTGTCTTTTCATTTTCTATCAGAATAATCAAATGTTTTGTCAGTTTTAGATTTGCTCCTAAACCAATTATTGGAAAATTTGGCTTCCAATTGCCCCAATCAAGAGAACGAGGAAAGTCACCCCAAATGTTTTTTTCAAAAGTGCAAATATATCCACGGTATTTGTCCTTTTTTAAATAGTCACAATGTTCGCACTTTGCAGGAACAAAAATTTCATAACCATTACTGTCAATTTCAATGCGCACAGGTTCAGTTTTTCCTTCAATCTCGCATTTCCCATAATCAAGTCTTGTATATTCACCTGTAATTTCAGAATTCCGTCTACACTCACCTTCGAACATCAAGTCACATTCACTACATTTTTTTGGAATCATACCTTTCGAAAACATATGTTCGAATTCCGTAGGCTCTAAACTTCCTTTTATTTTACAAGTTGGAAATTGTTTTTGATACACTTTTTCAATTATTAATTTTCTAAAAAAATCCTATTAATTCATTTGGCACGATGTTTTGGTTCAATGACGCACAACGGTTTGCCGCTTGTAGCAGTTGCGTAAATTTAAACCAAAAGTTTACAAGTACAAAACTCCTTGTGGAATTTTCGGAGACCCGAGCACAGAGTGCGAACTGATGAAGTA
>NZ_VDCZ01000035.1 GCF_006491645.1 Flavobacterium profundi
GCAACACGTTAGCAAACATTAAATGAACGATACTGAATATAAAGGAGTTTTGCACAAAGAAGTTAATAAACTTTCAAGAATAAATCCTAGATTTCATAGGATTTCGAGTATGCTTTTGGATCATATTCTTATGTGTATATTTATAGTTCCTATAATGTTTATACCCATGATTCTAATGATAAGCGGAATATTAGAATTTGAAAACCGAACTTTTTCTATAATTTTCTTTTTTTTAATATTTATATATCTTAATAAAGATTTTTTCAATGCCAAAAGTCCAGCAAAGCGACTTTTAGGATATCAAATTATTAATCGAAAAACCGGAAAAGCAGCAAATGAGTTAGAATGCTTTGTTCGAAATTTAACAATTGCTATTGGTTGGCCTTTAGAAGTTATTGTTGCATTATATAATCCTGAAAGGAGAATTGGAGATTTTTTAGCCAATACAAAAGTTGTCAATTCTGAAAAAGAAAAATTAAAAACTATCTGGTCTGACTTTAAAAATAAAACTTTAAAATTAAATTTTATCGCAATTTTAATTATTGGAATAATTTATTTTTATGGATTAAATTTATTAATGCCAAAAGTATATTGAAATAACGTTTGCTAACCACCGTTTGTAGCAATTGCTTGGCTTGGCTTGTGTTCGGAATTTTCTCCGAAAATTCCACAAGGAGTTTTGTACTTGTAAATTTTAGGCTAAATTTACGCAACTGCTACAAGCGGCAAACCGTTA
>NZ_VDCZ01000036.1 GCF_006491645.1 Flavobacterium profundi
AAACGTTAGCGGTAATTTAAAAAAATCAAATATCATTAAATATCGACAATTTTAGAGACGAATATTTGAATTCCGATAAAACATTGAAGGAAGAATATTTTCTAGTGTATAATTATTCCGCCGGTTTATGTGAAATCCCAAGAAATATCACGTTATTAATTCACAAAGATTTATCATTCGAGATTAAACTTGTTTGGTATAAATATCCAGTACCAAAAAGATTATACTCAATCTATAAAAGTAATTTAATCCCTGAAAATATTATTGAAACTATAAACGAGATAAATGAAACTGAACAAATAGAATTACAAGAACTTTACTCAACGTTTAATGGAAAATATGTGCCAGAAGATGTTTCTCATAGTTCTATATATTTTAATCATAATGGAGAAACTTATTCAGTAAATATGAGTTCATATCTTATGGGCGAAAAACTTTTCATCAGCAATCAAGAAAAAACTGTTCTAAAATTACATGATTTATTGAATGAATGGAAAGATAAATTGTACGAAGCAATTACAGAAATTCACAAATAAAAACTACCGCTAACAGCCGTTTGTATCAATTGCTAGGCTTGGCTTGCGTTCGGAATTTTACTTCATCAGTTCGCACTCTGTGCTCGGGTCTCCGAAAATTCCACAAGGAGTTTTGTACTTGTAAACTTTTGGTTTAAATTTACGCAACTGCTACAAGCGGCAAACCGTT
>NZ_VDCZ01000037.1 GCF_006491645.1 Flavobacterium profundi
CGTTAGCGGCAACCTTAAACAACATTTAGCTAAAAATGAACAAAACCATTCGACCAATAATTGCATTAACTATTTTTGCGATTCTGTTCATCCTTTTATTTCCAATATCAATTTTAACTGGATCATTAGATTTTGCGAGTTCGGTCATTCCTGGATGGCACACGACAGTTTATCCACCATTTTTTGTTTGGGGAATCGTCAAAATGATTGTTTTGACTGCTGTTGTTTTTGGATATTGGAAACTTTACCGTAAAGAACATAGAATAAATAAGTTTTGGTTTATCCTTCATTTTTTACTTACAATTCCTAGTGTAATTGATACTTTATTCCCAATATCACCGATGATAATTGTTTACAATTATGAAAAGTTGTTTGAAACAATGGAAAGAGCTCAACAAATAATTTTGGTGCTAAATTCAATGTTTATTGCTGGACAAATATTATTTATCATTTATTACTTTAAGGCCAAGGCAGCCGCTAACAACCGTTTGTAGCAATTGCTAGGCTTGGCTTTTGTTCGGAATTTTCTCCGAAAATTCCACAAGGAGTTTTGTACTTGTAAATTTTAGGCTAAATTTACGCAACTGCTACAAGCGGCAAACCGTTA
>NZ_VDCZ01000038.1 GCF_006491645.1 Flavobacterium profundi
GCTTCCGGAAATGGACAAGTAGTAATTACAGCAGCAACGGTTGATCAAACGATTACTTTATCTTTAATTGAAAATACGACAACTACTTGTTCATTAGTAGTTACCAATACACAAACTATAGTGGTTAATCCATTACCAAGTGTAACGAGTCTAACAGGAAATGGTCCTATTTGTGATGGAGAAGATGCTATATTTACTATTGTTGGTACAGCAAATGCAACGGTAAGTTATTCTTTAGATGGAGGAACAACTACTCAAACGATTGTTTTAGACGCATCAGGAAACGGACAAGTTGTAATTACAGC
>NZ_VDCZ01000039.1 GCF_006491645.1 Flavobacterium profundi
CCGTTTGAGTAGTTGTTCCTCCATCTAACGAATAACTTACTGTTGCATCTGCTGTACCAACAATATCAAATATAGCATCTTCTCCTTCGCAAATAGGGCCATTTCCTGTTATACTTGTTATACTTGGTAATGGATTAACCACTATAGTTTCTGTATCTGTTAATGGTGTTACACAACTTCCAACTGCAATTTGGCTTACATCTATAGTTTGATCAACAGCTGC
>NZ_VDCZ01000040.1 GCF_006491645.1 Flavobacterium profundi
TCAAAAGTCTCTTTTTTTGTCTCCTTACATGAAGTAAAAAGAAGTAAAAATGATATTGTCAGTCCTAATATTTTCATCTGTTACTGTCGTCTTTTAAAATGCCCTATAACGGTTTGCCGCTTGTAGCAGTTGCGTAAATTTAGCCTAAAATTTACAAGTACAAAACTCCTTGTGGAATTTTCGGAGAAAATTCCGAACAAAAGCCAAGCCTAGCAAT
>NZ_VDCZ01000041.1 GCF_006491645.1 Flavobacterium profundi
GCTAGGCTTGGCTTGTGTTCGGAATTTTCTCCGAAAATTCCATAAGGAGTTTTGTACTTGTAATCTTTTGTTATAAATTTACGCAACTGCCACAAGCGGCAACACGTTAGCGGCAACCTTAAACAACATTTAGCTAAAAATGAACAAAACCATTCGACCAATAATTGCATTAACTATTTTTGCGATTCTGTTCATCCTTTTATTTCCAATATCAA
>NZ_VDCZ01000042.1 GCF_006491645.1 Flavobacterium profundi
TAACAGGAAATGGCCCTATTTGCGAAGGAGAAGATGCTATATTTGATATTGTTGGTACAGCAGATGCAACAGTAAGTTATTCGTTAGATGGAGGAACAACTACTCAAACGGTTGTTTTAGATGCTTCCGGAAATGGACAAGTAGTAATTACAGCAGCAACGGTTGATCAAACGATTACTTTATCTTTAATTGAAAATACGACAACTACTTGTTCA
>NZ_VDCZ01000043.1 GCF_006491645.1 Flavobacterium profundi
CAAATGCCCAATGTGTTGTAATCGTATGTCCGTTTAACAAACCTGTATTAGCGAGCAAAACGGCACCTTCACAAACGGAACATACCCATTCTGCTTGAGAACCTGCTTGAGAACCTGCTTGAGTTACATAAGCTGTAAATGGCGACTCTTTATCGGCAATGATAGCTGCTAATACATCAGCATCTCCACCTGGTACCCAAATTAAATGTGGTT
>NZ_VDCZ01000044.1 GCF_006491645.1 Flavobacterium profundi
ATTGCTAGGCTTGGCTTGTGTTCGGAATTTTCTCCGAAAATTCCATAAGGAGTTTTGTACTTGTAATCTTTTGTTATAAATTTACGCAACTGCCACAAGCGGCAACACGTTAGCAAACATTAAATGAACGATACTGAATATAAAGGAGTTTTGCACAAAGAAGTTAATAAACTTTCAAGAATAAATCCTAGATTTCATAGGATTTCGAGTAT